>NZ_LT607752.1:4780000-5980000 GCF_900090265.1 Micromonospora rifamycinica
TGTCAAGGGCGAACGGTGGATGCCTTGGCACCAGGAGCCGATGAAGGACGTGGGAGGCCGCGATAGGCCTGGGGGAGCTGTCAACCGAGCTGTGATCCCAGGGTGTCCGAATGGGGAAACCTGGCACCAGTCATGTGGTGTCACCTGCATCTGAACACATAGGGTGTATGGGGGGAACGCGGGGAAGTGAAACATCTCAGTACCCGTAGGAAGAGAAAACAAATAGTGATTCCGTGAGTAGTGGCGAGCGAAAGCGGATGTAGGCTAAACCGGTTGCGTGTGATACCTGTCAGGGGTTGCGTGGTCGGGGTTGTGGGACCCTGCTGAACAGGCTGACACTTGTTCGAGGAGTTATCAAGTTGGTGGCTAGCCGAACAGTCTGGAATGGCTGACCGTAGGCGGTGAGAGTCCGGTAGGTGAAAGTTGCTGACCTTCTGTGGGTGTTCCCGAGTAGCGGCGGACTCCTGAAATCTGCCGTGAATCTGCCAGGACCACCTGGTAAGCCTAAATACTTCCTGGTGACCGATAGCGGACGAGTACCGTGAGGGAATGGTGAAAAGTACCCCGGGAGGGGAGTGAAATAGTACCTGAAACCGTTCGCCTACAATCCGTCGGAGCCTTGCGGGGTGACGGCGTGCCTTTTGAAGAATGAGCCTGCGAGTTAGTGGCATGTGGCGAGGTTAACCCGTGTGGGGTAGCCGTAGCGAAAGCGAGTCTGAAGAGGGCGTTGTAGTCGCATGTTCTAGACCCGAAGCGGAGTGATCTAGCCATGGGCAGGCTGAAGCGCGGGTAAGACCGCGTGGAGGGCCGAACCCACCAACGTTGAAAAGTTGGGGGATGATCTGTGGTTAGGGGTGAAAGGCCAATCAAACTCCGTGATAGCTGGTTCTCCCCGAAATGCATTTAGGTGCAGCGTCGTGTGTTTCTTGCCGGAGGTAGAGCACTGGATGGTCTAGGGGGCCTACAAGCTTACCGAAATCAGCCAAACTCCGAATGCCGGTAAGTGAGAGCGCGGCAGTGAGACTGCGGGGGATAAGCTTCGTAGTCGAGAGGGAAACAGCCCAGATCACCAGCTAAGGCCCCTAAGCGTGTGCTAAGTGGAAAAGGATGTGGGGTCGCATAGACAACCAGGAGGTTGGCTTAGAAGCAGCCATCCTTTAAAGAGTGCGTAATAGCTCACTGGTCAAGTGGTTCCGCGCCGACAATGTAGCGGGGCTCAAGCACACCGCCGAAGCTGTGGCACTCACATGATACTTCGTCAGGCATTTTGGTGTCTGGTGCAGGTGTGTGGGTGGGTAGGGGAGCGTCGTGCCGGGGGTGAAGCAGCGGGGTGACCTAGTTGTGGACGCGGCACGAGTGAGAATGCAGGCATGAGTAGCGAAAGAAGGGTGAGAAACCCTTCCGCCGGATGACCAAGGGTTCCAGGGCCAGGCTAATCCGCCCTGGGTGAGTCGGGACCTAAGGCGAGGCCGAGAGGCGTAGTCGATGGACAACGGGTTGATATTCCCGTACCCGCGAAGGAGCGCCCGTGATGAACCTTGCTGTGCTAACCACCTGAACTGTTGGCGGTTTTCGGACCGAGAATGGGGAGGCTGGGAACCTGGTGGGTAGTAGTCAAGCGATGGGGTGACGCAGGAAGGTAGCTGAGCCCGGCCGGTGGTTGTGCCGGGGTAAGCGTGTAGGCCGTGCCGTAGGTAAATCCGCGGTACACAGGGCTGAGACGTGATGCCGAGCCGATTCAGGTGAAGTCAGTGATCCTATGCTGCCGAGAAAAGCCTCTAGCGAGTTCTTAGCGGCCCGTACCCCAAACCGACACAGGTGGTCAGGTAGAGAATACCGAGGCGATCGGGCGAACTGTGGTTAAGGAACTCGGCAAATTGCCCCCGTAACTTAGGGAGAAGGGGGGCCGGAGACGTGAAGCCCCGTGCGGGTGGAGCGTTGTATGGCCGCAGAGAGCAGGGGGAAGCGACTGTTTACTAAAAACACAGGTCCATGCGAAGAAGTAATTCGATGTATATGGACTGACGCCTGCCCGGTGCTGGAACGTTAAGGGGACCTGTTAGCTCCTTTTGGGGGCGAGGCGGAGAACTTAAGCGCCAGTAAACGGCGGTGGTAACTATAACCATCCTAAGGTAGCGAAATTCCTTGTCGGGTAAGTTCCGACCTGCACGAATGGCGTAACGACTTCCCCACTGTCTCAACCACAGGCCCGGCGAAATTGCAGTACGAGTAAAGATGCTCGTTACGCGCGGCAGGACGGAAAGACCCCGGGACCTTTACTATAGCTTGACATTGGTATCTGAATGGGCTTGTGTAGGATAGGTGGGAGCCGGTGAAACCTGTACGCCAGTATGGGTGGAGGCAATCTTGAAATACCACTCTGGTTGATTTGGGTATCTAACTTCGGACCGTTATCCGGTTCAGGGACAGTGTCTGGTGGGTAGTTTAACTGGGGCGGTTGCCTCCTAAAGGGTAACGGAGGCGCCCAAAGGTTCCCTCAGCCTGGTTGGCAATCAGGTGTTGAGTGCAAGTACACAAGGGAGCTTGACTGTGAGACTGACAGGTCGAGCAGGGACGAAAGTCGGGACTAGTGATCCGGCACTTGCGTGTGGAAGCGGTGTCGCTCAACGGATAAAAGGTACCCCGGGGATAACAGGCTGATCTTCCCCAAGAGTCCATATCGACGGGATGGTTTGGCACCTCGATGTCGGCTCGTCGCATCCTGGGGCTGTAGCAGGTCCCAAGGGTTGGGCTGTTCGCCCATTAAAGCGGTACGCGAGCTGGGTTTAGAACGTCGTGAGACAGTTCGGTCCCTATCCGCCGTGCGCGTAGGATACTTGAGAAGGGCTGTCCCTAGTACGAGAGGACCGGGACGGACGAACCTCTGGTGTGCCAGTTGTCCCGCCAGGGGCACGGCTGGTTAGCTACGTTCGGAAGGGATAACCGCTGAAAGCATCTAAGCGGGAAGCCTGCTTCAAGATGAGGTATCCCATCCCACTTTGTGGGGGTAAGGCCCCCAGCTAGACGACTGGGTTGATAGGCCGGAAATGTAAGCTCGGTAACGGGTTCAGTTGACCGGTACTAATAGGCCGAGGACTTGACAACAAGGCTGCTACGCGTCCACTGTGCAACTCTGAACAAATACCAGACAACCCCCCGCACGCTGGGTGTGGGTGTGTGTGTTGTTTGATATGTTCATAAGGTTACGGCGGTCATGGCGGAGGGGAAACGCCCGGTTACATTCCGAACCCGGAAGCTAAGCCCTCCAGCGCCGATGGTACTGCACTCGGGAGGGTGTGGGAGAGTAGGACACCGCCGGACAATCATTGTGGAATGCCCACCCCTCACGGGGGTGGGCATTCTGCATTTCCACTCCTGGTCCCGTGGAGGTTCACGTAGCCCGGCCGCGAGCGGCACCGCCCTCCCATGGATACGGCCGGCGTCGAGATCCCGCCGGCCAACCAGCTGCTCCGGCAGTCCGCGGTCCCGCCGGCCCGGCATCACACCGGCCCGGAACCCCGGCCGCCCATGCCAGCCCGCCCTGCCGGCCCGCGTTCGGTGAACCGCCCCGGGCAGCCGCCGTCACCTCGTACCGTCGATGCGGTACCGGTTTTTCCCGGCGTCCTCGCACCGTCCGGCGAAACGTGACGTGGGGTACGCCTCGTCCGCAATCGGAGCGGACCAGGCGGGGTACCTGCTGAGCGGAGAACCGGAACTGACCGTCGGAAGCGGCGGAGGCAGGAGTGGTCATGAAGATCGGAATCATCGGCTCGGGGCACATCGGCGGCACCCTCACCCGGCGGCTGCGGTCCCTCGGGCACGACGTCACCGTCACGAACTCGCGGGGGCCGGCCAGCCTGACCGACCTTGCCCAGGAGACCGGGGCGGTCGCCGGCACCCTGGAGCAGGCCGTCCAGGACGCGGAGCTGGTCGTGGTGGCGGTCCCGCTGCTCGTGGTGCCCGAGCTGCCGGCCCCGCTCTTCGACGGCAAGATCGTCGTGGACGCCGACAACTACTACCCGCAGCGCGACGGCGACATCGCCGAGCTGCTCGACCGCAGCCTCACCTCCAGCCGGTGGACCGCCGACCACCTCAAGGGTGCCCGGGTGGTGAAGACCTTCAACAACATCCAGGCCGCGCACCTGATGGACCGGGGGCGACCCGCCGGTGCCGGGGACCGGATCGCGTTGCCGGTGGCGGGTGACGATGCCGAGGCCAAGCAGCTGGTCATGCAGCTCGTCGACGCGCTGGGCTTCGACCCGGTGGACGCGGGCACCCTCGACGAGAGCTGGCGGCAGCAGCCCGACACCCCCGTCTACGGCACCGACCGGGACGCCGAGGGGGTCCGTCAGGGACTCGCCGAGGCCCGCCCCTGACCACCCGCGCAACCACCCCGACCGCCGCCGGGCGTCGGAATCCCGCCCGCGGTACGACCGGGCGTACCCGGAGAGCACAGAGCCCCGTCGGCGATCGGCCGGCGGGGCTCACGCGTGCGTCGGGACTCGGGGCGGGGCCGACCCCGGGTCGTGGCGGTCGGGCTCAGGAGGGTTTGGGACCGCAGACGAAGTTCGGTTCCGGGTCGTAGGTCCAGCTGAACTTCTCCCGCTTGACGACCTTGCCGTCCTTCTTGATGACCCGGTAGGCGTCCTGGCTGAAACCGTTGCTGCCGGCGGCGGCGATACACGTCGGGCCGGGCTCCAGGTGGACCGTCTTCGGCGTGGTGATGTTACGGCGTGGGCCGTACTCGGTCTTGACGCTGTCGTAGATCTTCGTGCTCCACATCGACACGGTGATCGTGTCCGAGGTGTACGCGGTGTCGATCAGCACCCCGTGCGGGGTGTTGTTACGGAACTTGAAGTCCAGGTCCGGCCAGAAGATGGTCGACTCGATCACCGCCGGGTAGCGGCTGAAGTAGAACGAGTGCGGCTTGTGCTCGACGTCCTGGAGACCGGCGTAGTAGCTGGCGTTGAAGAGCGTGGTGGTGAACTGCGAGACGCCGCCGCCGACCCCGGGGACCAGCTTGCCGCCGACGATCACCGGGGCGTCCTTGTAGCCCTGGGCGTAGCCGCGCTCACCGGTGTGCGCGTTGAGCGAGAAGGTCTCCCCCGGCTGCACGATCGTGCCGTCCACGTCCTTAGCGGCCTGGATGATGTTCTGGCTGCGCGGCGAGGAGAGGCCGCCGGGGAACTTGGTGGAGAAGGTGGAGACCCGTTCCTTGATGCCCAACTCGGCGAGCTTCGCCTCGGTCAGCTCCGGCTCGGCCGCCTTCAGCTCCCCGGTGACCGTCCGGCCGTCCGCCTTCGGCAGCACCGCGAGCAGGTCCCGGCCGAGGGCCGCCGAGTCGAGCTGCTGCCCGGCCCGGCCCGGCACCACCTTCGGCTTGCCACCGGAGATGGTCAGGCCGGCGTCCTTCGGCGTGGACTCGATCGCGGCCAGCTTGCTGCCGAGCGCCGTCCGGAGCCGCTTCACGTCGATCTTCGGGGTCAGCTTCCCCTCGTCGTCGGCCGAGAAGCGCAGCGCGCGGGCGATCGCCGCCGGCGGGACGCTGACCGACCCCTTGCTGGAGGTGATCGTGACCGGAGCGGCGACAGCCGGCTTCGCCAGCTCGGCGACCATCCGGTCCACCTCCTCCCGGGTGGTCGCGGGGTTCTTCTCCACCACCGGCACGGTCACCGGCTGCCCGGCCAGCCAACCCGCGCGGACCACCCGGGCGGACTGCTCCGCGTCCAGCGTCAGGCTCGGCTTCGGGTAGACCGGTTTCGGGGTGGTGCCGGTGAAGATGATCGCCGGCATCGTCATGTCCCGACCCTGGCTGCCGAGGACCGTCCGTAGCGCCGCGTCCAGCTTGGCGGCGTCCACGGTCACCACCGGCTCGACCGACCGGGAGCCGAACAGCCGGTCCACCGGGTGCGCCTGCGCGGAGGTGGCGGCGGCGACGGTGGCGTCCACGTCCACGGCCAGGCCGACGTCGGAGGGGTTGATCTCCGCCCGGTTCTCGCCCACCAGCACGGTCAGCGGGGCGTTCAACGCACCGGCCCGCTTCTCCAGCTCGGCCCGGAGCTCCTTTGCCGCCTCGGTGCGGCTGCGACCCCCCAGCTCGGTGCCGAGCACGCTGGTGCCGCGGGGGACGTCCCCGGCGTACGCCCAGGCGCCCGTGCCGACCATCCCGGCCAGCACCGCGGCGGTCACCCCACCGGCGAGCAGCACCCGCCCGCGTCGCCACCACGGCCTGCCGCCTGCCGGGCGGGGCGAGCCCGCGGCCCCGCCGGCCGTGGTGGGCTCCTCCTCGCCCGGCCAGCTCACCGCGGTGACCTGCACCGTGGGGCGGTCGTCGGAGACCTGGTTGTCGCCGTACAGCGTCACAGCCACCTCGATCGGACGTACCACGCGGGGGGTTGCGGCCCCCGGGGACACCTACGGTAGCCAACCGGACGGTCAGCCGACAGCGTGCGTCCGGCCATCCTCACCACCGCGTGTCGTCGCCGGTCACACGGTGTATGGCCGTTCGTGGCACGGTGTCCGGGTGGAGGGACCGGGCCGGCCGGCACGGGCGTGCGGGCGAGCCGTACGGGCGGTGGTGCCGTGCGGTGGGACACGGCCGGCCGTGTGTCACGAGGCGGGACGTGCCGAAGCCGGCCGGTACGGCGTTCCGTGGTTCAGGCGGCACGGCCCGGCGTGCTCCTGGCGGGTTCCGACAGCGCTGGTGGACGTGTTCACGAAGCGCGCCGGTCGGTGAACGGTCGGCTGACCAGGGCATCCCTGCCTCGTTGTCGATCGGCCGTTGGTGCGGAAATGACGACCGCTGCGCGTCTGGCCGATCCGTCGGGCTCTGCCATGCTCGTGATCATGAATATCCACGGGGGATCTTCGTCTGTTGCCATGCTCACAAGACGCTGGCAGGCGGCGATCACAGCGGTACTGATCATGCTCGGTCTGGCCTATCAGGCCGAGCCGGCCCGAGCGGCGGTCACGACCTTGACAGCGGCACAACTCAACACGGCGTTCAACGCCTACGGAGATGCCGGCAACCACTGGACCGGCGCCGACGGCACCACCTCGGTGGCCCTGCCGGACGGCCGGGTGATCTGGCTCTTCTCCGACACCTTCCTCGGTACGGTCAACACCGACGGCAGCCGTCCCGCCAACTCTCCGATGATCAACAATTCGGCGATCGTGCAGAGCGGCACCTCGCTCGGCGCGACCCTGACCGGCGGCAGCGCGGTCGCACCCACCGCGCTGGTCGTACCGGCACAGTCCGGAGAGTTCTTCTGGGTGGGGGACGCGGTCGTCGAGTCCGGCGAACTGCGGGTCATCTACAACCGCTACCGGCGCAGCGGCACCGGCGTCCTCGACTTCACCCTGACCGGGGTGTCGCTGGCCAGGTTCGCCCTCCCCGCCCTCACCCTGACCGCGGTGACCGACCTGCCGGTCGGCTCGGACGTCAACTGGGGCGCGGCGATCACGCCGGACGGGGCGTACACCTACATCTACGGCACCTCGACCGCCCCCGGGCGAATGAAGTTCGGCCATGTCGCCCGGGTCAGCACCGGGGCGCTCGACGGCCCCTGGCAGTTCTGGACCGGCACCACCTGGTCGGCGGACCGCACCACCGTCGCGCGGCTGCTCAGCGGGGTCGGCACCAGCTACTCGGTGCAGAAGGTGGGCAGTGAGTACGTCCTGGTCACCCACGAGAACAACCTGCTCTTCGACCCGCAGATCGTGGCCTACCGGGCCACCTCACCGACCGGTCCGTGGACCGGGCCGGTCCCGCTGTACCAGGCGCCGGAGATCACCGCCGGCGGGAAGAAGATCGTCTACGACGCGCGGCTGCACCCCGAACTCGCGACCACCGGCAAGCTGCTGATCTCGTACAACGTCAACAGCCTGGAGTTCGCGGACACGTTCGCCGACGCGCGGCTCTACCGGCCCCGGTTCGTGGACGTCAGTTGGCCACCGCCGTCGCCCGGCACCGGGCTGCCGGCCGCACCGACCGGTCTCACCGTCACCGGGCAGGACGACCACGCCGACCTGACCTGGGCGGCGGCCAGCGGAGTGACCTCCTACCGGGTCTACCAGCGGGACGTGACCGGCGGTCAGACCCACTTCGCCCGGCATGCGACCACCGCGACCACCACCAGCCGCCGCGCCGGACTGCTCATTCCCGGGCACCGTTACGAGTTCAAGGTGGCCGGAGTCAACAGCGCGGGTGAAGGACCGACCGGTGCGACCGTCTCGGTCACCCCGCAGAGCAGCGTGCCGGTGGCCGACGCGGTCCGGGGCGCCAACCGGGCCGACTCCGTCCCGGGCAGCTACCTGGTCCGGCTCAAGGAGGGCGCCGCCCAGCCGGAACGGGTGGCCAGCTACGCCGCGCAACTCGTCGCGCAGGCCGGCGGCACCCTGGGGCCGGTGCTGCCCCGGACGCTGCGTGGCTTCGGTGCGACGCTGACCCAGGCCCAGGCGGTGAACCTGGCCGCCCATCCGGACGTGCTGGACGTCGAGCAGAACGCCACCTACCGGGTCAGTGGCGAACAGGCCAATCCCTACTGGCACCTGGACCGGATCGACCAGCGGGAGGCGACTCCGGACAAGAGGTACGTCTATCCGAATGACGGAGCGGTGCGGGCGTACGTGGTGGACTCCGGGATCCGGGCGACCCACGAGGAGTTCGGCGGCCGGGTGGACACCGGCTTCAACGCCTTCGACGGAAGCACCAGTACGCCGGACTGCGGTAAAGGGCACGGGACGGCGGTGGCCAGTCTGCTCGGCGGAACCGACTACGGTGCGGCCAAGGCGGCAGGGCTGGTGCCGGTCAAGGTCTTCAACTGCACCACCACCGGTGAGACCGTTTCCGACACCCTCACCGTCGTGCGGGGGATCGACTGGGCGATGGGGGACGCCGAAGGCCGCCTGCCGGCGGTGATGAACCTCAGCCTCACCAGTGGTGCCGACCGGCCCTACGCGGACAGTCTCGACCACGCCACCCGGGCGGCGGCGGGCTCCGGCATCGTGGTCGTCGCCGCAGCAGGTAACCAGGGCGGAGACGCCTGCGACTACTCCCCGGCCCGGACCGGGAAGGACTCGGCGGTCATCACCGTCGGCGCCAGCGACATGGACGACTCCCGGCTCTCCACCAGCCAGGTGACCAGCAACCTCGGGCAGTGCGTCAACCTCTTCGCTCCGGGGGCGGACATCGTGGGAGCCGGGATCGGCGACGACCTGGACGTCTCGTACAACTTCGGCACCTCGATGGCGGCGCCCCTGGTCGCCGGTGCCGCCGCGATGCTGCTCCACGCCCACCCCGACTACGGTCCGGCCGACGTGAAGACGGCCCTGACCCGGGCGGCAACCGTCGGCAAGCTGTCCAATATCGGCACCTCACCGAACCTGTTGCTCTATGTGGAACGGCCGCCGACGGTCGCGCCGGCCGACCTCACCGCCACCGCCCGCGACGATGGCACCATCGCCCTGGACTGGGCACCGGTCGCCGACCAGAATCTGCACTACCTGGTCTCCCAGCGTGATGTCACCGCCGGGGAACCCGCCGCCACCCGCTGGCCGTCACCGGTCTTCGACGCCACCGACGCCGTCGCCCGCAACCTGATCGAGGGGCACCGGTACGAGTTCACCGTGGCGGCGGCGAACAGCGCCGGCACCGGGCCGGAGTCGAACGTCGCCGCCGCGACCACCCATCTGGCGGTGCCGGCGGCACCCACCGGCCTGGCGGCGTCCCCACAGGCCGACGGCTCGATCAGCCTGACCTGGAACTCTCTCGGCACCGACGTCTCGTACTGGGTCCACCAGCGGGACGTGACCACCGGCGAGACCGATTTCACCCGGCTCGACCTGCCGGTCACCGACTGCTGCACCCACACCGCCGGGTACCTCCTGCACGGGCACCAGTACGAGTTCAAGGTCAGTGGGCTCAACGCGGGCGGGGAGGGGCCGACCTCGACCCCGGTACGCGCGACCTCGACCTATCCGAAGCCGGCCCCACCGACCGGGCTGACCGCGGCCCCCGGTGCCGCCCAGGTGGTGCTGAACTGGACGGCGAGCACCACACCCAACGTCTGGTACCTGGTCAGACAGCGGGACGTCACCGCCGGGGAGACCGACTTCACCACCCTGGAGCTGCCGGTCACCACCTGCTGCACGTTCACCGCCGGCCTGCTGGCCAACGGGCACACCTACGAATTCACGGTGACCACGACCGGCCAGGGCGGGGAGTCGACACCGTCCAACCTGGCAACCGCCAAGCCGATGCCACCCCTGCCCCCTCAGGTCACCGGTCTGACCGCGACGCCCCGGTCCGACGGCGGGATCACCCTCACCTGGGCCGCACCGGCCGGCGACGACTTCTTCTACGACGTCTACCAGCGGGACGTCAGCGCCGGACAGGGCTTCAGCAAACTGCCGCTGCCGATTACGACCTGCTGCACGATGACCGCCGGCCTGCTGGTCCACCAGCACGTGTACGAGTTCAAGGTGGCGGCCACCAACGCGGCCGGCGTCGGGCCGCAGTCGACGGTGGCCGGCGCCACCTCCCGCTACACCGTGCCGGGCGCTCCGGCGAACCTGCGCGGGACCACCGGCGGGAACGGCACCGTCGATCTCGACTGGGACGCGCCGGGACCGGCGAGCAACCTCTACTGGATCTACCGGCGGGATGTCACGGCGGGGGAGGCGTTCGTCAAGCTGCCGTACCCGACCGAGGACACCCACGCCTCCATCGGTCTGCTGGTGCACAACCACGTGTACGAGTTCAGGGTGGCGGCGGAGAACCAGGGCGGCCAGGGGTCGAACTCGAACACGGTGCAGGTGACGGCCAGGGGCGGGCTGCCGGGTGCGCCGAGCGGATTGACCGCCGGCGCGGGGGACGGGAAGGTGACCCTGAGCTGGACAGCCAGCGCGACGTCCGGGGTCAGCTATCAGGTCTACCAACGGGACAGGACGCAGGGGCAGTCCTGGCAGAAGCTGCCGCTGCCGGTGACGGGCACCTCGTTGACGGCAAACTATCTGGTCAACGGGCACACCTACGAATTCAAGGTCGCCGCCTCGAACGTGTCGGGGGACAGCGTCGCCTCGAACGTGGCGAGTGCGCGGCCGATGCCGCCGACGCCGCAGGCGCCGACGGGTCTCACGGCGACGGCTGGCGATGCGAAGGTGACCCTGCGGTGGACGGCGAGTCCGACGGCGAACGTGTCGTACTGGATCGAGTCGCGGGCCAGCGGGGGTAACTGGACGACGCTGCCGGTGGCGGTGGGGTGTTGTGCGTACACGGTGAACCTGTTGTTCAACGGCACGACGTACGAGTTCCGGGTGCGGGCGACGAACCTCAGCGGCGACTCGACGGCCTCGAATGTGGCGAGTGCGCGGCCGATGCCGCCGACGCCGCAGGCGCCGACGGGTCTCACGGCGACGGCTGGCGATGCGAAGGTGACCCTGCGGTGGACGGCGAGTCCGACGGCGAACGTGTCGTACTGGATCGAGTCGCGGGCCAGCGGGGGTAACTGGACGAGACTGCCGGTGGCGGTGGGGTGTTGTGCGTACACGGTGAACCTGTTGTTCAACGGCACGACGTACGAGTTCCGGGTGCGGGCGACGAACCTCAGCGGCGACTCACCGGCCTCCAGCGTGGTGAGTGCGCGGCCGTGGCCGCCGCTCCCACAGGCCCCGACCACCCTGAAGGCCACGGTGGGGCAGAACTCGGTCCTCCTGACCTGGCTGGCCAGTCCGTCGCCGCGGGTCACCTACCGGGTGTACATGCGTAACGTCACCCGGGGCGCGGGATGGGGCACCGAAGCCGCCTACCTGACCGGCACCTCGGCCCACGTGCCGATGCTGACCGGCGGGAACCGGTACGAGTTCAAGGTCGTGGCGGAGAACGTCGCCGGCCAGAGCGCGGCCACCAACACCGTCAGTGTCCGCGTACACCATGTCTTCGCCACGGTCACCTGCACGGACTACTACGTCCCGATCAAGGATGTCCCGGTCGGCTGGACGTCGGTGAAGTCCAGTGCGCTCGGTGTGGCGGGCGGGGAGAACCAGCGGATCAGGGTGCAGCTGCGGGTCTGGAAGAACGATGTGCTGTGGACCTGGTCGGACTACTGGGTGACGACCGGGAGCGACGGATCCTGGGGTGTGCCGGTGAACGAGCACGAGAGTAACGGGGTCGCCGACTACGACCTCTTCGCCAGCGTCTACGGCCCGAACGGTGAGGACTGGGGCCGTGCCAGCGACTCCGACCATTGCGACGGGGGACGCGGCTAGGAGTGCCAGGTTCCGGTGCCGGTCGGCGGTTCGCGGAGGACCGTCGGCCGGCACCGGGTCCTTCCTGCGCCAGGCCCGGCGGCTGCGTGTGCGGCGTGACGGCCGGTGCCGCTGTGCGCCACGATCGTCACCCACAGACAACCCTCAGGCCAGCGTTATCAAAAGGTGATGTTTGTGAGCGTGTGTCTACCCAGGGTGGCGGAGCCGGGCTCGGCTGCTGCGTTCTGGGCGAATTGAGGGAGCTTGCCGGTCCATCGATGTTAACCGTCGGTAACATTCGGACATCCCCAAGATTTTTGCCCGTTACCCGCCGGTAGCAAGGGGTCTTGTGAGGTAGGTCGCTTCGCGGGAACATCCAATCCGCGTGCTGCAGCGGCCACCGGACCGGTGACAGCCTGCACGCGGCCACCGGCCCGGTGGCAACCGCAGCACCCTCCACCTCCTCCCGAACCGCGACCGCGTTCGGTGCTGACCCCTCGTCAAGGAGAACCCCGTGAGTGAAACGGAAGGCCGCCAGCTCGGCGGCGGGACACGGTGGCGTCGCTTCGCCGCGATGATGGTGCCGGCCACCGCGGTGGCCGGGGCGATCGTCTTCGGCATGTCCAACGGCGCGATCGCCGCGTCGTTCGCCGTCTCCGGACAGACCTTCAAGGTCGGTGCCACCAAGCTGGAGGGCACCGGCTTCAAGCAGTACGGCGGCTTCGTGAAGGAGAAGGACGGGACCGCGCACCCGGTGGCCGTCTCCGAGATCACCAACGCCAAGCTCTACGACCTCTGCCAGTCGGTGAAGGTGCCGGACATGCCGATCGTGCTCACCATCAACGCCGGTGGCGACGGCAAGCCGGCGACCGCCGAGGGCCTGCTCATCGACATGGACTCGCTCGGCGGTGACGCGGAGTTCACCAACATCAAGATCGGCCGGGACGCCACCGACCTGAACGCCGGGGCCACGCCGAAGTCCTTCGGCCAGAGCGCCGACAAGGTCGTCATCAAGGACCTGGAGCAGGTGGCCCGCTCCACCAGCGCCGGTGTCTTCACCCTCAACGGCCTCAAGTTGAAGATCAACGTAGGGGCCGCCGCCAAGGAGTGCTTCTGAGCTGAGGACCGGGCCCGTGGCGGCCACCCGCGACGGGCCCCGGCCCGGTACCACCCACGTCAGAATCGCCAGGAGGACACGTGACATCCGCCCACGAGCGGCCCGCCCCACAGAGCCGGATCGGCCAGGCCTGGCGTGCCTTCCGCCGGTGGCGGCGGTCGCGGCCGTTCTGGGGCGGCCTCCTCACCGCGCTGGCCGGTCTGGAGATCTTCGCCACCACCCAGATGAGTCTCGGTGGTCTGACCTTCCAGATGGGGCCGACCGGCTTCCTGTCCTGGCTGATCCCGGTCATCCTGGTCACCTGCGGGATGCTGATGTGGTTCACCCCGCAGCAGCGCCTCTTCTACGCTGTCATCGCGGCGGTGACGGCGGTCTATTCGCTGATCGGGGTCAACCTCGGCGGGTTCTTCATCGGGCTGCTCCTGGGCATGGTGGGAAGCGCGCTGGGCTTCGCCTGGGTTCCGGCCCGCGCCCCGGCATCCCCACCCGCCGGGAACGGCACCGCGGCGGACGAGGAAGCGGCCGAGGCGGAGCCCCTCGTCGACGAGCTGATGCCGCCGTGGCAGGAGGAGCACACCACCGGTCCACTGACCGACACGCTGCCCCCACCGCGCAATCCGCTCCGGGAGCCGGTCCGGGGTGACCGGGCGGGAGCCGCCGACACCACGCAGATCCTGCCGACCGTCGACCCGGGTGCCTACCGCCCGGACCATCGGGATCCGCGGTCGTACGCGATCCTGCTGGTGCTGACCATCACCGCCATGGCCGCGCTGCTCGCGGTCCGGGGAGCGCAGCCGGCGCTCGCGGAGCCGGCCTGCCCCGGGCCGACAAAGACCGCGACCGCACCCTCCGTCCGTCCGTCCGTCCCGGCCGGTCCCAGCCCCACGCCGTCCGAGACGCCCGACGGCAACCTGCTCACCGACATCCTCGACGGCATCACCGACCTGTTCACCGGCGACGACGACACCGCGCCGGCGGCGGCGTCCCCCACCCCCGAGCCCAGCGCCAGCAGGGCGGTCATCGGTTCCGGGGTCCGGCCGGGGCCGAGCGTGACCGCAACGGCCACCGGGTCGACCCCACCGTCCCCGACGGCGTCCGCCCGGCCCGGCCGGGGAACCTGCGGGAAGCCGGTGCCGCGCGCGGCCAAGCGGGTCGAGGTCGGCAAGCCCCTGCCGAGGATCGCCCCCGAGCAGGGGCAGCCGACGGTGGCCCGGCAGCCGTCCAAGCTGACCGGCACCAAGGTCACCATGACCGGGCTGCGGTTCGAGGGGATCGTCGACCTGCCGACCGCGGACGGCACGCTGACGACGCTGAAGTTCAGCATGGCCAAGGCGGTCACCGCCGACTTCACGCTGCTCGCCGACGGGCCGGCGGGCCGCCACCAGCGGTACGTCACCGACGAGCTGACGGTACGGGGCGACGTCGCGTTCTACGCCACCCGGTTCGTCGGCAAGCTGCTCGGCATCACGATCACGCTGACTCCGGACCTGCCGTTTCCCGACGGCATCCCGATCACCTCACCGGTCCCGATCACCTTCACCGACCCGGTGATCGACCTGGCCTTCGTCGAGTCCGACTCGCTGACCGCCCGACCCGCACTGGACCTGAGCCTCTCCTGACCTCACTCCACCCCCGGGTGCGTCGGGGGCGGGCATCCGCCCGCCCCCGACCACTGATCCCGAGCCGCCTCAGAGGCGGGCCAGCGCCCGGCGCAGCGGGTCGAGCCCGAGCGCGCCCAGGTCGAGCGCCTGCCGGTGGAACTCCCTGAGGTCGAAGTCGGCACCCCGGCGGGCCTTCGCGTCCTCCCGGGCCTGCAGCCAGATCCGCTCGCCCACCTTGTACGACGGCGCCTGCCCCGGCCAGCCCAGGTAGCGGTTCAGCTCGAACCGCAGGTTCTCCTCCGGCACCCGGCAGTGTGCCCGCATGAACTCCCAGCCCAGTTCCGGCGTCCAGCGCTCGCCCGGGTGGAACCCGAACGGGTTGTCCCTCGGGATCTCCAGCTCCAGGTGCATGCCGATGTCGATGATCACCCGGGCCGCCCGGAACGCCTGCCCGTCGAGCATGCCGAGCTTGTCGCCCGGGTCCTCCAGGTAGCCCAGATCGTCCATCAACCGCTCCGAGTAGAGCGCCCATCCCTCGCCGTGGCCGGACACCCAGCACAGCAGCCGCTGCCAGCGGTTGAGCAGCTCCGCCCGGACGGCGGTCTGGGCGACCTGGAGGTGGTGGCCGGGGACACCCTCGTGGTAGACCGTGGTCACCTCGCGCCAGGTGGAGAAGTCGGTGACCCCCTGCGGCACCGCCCACCACATCCGGCCCGGACGGGAGAAGTCCTCGCTCGGCCCGGTGTAGTAGATCGCCCCGTCGCTGGTCGGGGCGAGGCAGCACTCGATTCGACGGACCTGCTCGGGGATGTCGAAGTGGGTGCCGTGCAGCTCGCCGATCGCCTTGTCGGCCAGCGCCTGCATCCAGTCCCGGAACGCCTCCTTGCCCTGGATGGTCCGGGCCGGGTCGGCGTCCAGGACGGCCACCGCCTCGTCGACGCTGGCGCCCGGCCCGGCGATCCGCCCGGCGACCGTCCGCATCTCGGCCTCCAGCCGGGCCAGCTCCGCGAAGCCCCAGGCGTACGTCTCGTCCAGGTCGACCTTGGCACCGAGGAAGTACTGCGAGGCCAGTTCGTACCGTTCCCGGCCGGCGGCCTGCTTGTCCCGCCCCCGGGGGACCAGTTCGGTGCGCAGGAACTGGGCGAACTCCGCGGTCGCCGCGGTCGCCGCCGCCGCGCCCCGGCGCAGGTCGGCACCGAGCGTGCCGTCGGCGTCCAGCCGCTGCACCAGGCCGTGGAAGAAGTTGTCGCCGTGCGGGTCGGTCCACGTGTCGCACTGCTTGGCCACCTCGGTCAGCTGCACCTTGGAGCTGACCCGGCCGGTGGCGGCGGCCTCGCGCAGGGTGGTCTTGTAGCCCTCCAGCGCGCCGGCGAAGCGGTTGAGCCGCGCGGCGACGTCGGCCCGCTCCTGCTCACTCCCGGTGGGCATCAGGTCGAAGACCAGGCGGATCTCGTGCAGGCCGCTGGCGATGACGTTCACCTCGCTGGTCAGCTCGCCCGCGTCGTGCCGGGCCAGCTCCAGGCCGAGGCGTTCCTGCATGGCCTCCTTGGCGGTCCGTTCCGCCTCGGACTCCGGCGCGGTGGCGTCCAGCTCGGCGAGGGTACGGCGGGTCAGCTCGGCCCGTGCCTCGTAGCCGGCGGGGGAGAGGTCGTCGAGCTGGTCGTCGTAGCCGGTGATGCCGACGTAGGTGGCGCCGGTCGGGCTCAGCGGTGCCCAGTCGGCCACGTACCGGTTCGCGAGGTCATCGATTCGTCCCACGATGCGACCCTACGTGATCGTCGGGTCGGGTTGTCCACCGTCTTTGCCGGGCTCCGGGCGGCAGGTCACCGGGACGGGGGTCGATGGGGACGGATGGCTGGTGTGGCCGTGGACACGGTGGCCGGAATTCCGGCGACGTCGGCGTGCCGCTACGGCAGAGTGCAAGGGGTGACACGGCCTACCACTCCTGACCAGCCGGCGCTGCGTAGCTGGTTGCCGGGCTTCCTCGCCCTGGCGGCGATCTGGGGATCCAGCTTCCTGTTCATCAAGGTCGGCGTCGCCGAACTGCACCCCCTGCACCTCACCCTCTACCGGGTGGCGACCGGCGCGGCGACGCTGCTGGTGGTGTTGGTGCTGCTGCGGGACCGGCTGCCCGGCGGAGGCCGGGTCTGGGCGCACCTGGTGGTGGTCGCCACGTTCGGGGTGACCATCCCGTTCACCCTGTTCGGCTACGGCGAGCAACGGGTCGAGTCGATGCTCGCCGGCATCTGGAACGCCACCACACCGCTGTTCGTGCTGCCGCTGGCGGTGCTGGTGTTCCGTACCGAGCGGTTGACCGCGCGGGCCGCCGTCGGGCTCGGACTGGGCTTCCTCGGGGTGCTGGTGGTGCTCGGCGTCTGGGCGGGGGTGGGCGGGGCGCACTTCACCGGCCAGTTGATGTGTTTCGGCGCGGCGGCCTGTTACGGCGTGGCCATCCCGTACCAGAAGAGGTTCGTCGCCGGCAGCGCCCACTCCGGGCTGTCGCTCTCGACGGCGCAGCTGCTGGTGGCCACCGCCCAACTGGCGGTCGTCGGGCCGCTGGTGGCCGGAGCCCCACCGGCACCGGCCAGCCTGTCGGCGCCGGTGGTCGGCAGCGTGCTGGCGCTCGGTGCGCTCGGCACCGGGCTGGCCTTCGTGATCAACCTGCGCAACATCCGGGTGGTCGGGGCGAGCACCGCCGCCACGGTGACGTACCTGGTGCCGATCTTCGCGGTGCTGCTCGGCGCGCTGGTGCTCGGCGAGCGGCTGACCTGGCACCAGCCGGTCGGCGCGCTGGTCGTGCTGCTCGGCGTGGCGGTCGCGCAGGGCCTGGTCGGCCCCCGCCGGACGCGCGCCGCCGAAGCGCCGCCCGCCGACGCCGCCCCGCCCGCCACGGGGGCGGTGGCGGGAGCCGCCGTCCGCTGATCCGGCTCCGGCGGGGTCAGGCTCGGGCGCGGGTCCAGTCGACCAGGCGGTCCGCCGGCCAGGTGTTGACCACCCGGTCGGCGGGGACGCCGCACTGCGCGGCCCGGACGCAACCGAACCGCTGCCAGTCCAGTTGCCCGGGGGCGTGCGCGTCGGTGTCGATGGCGAACCGGCAACCGGCCTCCAGCGCGCGGCGGATCAGCCGCTTCGGGGGGTCCTGCCGCTCCGGCCGGGAGTTGATCTCCACGGCCACGTCGTGTTCGGCGCAGGCGGCGAAGACCGCGTCCGCGTCGAAGTCGCTCTCGGCGCGGGTCCGCGCCCGGTGCCCCTTGTCACCCGGGCCGGTCACCCCGGCCGGACGGGACGACACCATCCGCCCGGTGCAGTGGCCGAGGATGTCCAGGTGCGGGTTGGCGATCGCGGTGAGCATCCGCCGGGTCATCCGGGCACGTTCGTCGCGCAGGCCGCTGTGCACCGAGCCGACCACCACGTCGAGCCGGGCCAGCAGCTCCTCGTCCTGGTCGAGGGTGCCGTCGGCGAGGATGTCCACCTCGATCCCGGTGAGGATGCGGAACCCCCGGGGCAGCGCCGCGTTCACCGCCGCCACGTGGTCTAGCTGCCGGCGCAGCCGGTCGGCGGTGAGGCCCCGGGCCACCGTCAGCCGGGGCGAGTGGTCGGTCAGCACCACGTACTCGTGGCCGAGCTCGACAGCGGCGAGCGCCATCTCCTCGATCGGTGACCCGCCGTCGGACCAGTCCGAGTGGGTGTGGCAGTCGCCGCGCAGCGCGGCCCGCAGCGCACCGGCCGCCTCGTCGAGGTCGGTGCCCTCGGTGGCGACCAGCCGGCGCAGGTAGACCGGCTCCTCGCCGGCCAGCGACTCGGCGACGCACCGGGCGGTGACGTCACCGACGCCGGGCAGCGTGGTGAGGGTGCCGGCCCGGGTCCGCTCGGTCAGCTCCGCCGCCGGCAGCGCGGCGAGGGCCGCCGCCGCCGAGCGGAACGCGCGTACCCGGTAGGTGGCCTCGTTGGCCCGCTCCAGCAGGAACGCGATCCGGCGCAGGTCGGCGACGGGGTCTCTGGCGCTCATGCCTGGCAACCTACGCGCCCGCGCCGCCGGTCGGGTGACGACCGGCGGCGCGGGGATTGGCGGTGTGGGCCGGATCAGGAGTACGGCAGCCGTACCACCGACTGGTTGCCGATGCCGAGGGTGGACGGGTTGACGCCGATCGCCGACCACACCTCCACCCGGACCGTGCCCCGGGAGAGGTTGCCCAGCGTGCCGGCGGCGGAGAACAGGCCGGCGTTCTGGGTGTAGTGCTCGTAGCCGGGCACCGGATCGGTGGCGAAGTACCGGTACGTCTCCACCCGGTCGAAGGTTCCGTCCCCGGTGAGGTCGTAGGAGATCCGGGCCTGCACCCCGTTGCCGACCGACTGGCCGGCGTCGAGGAACAGGTCGAATCCGGTCTGGCCCCCGGTGTGGGTGAGGGTGAGGCCGGTGGCGGTGAAGACCACCGGGTTGGCCGGGGTGCCGTCGTGGTTGACGCCGCCGCTGCCGGGCACCGTGGCCGTCGCCGCGCTGCCGGCGGCCCCGAGTCCGCCCCCGGCCAGCAGGAACCGGGTCGGCGAGCCGGCCGGCGGGGTGGTCGGCGGCGGGGTCGGGCTGGTCGGGGTCGGCGACGGCCCGGTCGGCGTGGGGGTCGGGGTGGGCGAGGTGGTCGGCGTCGGGCTCGGGTTGGCGCCGCCGGCCGCGTTGCCGCCACTCCAGGTGTACGCCCCGCTGGTGGCGGTCTTCCCGGCGGCCACGGTGAGGCTGGTGCCGTCGGAGAACCGCACGGTCAGCGGCGCGGCGGTGATGTTGCTGGCCACGTAGGTGCGGACGCCGTTGCGGCTGAACACGGCGGCCAGCGGGTGGCTGGCGGTGACCGTGGTGTCGACCTGGCCGAGCGCGGCGAGGTTGCGGACCCAGTGGAAGGTGTGCGCCCGGCTCTCCCCCTCCTCCGGGGTGTAGCCGGGGTTGGCCCGCAGCTTGGCCAGCGCCGCGTCCGGGTCGCCGAGGGCGAGGAACTGCCAGTGGATGTCCTGCCACACGCTGGGTTCGCCGCCGTTGTTGCGGACCAGCTCGGCATAGTTCGCCCGGTTGTAGGCCGGTCGGTAGCCGAGGTAGAGGTGCCCGCCGGTGACCGGGAGCATGTTGATGCCCTGGATCATCTCCGGCTCGGCGCTGAACCAGGTCGCGTACGCCCCGCCGTCGCCCCAGACCATGCCGACGGTGGAGTGCCCGAACGTCTCCGGGTAGTTCTCGTCGTCGACGTCGAACCAGTACTCCTGGATCGCGGCGGCCTGGGTGGTGTACATGAACACGCCCGCGTCCCGGACGGCGGTGTTGCCGGTGGCCTGCCCCCACTGGATCAGCGCGTTGGCGAAGTTCATCCCCTCGGACGAGGACTCCTGGTTGTTGCCGGCGTTGAACGAGCCGTGCCCGGAGGCCCAGTCGTGCCCGGCGTAGATGTCGAAGTCCCGCAGGTAGGGGAAGCGGGTGTCGGAGCGCTGGTAGTTGTTGGCGTCCCGGATGAGCAGGTCGACCATGCCGCCGTACTGGCCCTGCGCGGCCCACGCCGGGTCGAACTTGGCCAGCGTCGCCGCCGCCGCGATGAAGTACCCGTAGTGGAAGTGGTGGTCGTTGAGTTCCTGGTCGGACCCGTACGACGCGGGGTAGCCGATCAGGGTGCCCCAGTTGCGGTCGTAGTAGAAGATCTTGGCGGTTTTGCCCGGGGTGGCGGTGAACCAGTCGGTCAGGGTGCCGCGGATGGCGCTCAGCGCCGCGTTACGGGTCTCGGTGTCGCCGACCTGGTCGGCGATCTCGGCGATCCGGGCGGCCCGGCCGAGGCCCTTGCCGGTCCAGTAGGTGTCGCCGCCGCGCTGGTCCATCGGGTTGCCCCGGACGGCGGCGAGCTGCTCCCTGAGCTGGGCGAGGTCGCTGCCGGATCCGGTGGCCACGGCGGGCACCTCGGGCAGCACCCCGTGGAACCTCATCGCGGTACGGAAGGAGGACACCCCGGTCAGCACCTTCATCCGACCGCGCGCCGACGGGTAGGTCTGGCTGAGCGGGGTGCTGCCGGCGAGCGCCTTCCACTGGTGCGGGTAGAGGCTGACCACGGTCTGGCCGGCGGTGCCCTCCCGGGCGGTGGTGGTGAACGAGTAGGTGGTGTTCACGGTGCTGGTCGCCGGGTCGTAGGTGTAGCCGACCCGGGTGCCGGTGACGTGCGCGTGGGCGTACCGGCCGTAGCTGGTGGCGAGGGTGGCGCGGGCGGTGGCGTCGGCGGTGGGCGGCAGCAGGGCGAGCGAGAAGTAGCCCTTGCCGGCCAGGGTGGAGGTGATCCGTCCGTTGGCGACGGTCCAGGTCGCGCCGGTCGGGGCGTACCCGACGTAGTCGTGGCCCCGGACGGTGAAGCCGATGGTGCCGCCGCTGTTGGACCAGACGGTGGCCGCGCCGCCGGTCGGGTTGATCTGGGCGTTTCCGCCACTGGCCTGGAAGTAGGCGAACGGCAGGCCGTGGCCGATGGTGGCGCGCAGGGTCCGGGCGCCGTCACTCCAGTACGGGGTGACCGTCCAGTCGGACCAGTCGTCGACCTTCACCACCGGTGCGCCGAGCGCGGCCACGCCGACCCGGATGTCCTCGGTGTAGGTGTACTTGAACTCGCCCACGCCGGTCGGGCTGCCGGTGACGGTGGCGGTGGACGGCGCCGAGAAGCCGAGCCCGTCGCTGAACGTCTGGTACGACAGCGGGTGGGCGTGCAGCGGTTCGCCGTAGGAGCAGTTGGTCTTCTTCCACAGCAGCGACGACCACCAGTCGTTGGTGGGGACCGGCCCGGCGGGGGCGTTGGCGGTGGCGTACTGGCGGGGGTTGGTGGACAGGTCGCCGCAGCCGACGGGGAGCGGGCCGACCGGGTCGGTGGTGTAGCTGCCGGCACCGACGCTGGCGGCCTCGGCGGGGGTGCCGGCGGTGCCGAGGGTGAGTCCGCCGACGAGGACGGTGATCGCGGTGGTGGTGGCGAGCACCCAGGGGGTACGGCGCCGGGGGACGGGAGGTGTCATCGGGCCTCCTCCGCGCGGGGCCGCCGGGACGACCAGCTACACGCGGTTCGTCGGAATTAGGGAGGATAGTTATTCCAGAGAGCGCTCTCTCATTCCGGGACGTTAACCGACGAGTAATACCTACGTCAATGCGTACCGCCGGTCAGCCGGCGTTCGACCCGCGGCCGGGCGCACGGGGGCAGCCGTGCTCCCGCTCCCAGGCGGTCACCGCCGCGACCGGCGACCGGTTGCCTTTGCTCCGCCAGGAGTCCAGGTACTTCGCCGGCCACACCACGCCCCGCCGGATCCACCAGTCGTCGTGCCCGGTGCACTTCGGCGACAGCCCGAAGTGCAGGTGACAGACGTTGTTGGCGTTACCCGTCCGACCCACCTCGCCGAGCTGCCGCCCGGCGGACACCCGGACGCCCGCGTCGATCCCCGCGCTGACCGCGCTCAGGTGCGAGCCGTAGTAGCGCACCCCGTCGTCGCCCAGCAGCGACACCGACAGGCCCCCGTTGTACGGACCCAGCGGTCCCTTCCGGTCGAACCGGTCCACCCGGCTGACCTCCAGGATCGTCCCGTCGGTGACCGCCACCACCGGCTCGCCGCAGTCGGCGAAGATGTCCGTGCCCGGGTAACCCGAGTGCGTCGGGTGGTAGGAGACGTTGCCCGCCCGTACCGGAAAGACCCGGCGCAGAGCGGCGGGGGCCGGGGTGGCCGACGGCGACCCGGTCGGGGCCGGCGTGGCCGAGGGCGAACCCGTCGGGGTCGCCGGCACCGTCGACCCGCCACTCGCCGTTGCCGTCGGATCGTCCCAGACCGGGGGCGCGACCGGTCGGTCCGTCCCGCAGCCACCCAGCAACGCCGCCACGAGCAGCAGGACGGGGTACGCCGGACGGGTGCGCCGTCGGTCGGGCCGGAGCGAGGACATTCGGCCATCCTGGCAGACGGCTACGGTGGAGGTCACACCGACAGCGGCCCCGGCCGACCCGCCGGCCCGGCCCGGCGTCGCCGGTGCGGCGCGGTCCGGTCGGCCGGAGGGGGAGCAGTGATCACGACGAACCAGCAACCCGGACCCCTGCCGCCCCGGCTCCCGTACGTCCCGTCGGGTCTCTTCCCCGCCGGGCCGCCCCGCCGGCCGACCTGGCGGGAACCGCACCCGGTCACCGGTGCGGCGGTGGCCGCGGGGGGCGCGCTCGCCGCCGCCTGGCTGGCACTCTTCGGCCTGCTCGGCCGGGACGTCAGCGGGTACGCCTGGTGGACGTTCGTCGCCGGCGCGCTGGCCTGGCTGGTCGCGCTGGCCCTGATCCGGTACGGCGACCGGGGGGCCGGCACCGGCGTCGCGATCGTCACCGCGGGTGGATGGAGCATCGCGTTCGCGGTCGTCGTCACGCGGTGGGCGGTGAGCGCGGACTGGCCGATGTGGTGACACCGTGTCATCGCACGGCTTCGTTTGCCGCACCATCTTGACGTACTCGCTGTGACTGGGGACGCTCTTGGTATGGCCTGGAACACCCCGCGGCTCGACTCCGAGCGGAGCCGCCGCCGCCTGCAGATTCTCGCCGAGCTGGCGGGAGCCCGCGCGGTACGCCAGCGGGAACGGCCGCAGCGGGAACGTACCGAGCGGCTGCGCCAGCTCATCGCCACCCGCCGCCGCGTCGCCGGCTGACGAATTTCCCGGATTGCCGGCCCTTCGGGGCGTTGACCGCTCGGCTGCCGACCCGACCGGTTAACGTGCACGCGTAACGAGTCGGCTGTGCCGAGGTCTTTTTTGGGGGAACCATGTCGTACTTCGCTGCCGCCGCAGTGCGCGTCGAGGGCGGCTGGAGTGCCGCCGAGGTGAACCTGCGCGGCGCCACCGACGTCGACGAGGTCGCCGACCGGCTGCGCGACGTCGCACCGGACGCCGAGGTGTCGCTGCTCTTCGTCGAGGCCGACGACGCGTACCTGGTGCTGCTGCGCCTCGACGAGGGGGAGGACCTGCGGGTCTTCGGCTCCGACTCGGCGTACGCGGAGGAGTCCCGGCTGGGCGCGCTGCTCGTCGGCGACCTCAAGACCTCGGTCACCGACCTCGACGACGTCGACGAGCCGCCGTCGACCACCGTCGGCGGGGGCGACGAGGAGAGCGGGCAGCAACCGGTCGTCGACCCGGAGGCCGACCCGGTGGGCGAGGCCGACATCCTCGCCGACCTGGGCGTCTCCGCCCAACGTCTGCTCAAGCTCTGCGCCCACGAGGGGATGCTCCCGGCCGACGTGACCGCCGAGGTGTGCCAGGTGCTCGGCTGCGCCGACGAGGTCGAGGAGCTGCGTGAGGTCTGACCGACCTCCCCCCTCCCCGGCCGCCCACGACCCGGCACGGCCGTCCGACCCCGACCCGGCCCCGCTGCCCGGTCCCGGCCCGGCGCGGCTGATCGACCCCGCCCCGGCTCTGCTACCCGACCCCGCCCCGGCTTCGCTCGCCGACCCCGGCCCGACCGATCGCCGTCAGCGGCACGAGCGGTGGATGCGCCGCGCGCTGGAGATCGCCGTCACCGGTCCCGAACCGCCCACAGGTGGCCCCGGTGACGGGACGACGCAGGACGACGTGCCGGTGGGCGCGGTCGTCTACGGCCCGGACGGCACCGAGCTGGCCGTCGGCCGCAACGAGCGGGAGCTGACCGGCGACCCCACCGCGCACGCCGAGGTGCTGGCGCTGCGCCGGGCCGCCGCCCGGTTGGGCCGGTGGCGGATGGACGACTGCACGCTGGTGGTGACGCTGGAGCCGTGCACGATGTGCGCGGGCGCGCTGGTGCTGGCCCGGATCTCCACAGTCGTCTTCGGGGCGTGGGAGCCCAAGACCGGGGCCGCCGGCTCGCTCTGGGACGTCCTGCGCGACCGTCGGCTCAACCACCGCCCCGAGGTCTACGCCGGGGTCCTGGAGACGGAGAACGCCGCCGTCCTGCGCGCCTTCTTCCGCTGACCCCGCGTCGGGCCGACGGGGCCGGGCGGGTCGGGTCGGGGTTGGTTGGGTTGGGGCGACGGGGCCGATGTCGCGGTATCGCCGGGGTGGGACACCGCAACATCGGCCCCGTCGAGCCGTCGAGCCGTCGAGCCGTCGAGCCGTCGGGGCGGCGGTCAGCGGGTGACGGCGGTGTCCAGGGCGATCTCCACCATCTGGCCGAAGGTCTGCTCGCGTTCCTGCGCGGTGGTCTTCTCGCCGGTCTTGATGTGGTCGCTGACCGTCAGCAGGGTCAGCGCGCGGGCCTTGAACCGGGCGGCGATCGTGTAGAGGGCGGCCGACTCCATCTCCACCGCCAGCACGCCGTAGTCGGCCAGGGTGTCGTACAGGTCCGGCCGGTCGGTGTAGAAGGCGTCGGCGGCGAGGATCGGGCCGACGTGCATGGTGACACCGCGCCGCTCGGCCACCTCGACCGAGGTGCGCAGCAGCCCGAAGTCGGCCACCGGGGCGTAGTCGATCAACCCGTCGAAGCGCATCCGGTTCATGTTCGAGTCGGTCGACGACCCGATCGCCGCGATGACGTCGCGCAGCCGGAGGTCCTCGGTGAGCGCGCCGCAGGAGCCGACCCGGATCAGGGTCTTCGCCCCGTACTCGTTGATCAGCTCGTGGGCGTAGATGGAGGCGGACGGCATGCCCATGCCGGAACCCTGGACGGAGACGTCCACGCCGTTCCACCGCCCGGTGAAGCCCAGCATGCCCCGCACCGTCGAGTAGCAGGTGGCGTCCTCGAGGTAGGTCTCCGCGATCCACTTGGCCCGCAGCGGGTCGCCCGGCATCAGGACCCGCTCGGCGATCTCGCCCGGCTTCGCGCCGATGTGCGTACTCATGGCAAAGATCCTGCCAGGCCGCCCGGAGCGATACCGGTGCGGCATCGGAACCGGGGTTCCTGTACCCTCGTCGGCGGTGGCGTGTCCGAGTGGCCTAAGGAGCACGCCTCGAAAGCGTGTGAGGGTTTACGCCCTCCGCGGGTTCAAATCCCGCCGCCACCGCTCGCGAACAGGCGAAACGCCCGGGCGATCCGTGAGGATCGCACCGGGCGTTTCGCTTGTGGCCCCAGTTCCGGTCTCGGTTGTCCGGGCCGGGTCGGCGGGTCGGCCCGGGGTGCCCTCGTGGCCGGGACTACCGGTGGTCGGTCAGCCGGTCCAGCACCGCGTAGACGGCGACGGCGGTGAGCATCGGGTTCACCGTCCCCGGCACCTGCCAGGCGAGCATGCCGAGCAGGGCGGAGACCGCCAGGATGACGAGAATCCGGAGCGGAAGGTCCGGTGCGGAGTACGGCGTTCCGGCGGGCTGACGTAGCCTCATCTGCGGATGTCCTTTCTGGTGGGAGATCCCAGACGGCACCCGTGGCAGCGGGTGCCGTCGCGCTTTCGGGCCTTCCTCAGCGCGACGGTCGACGTCTTGGGACCGTGCATATGCACGTGCATATGCACGTGCATATTGATGATAGGGCACCGGGCGTCACAGTGGGATCCCCCGTGCGTGATCGACACGAAGCAGGCCGGCGGAACCGGGGCGCGCCGGAACGCGCCGGCCCACCACGCGGGGTCACCCGGCCGGCGCGTGGGTGATCCGGTAGCTCGCGTCGAGCGCGTCCGACTCCAGCAGCACGGTGACCGGCCCGGCCGGCAGCGAGCAGGTGATCGTCCGCCCCACGGAGTAGCCGCTCGGGCCGCAGTAGCGGACGCCCTGGGCGTCGAAGACCGACAGCCGCGCATCGCCGGCACCGGCCGTCCGGGACCAGGTGAAACTCTGCCGGGCGGCGTGCTGGTCGGCCGGCACCGAGAGGCAGACCGCGAACCGGTCCGGGCCGGTGGTCACCGTGGACCCCGCCGCGTCGCCGGCCAGCACCGGGCAGGCCGGCGGGCCGTCCACCCGGGCCACCCCGAAGGTGTACGACGTGGAGGGGTAGCCGTCACGGGCACTGAGCAGCACCGAGTGCGGGGCCGGTCCGGTCAGCGCGCAGGCGTACTGACGTAACGAGTAGTAGTCGCACACCTCGTCGCCGGTCGCGTCGACCACGCTCATCTCCGGCGTGGTCGCCTCCGTCGCGTCCCCCGGCAGCAGCCCGACCACCCGCGCCCCGGCCGGGCTGGGCAGCCGCAGGCAGCGGTACTGCGCGGGGACCTCGAAGGTGCCCTGCTGCGGCGCGTCCCGCCAGCCGGTGTCGGAGACGGTCGGGCAGCCGGTGACCTGCCAGGGCAGCAGCGCGAAGGCGTGCTGGGCGTCGTTGTCGATCACCGTCCGGGTCATGCTGCCGTCGAGGACCAGGGTGTACCGCCCCGCCGCCGGCACCGCGCAGGAGATGCCGGTGCAGAGCTTGTGCCCGGTGCTGTCGTAGACGTTGCCGTACCGCCGGTAGTTGTCGTCGGTCATCGCCTTGACCCGGTAGGTGCCGGCGGCGGGCAGGTCGAGGATCCGGCACCGGATGCCACCCAGCGCCCCGGCGGGCGCGGCGTCGTACCCGCCGGGCGTGATCGTCGGGCAGCCGGCCGGGTCGGAGAGCCGGCGCACCTGCAACCGGTACGTCAGGTCGACGCTGTCGGTCTGCCACCAGCTCAGGTACGCGATCACCCGGTAGGTGCCGGTGGCGGGCAGCACACAGCCGTCCTCCTCCTCATCCGACGACCCGGTGCAGATCGCCGTGCCGGCGGAGTCGACCAGCCAGGCCCATGCGTCGTTGTACCTGTCGGGCGCGACGTAGGTGACCATCCGCTGGCCGGCGGTGCCGGTGAACGGCTGGCAGTTGGTCTGCACCTGGGAGGTCTGGTGCAGCCGGAGGGCGGCCTGGTCCCAGGAGGTGCCGGTGGTCGGCGCGCAGCCGTCGGTGTGGTCGAGACGGGTCACCGCCACCTGGTAGTCGATAGCGGTGCCGAAGTCGTTCCGGTTGAGCATCAGCAGCGTGTACGACCCGGCGGCCGGGACCGGGCAGCCCCGGCCGGGGTCGTACTCGGAGCAGACCTGGTCACCGGCGGCGTCGTACATCGTCCAGGCGAGGTACTGGTCGTGGTACTGGTTGAGCCGGACCAGCAGCGGACCGGCGGCCGGGGTGGTCACCACGTGGCAGCCGACCTCCTCCTGCTGGCTCACCGTCCCGCTGCCCACGGCCGCACCGGGATCACCGAACGGGGCCAGCGGCACGGCCGGGCAGCCGACCGGGTGCGACAGCCGGGGCATCCGCAGGGTGTACGCGCTGGCGGTGCCGTACTGCTCCCGGAGCAGGATCCGGTACGGGCCGCGCCGGTCCAGGGTGCACCGGTCGACGTACCGCACCTCGCACAGCGGCTGGAAGTCGGCGTCGAGGACCTGCCCCCGCACGTCGAACTCGCCACTCGGGTCGTACGTCCGCAGCACCGAGTGCACCGGCTGGTCGAAGCGGAAGCAGTGGGCCGCCGTGCCGGCCGCCAGGGTGCCGGTGACCCCGGGGGAGGCGAACGAGAAGAACGACTCGGGCAGTTCCCGACACGTCGACGGTGCCCGGGTGGACTCGACGGCCAGGGTGTAGTCGCCGCGGCCGGTGGGGTAGGGCAGCTTGACGGTGACCGTGTAGGTGCCGGCCGGGCCGAGCTGGCAGCTGTCCGAGTCGACGCCGAACCAGCAGACGTGCGCGCCGGCGGAGTCGGTGACCCAGCCCTGGGCGTGGTCGCCGCTGCCCCGGGTGAGCTGGGTGACCAGGATGTCCTGGTCGGCGGGGGTGGTGACCGTCCACCGGTGCTGCTGCGTGTCGACGATCGCCGCGCACGTCACCACGGTGCCCAGCGGCAGGACCCCGCCGCAGGTGCGCCCGGGGCGGGGCGCCTGCGGGGGCGCGGTGCGGGTGGAGGTGCGTACCGGCGGTTCGGTCTCCTCGGCCGCGGGCTTTCCGGGGGGTGCCGGACGCCCGACCGTCCTGCCCGGCGTGGTCGCCGCCGCCCCGGGGCGACCCGTCGCCGTTCCCGGTCCGACCGGTGCCGATCCGGCTCCGACCGGTGCCGTTCCCGGTGCGGCGGGCGCTGGTGCCGGCGCCGGCGCTGCCGGCCGTGCACCGGTCGCGGTGTCGCCGTTCGACGGGTTCGTCGTGGGGCCGGCCGCCAGGGTGGCCGCCGGTCCGATCAGGATGGTCGCGGCGACGGTGGCGACGACCGCCAGCCACCTCGCGCCCGGTCGGCGGTGCGGGCGTGTGGACAGCGTCGTTCTCACCATGACTCCCCGTGGGCTGCCGCGCCGCTGCGCGGGCGAGCAGATGATTCCACGGTGGTCGATCATGGGCCATCGGATACTCGGCTGGTCCGCCGGATTCTCGCCCGGTCCGCGACGTCGGCTCAGCAGGGGCCGTAGCCCTCGGCTCAGCAGGGACCGTAGCCCTCGTCGAAGAGGCGACGGGCCCAGTCGGCGTACCCGGCGATGATCTCCCGGACGGCGGTGCCGTCGTGCAGGAAGAGGTAGCCCCGCTCGCCGTCGCGGGCCAGCAGCCCGTCGAACCGGTACGTCCGCGGTGGCGCGTGCAGCCGGACCGCCGACGGGTAGCGGCTGAGCACCTCCCCGACCGGGGTGCCCACGGTGATCCCCTCCGGGGTGCTCATCGGGTCGTCGAGCCAGAGCAGCACCAGCCGGTCGTCGACGAAGATCGGGCTGGCCGTCCCGTGCCCGGCCAGCGTCGTACCGCAGGTGTCGGCGGCGGTACGGAGCATCCCGCGCCGGGTCAGCTCCGTCTCGCTGTCGCCGAACTCGGCCCCGGACAGGCCGTGCAGGCCGACCACCTGGCCGGGGCCGATCGGCCGCGCCGGGATGTCGGGTCCGGACGGATGGGTGCCGCTGCCCGATGCCGAGGCAGCTACCAGTAACGCCGCGAGCACGGCGAATTGTCGCAATTTCATAGAATCCCCCAGTCCACAACGGGACCGGGGCGTTCAGGTTGCTGGTCAGCCGGGAATTGCCGCTCCTCCCATTCCTCGGCCAACTCGTCCCAGTAGTCGGCGGTCAGCCCGCGCCGGCCGTGGGCCAACCAGCCGGCGGTGTTCCGCTCCAGGTGCAGGCCCAGCTCGGCGAACGGGTCGAGCCACCGCCCCGGCTCCGCGCCGAGCCGGACCAGCGCCGCGTTGATCGGCCACTCCCCACGCGGCAGCGTGAACGTGTGGTCGAAGCGCGGACCCCAGCTCAGCCGGCCGCCCAGCCAGACCGCCGAGGCCTGACGGCCGAGGCCGCCGGCGAACTCCGCCTCCAGGTACGCCACCGGACCGCGCCGGGACCAGCTGTCGAGCAGTGCGCCGAGGGCCGGCGAGAAGACCAGCTCGAACGGCTGCTCGGCGGTCGGCTCCTCGGGGTGGAAGTCCGGCAGCGCGCCGGTCAGCTCCTCGACCAGCTGCGGGGTCACCGGCAGCAACGCGAAATCCTGCCGCAGCGCCGCCAGCACCGCGTGATCCAGGTCGGCGATCTGCTCACGCAGCAACTCGACATCCGCGACGACCGCGCTGAGCTGGTAACTCATCCAATCCCCCCGCCGTCCACAGCCTGTGGATAGCACATGTGTACGACGGGTCCCGGGCCGCCGTGAGTGCCCGTACGGTACTGGTTCGGTGCGGCAATTCAGCCGATGCGCTCGGTCACCCGCGCGATGTCGACCCCTGGTCCATGCCGTCGACCAGATAGCGCGGACAGCCGTCCTCGGCCGCGTCGAGGGCATGGCGGAGCCGGCTCCAGAGGTAGGGCCGCAGGAGTGTCCGGGCCCGATCGGCGGGGAAGAAGCCAGATCCGCGCAGCTCCCCGTCCGCCGGGGTCGGTTCGGCATCGAGCAGCCCGCCGTCGAAGACGAACATCAAGCTGTCGTCCCAGGGGCCGTGTGGCGCGACCCAGTCCACGACCAGCAGGCGACCGACCCGCCGCCGGAGGCCCAGTTCTTCGTGCAGTTCCCGTTCGGCCGCCGACTGGGGTGCCTCGTTGGCCTCGACCATCCCGCCCGGAAGATCCCAGTCCGGCTTGTAGTCCGGATCGACCAGCAGGACGTCACCCCGTTCGTTGCGGAGCAGCACGTCTGCGCCGACCCGCTTCCGGGCCTGCTTCGCGTTGCCTTCCGCAAGGTACGCCTGCCAGGCGTCCGGATCGCGTTCGTAGAGCGGGCGCTGATCGGCCATGACAGCTATTGTGGGCGGGTCTCAGGCATTCGGCAGCGGGGTGGCCAACCAGTTCCTCTCCTGGAACGTCTGCTGGAGCCGGTCCAGCAGCGGCGGCACCTCCGCGCAACGGCGGACGTGCGAGCGCAGCAGCAGAGCGACCTGCCGCATGTGGTCGACGACTACCGCCGAACCGAGCCCGGTGCTCTGCTCCATCGCCTGGTGCACCACCGGGCAGGCTTCGTCGGCCCGCCCCTGGCCGATCATCGCGGCGGCGAGCAGCAGCCGAGCGAGCGCCTGACTACGCACCCGTCCGACAGGTTGTTCGTCAATGATGCCGTCAAGCACATCGACCGCTGCTGTCAGATCGCCGAGTCGGAGCAGGCAGCGGGCCACGTCGACCTGTAGCGAGTTGGCGTCGAACGGGCTGAACCACTCCGCGCGCGGGGCGTGGGGTGCGGTCAACGCCCGCTCGGCCTGCTGAAGCGCAGCGTGGCACTCATCGGTCCTGCCCGCCAATGCCAAGCCGCGCGCGTGGAGTGCGAACAACCGGGCACGGGTCGAGCCGGCGGTGCGATCGTCGGCGAGGACGTTCAGCCCGCTGACCGCGTGGGAGATCGCGGCTACCGCCTCGCCCTGATGACTGGCCAGGTGGCTCAGGCTTCCCCGGATCTGACCGGCGAGACCGGTTTCGCCGCTGCGTTCGGCCAGCCCCAGCGCGTCCCGGAAGTGACGGTCGGCCAGCCTCGGTGATCCGGAGTCGTGTGCCATCCACCCCGCCATCTCGTGCATCGAGGCGGCGACGGCGAATGCTCGGCGTGGCCAGGAACCGCCCTCTAACGCACGTTGGGAGAAACGGTCCAGGTGTGCCACGACGGTGGCGTACAGGTGCCTGCCCCCGATCTGCCGGTCGGCCGACCGAAGCGCTTGCAGCAGATGGGAGTCGGGCACCGCGTCGTCGCCGATGACGACCGATTCCGTCCTGGGCTGAGGAAGCCGGAACCAGAGCTGGGCAGCGGGCACCTGAAGCAGACGCGCCCAACGGACGAGCCGATCCAGGTGTACGACCGGTGCGCCGGTCTCCACCCGGCTGAGCTGCGCCTGAGTCAGTCCGAGCCAGCCGGCGACGATCGTCTGGGGCAGCGGTTGTCGACCGTGATAGGGATGGTGGCGGTAGGCGCGCAGTAGCCGCCCGAAATGTCGTTCGGTCAGGGCGCGGCGAACCGGCCCGTGCTCCCAGAACCTGCCCGGGACCTCCGGCGGAGCGACCAGCCGACCCCGCTCCGCCGTATGACAGGGCGCACACCTGCCGGTGTGGTTGTCCCGGGCGAGGCGACCACCGCACCGCGCGCAGCCGGTGGTCGTCGACGGCTCGGACACAGGTGGCTCCCCTCCGTAGGCGCTGGATCGGCCCATTCCACCTCCCCGGCCGATGAACGGTATGCGCCCCGCGCATACGTCGTCAGTCGGGTTCAGCGACGATCTCCCACAGCAGCGCGGCGAGCAGCTCCGGGTGGGAGAGCATCGGGTGGTGTCCGGTGGCCAGCTCCACGGTCCGTCCCGCCCGTGCCGCCTGGGCGCGCTGCACCTCGGGCGGGGTGGCCCGGTCCCCGGCGCAGACCACCGCCGTGGACGGGATCGACCGCCAGCCCGCGTACCGGGCAGGGGTGGTGAGCACGGCGGCGTCCTGTCGGACCAGCCGGGCCATGGCGCCCTCCACTGCCGCCGCATCACAGTCGTGCAGGAACAGCGGCGGGACCAGCCCGGCCCGGGCCGTGAACGTCCTGTCGGCGAAGAATTCCAGGTGGGGCGCAGGTCCGGCGGGCCCGAGATCGGCCAGGGACTCACCCACGTCGGGCAGGAACGAGCTGACGTAGACGAGATGCCGGACGTCCCCGGCGTCGGCCGCCGCAGTGGCGACCACCCCACCGTAGGAGTGGCCGACGAGGATCGTCGGCCCGCCGTCGCGCAGGACCCGGCGGGTCTCCTCGACGTCGTCGTCCAGCCCTGCCGGCCGCCGTGCGTCCGGCAGTTCGCCGCAGCTCGGTAGCCGCACCGCGACGCTCGTCGTCCCGCCGGCCGCGAGCAGCGCGTCGACCCGGGACCACCACCACGCCCCGTCGCGTACGCACGCCCCGTGCACGAAGACGATCCGCATCGCTGCCTCCTCACCGGGCGACCGGCCTGCCACCCCACCTGCGGTGACCCTAGAGACGGGGACGGGGCGCGGTACGCCCGTTCTGCCACGGGCATAGCGCAGCGGAACCGGGCGCTGCCGGCGGGCGGGCGTCCGGACGTCGCGGGAAACGACGGAGGGCCGGCTCCCGATCGGGGCCGGCCCTGTCGTTTTTCCTGCTCAGGCGAGCGGAGGATACGAGATTCGAACTCGTGAGGGTTTTATCCCAACACGCTTTCCAAGCGTGCGCCCTAGGCCTCTAGGCGAATCCTCCGCGAGCCAGGATACAGGTCCCCGCCGGCCCGGCCACCCCACCACCCCCCGAAGATCCACCAGGGGTCGGGTAGGGTGGTGCCTACCTCCCGTGCGGCGGTATCTCGTGAACCTCCCCAGGGCCGGAAGGCAGCAAGGATAAGCGAGCTCTGCCGGGTGCACGGGAGGCCTTTTCGTCTCCCCCCACCGGTACCGTACCTGCGGGTCTGGTCCGGGGTGGTGGGTGGTCACCCGCGCCCGACCGGCGCAGAATGGCTCGGTCGAGAGGAGGCGGGGCGAGTGACGCTGGCGCTCTACCGCAAGTACCGGCCGCGCACCTTCGCCGAGATCATCGGCCAGGAGCACGTCACCGAGCCGTTGTCGCAGGCGCTGCGCAGCGGGCGGCTCAACCACGCCTACCTCTTCTCCGGTCCCCGGGGCTGCGGCAAGACCTCCAGCGCCCGGATCCTGGCCCGCTCGCTCAACTGCGAGCAGGGTCCGACCCCGGAGCCGTGCGGGCAGTGCGACTCCTGCCGGTCGCTGGCCACCGACGGGTCCGGCTCGATCGACGTCATCGAGATCGACGCGGCCAGCCACGGCGGTGTCGACGACGCCCGTGAGCTGCGGGAGAAGGCCTTCTTCGCGCCGGCCCAGAGCCGCTTCAAGATCTATGTCATCGACGAGGCGCACATGGTCTCGTCGGCCGGCTTCAACGCGCTGCTCAAGCTGGTCGAGGAGCCGCCGGAGTACGTCAAGTTCATCTTCGCCACCACCGAGCCGGAGAAGGTCCTCGGCACGATCAAGTCGCGGACCCACCACTACCCGTTCCGGCTGATCCCGCCGAAGGTGCTCCGGCCGTACCTGGAGCAGCTCACCCAGGCCGAGGGGGTGAAGGTCGATCCGGCGGTCTTCCCGCTGGTGGTGCGCGCCGGGGGCGGCAGCGCCCGGGACAGCCTCTCCGTGCTCGACCAGCTCATCGCCGGTGCCGGCCCGGAGGGGGTCAGCTACCCCCGGGCCGCCGCGCTGCTCGGCGTCACCGATGCCGCGTTGATCGACGAGATGTGCGACGCGCTGGCCGCCGGGGACGGCGCGGCGGCGTACGCCACCGTCGACCGGGTGGCCGAGGCCGGGCACGACCCGCGCCGCTTCGCCGCCGACCTGCTCGAACGGCTCCGCGACCTGATCGTGCTCCAGCAGGTGCCGGACGCCGCCGGCAAGGGCCTGATCGACGGCCCGGCCGACCAGACCGAGCGGATGGCCGCGCAGGCCCAGCAGCTCGGCCCGGCCACCCTGTCCCGCTGCGCCGACATCGTGCACAACGGCCTGGTCGACATGCGCGGTACCACCGCGCCCCGGCTGCTGCTGGAGCTGATCTGCGCCCGGATGCTGCTCCCCGGGGCCGACGACTCCACCGGCGGCCTGCTCCAGCGCCTGGAACGGCTGGAGCGCCGGCTCACCCTGGGTGGCGGGGAACTGCCGCCGGCCCCCGCCGGCTCCGCACCCCCCACCACCTCCCCGGAGGTACGCCCCACGGCCCCCGCCCCGGGGGCGGCGGCCGCCGCGTCCGACCCGGTGACCGCCGGCCCGCCGGCGGCTGCCGGTGGGCTGACCGGGGCGGCCGCCGCCCGTGCCGCCGCCGCGGCGGCGGGTGCCCGGCCCACCTCGCCCGGCCCGCGTCCCGCTCCCGGCGATCCTGCCGGCACGGCGGACACCCGTCGGGATCCGGCCGCCGGCATTGGGGTAGGCGGTCCGGCTGCCGACGTTCCCGCCCGGGGTGGCCCGACCGGCCCGGCCTCCGCTCCTCCCGCCGGGTCGACGGGCTCCGGGGCGGCCGCTGCCGGCCCGACCGGCGCCGACCCGGCCTTCGCCGGCCCGACGGGCTCCGGGGCGGCCTCTGCAGGCCCGATGGGCTCCGACCCGGCCTCCGTCAGGCCGACCGGATCCGGTGGTCCCGCCGTCGGTCAGCCGGGTGTCGAAGCGCCGGTCCGCCGTTCGGTGCCGGCCTCGGCGGTGATGCCCGACCCGGCGACCCCGGAGCCGCCTCGGCCCGGTGCCGCCGCGCCCGGTGCCCTCGACGCGGTCGCGGTGCGCCGGGTGTGGCCCGAGATCGTGGCCAAGGTCAATCGGGTCAAGAAGCCGGCCGCTGCGCTGATGCGCGACGCGGTGGTCCGCGACGTGGACGGGGACGTCCTGGTGCTGACCGTCAAGTCGCCGGTGCTCGCGCAGATGATGGGCGCGCACACCTCGGTCCTGGCCGATGCGCTCTACGAGGAGTTCGGCGGTCGCTGGCAGATCCGCTGCGAAGTGGCCGGTGAGCGGGGCGGCTCCGCGCTCGGCGGCCCGGCCCGGCAGTCCGCCCCGCCCCGCCCGGCGGCCGTTCCGGGTGCCGACGCCGGTGGCCCGCCCCGTCCGGCGGCCGGTCCGGGCGCCGAAGCCGGTGGTCCGGGTGGTGCGGGCGGCCCGGCGGTTGCCGGCGGTGGTTCGGTGGGGCCGGCGGTTGTGGTGGGCGTCGGGGTGGAGCGGGGCGGTCCGGCCGGTGCCGCGTCGACCCCTGCTGCCGGGCGGGCGGATGCGGGCGAGCCCCGGTACTCCGGCGTGCCGGCAGCCGGGGAGGCCGCGTCGGGCACTGCTCCGGCTGAGGACGAGGAGGACTGGCCGGAGGCGGCCCGTCCGGGCGGGGCCACGGCCACCGCGACGGCGGCTCCCGCCGTACCGGAGCCGGCTCCTGCCGTGTCCAGGCCGGCTCCCGCCGTACCGCAGCCGGTCGGACCGCCGGCCAGCCCGGCACCGCCCGCGGCGGGTGCGTCCGGCGGGCCGAAGAGCAGTGCGATCGCGGCGGCCCGGGCGGCTGCGGCGGCGGCTGCCGCCGGCACCGCCAAGGGGCCGCGCTCCGCCCAGCCGGCCCGGAAGACGGCCGACGCGGACTGGGCCGGTGAGCCGCCGTACGACCCGGACTACGACGGGCCGGTGCGTGGCGGTGGCCGGGTCGCCCCGGCCGCCCCGGCCTACGAGGGGTTCGATCCGGGCGACGAGCCGCTGGACGAGGTGATCGACGAGCGGACCGCCCGGCAGTCCAGCGAGGAGCAGGCGGTGCAGCTGCTCCGGGAGGCGTTCGGCGCCGAGACGATCGACGAGGTGGACGCGCGCTGACGCGCCGTTCCCCGGACGGGACCACCGGCCGCCCCCGACTAGGCTGGGCGCGGCCGAGCAGACGAGTGCGAGAAGGAGCCCTCCGTGCGCCCAGGTGGACAGCCGAACATGCAGCAGATGCTGAAGCAGGCGCAGAAGATGCAGCAGCAGATCGCCAAGGCGCAGGCCGAGTTGGCCGAGGCCGAGCTGACCGGCACCGCCGGTGGCGGTCTGGTCACCGCGACCGTGTCCGGCTCCGGCGAGATCAAGAGCATCAGGATCGACCCGAAGGCGGTCGACCCGGAGGACGTCGAGACCCTGGAGGACCTGGTCGTCGCGGCCCTGCACAACGCGGCCGAGGCGGCGAAGGAGCTGACCGACCAGAAGATGGGTCCGGTGGCCGGCGGCATGGGCGGCCTCGGCCTGCCCGGATTCTGACCCGCGGATGTACGAGGGTGCCATCCAGGACCTGATCGACGAGCTGGGGCGGCTGCCGGGCGTCGGCCCGAAGAGTGCCCAGCGGATCGCCTTCCACGTCCTGTCGGCGGATCCGGCCGACGTCAACCGGCTGGCCGGCGCGCTGCGCAAGGTCAAGGACCTGGTCCGGTTCTGTACCACCTGCTTCAACGTCGCCGAGTCGGAACAGTGCCGGATCTGCCGCGATCCGCGCCGCACCGACGAGGTGATCTGCGTGGTCGAGGAGCCCAAGGACGTGGTGGCGATCGAGCGGACCGGTGAGTTCCGGGGCCGCTACCACGTGCTCGGCGGGGCGATCAACCCGCTGGAGGGGATCGGCCCGGACAACCTGCGCATCCGGGAGCTGATGAGCCGGCTCAGCGCGGGCACGATCCGCGAGCTGATCCTCGCCACCGACCCGAACACCGAGGGCGAGGCGACCGCGACGTACCTGGCGCTGATGGTCAAGCCGATGGGGATCGCGGTCACCCGGCTGGCCAGTGGCCTGCCGGTCGGCGGCGACCTGGAGTACGCCGACGAGATCACCCTGGGCCGGGCCTTCGAGGGGCGCCGCGCGGTCTGAAACCCCCTGCGCCCGGTGGGTGGTCCGGCGCTGCCCACCGTCGCCGGGTAGGTGGTCGCTGCGTTCCGCCGTCCCATGTTCGTGGAGAGTTTTTGCTGCTGGGGCGGCAACAACTCTCCACGATTCACTGCGACATGCCGCTGGCCGGCACCCACGGTGGGGTGCCGGCCAACGACGTCTTTCGAGGGTGCGGGGTGGGTCAGCTGTTCCAGTGCTGGGTGACGAGGTCGGCGGCCTGCTGTTCCCACTGGGCGTAGTGGTCGGGGTAGGCGGAGACCTGGACGGTCTGGGCGGCCTTGGTCAGGGGCATGTCCTGCCAGCCGTCGACCTGCTTGAGGCCCTTGAGGAACGCGGTGGTGGCGTACTCGGGGTCGGTGATCTGCTCGACGGTGCCCCAGCCGGAGGAGGGGCGCTGTTGGAACAGGCCCTGGGAGTCGTGGTCGTTGCGGTCGCCGAGGTGGCCGAGGTTCTCCAGCTTCGACTCCTGTAGGGCGGTGGCGATGGACACGACGGCGGCGCGTTCGTCCATGCCGGTCTTCTTGGTGGCGGCGATGATGGCCTTGACGTTGGCGGTCTGCTCGTCGTCGAGGTCGATGCGGGACTGCTCGCCCTGCACACCGTGCGGGATGAGCTTGTCCTTCGCGGACTTGTCGGCCTGGACGGTCGTGGTGCCGGCGGTGGGGGTGGTGGCGTGGGCGTGGGTGGTGGGGCCGGCGAGGATGCCGCCGGTGAAGGCGAGGCCGGCGATGCCGAGGGCGGTCTTGCGCAGGATGGTGGTGTTCATGGGGGGCTCCTTCGGGGGTCGACACCCTGGCTCCCGGCCGGCGGGGGTCGGGGTGCGCCGGTCCGGGGGGACTGGCGCGGCGGGTGTGGGCACCACGTCGGGCGCTCGTGCGGGGGTGGGGTGCGGGGGTGCGGCGGGGCCTGCCCGGGGGCGGCCTCTCGTGCCGAGTCAGGTGTAACGACCGGCGGCCCCGGGTCATTCCACCGGGGGTGACGGGACCTGCCAGGCGGGGGTGGGACCTGCCGGGTTGGGGATCCGCCGGCTGGGGAGCCGCCGGCGGGGGTGCTGCTGCGGTCGTACGCAGGGTGTAACGCCGTCGACCCGGCCGGGATTCCGACCCGTAGGTGCCGCCGGTCACCGGACACCGACCCCTCCGCGCTCGGAGCCGGCGAAAACCCCCGTGGGCAGCCGCCGGACCGGACATCCGGGGGTCTGTCGGGCACCCGGGTGGCCCGCGCGGAGCGGGGGAGGGGGCGGGGTGACGGTGGGTGAGCAGCGTCGGCAAGCCGTTTCGGATTATCCGCCGATTTCCCCACATCGCGCCGCAGCGTCGCTGTGACAGTCCCGTTTGTTGCGGGATCTGCCGGTGTCAGACAAAGCGGTTGGTGTCGGCTTGGTAGCGATTGCCTAACGGCCGTTCCGCTTCGGTGTGTCGTGTCATAGCCTCCCGCTCACGGACCGAGCCATGGACCGGCGTTGTTCAGGCGGATGACAGAGGTGAGAGATGCAGGCGAGAAGGCTAAGGACGGCCGTGAGCCTCGTGGCCGTTGCAGCCCTGGCGGTCGGCGCGGCCGGCTGTGCGGAGAGTGACCGCGGCGATGACAGCAGTGGCGAGGCCAAGACGGGCGGCACCTTCATCTTCGCCGGTGCCGGTGACCCGAAGAACTTCGACCCGATCTTCAACGACGACGGTGAGTCGTTCCGGCCGGTCCGGCAGATGTACGACACCCTGGTCCAGCACAAGCCCGGCACGGCCGACCTGGTAGGTGGCCTGGCCGAGAGCTGGGAGCACGACCCCGACGGCAAGGTCTGGACCTTCAAGCTCCGCCAGGGCGTGAAGTTCCACGACGGCACCCCCTTCAACGCCGCCGCGGTCTGCTACAACTTCGACCGCTGGTACAACATGAAGGGCGCCGCCGCCCAGTCGCAGATGATCTACTACCAGGACGTCTTCGGCGGGTTCGCCAAGAACGAGGCCGAGGGTGCCGGCGAGGCGCTCTACAACAAGTGTGAGGCCAAGGACGACGGCACCGCCGTGGTCACCCTCAACAAGTACAAGGGGGCGTTCCCCGGCGCCTTCGCGTTGACCGCGCTCTCGATCGCCAGCCCGGAGGCCCTCAAGAAGGGTGACGCCGACACGGTCAAGCAGAACGGCGACTCTTTCGAGTACAGCTCGTTCGCGACCACCACCCCGGTCGGCACCGGCCCGTTCACCTTCGGCGGCTGGGACAAGGCCAAGAACGAGATCACCCTGAACCGGAACCCCGACTACTGGGGCGAGAAGGCCAAGGTCGACAAGGTCATCATCAAGGTGATCAAGGACGAGAACACCCGTAAGCAGGAGCTGCGGGCCGGCACCGTCCAGGGCATCGACTTCCCGGCCCCGGCCGACCGCAAGGCGCTCTCCGGTGAGGGCTTCCAGGTCCTCGACCGCCCGGCCTTCAACATCCTCTACCTGGGCATCAACCAGAAGAACCCGAAGCTGAAGGACCTGCGGGTGCGGCAGGCGATCGCCTACGCCCTCAACCGCGAGCAGCTCGTCCAGACCAAGGGCCCGGGTGGCACCAAGGTCGCCGACGAGTTCATGCCGGACACCGTGCTCGGCTACGCCCCGGACGTGCAGAAGTACGAGCACAACCCGGACAAGGCCAAGCAGCTGCTCAAGGAGGCCGGCGCCGAGGGGCTGACCCTCAACTTCTACTACCCGCCGGACGTCTCCCGGCCGTACATGCCGAACCCGCAGGAGATCTTCACCGTTCTCGCCAACGACCTGCAGGCCGTCGGCATCAAGGTCAACGGTGTGCCGCGTCCGTGGAACGGTGGTTTCAAGGACGACGTGCAGCAGTTCGGCAAGCAGGACCTGCACATCCTCGGCTGGACCGGTGACTACAACGACCCGGGCAACTTCGTCGGCACCTTCTTCGGCCGGGGCAAGGTCGAGTTCGGCGACCAGGCCATGACCGAGATGTTCGACGCGATCGCCAAGGCCGACGGCACCGTCGACGAGGCGGGCAAGAAGGCGGCCTGGGAGCAGGTCAACCGGGACATCGCCGCCAAGTGGCTGCCGGCCGTGCCGGTCTGGCACGCCCCGCCGGCCATCGTCGTCACCAAGGACGTGCAGGGGATGATCGCCAGCCCGTTGACCGACGAGCGGTTCAACACGGTCAGCGTCAACAAGTGACGTCAGTCGGCTGACGCCGTAGGCGTGCATCGGCCCGGGTCGGGAGCAAGTGCCGACCCGGGCCGATGCCGCGACCATCGAGAGTCTGGTGTGTGAGAGATGTTGCGAGTCATAGTCCGCCGCCTGCTGCAGCTGGTGGTGACGCTGATAGCGCTGTCCGCGCTGATCTTCGTCTGGCTGCGGAACCTGCCCGGTGGGCCGGTCGAGGCGCTGCTCGGCGAGCGGGCCACCCCGGAACGCCGGGCGCTGCTGATCAAGGCGCTCGGCTACGACCAGCCGATCCTCGTGCAGTACGGCAAGTTCATGCAGCGGGTCCTCACCGGGGACCTGGGCAACTCGATCCGGACCGGTGACCCGGTCACCGACGTCATCGCCCGCGCCTTCCCGGCCACCATCGAACTGGCCGTCGCCGCCATGATCATCGCGGTCGGTCTGGGCGTGCCGCTGGGCTACCTCGCCGCCCGCTACCGGGGCCGTCTCCTCGACAACCTGACCATCGCCGGCACCCTGCTCGGCATCTCGATCCCCATCTTCTTCCTGGGCTACCTGCTCAAGGACGTACTCACCCAGGACATCCACTGGTTCCCGCCGTCCGGGCGGATCAGCACCGGGATGGACAACACCAGTGTGACCGGGTTCTACGTCCTGGACGGCCTGCTCACCCGGGAGTTCGACGCCAGCGCCGACGCGCTCTGGCACCTGATCCTGCCGGCGATCACGCTGGCCACCATCCCGCTGGCGGTGATCGTGCGGATCACCCGGGCCAGCGTGCTCGACGTGCTCAACGAGGACTACGTGCGGACCGCCGAGGCGAAGGGCCTGCGGCACCGCACCATCCGGGGCCGGCACATCCTGCGCAACGCCCTGCTGCCGGTGGTCACCACCATCGGCCTCCAGACCGGCGCGCTGCTCTCCGGTGCGGTGCTCACCGAGAAGGTCTACAACTGGGGCGGCCTCGGCACCCTGATCACCGACTCGATCAGCGGCGGCCGGGACTACCCGGTGCTCCAGGCGATCATCCTGCTCGCCGCGCTGGTCTTCGTGGTGGTCAACCTGCTGGTCGACCTCTCCTACGCCTTCATCGACCCGAGGGTGCGTGTGCGATGAGCGATCCGACCACCCGTCCCGGCGTGGGCAAGCCCCGCACCGGCGACAGCCCCGTCGACCACCCGGCCGGCACCCCCGCCGACCACCCGGCCGGCACCCCCGCCGACCACCCGGCCGGCACCCCCGCCGACCGGTCCGGCGGCAGTCCGGCCGAGCTGCGGGAGCGCAGCATCGGCCGGCTCGGCGACCGCAAGCGGGCCCGGCTCGACGAGCTGGCCCGGGCCACCGCGGACCAGGGCGGGGTCAGCCTCTACCGGGACGCGCTGCGCCGGTTGCGCCGCAACCCGGTGGCCATCGTCGGCTTCGTCATCGTCGGGCTGTTCGTGCTGGTGGCGCTCTTCGCCCCGCTGATCGCCCCGCACGACCCGGTGCAGCGCTTCGACGAGCTGACCCGGGACCTGACGGTGGACAGCATCCCGGGTGCCACCGCCGGGCACCCGTTCGGCTCGGATCCGCTCGGCCGGGACTTCCTCTCCCGGATGATCCACGGCAGCCGGCAGACCCTCTTCGTCGGCGTGCTCGCCACCCTGATCGGCCTGACCCTGGGCGTGCTGCTCGGCGCGGTCGCCGGGGCCTTCGGCGGTTGGGTCGACGTGGTGCTGATGCGGCTCACCGACGTGATGCTGGCGCTGCCCAGCCTGCTGCTGGCGATCACCCTGGTCGCGATGGCGAGCCGGTCGAGCCAGTGGACGGTCATCTTCGCGGTGGCCATCGTCAGCGTGCCGATCTTCGCCCGACTGCTACGCGGCTCGATGCTGGCCCAGCGGGAGAGCGACCACGTCCTCGCCGCGCGGGCGTTGGGCGTCAAGGAACGCAACATCGTGCTGCGGCACATGCTGCCCAACTCGTTGACCGCGGTGATCGTGCAGGCCACCCTGACCTTCGCGGTGGCGATCCTGGACGCGGCGGCGCTGTCCTTCCTCGGCCTCGGCGACCCGGACATCAACCGGGCCGAGTGGGGCCTGATGCTCGGTGTCGACGGCCAGCGCTACTTCGAGGTCCGCCCCGAGCTGGCCTACTACCCGGCGTTGGCGATCATCGTGGTCGCGCTCGGCTTCACCCTGCTCGGTGAGGCGATGCGCGAGGCGATCGACCCGAAGAACCGGCGGTGACGGCGGTGCGGCGGGCCGGGGTACGACCCGGACGACCGGCCGTACGGCGGGCCGGGGTGGCCGGTCGCCCCGGGCCGGGCGGGAGCCCGGCGGGCCGGCGACCGCGGTCGGGAGCGAACCACCAGCACAGTGAGGAAGTGACCCGATGAGCCTGCTCGACGTACGCGACCTGAGCGTGGTGTTCCAGCGGCGGGGCGAACGGCCGTTCACCGCGGTCGACCAGGTCAGTTTCACCGTGGAGCCGGGGCAGACCGTGGGCCTGGTCGGTGAGTCCGGCTGCGGCAAGAGCGTGACCAGCCTGGCGATCATGGGGCTGCTCCCCAAGCGGGGCAACCGGGTCACCGGCGAGGTGCTGTTCGAGGGCACCGACCTGCTCGGGCTCCGCCCGGACGACCTGCGGGACCGGCGGGGCCGGGACATCGGCATGATCTTCCAGGACCCGCTCTCCTCGCTGAACCCGGTCATCCCGATCGGGGTGCAGGTCGCCGAGGTGCTGGAACGGCACCGGGGAATGGACCGGCGCAAGGCGCTGCGGGAGGCCCGGGAGCTGCTCGACGCGGTCGGCATCCCGGACCCGGACCGCCGGCTGACGGAGTTCCCGCACCAGATCTCCGGCGGCATGCGGCAGCGCGCCCTGATCGCCATCGCGCTGGCCTGCAAGCCCCGGCTGCTCATCGCCGACGAGCCGACCACCGCGCTGGACGTGACCATCCAGGCGCAGATCCTCACCCTGCTCAAGCAGCTGGTGGACGAGACCGGCACCGCGCTCATCATGATCACCCACGATCTCGGGGTGGTGGCGGGCCTCTGCGACACGGTCAACGTGCTCTACGGCGGCAAGGTGGTGGAGCGGGCCGCCCGGCACGACCTGTTCGCCCGGCCCCGGCACCCGTACACGCACGGGTTGCTCAGCTCGGTGCCCCGGCTCGACTCGGTGCGGGGCGAACGGCTGCACGCGATCCGGGGCTCGGTGGCCGACAACATCCCGTGGGTCGAGGGCTGCGCCTTCGCACCCCGCTGCGACAACGTGGTGGACGCCTGCCTGGACGGCCCGCCACCGTTGGAGCCCACCGCCTCCGGCGGCGACCTGCGATGCAACAACCCCGTTTCGGAGGAGGTGGCGGTGCCGTGACCGAGCGGACCGGACCTGAGGACGACACCGTGGCCGAGCCGACGGCAGCCGCACCCGCCGCGACCGCGCCGACCGGAGCGCGGGAGGACACCGGAACCGGGCGGGCCGGGGCGGAGCGGCCGCTGATCGAGTTGCGCGACGTCAAGGTGCACTTCCCGATCAAGAGCGGCCTGCTCTTCGACCGTACCGTCGGATACGTCTACGCGGTCGACGGCGTGTCGTTGTCGATCAACGCGGGTGAGACGTACGGGCTGGTCGGCGAGTCGGGGTGCGGCAAGTCGACGCTCGGCCGGGGCCTGCTCCGGCTGGTCGAACCGACCGACGGCGAGATCGTCTTCGACGGCACCGACGTCCGGGCGCTCAAGGGCGAGGCGATGCGCCGGACCCGCCGCCGGATGCAGATGATCTTCCAGGACCCGTTGTCCAGCCTGGACCCCCGGCAGTCGGTGGAGTCGCTGCTGGTGGAGGGGCTCAAGGCGCACGGGCTGGCCGACGACAAGGAGGCGACCAGCCAGCGGCTGCGGGACACCCTGAAGGCGGTCGGCCTGCCCGCCTCGGCGTTGAGCAAGTATCCGCACGAGTTCTCCGGCGGGCAGCGGCAGCGGATCGGCATCGCCCGTGCGCTGGTGCTCGACCCGGATCTGATCGTCGCCGACGAACCCGTCTCCGCCCTGGACGTGTCGATCCAGGCCCAGGTGCTCAACCTGCTGGAGGACCTCCAGAACGAGCGCGGGCTGACGTACCTGATCATCGCGCACGACCTGGCGGTGGTCCGGCACATCGCCGACACGGTCGGGGTGATGTACCTGGGCGGGCTGGTGGAGGAGGCGACCAGCGACGACCTCTACCGGGAGCCGATGCACCCGTACACGAAGGCGCTGATGTCGGCGGTGCCGGTGCCGGATCCGCTGGTGGAGGACCGCCGGGAGCGGATCCTGCTCGCCGGTGACCTGCCGTCGCCGACCAACCCGCCGCCCGGCTGCCGGTTCCACACCCGGTGCCCGTGGGCGCAGCCGACCCGCTGCGCCGACGAGCGACCGGCGCTGCGCGAGGTGGTCGGCGGGCACCGGGTGGCCTGCCATTTCGCCGAGGACATCGCCGCCGGTCGGCTCCGCCCGCACGAGGTGGAGCCGGAGCTCGTCCGACCGGACGACGGCGGTGCGCCGGGTGACCCCGGGGAGCTGATCCCCACCCCCTGAGCACACGACGGGGGCCGCCTTCCCCGGGTCCGGGAAGGCGGCCCCCGTCGTCGTGTCCCGCCCGGTCGGCGCGGTGTCACCCGCGCCGACGGTGAGCACGGTGCCGGTCAGCCCTCGGGGCGGTGCAGCAGGGCGACCGCGACGGTGTGCACCGCGTCCAGGTCGGCCGGGTCGGCCAGCTTGGCGGTCCCGCCGGTCACCGCGTACCACTCGTCGGCGTCCTTGTACTGCACGGTGAGGGTGACCTGGCCGTCGGCGTACCGGGTGAGCAGGGTCAGCTCGCCGGTGACCACGCCCACCTCGTCGGTCATCACCCCGCCGGGGCCGGGGACCAGGTCGGCGGTCAGCTCCCGGGGCGTGCCGGTGCCGCCGGCGTCGGCGGTCATCCCCGCGCCGGGCACCCCGGCCGACGCGGCGGGTCTGCCGTCGGCGGTCATCCCGGCGGTGGTCGCCCCGGTCGCCGGTGCGGCCCGGTCGACCCCGCCCCCGTCCGCCCCGGAACCGCCCCCGGTGTCGGCGGCCGGCCCGGCGTCGCCGTCCGGACCGGTCGGTGTCACCGCTTGCTCGCCCATGTGCACCCCCCCAACATGTCGCTGATGGCGGCCTTCTCGGCGCTGGTCACCGTCAACCGCCAGTGGTGCTTCACCGCTACCCAGTGTTCCGCGTACGTGCACCAGTAGGCGCGGTTCGGCGGTTTCCACTGCGACGGGTCCTGGTCACCCTTGGACCGGTTGGAGCTGGCGGAGACCGCGAAGAGCTGCGGCCGGGTCAGGTCGTTGGCGAAGTCACCCCGCTTGGCGTCGTCCCACTCGTCGGCGCCGGAACGCCACGCGTTGGCCAGCGGCACCATGTGGTCGATGTCCACGTCGGAGGGGTCGGTGAAGGTCCGCCCGTCGTAGACGCTCTCCCACCGCCCACCGACGACGTTGCAGCCGGAGAGACGGATGTCCTTGCCGTCCCGCTGGAGCACGCTGTCCCGGACGTCGCAGTTCTTGCCGGTGTCCCGCCAGTGCGGGAAGCGGTTCCGGCTGTAGCCCTTCATCGAGCCGGCCTCGGCGACGGTCAACTCCGAGAGTTGCTCACCGACGTTGCCGGAGTTGGCGGGAGGGGCCTCCGGCTCCTCCACCGAGACGTCACAACCACCCACGCCGAGGGCGAGCAGCGCGGCAAGGGCCGCCGCCACCGCCGCGCGGCCTCCTGATCTGGTACGCACAGACGACACCTCTCCAGCTTGCGGGCTTCCGGCGATCCCGCACAGTACCCAAGCACGGTTTCCGCGTTTCGTGGCGTCTCCGGCCCGGCCCGGGCAGATTGGTACCCATGACCGCACCGGCTCACGCACTGCGCATCCGTACCCCGGCCGGGCGGGGGACACTGCTCGCCGCCATCCTCGCCTCGGGCATGGTCTTCCTGGACAGCACCGTGGTCAACGTGGCGCTTCCCCGGCTGGGTGCCGAACTCGACGCCACCGTGGCAGGTCTCCAGTGGACGGTCAACGGGTACGCCCTGATGCTGGCGGCCTTCGTCCTGCTCGGCGGGTCGCTGGGGGACCGGTTCGGCCGGCGGCGGATCTTCCTGATCGGAGTGGTCTGGTTCGCGGTCGCCTCGGTGCTCTGCGGGCTCGCCCAGGACACCAGCCAGCTGATCGCCGCGCGGTTCCTCCAGGGCGCGGGTGGCGCGCTGCTCACCCCGGGTTCGCTGGCGGTGCTCCAGGCGAGCTTCCACCCCGACGACCGGGGCCGGGCGATCGGCACCTGGTCCGGGCTGTCCGGCGTGTCCACCGCGCTCGGGCCGTTCGTCGGCGGTTGGCTGATCGACGCGCTCTCCTGGCGGTGGATCTTCTTCATCAACCTGCCGCTCGCGGTCGGCGTGCTGCTGGCGGCGGTGCGCTGGGTGCCGGAGAGCCGGGACGAGAACGTCTCGCGCAGCGCCGGTCGACGGTTCGACATCGCCGGTGCGCTGCTCGGCGCGGCGGCCCTGGGTGGGCTCACCTACGCCCTGATCGACGCCCCGGTACGCGGGGCCGGCTCCTGGCCGGTGCTGCTCGCCGCCGGTGCCGGTGTCCTCGCCGCGGTCTCCTTCGTGCTGCTGGAACGGCACCGGGGCGAGGGGGCGATGCTGCCCACCACGATCTTCGGCAGCCGGCTCTTCTCGGTGCTGAACGTCTTCACCGTGCTGGTCTACGCCGCGCTGAGCGGGTTCACCTTCTTCCTCTCCGTCTACCTGCAGAACGTCGTCGGCTGGTCGGCGCTGCGGACCGGGCTGGCCACCGTGCCGATGACGGTGCTGCTGCTGCTCGGTTCGGCGCGGGCCGGGGCGCTGTCGGCGCGGATCGGCCCCCGGCTGCTGCTGACCGTCGGCCCGGTCGTCGCCGCCGCCGGCCTGCTGCTGCTGCGCCGGGTCGGGCCGGGCGCGTCGTACTGGTGGGACGTGCTGCCCGGGGTGCTGCTGTTCGGGATCGGGCTGACCCTGGTGGTGGCGCCGCTGACCGCGTCGGTGCTGGCCGCCGTGGCGGACCGGTTCGCCGGGGTGGCCAGCGGCTTCAACAACGCCGCGTCGCGTACCGGCGGCCTGCTCGCGGTGGCCGCGCTGCCACTGCTGGTCGGCCTCTCCGGCACCGGCTACGAGCAGGCCGCCGCCCTCACCGGGGCGTTCCGGGGCGCGATGGCCTGGTGCGCCGGCCTGCTGCTCGGCGGCGCGCTGCTGGCGGCGCTGCTGGTCCACCGTCCGCCCCGCGCCGAGCCTGCCGCCTAGCCGGGCCTCCTGCCTAGCGGGTCTGCCGCCTAGCTGTGCCGGCAACTGCCGGCCCCCTGCGGGATCGCCGCCCCGCAGGGGGCTCTGGAGTCAGTGTCGGGCGCGGTTGGTGGCGCTGGTCACGGCCTTGATGGAGGCGGTGACGATGTTGGGGTCGGTGCCGACGCCCCAGACCGTCCGGCCGTTGATGTCGCACTCCACGTAGGCGGCGGCCCGGGCGTCGCCGCCGGAGGAGAGCGCGTGCTCGTGGTAGTCGAGCACCCGTACCGCCACCCCCACCGACTGGAGTGCGTTGACGTACGCGTCGATGGGGCCGTTGCCGATGGCGGTGAGCGTGCGCGCCGTGCCGTCCACGGTCACCTGGGCCTCGATCTCGACCTTGCCGTCGACCGTGGAGATCGTGTAGCCGGCCAGCGTCAGGACCGGGTCGACCTGGTGGTCGAGCAGGTAGTTGCGGGCGAAGATCTGCCACATGGTGCCCGGCTCGACCTCGCCACCGTCGTGGTCGGTGACCTGCTGGACGACGCCGGAGAACTCGATCTGGAGCCGGCGCGGCAGGTCGAGCTGGTGCTCGGACTTCATGATGTACGCCACGCCGCCCTTGCCGGACTGCGAGTTGACCCGGATGACCGCCTCGTAGGTGCGGCCCAGGTCCTTGGGGTCGACCGGCAGGTAGGGCACCCCCCAGGTGAAGTCGTCGATCGGCACCCCGGCGGCCTCGGCATCCCTGGCCAGCGCGTCGAGGCCCTTCTTGATGGCGTCCTGGTGGGAGCCGGAGAAGGCGGTGTAGACCAGATCCCCGGCGTACGGGTGGCGCTCGTGCACCGGCAGCTGGTTGCAGTACTCGACAGCCCGCTTGATCTCGTCGATGTTGGAGAAGTCGATCATCGGGTCGATGCCCTGGGAGAACAGGTTCAGGCCCAGGGTGACCAGGTCGACGTTGCCGGTGCGCTCGCCGTTGCCGAACAGGCAGCCCTCGATCCGGTCGGCGCCGGCCAGCAGGCCCAGCTCGGCGGCGGCCACCCCGGTGCCCCGGTCGTTGTGCGGGTGCAGGCTCAGCACCAGGCTGTCCCGGCGGGGCAGGTGCCGGTGCATCCACTCGATCGAGTCGGCGTACACGTTGGGGGTGGCCATCTCGACGGTCGCCGGCAGGTTGATGATCAGCTTGCGGTCCGGCGTCGGGTCGATCACCTCGATGACCTTGCCGCACACCTCCACCGCGTAGTCCAGCTCCGTGCCGGTGTACGACTCGGGCGAGTACTCGTAGTAGATGTCGGTGTCCGGGGTGTGGATCTCGGCGTACTTGCGGCAGAGCCGGGCGCCCTGGGTGGCGATGTCGGCGATGCCGTCGCGGTCCAGGCCGAAGACCACCCGCCGCTGGAGGGTGGAGGTGGAGTTGTAGAAGTGCACGATCGCCCGGCGGGCACCGCGCAGCGACTCGAAGGTCCGCTCGATCAGGTGCTCCCGGCACTGGGTGAGCACCTGGATGGTGACGTCTTCGGGGATCAGGTCCTGCTCGATGAGCTGCCGGACGAAGTCGAAGTCGGTCTGGCTGGCCGACGGGAAGCCGACCTCGATCTCCTTGTAGCCCATCTGCACCAGCAGCTGGAACATCCGGCGCTTGCGCTCCGGTGACATCGGGTCGATCAGCGCCTGGTTGCCGTCGCGCAGGTCGACGGCGCACCAGCGGGGGGCGGCCTCGACGTGCCGGGTGGGCCAGGTGCGGTCCGGCAGGTCGATCCGGAACTGCTGGTGGTAGGGCTGGTAGCGCTGGTACGGCATCCGGCTGGGACGTTGCCGGGCGATCGGGTCGGTCTCGACGTCGGTGAAAGGTTGAGCCATGACGGAGTGCTCCCGTGGGTCAGGTGGCGTCAGCATGCGAAGGTGTCGGCGCCGGGCGGCGGTGCCCGGACGGCTGCCGAGAAGTGGTTCGGATCTGCTGGACGGCGCGGTTCGACTCCGCGACGGGGTGCCGGCCGGTCAGGCCCCGTCGCGGCGACCAAGGAGAAGGTACGCCCGCCACATGACAGGGTGACCCTACGTGATGAGACGGGGGGTGGGAAGGCGGGTCCGGACTATGAGATGGGAATCGCACCCAGAGGTCTCCAGCCCTGGTCAGGATGTCCCCGGGCTGGGCGCGGACGCCGCCTGCTGCCCCAGCGGCTCGCCGGCCACCACCGGCCCGGCCAGCGGCACCGTGTCCGGAGCCGGGCCGGGCGGTCCGGCCAGGGTCAGCGTGCCCAGCGCCGCCCGGACGAAGGTGAGGGTGCCGTCCGGCGCGAAGCAGTAGATCCCGACGTCCAGCGGCGGGGTCAGCGAGGCGGCGGTGCTCTCCACCGCGTAGCACCTTCCGGGCACCCCGGCCGGTGCGGTCGCGGCCGAGACCGACAGCGCGGTACGCCGGTCGGTGAGCACCGCCAGCCAGTCGGTGAACGGGTGCTGCACCCGGGGATCCAGCCGGCGCGGCACCGCGTCGTCGCGGTCGCCCAGCCGTGCGCAGGTCGCCGGATCGGGACGGCCGGCCGAGGGCAGCGCGCACTGGAACAGCCCGGCCGGGGTGGCGGCGAGCGCGATGTCGGCCGTCCCGCCGAGCGCGCCCCCGGGCACGTCCACCCGCCAACTGCCGTCGTTCGCGCTGGTCACCGTGATGTCGCGGGTCGGTCCGCCGGTGCCGGACAGGGTGTACCGGGCGGTCAGGTGCCGGTCCCGGGCGGCGGCGGCCAGCGCGGCCAGCTCCTCCCGGGCGGTGTCTCCCGGGGCGGGGGCCGGATCGGAGACCGGCGCGGTCGGCGGCGCGCCCGGGCCGTCGGCGGCGCAGCCGGTCAGCAGCACCAGCAGCACCAGCAGCGCCGGCAGCACCGGTGGTAGCGGCAGCACCGGCCGGAACGGGGTCGGGACGCCGGTCGGCCGGCGGAGAAAACGACGCGGGCGGTCATGCACCGGGTCATTCTGCGCCGGGCGGCCGGGCGTCACCGCCCCGTGCGTGACGGGTACGCGCCGGCGTCACCGCCCCGCGCGTGACGGGTGCGCGCCGGTGTCACCGCCCCGGACGCGACGGGTGCGGGCCGGGTGCGGGCCGCTGCCGACCCCGCCTGCGACGCCGTCCAGATCGGCGACCTGCGCCGGATGGTGGGATCACCTGACCCGCACTCGCGTACCGCCCGATACCCTGGGGTGGTCTGACACGCGCCGCCGGACTTCAGCCGGCGGCGTCGGCACGCTCAGGGTCGTCGCTGGGAGGGAGTGCGCCGTCGTGGCACTCGTGGTGCAGAAGTACGGCGGGTCCTCCGTCGCCAACGCCGAGCGGATCAAGCGGGTGGCCGAGCGGATCGTCGCCGCCCGCAAGGCCGGCGACGACGTCGTGGTGGTGGTCTCCGCGATGGGCGACACCACCGACGAGCTGCTCGACCTGGCCAACCAGGTCAGCCCGCTGCCGCCGGGCCGTGAGCTGGACATGCTGCTCACCGCCGGGGAGCGGATCTCGATGGCGCTGCTGGCCATGGCGATCCACAACCTGGGGTACGAGGCCCGCTCGTTCACCGGTTCGCAGGCCGGTGTGATCACCACCTCGGCGCACGGCCGGGCGCGGATCATCGACGTCACCCCGGGCCGGCTCAAGGGAGCGCTCGACGAGGGCGCGGTGGTGATCGTGGCCGGCTTCCAGGGGGTCTCGCAGGACACCAAGGACGTCACCACGCTGGGCCGGGGCGGCTCGGACACCACCGCCGTGGCGCTCGCCGCCGCGCTGCACGCCGATGTCTGCGAGATCTACACCGACGTGGACGGCATCTTCACCGCCGACCCGCGGATCGTGCCGAACGCCCGGCACATCAAGCACATCACGTACGAGGAAATGCTGGAGCTGGCCGCCTGCGGCGCGAAGGTGCTGCACCTGCGCAGCGTCGAGTACGCGCGCCGCGCGGGGCTGCCGATCCACGTCCGTTCGTCATACTCGACCAACACCGGCACCATGGTCACCGGATCGATGGAGGACCTTCCCGTGGAACAGGCGCTGATCACCGGGGTTGCCCACGACCGCAGCGAGGCGAAGATCACGATCGTGGGGGTGCCCGACGAGCCGGGGGCCGCCGCCAGCATCTTCGACACCGTGGCCGGTGCCGAGATCAATATCGACATGATCGTGCAGAACGTCTCCACCGAGGGGACCGGCCGCACGGACATCTCGTTCACCCTGCCCAAGGCCGACGGGCCGACCGCGATGGCCGCGCTCAGCAAGATCCAGGAGCCGGTCAAGTTCAAGGGCCTGCTCTACGACGACCACGTCGGCAAGGTGTCGCTGATCGGCGCGGGTATGCGCTCGCACCCGGGTGTCGCGGCCGGTTTCTTCGCCGCCCTCGGCGCGGCCGGGGTGAACATCGAGATGATCTCCACGTCGGAGATCCGGGTCTCCGTCGTCTGCCGGGACACCGATCTCGACCGGGCGGTCCGGGCCATCCACGACCAGTTCGAGCTGGGCGGCGACGCCGAAGCCGTGGTGTACGCGGGGACCGGGCGGTAGCCCCGGTGGCGTCGCTGCCCACCCTGGCCGTGGTCGGGGCGACCGGGGCCGTCGGCACCGTGCTGTGTGACCTGCTCTCCTCCCGGCGCAACGTCTGGGGCGAGATCCGGCTGATCGCCTCGGCCCGCTCGGTCGGGCGCACGGTGCGCTGCCGGGGGGAGGAGCTGACCGTCGGCGCGCTCACCCCGGAGGCGTTCGACGGCGTCGACGTGGCGGTCTTCGACGTGCCCGACGAGGTGTCGGCGCACTGGGCGCCGATCGCGGTCGACCGGGGCGCGGTGGTGGTGGACAACTCCGGTGCCTTCCGGATGGAGCGGGACGTCCCGCTGGTGGTGCCCGAGATCAACCCGGACCAGGTGCGCCACCGGCCCCGGGGGATCCTCGCCAACGCCAACTGCACCACGCTGACCATGATCGTGGCGATCGCCCCGTTGCACCGCGAGTACGGCCTGCGTGAGCTGGTGCTCGCGTCCTACCAGGCGGTGTCGGGGGCGGGTCAGGCCGGGGTGGACGCGTTGCAGCGGCAGCTCGGCAAGGTCGCCGGGGACCGGGTGCTCGGCTCCCGACCCGGCGACGTCCGGCAGGCGGTCGGCGACGAGCTGGGGCCCTTCCCGGCGCCGCTGGCGTTGAACGTGGTGCCGTGGGCGGGTTCGCTGGTCGACCAGGGATGGTCCTCCGAGGAGATGAAGATCCGCAACGAGTCCCGCAAGATCCTCGGCCTGCCCGACCTGAAGGTCTCCGCCACCTGCGTACGGGTGCCGGTGGTCACCGGCCACTCGGTCGCGGTGCACGCGGTCTTCGGCGTCGAGGTGGACGCGGAGAGCGCCCGGGAGGCGCTGCGCAACGCCCCCGGCGTGATCCTGGTCGACGACCCGGCGGCCGGTGAGTTCCCGATGCCGATCGACGCGGTCGGCACCGACCCCTCCTGGGTCGGCCGGATCCGTCGCGCCGTCGACGACCCGCGCGCCCTCGACCTCTTCGTCACCGGCGACAACCTCCGCAAGGGGGCCGCCCTCAACACCGCCCAGATCGCCGAACTCGTCGTCCGGGACCGCTCCCGCTGACCGGCCCGCCGGTCCCTCGCGGTCACCGGGACGTGCCTGTCGCCCGCCGGTGCCCTGCCGTCACCGGGACCGGCCCGCCCGTGCCTGGCGCTCACCGGGACCGGCCCGCACCGCCTCACGGGGTGGCGAGGTGCACGGTGTCCCGCCCCCGGCTCTTGGCGGCATAGAGGGCCTGGTCGGCGCGGTGCAGGGTGCGGTCCGCCGGCTCGCCCGGGTGGGGGAGGGCCACCCCCACACTGATCGTCCGGCCGGTACGGCGGGCGGCCTCGACGAGCCGTCCGGCGATCCGGACCGCCTCGTCGGGGTGGCCCACCTGGATCACCGCGACGAACTCGTCGCCCCCGGTGCGGTACAGCTCGTCGCCGTGCCGCAGGGCCGCCTCCAGGGCGCGGGCCAGCCCCACCAGCAGCCGGTCCCCGGCCTGGTGACCGTAGGTGTCGTTGACCGTCTTGAAGCCGTCCACGTCGATGGCGAGCAGCGCGGTGCTGCCGGGGCTGGCCGCCGCGATCCGCCGCCCGAACGTGCCGGTGTGCGGCAGCCCGGTGAGTGGATCGAGGCTGGCCTGCTCGCGGAGCTGGGCCAGGGTGCGCAGCCGCTCCAACGCGCCCCACGCCTGGCCGGCGAGCAGCTCCATCAGGTTGACCGTGGTCGGGTCGGGGCGCAGCAGCCGGTCGTCGGCGACCAGCAGCACCCCGCCGCCGTCCGGCGGGCCGACCGGCACCGAGACCAGGGTGCGGACCCCGGCGCGGGCCAGGGCGGCATGCTCCTCGGTGGGCGGGCACCCCGCCTCGCCCAGCGTGTACGCCGCGCCGTACCGGTGTGCGCGTGCGACGAGCCGACCGAGCTGCTCGGCCGGTGCGTCGGCCAGGGCGGCCCGCACCCGCGACTCCAGCTCCCCGGGGGTGCCGGTGGGTGCGCCGAGCCGGGGACCGCGTCGACCGGCGAGCACCAGCACGGCGGCGGAGAGGGTGGAGACCTCGCGGGCGGCGGCGAGCGCGGCGGTCATCAGGTCCCAGTCGGTGGGGGCGGAGGTCATCGCGGTGGCGTGCCGGAGCAGCTTCTCGCTGCGGCTCTCGGCGGGTGGCCCGCCCATTGCGGTGATCCGGGCACCGAGGCGTTCGGCGACCCGCTCGGCGGTCTCCCGCCACGGGGCGAGCTCCACCGGCCCGCTCCACTGCAGGTCGAGTACGCCGACCGGTCGGCCCGCCGGGTCGCGTACCGGCACGCAGACCTCGGCGGTGACGTCCGGGCGCAGCGGCAGGTAGTCGGGGTCGGCGCCGACGTCGGCGACGGTGGCCCCCGCGCCGGAGGCGTACACCCGGCCGACGATGCCCGACTTGGGCGGGACGGCGGAGAAGACCTGCCAGGCGCCGGTCGCGGCGACACAGCGCAGCCGGTCGTGGACCTGGAGCAGGACGGCGACCGTGGCGGGGACGTACCGGGCGAGCGCGGTCACCGTCCACCGGCAGGCCTCGGCCGGGGTCGACGCCATCGGCAGCCGGACCGTGACGTCCCGGAGGACTCGCTCGTGATCCACGTTCTTCCCAGGTGCGCAGGACCCGGCGGATGCCGGGAGCTGCGACCAAGCGTACTCAGCAGGGAACGGACCGCCCATGACAAGATCATTTACGGTACGCGTGCCCCGGCCGCCGGTCGATAGCGTGGGAACCCGGGCGCGCGGGGAGGAGCCGGGGTGGAGTTGCTGTGGTACGTCGCCTACGGCTCGAACCTGCACGCCGCCCGGCTCGGCTACTACCTCGCCGGTGGCCGGCCGCCCGGCGGGCTGCGGTCGTACCCCGGCTGTCGGGACCGGCGACCACCGCGCCGGACCGTGCCGGTGCGGATTCCCGGCGGCGTCTACTTCGCCGGGGAGTCCCGGGCCTGGACCGGTGGGATGGCCTTTTACGACCCGGCGCTGCCCGGCGAAGCGGCGGCCCGGGGCTACCTGCTCAGCCGGGCACAGTTCGCCGACCTCGCCGCCCAGGAGATGTACCGCCCACCCGGCGACGACCTGCCCGCGCTCGACGTGGCGGTGGCCGACGGCCGGGCCGCCCTCGGGCCGGGACGCTACGAGACCCTGCTGCGGGTCGGCACCCGCGACGGGCTGCCGATGCTCACCTTCACCGCGCCGTGGCGGGCGGCCGACGTGACGTGGACCCCGCCCGCGCCGGTCTACCTGCGGATGATCGCCGACGGGCTGCGGGAGGCGCACGGCTGGTCGCCGGCCGGGACGGTCGACTACCTGGCCGACCGGCCGGGGATCGCCGGCCACTGGACCCGCCCCCGGCTGGCCGCCCTGCTCCACCCGGCGGGGGAGTGCGGGTCGGTGGAAGGGACGCCGCCGCCGGACGATCGCGTCGTCCATGATCGCCATTAAGGTCCCACTGCCGGGACTGGCGGACCGGTTTGCCGGCGCGACGCCTTTCGAGTCCACAGTTGACGGTCGGCACCGATAGCCTCGGCCCACTTTCCGCGGTCGGCGTCCTCCGACACCGGCCCGTGAACCTGTGGGGGTACGTGTGAAGAACAACAGGCTCGTCGGATTCACCGCAGCGCTCGCCGTCGCCGTCGGCTGCTCGCTCGCCGTCGCCGCGCCGGCCCAGGCCGCCACGCCGGCCGTGGAGATCACGAAGGTCTACTACGACTCCCCGGGCACCGACAACCGCTCCAACACCAGCCTGAACGCCGAGTACGTCAAGCTGACCAACCGGCGCAGCAGCACGCTCAACCTGAAGTCCTGGACGGTGCGCGACAAGTCCAACCACGTCTACACGTTCTCCGGCGACTTCCGGCTCGCCAAGGGCGCCAGCGTTTACCTCCACACCGGTAAGGGCACCAACACCGCCGCGCACCGGTACTGGGGCTCCGGGAACTACGTCTGGAACAACACCGGGGACACCGCCTACCTGCGCAACTCCGCCGGCAGCAGGATCGACTCCTGCAGCTGGGGGAGCAAGGGCAGCTACACGTACTGCTGACCACCGGGGCCGGTGACGGCCCGCACGGTACCCACGGTGACCGGAGCGTTGAGGGGCGTACTCCGGACATCGTCCGACCGTCCCGGGAAGGTGGCCGGCGACTCCTCGCACCGGGGGTCGCGGGCCGGTTCCCGGGGCGGTCGACCCGTCTCCACCTTCCGCCGACCCCGCCCGGGCCTCCCCGCCGGCCCTACCCGGGCCTCGGGCCTCCTCGCCGACCCCACCCTGGCCTCCCCGCCGGTCCTGCCCCGGGCCTGCGGGCCGGTGCGTATCGGTCGTTTCTGCCATGCTGGGCGGGTGACGGTGACCTGGCGACACCTACCCACTCCGGCCCGCGAGATCGCGGTGGCCGCCACCGAAGCGGTGGAGGCCGCACAGGCCCACGACGGCGCGACGTACGACCGGGCCGTGCTCCGGCTCGCCGGTGCCGACCGCGCCGGGCTGGTCCTCGGCGGGATGGTCCGGCTCCTGCTGGAACAGGCGCACCCCGACGGGCTCGACGGCAGCGACATCCGGCGGGTGCTGGAGCACTGCATCCGGTCGGCCGAGACCTGGCAGCCCGACGTCGATCCGCACGTCGTGCTGGTGCTGCTGGCCGGCGCGCTCGGGATCTACGATCCGGCTGACGGCGACGCCTCGCCCGATCCGGTGACCGTCGCCCGGCACGCCCCGCTGCTGGTGACCGACCTGCTCGAGGTGACCGGGATCCCGTTCGCCGGTTGTCTGGAGGCGGCGTTCAGCGAGGTGGCCCGCACCGAACGCCACGACGACTGACCGCAGGCCGGGCGGTACCGCCCGGCCGCTGCGGCGTCACCGCCGGGTCAGGGGCTGGCGGCGAGGAAGACGAACGCCGCGAGCAGCACCAGGTGCACCCCGCCCTGGAGGACGGTGGCCCGGCCCGGCACCACGGTCAGCACCCCGGTGACGACGGTCAGCGCCAGCAGGGTCAACTGGGTGCCGCCGAGGCCGAGCAGCAGCGGCCCGTCCAGCCAGATTGAGGCGAGCGCGATCGCCGGGATGGTCAGGCCGATGCTCGCCATCGCGGAGCCGAGCGCGAGGTTGAGACTGATCTGCACCCGGTCCCGCCGGGCCGCGCGGGCGGCGGCGAGGGTCTCCGGCAGGAGCACCAGCAGCGCGATGACCACCCCGACGAAGGCCTGCGGCAGGTTCGCCGCCGCGACCCCGGCCTCGATGGTCGGGGAGACGGTCTTCGCGTCGCCCACCACGGCGACCAGGGCGACCAGGAGCAGCACCAGACTCGTCACGGCGGTCCGCGTCGACGGCGGATCGGCGTGCCCGTCGCCGTCGGAGTCGGGCGCGCTGCCGTCACCGGTCACCGGGAGGAAGTAGTCCCGGTGCCGGCCGGTCTGCACCATCACGAACAGCCCGTACAGCGCGAGCGACGCCACGGCGGCGAAGGCGAGCTGGGCGGGGGAGAACTCCGGGCCGGTCTTGCTGGTGGTGAAGGTCGGCACCACCAGGCTCAGGGTGGCGAGGGTCGCCACCGTGGCCAGCGCCCCGCCGGTGCCCTCCGGGTTGAACACCGCCACCCGCCGCCGGAGCGCGCCGAGCAGCAGGGAGAGCCCGAGGATGCCGTTGCAGGTGATCATCACGGCGGCGAAGACGGTGTCCCGGGCCAGCGCCTGGGTCTTGTCGCCGCCACTGATCATCAGGGTGACGATCAGGGCGACCTCGATGACCGTCACCGCCACCGCGAGCACCAGTGAGCCGTACGGCTCACCGACCTTGTGCGCCACCACCTCGGCGTGGTGCACGGCCGCCAGCACCGCGCCGGCCAGGAAGGCGGCGACCACCGCGACCAGCGGACCCGGCAGTTCGCGGTTCCAGGTGACGAGCAGCAGCAGCACCGCGAGGACGGGCACCACCACCGTCCAGTCGGACATCCGGGGGCGGAGCAGCGCGGGCATGCCGTACACCTTGCCAGGAAAACCGGGTCGTCGCGCCGTGCCGGGCGGCGGACGCCGCCACGCGCGTGGTGGTCCGCGCGGTCACCGCCCCGGCTCGACCACCGCCGCCTCGCCCGGGACGCCCCGGTCGACCTCGACCGGCGGGTCACCCGGTCGCCGCCACGACCGGTAGTGCCGGAAGGCCATCGGCAAGCCCCGGGCGGCGTACGGGTCGGCGGCGTCCATCACCTGTAGGTGCAGGTGCGGCTGGGTGGAGTTCCCCGAGTTGCCGCAGTCGCCCAGCTCCTGCCCGACGTCGACCGGGTCGCCCACCGCCACCCGGACCGACCCGGCGCGCAGGTGGGCGAGCAGGACGTACCCCTGACGCCCGGCCAGCTCGACGATCACGTGGTTGCCGGCGACGGCGCCCGCGCCCCGGCGGACCCGGGCCGCCTGGGTCAGCGCGTAGGCCAGCAGCGTCGTCGGCGACCGCCGGGCCTCGTGGTCGACCTCCCCGTCGTGCACCGCGACCACCCGGCCGGCGGCGGGGGCGAGGACCGGCCGCCCGAAGGCGAGGAACCGCTGCGGCGGCTCGGTCGCCAGCAGCGTCCGCCAGTCCCGGACGGTCGCCGTCCGTCGCCCCCGCACCGCCACGAAATCCATCGCGTACGTGGTGGCGAAGAGGTCGGTGCCGTGGCTGGGCACCCGCCGGGCGGGGCTGTTCTGCACCAGCCAGGTGCCCCGGAACGGCAGGGCGAGCACGACCGGATCGGGGATCGACATCGGGCTCCTCCACGGGTGGGACGCCCACGGTACGACGCCACGGCCACCGGCATCCCGGGGGCGAATCCGGCCCGTTCGTGACGTTCCACATCGGCCGGACAATTCCTTCGGCGAAAACAGTACGCGCGTTCCGAATGGTCGGGCCGGTGCGGTGGCGTTCAGTCCATCACCCGACAGGCGGACGTATTGCCTGACGTAAATCAATAGATGATGCTCTCGATGGCGGGCAATCGCCATTTATCGAGAGGGTGCAGATGAACAATTCGCTCCGAAGAATCATTGCCCTGGTGGGCGTGGGTGTCGTACTGCCGTTCATGGCCGTGCCGGCCAACGCGGCAGCACCGAGACCGCTGAGCGTCGCGGCGGTGGCGGCCATGACGCCGGAACGACAGGCCACGGTGCTCGAACCGCTGCGGCTGGCGGCCGACGCCGTGGCCCAGGTCGGGCAGGGCACCCGGGCGGACATCTACACGCAGGTCGAGATGGCCGCCGACTACCGGTCGATCAACGTCTACCTGACCGACGTGCGGCAGGGACGCGCCTTCATCGCCGCGGTCCGCCGGGTCAACCCCAGGGTGGACACCCGGCTGATCAACGTGGTGCAGAGCAGGAAGTCCCGGCAGCAGCTCCGGCAGGAGATCACCGCCCTCACCGAGCGCACCGACCTGCCCTTCACCGTCGGCCTGGCGGGCAGCTCGGTCGACGGCAGCGTCATCGAACTCGCCGTGGACGACACCGAGGCCGCGCACGCCTACCTCGCCTCGCCGGCCGTCACGCAGCGGCGAGCCACCGCCGACGCCACCGAGATCCGCATCCGGCAGGCGCCGCCGTCGAAGCCGCTGAGCCGCTGGAACGACACCTCCCCGTTCTATGCGGGAGCAGCCCTCGGGCCGGCCTACGGGAGCGAGTCCTACTGCACCAGCGGCATCCCCGCCGTCAGCACCTGGGACGGCCGGCAGTGGCTGGTCACCGCCGGTCACTGTTACAACGTCGGCGACAACGTGTCGGCGGCCGGCGGCAATTACATCGGCCAGGTCAAGTACAAGCGGGCCGATCTCGACTCGCTATTCATCGAGGCGCCGACGAACCGGTACACCTGGGACGGCCTCGACGCGACCGGCTACTCCCGCTATCTCAACGGCGTACGCAATGTGGCGGTCGGCGATTTCCTCTGCCAGCTCGGATACAACTCGAAGGTCGTCTGCAACATCAGGACGGTGTACGCGGGCAATGCCAGCTGGGTCGTGAACGGCACCACCGTCTGGGGCAGCTACGGCGTACCGAACGCCGGCGGCATCGTCGGTCGCGGTGGCGACAGCGGCGGGCCGGTCATCTACCTCAACGACCCCAACTCCCGCCAGCTCAACGGCATCGTCAGCTACGGCTACGGCTGCAACGCGTCCGGGTGCACCACCGGGCTGGCCTGGGTCGACGTGTGGTCGATCTTCAACGGCTTCGCCATCAAACTGAACCCGTCCTGACCTGACCGACGGGGTCCGGCGGGCACGGGTGACCGTGCCGCCGTCGTCCCCGACCGGGCCGGGGCCACTCTCTGTTGCCGGGAGTGGCCCCTGACCGTCTCACCACGGCACCTTCCCGTCGTCGTCGAAGAACCCGCCGCTGGGGCACTCCCGCCCCAGCGTGGCCAGCCGCACCACCACCGCCGCGCCCTCGGCCGGCGTCCGGGACAGCTGAAAGGGCAGCCCCTTGGCGAAATCGGTGTCGCACGGGCCCGGTGCGATCGCGTTCACCAGGATCCCGTCCCCGGCCAGCGCCTTCGCATACTGCACGGTCAGCATATTCAACGCCGCCTTGGACACCGGATAACCCAGCGACGCCGGCATCCGGCTCAGATAGTGCGTCGCGTCGGTCATCCACGCCATCGACGACGTGCCACTGGACACGTTCACGATCCGCGCCCCGGCCGAGCGGCGCAGCAGCGGCAGCATCGCCTCGGTCACCGTCACCACCCCGAACAGGTTCGTCTCGAACACCTCACGGATGCCGTCCAGCCGGGCCGCCCCCGGTGCCTGCGCCGTCAGGTCACCGCCGAGCCCCGCGTTGTTGACCAGGATGTCCAGCCGGCCGAACCGGGCCCCGATCTCCTCCGCAGCAGCGGCGACCCCGGCCGGATCGGTCACGTCCAGCCGGACCGCCGACGCGCCCCCGATCGTCGCCGCCGCCTCCGCTCCCCGCTCCGGGTCCCGGGCACCGACCAGCACGGTGATCCCCAACTCGGCGAGGCCCTCGGCGACGGCCCGCCCGATCCCCTTGTTCGCCCCGGTCACCAGCGCGATGCGTGCTCCACTCATGCACCCAGCCCAGCACCGGCAGCGCCTGCGGACCAGGACCGAACCGATCCGTGGCGATACCTTGGCGGTATGGATGACGTCGAGACGCGCGAACTGCGTTACTTCGTCGCGGTCGCCGAGGAACTGCACTTCGGCCGCGCCGCACAGCGCCTCGGCATCGCCCAGCCACCCCTGTCCCGAGCGATCCGCCTGCTCGAACGCCGGATGGGCGTCACGCTGCTGGAACGCACCAGCCGCGCGGTCCACCTCACCCCGCCCGGCGAGGTGCTGCTCACCGAGGCCCGCAGCGCGCTCGACGCAGTCGAGGCGGCGATCCGGCGTACCCGAAAAGCCGCCCGAACCACCCCGCGCCTGACCCTGGCCCTCAAACCCGGCGGCGACGCCGGACTGCTGCGGACCATCCTCGACCGCTACGCGGCATCTCCCGACGCCGTCCCGGTCGACCTCGACTTCCGGGTCGGCGGACGCGCCGCCATGGTCCGCGACGGCCGCGCCGACCTCGCCCTGCTGCACCGGCCGCAGAACGACCTGACCGGCCTGGACAGCGACGACCTGCACACGGAGGACCAGGTCGTGCTGCTGCCCGAGGGCCACCGGCTCGCCGAACGCGCCACAGTATCGATGGCCGACCTGCACGGCGAGCCGATGCCCCGCTGGCCCGAAGCCCGCCCCGGCGTCACCGGCCACCCGGTCGCCGACGGCAACCAACTGCTGCACCTGATCCAGCTCGGCCGCCTGATCGCGGTCGTCCCGGAATCGGTAGGCGAGTACCTGCCCCCGGGCCTGATCAGCCGGCCCGTCCTGGACGCCGACCCGGCCACCCTGGTCCTCGCCTGGTCGCAGACCAGCACGTCGCGCGAGGTCGCCGCCTTCGTCCGCGCGGCGGTTGCAGCCTGACACCGGCTCACCGCCGCAGCAACGCGCAGCACCTGCCCGCCGGCCGCGCCCAGCACCATGGACCCGCTTTTACGTCACTGCTGTACATAAGCACTTGAGGGCACATCCATGGATCGGATGTGCCCTCTGACCTCTGTCGGGGTGGCCGGATTCGAACCGACGACCTCTTCGTCCCGAACGAAGCGCGCTACCAAGCTGCGCCACACCCCGAGGCGTGCGGTGAAATAGTAGCCCACCCGCTCCGCCGATCAAACTCGGTACCCCCCGGCCCCGGCCTCTCGGGGCCGGGGGTGTCTCTGATGGCCCTCCGTCGCCCGGTTCCGCCCTGCTGCCGACCGGGTCACCCCACCGGCTCCATGATCAGATTGCGATTTCGCGCAGTGTTGACGGCGTGTCGTCTGCATTTCGGCAATCTGATCATGGAGTGGGCGAGAAGGCGTAGCAGGGCAGGAGGCGGTGGGGGCAGCAGAGCAGGGGGTCAGCGGGGGGTGAGGGTGAGGATGCTGGCCTCGGGGGGGCAGGCGAAGCGGACCGGGGCGGTGGGGTGGGTGCCGAGGCCCGCCGAGACGTGCAGCCAGGAGTCGGAGCCGGGCCAGCGGTGCAGGCCCTTCGCCATCGACCGGGGCAGCCCGCAGTTGGTGACCAGCGCCCCGTAGCCGGGCACACAGACCTGGCCGCCGTGGGTGTGCCCGGCGAGCAGCAGGCCGAAGCCGTCGGCGGCCATCTGGTCGAGCAGGGCCGGTTCCGGGGCGTGGGCGAGCGCGATGGACAGGTCGGCGGTGGTCGGGACCGGGCCGGCCACCGCCGGGTAGTCGTCCTGCCCGATGTGCGGGTCGTCCACGCCGACCAGCTCGACGAGCCGGCCACCGGCCTTGATCGAGGTCCGGGCGTTGTTGAGGTCCGCCCAGCCGGCACCGGTGAGGACGTCGCGCAACTCCTCGTACGGCAGGGCCGCGCCCTCGGTGTACTCCCGGTCGGGCAGGAAGTAGGTGAACGGGTTCTTCAAGACCGGCCCGGTGTAGTCGTTGGAGCCGAAGACGAACGCGCCGGGGTAGTCGAGCAGCGGTTGCAGGGCGCGCAGCACCCCGGGCACCGCGTCGGGGTGGGCCATGTTGTCCCCGGTGACCACCACCAGGTCCGGGTCGAGGGCGGCCAGCGACGCCACCCACTGCTGCTTGCGCCGCTGGTCGGGCATCATGTGCAGGTCCGACAGGTGCAGCACGCGCAGCGGCTCGGCGTCGGCCGGGAGCACCGGCACGTCGAACCGGCGCAGGGTGAACATGTTGCGTTCGACGAGGGACGCGTACGCCAGGGTGGCCGCTCCGGCGGCGACGGTCCCGGCGGCGAGGCCGAATAGTGTGCGCTTTCGCATGCCGACCAGGGTAGTTTGACCGTCCATGAGCACGCTGAAGGACCGCCTGACCGCAGACATGCGCGCCGCTCTCAAGGCGCGCGACGAGCTGACCACCTCCACGTTGCGGATGGCCCTGGCCGCCGTCGGCAACGCCGAGGTCGCCGGCAAGGCCAAGCGCGAGCTCTCCGACGACGAGGTGCTCGCGGTGCTGACCAAGGAGGCGAAGAAGCGCCGGGAGGCGGCTGCCGCCTTCGCCGACGCCGGTCGCGCCGAGCAGGCCGAAAAGGAGACCGCCGAGGGTGCGGTGCTGGACCGCTACCTGCCGGCCCAGCTCTCCGGGCAGGAGCTGACGGAGCTGGTCGCGGGGGCGTTGGCCGCCGGCGGCTACACCGAGAAGTCTCAGATGGGCCCGGCGATGAAGGCGGCCCAGGCCGCGGTGGCCGGCCGGGCCGAGGGCGGTCGCGTCGCCGCCGAGGTACGCCGACAGCTCGGCCTCTGACACCGAGGATGTAGGAGTGGATCACCCGGCTGGTCTGACTCGGCCGCTGACAGCTCGGCGGTTCTGACACCCGTACCGCGGTTGGTCCTGTCGATCGGGTGCGGTGGATGTGCGACGGGCGGGCACCCCCGGTGGGGTGCCCGCCCGTCGGCGTCGGTGCGGGGTCAGTTACCCGGTGGGCGGCCCGGTGGGTTGCCGGGCGTGTTCCCGGGGGTGCTGCCGCCCCCGCTGCTCACCTCGATGGTGACCACGCCGCCCTTGATGGTGCGGCCGTCGGGGCTGGTGCCGGCGGCGGTGCCGGCCGGGCAGTCCGAGCTGACCTTGTTGTCGGAGACGACCACCGAGAAGCCGGCCTCCTTGAGTTCGCCCCGGGCGCTGTCCACCGACTGGCACTTGACGTTCGGGATGGAACGTTGGTCACCGTTTATGATCTTGCCGTTGGGCGGGGTGAACTCGATGCCGGGCTTGCCCTTCATGGCGTCCCGGAGCGTCTGGTAGACCGCCGGGTTGATGCCGGTGGGCGTGTCGTGGCCCATCTGCTGGGTGGTCTGCGCCCAGTCCGGGTCGGCCATGATGCCGGCGACCGCGAACTGCTTGGTCATCGCCACCAGGGACGAGGTCTTCTCGCCGTCGGTGGTGCCGGACTTGCCGGCCACCGGCTTGCCGACGATGCCCCGGACGTTGCGGGCGGTCGCCCCGGAGCACTTCGAGACCGACGAGCGGTCACCGAGCGGGCAGCGGGCCGCGTCCACGGCGGCCCGCGCCACCTCGGTGCTGATCCGCTGCTCGCAGCGCGGGTTGGCCACGTCGAGCTTGTTGCCCTCCGGATCCTTGATCTGCTGCACCGGGATCGGCTCGCAGAACTTCCCGTCGGCCGCCAGGGTGGCGTAGGCGTTCGCCAGCTCCAGCGGGGTGGTCAGGGAGACGCCCAGGGTGAACGCGCCCCACTGGTTGGCGCCGCCCTCCTTGGTGGCCCGGCGGGCGTCGTCGCTGCTACGGAAGGTGATGCCGAGCTTCTGCGCCGCCTTGATCACGTTCTCCGCGCCGACCTGCTGCTCCAGCGGGACGAAGTAGGTGTTGACCGAGTTGCCGAAGGCGGTCCACATGTTGTGCACGCCGGCCATGCTCGCCGAGGCGTTCTTGGGGCAGTAGAAGTGCGTCCCCGGGCAGGCGGCCGGTGAGCCCTGCTCGACGATGTACTCCGACTTGAACTCCGCCGGCGAGTTGATCTGGTAGGCGAGCGGGACGCCCTTCTCCAGCGCGGCCACCATGGTGAACATCTTGAACGTCGAGCCGGCCTGGTAGCCGGTGATGCCCTGACCGCCGCTGAGCAGCGGGTTCACCGTGTTGGGGTAGTTGCCCCGGATCTTCTTCTTGGCCTTCTTGGGGTCGCTGGAGAGCTTGTTCTGCGGCTTCTTCGGGTCATCGATCTTGAAGTTCCGGTTGACCGACAACGCCCGTACCCGACCGGTGCCGGGCTCGATCGCGGCGACCATCCGGGCGGCCTTGCTGTTCACCCCGAGGTTCTTGCGGACGGCCCGGTCGGCGCCGTTCTGCGCCTGCACGTCCAGCGTGGTGGTGATGGTGTAGCCGCCGCTCTTGAGCCGCCGCTCCCGGTCGTACGTGGTGGAGCCGAAGGTCTCCTGCCCGAGCCACCAGCGGTAGAAGTAGTCGCAGAAGAAGCCCCAGTCCTTCTGGTTGGTGGCGACGCAGCCGTTCGGGGTGCGCTTGTCCTTCACCACCAGCTTGACCGCCTTGGCGGCGTCCGCCTCCTGCTGGGTGATGGCGTTCGTCTTGACCATGTTGTCGATGACGTAGTTGCGTCGGTCGAGCGCCAGCGGGTAGCCGCTGCGGGTGGTCGGATCGTTGGTGGTCGGCGCCTTGACCATGCCGGCCAGCAGCGCCGCCTCCTCGATCTTGAGGTTCTTGGGGGACTTGCCGAAGTAGACCTGGCTGGCGGCGAAGATGCCGTACGCGCCGTTGCCGAAGGAGGCGAGGTTCAGGTAGCGGGTGAGGATCTCGTCCTTCGAGAACTCCTTGTCGACCTGGAGGGCCAGCTTCATCTCGCGCAGCTTGCGCTCGCTGGTGTCCTCGGTCGCGGCGACCACGTCCGCCGGGTGGGTGGCCGAGTAGGCGATGGCCAGCCGGACGTACTGCATGGTCAGCGTCGACGCGCCCTGCTGGGAGTTGGCGCCGGACTGGTTGTTGACGAAGGCCCGGGCGATGCCGTTCAGGTCCACGCCGTTGTGCTTGTAGAAGTCGTGGTCCTCGGCGGCGATGATCGCCTTCTGCATGAACGGGGAGATGTCCGCCAGCTTGACGTCGCGCCGGTTCTCGTCGTAGAGGGTCGCCAGCGGCGTCTTGCTGTCGTTGGCGAGCAGGTAGCTGATCTGTGGCGCGCGGGCCACGGTCAGCTCCTTGGGTAGTGCGCCGAACGTCTCGGCGCCGGCCTTGGCCGCCAGGCCGGACATCGCCACCGCGGGGAAGGCCGCCGCCGCCACCACCACACCGGCCAGCAGGCCGCAGATCAGTAGCGATGCGGCGTTGGTGAAGACATTGTGGTCACGTTTCCGCATCCAGGTCACCTCGACAGGGTACGCGAGTAGGGAACGAGGGGCGCCGGGGCGTTCTTTCCCCATTTCCTGCGTGCGCCGACCTCGTTGTGCTAAACGCACGACCCCCGGTGCGTGGTTGCGTGTGACCCGCGCCGAGTCTCCACCGATCGGTGGAGCCCGCGCAGCGTTTTCACGTACTTCGGCGGGGTAAGCGGCGGGCGATCGCCCGGGACGCCGGGACTGTCCGTAATGTTCAATTTGGCCGACAACGTTGCGTAATCGTGTGACTACAGAGCATGATGGTGGCGGCGACAGGGCCACACGTCGTCCGTGCCTCCTTGGGGAAGGAAGGGCCGGACGACCGGGGGGATCGACGGCTGGTCGCACGAGGTCGGTAGGTACTGCAAGGGGGGACGGGAACAGATGGGGATGATCACTGACTGGCCGTCGCTGGCGGCGTGTCAGAACGGGGATCCGGACGCGTTGTTCGTACAGGGCGCCGAGCAGAACGTGGCCAAGCGGATCTGCCGCAGCTGCCCGGTGCGGTACGAGTGCCTGGCCGACGCGCTCGACAACCGCATCGAGTTCGGCGTGTGGGGCGGCATGACCGAGCGGGAACGTCGCGCGCTGCTGCGCCGGCACCCACAGGTGGCGAGCTGGCGCAAGATGTTCGAGGCGGCGATGAAGAAGAACGCCAAGGACAAGCCCGGCAAGGACAAGATCCTGGTCACCGCCGCCGGCTGAGACGCCCACCGACCCGGTGGGTGGCCGGCCCGGTGGGCCGGTCACCGGTCAGGGCCGGCTGATCGCCGCGCCGATCGTCCGCAGCCCGTCGACGTCGTGCACGTCGGCGGGCTGCGCGGTCACCGACACCGTCGGCACCGCCGGGAACGCCTCGGTGAACCGCAGGGCCACCTGCTCCTCGCGGGCCGCCTGCTGGGCCAGGGCCGCGTGCGCCCGCAGCACGTCGACCACGGCGTCGTGCCCGCCCAACCCGGCCAGCCGGTCGGCCGCAGCCCGGCTGTCCGCCGCGTCCAGGGCCACCGCCGGCCGGTGCACCCGGTTGAGCACCAGCCCGGCCAGCGGCATCCGCTCCGCGCCCAACCGCCCGGCGAAGTAGGCCGCCTCCCGGACCGCGTCCGGCTCCGGCGTCGCCACCAGCAGGAACGCCGTCTCCCGGGCCTGCAGGATCCGGTACGTCTGCTCGGACCGCTGCCGAAAGCCGCCGAACATCGAGTCCAGGGCGGCGACGAAGCCGGAGAGATCGGTCAACAACTGCGCCCCGAGCACCTTCTGCACCACCCGGGAGAACATCCCGAAGCTGGCGGTGACGAAGCTGAACATGCTCCGCCCCCCGCTGCGGGCCGGGGCGAGCAGCAGCCGCAGCATCCGGCCGTCGAGGAAGCGGGAGAGCCGGGCCGGCGCGTCCAGGAAGTCCAGCGCCGACCGGGACGGCGGGGTGTCCACCACGATCAGGTCCCACTCGCCCCGGGCGTGCAGCTGGCCCAGCTTCTCCATCGCCATGTACTCCTGCGTGCCGGCGAAGGTCGAACTCATGGCCTGGTAGAACGGGTTGGCGAAGATCTCCGCCGCCTTCGCCGGGTCGGTGTGCTGGAGCACCACGTCGTCGAAGGTGCGCTTCATGTCCAGCATCATGGCGTGCAGCTCACCGCCGCCGGCCTCGACGTCGATCCCCTTGACCCGGCGGGGGGTGTTGTCCAGCTCGGTGAGGCCGAGCGACTGGGCCAGCCGGCGGGCCGGGTCGATGGTGAGCACCACCGTGCGCCGGCCGTGCCGCTCGGCCGCCCGCAGCGCCAACGCCGCCGCGGTGGTCGTCTTGCCCACCCCGCCGGCGCCACAGCAGACCACGATCCGCACGCCGGGGTCGGCGAGGATCTGGTCGACGTCCAGCACGGGCGCCGCGTCTTCGGAAGGCACCAAACGAGCGTATCGGGCCGGTGGGGTCCGTGCGTCCGTGCCGACGTGAGGTGTGCGTCAATCCGCCCGGCGGAGGATCTCGGCGAACGCCCTCAACCCGGCCGAGTCCACCCCGTCGGGCAGCAACGGCAGCTCGGTCAACGGCCGTCCGAGCTCCGCCAGGTCGGTCCGCAGGGAATCCTCCAGCTCCCGTCGGACCTGCTGGTCCCGGGCCTCGCCGGCCAGCCCGGCCACGGTCGCCGGGTCGGTCGGCAGCCCGGCGGCGGCCAGCCCGCGCTTCAGCTCCGCCCGGGTCACCTCCCGGCCGGTGGTCAGCGGCGGGCGGGCGGCGTTGACGATCACCCGGCCCACCGGGAAGCCGAGCTGGGTCAGCTCGGCGATGGCGTCCACCGTCTCCTGGACCGGCATCTCCTCCAGCAGCGTCACCACGTGCACCGCGGTCATCGGGGAACGCAACAGCGCGGACACCCCGTCGCTCTGGGTCTTGATCGGGCCGACCTTCGCCAGTCGGGCGGTCTCCGCGGTGACGTTGAGGAAGCGGCCGATCCGGCCGGTCGGCGGCGCGTCCAGCACCACCGCGTCGTACACCCGGCGCTGGCCGACGGTGCGGGTGGTGGCCTCCTTGACCTTGCCGGTGAGCAGCACGTCCCGCAGACCGGGCGCGATGGTGGTGGCGAAGTCGATCGCGCCGAGCTTGCGCAGCGCCCGGCCGGCCGCGCCGAGCTTGTAGAACATGTCGAGGTACTCCAGCAACGCCTCCTCGGCGTCCACGGCCAGGGCGCGCACCTCGCCGCCGCCCGGGGCGTCGGCGAGGTGACGCTCGGCGTACGGGAGGGGCTCGACCCCGAAGAGCTGGGCGATGCCCTGCCGCCCCTCCACCTCGACCAGCAGGGTGCGCCGGCCGTCGGTGGCCAGGGCGAGCGCCAGCGCCGCCGCCACGCTCGTCTTGCCCGTGCCGCCCTTGCCGGTCACCACGTGCAGGCGGGACGGCCACCCGGTGCCGGCCGGGTCGGCCGGCCGCTCAGCTGCTCGCACCGGTCGAGCCTATCCACCCCCCGGGGTCAGCCGACCTCGCAGACCCACCAACCCGTCTTCCGTACCACGGTGAACCGCAGCTGCTGCTCGGCGATCTTCTCGTCGGCGGTGGTCATGGTCAGCTTGGTGGAGACCGTGGCCCGGTCACCGTTCTGGTTGTCGACCGTCGGGGTGGACCAGCGGAACCGCGGGCTGGTGTAGGTGGTCGCGTACTTCTGCACCTCGGCCACCTTCGCGCTGATCTTCTGCTGGTCGCGTGCCTCCGCGCAGACGAAGTCGGCCGCCCTGCCGGCGTCCCGGTCCTGGTAGACGGCGGTGAGGAAGCCGTCGACCGCCACCGTCGGCTCCTTGGCGCCCGCACCGCTCTCGCGGTCGCGCAGGGCCAGGAAGGCGAGCGTCCCGCCGCCGCAGAGCACCACGGCCGCGGCCAGCGCGAGCGAGGCGACCAGCGCCCCGCGTCGCCGTGCCGGTGCCCGGTACGCCGGGTAGCCCGGCGGGGTGTCGGACGCGGAGCTGCGGGGGGTGGTCGTACCACCCTGGTCTGCTGGGTCGTGCCGCGACGCCGGGACGCCTGGCGATCCGCTCGGGCCACCGAACGGTGGTTGGGTCATGTGGTCCCCCGGGGAATGGGGCGCCGTCGCCGCCCCTGGCGACGACGCGGGTACGGGCGCGGCGGGCGACCCCTGATCGCCCGTCCGAGGCGCAAGGGTAGCGGTCGATGGGCGGCCCGTGGCGGACTGCTCACGACCCGCGAGGGAACGCGGTCAGCTTGCGGACCACGCGAGTGTCGCATATGTGACTTGAGGTGTTCGGCCGTGCGCGTCCCGTTGTCCCCCGCACCGGCGGGTCCTACGTTCGTCCGGGTGTGGGGGAGCGGATCGGGTCGGCGCCCGGTCCGGTCGGTCATTCACGGTACGAGGCCGGAGGCAGGTACATGCGCGACGCGGAGAACATCGCCCGAGCCCAGTTCTCACCGGGGGACCGGGGGAGGCGGGCCGGTTCGACCGGCGACGCGGACGGGCTGGGTGGTGGACTGCCGGTGAACGAGCGGTCCTACCGGCGTTGTGCCGAACCCGCCGAGGTGCTGCGGCTGCTCGGCCGCTCCGCCGAGCGGGGCCGCGACGACGACGACCCCGGCTACGTCATCCACCTGCCGATCCGGGTGGCCGACCTGACGGCGGCGACCGCCCTGGCCGGCACCGTGGCCACCTCGCTCGGTTTCCTGGTCGAGCTGGACGCCGGCGAGACGACCGTCTCCACCGTCGACGACCAGAACAACCGGCACCGGGTCTTCTGCGACCTGCTGCTGCCCGACCGGTCCCGCTGCCCCCAGCCGTACGACCACGCCGGGCAGTGTGGCGAGCTGCCGACCACCCCGGAGCAGCGTCCCGCGCCCCGGTCGTAGCCCGGACCGTAGGCTGTCGGTGGAACAGTCCTCGTCAGGCAAGGGAGCCCTCCACCGATGCAGAAGTGGGAATACGCCACGGTCCCGCTGCTGGTCCACGCGACCAAGCAGATCCTCGACAACTGGGGCGAGGACGGCTGGGAACTCGTCGCCGTGGTCCCCGGCCCGAACCCGGACCAGTTGGTCGCCTACCTCAAGCGCCCCAAGGGCTGAGGGTCCGACGATGAGCAACGGACCCCACGCCAAGCTCGCCGAGCTCGGCCTGACCCTGCCCGACGTGGTGCCGCCGGTGGCCAGCTACGTCCCGGCCGTGCAGTCCGGCCAGCACGTCTACGTCTCCGGCCAGCTGCCGGTGGCCGAGGGCAAGCTCCTCGCCACCGGCCAGGTCGGTGCGGGTGTCTCGCCCGAGCAGGCCAAGGATCTCGCCGAGCGGTGCGCGCTGAACGCCCTCGCCGCGGTCGACTCGCTGGTCGGCCTGGAGAACATCGTCAAGATCGTGAAGCTGACCGGTTTCGTGGCGTCCGCGCCGGGCTTCCACGGCCAGCCGGCCGTGATCAACGGGGCGTCCGACCTGCTCGGCGCGGTCTTCGGGGAGGCCGGGCGGCACGCCCGTTCCGCCGTCGGGGTGGCCGAGCTGCCGCTGGACGCCCCGGTCGAGGTCGAGCTGATCGTCGAGGTCGGCTGAGCCACCGAGCCGTCCCCCGTCGCGCCGCGCGGCAACGAGCCACCGTCGCGCCGCGCGGCAACGAGCCACCGTCGCGCCGCGCGGCAACGAGCCACCGTCGCGCCGCGCGGCACGAGCGGCTCGTTGCCGCGGTGCGTCGTTCCCTGGTCCGCCGGCCCGGTGGGCACCACGCCCCCGGGCCGGTCGGCCGGTGGAAAGCCGCGAACAGCCACGAACCGGATGCACCGACTCGGCAAGATCGCGGGGAGTGGCGGGCGGGGTCGTACGATCGCAGCCATGACCGGGCATGTGACGGCACCGCCGGCCGCGCTGGCCGACCGGCTGCCGGACTGGGTGACGTTGCTGCGTGCCCCCAACCCTGGGCCGATGACCCTGGAGGGGACCAACACCTGGCTGCTGCGCGCCCCCGGCGCGGAGCACGCCGTCGTCGTCGACCCGGGGCCGGCGGACGAGGCGCACCTGGCCGCCGTCGCGGCGTGCGGGCCGGTCGGGCTGGTGCTGATCACCCACGGGCACCCGGACCACACCGAGGGCGCCCCCCGGCTGAGCGAACTGCTCGGCGGGGCACCGGTACGCGCCGCCGACCCGGCGCACACCATCGGCGGTGCGCCGCTGACCGGGGCGGCACCGCTCGACGCGTCCGGCCTGACGGTCGACCTGGTGCCGACCCCCGGGCACACCGCCGACTCGCTCTGCTTCCTGGTGTCGTACGGCACCGAGCGGGTGGTGCTGACCGGGGACACCATCCTCGGCCGGGGCACCACCGTCGTCGCCCACCCCGACGGCGACCTCGGCGACTACCTGGCCAGCCTGGAACGGCTCGGCGCGTACCGGGGGACCGCGGCGCTGCCCGGGCACGGCCCGGCGCTGGCCGACTGCGGCGCGGCGGCCGATTTCTACCTGGCCCACCGCCGGGCCCGGCTCGACCAGGTGCGGGCCGCCGTCGCCGCGGGCGCCCGCACCGCGCCCGAGGTGGTGGCGACGGTCTACGCGGACGTCGACCGGTCGCTGTGGTGGGCCGCCGAGTGGTCGGTCCGCGCCCAACTGGAGTACCTGGGAGTGGAGCAGCCGTGACCTGCCCGGTGTGCGGCACGCTCGCCGTCCCCGGCGCGCGGTTCTGCCACAACTGCGGGGCGGCGTTGCCGGCCGCCGCCACCCTGCCGACCGCCGAGCGTCGGGTGGTCACCGTGCTCTTCGGTGACCTGTCCGAGTTCACCTCGTGGTCGGAGGACCTCGACCCGGAGCGGGTCGGCGCGGTCACCGACCGGGTGCTCGCCGCGCTCGCCGGTGCGGTCAAGACGTTCGGCGGGCACGTGGACAAGCTCACCGGCGACGGGATCATGGCGGTCTTCGGTGCCCCGGTGGCCCACGAGGACGACGCCGAGCGGGCCGTCCGGGCCGCCCTGTCGATGCAGCGGGCGGTCCGCCGGGTGCTCGACGACGAGCGCGGCGGCGGAGCGCCGCTCGGCCTGCGGGTCGGGCTGAACACCGGGGACGTGATCGCCGGCATCCAGGCCGCCATCGAGTACACGGTCATCGGGGACACCGTGAACACCGCCGCCCGGCTGGCCGACGCCGCCGCCGTCGGCGCGATCTACGCCGGTGCCCGGACCTCCTCGGCCACCCGGCACGTCGCCTCCTGGCGGGTGCTGCGCCCGCTGCGGCTCAAGGGCAAGCGCGAGCCGGTCGAGGCGTACGAGCTGCTGGGTCTGCTGGACGCCCCGGGCACCCGGTCGGGGCTCGGCGACGAGGCGCCCTTCGTCGGGCGGGAGACCGAGATCGGCCGGGTCGCCGGCCGGCTCGCCGAGGTGATCGACCGGGGCGAGCCCCGGGTGCTGCTGATGACCGCCGAGGCGGGGATCGGCAAGTCCCGGTTCGCCGCCGAGGTGGAGCGCCTCGCCGCCGGCTACGACGTCGGCGCGGGCCGGTACGCCGCCCACAGCGGCGCCCGGGTGCTCTCGGTCCGCTGTGCGGCCTTCGGCGAGCGACGTCGGCTGGCGCCCCTGGCCGACCTGGTCCGGGCCGCCGTCGGCCTGCCCAACGACACCTCCACGGCGCTCACCCGGCCGGCCGTGGAGGAGCGGCTGCGCCGGCTCGGCCAGCGCCTCGGCCGGCTGCGCGCCGACGCACCGCCGATCGGCGCCGACCAGCTGCTGGCCCTGCTCGGCTACGCCGAACTGCCCGCCGGCAGCCCGGGTGAACAGGGCGGATGGGGGGCCACCCCGCCGGCCGCCGACGCCGAGGCGGTGCCGGTGGCGGTGGCCGGGCTGCTCAGTGCCCTGGCCGCCGAGGCGCCGCTGGTGATCGTCGTCGACGACCTGCACGACGCCACCGCCGAGACCATCGACGCGCTCGGGGCCACCCTGTCCCGGCTCACCGGGCCGGTGCTGGTGATGCTGCTGGGCCGCCCGGAGCTGGTCCGGACCGCGGGGGCGTTGACCTGGATCGCCGACGCCGAGGTGCAGCCGCTGCCGCCGCTGCGCGGTGCGGACGCCTCCCGCCTGCTCACCAGCTACCTCAACGGCGGCCGGCTGCCCCAGGCCGACGCCGACCGGTTGCTCGCCACCGCCCAGGGCAACGCCTTCTACCTGGCCGAGCTGGTCACCCTGCTGCGGGAGCGGGGAGCGCTGACCGCCGGCCCGGACGGCGGCTGGCGGCTGGTGCCCGGCTCGCTGGGCAGCCGGCTGCTCTCCCGCGACCTCGCCGCCGTGCTGGCCGCCCGGATCGACGCCCTCCCGCCGGAGGCCCGTTCGGCCCTGCGGGACGCCGCCGTGGTCGGTGACGTGGTGCCGGCCGGCGCGTTGGAGGCGTTGCGCGAGCAACGGGCCGGGCGGGACGGCCGGCCCGCCGCGGTGGCCGCGGTCGAGCTGGAACGGGCCGTGGAGGAGCTGCTGCAACGCCGGATGCTGCACCGCACCCGCAGCGGCTTCGCGTTCGCCACCCCGCTGATGCGCGAGGCCGCCTACACCGGGGTGAGCAAGGCGGAGCTGGCCGAACGGCACGCCGCGCTGGCCCGCTGGGCCACCGAAGCGCCCGGCTCGTCGGTCGCCCCGCCGGGCGGGTTCACCGACGCGGCCCGGGACGACTTCGTGGCCGAGCAGGTCGAGCGGGCCGTCGCCCTCGCCGACGCGGTGAAGCTCCGCCCGGATTCGCCGGCCCGCACGGTCGCCCCGCTGGGGGTGGCCGCGCTGGGCCGGGCCGCCCGCCGGTCCCTCCAGGTCGGTGAGCCGGCGTTGGCCGTCGAGTACGCCGAACGCGCCGCCGAGCTGGCCCGCGAGGGGATGCCCCCGGCCGACCGGGTGGCGCACGCCCGCGCCCTGCTCCAGGTCGGCCGGGCCGGTGACGCGCTCGCCTTCGCCGAGAAGATCGCCGCCAACGCCGGTGACGACGCCGGCACCCGGGCCAGCGCCCTGCTGCTCGCCGGCCAGGCCCACCAGACCCTGGGCGACCAGGGCCGGGCGGTGGCCTGCTGGCAGGAGGCGTTGCAGGTGGCCACCGCCGGTGAGGTGACCAACCTGCGCGCCTCGGCGATGCGCCGGCTGGGGATGGCCGACTTCGTCGCCGGCCGGCTCGGGCAGGCCAGCAGCCGGCTCGCCGCCTCCTACCAGATCAGCCTGGCCGCGAAGGACCTGCGCGGGCAGGCCTGGGCGTTGCAGAACCTCGCCTGGGTCACCACCACCCGGGGTGACTTCGCCGGCACCGACGCGGTGCTCGGCCGGGCCGCCCGGCTCTTCGCCGAGTTGAAGGACCCGTACGGGCGGGCCTGGCTGCGCGGCACCACGGCCTTCGCCCGGCTGTTGGCCGGGCGGCTCGGGGAGGCCTGCCGGCTGGCCGGGATCTTCCTGCCGTTCGGGGAACGGGTCGGCGAAGCGTGGGCGGTGGGCACGTTGCGCGCGGTCGAGGCGTTCGCCGGGGCCGAGCTGGGCGAGGTGGCCGAGGCGGACCGGGCGGCCCGCCGGGCGTACCGGGACTTCGCGGCGGTCTCCGACGACTGGGGGCGTGGGTTCGCCCTGGTCGTCCGGGGGGTGGTGGCGCGCGGGCTGGGCGAGCCGGAGCACGCCGCCGACCTGTTCACCGACGCCCTGGCGTACGCCGGCCGGACCTCGCACCCGCTGCTCACCGGGATGGCCGGTACGCTGCGGGGCTTCGTGGCGTTGGACATGGGCGACTGCGAGACCGCCGAGCGGGACGCCCGCGCGGTGCTGACCGCCGTCGAACCGCACAACCCGCAGGCTCCGGCGCAGGCCGCGCCCCGGGTGCTGCTGGCCACCGCCCGGCTCGCCGCCGGGGATCCGGCCACCGCGGTCGGGTTGCTCGCCCCGGTGGCGACGACCGCCGCGAAGACGGCGACGCTGCTCTTCTCCCGCCGGCAGACGTTGGCCCGCTACGCGTCCGCGCTGCTCGCCCACGGCCAGTCGGAGCAGGCGTTGGACTGGGCGCGGCGGGCGGTCGCCGCCCCGGCGGAGGACGTCCGCAGTCAGGTGATCGGGGCGTGCGTGCTGGCCGAGGCGCTGGCTGTCGCCGGTCGTCCGGTCGAGGCGCTGGCCAGCGCGCAGGAGGCGGTGCGGCTGGCCTACGCGACCGAGCAGCGCAGTGAACGGGCCAGTGCCGATGCCCTGCGGGACCGGCTGGCCGCCGGGGTCTGACGGTGGTCGGGGCGGCCGTCGGGTGGGCGCGGGTCGGTGCGGGCAGGTCGGGGCGGTCGGTCGGGGCCGGAGGGCAGGTCTGTCGGTTCCGGTGATGTGCCCGTCGGTGGGGACGGTTAGCGTGTCACTTCACGCGACCGCCCCTCGGTGCCGGTCGTGCCGTCGGGGTGGGGGGACAGATGAGGTTGCCGCGTTCGGGTGCCGGCTGGACGATCGCGGTCTTCGGGGTGCTGGCGGTGCTGCTCGGCGCGCTCGGCCTGGTGTGGCCGGAGGCGCAGCTGCGGATGCTCGGCTTCGCGGTGCCGCAGACCCGGGCGGCCGGCGACTACACCGGCACGTTCCTCACCGCGTCCTCGATGGCCTCGTTCAACATGGGGGTCTACTACCTGCTCGCGGTGGCGACCGAGTGGCGGGCGTTCTACCGGTTCACGGTGGTCTTCCGGTTGGTCACCTTCACCGTCTTCACGTTGACCGTGCTGGCCGACGTGGCGCCGGACCGGTTCATCGGGGTGGCGCTCTGGGAGGGGGCGGGTGCGGTGGCGACCGCGCTCGGTCTGCGGTGGGACGCCCGTCGATCGGTGACCGTCGTCGCCGAGGGGGACGGTAGCGCTCCCATCTCTCCGGCGGGGTCGACGAAAGGCCAGGTCAGCGACGTTTCCGAGGATGCGGAGATCGGGTCGGCCGCTGCCGGCCCGGCCGCTCCCGCCGGTACGGACCGCTGAGCGGCCCGGCGGAACAGGTATTTTCGAGCCGTGACCGAGACCCCGCCCGGCGCCGCCAGGCTGCCCATTGTGCCCGGTCTGACCGACTTGCAGGTCTTTGCCCGTGGCGGGTACGCCACCGTCTACCGGGCCACCCAGATCTCCGTCGGTCGGGAGGTCGCCGTCAAGGTGGAGAACCGCACCCTGGACAACGAGCGTGACCAGGCCCGGTTCCTGCGGGAGGCGCGGGCGGCCGGTCGGATGTCGTCGCACCCGCACGTGGTGGACCTCTTCGACGTCGGGGTGACCGTCGACCGGCACCCGTACCTGATCATGGAGCTCTGCGACGGGTCGTACGCCGAACGGATGCGGACCTCGCCGCTCGACGCCTCCGAGACCCGCGACCTCGGCATCAAGATCGCGGATGCGTTGGCCCACTCGCACGCGGCCGGGGTGCTGCACCGCGACGTCAAGCCGGCCAACATCCTGCACTCGCACTTCAACTCGGCGGTGCTGGCCGACTTCGGGCTGGCGGTGCTGGCCGAGGCGCGGGACGCCTCGGTCACCCTGGAGGTGCTCACCCCGGCCTACGCGCCGCCGGAGATGTTCAACCACAGCCCGCCGTCGCCGGCCGTCGACGTGTACGCCCTCTGCGCCACCCTCTACGCGGTGATGACCGGCCGCCCCCCGCGCTGGCAGACCGAGCGCAACCCGAGCCTGGTCACCGTGCTGGAGATGTTCCACCAGCCGATCCCCGACCTGCCCGGGGTGCCGAACGAACTCGTCGACGTGCTCCGCGCCGGGATGTCCAACGACCCCGACGCCCGCCCCTCCGCGCTCGAACTGCGTGACCTGCTCACCGCGCTGCCCCTCGACCCGGCCCCCGCCCCGGTCAGCGGTGCGCCGGTCTCCGGCGGGCCGTCGGGCGGCGGTGGGCCGTACTCCCCCGGGTGGACCACCGGCCATCCCGGATGGACCACCGGCCAACCCGGGCGGACGACCGGCCAGCCCGCACCGCGCCCACCCGCCCAGGACGACCAGCCGACGGTGGCGCACGGCGAACGTCGGCGGCGGCGCTGGTTCTTCGGCGGGGCAGGGGTGCTCGCGCTGGCCGCCTCGGCGAGCGCCGGGGCCTGGGTCGCCGGTGGTGCGCCGCCGGTGGCCGGGCCAACCGCCTCCCCGACGACGGTCGGCTCGTCCAGCCCGGCCGCCCGCTGGGGAACCCTGCCCGGCTGCGCGGCCGACGGCACGGCCGCGACCCTGCCGCCGGGTGCCCGGTGCGCCCCGGTGCTGGAGTGTTTCGGCCCGGTGCGGCTGCGTGCCGACCGGGCGGAGGCTCCGCAGCTGTCCTGCGAGGGGCGGCACACCTGGGAGACGTACGTCGAGGGGCAGCTACCGGCCGCGCTGGCCGGAGCCGGGCACGCCGTGATCAGCGCCGACCCGACGGTCCGGGCGGTGTGCAACGCGCGGACGTTCCGGCTGACCAGCGGGATCGACTACACCAACGGCTGGCGGCTGGAGGTGTTGCCGCCCGCCGAGCAGGATCCCGACCGGACCTACCGCTGCCTCGCCGGGCGGGGGGTGGACGCGCTGGTCGCACCGACCCTCACTGGTCGCTGACCTCGCGCACCGACACTGACTGGTCGCTGACCTCGCGCACCGACACTGACTGGTCGCTGACCTCGCGCATCCGATTCAGCCGGCTGAGCACCGCGGCGGTGTCGAGCGCGTCCAGGGTGTCCGCGTCGAGGAACGAACCCGCCGCCAGTTGACCGGGGACGGGCACGGCGACCGGTGCCTCCCCGGGGTCGCGCTCGCGCAGCGCGGCCAGCGCGGTGCCGGTCACTGTCGCGAACACGACACCGAGCAGGGCCAGCCCCACCGTCAGGATGCCGGCCGGATGCCGGAAGGCCAGCACCACCAGCACCACGCCGGTTGCCAACGCGCCGACCGTCGCCACGGTCCGCGCGCCCGGTCTCAGGATTCGCCTCACCCGACAAGCATGGCCCGGATGGGCGCGCTGTCAATCCGTACGGCTCGGTGTGGTTGACCGTTCTGCCGACAGTGACGCCGTCGGGGTGGCGACACCGGCCGGCCGGGCGGCGGGGCGGGGATGGATACGAGCGGCTACTCTCGGTGTCCCCCAGGCTGTCCGTCAGCGAGGTGCGCCGATGAACGACACGTCCGCCCGCCACCGGGTCCGATCGGTCGCCACCACCCTGGCGGTGGCGCTGACCCTCACCCTGGCCGCCGCCGCGGGCTGCGACAACCGCCGCGAGCCGTCCCTGCCCTCGGTGCGCGACAAGCTGCGGGAGTCGCACATCGACGGTCAGTCGAAGATCAAGATCGGGGTGGCCACCACCGAGCCGCTGATGGGCGAGCTGCGCAACGGCGCACACGTCGGCTTCGACGTGGAGATCGCCCGCTACGTCGCCTCCTACCTCGGCTACGAGGGCGACCAGCGCATCGAGTGGGTCTCGGTCACCACCGAGGACCGGATCCCCGCCCTCCAGGGTGGCGTGGTCGACCTGGTGGTCTCCAGCTTCTCGATCACCGAGGAGCGGGAGAAGCTGGTCAGCTTCGCCGGGCCGTACTTCGTCACCACCCAGGAGGTGATGGTGCCGACCCGGCTCAAGGACAAGATCCGCACCATCGAGGACCTCCGTGAGCCGGCGTACAAGGTCTGCACCAGCGGTGGCTCCACCACCGAGGCCGAGCTGGCCAAGCACGACGTGAAAGCCCTGGTGGTCAAGGAGGTCGGCGACTGCGTCAAGGGCATCCGGGAGGGCCGCTACGACGCGGTCAGCTCCGACGAGACGATCCTCGCCGGTTTCCTGTCCCTCTACCCGACCGAGTTCGAGATCGTCGACATGCCCTTCGGCACCAGTGAACTGCTCGGCATCGGCGTGCCGATCGGTGACCCCGCCCTGCGTGACCTGGTGGCCTTCGCGCTCCAGAAGAGCTACCTTCAGGGGCGCAGCGGGATCAGCAGCCCGTGGCTCACCGCGTACAACCGGACCCTGGGCCCATGGCTGAAGGCGGAGAAGGCCCAGCCGCAGCCGCTGAACGTGCCGGACCTGGTCGACTTCGACGACAAGGCGCCGACCCGGTGACCGCCCCGGCCGTACCGCAGGAGCGGGGTGGCACCACCGTCGCGGTGCGTGACGGCTGGGATCCGGCGGTGGAGCGGCGGGCCCGGGCCAGCCAGTCGTTCTGGACGGCGGTGGTGGGGGTGCCCGCCATCTTCTCCGTGCTGCGCCTCGGCGTCGAGGCGGGCGGCGAACTCCAGACCACGCTGCTGCTGGTGGCGAACGTCGGGCCGGTGAACCTGCTGGCCGGCTTCCTCACCACCGCCGCCCGGCTGCTCTCCACCGGCCTGGTCGCGGTCTTCGCACTCGGCGCGGTGCTGCGGGTCAGCGTCGAACGGATGCCGCCCACCGTGCGTCGCCCGCTCTTCGTCCGCTGGGCGGACCTCACCCCGGCCTGGTTCGTGCTGGCCAGCTTCCTCACCGCCCTGGTCACCTGGCAGCTGCTCTACCTGCCCCTGCTGCTGCCGGCGTTCGTGGCCGCCTTCCAGCTCACCCCGGCGCGACTGCACGAGCACCCGCTGCCCCGGGTGCTGATCGTGGTGGCGCTGCTCGTCGGCTACGGCTGGCTGCTCGCCCCCACCCTGGTCGACGCGTGGCAGCAACGGGAACTGCTCGCCCTGACGCTGCTCGTCGTCCCGCCGCTGCTCGCGCTCACGGTGACCGGCCCGCTGCCCGGGGCGGTGATCCGGCCGCTCGCCTCGGTCACCGAGGCGGCGGTGCTGGCCATGCTGGTCTGGGCGGCGCTGCCGGTGATCACCACGCCGGTGCTGCCGCTCACCGTGACCACCGTGGAGTCGAGCCCCGGTGTCACCGAGGACGTCCGGGGGCACGTGGTCACCGTGGACGACGTCAACATGGTGCTGCTCCAGGAGCGGGGCGGCGTCCGCTACGTGCCGGTGGACGACGTCCGCGCCCAGGTGCTCTGCCCCAGTGAGGAGGAGCTGCCCCGGCACCGGCTGCGGATCCGGGACTACCACGTCGAGGACTCGCTGCTGGAGGGGCTGGGTCGGCGGGTGCGGCCGGTACACCGCACCGACGCTGCCTGCCGCGCGGTGAACTGACCCCCGGGTCAGTAGGACTTCTCCTGACCGAGTACGTGCTGGGCGACGAAGTTGAGGATCATCTCCCGGCTGACCGGGGCGATCCGACCGGCCCGCACCGCGCCGAGCAGCGTCGCCACGCCGTACTCGGTGGTCATGCCGGCCCCGCCGAGGGCCTGCACGGCGGTGTCCACGGCCAGTGCGGCGGCCTCCCCGGCGGCGTACTTGGCCATGTTGCCGGAGACCCCGGCCTCCAGGTCGCGGCCCGCGTCGTACAGGGTGGCCGCCTTGGCGATCATGAGCCGGGCCAGCTCCACCTGCACCGCCGCGTGCGCCAACGGATGGGACACCCCCTGGTGCGCGCCGATGCTGCGGCCACCCCAGACCTTGCGGGTGGCGGTGTAGTCGGTGGCCCGCTCGATGGCGTACCGGCCGGTGCCGACACCCATCGCGGCGACCGTGATCCGCTCCGGGTTCAGCCCGGCGAACAGCGCCGGCAGGCCGGCGTCCAGCGACCCGCCGACCAGCGCGTCGGCGGGCAGCCGGACGTCGTCCAGGTAGAGCAGGAACTGGTTCTCCGGGGAGACGATCTCCATGTCCAGCCGGGACCGGGTCAACCCGGCCGCATCGGTCGGCACCAGGAACAGCGCCGGCTTCAGCTTCCCGGTCGCCGCGTCCTCCGTCCGGGCGACCACCAGCACGTACTGCGCCTCGTCCACGCCGGAGATGTAGCACTTGCGGCCGGAGAGCAGCCAGTCGTCGCCGTCGCGGCGGGCCACCGTGCCGAGCCGGTGGAAGTTCGACCCGGCGTCCGGCTCGGTGATCGCGAAGACCACCTTCAGCGAGCCGTCGGCGAACCCGGGCAGGAAGCGCTTGCGCTGCTCCTCGGTGCCGTGCCGGTTGATCACGGTGGCGGCGATGGCCGGCGACACCACCAGCAGCAGCAGTGGGCAGCCGGCGGCGGCCAGCTCCTCGCAGACGATGGCCAGCTCGGTCAGGCCGCCACCGCCGCCGCCGTACTCGGTGGGGACGTTGACGCCCAGGTAGCCGAGCCGACCGGCCTCGTCCCACAGCTCAGTGGTGTGCCCGCCGGATTTCGCCTTCTCGACGAAGTAGGAGTGGCCGTACCGGCGGCCCAGCGCGCGGACGGCATCCCGGAGCTGGTCCTGCTCCGGGGTGAGGTCGAAGTTCATCAGGGTGCCTCCTCGGGATCGACCACGGCCAGCACCGCGCCCGTCTCGACCTGCCCACCGGCGGGCACCGGCAGGTCGGCGACCACACCGTCGGTCGGGGCGAGCACGGGGTGTTCCAACTTCATCGCCTCCAGGGTCAGCAGCAGGTCACCGGCGGCGACCCGCTGACCGACCCCGACGTGCACCCGGGCCACCGTGCCGGGCAGCGGTGCGAGCAGCGACCCGACCGCCAACGCCGCGCGGGGCAGCGGCAAGCGGGGCAGCCCGGTCAGCTCCGTCGCGCCGTCCGGGCCGTCCACGAAGACCACCGACCCCGCCCGGTGTACGCGGAACGCCCGCCGCACCCCGGCCACGTCGAGCAGCACCCGGTCCGGCGCCACCGTCACCAGCGCCACCACCGGCCCCGGTCCCGTGGTGGACGGGTCGTCCGGTGCGGCACCCGTGCCGTCGGGGGACGTCGGGCCGGGCTCGGCGACGGTCCGGTCGGGCTCGGTGACCGTCGGGTCCGTGGACCAGTCGGCGAGTGCGCCGGACCGGTCCAGCCGGTAGCGCACCTCGATCTCGTTCCCGGTCGCGGTGGCGTACCGGACGACCTGGGGGACGGCCGGCACGTTGCGCCAGCCCGAGGGGAGACCGGCGAGCACCGGGGCGGTGGCCCGTCGCGCGGCGGCGCAGGCCAGCGCGGCGGCCAGCGCCGCCTGCGGGAGGCGCTCGGGCGGCAGCAGCGGCGCGAAGACCCCGGGGTGCGCGGCCAGGAACCCGGTGTCAACCTGTGCCGACCCGAACTCGGGACTGCGCAGCACCCGGACCAGCAGGTCCCGGTTGGTGGCCACCCCGTGCAGCTCGGCGCGGGCCAGCGCCCCGGCGAGCAGCCGGGCCGCCTCCGCCCGGGTCGGCGCCCAGGCCACCAGCTTGGCCAGCATCGAGTCGTAGTGCACGCCCACCGTCGAACCGGTGTGCACCCCCGAGTCGAGCCGCAGGCCACGGGTCGGGGCGAACTCGCCGGCCACCCCGGGGACCGCGAACCGGTGCAGGGTGCCGGTGGCCGGGCGGAACCCCTGCGCCGGGTCCTCCGCGCAGAGCCGCACCTCGATGGCGTGACCGTCGGTGGGCGGGGTCGCCGGCACCGGCAGGGCACCACCCTCGGCGACCAGCAGTTGCAGCCGTACCAGGTCCAGCCCGGTGACCGCCTCGGTGACCGGATGCTCCACCTGGAGCCGGGTGTTCATCTCCAGGAAGAAGAACTCGCCCGTCGGGGCGAGCAGGAACTCCACCGTCCCCGCCCCGACGTAGCCGACCGCCCGCCCGGCGGCCACCGCCGCGGCGTGCAGCCGCTCCCGGACCCCGTCGGGCAGCACCGCAGGGGCCTCCTCGACGAGCTTCTGGTGCCGCCGCTGGATCGAGCAGTCCCGCTCACCGAGCGCCACGACCGTACCGGCGGTGTCGCCGAAGATCTGCACCTCGACGTGCCGGCCGTGCTCGACGTACCGCTCGACGAAGACCGTGCCGTCGCCGAACGCGGCGGCGGCCTCGCGGCGCGCGGATTCCACGGCCGCCGGCAGGTCGGCGGGGTCACGGACGAGGCGCATCCCCCGCCCGCCGCCCCCGGCGGACGCCTTGACCAGCACCGGAAAGTCGGTGATGTCGTCGTCGGTCCAGGAGGGCAGCATCGGCACCCCCGCCCCGGCCAGCAGTTCCTTCGCGGCGATCTTGTCGCCCATCGCCGCGATCGCCCCGGCCGGCGGGCCGACCCAGGTCAGGCCGGCGTCGGTCACCGCCGCCGCGAACCCGGCATCCTCGGCGAGGAAGCCGTAACCCGGGTGGATCGCGTCCGCGCCCGTGCGGCGGGCCGCGGCCAGGATCAGCTCGATCCGCAGGTACGTCTCGACCGGCGTGTTCCCCGGCAGGCGGACCGCCTCGTCGGCCTCGACCACGTACGGCGCGTCCACGTCGGCGTCGGAGTGCACGGCGACCGTCGCCACACCCAGCGCCCGGCAGGTGGCGAAGACCCGCCGGGCGATCTCCCCCCGGTTGGCCACCAGCAGTTTCCGAATCACCCGTGCCCCCTGGCTTTCGTTCGCGACTGCGGGACTCCGCTGCGCTGCGTTCCTCGCGCTCACGGGGCCTGCTCTTCGTTCGCGGCTGCGGGACTCCGCTGCGCTGCGTTCCTCGCGCTCACGGGCACTACATCCGGAAGACACCGAAGCTGTCGGCGCCCTTCACCGGTGCGTTGTGGATCGCCGACAGGCAGAGCCCGAGGACGGTACGGGTGTCCCGCGGGTCGATCACCCCGTCGTCGTAGAGCCGGCCGGAGAGGAACAGCGCCCCGGACTGCGACTCGATCTGCTGTTCGACCATCATCCGCATCGCCGCGTCGGAGTCCTCGTCGTAGTCCCGGCCCCGGGCGGCGGCGGCCTGCCGGGCGACGATCGACAGCACCCCGGCCAACTGCGCCGGCCCCATCACCGCCGACTTGGCGTTGGGCCAGGTGAACAGGAACCTCGGCTCGTACGCCCGGCCGCACATGCCGTAGTTGCCGGCCCCGTACGAGGCGCCCAGGTTGACCGTCAGGTGCGGCACCGTCGAGTTCGCCACCGCGTTGATCATCAGGGCGCCGTGCTTGATGATGCCGCGCTGCTCGTACTCGGTGCCGACCATGTAGCCGGTGGTGTTCTGGAGGAAGACCAGCGGGGTGTCGGTGGCGTTGGCGAGCTGGATGAACTGGGCCGCCTTCTGCGCCTCCGCGCTGAACAGCACCCCCCGGGCGTTCGCCAGCACGCCGACCGGGTAGCCGTGCAGCTCGCCCCAGCCGGTGACCAGGGCGGTGCCGTACGCCGGCTTGAACTCGTCGAACTCGCTGCCGTCGAGCACCCGGGCCAGCACCTCACGCGGGTCGAACGGCACCTTCAGGTCGGCGCTGACGATGCCGAGCAGCTCCTCCGGGTCGTGTCTCGGCGGGCGGGGGGCCGGGTCGCGCGGCGGCGGCCCCTGCTTGCGCCAGTTGAACCGGCGGACGCACCGTCGGGCCAGCCGGATGCCGTCCCGCTCGTCCTCGGCGAGGTGGTCGGCGAGGCCGGACGTGCCGGCGTGCATCGCCGCGCCGCCCAGCGACTCGTCGTCGGTGACCTCGCCGGTGGCCATCCGCACCAGCGGCGGCCCGGCGAGGTACACCTGTGACCGGTCCCGGATCATGATCACGTGGTCGGACATCCCCGGCACGTACGCGCCTCCGGCGGTGGCGTTGCCGAAGACCACGCTGACCGTGGGGATCCCGGCGGCGGAGAGCCGGGTCAGGTCGCGGAACACCCGGCCGCCCGGAATGAAGATCTCCGCCTGGGTGGGCAGGTCCGCACCGGCGCTCTCCACCAGGTTGACCATCGGGAGCCGGTTCGCCAGGGCGATCTCACCGGCCCGTCGGGTCTTCGCCAGCGACCACGGGTTCACCGCGCCGCCGCGTACCGTCGGATCGTTGGCGACGATCAGGCACTCCACACCCTCGACCACGCCGATGCCGGTGACCACGCTCGCCCCGACCGGGAAGTCGGTGCCGTACCCGGCGACCGGTGACAACTCCAGGAACGGGCTGTCCCGGTCCAGCAGCAGCTCGATCCGCTCCCGGGGCAGCAGCTTGCCGCGCCCGTGGTGCCGGGCCACGTACTTCTCCCCGCCGCCGGCCCGGGCCTGGTCGAGCGCGGCGTCCAACTCGGCGAGACGTTCCCGAAGCGCTTCCCGGTTGGCCACGAAGGCCGGCGCGGCCGGGTCGACCGCACTCTCCAGTGTCGTCATAGGCCCAGACCCTTCGCGATGATCTCGTTCATGATCTCGGTGGTGCCGCCGCCGATGCCGAGGATCCGGGCGTCCCGGTAGTGCCGCTCGACCTCGGCGTCACGCAGGTAGCCGAACCCGCCGTGCAGTTGCAGCGCCTGGTCCACCACCTGGTCGCAGGCGGCCACCGCGACGTTCTTCGCCATCGCCACCTCGGTCACCACCGGCTCGCCCGCCGCCACCCGGGCGGCCACCTGGTGCACGTAGGCGCGGGCCGCCTCGGCGCGGGTGTGCATCTCGGCCAGCCGGTGCCGGACCAGCTGCCGGCTGACCAGCGGACGGCCGAAGGTGGACCGGTCCCGGCACCAGCGGGTCGAAAGCTCCACGCAGCGCTGCGCGGTCGCGTACGCCTGGGTGGCCAGGGAGAGCCGCTCGGTGGCGAAGTTCTGCATGATCGCCAGGAAGCCGGTGTCCTCCTCGCCGATCCGGTTGGTCACCGGCACCCGCACGTCGACGAAGGACAGCTCGGCGGTGTCCGAGCAGTGCCAGCCGAGCTTGTCCAGCTTCCGGTCGACGGTGAACCCGGGGGTGCCCTTGTCGACCACCAGCAGGTGCAGCGACCCACTGCCGGGGAAGTCGCCGCAGACCGCCGTGGTGACGAAGTCGGCGCGTACCCCGCTGGTGACGTACGTCTTCGATCCGTTGACCAGGTAGTGGTCGCCGTCGCGGCGGGCGGTGGTGCGGATCGCGGCGACGTCCGAGCCGCCGTCCGGTTCGGTGATCGCCAGCGCGCCGATCAGCTCGCCCGCCAGCGTCGGCCGGACGTACCGGGTGACCAGGGGATCGTCGGCGGCGGACCGGTGCGCGGAGAGCCGGCCGCCGAGCGTCCCGCCGGTGCGCGCCCCGGCCGCCGCGACGATGTGCGGCAGCGCGATGCCGTGCGTGAACAGGGCGGCGACCAGCCCGGACGAGCCACCGGAGCGGATGATCTCCTCGGTGACCACGATCGCGTCGAGCAGGTCGCCGCCGCTGCCGCCGACCGACTCGGGGAAGCCGACGCCGAGCAGGCCGATCTTCGCGGCGGTGGCGTGCAGCGCGCGCGGCACCTCGCCGGCCCGTTCCCAGTCGGCCAGGTGCGGCAGCACCTCCCGGGTCACGAAGGCCCGGGTCAGCTCCCGCAACTGCCGCCGCTCGGGTGTGTCCACGATGGTCACCGGTCCGCCTCCCCGGCTGCCGGCGGGCCGGGGGTGAGGACGGCGGGCAGGTCGACGACGCGGGAACGGAGGAGTTCGCCGAGCGCCTTGGCCTGCGGGTCGAACCGGGTGGAGGCGGCCACCCCCGGCCCGAGCAGGCCCCGGATGACGAAGTTGACCGCCCGCAGGTTCGGCAGCTCGTACCGCTCGACGGTCGACGTGGCCGTCTCCGGCAGCAGGTCGGCCAGCCGCGCGACGGTCAGCCACTCCCGAAGCCACCCCCAGGTGGCGTCGCTGCGCGCCCAGACGCCGAGGTTGGCGTCGCCGCCCTTGTCGCCCGACCGTGCCCCGACCAGCTCGCCCAGCGGCCCGCGCCGGGTCGGCCCGGGTGCCGGTGCCGCCCACGCGGGCTCCGGCCCGGCCAGGGCCCGCTCTGCTGCCGGTGCCACGGTCCGTGACGGCGGGGGGACCGCCAGCCGGGTGCCGTCCGGCAGGACGGCCACGTGGGGCACGTCGGCCTGCGGCACGGCGTCGGTGGTGAACACCCCGTAGGGGGTGGCGTCACCGGGCAGGGTGGTCAGCGTGCAGCCCGGGTAGGAGGCCAGGGCCAGCTCCACCGCCGCCGCCGAGAACGCCCGCCCGGCCCGCGCCCGGTCACCGTCGCGCAGGTGTACGTGCAGCAGCGCGCTCGCCGTCTCGGTGTCGGCCGCGTCGGGATGGTCGGTACGGGCCAGGGTGAACTCCAGCCCGTCCGCGCCGACCGCCGCCTCGACCTGCCCCCGCACCAGGGCGGCCTTGGCCGGGATGTCCAGCCCGCAGAGCACGAAGGTCATCGAGTTGCGGAAGCCGCCCAGGTTGTTGACGCCCACCTTGAGGGTGGCCGGCGGCGGGGTGCCCCGCACCCCGTCCACCCGGACCCGGTCCGGTCCGTCCTGCCGCAGCCGTACCGTGTCCAGCCGGGTCACCACGTCCGGGCCGAGGTAGTCGGGGCCGGCCACCTCGTACAACAGTTGGGCGGTGACCGTTTCGACGGTGACCGCGCCGCCGGTGCCGGGGTGCTTGGTGAGCACCGACGAGCCGTCGGGATGGATCTCGGCGATCGGGAAACCGGGCCGGTGCCCGCCGTCGGGCAGCTCGGTGAAGAAGCTGAAGTTGCCGCCGGTGACCTGCGCCCCGCACTCGATCAGGTGCCCGGCGACGGTGGCTCCGGCCAGCCGGTCCAGGTCGTCGGGTCGCCAGCCGAACCGGGCGATGGCCGGCCCGACCGCCAGCGAGGCGTCGGTGACCCGCCCGGCGACCACCACGTCGGCTCCCGCGTCCAGGCAGGCGGCGATGCCGAACGCGCCGAGGTAGGCGTTGGCGGTGAGCGCGTCCGGCCGGGGCAGGGCGTCGCCCTCGACGTGCCCGACCCGGACGCCGAGGCCGAGCCGGTCGGCGAGCGCGCCGATCGCGGTGGCCAGCCCGGCGGGGTTCAGCCCGCCCGCGTTGGTGACGATCCGTACGCCCCGGTCCAGGGCGGTGCCGAGGCAGCCTTCGAGCTGGCGGAGGAAGGTCCTGGCATAGCCGAGGCCCGGGTCGCGCAGCCGGTCCCGGCCGAGGATCAGCATGGTCAGCTCGGCCAGGTAGTCGCCGGTCAGCACGTCCAGCTCACCGCCGTCGAGCATCTCCCGCCAGGCGGTGAACCGGTCGCCGTAGAAGCCGGAGGCGTTGCCGACCCGCAGGACGCCGGTCATGCGGCGGCCCCCGGGCGACCGGTGTGGCGGGTTGAGCCGGTGGGAGCGGGCGGGTCCGGTTCCGGGGTGAGCAGGGTGGCGAGCTGGCGCTTCCAGGTGTGCAGCAGGGCGGTGCGGCGGGCCGAGTCGTCGTTGAGCAGGTTGGCCACGCCGAGCCCGCGGAGCAGGTCGAGGGTGGCCTGCACCGCCTCCCGGACCCCGGGCCGGCGCTCGTCCACGTCGAGCAGCGCGACGGTGAGCCGGTGCATCTCCCGCCCCACCCGGGCCTCCAGCGGCACCAACGCGTCGCGTAGCTCCGGGTCGGTGCGGGCGGCCACCCACAGCTCCAGCGCGGCCACGAAGAGCGGCCCGGTGAAGGCGACGCCGAGCAGGTCGATCACCCGGTCGAGTCGCTGCGGCCCGACCGGCAGCGCCTCGGCCTCGATCCGCAGCTCCTCGGCGCGTCGCTCGGCGAGGTGGGCGACGGCGGCGGTGACCAGCGCCGCCCTGGTCGGGTAGTGGTGCAGCTGGGCACCGCGGGAGACCCCGGCCCGGGTGGCCACCACGGTCGTGGTGGTGCCCGACCAGCCGTACCGCACCAGACAGTCGACCGTCGCCTCCAACAGCCGGGCGCGGGTGGCACGGCTGCGCTCCTGCTGGGGGACGCGGGTCGATCCGGTGGCCATGGGGACAGCGTGCCGCCGCCGAAACAAACAGTCAAGCCTGACTTTTTCTGCCCGGTGTCCCGTCCCGGCGGTCCGCCGGTGTCCGGCCCGGTGCCCTGCCCGGGGATGCGGTCCGCTGGCCCCTGCGGCCCGCTGGCCGCCGGGCCGTCCGGTCGCCGGTCAGCGGCCGTCGCGGGGGGCGAAGGCGGTCAGCGCGTCGAGGTCACTGTGCCGGGAGCGCAGGTACTCGTCGGCCCAGGCAGCGGCCTCCGGATAGGTCGACCCGGTGGCGACCCGGGCGCACGCCGCGTCAACGTCGAACGTCGTCCGGCGCAGCTGTACCCCCGGGCCGAGCAACGCCCAGTACGCCCCCGGCCCGCCGTACGGCATGCCCACGCTGCCCGGATTGACCACCAGACGGCGGTCGACCAGCCGGGTGAACGGCATGTGGGTGTGCCCGCAGACCACGGTGTGCACCTGCGCCGGCAGCCCGGCGAACACCTCCGCCCAGCGGGCCGGCCGGGAGTCGACCAGCACCACCTCCGTGTCGTCCCGGGGCGTGGCATGGCAGAAGAGCACCGGGCCGAGGCCGACGACGGGGAGGGTGAGCGTCAGCGGCAGTCCGGCCAGCAGGGCCACCTGGTCGGCGCGGAGCTGGTCCGCCGCCCAGTTCGACACGTCGTGCTCCGACGGTCGGCCGGCGCGGGCCTGGACCAGCTCCCGGTCGGCGTTGCCGCGTACCCAGCGGACCCGGTCACCCAACCCGACCAGCACGTCCAGCACCTCGACCGGCTGCGGGCCGGCCGCCACGTCACCGGTCACCACGATCAGGTCGGCCGTGGCCACCTCCGGCTCGGCCAGCACCGCCTCCAGCGCGGGCAACGCACCGTGGACGTCGGAGAGCACCGCGACCCGTTCCAGCATCCGTCCACGGTCACCCGGCGGCACCGCGTTGTCGAGACATTCTGCGTCGGGCAGACACCGGGCCACCGGCGACCCGGCCGGTACGCGCACCGGCCCGGGACCGCCGGTCGCGGCGGCCTCGGGCCGGTGTTCACCTGGGTTCCCGGTCAGGCCCGGGGCCGGTACGTACGCGGGTGTCGGGTCAGACCCGGGCGCGGCGGGCGAGACGCTCCGGGTCGAGGATGATGATGCTCTTGCCGTCCAGGCGCAGCCAGCCACGGGAGGCGAAGTCGGCGAGCGCCTTGTTGACCGTCTCGCGGGAGGCGCCGACGAGCTGGGCGATCTCCTCCTGGGTCAGGTCGTGGGTCACCCGCAGCACGCCACCGTCGCGGGTGCCGAACCGGCCGGCCATCTGGAGCAGGTTCTTGGCGACCCGGCCCGGCACGTCGGTGAAGATCAGGTCGGCCAGCGAGTCGTTCGTCCGGCGCAGCCTGCGGGCCAGCACCCGGAGCAGTTGCTCGGCGATCTCGGGCCGGTTGTTGAGCCACGGGCGCAGGGCCTGCTTGCGCAGCCGTACCAGCCGGGTGTCGGTGACCGCGGTGGCGGTGGCCGTACGCGGACCGGGGTCGAAGAGCGACAGCTCGCCGACCATGTCCGACGGACCCATCACGGCGATCAGGTTCTGCCGGCCGTCGGCCGCCCGTCGCCCGACCTTGATCTTGCCTGACAGGAGGATGTAGAGACTGTCGCCGGGCTCGCCCTCGTTGAAGACGATCTCGCCCTTGCGGACGTCGATCGTCTCCATCTCCTTGGCGAGCGCCTCGGCAGCCTCCGGGTCGACACCCTGGAAGATCCCGCTGCGAGCCAGTACCTCATCCATCGCGCACCTCCGGTTGCGCGTTGCCGTCCCTCGGCCGGGTCCGCCGTCCGCTGATCCCTCGCGCGCCGCCAAGTCTAGGCGCATGTGAGGACGAATCAGAGCTGCACCCCTGGAAACTTGATCGTTGGGCGTAACCTCGGCGACCCGATCGGCCATTACCATCGTCCGCCCGAACCACCTGGTCACCGGTAGTCGGCGCCGCTGGTCGTAGGGTGTCCGGGTGCTGAGCGACCCGGTGCTGACCCACCGCCCCGAGGACGGACAGGACATCCCGCTCCTCGTCTGGCGGGCGCACCCGCCGCTGCGGGCGGTCAGCTCCGGCCCGCTCGGCGGCGGTGTGGGCGTCCGTCACTGGGTGGTCAACGCGACAGTGCCGATGTCGTACCGCCGGGACGACCCGGCGGCCCACCTGACCGCGCTCGCCGACCGGCTCGGCCTCGACGGGCCGGGGGTCGGCCTGCTCACCGGCGTGGACGTCGCCGAGGTGACCGCCCGGACCGACACCGGGGTACGGGCCTGGGCCACCGTCGGCCTCGGCATCCCCCTCTGGGCCGCCGCCCCCGACCCCGCCCATGCCCCGGCGCAGCGGGTCGGGACGGTCAACATCGTCGTCTACGTGCCGGCGGCGCTCGGGGACGCCGCCCTGGTGAACGCCGTCGCCACCGCGACCGAGGCGAAGTGCCAGGCGATCCGGGAACTGGGCCTGCCGGGCACCGGCACCCCCACCGACTCGGTGACCGTGCTCTGCCCGACCACCGGGCCGCCGCAGCCCTACGGCGGTCCCCGGTCCGCCTGGGGTGCCCCGCTCGCCCGCGCGGTCCACGCGGCGGTCCGGGCCGGCGGGTCGGAGCCCTGCGTCCCGTGGTCGCAGCGGCGGACGTGCTGAACTTCCGTCCGATCGGCCGTCGTCGGTCGATTACCCGCCCGGTAGCGTCGCGGGCGATGTACTCTGCCGCCTTCCCCCAGCCCCGTCCCCGCCGCCGCGCCGTGCTCGCCTCCGGTGCGCTGCTCGCCGTGCTCCTCGCCGGGTGCGCCCAGCACGACACCCCGGACCCGGTCTGGCGACCGGGCGGCGGCGGTGGTGCCAGCGGCTCCCCGGTGCCGACCACCGGGCCGGCCGGCAAGGACGAGGCGGTCACCCTGTCGGCCACCGGGGACATCGTGATGGGGATGGCACCGTCCCGGCTGCCCGCCAACGGCGGCAAGGGCTTCTTCGACGAGGTCAAGGGCGCGCTCAAGGCCGACCTGGTGATGGGCAACCTGGAGGAGCCGCTCACCACCGACACCGGCACCGGCAAGTGCGGCGCGAACGCCAGCAACTGCTACCAGTTCCGCGTCCCGCCGGAGTACGCCGGGCACCTCAAGGACGCCGGGTTCCAGCTGCTCAACCAGGCCAACAACCACGGCTACGACTTCGGCCCGCAGGGCTACGAGAACACCCGGCAGGCGCTGGAGAAACACGGTCTGAAGCACACCGGAGCGCCGGACCAGATCACCGTGGTCGAGGTCGGCGGGGTGAAGGTCGCGGTGGCCGGCTTCTCGTCGTACCCCTGGTCCAACAGCCTGGTCGACATCGACGCCGCCAAGGGGGTCGTCGAGAAGGCCGCCACCATGGCCGACCTGGTGGTGGTGCAGGTGCACATGGGTGGCGAGGGGTCGGACAAGACCCGGGTCCGCCCCGGCACCGAGATGTTCCTCGGCGAGAACCGGGGCGACCCGGTGAAGTTCTCCCACGCCATGATCGACGCGGGGGCCGACCTGATCGTCGGGCACGGCCCGCACGTACTGCGCGGGATGGAGTTCTACCAGGGCCGGCTGATCGCCTACAGCCTGGGGAACTTCGCCGGGGGCGCCCGCTCGCTCAACCCGACCGGCCGGCTCGGCTGGGGCGGGGTGCTGAAGGTCTCCCTCAAGCCGGACGGCAGCTTCGCCGGCGGTTCCTTCACCTCCACCCGGATGAGTTCGGTGGGCAAGCCGGGGCTGGACTCCGCCGACCAGGGGCTCGGCCTGGTCAAGCAGCTCAGCGGCAACGACTTCCCGCGTACCGGGGCGCGGTTCGACGGCAAGGGGAAGATCAGCCCGCCCGACGCCGGCTGACCGGGCGGCGTGGCCCGGCGGCGCGTCGGGGCGGCGACGTAGGCTGGCCGGCGTGACCATCAGCTCTCCCGGCCGGGGCGAGACGGACCTCGGCCGTACCCGGCGTGCCCGGCGGATCGGTCGGGCGTTGACCGAGGCGCACCCCGACGCCCACTGCGAACTCGACCACTCCACCGCGTTGGAGCTGGCCGTCGCCACGATCCTCTCCGCCCAGTGCACCGACAAGAAGGTCAACGAGGTCACCCCCAAGCTGTTCGCCCGCTACCCGACGGCGGCCGACTACGCCGGGGCGGACCGGGCCGAGCTGGAGGAGCTGATCCGGCCGACCGGTTTCTACCGCAACAAGACCGACTCGCTGATCAAGCTGGGTCAGGCCCTGACCGAGCGGTACGACGGCCGGGTTCCCGGCCGGCTGGCCGACCTGGTGACGCTGCCCGGGATCGGCCGCAAGACGGCCAACGTCATCCTGGGCAACGCCTTCGACGTGCCGGGGATCACCGTCGACACCCACTTCCAGCGGCTGGTGCAGCGCTGGGGGCTGACCGTCCAGACCGATCCGGTCAAGATCGAACACGAGATCGGGGCCATGTTCCCCAAGCGGGAGTGGACCATGCTCTCGCACCGGATCATCTTCCACGGCCGGCGGGTCTGCCACGCCCGCAAGCCCGCCTGCGGGGCGTGCACCCTGACCCGGCTCTGCCCGTCGTACGGGCTCGGGCCGACCGAGCCGGCCGCCGCCGCCAAGCTGCTCAAAGGTCCCCGCGCCCGGGAGCTGGCGGTCGCCGCCGGGGTCGACCCGGAGCTGGTGCCCGCCCAGGCCACCGTCGCGGAGGCACCGTGAGGCGTCGGCTCGCCGCGCTGGCCGTGCCGGTGCTGCTGGTCCTCGCCGGCTGCACCGCCACCACCGGCCCGCAGGACGCCGCCGCCGGTCCCGAGCGGGGGCGGCCCACCCGCCCGTCGCCGTTCGCCGACTGCGCCACCCTCACCGCCCCGCCGGCCACGCCCGTTGCGTCCGGGTCCGCCGGGGCCGGTGACGGCGGGGGTACGCCCGGCAGCCCGGCCCCGGCCGACGACGGCAGCCGCCTGCCCGAACTGGTGCTCTCCTGCTTCACCGGCGGTTCCCCGGTGGCGTTGCGCGACATCCGCGGCCCGGCCGTGATCAACGTGTGGGCCTCCTGGTGCCCGCCCTGCCGCAAGGAGCTGCCCGCGTTCCAGCGGCTCAGCGTCCGCGCCGCCGGTCAGCTCCAGGTGATCGGGGTGAACAGCCGGGACAGCCGGGACGGCGCGCAGGCCATCGGCGAGGACTTCGGCATCCGCTTCCCGGTGCTCTTCGACCAGGGCGAGGCCCTGCAACGCGAGCTGCGCCGCTCGGCTGTCCCGTTGACCCTGCTGGTCGACGCGCAGGGGCGGGTCCGGCACACCGACACGTCCGGCGCACTCGACGACGCCCGCCTCGCCGACCTGGTCCGCCGCCACCTCGGCCTGGCGGTGCCCGCGTGACCTCCCACCCCCGGGTGGCCCCCGGTCTCCGGCCCACGGCGTCGGCTTCCGGTTTCCGGCGCGCGGCGTCGGTCCCCGGTCTCCGGCCCGCAGTGTCGGTCGCCAAACCCAGGCGCGTGGCGTCGGCTCCCGTCGCCCGCCCGGAGCCGGGCCGGTGAATCCCCGTCCGCCGTCCTGGCTCGACCCGCTGGTGGACCGGCTCGGCACCGCGCGGGCCGAGGACTTCACCCGGCTGACCACCCCCGAGGAGGGTGGCCGGGAGAGCGCGGTGCTGGTGCTGCTCGGTGAACAGCCCGGCTCCGGCCCCGACGTGCTGGTCCTCCAGCGGGCCGCCACGCTGCGCAACCACGCCGGCCAACCGGCCTTCCCCGGCGGCGCGGCCGACCCGGGGGACGCCGACGCGCAGGCCACCGCGCTGCGCGAGGCGAACGAGGAGGTCGACCTCGACCCGGCCAGCGTGACCGTCCTCGCCGAGCTGCCCAGGCTGTGGATCCCGGTCAGCTCCTTCGTGGTCACCCCGGTGCTGGCCTGGTGGCACAGCCCGCACCCGGTGCACCCCCGCGAACCGGCCGAGGTCGCGCACGTCGCCCGGCTGCCCGTCGCCGAGCTGGTCGACCCGGCCAACCGGATGCGGGTCCGGCACGCCAGCGGTTGGATCGGGCCGGCCTTCTCCGTCCGCGGCATGCTGGTCTGGGGGTTCACCGCCGGGGTGCTGGACGCCCTGCTGGAGATGGGCGGCTGGGCCCGCCCGTGGCCCTGGTCGCGGGTGGTCGAGCTGCCGCCGACCGGGGCGACCCCGGCCCCCTCGGCCGGCACCGAGGAGGCCGACGAACTGGCCGGTCCCCGGACCTGACCGTCACGTTCCGCAGCCGCGGCGCCGTACCGGTGTCCGGTGCACGTACCCTTGACCGGTGTCGGCCGTGGATCTCGTTCTGCTCCTGCTCATGCTCGTGTTCGCGATCAGCGGATACCGTCAGGGCTTCGTCATCGGGGCGTTGTCGTTCTCCGGGTTCTTCCTGGGCGCGCTCATCGGCCTCCAGCTCGGGCCGATGCTGGCCCGCCAGTTCATCGACAGCGGGACGAGGGTGCTGGTCTCCCTGGTCGCCGTCTTCGGGCTCGCCGTCCTCGGTCAGGCGCTCGCCGGCTGGCTCGGCTCCCACCTGCGTCGCACGATCACCAACGACACCGCCAAGCGGGCCGACGACATCGGGGGCGCGTTCGTCTCGATCCTCGCGGTGATGCTGGTGGCCTGGCTGGTCGCCGTCCCGCTGGGCTCCTCGTCGCTGCCCTGGCTGGCCGCCTCGGTCAAGAACAGCGCCCTGTTGACCGTGGTCGACCGGGTCCTGCCGGACCAGGCACAGGAGCTGTCCACCGCGCTGCGGGACACCGTCGACACCAACGGGTTCCCCGACGTCTTCAACGGCCTGGGCCGTACCTCGGCGCGCCAGGTCGCCCCACCGGACCCGGCGCTGGCCGGCTCCCAGGTGGTGGCGAACAGCCAGCGGGCGGTGGTCAAGGTGCTGGGTTCCGCGCCGAGCTGCTCGCGCCGGATCGAGGGCTCCGGCTTCGTCTACGCCGACGACCGGGTGATGACCAACGCGCACGTGGTGGCCGGCACCCGCTCGGTCGCGGTCGAGCTGCGCGGCGAACGGTACGACGGCGAGGTGGTCGTCTACGACCCGGACCGCGACCTGGCCGTGCTGTACGTGCCGGGGCTGCCCGGCCCGTCCCTGCGCTTCGCCGCCGGGCAGGCCGGCAGCGGCGCGGACGCGATCGTGCTGGGCTTCCCCCTCGACGGCCCGTACGACGCCCGCCCGGCCCGGATCCGGGACGTGGACCGGATCGAGGGCCCGGACATCTACAACGCCAGCAAGGTGAACCGGGAGATCTACACGATCCGGGCGCTGGTCCGCAGCGGGAACTCCGGTGGCCCGCTGGTCTCCTCCAACGGCCTGGTGCTCGGGGTGATCTTCGCGGCGGCGGCGGACGACCCGAACACCGGGTTCGCGGTGACCGCCGAGGAGGCCCGACCGGTGGCGCTGGCCGGCGCGGAGCGTACCCGCGGGGTGGGCACCGGCGACTGCACCTGAGCCCCGCCGACGAGCCGACCGGGCGCGGGAGCCGGGCTCAGCCGGCGGCCGGGGCGGGGGCGGGCGGGGTGTCCCCGCCCGCCGGGGTGAGGCCCGGCAGCTTGGCCCGGCCCCAGGTCAGGGAGCGGTCGAGCACCGCCCGCGCCATGATCGCCACACAGGTGCCGCCGTTGACGAAGGACGCCACCACGTCGCTCGGGTGGTGCATGCCCCGGTACATCCGGGTCAGCGCCACCCCGAGCGGGACCAGCACCAACAGCGTCCACCAGGTGACCTTCCCGGCGGTGCTCCTCGCCCGCAGGGCCAGCAGCAGGGCGATGCCGACATAGAGGGCGACCGCCGCCGAGGTGTGGCCGGACGGGAAGCTCGACGTCGGCGGGGAGACGTCCATGTGCTCCACGGCGGGCCGACGCCGGTCGATGGCCATCGTGGTGAGCAGGAAGACCAGCGCCTGGGCGGTCACCGCCGCGCACAGGAACAGCGGCTCCCGCCAGCGGTGTAGCACCAGCCGCAGCACCAGCGCCACCAGCACGGTGACCGTGACGATCAACTGGGTGCTGGCCAGCGTGCTGAACACCAGCGAGACGTCGTTCCACCCGCTGGTGCGGTCGGCGGCCAACTCCCGGTTGACCGCGTCCTCCACCGTGAACGGCCAGACGTCCGGGAGCACCCGGGTCACCAGCAGCCCCAGCAGGACCATGGCGGAGAGCAGCAGGGACACCGGAAGGAGGACCCGCTTGGCGACCTGCGCGACGATGGTGGACATGGGCCGCCCAGTACCCCGGACGGCGGCCGGCTACGCGTGCGGGTCGACCAGTTCCGGCGCGACCCCGTCGACGGTGGTGCGGCCAGCGGGCAACCCGGCCTGCTCCCGCCAGGTCCGGAACGCCGCCGCGGTGGCCGCCACCACCGCGCCGCCCAGCAGCCAGCCGCCGAGCACGTCGCTGGCCCAGTGCACGCCCAGCGCCACCCGGCTCAGCCCGGTCACCCCGACGAGCAGCACGGCGACCGTCCAGAGCAGCAGCCGGCCCCCCGGGCGGCCCCGGGCGAACGGCAGGAACACGAGCAGCAGCACGCCCGCCGCGAGGGTCGCGTTCAGCGCGTGCCCGGAAGGGAACGAGAACCCGGCGGCCCGGGCCACCGGGTCGAGCAGCTCCGGCCGGTCCCGCCCGACCAGCAGTTTCAACAGCGCGCCGAGCGCCCCGCCGACGGCCATCGTGGTGACCACCCAGAGCGCCAGCCGCCGCGAGCCGCGACGCCACACCCACACCACCACGGCCAGCGCGGCGACCCGCAGCGGACCCGGTGAGAAGACGTGCGTCCACGCCTTCATCACCCGTACCCAGCCCGGATGGTCGGCAGCGAACCGGTGCAGGGCCGCGGTGACCGCCGCGTCCAGCTCGTGCAGCGGGGTCCACGACCCGACCACCAGCACCGCCAGCAACGCGAAGGGCACCAGCACCAGGAACGCCGCCACCGCCGCCAGGGTCAACCGCAGCCCGAGCGAACCGTCCCGGTCCAGGCGACGGTCCCGCCAGGACCGACCCGACGGGGACACCGAGGAACGCGGACCGGGGGAACTCATGCGGTCTGCTCTACCCACCCGTACGGGAAATCAGGCCCGCTTCAACGACCCCACAGCCGGAACCGGCGGACCATCAACGCCACCCCGATGACCAGGGCGACCGTCACGGCGACCCCGGTCCACAACCGGCGCGGGGCGGCGTCGTCCGCACCGCCGGCCGGCTGGGCCGTCCACCGGGTGTGCTGCCGGGGCGCGGTGAAGCCGAGCGGGTCGCTGCCGGTGCCGCCGGCCCGGGTGTCCGCGACGGAACCGGGGGCCGGGCCGAACCCGGCCACGCCGGGGGAGTCGTTGTCGTCCAACGGGTTGCGGTGGATCAGGGGCAGGTCGGCGGTGAGCGCGGCGACCGGGTCGACCATGCCGTACCCGAAGCGGTCGTCCCGGCCGGGGGGGCCGATGTCCTTCGCGGTGCCCAGCAGCCGGTTGACCACGTCGCCGGCGGACATGTCGGGGTAGCGGGAGCGGACCAGGGCGGCGGTCGCCGCGACCAGCGGCGCGGCGAAGCTGGTGCCCTGCACCCCCCAGTAGTTGCTCGGCGGGCGGGCCCCGACCAGGCCGGTCGCCGGGGCGGTCAGCGTGGTCGGGTGGCCGGTGATCGAACCGGACCAGAGGTTCTCGCTGTCGCGTTCCAGGCCGGCCACCGCGATCACCCCGGGCTCCCGCGCCGGATACCAGACCTTCGACGTGGTGGACGTGGCGACGTTGCCGGTGCAGGCGACCACCACCACGTCCCGGGCGAACGCGTAGTCCAGCGCGGCCGCCAGGGCCGGACTGTCACCGCTGCCGCCCAGCGACAGGTTGATCACGCGGGCGCCGTTGTCCACCGCCCAGCGCACCCCCCGGGCGACGATCATCGCGTCGTCGTAGCGGTTCTCGTCGTCGAGCACCCGGACCGGCAGGATCCGGGCGTCCGGGGCGAGCCCGACCACGCCCCGCCGGTCGTCGCCGCGCCCGGCGATCAGACTGGCCACCGTGGTGCCGTGCCCCACCGGGTCCGGCTCGTCCGTGCCGCCGGGGGAGACCAGGTCCATCCCCGGCAGCACCTGGCCGACCAGGTCGGGATGGCCACCGTCCACCCCGGAGTCGATCACCGCCACCGTGACACCGCGGCCGGTCGAGGTACGCCACGCGGTCGCCGCGTTCAACGTGTCGAGCTGGAACTGGTCGTCGCGGACCCGGTCGGCGCGGGCCTCCACCGGGGCGAAGTCGGGCTCGGACAGCGGACCGGCGGCGCGCGGCACGACCACCGTGGCCGGCTGGCCGGCGAGCACGGCCGGTCGGGCCGGCGTCCCGGCGACCGACGGCCGGTGCCCCGGGACGACCGACGGCGGGGCCGCCACGACAGCCGGGGCCGCGCCGAGCACGCTGACGGTGGTCGCCGCGACACCGAGCAGCGCCCGCCCGGCGAACCGGTGCAGCGCGGTCGGAGAGCCCTGCCGAACCCTTGTCACATCGTCAGCCATTCATCGCGCGGGACACCTGCTGCTCGGAGATTACCGGTTCCCCCTGCCGAGACGGCACGTTCCGACACACCCGGATCACGGCGGCGGCAGATGTGCCAGCTGCACGAGGCGTACGCCCTCGCGCCGGGTGACCAGCCGACCACGCCCCGCCGGCAACGGTCCCGGCCGCACCGCGCCGACCAACGGCCCCTCGTCCGGGCTGCCGCTCATCACCAGACCGGCGGTGGACAGCTCCCGCAACCGCTGCACGATCGGCTCGTACTGGGACCGGCCGGCGCCACCGCAGCGGCGGGCCAGCACCAGGTGCAGGCCGACGTCGCGCGCCTGGGGCAGGTGTTCCTCCAGCCCGTGCAGCGGGTTCGCCGGACCACTGGCCACCAGGTCGTAGTCGTCGACCAGGATGAACAGCTCCGGGCCGGACCACCAGGAGCGGTCGCGCAACTGCGCCGGGGTGACCCCCGACCCGGGCAGCCGGTCCCGCATGTAGCCGGCGACCGACTCGATCAGCTCGGTGGTGTGCGCCGCCGCCGTGCCGTACCCGATCAGGTGGTCGGTCTCGACGGTGCCGAGCAGGCTGCGCCGGTAGTCGACCAGGATCACCCGGGCCTGCTCCGGGGTGAACCGCTCGACGATCGAGGTGGCCAGCGCCCGCAGGAACGACGACTTGCCGCACTCGGCGTCGCCGAAGACCACGAAGTGCGGCTCGGTGGCGAAGTCGAGCAGCACCGGTCGCAGGTCGGCCTCGGCGATCCCGACCGGGAACGCCAGGCCGGTGCCGGCGGTACGGTCCAGCTCGGCGTAGGGCAGCACCGGCGGGAGCAACCGGACCCGGGGCGCGACCGGCCCCGACCAGGCAGCCCCGACCGCCTTCACCAACTCCGCCGGATCCCCGCCGGCGAGCTGCGGCAGGGCGGTGAGGAAGTGCAGGCTCTGCGCGGTGATCCCCCGCCCCGGCTGCTCCGGTACGCCGGCCGCCGCCGCCCGCTTCACCACCGAGTCGGACGGGTCACCCAGGCGCAGCTCCAGCCGGGAACCGAACAGGTCCCGGATGCCGGGCCGGAAGTCCAGCCAACGCACCGCGCTCGCCACCACGTGCACCCCGTACGACAGGCCCCGGGTGGCCAGGTCGGTGATCAGGGGTTCCAGGTCGTCGTACTCGCCCCGCAGGGTGGCCCAGCCGTCCACGACGAGGAACACGTCACCGAACGGGTCGTCGGTGGGCTGACCGGCGGCGGCGAGCGCCCGACGCCGCTCACGCCAGGCGGCCGTCGACTCCAGCCCCAGCTCGGTGAAGCGGCGTTCCCGCTCGGCGAGCAGGGTGGCGATCTCGCCCACGGTCCGCCGGACCACCGTCGGGTCGGCCCGGCCGGCGACCCCGCCCACGTGCGGCAGCTCCCGCAGCGCGGTCAACCCGCCGCCGCCGAAGTCCAGGCAGTAGACCTGCGCCTCGGCCGGGGTGTGGGTGAGCGCGAGCGCGCAGACCAGCGTCCGCAACGCCTGCGACTTGCCGCTCTGCGGAGCACCGACCACGGCCACGTGCCCGGCCGCGCCGCCGAGCGCCAACCACAGCAGGTCGCGGCGCTGCTCGTACGGCTTGTCGACGACCGCCACCGGCACCTGGAGACCACCGTGCAGCTCCGGATTGGCGAAGCACAGGCCACGCTGCGGGTCGACGACGGGTGGACCGAGCAGCTCGTCCAGGGTGGGCGCGTGCTCCAACGGCGGCAGCCACACCTGGTGGGCCGGCGGTCCCTGCCCGGCCAGCCGGCCGACCAGTGCGTCGAGCAGACTCTCGGCCTCCTCCTCGACGGCCGGTGGGGGCACCGCGACGGCCGGTTCCGGCACCGGCACGACATGGGTGGAGAAGGCGAGCAGCCGGGCCGCGCCGCCCGCCCCACCGGTGGCCGTCGCACCCCGGCGGCGGACCGGACCGGAGACGTACGCGGCCCGGAACCGGACCAGCGGGTCGGTGCCGGCGCGCAGGTAACCGTGCCCGGGGGAGCGCGGCAGCTCGTGGGCGTCCGGCACCCCGAGCACCGTGCGGGACTCCAGCGCCGAGAAGGTGCGCAACCCGATCCGGTACGACAGGTGGGTGTCCAGCCCGCGCAGCCGCCCCTCCTCCAGCCGCTGGCTGGCCAGCAGCAGGTGCACGCCGAGGGACCGGCCCAGCCGGCCGATCTGCACGAACAGGTCGATGAAGTCGGGCTTGGCCGACAGCAGCTCGGAGAACTCGTCGCAGACCAGCAGCAGCGACGGCAGCGGGGCGAGCGGGGCACCGGCCGTCCGGGCCCGTTCGTAGTCCCGCAGGCCGGCGAAGTTGCCGGCCCGGCGCAGCAGCTCCTGGCGGCGCATCAGCTCGCCGTTGATGGCGTCCACCATCCGGTCGACCAGCGGCAGTGCGTCGACCAGGTTGGTGATCACCGCGGCGGTGTGCGGCAGCCGGTCGAACGAGGCGAAGGTGGCCCCGCCCTTGAAGTCGACCAGGACGAAGTTGAGCTGCTCCGAGCTGTGCGTGGCGGCCAACGCCAGGACCAGGGTGCGCAGCAGCTCCGACTTGCCGGACCCGGTCGCCCCGATCAGCAGCCCGTGCGGGCCCATCCCGTCCTGCGCCGACTCCTTGAGGTCCAGCTCGACCGTGCCGCCGTCCGCGCCGACGCCGATCGGCACCCGCAGCCGGTCCCGGGGCGAGCGGGGCAGCCAGCCCTGGTCGGCGGTGAACCCCTCCGGATCGCCCAGCCCCAGCAGCTCGGGCAGGCCGGGTTCGGCCCCCGGGGCGGCCTCGGTGCCCCGGGCCGCGGCGGCGAGCCGCAACGGGGCGAGCCGCCGGGCGACCGCCTCGGCGTCGGCGACGGCCAGCCGGTCGGCGGTGCCCACCTCGGCGTGCCCCTCGGCCGACCAGGAGTGCAGCCGGCCGGCGCGGACCTCCAACAGCAGGGCGAAGCGGTCCAGCAGGCGCGGTGCCGGGGTGTCCAGGTCGAGCACGGTCACCGCGTCGATGCCGCCGTCGCCGGTCAGCTCGGTGGCGTCGGTCAGGTCACCGCCGTCGAGGAGCACCACCACGTGCGGGCCGTCGGTGGCCGGCCCGGCCGGGCTGAACCGGGAGCGGCTGGCGAGCACCTCGTCGAGGAGCCGTTCCAGCTCGACCGCGGAGCTGGTGACCAGCCGGACCGGGCCGAGCGCGTCGACCCTGCTCGGGTGGTGGGCGTGCGGCAGCCACTTCACCCACTCCCAGTGCCGACGCCGTTCCGGGCCGGCGCAGACGGCGACGAGCAGCTCGTCGGGGGCGTGGAAGACGGCGAGCTGGGTGACCATGGCGCGGGCCAGCGCCTGCGCGTCGGGCGATCCGGTGCCGCCGCTCTGCGCCGCCCCGCCGGTGCCGCCCGGCGGCCCGCCCCGGACGAAGACCCGGGCGAAGCTGCGCAGCGACAGCGCCACCGGCAGGTCCGGCACCACCGAGTACGCGTCGAGGAAGCGCCGCAGCGCCCCGGCGGTCATCGGCTCCAGCTCCTCCAGGGGGCGGGTGACCGGCGGGACCAGCGGGGTGGCCAGCGTCTGCGGCCCGACGGCGACCCGGGCCACGCCGAAGTCCGGGTCGCCGGGGCGACGTTCCCAGACCCGGTGACTGTCCACCGTCGACCAGAGCCGCCCCGGGTCGGGATGCCGGTAGTACAGCCCGGCCCGCTGCTGCCGGGCGGTCTGCCGGACCCGTCGCCGCAGCGCGGCCAGGTGCCGCAGGTACTCCCGGCGGGCGGCCATCATCTCCGACTTCTTCGGCGTGCCCGAGGCGCTCCCCCAGGAGGTCATCAGCATCGCCACCGAGGAGAGCCCGAACATCCCGCCGACCACGTACGAGTAGGCGCCGCCGCCCCGGCCGAACATCATCGCCATCGCCACCGTGCCACCCAGCATCGGCAGCACCATCAGCGCCTGCTGCCAGCGTCCGCCGGTGACCACCGGGATCTCCGGCGGACCCTCCACGGGCAGCTCGCCGACCGGGATCTCCGGCGCGGGCCGGCGCGGTGGCCGCTTGATGACGACAGTGGACAAAAAGCACCTCCCTGTGGCGCTCGGTAACCCGAACCTGGCTCATCGTAGGTAAAGTGCGCGTCGTCCGTCAGCCACCGCTCCCGAACGAGATGGAGTCCAGTCGATGACCATCGGGCTGGCCAGGGTCACCATCAGCGCCCCGGGGCGACGCGTCGACGTGGCCCTGCCGGAGCAGGTCCCGCTGGCCGAACTGCTGCCCGAGGTGCTGCGGCACGCCGGGGAGGGGCTGGCCGACGACGGCGAGCGGCACGGCGGCTGGGTGCTGCGGCGTACCGACGGCGCGGTGCTGTTGACCGCCCAGCCACTGCTGCCGCAGGGGGTGCGCGACGGCGAGGTGCTGCACCTGGTGCCCGCCCGGGACCAGTGGCCCGAGCTGGAGTACGACGACGTGGTCGAGGCCATCGCCGAGGGCGCCCGTCGACGGGGCGCCGCCTGGTCGCCGCCGGCCACCCGGGCCGCCGCGCTGGCCGGGGCCGGGGTGCCGCTCGCCGTGGGACTGCTCGCCGTGCTGCTGGCCGGGCCGGGGGAGACCGCCGGCTGGGCCGCCGGAGGCACGGTCGCGCTGCTGCTCACCCTCGCCGGCACGATCGCCTCCCGGGCGTACGGCGACGGCCCGACCGGGGCCACCCTCGGCGGCTACGCCCTGCCGTACGCCGCGGTGGCGGCCGCCCTCGCGGTCAGCTCCGGCGACCCGGTCGGGGTGTTCCGGCCGCTGCCCTGGCTCGGTGCGCCCGAACTCCTCGCCGGTGCGGTGGGGTTGCTCCTGGCCGCCGTGCTGGGGCTGTTCGGCGTCGCCACCCGGCTCCGGGTCTTCGTGGCCGGCGCGACGGCCGGCGCGGTGGGCGCGCTCGCCGGCCTGACCGGGCTGCTGCTCGCCCCGGCCGGCACCGCCGCCGTCCTGCTCTGCGTGCTGGTCTTCGCCCTCGGGGCGGTGCCGCTGCTGGCGATCCGGCTGGGCAAGGTGCCGCTGCCCCCGATCACCCTGCCCGACGGCCCGACGGGTGGCCCGGACGGGGTACGGGACCTACCGGACCGGGAGCGGGTGCACGCGGCGGTGGCCCGCAGCGAGGAGATGCTGACCGGGATGCTGATCGGGCACGCCGTGCTGGTCGTCGCCGCGGTGCTGGTGCTCGCCGCGAGCCGCGGGGTCGCCGGGCCGGTGCTGGTGGCGGTCGGCTCGGCGGTGCTGGTGCTACGTTCCCGGCTGTTCGTGGCCGTCCGGCACCGGGTGCCCCCGGTGACGGCCGGGCTGGCCGGGTTCGCGGTGCTCGGCGCGGTGCTCGCCGGCCGGGCCGGGGCGGCGGGGCTGCTGGCGTTGAGCGGGGGCGGACTGCTGCTCGCGCTGGTCGCCGTCACCGCCGGCACGTCGTACGCCCGGCGGCCGGTCTCGCCGTACCTCGGTCGGTTGGCCGACCTGACCGACACCGCGCTGGTGGTCTCGGTGGTGCCGGTGGCGTGCGCGGTGCTGGACCTCTACGACGCCGCCCGGGGCCTGCTGGGCTGACCGCCCCCGCCCGGTCGGTCCGGTGGGCGGGTGGCCGCCGCGCCCGGTCGGTCCGGTGGGCGGAATGGTCGAGCGGCCCGGACCGACGGGTCCGGGCCGCTCGGTGGAACGGGTGGTTCAGTGTCCGGTGCCGCCCTGCGCCTCGGCGTCGCGGGCGCGCTGGTAGGACGCCCGCACCTCGGCCTCGGCCTCGACCCGGCCGACCCAGGTCGCGCCCTCGACCGACTTGCCCGGTTCGAGGTCCTTGTAGACCTCGAAGAAGTGCTGGATCTCCAGCCGGTCGAACTCGCCCAGGTGGTGGATGTCGCGCAGGTGCTCCTGGCGGGGGTCCTCGTAGGGCACGCAGAGGACCTTGTCGTCGCCGCCCTTCTCGTCGGTCATCCGGAACATGCCGATGGTGCGGCAGCGGATCAGGCAGCCCGGGAAGGTGGGCTCGGGGACCAGCACCAGGGCGTCCAGCGGGTCGCCGTCCTCGCCGAGGGTGCCCTCGATGAAGCCGTAGTCGGCCGGGTACTGGGTCGACGTGAACAGGGTGCGGTCCAGCCGGATCCGGCCGGTCGCGTGGTCCACCTCGTACTTGTTGCGGTGACCCTTCGGGATCTCAACCGTGACGTCGAAATCCATCTCCCACGCTCCCTCGTCTGCCCACGCTGGCTGAACGGAACCACTGACGCCCCCGGAGCGGATGAATGGCCACCCGCCGGCTCCGGACGCCGCATAGTCTTCGGACCGAAGTAGTGTCACCCAGGCGAGTTCGGCGGCGGGAGGAGGGGGTCGTGGGGAGGGAAGATTCACACTACCGCCCGGAGGGGGTTGACGGGCGGGGATCGGGCCGGTCCGTGACCGGCGGGGCCACCGGCCGGGTCTCGGTGCCCGACGCGAGCGTTCCCCGTCGCCCCGACTCGGCTCCCGTGTCGCCGTCCGCCGCTCCGGCCTCGGGGCCGCCGCTCGTCGGTCCGGCCTCCGGGCCGCCGCCGGCCTGGCGACCGCCGTCCGCGACCACCGCTGGTCGGGCGGCCGTCGGGTCCGCCCCGGTCGCCGCGTCGCCGAACGGCGGTGGCCCGCCCCCGCCCGCCGCGCCCCTGTCCACCGCACCCCCGCCCGCCGCGCCGCCGCGCCGACGTCGGCGGTGGCTGCCGGTGCTGCTGGTCGCCGTGCTGCTGGTCGGCCTCGCCGGGGCGACGGTGGTCCTCCGCCCGGGTCCGGTCGCCGGCTGGCTGGGAGCGGAGGCCGGCACCCCGTCGGCCGCCGCACCGCCCCCCGAGCCCGCCCCCGCCCCGGTGCTCGCCGGCCCGGACGCCGCCGCGCCGCAGCCGACCGCCGCCGGGGTACGCGCCGCGGTGGAGCCGCTGACCAGCGCCGCCGCCCTGGGTAGCCGGGTCAACCTGTCGGTGGCCGACGTGGTCACCGGTGAGTCGTTGTACGCCAAGGGGGGCGACGACGCGACCGTCCCCGCGTCGGTCACCAAGCTCGCGACCGGGGTGACGGTGCTGAAGGCACGCGGTCCCGGCCACCGGATCGCGACCCGGGCGCTCGCCGGGGCGAACCCGGGCGAGGTGGTGCTGGTCGGCGGCGGCGACCCGACGCTGGCCGTCGACAAGAACGGCTTCTACCCCGGCGCGGCCCGGCTCGACACCCTCGCCGCGCAGGTCAAGCAGGCCCTCGGCGGCACCGCCCCGACCAGGGTGATGGTCGACTCCACGCTCTTCCCCGGCCCGGTCCACGGCCCCGGCTGGGACGCGGACATCCCGACCGGCGGGTTCGGTGCGTCGATCACCGCGCTGATGACCGACGGAGCACGCCGGGATCCGGTGCGGGCGCGGAAGAACTTCGCCGACTCCCACGGCGCGGCCGAGCGGTACGCCGAACCGGACCTGGCCGCCGGCCGCTCGTTCGCCCGGCTGCTCGGCCTGCCGCAGAGCGGGGTGGTCCGGGGCACCGCTCCGGCGGCCGGCGGCACGTCGGCGACCGGTGCACCCGCGCCCGGTACCGAGCTGGGCAGGGTCGAATCGCTGCCGATGGTCCGGCTGGTCGACCTCATGATCAGCGACAGCGACAACGTGATCGCCGAGGCCCTGGCCCGGCAGGTCGCCCTGGCCCGCAACCAGCAGGCCTCCTTCGGCGGCGGGGCGGCGGCGATGGACGAGGTGATCGGCGAGCTGGGTCTGCCGGCCGACGAGATCAGCCTCGCCGACGGCAGTGGGCTGTCCCGCAGCAACCGGATCAGCCCCTCGCTGCTCACCGACCTGATCGCGACGGCCGGCAACGGCACCCATCCGGAACTCACGGCGATCTTCGGCGGCCTCCCGGTGGCCGCCTGGTCGGGCACCCTCGGTACCCGGTACGAGTCGACGGCCACCGCCGCGGGGGCCGGCGTGGTCCGGGCCAAGACCGGCACGCTGACCGGGGTGCACGCCATCGCCGGCCTGGTGACCACCCGCGACGGCCGGCTGCTCACCTTCGCCGTGCTCACCGACCAGGCACCGGCGGGCGACCCGGAGGTCACGCGGGCGGCGCTGGACCGGATCGCCGGCGCCCTGGCCGGCTGCGGCTGCCGCTGACCTGACCGGCTGCGAGTGCCGCTGCCGGGCTGCCGTCGGGCGGCCGGGCACGAGGTGCCCCACCCCGCGCGACCGGCCGGGGTGTCGCGGCGCGGGTACGGTGGGTGCCATGGCGCAGTTCGTGGACTGGGATCTGGCCGCCGCCACCGCGGGGGCGCTGAGCAAGTCGGGCCCCCGCGTGTCGTACGCGGAGGCCACCGAGGTGGTCGGCGAACTACGCCGGCTCACCGACGAGGCGGCCGGGCACGTAGCCGACTACACGGGGCTGCGCGCCCAGGTGGATCATCCGCCGGTACGGGTGGTGGACCGGCGGGACTGGGCGGCCACCAACATCGCCGGCCTGCGTGAGGTGATCACCCCGCTGGTCAGCAGGCTCTCCGGGGACAAGCCGCCCGGCGTGCTCACCGAGGCGGTCGGCTCCCGGCTCACCGGGGTGCAGGCCGGCACCGTGCTGGCGTACCTGTCCGGCCGGGTGCTCGGCCAGTACGAGGTCTTCTCGGCCGACCCCGGGCAACTGCTGCTGGTCGCGCCGAACATCGTCGAGGTGGAACGGAAGCTGGGGGCCGACCCGCGGGACTTCCGGCTCTGGGTCTGCCTGCACGAGGTCACCCACCGCACCCAGTTCACCGCCGTACCGTGGATGCGGGCGTACTTCCTCGGCGAGGTGCAGGCGTTCGTGGACGCCTCACAGGGCACCGAGCACCTGGTCGAACGACTGCGCCGGGGGGTGTCCACGCTCTCCGACGCGGTGAAGGACCCGGACAGCCGCACCAGCGTGCTGGACATCGTGCAGACCCCGGCGCAGCGGGCCGTGCTGGACCGGCTCACCGCGCTGATGACCCTGCTGGAGGGGCACGCCGAGTTCGTGATGGACGGCGTCGGCCCGCAGGTCATCCCCAGCGTGGAGCGGATCCGGGCGGGGTTCGACCGACGTCGTGCGGCGGGCAATCCGCTGGAGAAGGCGATCCGCCGGCTGCTCGGCGTGGACGTCAAGATGCGCCAGTACGCCGAGGGCCGCAAGTTCGTGCACGGCGTGGTCGAGCAGGTCGGGATGGCCGGCTTCAACAAGATCTTCGGTTCGCCGCTGACCCTGCCCCGGCTGGACGAGCTGGGTGACCCGGCCGCCTGGGTGGCCCGGGTGCACGGGCCGACCGGCGCCACCCCGACCGCCGGCTGAGCGGTGGGCGGCCGGCGTACCCCCGCTGTCCCGGAGGTGGCCGGGGGGCGGCCCGGGGTGGCGCCCGCCCCGTCGGTGGCCGCCGTCCGGGTCGCGGTACGCCGCGCGCTGGCCGGGCTGCCCGCCGACGGACCGGTCCTGGTGGCCTGCTCGGGCGGGGCTGATTCGTTGGCTCTCGCCGTGGCCACCGCCTTCGTGACGGCCCGCCTGGGCCGGTCGGCGGGACTGGTGACCGTCGACCACGGGTTGCAGGCCGGGTCGGTCGAGCGGGCCGCCGCGGTCGCCGAGTGGGCCGGGCGGGTCGGGTTCGATCCGGCCGAGGCGGTGCCGGTGACGGTGGCCGGGCGTCCCGGTGGCCCCGAGGCGGCGGCCCGGCAGGCCCGCTACCAGGCGTTGACGGACGCCGCCCGACGGCACCGGGCCGTCGCCGTCCTGCTCGGGCACACCCGCGACGACCAGGCCGAGACGGTGCTGCTGGCGCTCGCCCGGGGCGCCGGCCCGCGTGGGTTGGCCGGGATGCCCACCCGGCGGGAGGTGGCCGGGGTGCCGCTGCTGCGCCCACTGCTCGACGTCACCCGCGAGCAGACCCGTGACGCGTGTGCGGCGCTGGGCCTGGTCCCCTGGCAGGATCCGCACAACACCGATCCGTCGTACGCCCGGGCACGGGTCCGCGCCGACGCGCTGCCGGCGCTGGTCGCCGCCCTCGGCCTGGGGGTGCGGGACAACCTGGCCCGGACGGCCCGGCTGCTGGCCGCCGACACCGCCGCGCTGGACGACCTGGCCGCCGCCGCCCTCGCCACCCCCCGGGCCGGATCCGACGGGTCCGCGTCCGACGCTTCCGCGCCGGACGGGTCTACGTTCGACGGTTCCGCGCTGGACGGTTCCGCGCTGGACGGTTCCGCGCTGGACGGTTCCGCGCTGGACGGTTCCGCGCTGGACGGTTCCGCGCGGGGCGGTCCGGCGCGCGACGGTTCCGCGCCGGACGGGTCCGGGGTGCGGGCAGGGGGCGGGCTGTCGGTCGCGGCGCTGGCCGGGCTGCCGGGTGCGGTACGTGGCCGGGTGCTGCACGCCTGGGCGCGGGAGCTGGGCGCCACCCCCGGCGCGCTGTCGCACCGGCACGTCGACGCGCTGGACGCGCTGGTCACCGCCTGGCGTGGCCAGGGGCCGACCGCCCTGCCGGGCGGCCGCCGGGTGGGTCGCCGCGACGGTCGGCTGCTGCCCGTCGACTGATCCCCGCCGACTCCCGGCGGCGTTCCCGGCCGGCGCGAGAGATCGGCCGGCGCGGGTGGTCGGCCGGTCCGGTGCGGTAGACATGGCGGGTGACGTACCCCCGGCGTGCCCTGTTCGCCCCGCACGGTGCCGTCTCGACCAGCCACCCGCTCGCGGCGGCCGCGGGCCTGGCCGTGCTGCGGCGCGGCGGCAACGCCGTCGACGCGGCGCTGGCCACCGCGATCACGTTGACGGTGGTGCAACCGCCGTCCAACGACATCGGCGGTGACCTGTTCGCCATCGTCTGGGACGGCGACCGGCTGCACGGCCTCGCCGCCGCCGGGCGGTCACCGGCCGCGTTGACCCGGGAGTTGGTGCTGACCGCCACCGCCGGGGTGCCGGTGGCGGCGGTGGACGCGCTCGGCGGCGCGCAGGCGGCCGGTCCGGCGATGCCCGCCCGGGGCTGGCTGCCGGTGACCGTGCCCGGTGCCCCGGCGGGCTGGCGGGACCTGCACGACCGGTTCGGTGTGCTGCCCTTCGCCGACCTGTTCACCGACGCGATCGGGTACGCCGACGACGGACATCCGGTCTCCGCCGGCACCGCCGCCACCTGGGCGCGGGCCGTGGCCCAGCCCACGCCGACCGACGCCGAGTACGCCGAGTTCAACCGGGTCTTCACGGTGGCGGGTCGGGCGCCGCGCCCCGGTGAGCACTGGCGCAACCCGGCGGCGGCCCGCACGCTGCGGCTGATCGCCCGGACCGGCGGGGACGCCTTCTACCGGGGCACCATCGCCGAAGCACTGGACCGGCACGCCGCCCGTACCGGCGGCTTCCTCACCGCCGCCGACCTGGCGGCCCACACCTCGACCTGGGTCGATCCGGTCAGCGTCCGCTACCGGGACCACGAGGTGTGGGAGCTGCCGCCGCCGGGGCAGGGGCTCGCCGCGCTGTCGGCGCTGGGCATCCTGGACGGCCTCGACCCGGCCGGTGACCCGGTTGAGCGGGTGCACCGGCAGGTGGAGGCGGTCAAGCTCGGCTTCGCCGACGCGCACGCGCACGTGGCCGACCCGGAGCGCGTCGACGTACCGACGGCCGGCCTGCTCGACCCGGGCTACCTGGCGGCCCGGCGGACGCTGCTCACCGACCGGGCCGGTGCCCCGGTGGCCGGCGACCCGGAGCGGGGCGGCACCGTCTATCTGTGCACGGCCGACGCCGACGGCCTGATGGTCAGCCTGATCCAGTCCACCTACCTGGGGTTCGGCTCCCGGGTGGTGCTGCCCGGGTACGGCTTCGCCCTGCAGAACCGGGGTACCGGGTTCCGGCTCGATCCGGGTCACCCCAACGTGGTCGGACCGGCCAAGCGGCCGTTCCACACGATCATCCCGGGCTTCCTGACCCGCGACGGCGCCCCGGTCGGCCCGTTCGGGGTGATGGGCGGGCACATGCAGCCGCAGGGCCACCTCCAGTGGGTCGCCGGGACCGTCGACGGCGGCCTCGACCCGCAGGCCGCCCTCGACGCCCCCCGTTGGTACTGGCACGCCGGCCGGACGCTGCTGGTCGAGCCGGCCCTGGCGGCCGTGCCCGGCCTGGTCGCCGGGTTGCGCGCCCGGGGCCACCAGGTGACCGTCGCGGCCGAGCCGTCGGTCTTCGGGTACGGGCAGGCGCTGCGGCGGGCTCCGGCCGGCGGCTGGGTGGTCGGCACGGAGCCCCGGGTCGACGGCGCGGCGGTGGGCTACTGACCTCCGACCGGGGACGCGGCGCGGGGGGTCAGCCGGCGGCGGGGACGCGGTCGCGGAAGGTGGTGCGGTAGCCCTGCGGGGTGGTGCCCACCCGGCGGGCGAAGTGGTGGCGCAGGGCGGCGGCGTCGGGGAAGCCCGAGTGGTCGGCCACACTCTCCACGCTGAGGTGGGTCTCCTCCAGCAGCCGCCGGGCCAGCAGCACCCGCTGGTTGGTCAGCCAGTCGTGCGGGGTGGTGCCGGTCTCGGCCCGGAACCGGCGGGCGAAGGTGCGCGGGGACATCCCGGCGCGGGCGGCCAGCTCGTCCACCGTGGTCGGCCGGTCCAGGTGCCCCACCAGCCAGCTCAGCACCGGTTCGAGGGTGGGGGCGTCGGGGGTGGCGGGGATCGGCGCCTCGACGTACTGGGACTGGCCGCCATCGCGGTGCGGGGGGACGACCATCCGGCGGGCCAGCCGGGTGGCGGTGCCCGAGCCGTGTTCCTGCCGGACCAGGTGCAGGCAGGCGTCGATGCCGGCGGCGGTGCCGGCGCTGGTCAGCACCGTTCCGTCGGCCACGTAGAGGCTGTTGCAGCGGACCCGGGCCGACGGGTGCCGGCGTTGCAGCTCGTCGGCGTATTTCCAGTGGGTGGTGCACTCCCGGCCGTCGAGCAGGCCGGCCGCGCCGAGCACGAAGGCCGCGGAGCAGACGCTGAACACGTAGGCCCCCCGGTCGGCGGCCCGGCGCAGCGCGGCCAGCACCGCCTCGGGGATCTCGCCGCCCCGGGTGTAGGCGGGGACGGCGACCAGGTCGGCCTCGTCGACGGGGGCGAGGTCGGCCTGCGGGGTGAGGCCGAAGCCGGACGCGGTACGGACCGGGCCGCCGTCGGCGGTGCAGACGGTGAACCGGTAGCCGGGGAAGCCGTCCTCGGTGCGGTCGGTGCCGAACACCTCGGTGAGTACGCCGAGCTCGAAGACGGCCACCCGGTCCAACGCGATGACGGCTACCGATCGAATCATGTGACGAGGGTAACCGCAGTGGTGGCAGAAAATCGAGGAGGTATGGCATTTCTGCCACTGTTCCGGTGCCCGTGGACGGCGGAAACTGGAGTCAGTCCGGTGCGCGCCGGCGGCGAAAACCACTCAGATGATCAGAAAGTGAGCGCCGCCATGGAGTTCCTGCTGCTTCTGCTCCTCCTCGCCGTGCTGGCCGCCGCCCCGGCGTCCGGCCTGACCGCCGACACCCGCGACTCCGCCGACTGGAAGCCCACTGACGAGGGGCGCCGCTGGCGATCCCGGGTCTGCTGACGTGATTGCTCCCGGTCTGTCGGAAAAACCCGTGGCGGGGCCGCGCCGAAAGGTGTGGCCCCGCCGACGGGAGCCGGCCGGCGTACGGCAGGCTAGGAGCATGGCTGACGGCTCCTGGTACGACGCCGACATCGATCACGTGATCATCTCCGAGGCGCAGATCCGCGAGAAGACCGCGGAGCTGGCCAAGCAGGTCTCGGCGGACTACGCCGGAGTCACCGACGGACTGCTGCTCGTCTGCGTGCTCAAGGGCGCGGTCATGTTCATGGCCGACTTCGCCCGCGCGCTGGGCCGCCAGGGTCCGCCCGTCGAGCTGGACTTCATGGCCATCTCCTCGTACGGCCAGGGCACCACCTCCTCCGGGGTGGTACGCATCCTGAAGGACCTGGACCGAGACATCGCCGGCCGGCACGTGGTGGTCGTCGAGGACATCGTCGACTCCGGCCTGACCCTGTCCTGGCTGCTGCGCTACCTGGAGTCCCGGTCGGCCGCCAGCGTCGAGGTGGTGGCCCTGTTCCGCAAGCCGGACGCGGTGAAGGTCACCGTCCCGGTGAAGTACGTGGGCTTCGACATCCCCACCGAGTTCGTGGTCGGCTACGGCCTCGACTTCGGCGAGCGCTACCGCGAACTGCCGTACGTGGGCGTGCTCAAGCCCGAGGTCTACGCCCGCGCCTGACCCGCCCGACCGGTCATCGAGCCGACGTACAGCGGGCTCCCAGCCAACCCGGCTACCGTGGGGTCCGGTGGCGTGGAGCAGTTCCGCGTCCGGCACCCCGACCCGCACGACCGGGCGGTCGGCGGGGTCGGTGCGCAGTTCCCGTCACGCCGGCTGAACCCGGTACGCCGTCCGTGGGGCTCCGGGCTGGCAGGCCCGCCATTGCGGGGGCTCGCAAGCTCGCTCCTCGCGCGCACGAGGTCACGAATGTGCCCGACTGCGGGGGCTCGCAAGCTCGCTCCTCGCGCGCACGAGGTCACGAATGTGCCCGACTGCGGGGCTCGCAAGCTCGCTCCTCGCGCGCACGAGGTCACGAATGTGCCCGACTGCGGGGCTCGCAAGCTCGCTCCTCGCGCGCACGGTGTACCGTCGAATGACCGCGGTGCGGCAGTTTGCGCGCCTCGGGGTCGAGGCCGGCCCGCACGGCGGCTCGACGCCGCCATCGGCGGCGACACCATTCAGACGGTCAGGACGTCGATCAGGAGGATGCGGGCGCCTCGGCGCTCGACAACAGCATGGAACGTACGCGTTTCTTCCGCCGACCGGTGGTCTGGATCATCCTGGTCATCCTCGGCGCCGTTGTGCTCAGTCAGCTGTTCACCGCTGGTCCCAGCTACCACCGGGTGGACACTTCCGTTGCGCTCGACCAACTGCACACCGCCAAGATCAACAAGGTCGTCTTCCAGGACAAGGAGCAGACGCTCCAGCTCAACCTGGCCGAGAAGACCAAGTTCGGCGACACCACGACCGACCGGATCGAGGCCCAGTTCCCGTACCAGGCCGGCGAGCAGGTCTGGAACGAGGTCCTCGAGGCCAAGGCGGCCAACCGGGTCACCGGCCCGGCCGACGCCAAGGTGTCGTCCGACAGCATCTGGGTGAGCCTGCTGGTCAACCTGCTGCCCATCGCGCTGCTCGTGCTCCTGCTGCTCTTCTTCATGTCGCAGATGCAGGGCGGCGGCTCCCGGGTGCTCAACTTCGGCAAGTCCAAGGCGAAGATGATCACCAAGGACACCCCGAAGACGACCTTCGCGGACGTGGCCGGGGCCGAGGAGGCCGTGGAGGAACTCCACGAGATCAAGGACTTCCTCCAGAACCCGGCCAAGTACCAGGCCCTGGGTGCCAAGATCCCGAAGGGCGTGCTGCTCTTCGGGCCGCCCGGTACCGGTAAGACGCTGCTGGCCCGCGCGGTCGCCGGCGAGGCCGGGGTGCCGTTCTACTCGATCTCCGGCTCCGACTTCGTCGAGATGTTCGTCGGTGTCGGCGCCAGCCGGGTCCGGGACCTCTTCGAGCAGGCCAAGGCGAACGCCCCGGCGATCGTCTTCGTCGACGAGATCGACGCCGTCGGCCGGCACCGTGGCGCCGGCATGGGCGGCGGTCACGACGAGCGCGAGCAGACCCTCAACCAGCTGCTCGTCGAGATGGACGGCTTCGACACCAAGGGCGGGGTCATCCTGATCGCCGCCACCAACCGGCCGGACATCCTCGACCCGGCGCTGCTGCGTCCGGGCCGGTTCGACCGGCAGATCCCGGTCGACGCCCCCGACATGGAGGGCCGCAAGGCGATCCTGCGGGTGCACGCCAAGGGCAAGCCGTTCACGCCCGACGTCGACCTCGACGCGGTCGCCCGGCGTACCCCCGGCTTCTCCGGGGCCGACCTGGCCAACGTGATCAACGAGTCGGCGCTGCTCACCGCCCGCAAGGAACAGCGGGCGATCAGCAACGACTCGCTGGAGGAGTCGATCGACCGGGTGATCGCCGGGCCGCAGCGCCGGACCCGGGTGATGAGCGACCAGGAGAAGAAGATCACCGCGTACCACGAGGGTGGGCACGCGCTGGTGGCCTGGGCACTGCCACACGCCGCACCGGTGCACAAGGTGACGATCCTGTCCCGGGGTCGCTCGCTGGGGCACACCCTGGTCCTGCCGACGGAGGACAAGTACACCCAGACCCGGGCCGAGATGATCGACACCCTGGCGTACGCGCTGGGTGGTCGGGCCGCCGAGGAACTCGTCTTCCACGAGCCCACCACCGGGGCCGGCAACGACATCGAGAAGGCAACCCAGCTGGCCCGCGCGATGATCACGCAGTACGGCATGAGCTCGAAGCTCGGCGCGATCAAGTACGGCACCAGCGGGGACGAGCCGTTCCTCGGCCGCAACATGGGCCACGAACGGGACTACTCCGACTCGGTGGCCGCCGAGATCGACGGCGAGATGCGGGCGCTGATCGAACTGGCCCACGACGAGGCCTGGGAGATCCTGGTGGAGTACCGGGACGTCCTGGACAACATGGTCCTGGAGCTGATGGAGAAGGAGACCCTCTCCACCGCCGACATGGCCCGGATCTGCTCCCGGGTGGTGAAGCGCCCGCCGATGGCCCCGTACAACGGCTTCGGCAAGCGCCTGCCCTCCACCGAGCCGCCGGTGCTCACCCCGGCCGAGAAGGAGAAGCTCACGGCGCAGGCGACGGCCGACGGCATCTCCGTCGGTGGCTCCTCGAACAACTCGGACGGTCTGCACTGAACACCGACGCCGCGGCCAGCCCCGACCAGTCGGGGCTGGCCGCCTCGTCCACCGAGCCCGGTGACGAGGCGCTCGACTACGTCGCCGCCCGACTGATCAGCGGAAAACTCAACGGCCGCCCGATCGAGGACACCATGGACCTCGGCCGGATCGAGAAGGCGGTCCGCGAGATCCTCATCGCGGTCGGGGAGGACCCCGACCGGGACGGCCTCCAGCAGACCCCGGCCCGGGTCGCCCGGGCGTACGCCGAACTCTTCGCCGGCCTCCGGGTCGACCCGGCCCAGGTGCTCAGCACCACCTTCGAGGCCAACCACGAGGAGCTGGTGCTGGTCCGGGACATCGACGTGATGAGCCTCTGCGAGCATCACCTGCTCCCGTTCCGGGGCAGCGCGCACATCGGCTACATTCCCGGCCCGGACGGCCGGATCACCGGCCTGTCCAAGCTGGCCCGGCTGGTCGAGGTCTTCGCCCGCCGCCCGCAGGTGCAGGAGCGGCTCACCGCACAGATCGCCGACCTGCTGATGAGCAAGCTGCAACCACGCGGTGTCATCGTGATACTGGACTGCGAGCACATGTGCATGGCGATGCGCGGCATCCAGAAGAGCGGCGCCAAGACCATCACCTCGGCGGTCCGCGGCGTGCTCCAGCACGACGCGAAGTCCCGCGCCGAGGCGATGTCGTTGATAATCCCCCGCTGATCCAACGCCCGACGTCGGCGCGGGGCAGCCACCGCGCCGGGTCAGCCGGTCAGCAGCGCCAGCATGAGCCCGGCGGCGGTCACCACCGCCGGCACCAGACAGGTCAGCAGCCCCAGCCGGGGCGTGCGGTCCCACCGGCCGTCGGCCCCCGGCGGGAACAGCCGCCCCACCCCCACCCAGCCGGCCGCGAACGCCACCGCCGGCATCGGCAGGCCCACCAGCAGCGCCGCCACACTCGCCGGCCCGGGGCCGGCAGCCAGGAACACCAGGAGCTGCACCACCGGTACGACCAGCGCCAGCGGGCCGTAGACCAGCAGGTTGCGCAGCCGGGGCGGCCAGCCCGCGGGACGCCGCGGACCGCGGGCCGCCAACGCCGCGTCGGCACCCGCCACCCACCCCTGCGCCGCCCGAAGACCGGTCAGCACCGCGGCCGGGCCACCCCCCATCGACCGGGCGGCCTCGGTCACCTCCGGTGGCGTGGGGACCAACGAGATCGCCGGTACGCCCAGGTCCCGCAGCCGGGCGTGCTGCGACGCCAGCCGGGCGCGTACCCCGGTCAACTCCGTGCGGGCCGTCTCCACGGCGTGGGACTGTGCGGCGGCGGCCGTCGCCGCTCCCCGGCGTACCCCGTCGAGCTGGCGGGCGGCGGCCAGGTAGTCGGTCCAGGCGGCGGCCACCGACGGAGCCGGCCCGCCACCGCCGCGCTGCCGGACCGGCACCGCCGTCACGGCGTCGTCGATGCTCATCCCCGGTCCTCCCCACGGCCGACCCGGCACGTCCCCGGCCGGCTCCTCCTGCGGTCGGTCATGGCTGGTCCTGGCCCGGATCTCCCCGTGGTCGGTGCCGGCTGGTCCTGGTCCCGGGCGGATCTTCCTGCCGTCGGCCCTGGCAGGTCCTTCCCGCTGCCGGTCATGGCTGGTCCTGACGGCGGTCGGCCGGGTCCGGTTCGGCCTCCGGCCGGTCGGGTCCGGGCTCGTCGGCGGCGGGGCGCGCCGGATCCGCCTCGTCGGCGAACGGCACCAGCACGGTGCCACGGTCGTCGGGGGAATCCCAGAGGACCACCCGGTCCGGCCGGGGACGCCACGGCACCGGTCGACCGAAGACCGGGGCGAGCTGGGCACCCGGTACGTCGACCGCGGCCACCGCGGCCAGCTTCCCGACCTCGCCGTCCGGCTCCACCAACCCGGCGAACGGTGGCACCGTCCGCCACCAGCCCAGCAGGTGCCGGCCCGCCGCCGGCCCCTCCCGCAACAGCGCCCGCAACCGGTCCGCTGGCAGCTCGGCCGCCGACGGCGCGTCCACCCCGAACACCACCAGGTAGGCGGGGCCGGCACCGTCGACCACAGCCGGCAACCCCGGACCGTCGACCATCGACACCCGCTGGCAGCCGGCCAGCTCGGCGGCGAGCGCGGCCGCCAGCGGGGTCGACCCCTCGTCCAGCGGGGCGATCACGAACTCCACGGTGCCCGGCAGGTGGTGCGCGGCGGTGCTCCGCGCCGCCGTCGCCAACAGCGAGGCCGCCGCCCGGCCCGGGCCGAGGACGGCCAGGTTCCGCCCCGCCACCGGACCCAGCGGCACCGCGACGGTCGTCCGGGCCACGTCCACCGCCCGCCCCAGCAGAGCCGCCGGGGCACCGGAGCGGCCAGCCACCGCCGCCCGCATCCGTGGATCGTTGCGGAGCAACGGTCGGGCCCAACCGGCGAACACCACCGGCGGTACGGCATCCTCCGGCCGGGCCGCGAACAGCCGGTGCCGCAGTTGCTCGACGACCTCCGGAGCATCGTGCGGGTCGGGGAACCGGACCAGCCGCTCGTGCCCACGCGTCGCGCCGCGCGGCCCACCGAGCCCGCCGGCGGTGTTCACCACCGCACTGCCCACCGCCAGGCCGGCGGCGGCGTCGTTGGTCGGCATCAACACGGGGCTGCCACCGGCGAGCGCCACCCGCACCGGGAACTGCCCCAGCACCGAGTCCCGGGGCGCCGGCCCCGCGCCGACGCCCAGGTCACCCGCTCCGGCCAGGACCAGATGGACACCGTACCCGCGCCCCGACCGGGCCAGCCCGTCCAGCCGGGCCAGCACCTCGGCGGCCACCGGATCGCGATCCGACAGCAGCAGCGAAAAGTTGTCGACGACGCAGACCACGCGCGGCAGTGTCTGGTGGTCGCGCAGCTCCGCGAAACGCTGACCGCCGCCCCGGGCCGCCGCCTCCTCCCGCCGGTGGATCTCCGCCGTCAACTGGTCGAACAGGTCCCGGACGTATTCCGGGTCGGCGGCCATTCCGGCCGCCCGGACCTGCGGCAGCCAGGACCGGTCCCGCTCGGTCTGGAGGAACTCCACGAACGACTCGCCGTCGCCCAGGTCCACCAGGTACAGGGCCAACTCGTCCGGGCCGTAGCGGGCGGTGAGGCCGAGCAGGGCGTTGGTCAGGAACGCCGACCGGTCCGCGTCCGACCGGCCGCTGACCAGCCAGTGCGGGGTCAACTCGGTGAACCCCACGGTGACCGGCCGGCCGCCGGCGTCCCCGACGGTGGTGGACAGGCCGTCGACCGACGTCGTCGTCCACAGCTCCGCGTCGGCGGGTGGCAGAAGCTCGGCGAGACCCAACCGGGAACCCGCCTCCACCCGATCGGCCAGCCGACGGCAGACCGCCCCGATCAGCTCCGGACCGGGATCGTCGTCCACCAGGACAGGACAGTTCAGACCCCCCGGCGCATCGGTGCCCGGCCCGCTGAACGAACTGCCCGGCGGATCCCCCAGCAGCGCGTACGAGGTGCGCAGCCGGACCGGCGTGGCCTGCGGCAACGGCGGCCGGTCGGCCACCGGCCAGCCGGCGACCACCAGATGCAGGCCAGCCCCCCGCCCCCGCTCGGCCAGTGCCACGATCCGGTCCAGGTCGCTCGCACCGGTGGACTCGGGCAGCCCGGCGATCACCAACAGCAGCGTCCGGTCATGTCGGCGGGGCCGGCCGGTTCCCGGAGAGACCCACTGCTCGGCCTCGGTGAGCACCGCCCGCAACCCGGCCACGTCGGTCGCCGGTGGCGGCAACAGACCAGCATCGGCCAGCGCGGCGAACGGGGCGAAGGTGCCGACGGTGAAGTCGACGCCCCGGGGGTCCGGCTGAGCGGTATCGTCGGTGCCCCGACTGTCCGGCTCGACGGAGGCGCCGGTGCGGGGCTCGGCAGGGGTGCCGGTGCCGGGGGTCTGATGGTCGGCGGGGGCGCCGGTGCTCCGGGTGTGGTGGTCGGCGGGGGCGCCGGTCTTCCTGGTGGGGGGCTCGGCGGAGGTGCCGTCGACGGCGCGCACCAGGAGGCAGCCGGCCGGGGTAGCCGCCAGCAGGCGTAGCAGCACGGCCCGCAGCAGGCCGACCACCCGGAGGTCCCGGACGTCAGCGTCGATCGTCAGATGTCCCGAGCCGAGCAGTGGCACCAGCGCCGGGAAACAGGCGTTCTCGAGCGCTGCCCCGGTGCCGATCCGGACGAAGGGCGGATTCTCCTCCCCACAGGGAGCGTCCGCCGCCAGGTTCTCCAGGTCGCTGCCGGCCCACCCCGGAGCGAGGAGCGCGGCAGCGGAGCGCAGCCGGTCCGCCAGCTCGTACTGGCGACGCTGGTCGGCAGGGGCCGGACGGATCTCGTCGAGGACCGCTGCGGCAGCGGCGGAGCTGGCAGCGGCGCGGCGGTGCAGGGCAGCGGCGCGGTTGGTACGAGCCCTCGGACCGGCCACCGCGTCCACCCCTCTTTCCGAGGTTGGAAACCTCCCCGACTGCAGACCGTATCCCAGCCGGGGCCGGTGTCCCGGGAAGCACGACGGCGATGCGCCGGGCTTGTCGCACATGGCGATGAATTCTCACCTCGCGAGGTTGTCCTGTCACGATCCGCAGCTTCCGGGGCATTGGGTACGGGGCGCACAGCCGATAGCCTCAGGGGGTGGAATCAGTGCAGCCCTCCGCCGGTTCCCAGGTGTCCCGTGTACCGGCGCAGCGGACCTCGCCGGACCAGCCGGCACCCCCGGTGCCGCTGCCGGCGCCGGTGCGTCCACCCCGTCGGCTCCGGACCGTCCTCACCGTCGTCGCCGGGGTGCTGGCGTTGCTCTGCGTGGGGGGCGGGGTGACCGGCTACCTGCTGTACGACCGAGCCACCACCCCCGACCGGAGCGCTCCCGATGTGGTGGTGGTCAGCTATCTGCAGGCCGTTCTAGTCGCTCGCGACGACAACAGAGCAAGGCTTTATACCTGCGGCGGCTCGTTGCCATCGATTGATGAATTTCGAAACCAGATGATGTACCGGGAACGACAGCTCGATGCCGTTTTCTCGATCAATATCGAGGATGTCCAAGTCACTATGACTGGTCGCTCGTCGGCCGTTGTGCGAGCAGTGGTCAGGCGGAGCGCCACGATCGATGGTGTGCAGCAGAGTTTGGCAGATACTTGGCGCTTCGCGGTTGCAGATCAGGAAGAAGGCTGGCGAGTCTGCACAGGCGAACGCGTCCAGTAGGAATCACTCGATCCACAGCAGATGGACTGGTACCTCCAGTGTGGTGGGCGGTTGCCCGCGCCAGGCCCACCGGTACCACTCCAGTTCCGGCGTGACCCGGACACAGATGTCGCCGTCCGCGCCCGAGTAGGACTCGGTCACCGCGCGAAGGTCACGGTGTTCGACGGAGTCCTCGACATGCACCACTCGACGGCCGCTGACGGCATCCGTCTCGAAGACAGGAGTTGGGGGGCGGTGTGTGGGTCCGTCCAGGGAAACCAGCCGGATGGCCTGTTCGCGTGTGGAGCCGGCGGCGGCAGCGGGCCGGTCGGCCAGGGTCTCCACCCAGACCCTCTCCACCGGGACTAGTGGCGCGAAGACCTCCACCTGGTCGGACTCCGCACGGTACCACTCGTGTTCGGGGATGATCGGCACGTACGTGCGGCTGCCCTGCACCACCCGTTCGTCAGCGCGTAGGTCCCCCCGCCAACCGAGGCCGGGCAGCCCGACGAGGACGCGACGGCCACGCAACTCGACCCGGCCGGTGGCGGGAACGATCTCGATCGGCCGTGGTGGCAGGGGTGCCCAGTCGGGCTGACCGGCGAAGGGGTCCGGCAGCGGTCCGGTCATCGTTTCGAGGGCCTCATGCCGACCCGTTCAGCGGTGCCCCGCGCTGACGCATGAAAGGCACCGGATTGATTCCACCAGCGAAGCTGCGGTCACTGTCTACGTGCACCTCGAAGTGCAGATGTGGGCCGGAGGAGTTCCCACTGCTGCCGACCAGTCCGATCACTTCTCCAGCCTTGACGAGTTGCCCAGGGACCACCCGGGGCTTTTCGATCATGTGACAGTAGCGGCTGATGTAACCGCCGGCGTGCAGGATGTCGACGAACCAGCCACATCCACCTTTTCCGGGGAAGCCGTCGACATCGCAGGTGCGGTTCCCGTCATGGTCCGGGTCGCAGCGGGCGACCAGCACCCGACCGGTGGCGGCCGCGTGGATCTCGGTTCGCTTGCGGGCACCGATGTCCACCCCGTTGTGCCGCGGCCGGCTGGCGGTACGGAACCCGGAGCCGACCCCGCCGTCGATCGGAGCGGTCCAGCCGGAAGCGGCGATGGCTCGCGCGGAAGCACGGTCGCATACCGAGCGGTCGGCGATCTGGACGGTCCGCGCGGCACCACCGGCGAGCGCGTTGACGATCTGACTGGCGATGTCCTCGTGCTTCGCGTAAGCATCGGGATAGGCGCTGATCTGCACCTTCTGGGCTGCCCGGGTGAGGGGCATCCGCTCCCAGCCGTCGACCTTCAGGAGCTTCTCGTAGAACTTGCGGGCGGCGTAGTCAGGGGACATCCGTTGTGCGACGCTGCCCCAGCCGGCGCGCTGCTGGAACAGGCCTACGGAGTCGTGGTCCGAACCGACGCCTTCGTTGGGGATTCCGCGGGAGCCGGCGACGGTACTGTTGGACAGGTTGCGCAGGGCCGACTCCTGCATCGCCGTGGCCACCGCGATCACCCAGCCTCGGGGCGGCACCCTCATATCCTGCCCGACTTTGATGATGACCGCCGCATTGCGCATCTGTGTTTGGCCGTAGGAGCCTAGTCGAGGAATATTTCCAGACAGGCGAACTTGATGATCTTCTTCGCAATTCGCCTCAGCGGCTATCAGGTCTTGACGGTCTACACTGAGAGTGGTTAGGAAAAAAGCAACAGTTCCTCCACCGCAGCAGAGAATTGACGCGAGTGCTGCCGAAACTCCGAGGGCGACACCAGCCCGGATTCGGCGACGAGGTTCCTCCTTGGTGCTCATCCTCGCTCCCAGTCTACGACATCCACCAACCATCGTCCGTGTGTCGCTACCAGCTCGAGGCGAAGTTTCCCGGCATCTAGTGGTATCAACACTTCAGTAAATGTTGAACTTCGTGGCCGAACCGCTGGTTCGCCAGTGATGCGGGCTTTGGGAACGTTGTCGGGGCCTGCGTCTGCGAGCTTCTCAATGAGATCCGGGGTTGAAATCGTGCTTAAATAATCGCGCCAACTTCTAGCCGGTCGTGTCTGATCTAACCAGAGTGCGGTGAATTTGGAAGCTGTTTGTGCTGGAGTTAGTTGACCGGAACCAGTGATCGGTGGCTCTGGAGTGAGCGTTGCTATAACCCCATCATCGCCTTCGCCGGGATCGACAGTCGTGATGGGGTCATCGGGTCTGTTAAAACCGTTGCTGAAATCATTTGGGCTGGCTACCAAGCGGGCCGCCCCGACCACGCCAAGAACCAGTACGGCGATTACGAGCCCTAGGCCGATCCGAGACCGGATAATTCGGGTGAAGAGGGCTTCAATTCCTCGTCGCATCGCTGTCACCTGGCCTCGGACCGTACGCGAGGAGTTGGCTTGACTGCCGCCGGAGCTGGTGCAGCGGAGTCGGGCCGGTAGACGACAAACGAGGGTGCTTCCTCCGGCACATCCGGCTCGGTCCAGGATGCCGCCGACCGCCGACGGGGGCGGGGTGCGACCGTGGGGCGGCCGCTTTCGCGCGGCGGCGAAGTCGGCTCGGTCTCCTCGGTGTGCTCCCGGCCGTCCGGCCGTTCCTGCGGGGCTGGTGAACCGACGGAGGAGTGGCTGGGATCCTCCCGTCGGGCCTCCGGTCGCAGCGTTGCCGGCTCCAGGGCCGCGCCCTGCCGCCGCGTGCTCTTCGGCTCGGCCGTGCCGCCGGGTTCGGCGACGTCCAGCCGGGCGGCGACCCGCATGTCCCGGAAGAACCGGCGGTGCCACGACCCAGCGGAGCCCACCGCCTCGCTGCTGTCCTTGCCGCCCAACTGGGTGATCCGGCGATACGGCCGAAGCAGGAGCCAACCGACCACACCGCAGAGCCATACCAGTACCACCTGGAGCCAGCCGGGCAGGGTGGGGGTGCTCATGATTAGGTCCACGGCGAACAGGTAGATCGCCGCTCCCGTACCGAAGATGGCGATGTTGAAGACGGCAGCGACCACGGCGTTCGCCAGCCGCCGCAGCCCGGCACTGGCCGGGCGGAGCAGTCCGATCGTGCCCAGGATCGGGGCCGCTATGACCGCCCATCGGAAGATCATGAAGCCGAGCAGGACCAGCAGGGATGCGGTGAGGTCGAACATGGCGAAGAGTAGCGAGGCGAGAACGGCAATGAACCCGGCACCAATTCGGTCCATGTCCCTCTTGCCTTGCAGGTATTCATATGCTTCAGGGTCTTCGACCTTGATCTGCTCCGAAACCTTCATCCATTGTTGCTTCTTCGCCTGAACCGTGGCTTCGCGGGTCGCTGGGTTGCTGCGAATCGACTTTGCTTCACCCCATGTCAAGGAGCGGGCGTCATACAAGGCGGGACCGTACTTCTTCGCGGTCTCGCTGTCGGCAGATCCAAGGACGCCACGTAGCCAGTTGCGATACAGCATGGTTTCCGTAGCTGTGTCACTTGCCCGAACGGCTGGAGGTCGAAGGTCCTTGCATCGGTCTGGATTCGGATCGATGCAACGGCCTGGTTCTGGGTCCTTTGCCTCTGGCCCGACCGCATCGTGCACAACGCCGAGCGAGGTAATGAGCGTGCCGTCGGCTATGTTGGCGGATTTGACCGGCCAGGCTGCAAGAGCGGTTACTGCCACCATGACGAGTAGTGCCCAGCCTGCAGTGGTCATTGCGCTGCTCATGTCTGATTGGCGGGATCGCCAGAGAAGGTACAGACCCACCACGCAGAGTGTCACGATTCCGAAGACACTAAAGACTTTTTCGTAGACTGCCTTGGTTGCCTTCTCTACGAGTGGATCTGCCCAACCCCACATCGAGCTTGGATCCCAGGCGCGTTCACGTAGTGCGTTCGAAGCACCTATGATGGCAGTAGCGAACATGAACTCACCGTTTGTTACTGTGGTGGTGAATTTATAGTCCGCATGAAGGACAGTGGCTCCGCACCCGAGATCATAGGTGTTATAGTCATATCCTGCATATCCGTAAAGGCTGTACCGCCCAGCAACGCCTCCAGTTGCCGAGCTGGAGGGTTCACTGGCGAACCAACCGGCAAGTCCGGAGTCAGGAGTGCTAGGTGTAGGCGGCTCCAGGCAAGCAGCTCTGTCGGAAGTTACGTCTTCGAGCTTCTTGACGCAGGTGCGGAAGTCGGCCTGCCACTCCTTGGTCGTACAGAGATCCGCGGCGGCCTGTGCCGTCGCGGGTGGCCGGGCGTACGCCGGTGTGGCCCCGATCACCGGCCAGGCGATCGTGGCACCGGCGAGTACGCCGAGTGCGAGGAGGAGCGCCGTGATCCGTGCCCGGGTCCTCGCCATAGTCACGCCTCCAGATCAGCCAGGACGGTCGGCAGTATCCCGGCGGCCTGGGCGACCGCGGCGGGGGTGGTGTCGAGGTGGTCGAGCAGCCCCTCGACGTACGACACGTCGACCCGGACCTTCTGCACCCGGCCGTCCACGTCGCGCATGACGAATTCGCGGAAGCCGAGCCGGGTGGCGGAGGTGGTGTCCACGGCGGACAGGGAGGCGAGGGTGGCCTCGTAACCGTCGTCGACCGGAACCCGGAGCAGCCGGAGCGCCTCGGAGGCGATCTCGGTGTCCTCGGCGATCCGGCCGACGAAGACGGTGGAGACGAGGTTCTGGACGTCGAGGCCGAGGATGTCCTTCGGGTTCTGCGAGGCGACCAGGGCGGCCAGGTTCCACTTGCGGGAGTCGCGGGCGAGCCGGACCAGGAAGGAGCGGCCGGAGCGCCAGCCTTCCATGAAGTGCGCCTCGTCGAGGCCGACGAGTTTGCGGGACGACATCGATCCGCCGTAGCAGCGGCGTACGGCGAGACGGTGCGCGGTGTGCAGCATCGGCAGGGCGAGTGCCTCCTCGGCCGACCAGTACTCGCGTTCGATCTTGAGGTCGGGCAGCCGGAGGCCGGCCATGGTGATCACGGTGAGCGCCGCCCCCGCGCCGAGCAGCCCCTCCGGCGGGCGGCCGAAGAAGAGCATGGCCAGGGGCATCTCGGCGGTGTCGAGCAGCAGGTGGGCCAGTTCCCGCCCGGCGTCGTCGTCGAGCCCCTGGAGGCAGGTGACCACGTCGTCCAGGGTGGAGGTCTCCTCGGCCGGCACCTGGCGTACCGCGTGCCGGAACAGGGTGGCGGTGGACGCCTCCCGGGCCACCTGCGGCGGGACCAGCATCATGCAGATGTCCTGCACCAGCATGCGCCGCTCGGCCCGGGCGTTGGAGACGGCGATCTCGAACTCCCGGTCGCCCGCCGCGCCGGTGCTGAACTCGCTGCGCAGCGGGGTGGGGATGAGCGCGTACGGGGCCAGCGTCCCCGGTTCCGAGCCGGTCAGGTTGAGCACCCGGGCGTAGGGCTTGAGCTCGGGCATGGCGCAGAGCCGGGCCAACGGGCCGGACGGGTCGAGCAGGGTGACCTGAACGCCCCGACGGGCCGCCAGGTAGCCGAGCGCGCCGAGCAGCGTCGACTTTCCACCGCCGGGTTCGGCGACGAACACGGCGAGCCCGGAGCGTTCGCGTACCTCCATCGGGAAGTGCAGGTCGAGGAAGACCGGCCGACGGCAGGTCCCGGCGGTACGCCCGATCAGGTCGCCCCGGCGGTCGCCGACGGTCGACGCCGCCTGGGGAAGCGCGGCGGCCAGCAACGGCACTGGCATCCGGCGGACGTAACCGGTGTTGGCGATCGGTTCGCCGGGGATGAACTCCCGGGCCAGCCAGTCCTGGTTCTTGGGGTGTTGCAGCGAGATGCGCAGTTCCCGGGAGTAGAGCTGGATGAGCCGGCGGGCCCGTTCCATGCACTCCTCGCGGGTCCGGCCGCCGACGGCGATCCGGTGCCAGCCGTGCGCCCGCGCGGAGTCCACCGGTAGGCCGGTGGTCATCTCGTCGCCGATCACCAGCGCCCGCTTGGCGAGCCGTTCCAGCTCCGGGGGGGCGTCGATGCCGTGCTCGGCGTAGTCGAGCTGCTGCGACCGGATCATGCGCAGCCGGTGTTCGAGGTTGCGGAAGGAGTCGCCCGAGCCGAGGATGTCGACCCGGGTGGAGATCTCCATCGGCCAGGGCAGCCGCTCGTGGAAGTGCAGCCAGGGCTCGTGTCGCTCGGGGATCTCCAGCGGCTCCATCCGGCCGACCGCGAGTACGGCGACGTGCCGCTCCTCGCCGGTCATCCGGTTGACCAGCTTGACCGTCGTGCCGTACGGGGTGCGGTAGCGCTCGACCTGTTCGGTGAGGGCGAGCAGGTCACCGCGTTCCCACCGGCCATTGGTCACCGGGGATAGCGTGCCGGGCGGGGCCATGCAGAGGGCGACCGAGCGGTAGAGCAGCCATTCCAGCTCCTGGGCGGTGACCCGCCGGCCGCGCATGCCGAAGCTGCCCAGCACCTCGTCGAACTGTTCGACGGTGCGGCCCAGTTTGCGGCGTTCCCCGTCGGCGGTGCCCTTGCCGAAGGCCCGCAGCAGCCGTTCGGTGAGGGAGTCGCCGAGGGAGCGGCGGGCGAAGGTGACCCCGAGGTAGGTCTGCCCCTCGGCGTGGTTGACCGACATCAGGTGCTGCTGGGCAGCGACCAGGTGGTCGGCCCAGCCGTGCGTGCCGGGGACGTCGGGCAGCGGTGACGCGGTGTGCGCGTCGATGGTGCGGGCCCACTCGTCGGCGGGGAACGGCCGGGTGGTGCGGCGCAGGTGCAGCCGGAAACCGGCCAGACCGGCGTACTGCTCGGAGATCGCCGAGAGCAGCGCCTCACGTTCGGCGTCCGGGCGGAACGCCCACCGGACCTCGGGGAGCCAGTACCAGGCGGTCACCGTGTTGGGGGTGAAGGTCAGGTGACCGGCGATCTCGGTGATCGCCAGTTCGATGGAGGGATCCCGGTCACCGAACTTGATCTTCGGTGGGCGTACCCGGACCGGTTTGGTCGGAGCGTTGCGGCGGCTCGCCGCGCGCTCCCGCGGCGTGACCAGGTCCCGGGGGCCGGGGTCGGTGCGCCCGGTCCGCTCGGGCTCGACGAGGTCGCGGGGGGCGGGCTCGGCGGCCAGCGCGCCCGCCGGGCCGGTCACGGCCTCCACCCGGATTGGTTCGACGGTCTCCGGCCAGGCCGCCGGTGCGGTCTCCACCGGGCCGGGCCGGGGCCGGGCGGTCAGGATCCCGTCCCGGTGGGCCTGGTCGGCACTCTCCCGCCGGGCCGTCTCGGCAGCCTTCCGCCGGTCCCGCTCGTCGGCGTCGCGCCGGGCGGCCTCGATGGCGTCGCGCCGGGCCGCTTCGATCGCCTCCCGGCGGGCGGCTTCGGCCGCCTCCCGGCGGGTCTGTTCGGCGGCGTCGCGGCGGGCTGCCTCGGCGGCGTCGCGGCGGGCGGCCTCGACGGCCTCCCGGCGGGTCTGTTCGGCGGCTTCCTGTTCGGCTGCTGCACGCCGGGCCTGCTCGGCCGCCGTGCGGCGGGCCGTCTCGGCGGCGTCGCGGCTGGCGGCTTCGGCGGCGTCGCGGCGGGCCTGTTCGGCGGCCTCGCGCCGGGTGCGGTCGGCGGCCTCCCTGGCCCGCTCGGTGGCCTCGCGGCGGGCCCGCTCGGCCGCCTCCCGGGCGGTCAGCGGCTCACCGGTGTCCCGGGGGAACAACTCGGCCGGGACGATCCGGCGGGGCGCCCGCTGCGGCTTCTCGGCGTTCCGGTCGGTGGTCGGCGTCGTGGCCAGCCGGTCGCCCTGCTGGTGCGGAACCCGGGTGCGGGCGGGCCGCTCGGTCGGCGGGGCCGCCTCGATGGCCGCCGGGGGCGCCTGCGCCTCGATGGCCGCCGGTGGGATCGGCCCTGTTGGTTGATGCGGGACGGGCGGGTGCTCCCGGCCGTTGCCGCGTCGCGTCGGGGTGCCCGGGGTCGGGGCGCCACCCGGGCGCGGGCCGCCGCCGAAGAGGTCGAGGAAGGGGGAGTCGATGTCGGTGCCGTCACCGATCAGCATCGGCGGGGCGGGGGCCGGCTCGACCGGGGGGGTGGCGCCACGACCGGGGGCGGGTCGGGGCGGCTGGAAGACGCCCACGCCGCCCTGACCCGGGCCGGTGAGCAGGGCCGGATCGTACGGCTCGTCGTCCGGCAGCTCCTCCTGGGGGTAGTCGAACGACCGCGCACGGTTACCGTGCGGGGCGCTGTGTCGTCCGGCCGGGAAACCCGGCGTGGAAGAGCGACTCATTCGACCGCCTCACCCATCTGGTCCGACTGCCCGATTCGGGTACGCCCGGTCATGCCAGTTCCTCCCGGATCCTGATCCGGCTGCCGACCAGGCGGGGATCCCGCAGCTCGGCGGCCGGTTCCCGGGTGCGTCGCCAGTCGGTGAGGGCGGTGCGGATGACCATCCGCGCCGGCCGGTCCGGGTCGACGTACCGGAAGATGAACGAGGTGCTCACGATGGCGAGGGCGATCTCCCAGGCGGGGAAGAGCTCGACCTGCAACGTGAACAGCCAGTGGATGAACATGTAGAGGGGCACGAGCAGCATGAACAGTCCGTACTGGGCGTACGGCAGGTGGACCGGAAGGGTGTAGCCGGGCGGCCCGAGGTAGACCAGGCGGGCCCGGTAGATGTCGTCGTCGGTGCGCAGCCGCATGTCTCGCCCGCGCCTATTCGAAGATCAGGTCGATCAGGTAGTCACCGATGAAGAAGAGTGTGGCCGCGCCGGCGATGAAGGCCAGCCCGACGATCGCGATCGCGGAGCTGGTGAGCACCTTGGAGATCTCGCCCCGGCTGGCCCGGCCGATGAAGATGACCCCGAGCACGGCGAGCAGGATGGGTGCGATCTTGCTGGCGAAGAAGGTGACGACACCGTTGGTGTCGATGCCCTTGGGGGCCGGTTCGGCGAGTGGCGCCGTCGCCAGGGTGTGCAGCACCTGCGCGACGCCGGACGACGTCGTCTCCACGAGCTGGTAGGCGATCACTGGAACCTCCCCATAACGCGGCCGGCGGTGCCGCGGTGGTGCAAAAGGTAAGCCTGGCGGGAATGTGCTCGATCTGGGCAGCGCGATTGACGCCCTGCTGGTTTCTCGCCACGCAGAGTGGCGAGATTTGGGGGGATTCTCCCGCTTTGGCCCTCCCTCCATGCTTCGCCGACTCTTGATGCTGGGCAATTCCACAGCGTACGGGCCGCCCCCCTTTGCGACAAGCCGCGAAGACTCGACCCGATTCTGCCCCGACGATCGATAGTACACCTGTGCCAATCAGCACGTCAGTGCCCGCGTGGAGCGGCCGGTGGGGGTCCGCTGGGCACGGCGGCGCGACCGGTACCGTCTAGTCGTGACCGATCTGGTACGGACGCGGAATCCGGTGGTGATGGGCGTCCTCAACGTCACGCCCGACTCTTTCTCCGACGGTGGTCGGTACGCCGATCTCGATGCCGCCGTCGCACACGGGGTGCGACTGCACGGCGAGGGCGCGCACCTGGTGGACGTGGGCGGCGAGTCCACCCGGCCGGGTGCCGACCGGGTCGACCCACGGACCGAGGCGGGCCGGGTGCTACCGGTGATCCGGGAACTCACCGCGGCCGGGGTGCCGGTCAGCATCGACACCACCCGGGCGTCGGTGGCCGAGGCGGCCGTCGCCGCCGGTGCCGTCGTGGTCAACGACGTCTCCGGTGGACTGGCCGATCCCGACATGGCCCGGGTGGCCCGTGACGCCGGCTGCCCCTGGGTGCTGATGCACTGGCGGGGGCACTCACGCGGGATGCGGGAACTGGCCAGCTACACCGACGTGGTCGTCGACGTCCGGACCGAACTCGCCCAGCGGGTCGACGACGCGCTGGCCGCCGGGGTGGCCGCCGACCGCCTCGTGATCGACCCCGGGCTCGGCTTCGCCAAGACCGCCGCGCACAACTGGGAACTCAGCGCCCGCCTGCCGGAGCTGCTCACCCTCGGGCTGCCACTGCTCTTCGGCGCCAGCCGCAAGTCCTACCTTGGCCGGCTGCTCGCCGACCCGGACGGCACCCCGCGGGACACCGACGGCCGGGCGGCCGCCACCGTCGCCACCAGCGTGCTCGCCGTCGCCGCCGGCGCCTGGGGGGTCCGCGTGCACGACGTCCGGGGCACCGTCGACGCGCTCGCCGTCTGGTCGGCCACCGGCCGCCCCCGGCTCGCCGCCCCCACCGGCACCCCCGGAGCGGATCCGACCGGCCGGGCCGTCGGACCGTCGGAGGCCGGCCGGGCCACCGGGGCGCTGGACCACGCCGGTTCGCCGAACGATGCCGGGTGGCCGGACCACACCGGGTCACCGGACAATGCCGGGCGGCCGGACAGCGCAGGGCGGCCCCCGCCGGACGGTGGGAACGACCCGGACCGGACCGTCCGGGGGAGGGCGGAGCGATGACCGACCGGATCACCCTGACCGGGCTGCGAGCCCGGGGCCGGCACGGCGTCTACGACTTCGAGCGGACGCAGGGCCAGGAGTTCGTGGTCGACGCCGTCCTCGAACTCGACCTCGCCCCGGCCGCCCGCTCCGACGAGGTGACCGACACCGTGCACTACGGCGAACTGGCGGAGCGGCTGGTCACGGTGCTCACCGGCGAGCCGGTCAACCTGATCGAGACGCTCGCCGACCGCCTGCTCGCGGTCTGTCTCGCCGAGCCGCTGGTCGCCGCGGCCACGATCACGGTGCACAAGCCCGAGGCCCCGATTCCGCACACCTTCGCCGACGTGGCGGTCACCCTGCGGCGTACCCGGTGACCAGGGCGGTGCTGTCGATCGGCAGCAACCTGGGCGACCGGCTGGGCCACCTGCGCGCCGCGGTGACCGGCCTCGGCGAGGCGGTGCTGGTCGTCTCCGGCGTCTACGAGACGCCCCCCTGGGGGGACGCCGAGCAGCCGGCGTACCTGAACGCGGCGGTCATGGTCGCCGACCCCGCCGCGGCCCCGCGCGACTGGTTGGCCCGTGCCCACGCCGCCGAGCGGTCCGCCGGCCGGACGCGTGACCCGGCCCGCCGGTTCGGGCCGCGTACCCTCGACGTGGACGTCGTGGCCGTCTGGGACGACGCCGGTCGACCGGTGCTCAGCGACGAGCCCGAGCTGATCCTGCCGCATCCCCGCGCCCACCAGCGCGCCTTCGTGCTCCGACCGTGGATCGACATCGACCCGCACGGCCGGCTGGCCGGGCACGGCTGGCTCACCGACCTGCTCAACGCCGAACCGGTCGCCGGGGACGCCCTCGAACTGACCCCGCGTCCCGATCTTTCGTTAGAGTCGGATGTATGAACCAGTGGAGCCGGCCGGCATGACGCAGCCCCGACCGCCCCGTGACCAGGAGCCGGACGGACCGAGGATGGGGCCCACCCGGTTCTCGACCCTGCTGGTCGCCGCGCTCGCCGCCGCCGCGGTGGCCTGGCTGCTGATCAGCAGCTTCTACTACAGCGGTACTCCCCGGCTGCCCTGGCTGCCGGTGGTCACCCTGGCGGCGCTCGCCGTGCTGGAGGCGTACGCGGCGGTCAACACCCGCAGCCGGATCGAGCGCAAGCCCGGCCGGGAACCGGTCAACCCGTTGCTGGTCGCCCGGTTCGTGGTGCTGGCCAAGGCGTCCGCGCTGGCCGGGGCGATCTTCCTCGGTTTCTACGCCGGGCTGACCGGCTGGCTCTTCGCCGAGCCGACCAACGCCGCGATCGAGGACCGGCCGGCCGCCGGGGCCGGCGCGCTCGCCTCCCTGGCGCTGGTCGCCGCCGCGCTCTGGCTCGAACGCTCCTGCCGGGTTCCCGAGTCCGAGGACGACGTCGACGACCGGCAGGACCGCCCCGGGCGCTGACCGAGGGGTTACGTCCGGCCCTGCGCGCAGGTACGGTGCCTGGCGACCGGAGAACAGTCAGCCGTCGCCGGGGACGGCCGGTCACCTGGGAGGCGCACCGCATGGTGTACGACGATCCGGGCCGGGCCGCATCGGCAGAGGTGCCCGGGGCCGCGGCGGAGAACGTCTTCGACGATCCGGCGCAGGGCGAACCGGGCCGGGACCGGCTCGGCGTGCACGTGGCCTGGGAACTGGTCCTGCTGGTGGCGCTCGCGGCGCTGGCGTACCTGCTCTGGCGGGAGGACCCCGACGCGCTGCGCGGGGACGGTCTGCGGCGGCTGCTCGTCGACGCGGTCGCGCTCGGTCTGCTGGTCGTGGCCGCCGGGCTGAGCCTGCGCACCGCCGCGGTGAACCTGGCCATCGGTCCGGTCGCCCTGGCTGCCGCGCTGCACTTCGCCGAGCAGGGCGACCGGGGCATGTCGACGGCGCTCGTCCCGGCCCTGGTCGCCGCCGCCCTGGGCGGGCTGGCCCTGGCCTGGACGGTGGTGGTGCTGCACGTCCCCGGCTGGGCGGCCAGCCTCGCCGCCGCCGCCGGGATGATCGTCTGGATCGAACGGTGGAAACTGCCGGTGGCGGTGCAGGCCGACTACGACCCCCGGCGCAACGCCTACTACCTCTTCGCCGGCTTCGCCGCGGTGGCCGTCCTGCTCGGAGCGTTCGGCGCGATCCGGACGGTGCGCCGGCTGGTCGGCCGGTTCCGTCCGGTCGCCGATCCGGCCCGGCGGCGCGGGATGGCCGCCGCCCTGGTGACCGCTGCCGCGTTGACCACCTCCACCGTGCTCGCCATGCTCGCCGGGGTGCTCGTCGCCGCCAACGGGACCGGGCCGGTGACACCGGGGTCGGGACTGGACTGGACGGTGCTCGCGGTGGGCGCGTCCCTGCTCGGCGGTACCAGCGCGTACGGCCGGCGCGGTGGCATCTTCGGTGCCCTGCTCGCGGTCGCGCTGGTGGTGACCTATCTGGCCTGGGCGGCCGAGACCGGTGCCGCGACCGACCGCTGGGCCGTCGGTGGGGTGGCGCTGGCCGCCGGCCTGCTGGTAACCCGGATGGTCGAGACGTACGGCCGGCCGCGTACCGCCCGGGGCGAGCCGGTCGAACTGCCGCCGGTGCGGGACGGGGCGATCAGCTCCGGTTGGTCGATGCCCCCGGCGGGTGAGGCGCGCAACTGGACCCCGGCGCTGCCGGAGCGGACGGCCGACACCGACACCCCGCCCGACCCCTGGGAGGCCCCCCGGTGGCAGCGTGACCCGCCCCGCTGGGACACCGGCGACCGGTGATCCGCCGCCGTCCGGTGGATGCCCGGGCGGGTCGGTCCGCGCCCCCGGCCGGGCCGCGCCCGGTGACCGGGCGGCGGGGACGCGGTGCGCCCGGGCGCGGACGACGGGCCGGGGAGGATCTCGCCGGTTAGGCTCGCGGGCATGACCGAGACTCCTTCCGCCGGCACCGGCCACACCTTCGACCAGCTCGACGTACTCTCCACCGAGGAGTTGCGGGAGCGGGCCTTCGCGCGGGCGCGGGAGCGACGCGACGTCGGGTTCTTCTGGTCGGTGCTGCGGCACCTGCCGAACGCCGACGAGGCCGCCGCCCTGGACGGGGCGCCGAACTCGGTCGGACCGACCATCGACGAGGCGGCGGCGTTGTGGCGGGAGCTGACCGGCCACGGTTACGAGGAGTCCGCGCCGCTGCTGCGGGCGGCGTTCATCGACTACCTGATGAAGCACTGACCGGCCGCGCCGCCGGTTGGCGGGAGAGGTTCGCCGGCCGGGACGGGTCGGGAACCTCCCGCCGCACGGCCCGCACCCGACGCCCCCGGACCGTGCGGGGCTACGGCACCGCCGCCGGCACCGGCACCGTCGCCGCACTCATCCTCGTCGGTGTCTGCGGCAGTCCCTGGTACGTCGGCTGGGCCGAGGACCACACCGACCCGAACTCCGCCGGTGGCTGGTACCTGCGGCTGCTCGCCTGGCCGGCCTGGCGGGTCGACCCGGCGGACCCGGACCACGGGGTGCTCGCCACCGACCTGCGGGCCATCCTGTTGCTGGTGTCCGCCGCGGCGCTGCTCTACCTGCTGCCGGTCGGCCAGGTGGCCCGGGTGCCGGGTTCGGCCAGCCAGTTCTTCTCCGGCTGGGCGGCGTACACCCTGGCCGGGGCGGCGGCCACCCTGCTGGCGGCGCTGCTCACCGCGGACGGCCCGCTCCAGGCCGCCTTCGAGACCACCGCCACCGGTGCCGGCTACGGCTTCTTCGCCGGCTGGATCATCGGCCTGGCCAGCCTGGGAGGCCGGGCCTGAGCCTGCCGGTCCCGATGCGCGGGCCGCCCGGGGGGCGATCCGTGCTGCCGCTGCCGGACCGGGCATCCGGACCCGGCCGGCACACCGACCCGGACGCCGACCGGCCGGCTAGCTGCCGGGCTGCCCGAGGTCGAGCACCCGGGCCCGGCTGAGCGTGCCGGCGGGGCGACCGTCGGCGGTGACCACGACCGCGTCCGTGCCGGCGGTCAGCATGGCGGCCAGCGCGTCGTACGCCGACCGGCCCAGCGGCAGCTCCGGCAGGGTGGCGTCGGTGACGGTGGCGTCGGCCTCCCCGTCGAGCACCTCCCGGGTGACCGGGGTGACCGCCAGCCGGCGGATGCCCCGGTCCGCGCCGACGAACTCCCGGACGAACGGCGAGGCGGGCGTGCCGAGCAGGGCCGCCGGGGTGTCGTACTGCTCCAGCCGCCCCCCTTCGGAGAGCACCGCGATCCGGTCACCCAACCGGACCGCCTCGTCCAGGTCGTGGGTGACCAGCACGATGGTCTTGCGGACCTCGGCTTGGAGCCGGAGGAACTCCTCCTGCAACCGGGTCCGCACGATCGGGTCGACGGCGGAGAACGGCTCGTCCATCAGGAGCACCACCGGGTCGGCGGCCAGTGCCCGGGCCACCCCGACCCGCTGCCGCTGCCCGCCGGAGAGCTCGTGCGGGTAGCGGCGTCCGAACTGGGCCGGGTCCAGCCCGACGAGCTCCAGCAGCTCGCCGCTGCGCCGTCGGATCCGCTCCTTCGGCCAGCCGAGCAGCCGGGGTACGGTGCCGACGTTGGTGGTCACCGTCTGGTGCGGGAACAGCCCCACGTTCTGGATCACGTAGCCGATGCGCCGTCGCAGTTTCACCGGGTCGACCCGGGTGATGTCCTCGTCGCCGAGCAGGATCCGGCCGCCGGTCGGCTCGATCAGCCGGTTGACCATCCGCAGCACTGTCGACTTGCCGCAGCCGGACGGGCCGATCAGCACCACCAGCTCGCCGGCGGTCACCTCCAGGCTCAGTTCGCGGACCGCCTCGGTGCCGTCCGGGTACCGCTTGCGGATGCCGTCCAGCCTGATCGAGGCGGCGCTGTGTCCTGCGTCGCCGGTGCCCCCGGGGGTAACGTCCACGTGTGTCCTTCCACCTGAGTTACCGGGCCGAGCCGGGTAATCCGTGGTTCTCCTGGCAGTACGTGCGGGACAACTCTGACACCATTCTCGCTGCGGTGCGCGAGCACGCCTCGTTGACCGGTCGGGCGGTGCTGCTCGCCGCCCTGGTCGCCCTGCCGCTGGCGGTGCTGGCCTACTGGTACCGGCGGCTGACCGGCCCGATTCTCGCACTGGCGGGGGTGCTGTACACGGTCCCCTCCCTGGCCCTGTTCGCGTTCATCGCCCCCTACCTGGGCATCGGCGCGGTGACCGTGCTGACCGTGGTGGTGCTGTACGCCCTGCTGGTGATCGTCCGCAACGCGGTGGCCGGGCTGAACCAGGTCCCCCCGGAGGTCCGCGACGCCGCCGAGGGCATGGGGTACGGCCGGTGGGCGCGGTTGTTCCGGGTCGACCTGCCGCTGGCCCTGCCCGGCATCCTCACCGGCGTACGACTGGCCACCGTCTCGACGGTGGCGCTGGTCACCGTCGGGGTGGTGATCGGTCGGGGCGGCCTGGGGCAGTTGATCTTCGCCGGGTTCCAGAACAACTTCTACAAGGCCCAGATCATGACGGGTACGGTGCTCTGCGTCCTGTTGGCCCTGGTGCTGGACCTGATCCTGGCCGGCGTGGGTCGCCTACTCACCCCCTGGCTAAGGAGCCGACCCCGATGACCCCCGCAGTGGCGAAGGGAACGGTCCGGTGAATCCGGTGCAGCAGGCGGTGGTCTGGCTCAACGATCCGCTGAACTGGACCAACCCGGGTGGCGTGCTGGACCGGATCGGGGAGCACCTGAGCATGTCCGCCGCGGCGGTGCTGCTGGGTTGCCTGGTGGCCTGGCCGGTCGGCCTCTGGCTGGGGCACTCGGGACGCGGCGGTGGCGCGGTCGTGCTGATCTCCAACCTGACCCTGTCCATCCCGACCCTGGCGCTGTTGACCATCCTGCCGTTGACCTTCCTCGGCTTCGGCCGTCCCTCGGTGGTGGTCGCGCTGGCCGTCTTCGCGGTGCCGCCGCTGCTGGCCAACGCGTACACCGGGGTGCGGCAGGCCGACCCGGAGGCCCGGGACGCGGCGCGCGGGATGGGGTTGTCCGGGTGGCAGGTGCTGCACCGGGTGGAGCTGCCACTGGCGGTGCCGTACCTGGCCGCCGGGTTCCGGACGGCTGCCGTGCAGGTGGTGGCGACGGCGGCGCTGGCGTCGTTCGTCAACGGCGGCGGCCTGGGGCAGATCATCCGGGCCGGCTTCGGGCTGGACATCGCGGCCGGTGGCGGGCAGATCATCGCCGGTGGGGTGCTGGTGGCCGGGCTGGCGCTGGCGGCGGAGGGGGTGTTGGCGCTGGTCGAGCGGGTGGTGACGCCGCGACCGCTGCGGCGAGCCCGCCCGGGGGCCGACCGCCGGGCGGCGGACGCCACGGCGGGAAATTGATCTGCCGCGTGACGATCAGGTGACGAAAGTCCCGCTGAGTTTGTCGGTCGGTCCTGGAGGATATTGGCTGGAACTTGCGGGCGGCGACCGTCGCCCGTCGGACACGCGGCCGGCCCTGTTCGGGCCGCGCCGGGACACGGAAGGCGGGCGCGATGCGCGCACGGACACGGCTGGCGGTAGGCGCGGTGGGCGCCCTGACCATGGCGGGTCTGTTGACCGGGTGCGGGGACGCCGGTTCGTCCGGCACCGACGCTCCGGAGCAGGGGGCGAGCGGCGCGGGCTGTGCCCCGGTCGCCGGTGAGCAGCTGGTCGTCCTCGACGACGACAAGAAGCTCCAGAACACTGACAACATCATCCCGGCGGTCAACGCCAAGGTGGCGAACCCGCAGCTCCTCGCCGCTCTGGACAAGGTCTCCGCCGCGCTGGACACGCCGAAGCTGATCGCCCTCAACAAGGCGGTCGACGTGGACCGCAAGACGCCGAAGTCGGCGGCCGAGGAGTTCGCCGCCACCACGGGCCTGACCACCGGCATCGCCAAGGGGCCGGGCGGGCCGATCGTCGTCGGGGCCGGCAACTTCTCCGAGAGCCAGACCCTGGCCGAGCTGTACAACATCGCCCTGACCGCGGCCGGCTACCAGGTCAAGGTGCAGCAGATCGGCAACCGCGAGCTGTACGGGCCGAGCCTAAAGAAGGGCGAGATCCAGGTCGTCCCGGAGTACGCGGCGACCATGGCCGAGTTCCTGAACACCAAGGCCAACGGCAAGGACGCCACCCCGGTCTCCTCGCCGGAGCTGGACAAGACGGTCAGCGCGCTGAAGTCCGAGGGCGACAAGGCGGGCCTGACCTTCGGCACCCCGTCCGCCGCCCAGGACCAGAACGCCTTCGCGGTGACCAAGGCGTTCGCCGACAAGTACGCCCTGAAGACCCTCTCCGACCTGGCCGCCAAGTGCTCCGGCAAGGAGACCGTGCTGGCCGGCCCGCCGGAGTGCCCGCAGCGGCCGAAGTGCCAGGCCGGTCTGGTCGAGGTCTACGACTTCAAGGCCGGTTCCTTCAGCTCGCTGGACGCCGGTGGTCCGCAGACCAAGAACGCGCTCAAGACCGGCACGGCCAGCGTCGGCCTGGTCTTCTCGTCCGACGGCGCGCTCGCGACCGGCTGAGCCTGTGCCCGGTCGCGGTCGGGGCGTTGCCTACCGACCGCGACCGGGGCGGTCCGGGGGTGGCCGGTCGTCCACGGTCGGCGGGGCGGTGCGATGGCCTGTCGACACGCCCGCCCCGGCCACGTCGTACCGGCTGAGATCGGGGCATTTCTGCCGTGGGACCGTTTCCACTCCGCTTACTTCTCGGTAGGCTGCACAGCCATGCCCTCCCCGGTGGTCTCCGAGAAGCGCAGTCCGCAGCTACTGACCGTGCTGTTCTGGGTCGGTGTGGCGTTCGCGCCGGTGGCCGCCCTGATCCTGCTGTTCGCCGACGGCAACGGTCCGCTCCGGTTCGCCGCGGTCCTGGCCATCGCCGCGGTGGTGCTGATCGGTCTGTCCATCGCGCTGCGGGCCGACGGCGGCACCCGGTCGTCCGGTGCCGAGGTGCAGGACGAGTTGGCGCAGCTCCGACGCGAGTTGCGTAGTGAGATCGTCGCCGCCGCCCAGCGGGGCAATCAGGCGTTGGACCAGTCCCAGCGGGCCGAGGAACAGGTCACCGCGTTACGGCGGCGGCTGGACGCGGCCACGGCCGTGATCGCCGCTCCCGACGGTGGCCCGCCGGTCGCCGACGAACGGGCCGGCGGGGCGGGCCGGGCCCGGATTCCGGCCGTCGAGCCGGAGCCGGAGGCCCCGGTCGGTCGTCGCCGGGCGGTCGCCGAGGAGGCCCCGGCGGACTGGGAACGGCCGGAGGCCGCCGAGCCCGCCGTGGCGGGCCGGAGCCGGGTCGCCGCCGACCCGGAGGCTGTCGCGCCGGCCGCCCGTCGGCACGCCCCGGAGCGCCCGGCCACCGGCCGGACCGGCGTGTACGGCGCGTCCACCCGGGAGCGTGGCACGGTGCCGTCGGCGGCCGGCTCGGCGGCGCGTCCCCTCGGGGTGGTGCGGCACACCGAGACCGTGCACGTCACCACCCGGCACACCGTCGTCGACGGGGCCGATCCGGCGGGCGGTGGCTACGGCGGGTACGCCGGCCGGTGGGCGGCCGGCTCGCCAGAGTCCTCCTGGACCGGCGGGGAGCCGGAGCGCTCCTGGTCGGGCCAGGTGGAGTCGGACGACCGGGGTTGGTCGACTCCGCCGGACGAGCGTGCCCGGCCGGCCCGCCCGGCGGCCCGCGACGAGCGGGCCTGGCCCGCCGCCGACCCGTCCTGGCGGGCGCCGGACGCCGACGGGCACTGGCGGGCGCAGGCCACTGACGCGCCGCCCTGGCGGGCGTCAGCCGCCGATCCCTCCCGCGGTGGTTCGACCGACGTCGGCCCTTCCCGGGGCGGGCGGGTCGACGACCGGCCGGAGCCGGCCCCGTCGGAGCGTCCCCCGGTCGGCGGGGAGACCGACGGCTGGCTCGGCGGCCGGGCCGGATGGACCGCCAGCGCCGAGCCGCCCTCGCGTACGGGATGGGCCGGGGACCGTGCCGAGCCGTCCCCGCATGCGGTCCGCGCCGGTGACCGGTGGGCCGAGGTCCGCGACGACGGGCACGCCCGGGAGCTGCGGGTCGGGGAGCGTCAGGCGGAGGTGCGTGCCGACGGTGCCGGCTACCACTACGCCGACCGCTGGGCCTCGGTCCGGCGAGAGGACCCGCACCGGGACGCGCCGCACCGGGACGCGCCGCACCGGGACGCGCCGCACCGAGACACGCCGGAGCGGGGCGGCGAACAGTGGGGTGCGGGCCGCCCGGCGCGGGACGAGCGTCCGGCGCTGCCGGCCGGTGGCGTTCCGGTACCGCAGCAGTGGCGGGAGGCGTCCCGTGGTCAGCGGCCCGCCGAGCAGTGGCCCGACCGGCCCGCCGAGCAGTGGCCCGCCCCGCCCACCGGTGAGTGGCCCGCCCCGCCGGCCGAGGAGTGGCCGGCGCGCACCGCCCAGGCCACCCCGCACCGGTCGGCGCGTGAGCCGGCCCAGGAGTGGCCGGCCCCGGCCGGGCAGCCGGCGGCGGAGCGGTCCGCGCGGGTGGCCCCGCCGACGCCGGACTGGCCCGCGCAGGCCGATGGTCAGCGGTGGGGAGGGCAGCCGACCGAGTCGCGGCGGGACCGGGCGCCGGTGGTGTCCTGGCGTACCCCGGAGCCGGAGCCGGATGACCGTCGGCAGTGGGACGGCGAGCAACGCTACGGCTATCCGCCGCAGGACGACGCCCCGCGCGCCGGTGGCCACTGGCGCTGACCGGTCGGCGGACCCGCGCCGCGCGGGATCCGGCGGTTCACTTGTCGATGTCGCCGACCACGAAGAACATCGAGCCGAGAATGGCGATCAGGTCGGGGACCAGGCAGCCGGGGAGCAGGGTGGCCAGCGCCTGCACGTTGGCGTACGACGCGGTGCGCAGCTTGAGCCGCCACGGCGTCTTCTCCCCCCGTGACACCAGGTAGTAGCCGTTGATCCCGAGCGGGTTCTCCGTCCAGGCGTAGGTGTGCCCCTCGGGGGCCTTGACCACCTTGGGCAGCCGGGTGTTCACCGGCCCGGTGAGCCGGTCCACCCGGTCGAGGCACTGATCGGCGAGGTCGAGCGAGGCGTACACCTGGTCGAGCAGCACCTCGAAGCGGGCGTGGCAGTCCCCGGCGGTGCGGGTGACCACCGGCACGTCGAGCTGGTCGTACGCCAGGTAGGGCTCGTCGCGGCGCAGGTCCAGGTCGAGTCCGGAGGCGCGGGCGACCGGCCCGGACGCCCCGAACGCGGCGGCGTCGGCGGCCGACAGCACCCCCACCCCGACGGTGCGGGCCAGGAAGATCTCGTTGCGTCGGATCAGGTTGTCCAGGTCGGGCATCCGGCGGCGTACCTCGGCGATGGCGGCGCGGGCCCGGCCGGTCCAGCCGGCGGGGACCTCCTCCTTGAGCCCGCCGACCCGGTTGAACATGTAGTGGATCCGGCCGCCGGAGACCTCCTCCATGACCGCCTGGATGGTCTCCCGCTCCCGGAACGCATAGAAGACCGGGGTGATCGCGCCGATCTCCAGCGGATAGGAGCCGAGGAACATCAGGTGGTTGAGCACCCGGTTCAGCTCGGCCAGCGCCATCCGCAGCCAGGTGGCCCGCTCGGGCACCTCCATGCCCATCAGCCGTTCCACGGCGAGCACCACGCCCAGCTCGTTGGAGAACGCCGACAGCCAGTCGTGCCGGTTGGCCAGCACGATGATCTGCCGGTAGTCGCGGACCTCGAACAGTTTCTCCGCGCCGCGGTGCATGTACCCGACGATCGGCTCGGCGGCGACCACCCGTTCCCCGTCGAGCACCAGCTTCAGCCGCAGCACGCCGTGCGTCGAGGGGTGCTGCGGGCCGATGTTGAGCACCATGTCGGTGCCGAGCTGCTCCCCGCCGGCCCCGGTGCCGACGGTCAGCTCGCGCAGTTCACCGGTGTCCGTGGTCATGCCGGTCATCGTGCCATGAGGGGGGCGACGGCGACGCCGACCGGCTGGAGCAGCCAGTGGTGCCCGCCGAGTCCGGCCGGGTCGGTCAGCTCGGCCACCGCCGACGCGGTGGCCAGCGCCCGCAGGTATCCGGCCGGGTCGGTGCCGGCCAGGCTCAGCGGCGGTCGGCCGCCGTCGGCCCCGAGCGCCCGCAGCGCCTCCCGCTGCGACACCAGGGTGTACGCACACCCGGCGACCCCGGCCCCGGCGGCGGCGACCGCGTCCACGGCGACGTGCGCGGTGATGTCACACGACCCGTCCGGCACCGGCGGCACCTGTCGTCCACCCCGGTACCCGGTCAACGTGCCGTCCACCGGCCGCGCCTGCCGCAGGTGCCCGTAGTCCACGGCCAGCGCCAGCCCCCGTGCCACCCGTCGTACGGCGTCCGCCCACGCCTCGTCCCGGCTCCGTCCGATCTCCACCCGGCCGACCGGGAGGTCCGGGTCGTCCGGTGTCCCCCCGGCCGTCGGGGGGTCGGGCCACCACCGGGCCAGCCAGGCGGCGTCCTGGCCGGTGACCCGGGGGCCGACGGACTCGACGCCGGTGCCGGGGTCCACCAGGCGGTAGCGGTGGGTGGACGTGGTGGCACCGGGGGCGGGGGCGGCCAGGTCCAGCGGGACGTTGTCGAGCCACTCGGTGGCGACGAGCAGACCGGTCAGCGGGTCCGGGAGCGTCGTCGTCCAGGCGACGTGCGGTGGGAGGGTCGGGGGGCGGGGGGCCAGTTCGACGGCGGTGAGGCGGAGACGCCGGACCAGCGGCACCGGCCCCGGGCCGGCCGGGCCGGTGTGGACCAGGGTGGCCAGGGTGTGCAGCAGTTCGCCCCGGCCGGCCCCGACGTCGACCACGTCGAACGGGGTGGGGAAGCCGAGGGCGGCGTCCAGGCGCGACACCAGCCGGTGCACCGCCGCCGCGAACGCGGGGGAGGCGTGCACGCTGGTCCGGAAGTGGTCGGCCGGTCCCGCGCCGGAGACGAAGAAGCCGTCCGGCCCGTACAGGGCGGCGTGCATGGCGTCCCGCCAGCGGATCGGGTTCGTCCCGGGTCGAGGGTCCGTCACCGGGCCGACCCTACGGTCTGCGGGCCGGGGACGGGTGGCACCGGGGTCGGTGACCTGCACACCGTGCCGTGGTGCGCCACCGGGCGGACGGGTGGTCGCGGTCGGTGAAGGTTTTCACACATCCTTGTTCGGGTTCCCTAGCCCCGGCGCATACTTGCCATCGACCGGTACCCCCTTTTCGAGGACTGGATCGTAGCCATGAGCGCACCGCTGCGCCCGCGTCCGGCCGCCCCCGCAGGGGCCGCCGTACCGCCGGCCCCTGTCGTACCCGGTGTCCCGTTCGTCCTTCCCCGGCGTCTCACCGTGGGCGTCGTCGGCGCCGGCCGGGTGGGTGCCGTGCTGGGGGCGGCGCTGGTCGCCGCCGGGCACCGGGTGGTCGCCGCCTCCGGTGTCTCCGGAGCCGCGACGGCCCGGATCGCGCTGCTGCTGCCGGAGGCCGTGAACCGGTCGCCTATCGCGGTCGCCCGGGACGCCACCGACCTGCTGGTGGTCGCCGTGCCGGACGACGCGCTGGCCGGGGTGGTCGCCGGGCTGGCCGACACCGGGGCGCTGCACCCCGGCCAGGTGGTCGCGCACACCTCCGGCGCGCACGGCCTGGCCGTGCTGGCCCCGGCCGTCGCCGTGGGTGCCCGGCCGCTGGCGCTGCACCCCGCGATGACCTTCACCGGTACGCCGGACGACCTGTCCCGGCTGGCCGGGATCTCGTACGGGGTGACCGCCCCGGCGGAGCTGAGGGCGGTGGCGGCCCGACTCGTGGCCGACCTGGGCGGGGTGCCGGAGTGGGTGGGCGAGACCGACCGGGTGCTCTACCACGCGGCCCTGGCCCACGGCGCGAACCACCTGGTGACCCTGGTCAACGAGGCGGCCGACCGGCTGCGGGACGCCGGTGTGACACAGCCGGAGAAGGTCCTCGCGCCGCTGCTGCGGGCGGCGTTGGAGAACGCGCTGCGGCTGGGCGACGACGCGCTCACCGGCCCGGTGTCGCGCGGTGACGCGGGCACCGTACGGCGGCACCTGGACCGGCTGGCGGAGGCCGCCCCGGAATCCGTCGCCCCCTACCTGGCGTTGGCCCGACGGAGCGCGGACCGGGCGATGGCGGCGGGCCGGCTGCGCCCGGTGGACGCCGGCTCGCTGCTGGACGTCCTGGCGGGCGTCCACCGCGAGGTGGCGGCGTGAGCCGGTGTTGCGAGCCCCGCAGTCGCGAAACGGAGGGCGGGGTGGTGAGCGCGAGGAGTGAGCCGGTGTTGCGAGCCCCGCAGTCGCGAAACGGAGGGTGACACGGTGACGGAGTTGGTGCACACACGGTCGGAGCTGGCGAAGGCCCGGACGGGGCTGACCGGCACGGTCGGCGTGGTGATGACGATGGGCGCGCTGCACCCGGGGCACGAGACCCTGATCCGGGCGGCCCGGGAGCGGGCGGACCACGTCCTGGTGACGATCTTCGTCAACCCGTTGCAGTTCGGCCCGAACGAGGACTTCGACAGGTACCCGCGCACCTTGGACGACGATCTCGCGGTGTGCCGGCGGGCCGGCGCGGACCTGGTGTTCGCCCCGTCCGTGACGGACATGTACCCGGGCGGGCAGCCCCTGGTCCGGATCGCCCCGGGGCGGCTCGGGGAGGAGCTGGAGGGGCAGAGCCGGCCCGGTTTCTTCCACGGGGTGCTGACCGTGGTGCTGAAGCTGCTCCAGCTGACCAGGCCCGATCTCACCTTCTTCGGGGAGAAGGACTACCAGCAGCTCACCCTGGTCCGCCGGATGGTCCGGGACCTGGACGTGCCGGTCGAGGTGGTCGGGGTGCCGACCGTACGGGAGCCGGACGGTCTGGCGCTGTCGAGCCGCAACCGCTACCTGTCGGCGGACGAGCGACGGGTGGCGCTGAGCCTGTCCGGCGCGTTGCGGGCCGGGGCGGCCGCCGCCGGGCGGGGTGCCGACGCCGGTGACGTGCTGGCGGCCGCGCACGTGGTGCTCGCCGAGGTGCCCGGCGTCGAGCTGGACTACCTGGTGCTCACCGATCCGGACCTGGAACCGGGGCCGGTCGCCGGGCCGGCCCGGCTGCTGATCGCGGCCTGGGTGGGCGGTACCCGCCTGATCGACAACCTGGCCATCCGGCTGGCCCCCCGCTCCTGACCACGCACATCACCATCCGAGAGGCACGCCGATGTTCCGGACCATGCTCAAGTCGAAGATCCACCGGGCGACGGTGACCCAGGCCGATCTGCACTACGTCGGTTCGGTGACGGTGGACCAGGACCTGCTCGACGCCGCCGACCTGCTCCCGGGTGAGCAGGTGGCGATCGTGGACGTGACCAACGGGGCCCGGCTGGAGACGTACGTGATCCCGGGGGAGCGGGGCAGCGGCGTGATCGGCATCAACGGCGCGGCGGCGCACCTGGTGCACCCGCAGGATCTGGTGATCCTGATCTCGTACGGTCAGATGGACGACGTGGAGGCCCGGACGTACCGGCCCCGGGTGGTCCACGTGGACGCCGACAACAGGGTGGTTGAGCTGGGCGGCGATCCGGCCGCGGCGGCTGTCGGGACGGCCGGCGACCCGGTGCCGAGTCCGCTCGCGGTCGTCGGCTGACCAGAATTCCGGTCTGTTACCGGAAGGTCATTTTTGGTTACCCTGGGCTGACCGTCGGATTGACGGTCGTCGGCTGGGGGAGGCCGCGTTGCGCCGTGCGATGAGGGTCCGCCGAGCGGTGACGCTCGTGGTCGCCGCCGTGGCGGCGGGAGCGGTCCTGTCGGCCTGCGGTGCCCCGGGGGGTCTCGACGGCGATCTCACCGACGACTGGGCGGCCCTGCCGACGGCCGGGCCGTTCACCCCCGTCGCGGGGGTGTGCCAGGTCGCCGACTTCACCGACACGGTCGCGCTGGCGGCGTACGCGCCGGTGGACTGCGCGGTGCCGCACCGGGTGGAGACGGTGCACGTGGGCGCGTTGCCGGGGGAGCGGGCGACCGCCCCGGCCACCGGTTCGCCCGAGTTGCGGGGCGCGTTCGCCGAGTGCGACACCCGGGCCGCCGGGTACCTGGGTGACGACTGGCGGGCGGGCCGGCTGCGGCTGGCGGTGGCGCTGCCGACGACGCCCGGCTGGGCGGCGGGTGCCCGCTGGTTCCGGTGCGACCTGAGCGAGGTGACCACGGTCGAGGCGGCGGCCACCGTCGTCACCCGGACGGGCAGCCTGCGGGACGCGTTGAAGGGGCCGTCCCCGCTGCGGTTGGGCTGCCAGCGGGCGAAGAGCGGCCGGGGCGCCGGGGTACAGGTGCTGGTGCCGGTGGAGTGTTCGGCCGTGCACGAGGCGGAGTTCGTGGGCGCCTGGAAGGCCCCCGATCGGCCGTACCCGGCGAAGGACGCCGACTGGCTGCCGCTGTACGCCGGCTGCCGTACCCTGCTGGGCCGCTACGTGGGTGTGCCGGACGATGTTGACCTGCGGTTCCGCAGCGGTGTGGTGGTGCGTCCCCCCGGTCCGGGCCGGTGGCGGGTCGGCGACCGGGGCGTCCGCTGCTACCTGTGGCTGAGCGACCGGACGGTGACCGCCTCGCTGAAGGGTGGTGGCCCGGCCGCCCTGCCGGTCCGGACGAAGTAGCGGACGGGGTAGTCGAAACCACTCGTCCCGCCCCCGCCGCCCGGGGTGAGAATCGTTCGGGTTGACTGTGGGTATGGAACTTCCGTCGACCGTCGAGTTGCCGGCCCTGCCCAGCCTGTTGGCTGCTCCCGCGCCCGGTTGGGTGGAGACCACCGACGTGATCGTGGTCGGCTCCGGGGTGGCCGGGCTGACCGCCGCACTGCACCTGCGCGAGGCGGGCCTGCACGTCACCGTGGTCACCAAGGTCAACATCGACGACGGCTCGACCCGCTGGGCACAGGGTGGGATCGCCGCCGTGCTCGATCCGGCCGACTCGCCCGCCGCCCACGCCCGGGACACCGAGGTCGCCGGGGTCGGGCTCTGCGATCCGGCGGCCGTCCGGCTGCTGGTGGAGGAGGGGCCGCTGCGGTTGCGGGAGCTGATGCGGATCGGCGCGGAGTTCGACCGCAACCCGGACGGTTCGCTGATGCTCACCCGGGAGGGCGGGCACCGGGCCGACCGGATCGTGCACGCCGGTGGCGACGCCACCGGCGCGGAGGTGCAGCGGGCGTTGCACGCGGCGGTCCGCCGGGATCCGTGGATCCGGCTGGTGGAGCACGCTCTGGTGCTGGATCTGCTGCGCGCCCCCGGTGCCGGTCCGGGCTCGCCCGGCCGGGCCTGCGGCATCACCCTGCACGTGCTGGGCGAGGGCAGCGAGGACGGCGTCGGCGCGCTGCTGGCCCGCGCGGTGGTGCTGGCCACCGGCGGGATGGGGCAGGTCTTCTCGGCCACCACCAACCCGGCGGTCTCCACCGGGGACGGCGTGGCGTTGGCGATGCGGGCCGGCGCGGCGGTCACCGACGTCGAGTTCGTGCAGTTCCATCCGACCGCGCTGATCGTGCCGGAGCAGGCCCGGGTGCCGGGCGCGGGCCTGGCCCAGCAGCCGCTGGTCTCCGAGGCGCTGCGCGGCGAGGGCGCCCACCTGGTCGACGCCGACGGCAAGCGGTTCATGCTCGGCCAGCACGAGCTGGCCGAGCTGGCCCCCCGCGACGTGGTGGCCAAGGGCATCCACCGGGTGCTGCTGGCCACCGGCGCGGATCACGTGTTTCTCGACGCCCGGCACCTCGGCGGCGACTTTCTGGCCGGGCGGTTCCCGACCATCGTCGCGTCCTGCCTGGCCATCGGGGTCGACCCGGCGACCGACCTGATCCCGGTCGCCCCGGCCGCCCACTACGCGTCCGGCGGCGTCCGTACCGACCTGCGCGGCCGGACCTCCATCCCCGGTCTGTACGCCTGCGGCGAGGTCGCCTGCACGGGTGTGCACGGTGCGAACCGGCTGGCCAGCAACTCGCTGCTGGAGGGGCTGGTCTTCTCCCGCCGGATCGCCGAGGACATCGCGGGCGGGCTGCCCGAGCAGGCGCAGCCGGCCGAGACCGGCGCCTGGGTGGGCGGCGGGGGCGGGGTGCTGCCCGCCGAGGGGGTGCCGGCGCTGCAACGGGCGATGACCCGGGGCGCGGGGGTGCTGCGGTCGGCGTCGACCCTGGCCGCGACCGCCGCCACCCTGACCGAGCTGGGCCGGGGGCTGGGTCGGCCGGGCACCGCCGGTTGGGAGGCGACGAACCTGGTCACCGTGGCGTCGACACTGGTCGCCGCCGCGTACGCCCGGCAGGAGACCCGGGGCTGTCACTGGCGGGAGGACTTCCCGACGGCCGACGAGCGGTGGCGCGGGCATCTCGTCGCGGCCGTCGGCCCCCGGGGCGAACTGACCGAGCGGTGGGAGGCACTGTCCTGACCACCCGGCAGCGGGGTTTGCGAGCCCCGCAGTGGCGAACGAGAGGATCACAGTGCAGGAATCGACGCGGCAGGCGCTGACGGCGGGTGGGCTGGACCCGGAGCGGGTACGGCGGGTGATCGTCGACGCGCTGACCGAGGACCTGGGGGCGGACTTCCTCGACGTCACCAGCGTCGCCACCATCGCGGCCGGGCAGACCGACACCGCCGACCTGGTGGCGCGGGCCGACGGGGTGGTGGCCGGGCTGGCGGTGGCCGCCGCGGTCTTCGAGCTGGTCGGCGAGGTGACCGCTGCGGAGCGTACCGTCGAGGTGTCGGTGGTGGCCCGCGACGGCGCGCGGGTGGCCCGCGGCGAGGTGCTGGCCACGGTGACCGGCCCGACCCGGTTGCTGCTCACCGCCGAGCGCACCGCGCTGAACCTGCTCTCCCGGATGTCCGGGGTGGCCACCCACACCCGGGCCTGGGCGGACGCCCTGGCCGGCACCAAGGCGACCGTGCTGGACACCCGCAAGACCACACCCGGCCTGCGGATGCTGGAGAAGTACGCGGTCCGGGCCGGCGGCGGCACCAACAAACGGATGGGCCTGTACGACGTCGCCATGATCAAGGACAACCACAAGCTGGCCGCCGGGGGCGTCGGGGCGGCCTTCCGGCGGGTTCGGCGGGCCTTCCCGGACGTGCCGGTGCAGGTGGAGGTGGACACCCCGGCCGAGGCGGTGGAGGCGGTCGAGGCCGGAGCCGACTTCCTGCTGCTGGACAACATGTCCCCGGCGACCCTGCGGGAGGTGGTCGCGGCGGTCGGCGACCGGGCCGAGCTGGAGGCGACCGGCGGGCTGACCCTGGAGGTGGCCGCCGAGTACGGGGCGACCGGGGTGGACTACCTCTCGGTGGGCGCGCTGACCCACTCGTCGCCCATCCTGGACATCGCCCTGGACCTGCGCGAGCGGTGAGCAGAGGGCCGACCGGGCGGGCCGGCGTCTAGGCTGCGAGCGTGCTGCTCTGCATCGACATCGGAAACACCAACACCGTGCTGGCGACCTTCGACGGCGACAAGCTGGTGCACTCGTGGCGGATCAAGACCGATGCCCGTTCGACGGCGGACGAGCTGGGTCTGATGTTCCGGGGGCTGCTGGCCGGCGACGCGGTGGAGATCACCGGGGTGGCCGCCTGCTCGACGGTGCCGGCGGCGCTGCGCTCGCTGCGGACCATGCTGGCCCGCTACTACGCCGATCTGCCGAGCGTGGTGGTCGAGCCGGGGGTCCGTACCGGCGTGCAGCTGGCGATCGACAACCCGAAGGAGGTGGGCGCGGACCGGGTGGTCAACACGCTGGCCGCGTACACCCTCTACGGCGGGCCGTCGATCGTGGTGGACTTCGGCACCACCACCAACTTCGACGTGATCAGCGGTCGGGGCGAGTTCCTCGGCGGGGCGTTCGCGCCGGGCATCGAGATCTCCTTCGACGCGCTGGCGGCCCGCGCCGCCCAGTTGCGCAAGGTGGAGGCGAACAAGCCGCGCTCGGTGATCGGCAAGAACACCGTGGAGTGCCTCCAGTCGGGCCTCTATTTCGGCTTCGCCGGGCAGGTCGACCGGATCGTCGAGCGGATGACCGAGGAGCTGGGCGAGGTCCGGGCGGTGATCGCCACCGGTGGGCTGGCCTCGGTGGTGATCGGTGAGTGCCGGACCATCACCCACCACGAGCCGATGATCACCCTGATCGGCCTGCGGATGGTCTACGAGCGCAACACCTGAGCGGCCGTCCGGGCCGCCCGGCTGCCGGTCGGCCCCGGGCCGGGGTGGGCTGGACCACGGTGGGCGGGTTATCCCGTAACGGCCGGCCGGGTGCGTGAGTACGCTCATGGGCTGACCCCGCCGAAACTCCCTTAGCCGAGGAAGCGTGCCGTGACCGAGCAGAGCGCCGTGCCAGTGGACCCCGCCGACGACCTTCCCGAGCAGATGAAGGTCCGCCGGGAGAAGCGGGACCGGATGCTCGCCGAGGGCGTCGAGCCCTACCCTGTCGGGTTCCTCCGGACCACCACCCTGGTCGAGGTCCGCGAGCGGTACGCCGACCTGCCCACCGACACCGCGACGGGGGACCGGGTCGCGGTCACCGGGCGGGTGATCTTCGTACGGAACACCGGCAAGCTCTGCTTCGCGACCCTGCGCGACGGCGACGGCACGGAGTTGCAGGCGATGCTCTCCCTGGACCGGGTGGGAGTGCAGCGGCTCGACGACTGGAAGCGCCTGGTCGACCTGGGCGACCACGTGGGTGTCACCGGCGAGGTGATCACCAGCCGGCGGGGCGAGCTGTCGGTGCTCGCCGACGAGTGGGCGGTGACCGCCAAGGCGTTGCGGCCGTTGCCGGTGGCGCACAAGCCGCTGAGTGAGGAGGCGAGGGTCCGGCAGCGTTACGTGGACCTGATCGTCCGCCCGCAGGCCCGGCAGATGGTCCGGACCCGGGCCGCGGCGGTACGCAGCCTGCGTGATTCGTTGCACGGCCAGGGATTCATCGAGGTCGAGACGCCGATGCTCCAGTTGCTGCACGGCGGCGCGGCGGCCCGCCCATTCGTGACCCACAGCAATGCGCTGGGTACGGATCTGTATCTTCGAATCGCGCCTGAACTGTTTCTCAAGCGCGCTGTGGTCGGCGGGGTCGACCGGGTGTTCGAGATCAACCGCAACTTCCGCAATGAGGGAGTCGACTCGTCGCACTCGCCGGAGTTCGCGATGCTGGAGACCTACCAGGCCTACGGCGACTACGACACGATGGCCGAGCTGACCCGCAATCTGGTACAGCAGGCGGCGGTGGCGGTCAGCGGCTCGACCACGGTGACCCACGCCGACGGCCGGGAGTTCGACCTGGGCGGCGAGTGGCGCTCGGTCACCCTCTTCGGGGTGCTTTCCGAGGCGCTCGGCGAGGAGGTCAGCGTCCGCACCGACCGGACCCGCCTGGTGGAGTACGCCGACAAGGTGGGGCTCGCGGTCGACCCGAAGTGGGGTCCGGGCAAGCTGGCCGAGGAGCTGTTCGAGGAACTGGTGGTGCCGAGCCTCCAGGCGCCGACCTTCGTGCGGGACTACCCGGAGGAGACCAGCCCGCTGACCCGGGCCCACCGCAGCGAGCCGGGGCTGGCCGAGAAGTGGGACCTCTACGTGCTCGGTTTCGAGCTGGGTACCGCGTACTCCGAGCTGGTGGACCCGGTGGTGCAGCGCGAGCGGCTGGTGGCCCAGGCGCAGCTCGCCGCCCGGGGGGACGACGAGGCCATGCGGCTGGACGAGGACTTTCTCCGGGCGATGGAGTACGGAATGCCGCCGGCCGGGGGTATGGGAATGGGAATCGACCGGCTCCTGATGGCGCTGACCGGCCTGGGAATTCGGGAAACCATCCTCTTCCCCTTGGTCCGCGCCGAGTAGCCGTCGGGGGACCTTTGCCGGGTCGTTACGGCATCCTATTGACGTGGCAAGCATCGGGCGGGTTATCGTGCTCCTATTGCAGGAGCACCCTGCTCGAAAGGAATGTGGGACGTGGCCAAGCAGATCATTCACAAGCTGGTCGATGACCTGGACGGCGGGGACGCGGACGAGACCGTCAAGTTCGCGCTCGACGGCGTTCAGTACGAGATCGACCTGTCGAACTCCAACGCCGACAAATTGCGGGATGTTTTCGCGCCCTACGTGGCCGCCGGCACCCGGGTCGGTCGGGGCGGCGTGGTCGTGGGCGGCCGGGCCGCCCGGGGCCGGGGCGGGGCGACCGCCGACCGCGAGCAGAACAAGGCGATCCGGTCCTGGGCCAAGAAGAACGGCAAGGACATCTCCGACCGGGGTCGCATCCCGCAGGAGATCGTCGACGAGTACCACGCGACCCGCTGAGCCGTCGGCGGCGAACCGACGCCGGGCCGGAGCATCCCTCCGGGCCGGCGTCGCCGTCTCCGGGCGGGAAGATCTCCGGGCGGGAAGGTCTCCGGGGCCGGGGGCGTTGTCCACAGCCGGTGGAGAGCTCGTCCACAGCCTGTGGACGACCCACGGGGGCACCGGAGGGCGGTCTGCGCCCCGGGTGAATTTCGCTCTGCGCGTACAGGCTGGGGTGCCGGAACACCTCCTGAGCGCGGATGGTTGGTCAAAACGACGTCGGAACGGCCCGGTACGAGGAGACACGACCTCAGCGGAGTCGGTCAGCGGCGATAGAGTAAGGAGGCACGGACGCCCGTCCCGGACGTCCGCGCACCGGCCCCGCCAAGATCTCGCAGTCGAGGCGCACGGCACGTGAGGAGCACGAGGGCATGTTCGAGCGGTTCACCGACCGAGCGCGACGGGTTGTCGTCCTGGCCCAAGAAGAGGCCCGGATGCTCAACCACAACTACATCGGTACGGAGCACATCCTGCTGGGCCTGATCCACGAGGGTGAGGGCGTCGCGGCCAAGGCCCTGGAGAGCCTCGGCATCTCCCTGGAGGGCGTCCGCCAGCAGGTCGAAGAGATCATCGGCCAGGGCCAGCAGGCGCCGAGCGGGCACATCCCGTTCACGCCCCGGGCCAAGAAGGTGCTGGAGCTGTCCCTGCGCGAGGCGCTGCAGCTCGGCCACAACTACATCGGCACCGAGCACATCCTGCTCGGGCTGATCCGCGAGGGCGAGGGCGTCGCCGCCCAGGTGCTGGTGAAGCTGGGCGCCGACCTCAACCGGGTCCGCCAGCAGGTGATCCAGCTCCTCTCCGGCTACCAGGGCAAGGAGCCGGCCGCCGCCGGCACCGCGCCGGGTGAGGCCGCCCCGTCGACCAGCCTCGTGCTGGACCAGTTCGGTCGTAACCTGACCCAGGCTGCCCGCGAGGGCAAGCTCGACCCGGTGATCGGGCGGGAGAAGGAGATCGAGCGGGTCATGCAGGTGCTGTCCCGCCGCACCAAGAACAACCCGGTCCTGATCGGCGAGCCCGGGGTCGGCAAGACCGCCGTGGTGGAGGGCCTGTCCCAGAAGATCATCAAGGGCGAGGTGCCCGAGACGCTGAAGGACAAGCAGCTCTACACCCTCGACCTCGGTGCCCTGGTCGCCGGCTCCCGGTACCGCGGTGACTTCGAGGAGCGCCTCAAGAAGGTGCTCAAGGAGATCCGCACCCGAGGCGACATCATCCTGTTCATCGACGAGATCCACACCCTGGTCGGCGCGGGCGCCGCCGAGGGCGCGATCGACGCGGCGAGCATCCTCAAGCCGATGCTGGCCCGGGGCGAGCTGCAGACCATCGGCGCGACCACCCTCGACGAGTACCGCAAGCACCTGGAGAAGGACGCCGCGCTCGAGCGCCGTTTCCAGCCGATCCAGGTGGGTGAGCCGTCGCTGGCGCACACCATCGAGATCCTGAAGGGCCTGCGGGACCGCTACGAGGCGCACCACCGGGTCTCGATCACGGATGCGGCCCTGGTGGCCGCCGCGACGCTGGCCGACCGGTACATCTCCGACCGCTTCCTGCCGGACAAGGCGATCGACCTGATCGACGAGGCCGGTGCCCGGATGCGGATCCGCCGGATGACCGCGCCGCCGGACCTGCGCGACTTCGACGAGCGGATCGCCCAGGTGCGCCGGGACAAGGAGTCCGCGATCGACGCGCAGGACTTCGAGCGGGCCGCCCAGCTGCGCGACAAGGAGAAGCAGCTCCTGGGGCAGAAGGCGCAGCGGGAGAAGGAGTGGAAGGCCGGTGACCTGGACGTCGTCAGCGAGGTCGACGACGAGCAGATCGCCGAGGTGCTCGGCAACTGGACCGGCATCCCGGTCTACAAGCTGACCGAGGAGGAGACCTCCCGGCTGCTGCGGATGGAAGACGAGCTGCACAAGCGCGTCATCGGCCAGGAGGACGCGGTCAAGGCGGTCTCGAAGGCGATCCGGCGTACCCGGGCCGGCCTGAAGGACCCGAAGCGGCCGTCCGGCTCGTTCATCTTCGCCGGCCCGTCCGGTGTCGGTAAGACCGAGCTGTCCAAGGCGCTCGCCGAGTTCCTGTTCGGCAGCGAGGACGCGCTGATCCAGCTGGACATGTCCGAGTTCCACGACCGGTACACGGTGTCCCGCCTGGTCGGTGCCCCTCCCGGCTACGTCGGTTACGACGAGGGCGGGCAGCTGACCGAGAAGGTCCGCCGTCGGCCGTTCTCGGTGGTGCTCTTCGACGAGATCGAGAAGGCCCACCCGGACGTGTTCAACACCCTGCTCCAGATCCTGGAGGACGGTCGGTTGACCGACGGTCAGGGCCGGATCGTGGACTTCAAGAACACGGTCATCATTCTGACCACCAACCTGGGCACCCGGGACGTGGCCAAGGCGGTGTCGCTGGGCTTCCAGCAGTCGGAGGACTCCGAGTCCACCTACGACCGGATGAAGCAGAAGGTCAACGACGAGCTGAAGCAGCACTTCCGGCCCGAGTTCCTGAACCGGATCGACGACACCATCGTCTTCCACCAGCTGCGCCAGAACGAGATCCTCTCGATCGTGGACATCATGATCCAGCGGATCGAGGGCCAGCTCCGCAACAAGGACATGGGCCTGGAGCTGACCGAAAACGCCAAGAAGTACCTGTCCAAGAAGGGCTTCGACCCGGTGCTGGGCGCCCGTCCGCTGCGTCGGACGATCCAGCGCGACATCGAGGACAACCTCTCCGAGCGGATCCTGTTCAACGACCTGACCCCGGGTCAGATCGTGGTGGTGGACTGCGAGGGAGACCCGGAGGACATCGACAAGTCGAAGCTGGTCTTCCACGGCTCCGACCGTCCGGCCGCGGTGCCGGACGCCGTTCCGGCCGACCTCGGTGGCACCGCCGCCGCAGGCGAGTAGGCAGGACAGAGCACCAGGGCGACGGCCCGGTGGCGCGAGCCACCGGGCCGTCGCCCGTTCGTTTATGCCGTGTGCCGTGCGGACCGTGCCGAGCCGGTGGTCGGTCGCACCGGTGGTCCGGCGGGCACGCCCGATCGCCGTCAACGGCACCCGCCGCCGGTGCCTGCGGGTCAGCCGGGGAGCGGCTGAACGGCGGGGCCGTCGCCGACGAGCCGGAAGTTCTCCTCGCCGACCGGTTCGACCAGGCCGTCCTTCACCAGCCCGGCCAGCGCCCGGGCCCGCTGCACGTCGTCGTGCCATACCTGGTCGAGCCGCTGGTGCGGCACCGGGCCGGTGGTGTCCCGGAGGACCTCCAGCAGCAGCCCCCGCACCTGACGGTCGGTGCCGGCGTACCGCTGGGTCTTGCGGGTCGGGCCGCTCGGCGCCACCTGACCGGAGGCCCGCCAGGCACAGACCGACTCGACCGGGCAGACCGGGCAGCGCGGGGAGCGGGCGGTGCAGACGATCGCGCCGAGTTCCATGAAGGCGGCGCTGGCCAGCGCGGCGGCACTCGGCTCGGTCGGCAGCAGCTCCGCACAGGCGACCAGGTCGGCCGGGGTGGTGGCCGGCCCGGCGTCCGGTTCCCCGGCGACGGCCCGGGAGACGACCCGCCGGACGTTCGTGTCGACCACCGGGTGCCGCTGACCGAACGCGAACGCGGCGACCGCCCGCGCCGTGTACGTCCCGACCCCGGGCAGCGCCAGCAACTGCTCCAACTGGTCGGGCACCCGCCCGCCGTGCCGTTCCACGATCGCCACCGCGCAGTCGCGCAGCCGTACCGCCCGGCGGGGGTAGCCGAGCCGGCCCCACATCCTGATCGCCTCGGCCTGGGTGTCGGCGGCGAGGGCGGCGGGATCGGGCCAGCGGGCGAGCCAGGCGTGCCAGGCGGGCAGGACCCGCACCACCGGCGTCTGCTGGAGCATGACCTCGCTGACCAGGATCGGCCAGGCCCCGATCCCCGGCACCCGCCAGGGCAGGTCACGGGCGTTCTGCACGTACCACCGGCTGACCAGGGTGGTGAAGGTCTGTTCAGTCATCGCGTCGACGATGATGTCACGCGACGACTTCCCGCTGGATGGGCGGGCCGGGCGGGGCGTCGCCGGGCCGTCGGGTGGATCGGGCAGAATGCCCGGATGAGCGAGCTCGCGATCACCGTCATCGGTCGGGACCGGCCCGGCATCGTGGCCGACGTCGCCGAGGTGCTCGCCGGGCTCGGCGCGAACCTCACCGACTCCACCATGACCCGGCTACGCGGTCACTTCGCCATGACGTTGATCTGTGTGGGTCCGGCCGCCGCCGAGGTCGAGGCCGCCCTGACACCGCTGGCCGCCGACGGTCAACTGCTGGCCACCGTACGCGCGGTCACTCCGGACGGCGCTGCGGCCCCGACGGGTGAGCCGTACGTGCTGGCGGTGCACGGCGCGGACCGGATGGGCATCGTGGCGGCGATGACCCGGGTGATCGCCGAGGCCGGCGGCAACGTGACGGACCTGAGCACCCGGCTGGCCGGCCCGCTCTACGTGGTGGTGGCCGAGGTGGACCTGCCTCCCGGCAGCGCCGCCGGGTTGACCGGCCGGCTCTCCGAGGTCGCCACCGACCTGGGCGTCGGGGTGTCCCTGCGCCCCGCCGACCCGGAGCTGCTGTGAACGCGAGGAGCGAAGCGGGTTTGCGAGCCCCGCAGTCGCTCACCGGGGGGAATCCGTGGAGCGCGAGGAGTGAGCCGGGTTTGCGAGCCCCGCAGTCGCCCACCAGGGGGAATCCGTGAGTGGGGCGCCGCCCGTGGGGCTCGGCGGCTGGACCCCGGCGGCGCTGGGCGTGCCGGGGGAGGTGCGCCGGGTGGTCTGTGCCCCCGAGCAGGTGCTGAGTCGGCCGGGGCCGGAGGTGGACCCGACGGCCGCGGAGACCGTCCGGCTCGCGGCCGACCTGGTGGCCACCATGCGGGTCTCGCCCGGGTGCGTGGGTCTGGCGGCGCCGCAGGTGGGGGTGGGCGCGCAGGTGTTCGCGGTGGACGTGACCGGCCATCCGAAGGCGGTGACGGTGCACGGCACGTTCGTGCTCTGCAACGCCCGGGTGGTGGAGGCGAGCCGGTGGAAGCCGGGCCGGGAGGGCTGCATGTCGGTGCCCGACCTGACCGGCGACGTGAAGCGGGCCAGCCGGCTGGTGGTCGAGGGGGCGTTGCCCGGTAGCGGTGCGCCGGTCCGGCTGGTCACCGACGGCTTCGAGGCCCGCGCCCTGCAACACGAGATCGACCACTGCGCCGGGCTGCTCTTCCTCGACCGGGTGGCCGGCGCGCACGCGGTCTACCAGCGCAAGGTCTACCTGTGATCCACCGGCCCGCGACGGTGACACCCGCGGTGCGGGGACGGCCCGGTGCGGGCGGGACGGACGACGACCGGCGGGGACGCGGTGCGCCGGCTGTGCCGGTTCCGCGTCGCGGTGCGCCGGCTGTGCCGGGTCGGGGTCGCGGTGGACGGTGGCGGCCGGACCGGGGCGTGCTCCGCTCGACCGTCGTGTGTGGAGTGTTGTTTGCGGCCCGGCGGTGGACGTCCGGCGAGTCGTGGTCGGTCCTCGTGCGTCGCGCCGCTACGGTGGGGGCATCATGCGTCTGACGGTCGGTCCCCTGCCATCCGCCGTGTACTGGCGGCGTCGTGCCGTCGTACTCGGAGCGGGGCTTCTGTTCTTGATTGTCCTGCTCTACTCGTGCACCAGGTCGGCGGACACCAGCACCACACCGGATGCCGGTGCCTCGTCGTCGGCTCCCGCGGCGGGTGGTCCGTCGCCGACGGCCTCCGGGTCCGCGTCGCCGCCGGGGCCGTCCGACGCGCCGGACTCGTCGGCCGGGCCGGGCACCGAGTCGGGTACGAGCACCACGCCGCCGGCCGATCCGCCCGCACCGCCGGTCAACCCGGCCGGGGTGGACGACGGCACCTGCACCGACAGCGAGATCGCGGTGACCCCGGTGGCGCTCCCGTCCGAGGTCCGGCGGGGTGCCCCGGTGGACCTCAGCCTCAAGGTCCGGAACAAGTCCGGGCGGACCTGCAGCCGGGACGTCGGCGCCGACGTGCAGGAGTTGTTCATCAAGTCCGGCGCGGAGAAGGTCTGGTCGTCGGACACCTGCGGCACCGGCAAGGGCTCCGACGTGCAGTCCTTCACCCCTGGTTTCGAACGCTCCTACCAACTCACCTGGAACGGCATGGACGCCAGCCGGTGCAGCCAGGGGGTGGCCTCGGGTCCACTGCCGCCGGCCGGCAACTACCAGGTCTTCGCCCGGGTGGGCACCAAGCTGAGTGAGCCGGTCAAGTTGGTCGTCGTCGGCTGACCCGCCCCGGTCGGGTCGACGACCCGTCGCCGGTCAGACGTAGCGTTCCAGGATGGATGCCTCGGCCAGCCGGGAGAGCCCTTCCCGGACGCCCCGGGCCCGCGCGTCACCGACCCCCTCGACGGCCTGGAGGTCCTCCACGGTGGCGCCGAGCAGCCGCTGGAGGCTGCCGAAGTGCAGCACCAGCCGGTCGACGATCGCCGCCGGCAGCCGGGGCACCTTGGCCAGCAGCCGGAACCCGCGCGGGCTGACCGCCGCGTCGAGCGCGTCGGAGGCGGCCGGGTAGCCGATCGCCTTGGCGACCGCGACCAGGTCGATCAGCTCGGTCGCGCCGAGCAGGTCCAGCTCGACCAGGGCCTCGTCGAGGGTGCGCGACTTGCGGCCGGTGGGCAGGTAGTCCCGGATGACCAGGGTACGGTCGGCGTCGACGCCGGCCATCAACTCGTCGAGCTGGAGGGCGAGCAGCCGGCCGTCGGTGCCCAGCTCGACCACGTACCCGGCGATCTCGTCGGCGATCCGGCGGACCATCTCCAGCCGCTGCACCACGGCGACCGCGTCCCGGACGGTGACCAGATCCTCGATCTCCAGCGCGGAGAGGGTGCCGGAGACCTCGTCGAGGCGGAGCTTGTAGCGCTCCAGCGTGGCCAGGGCCTGGTTGGCCCGGGAGAGGATCGCCGCCGAGTCGTCCAGCACGTGTCGCTGCCCGTTGACGTAGAGGCTGATGATCCGCATCGACTGGCTGACCGAGATGACCGGATAGCCGGTCTGCCGGGCCACCCGCTCGGCGGTGCGGTGCCGGGTGCCGGACTCCTCGGTGGGGATGGACGGGTCGGGCATCAGGTGCACGCCGGCCTGGACGATCCGGGTGCCGTCGCTGGAGAGCACCACCGCGCCGTCCATCTTGCACAGCTCCCGGACCCGGGTGGCGGAGAACTCGACGTCCATCGGGAAGCCGCCGGTGCAGATCCCGTCCACGACCTTGTCGTAGCCGAGGACGATCAGCGCACCCGTACGGCCGCGCAGGATGCGTTCGAGCCCGTCACGCAGCGCGGTGCCCGGTGCCATCAGGGCGAGATTGGCCCGCAGCGGATCACCGGCGCTGCCGGTCGCTCCGGTCACGCTCACGCTGATCGGACGGGCGGGCGAACCCACGGCTGCGGCGCGGGTGTGGGGCGTCGCGCCGGCAGGCTTGGCGGCGTCGCGGTCGGTCGGCACGTGCACAGTCTACGGACTGCCCTGCGGTGGGTGCTCCCGTGGTTACTGTGATGTGTCGCGGCGTCGGATTCTTCCCACCCGCCAGGCCGTGACGGACTTTGCTCGGTATGGCCCGATCGGTCCGTGCGCTTCGCCACCCGGATTCACTCCGCAGAGGCCCGGGCGACCGCCTGGAGCGCGGATCGCACGTCCGTGACCTCGGTCACCTGCATCCGGTCCGGGCCGGCACCGGTGCTGTCGGGGCCGCAACCGGGTGGCACCAGGGCCACCCGGAAGCCGAGCCGGGCCGCTTCGGCCAGCCGGCGGGGGACCGCGCCGACCCGGCGTACCTCACCGGTCAGCCCGACCTCGCCGATCGCCACCAGGTGCGGCGCGATGGCCAGGTTGAGCCCGCCGGAGGCGACCGCCAGGGCGACCGCGAGGTCGGCGGCCGGCTCGACCACCCGGATCCCGCCGACGGTGGCCGCGAAGACCTCCCGGTCGTGGAGGGTGAGCCGTTCCGTGCGGCGCTGGAGCACCGCCAGCACCATGGCCAGCCGGGCACTGTCGAGCCCGGACACGGTACGCCTCGGCGAGCCGGCCACCGTCGCCCCGATCAGCGCCTGCACCTCGGTCAGCAACGCCCGCCGCCCCTCCATCGCGACGGTGACACAGGTGCCCGGCACCGGCTCGGAGTAGCGGGTGAGGAAGAGCCCGGACGGGTCGGCCAGGCTGCTGATGCCCCCCTCGTGCATCTCGAAGCAGCCCACCTCGTCGGCCGCGCCGAACCGGTTCTTGACCCCCCGCACCATCCGTAGCGAGGAGTGCTTGTCGCCCTCGAAGTGCAGCACCACGTCGACCAGGTGCTCCAACACCCGGGGACCGGCCACCTGACCGTCCTTGGTGACGTGGCCGACCAGCACGGTGGCGATGCCGCGCTCCTTGGCGACCGCGACCAGGGCGGCGGTGACGGCCCGGACCTGGGTCACCCCGCCCTGCACCCCCTCGGTGCCGGTGGTGGAGATGGTCTGCACCGAGTCGAGGACCAGCAGGCCCGGCTTGACCGCGTCGAGGTGGCCCAGCACGGCGCTCAGGTCGCTCTCGGCGGCCAGCCAGAGCTGCTCGTGCAGGGCGCCCATCCGCTCGGCACGCAGCCGGACCTGGCTGACCGACTCCTCGCCGCTGACCACCAGCGACGGGCTGCCGGCGGTGGCCGCCCACTGCTGTGCGACGTCGAGCAGCAGGGTGGACTTGCCCACGCCCGGCTCGCCGGCCAGCAGGACCACCGCGCCGGGCACCAGCCCGCCGCCGAGGACCCGGTCGAGTTCGCTGACCCCGGTGGGACGGGCCCGGGCCGGCGCGGCGCTGATGGTGGCGATCGGCCGGGCCGGCTCGGCCGGCATCCGGGAGCTGACCACCCGGCCGGAGACGACCGGCCCGGTGACCGTGGACTCGACCACGGAACCCCACTCGCCGCACTCCGGGCAGCGCCCCACCCACTTGGGCGGTTGGTGGCCGCAGGCGTCGCACTCGTAGGCGGGACGGGGCTCACGGGCGGCCCGGCCCCGGGACACGCCGGACGCGCCGCGGGCGGGCGTGGATCGGGAGGTGGTCACCCCAGGACGCTAACCCCCACCGGTGACGAAAACACCGTCGGCGTGGTGGTCACCACGCCGACGGTGTCGTCGGTACACAGGATTGCCGCTGGTTCAGCCGCCGTGGCCGGAGGTGCCCTCCTGGCCGCTCTCCTCGCCGCCCTCGCGGTGCACGATCGGCGAGGCCGGGGCGCCCGGGCTCAGCGGCACGCCGACCGGGACCGGGGTGCTGACGGTACGACCGCCACCGAAGTCGAAGGTCAGGTCGACCTGCTGGCCGCTGCGCAGCTCCTCGTTCAACCCGACGAGCTGGAGGTGTCGCCCGCTCTGCACGTTGAGCAGGACGTAACCGAGCGCCGGGATCTCGATCCGGGCCGGCTCACCGGCCGGTGCGGACGGACCGCCACCCTCCGACGGCGAAGCGCCCTCCGACGGCGAAGCGCTGCCCGACGGGGAGGCACCCTCGGACGGGGAGGCGCTGCCGGACGGCGAAGCGCCCTCGGACGGGGAGGCGCTGCCCGACGGGGAGGCACCCTCCGACGGGGAGGCGGAGGCCGACGCGCCGGCCGTGCCGGTGAGCACGATCTGCCGGGCGCTGTCGGTGGTGACGGTGACGGTGACCGGATCCCGCGTGTCGTTGTAGATCACCGTGTTGATCGCGGCGTTCCCACCGGCGGCGAAGCCGTCCTCGCCGGGGTACTCGACGTAGAGGCCGCGCACCTTGTACGCGTTGTCCGGCGTCTGGACGTTGACGCCCTGGACCGACGGCTGCTTGTTGGCGGTCTCGGACACCTGGCCCGCCCCGCAGCCCGTCGCCAGCAGGGCGGTCGCCGCCAGGCCGGGCAGCAGCAGGGCGGCCCGCCGGGAACCCCTGATCGAGCGCGTCACGTCGGTCCTCCTCGTCACGATCCCCACCCGGTGCGGATCATCCCCCGGGCACGGGGTGGTCATACCCGCGCAGACCGCGCTCCAGGGTAGTTGGAGCTGATCGAGGGCCGCACACGGACCCGGTGCCGCCACCCGCGCGGGTGCCGGTCAGACCACCCGACCGCTCGCCACCAGCAGGACCACATCGATCAGGGCCACCACCAGCACGGCCCGGAAGGCGGCCACCGAGCGGCCCCCGCCCCGGGTGGCGCCGCGTCCCGCGTACCAGCCGACGGCCGGCACCGCGACGGCGGCCGCGACGGCCGACCAGCCGACCCACGACGGCGGCCCGGGTGGCCCGACGACCAGGGCGACGGTGGCGGCGAGCAGCAGCCCGGCGGCGGCCAGCCGGCTTCCGGTGGCACCGAGCAGGTGCGGCAGCCCGCGTACCCCGGTGCGGGCGTCGTCGGCCAGGTCGGGCAGCACGTTGGCGAAGTGCGCGCCGGCGCCCAGGCAGGCCCCCGCGACGACCAGCCAGACCGGCGGTGCGGGTGCCCCCGGCAGGGCGAGCACCACGAAGGCGGGCAGCGTGCCGAAGGAGACCGCGTACGGCAGCACCGAGACCGGGGTGGACTTCAACGGCCAGTCGTAGAGCAGCGCCGAGATCAGGCCGACGGTGTACCAGAACGCGGCGACCGGGTTGGTGGTCAGCGCCAGCAGCGGGGTGGCGAGCGCGGCCAGCCCGGCGGCCACCGCCACCGTACGGCGGCTCACCGCCCCGGCGGCGACCGGCTTGTCGGCCCGGCCCACCGTGGCGTCCCGCCCGGCGTCCACCGCGTCGTTGGTCCACCCGACGGCCAGCTGGCTGGCCAGCACGGTGAGTACCACGGCGACCGTCCCGGCCGGACGGTGGCCGACGCCGACGGCGAGCAGCCCGGCCACCGTGGTCACCGCCAGGCCGGGCTCCGGATGACTCGCCCTGACCAGCCCTAACACCCTCCGCGACATATGGGAAGTCTGGTCGTTACCGGCCGGTCGTGCCACGCTCGGTGCCATGCGTGACGGTGCGGTCTCCAGCGGTGTCCGGGTGCTGCCCCCCAACGACCCCCGCCAGTACGACGACCTGGCCGGGGAGTGGTGGCGGCCCGACGGCGCGTTCGCGATGCTGCACTGGCTGGCCCGCGCCCGCGCCGCCCTGGTGCCGCCGGCGGCCCGGCCCGACGCGGTGCTGGTCGACCTGGGCTGCGGTGCCGGGCTGATGGCCCCCCACCTGGCCGGCCGGGGCTACCGCCACGTCGGGGTGGACCTCACCCGGTCCGCCCTGGTGCAGGCGGCGGCGCACGGGGTGACAGTGCTCGCCGGTGACGCCACGGCGGTGCCGCTCGCGGACGGTTGCGCCGACGTGGTGGCGGCCGGCGAACTGCTGGAACACGTGCCGGACTGGCGGGCGACGGTCGCCGAGGCGTGCCGCCTGCTGCGCCCCGGTGGACTGCTCGTGCTGGACACCCTGAACGACACCGTGCTGGCCCGGCTGGTCGCGGTGGAGCTGGGCGAGCGGCTGCCCACCGTGCCCCGGGGCATCCACGACCCACGGTTGTTCGTGGACGACCGGGAGCTGGTCGCCGAGTGCGCCCGGCACGGCGTCGACCTGCGGGTGCGGGGCATCCGGCCGTCGCTGCCGGCAACGGTGGGCTGGCTGGTGCGACGCGGCACCGGCGGTGCCGGCCCCGGCGGGCGGGGACGGGCCCCCCGGATCCGGCCGACCTGGTCGACCGCGGTGCTCTACCAGGGCCGCGGCGTCCGGCGCGGGTAGCCGGCCAGCTTCGGGGTACCAGGAAGTCCCAGGAAGGGGAACGGATGACTGTGGACGCGGTGGCGGCGGCCCGCCGGTTGGCGCCGAGGTTCGCCGCGCGGGCGGCCGGACACGACCGGGACGGCACGTTCCCGGTCGACGACTTCGCCGACCTGCGGGCGTCGGGACTCTTCGGGCTGATGGTCCCGGCCGGGCTGGGTGGCGCGGAAGCCACCTTCGCCGGGTACGCGGCGGTCGCCACCGAGCTGGCCCGGGGCAACGGCGCGACCGCGCTGGTGTTCAACATGCACGCCTCGGTCACCGGCGCGCTCGGGGCGGTCACCGAGGAGTTGGCCGAGGCGTTGGGCGTACCGGACGAGGCGCTGGCCGCCCGGGACCGGCTGCTCCGGGCGGCGGCCGGGGGCGCCTGGTACGCGGTGGCGATGAGCGAACGCGGCGCGGGTGCCCGGTTGTCCCGGCTCAGCACGGTCTACGAACCGGTCGACGGCGGCTTTCGGATCAAGGGGAGCAAGACGTTCTGCTCCGGCGCCGGTCATGCCGACGGCTACCTGGTGGCCGCCCGCAGCGCCGCCGACCCGTCGGTGGTCTCCCAGTTCCTGGTGCCCGCCGGGGAGGGGGTGACGATGGAACCGACCTGGGACGCCCTGGGCATGCGGGCCACCTCCTCGCACGACCTGCACCTGGACGTGACCGTGCCGGCGGACCGGCTGCTCGGCGGGGTGGAGGGGTTGGCGCTGGTGGTCGCCCAGCTCATGCCGCACTGGCTGGTGGCCAGCTATGCCGCCGTCTACGTGGGGGTGGCCCGGTCGGCGGTGGACGCCGCCGCCGAGCACCTCAATGCCCGGGAGCTGGGTGGCCTGCCGGCGGTGCGTGCCCGGCTCGGCCGGGCGGACGCGGCGGTGGCGGCGGCGGAGCTCGTGGTGGCCGAGGCGGCCCGCCGGGTCGACGACGCCCCCGGCGACGCCGAGACGAACCGGTGGGTGTGGCGGGCGAAGCTGCTCGCCGGCAGTACGGCGGCAGAGGTGGCGGCGTCCATGCTGGAGGCGGCCGGCACCTCGGCGACGCGTCGGGGGCACCCGCTGGAACGGCTCTACCGGGACGCCCGCTGCGGCTCGCTGCACCCGGCGACGTCGGACGTGTGCGCCGACTGGCTCGGGGTGGCGGTGCTCGGGGGCGACCCGGACCGGGACGGAACGGCCCCTCGTTGGTGAGGGTGACGGAGGTCGGGGCGACCGCCGGACGGGCAGTGTGGACGAGAGGTGGGGACGGATGGCCGTGCCGTTGATCGCGGGGTTGGGGACGGCCCACCCGCCCGGCGCCAGCCAGGACGAGCTGTGGACGGGTCACTTCGCGAAGCACTTCTCGGGCACCACCCACGCGCTGGCCGAGCGGATCTTCGCCAACTCGGGGGTGTCCCGTCGGCAGGCGGCGGTCAACCCGCTGCTGGAGGACGTCTCCGACTGGCCGACCGAACGGCGGATGCGGCGCTACCAGGTGGAGGCGTTGCCGCTGGGCAAGGAGGCGGTGGGCCGGGCGTTGACCGCAGCCGGGCTCGCGGCGGGTGACCTGGGGCTGTTCGTGGTCTGTTCCTGCACCGGCTACGCCACCCCCGGGCTGGACATCCTGCTCGCCCGGGACCTGGGCATGGCCCCGGACACCCAACGGATGTTCGTCGGGCACATGGGCTGTTACGCCGCCCTGCCGGGGTTGGGTGCGGCGAGCGACTTCGTGGCGGCGCGGGGCCGGCCGGCGCTGCTGCTCTGCGCCGAACTGACCAGCCTGCACATCCAGCCCGCATCGGCCCGGATGGACACCCAGCAGATCATCTCGCACGCCCTCTTCTCCGACGCCGCGGTGGCCGCCGTGGTGGTCCCGGAGGCGGGGGCCGGCACGGCGGGGTACGCGCTGCGCGAGGTCGCCTCGGTCACCGACACCTCGACCGCCGACCACATGACCTGGGACGTCACCGACACCGGTTTCCGGATGGGCCTGTCGCCGAAGGTGCCGCAGGTGCTCTCGACGCACGTCCGGGGGCTGACCGCCGACCTGCTGGCCCGGCACGGCACGACGATCGACGAGGTGGACGGCTGGGCGGTGCATCCGGGCGGACCGCGCATCCTGCAGGTGGTGGAGCGGGAGCTGGCGCTGCCCGCCGACGCGCTGACGACCTCCCGGACGGTCCTCGACCAGCACGGCAACTGCTCGTCGCCGACGGTGCTGCTGATCCTGGACCGGTTGCTCCGGGCGGCGGTGCCGCCCCGCAGGATCGTGCTGCTCGCCTTCGGCCCGGGGCTCACCCTCTACGCCGCCCTGCTCGAACGCCGGTCCTGATCCGCCACGCCGGCCGCCCTGCGCCACGCGGCTTCCGTGGGTCGTGTCGGCCTCCGGAGGGGCCGTGCGGCAGGCTGCGCGGCCCCTGGAGGCCGTCGACGGGGCTGCGCGGGCTGTGTGCGTAGGCACCCGGTCGGGATGAAGTGCCTGGTCGGGGTGGCCGGGGTCGGCGCTGCGCCGCGCGTCGTCGCCGGCTCCTGGTTACCCTCGCCGGGTGGGGGTCGAGGTGGGCGGTGGGGACCGGCTGCGCGGTGCGGTACTGGCCGGCGCGGCCCTGGTCGCGCTGCTCACCGGCGGTTGGTGGTGGTCGGCGACCGCTCCGACGACCGCCCCCGCCGGGGCGGTACGGGCGGTGACGCCGAGGCCGTCGGCCGGTGTGGAGGCGACCCGACGGGTGGTGGTGGTCGACCTCCGGACCGGGCGGGTGCTGGAGTCGACGGAGCTGGCCGGTGGGTCCGGTGACCCGGACGTGGGCCTGCCGACGTTCACCGACACCCAGTGGCGGGAACGGATGACCCTGGGGTCCGGTGGCGTGCCGGTCCGCCGGGAGTCGGCGGCCGACGGCGCGCGGCACCTCCTCCAGTACCGCTGCTCGGGCGACGGGACACTGCTGGTCTCGGTCCTGCACGACGATCCGCCACACCGGCGACAGGCCGACTGCGACGGTGAGCTGGTCGCGTGGGAGCTGACCGGGCCGGACGGGCGTACCCGGTTGGAGTTCTCGGCGGTGGGGCCGGGGCCGGTGGAGCTGGAGGCGCAGGTCGTCGCGCTGCCCTGAGCGACGCCGTGGCGGGCCGGCCGGGTCAGCCGGCGAGCCGGGCCAGGTCTTCCCGGTAGTCGGCGGTGCCACCCAGCTCGGGCAGGACCCGGACCACCGTGCCGGCGCGGTCCACCAGCAACGCCGGGGCGGCACCGGGCCGGGCGGGCAGGTGCACCGCGGCGCGGAGTTCGCCGGTGGGGTCGGCGAGGGCGCGGACCCGGCCACCGACCGGTGGGGCGGGGGTGACCTCGCGTCCGCCGGCCACGCTGACCACCTGGACGCCATCGGGCGCGGCACCGGCGGCGGCGGCCAGCTGGGCGGCGCAGGCGCAGCTGTCCACCAAAATGATCATCGCGGGTAGCAGGCCGCGCAACGGCACCGGGGTCTGGTCGGCATCGACCAGGTCGAGCGCGGGCAGCGACCGCCCGACCAGCGGGACCGGCGTGGTCGACTGTGGCAGCACGGTGGGCCGGTCGGTGCCCCGGGACGACCGGGGCCAGGTGACGGTGACCAGGCCGGCGGCGGTGGCGAGCACCGCCACCAGGAGGATCAGCAGGGGTAGCCCGAGCGGTGGCCGGCCGTCCGGGTGCCCGGTCAGCCCCAGCCGTCGCCACCGGGCGGCCGAGGCGCGGCGGCGCAGCTCGCGTCGGAGCTGGGCGGCCTCGTCGGCGAGCGCGGACGCGTCGTCCGGCACGACCACCCGACCCCACTCCGGTGGGAGGCCGGGTAGGCCGTCGGATGGGCCGTGGCCCTCTGCGTCAGGCATGCCCATCGGACCCCCGGTGAGTGGTGCGGCGAGCGGTGTGCGGTGCCCCTCCAGCGTCCCGCACGTACCCTCCTGCCGCCAGACCTGGGCGGCCGGGACGCCGCCGGGCTACCATGGGAGGAGCGCATAGCCCGAGAAATCCACGCTCCGATCACCCGTGCCGGGGTGTCATCCGCTGCTCACGGAGCGTGTTTGAACCATTGGTTTGGCCGCCTGTCAAGCTGAAGAAAGACCTCTCACAGGGCCCCTGAGCTGCGCCAACGGTCAGGACGGCAGCGGGACATTGGTGCCTGAGCGTGTTACCCTAGACACAGCGAAAGGGGTTTCGAACCTATGGTTTTCAGCGTCGGCGAGACCGTTGTTTACCCCCACCACGGGGCCGCACTCATCGAGGCAATCGAGACTCGGGTCATCAAGGGCGAGCCCAGGGAGTACCTGGTCTTGAGGGTCGCGCAGGGTGACCTGACGGTTCGGGTGCCCGCCGAGAACGCCGAGATCGTGGGTGTGCGTGAGGTGGTCGGCGAAGAAGGCCTGGGCAAGGTCTTCGACGTGCTCCGCGCACCGCACACCGAGGAGCCGACCAACTGGTCGCGGCGTTACAAGGCGAATCTGGAGAAGCTGGCCTCCGGCAACCCGCTGAAGGTCGCCGAGGTCGTGCGTGACCTGTGGCGCCGGGAGCGGGAGCGGGGCCTCTCCGCGGGTGAGAAGCGCATGCTCGCCAAGGCCCGCGACATTCTCGTCGGCGAGGTCGCGCTGGCGGAGAAGAGCACCAAGGACGAGGCGGAGACGCTGCTCGACAAGGTCCTCACCGAGGCCTGATCCGACCGCATCGTCGTCCCGACCCTGTAGCGAAGATTCCCGAGGACCGCGACGTGACCGCGCAGCTCAATCCGCGCGGTGACGTCGCGGTCCTCGTTCCTGCGGCCGGTGCCGGGGTACGCCTCGGTCCGGGCGGCCCCAAGGCGCTGCGGCTGCTCGGCGGCGAGCCCCTGCTGGTGCACGCGGTACGCCGGATCGCCGCCGCGCCGTCGGTGCACACCGTGGTGGTGGCCGCGCCGGCCGCCGAGGTCGACGCGGTCCGGCGGCTGCTGGACCCGGTGGCCCCGGTCCTGGTCGTGGCGGGCGGCGCCGAACGGCAGGCGTCGGTGGCGAACGCCCTGGCCGCGGTGCCCCCCGGTCCGGCCATCGTGCTGGTGCACGACGCGGCCCGCGCGCTCACCCCGTCCGCGCTGGTGGAGGCGGTGGCGGCGGCGGTCCGGGCCGGTCACCAGGCGGTCATCCCGGTGCTGCCCGTGGTCGACACGATCAAGGAGGTGGACGCCGACGGCGTCGTCCTCGGCACCGTCGACCGGTCCGCCCTGCGGGCCGTGCAGACCCCGCAGGGGTTCCGTCGGGAGGTGCTGGCCGCCGCGCACGCCGCCGCCGGTGATCCGCTCACCGACGACGCCGGCCTGGTCGAGCAGCAGGGCGTGCCGGTGTTCTGCGTCCCCGGCTCCGAGTACGCGTTGAAGGTCACCCGCCCGTTCGATCTGACCCTGGCCGAGCAGCTGCTGGCCGCGGGGCATTGACGCGTACCCTCGATTCATGATCGTTCCCAGGGTCGCCGTCGGCACCGACATCCACGCCTTCGCCGCCGGCCGGCCGTGCTGGCTGGCCGGCCTGCACTGGCCCGGCGAGGACGGCCTGGCCGGGCACTCCGATGCCGACGTGGTCGCGCACGCCGCCTGCAACGCGTTGCTCTCCGCGGCCGGGCTCGGCGACCTCGGGGCGAACTTCGGGGTCGACGAGCCGGAGTGGGCCGCCGCCTCCGGGGTGACGCTGCTCACCGAGTCCGCCCGCCGGGTCCGCGCGGCCGGGTTCGCCATCGGCAACGTCTCGGTGCAGGTGGTCGGCAACCGGCCCCGGATCGGGCCGCGACGCGACGAGGCGCAGCAGGTGCTCTCCGCGGCGGTCGGCGCACCGGTCACCGTCACCGCGGCCACCAGCGACGGCCTCGGCTTCACCGGGCGCGGCGAGGGCCTGGCCGGCATCGCGGTGGCCCTGGTCTACGACGCGGCGGCCGGGTAGGGCCGCGATGACCGACGACGAATCGCCCCTCGACGGCTACCGGCAGCGGTCCCAACTGCTGGCCGAGCTGGGCCGTTACGACGAGGCCGCCGAGGAGCTGGGCTTCGCGCTCGCGCTGGCCCCGGCCGACCCGTCCGCGCTGACGTTGCTGGCCCGGCTGCACCTCGCCGCCGGTCGGCCCGGTGCGGCGATCGCCGCCGCCGGTGCGGCGATCGGCGGCCCGCCGGATCCGCCGGAAGCATCGGCGGCATTCGCCCCGCCGCCCCCATCCGGATCGCCAATACCGCCGGCCCCGGCGGCCCCGGCGGCCCCGTCGGAGCTGCCGGGCTCGCCGGGGGGATCGCAGCCGGTGGGACCGCCCGGCCCGCCGTCGAGCCGGCCCGGGCCGGCGGTCGGTTCCGGTCCGCCCGGGGAAGCCCCGGCGGTGGTGCCGACCGCCGCGCTGGTCATCCGGGCCATCGCCCTGGCCGACCTGGGGGAGTACGCCGAGTCGGCGCGTACCGCCGATCGGATTCTGGCGGCCGGGCCGACCGACGCGTACGCCCAGCGGAGCGCGGCGGCGATCCTGGCCGAGGCGCGCAACGGCCAGCCGGCGCTGGACGCGGCCTGGCGTGGGGTGGAGCTGGCCCCCGACGAGCCGCAGGCGCATCTGGTGCTGGCCCTGGTCGCCGGCCGGCTGGAGCTGTTCGACCTTGCCGAGCGGGCCTACCGGGAGGCGTTGCGGCTCGACCCGGAGCTGGCCGGGGCGCGGGACGACCCGGGGGTGCTCCGGCTGGAACGGCGTCGCTGGGTGCTGGCGCTGGAACAGGTCGCCGCGTTGGCGCCGGTGCACCCGACCCGGGCGGAGAAGGTGCCGGTCTGGGCCGGGCTGCGGCGGCTCGTCCTGATCGGCTGCGGCTGGTCGCTGGTGGCCAGTCTGCTGGTCGCGGTCCTGGCCGCCGGTGGGGCGGGGGCGAGCCGGCTGGTGGCGGTGCTGGCGGCGGCCGGGGGCGGTCTGCTGGCCTGGCGGCTGGCGAGGCAGGTCCCCGGGCTGGGCCGGGTGGTGCTGCCGGTGCTGCGCCGGGAGGACCGCCCGCTGGCGCTCGCGGTGTACGCGGTCCCGGCCGGGCCGGCCCTGCTCCTGTTCTTCGCCCTGGTGGGCAGCCCGTGGCCGCTGGTGGCCGCGATCGCCGTCGCGGTGCCGGCCACCATGGTCGCCGGCACCCGAGCGGGCGTCTCCTAGCGCCGCACCCGCCGACCGGGGCGGCACCGTCGGCGGGCTGGTCAGGGTGCCGGTCTGTCAGGGGCGGCGGTTCCAGGTCCAGGCGTAGCCTGGGTCCTCGCACTCCACGGCCGCGTCGCAGAGGTCGAGCGGGCGGAAGGTGTCGACCATGACGGCCAACTCGTCGAAGAAGTCGACGCCGATGGACCGCTCGGCCGCGCCCGGCTGTGGGCCGTGGGTGAAACCGGACGGGTGCAGCGAGATCGAGCCCTGCTCGATGCCGGAGCCGCGCCGGGCCTCGTAGTTGCCGCCGGTGTAGAAGAGCATCTCGTCGGAGTCGACGTTGTGGTGGTGGTACGGCACCGGGATGGCGTCCGGGTGGTAGTCGACCTTGCGGGGCACGAACGAGCAGATCACGAAGTTCGGCCCGGCGAAGGTCTGGTGCACCGGCGGCGGCTGGTGGAGGCGGCCGGTGATCGGCTCGAAGTCGTGGATGGAGAACGCCCACGGGTACTGGTGCCCGTCCCAGCCGACCACGTCGAACGGGTGGTGGGCGTAGACGTGCCGGGTCCAGGCGGTGCCGGTGGCCGTCCGGGCCCGGTGGCGGACCAGCACCTCGACCTCGGTGCCGTCGACCAGCAGGGGCGCGTCCGGCCCCCGGACGTCCCGCTCGCAGTACGGCGAGTGTTCCAGGAACTGGCCGCGCGCCGAGAGGTAGCGCTTGGGCGGGCCGATGTGCCCGGTGGCCTCGATGGTCAGCAGCCGGACCGGGGTGTCGCCGGTGGGGACCAGCCGGTGGACCGTCGAGGTGGGGATCACCGCGTAGTCGCCGGCGACCAGGTCGAGCGCGCCGAAGCTGGACTCCAGCCGCAGCGTGCCCGCCTCGACGTAGAGGCACTCGTCGCCGGTGGCGTTGCGGTAGAGCGGGGACGGCCGGTCGGCCAGCGCGTACCCGATCCGGACGTCGTCGTTGGCGAGCAGGTGACGCCGGCCGAGCACCGGGTCGGCCCCCGCGCCGTCGAGCTTGTGGGTGCGCAGGTGGCGCGGCTTGAGCGGAAGGTTCGGCAGCCGGGTGTACCCGGGTGGGGTGAACTCCTCGGCGGCGACGATCGCGGTCGGCGGGTACCGGTGGTAGAGCAGGGACGAGTCGGCGGAGAAGCCCTCCTGGCCCATCAGCTCCTCGGTGTAGAGGCTGCCGTCGGGCTGGCGGAACTGGGTGTGCCGCTTGCGGGGCACCTCGCCGACGCTGCGGTAGTACGGCATGTCGCCTCCCGTATTGTCCCGATATCCGGCCGGCGGCGTCCGGTAACCGGACGGCACTGTCCGTTCCTTGACAGCGTCCCGTAGATTCTTGTCTCGTGTCAACGCAGGTCCCCCGCCTCCTCGCCGGACTCGTCGACGACGCCGCCGTCTTCCCACCCGGTAGCGCGTCGCTGCCCGACGCGGTCGCCGCGCACCACGAACACCGCGTCTCCTGGTACGCCGACCTGGTGGGCCCGCTGCTGGTGCCCGCCTCCGCCGTCGCCGCCGGCGAGCTGGACGGCCTGGCCGGGGGCGTCGTGACCGGGCTGATCGGGGACACCGGCCTCGACCGGCTGCCCACCGCGCTGGCCCGCCTCGACGCCGCCGGCACCACCGTCCGGCAGGTCGAGGTGGCGGTCGCCCGCCGCGGCGAGGACCCCCGGCCCGGCCTGACCGCGCTGCACGACCTGGTCACCCGGCGCGACGACCTCGACTGGTACGCCGAACTGCCGCTCACCTTCGGGTTGACCAGCGCACTGGACACCCTCGCCGAGGCCCGCGCCACCGGCCTGCCGGTCGCCGCGAAGTTCCGCACCGGCGGGTTGGCCGCCGAACTCTTCCCCACCCCGGTCGAGCTGGCCGCGGTGATCTGCGCCTGCCGGGACCGGGGCCTGCCGTTCAAGCTGACCGCCGGGCTGCACCACGCGGTGCGCCACCTCGACCCGGAGACCGGCTTCACCCACCATGGCTTCGGTAACGTGCTGGCCGCCACCCTCGCCGCCGTCGACGGGGCCGAGGTGGACGAGGTGGCCGTCCTGCTCGCCGCCACCGACGCGGCACGGCTGGTCGAGCCGGTCCGGGCGGCCGGCGACGCCGACCGGCGGCTGTGGGGCGGGTTCGGCTCGTGCAGCGTCCGGGAACCACTGACCGATCTGATCCGGCTGGGGCTGGTGAACGGGGGATTCGACCGATGAGCTGGGTACCGGGCGTGGACGGGTCGCCGTACGGGGTGACCAACCTGCCGTACGGGGTGTTCCGGCACGACGGGCGACCGCCCCGGATCGGGGTACGCGTCGCCGATCTGGTGTTCGACCTGGCCGGCGCGGAGGCGGCGGGGCTGGTGCTCGCCGCCGGGGCGTTCGGCCGGTCCTCCCTCAACGACTTCATGGCGCTGGGCCGCCCGCAGTGGACCGCGGTCCGGCAGCGCCTCGTCGAGCTGCTCACCGACCCGGCACACCGGCCCGCCGTCGCGCCGCTGCTGGTGCCGCTGGCCGAGGTCGAGCTGCTGCTGCCGTTCGCGGTGGCCGACTACGTCGACTTCTACTCCTCGGAACACCACGCCGGCAACGTCGGGCAGATCTTCCGTCCCGGTCAGCCACCGCTGCTGCCGAACTGGCGGCACCTGCCGATCGGCTACCACGGCCGGGCCGGCACGGTGGTCGTCTCCGGCACCCCGATCGTCCGCCCGACCGGGCAGCGCCCCTCCGGCCAGGGTCCGACCGTCGGCCCGTCGGCACGCCTCGACATCGAGGCCGAGGTGGGCTTCGTGGTGGGGGTGCCGAGCACGCTGGGTGACCGGGTGTCCACCGCCGACTTCACCGACCACGTCTTCGGGGTGGTGCTGGTCAACGACTGGTCGGCCCGGGACATCCAGGCCTGGGAGTACCAGCCGCTCGGGCCGTTCCTCGGCAAGTCCTTCGCCACCTCCGTCTCCGCCTGGGTGACCCCGCTGGACGCCCTGGCCGACGCGTTCGTGCCGGCCCCGACGCAGGAGCCGCCGGTGCAGGACTACCTGCGACAGACCCCGCACCTGGGGCTCGACCTGCGACTGGCGGTCGAGTGGAACGGCGAGCGGGTCACCGAGCCGCCGTTCGCCGGCATGTACTGGACCCCGGCCCAGCAGTTGGCCCACCTGACCGTCAACGGTGCGTCCCTGCGCACCGGCGACCTGTACGCCTCGGGCACGGTCTCCGGCCCGGAACGTGGGCAGGTCGGCTCGTTCCTGGAACTGACCTGGGGCGGCGCCGAACCGGTGACCGTCGGCGGCGAAGCCCGCACCTTCCTGGCCGACGGGGACACGGTCACCCTGCGGGCCACCGCCCCCGGCCCGGACGGCACCACCGTCGCCCTCGGTGAGGTCACCGGGCGGATCCTGCCCGCCCGCTGACCACCGGTCCGGCCGGATTCCGGTCCGCCGGTCTGCTCGTTGGCCAGCCGTGCTGTCGGTCCGCTCGGGTCCGCCCGGCTCCGGCCCTACGGTCGGCGCCGGTTCGCGCCGGTCGCACCGGCTGTCCGATCGTCAGCGTCCCCTGCCGCGTTGGTTCCACCGATTCCGTCGACACACCCCGCGCCGCCCGCCTCCCGTCGGCGACGTGGGGTCTGCCGGCGTGGCACGACCCAGTGGACAGGAGGTACGAGCATGAACGATCTCGTCGGCGCGGTGTGGCGCACCAGTAGCCGCTCGAACGACCAGGGGCTCTGTGTGGAGGTGGCGGACAATCTCGCCCGTACCCGGGCAGTGGTCGGGGTACGCGACTCCAAGGACCCGTCGGGTCCGGCCCTGGTCATCGGCCCGCCGGGCTGGACGGCGTTCGTCGACGCCGTGCGGGAGGGGCTGTTCCGCCCCTGAGTGACCGGTCACCGGTGCCCCGCCCGGGGCGCCGGTGACGGAATTTTCGCCGACCGGCCCCCCGGGGACCGCTCACCCCCCGTACGGTGGACGACACGGGAGGTGTCATGTCGACGGTTGCGGTCACCGAGTTCGTCGAGGCGTCGGCCGTCGACGTGTGGGCACTCCTGACCGACCTGCCGGTCCGCGTCGACTGGCTCTGCACGGTCAGCGCCGTCGAGCTGCTCACCCCCGGGCGGCTCGCCCCGGGCACCGCCTGGCGGGAGACCCGCACCCGGCCGGACGGCGGCGACCAGCCGGAGGAGTTCGTCGTGCTGGCCGCCGAGCCGCCGCACCGGCTGGTGCTCAGCTCCCCCGGCATCGGGGTGGACTACCGGATCACCTGGACCCTGCGTGCCGTGCAGCGTCGCCGCCGGGGCCGTACCGCCGTCACCGTCGAGCACCGGGCGGTGCCGACCGCCCCGTACGGCCGGATGGTGGCGCTGCTCTTCGGCGGCCTGGCGGCCCGGACGGTGGAGGGCGCGATCCGGCGGGACCTGACCGCCCTGGCCGGCACCGTGCACCGTGTCGGCCGGGCCACCGCCGCCTGACCCGGATCCGGCGGTCGGCCCCGCGACTCCTCCACCCCCCGGTGGCGACCGGCCCGGGGGATTCGGGACGGCCGTCCACGCGACGCGGTGTGACCTGACCGGTCACCCGGAGAGAAGCCTGGGTAGGGTGCCGGGCGGAGGTGGGCATGGGATTCCCAGAAGGGCGACGGCGACCCGTGGTCGCGGTCGCCACGCTGCTCACCCTCGCGGTGGTCGTCGGCATCGGCTACCGGGTGCTCGCGCCCGCCGAGGTCAGCACGCCCGCCCGGGGCGCACCCCCGGCGGCGGGCACCCCGGCGATCGGGGTGGTGGGCCGGCTGCCGGTCGCGCCGTTGGTGGTCGCGGGACGGCTCCGGGTCTACGCCGCCGAGCGTCAGCTCTACGCCGACCAGCCCGCCGACGGCCGCAACCGGGTCACCCCGTTCTGGTCGTACCGGCGCTGGCCCGCCTCGCTCGACGGGGTGCTGGCGACCGGCACGACGGTGCTCAGCCGCTGGTCGGACGGGAAGCTGGTGGCGCTGGACGCGCTCACCGGCCGGGTCGCCTGGCGGGCCGACGGGCCGACGCCGGTCGACGCCCCACCCGCCCGACGCACCGGGGCGGCCACCGTCTGGGATCCGCGCGGGATCTCCGTCACCCCCGCCCCGGCGGGCCGGACCGTCCTGGTGGTCTCCGGGTCGGGTGGTCCGCGCGGTTACGACCTCGCCGACGGGCGGCCGCTCTGGCGGGTCGACGGCGACCGGGACTGCCGCACCGACCTGGGTACCACCGCCGCCGGGCAGGTCTTCTCCGTCGACTCCTGCGACGGCCGGACGGCGGTCGAGTTCCGGGACGGGGTCACCGGCACGGTCGCCACCCGCTGGCGACCACCGGACGCCCCCGCCCGGTTCACCGTCACCCCGGTCGGTTGCCTCACCCCCCGGTCGCAGTGCCGGGGGCTGCGCACCGACGACGGCTCCGGCGGCCGGGGCTGGCAGGTCGGCCCGGGTGCGCCGATGGCCGCCCCCGCGCTGGACGCCGCCGACACCACCCTGGTCGGCGAGCTGGCCGTCGGCGACGACGGCGGGGTGCTCAAGGGGTGGGAGGCGCGCAGCGGCAAGGAGCGCTGGCAGCGCGGCGACCTGGGGCCGGTCCGGGTCCTCGCCACCGAGGCCGGACGGCTCTACGTGCTGACCGAACGACGGGAACTGATCACCCTCGACCCGGTCACCGGCGCGCAGCGGTCCCGGTTCCCGATGACCCCCGGCCGGGACGGCATCGGTTGGAAACCCGGCCGGGCGTACGCGGCCGGCGGTTACGTCGCGGTGGAGCGGCTGCGGGAGCGCGCCGACCCGGACGACGACGACCAGGCGTACTTCCTGATGGCCGAGCCGGTGGTGCTCGCCGCGACCTGATCCCGGGCACCCGGCGAGCCCCGGCCCGACCGGCCGCCGGCCGGCACCCGGATCCGGCGAGCCCCGGCCCGCGCGTGGCCTGGCCGGGACCTGACCGGCGGCTCAGGACAGCGCGGCCTCGGCCGCGGCCAGGAAGGCGTCGTTCTCGGCCGGGGTGCCGATGGTGACCCGTACGCCGTCCCCGGCGAACGGCCGCACGATCACGCCGCGCGTCTCGCACGCCCGGCCGAACGCCACGGCACGCTCGCCCAGTGGCAACCAGACGAAGTTGGCCTGGCTGGTCGGCACGTCGGGGACGAGCTTGCGCAGCGCCTCGGTGACCCGGTCCCGCTCGGCGACGACCAGCGCGCAGCGTCGCTCCACCTCGTCGGCCTGGGCCAGCGCGGCCAGCGCGCCCGCCTGGGCGGCGGTGCTGGTGGAGAACGGGGTGACCACCTTGCGTACGGCGGCGGCCACCTCGGGGGCACCGACCAGCCAGCCGATCCGCAGCCCGGCCAGCCCCCACGCCTTGGACAGGGTGCGCAGCACCACCACGTTGGGCCGGTCCAGGTAGGTCAGGCCGTCCGGCACCGCCGGGTCGGTGACGAACTCCCGGTACGCCTCGTCGATGACGACCAGCACGTCGTCGCCCACGGCGTCGAGGAACCGGTCCAGCTCCGGCCGGTGCACCGCCGTGCCGGTGGGGTTGTTGGGGTTGCAGACCAGCACCATCCGGGTCCGGTCGGTCACCGCCGCGGCCATCGCCGCCAGGTCGTGCCCGTGGCCGGCGTCGTTGGGCACCCGCACGCTGCTCGCGCCGCTGGTCGCCGCGATGATCGGGTACGCCTCGAACGAGCGCCACGAGTAGAGCAGCTCGTCGCCGGGCAGGCAGGTGGCCCGGACCAGGTGCTCGGCCAGCGCCACCGACCCGCAGCCGGTGGCGACCCGGTCGGGGTCCACGCCGTACCGTTCGGCGAGCGCGGTGCGCAGCGCCACCACGCCCATGTCCGGGTAGCGGTGCGACCCGGTGACCGCCTCGGTGACCGCCTCGACCACCCCGGGCAGCGGCCCGTACGGCACCTCGTTGCTGGCCAGCTTGATCGCCTCGGCCAGGCCCAGCTCGCGGGCCAGGTCGGCGGGGCTGCGCCCGGGAACGTAGTTCGGCAGGGCGTCCAGGTCGGCGCGGGTCAGCCGCAGCGGGGGCTGGTGACGTCCGGTGTCGGTCATGCGGTGTCTCCCGGGGGTTCGGGGTCGGTGGGGGTGTCGGCGTGGTCGGAGCGCGGCACCCGCACCACGACCGTCTGGGCCCGCTTGTCGTGCAGCGCCTGGCGCAGCGGGTGGTCGAAGAGCGCGGAGACCGCGTCGACGAACTGGAGCAGCAGGCCGAAGCCGCAGCAGAACCAGAGCAGGGTGGGCATGCCCATGGTGCTCCACCGCCGGGTGGCCCGGCCGAAGCCGAGCGGCTGGTCGGCGTCGACCGGCACGGCCCGGATGCGCAGCAGCCGCTTGCCCAGGGTCTGCCCGCCGGCGGCCGTCGTCGGCACCTCGTAGGCGAACCAGAGCGCGGTCGCGATGACCAGGATGGCGATCTGGAGGCCGCCGGCCTGCTCACCGATGGCGGGCAGCCCCTCCCGGGAGGAGTCGCCGGCCATCGCCCGGCGGAGCGCCTCGCGCAGGTAGGGCGCGGTCTCCTCGAAGTACCGCCAGACGAACCAGCCGTTGACCACCGCGTTGAGCAGCAGGACGACGCCGAAGTCGACCAGCCGGGCGAGCAGCCGGGCGCCGTAGCCGGCCAGCGGCACGCCGTGCGGACGCGGCTCGGGCGGACGCCCCGGCCAGGTCGGGTACGGCCAGCCGGGCGGCGGCCCGCCGGGCTGTCCGACCCCGTGTCCCGGATACCCGGGCTGCCCGGTCCAGGGCTGTCCCGCGCCCGGCTGGCCGGTCCAGGGCTGCCCTGCTCCCGGCTGCCCCGCCCAGGGTTGTCCCGCTCCCGGCTGCCCGGAGGGCTGTCCGGCCCAGGGCTGGCCGGCAGTGCCCGCCGCTGCGCCCGGCGGCCGACCGGCCGTCGTCGGGCTGCCGGCGGCGGGGGAGGTCGGGGCGGGCGGCTCGGCGGCGGGCTCCGGCTCGGGCGGCGGCGGGCCGTCCGGCGGGGTGGCGTCGACCGGGATCGGGGCGCCGATCCAGCCCTCGCCGTCCCACCACCGTCGGGTGGTCGGGTCGGCCGGGTCGACGTGCCACCCTGGTTGCACGCTCACTGTCGCGCCCTGCGCTGTCCGGTACGGTCGCTCTGCTCGCTCACCCGGCAACCTTAACGACGACGGTGCCGGCGAACTTGTCGTGGAGGCACTGCTGCCACGGCTTGTCCCAGAGCTGCCACAGCCCGTCGAGGTAGCTGAAGACGGGAATGACCGCCCCGCCGATCTGGTAGACGGCCCACCGCTTGGCCGCCGCCGCGCGGGTCAGGGTGGCGGCCGGGTCGAGCGGCACCACCTGGATCTTCATCGCCCGCTTGCCGATGGTCTGCCCGGTCTTGAACATCATCTCGACCTGGTAGACGTAGCTCAGGGCGAACGCCACCACGAAGATCACGCCCTGCAGCACCAGCATCGGAATCAGGAAGTTGGTGAACGGGTCGGAGGTGGGCCGGCCGTCGGCCGTGGTGGTCAGGTCGGGCAGGACCATCTGGAAGAAGACGATGAGGGCCGGCACGATGAAGACCAGGCTGGCCGCGCCGACCACCAGCCCGTCGATGAGCAGGGCGAGCAGCCGGTCACCGAAGCTGGCCAGCGGCAGGCCGCGCGGCGACATCCCCGGGAAGCCGGGCGGCGGCGTGCCGGGTGCCGGCGGCGGGTACCCGGGCAGCCCGGCGTACGGGCCGGGCGGCGGCGGATAGCCGCCGGGGCGGGCGGCGTACGGGCCGGGTTGCGGCGGCACGGGGTACCCCTGCGGGTGCGGGCCGGCGGGCGGGGCGAAGCCGCCGGCGGCGGGCCCGGGCCCACCGGCCGGCGGTGTCAGGTAGCTCGGAGGTTGCGTCACGCGAGACAGTGTTACAAATTGCCGCGCGCTTCCTGCTCACGCTCGATGGCTTCGAACAGCGCCTTGAAGTTGCCCTTGCCGAAACCGAGCGAGCCGTGCCGCTCGATCAGCTCGAAGAAGACCGTCGGCCGGTCCTGCACCGGCTTGGTGAAGATCTGGAGCAGGTAGCCGTCCTCGTCCCGGTCGACCAGGATCTTGCGGGACTTCAGCTCCCCGATCGGCACCCGGACGTTGCCGATCCGGGCACGCAGCTCCGGGTCGTCGTAGTACGAGTCGGGGGTGTCGAGGAACTCGACGCCGGCCGCCCGCATCGCGTCGACGCTGGCCAGGATGTCGTTGGTGGCGACGGCGATGTGCTGCGCGCCGGGGCCCTGGTAGAACTCCAGGTACTCGTCGATCTGGGACTTCTTGCGGGCCACCGCCGGCTCGTTGAGCGGGAACTTCACCTTCCGGGTGCCGCTGGCGACGACCTTGCTCATCAGCGCCGAGTAGTCGGTGGCGATGTCGTCGCCGATGAACTCCGCCATGTTGGAGAAGCCCATCACCCGCTTGTAGAACTCCACCCACTCGTCCATCCGGCCGAGTTCGACGTTGCCGACCACGTGGTCGACGGCCTGGAAGAAGCGCTTCGGCTGGAGGCCGGCGGCGATCATCGGCTGCCGGTCGACGATCGGTCCCCGGGCCACGAAGCCGGGCAGGAACGGGCCGGTGTAGCGGGACCGGTCGACCAGGCTGTGCCGGGTGTCGCCGTACGCGGCGATGGTGGCCAGCCGGACCGTGCCGTGCGCGTCGGTCACGTCGTGCGGCCCGATCAGGCCGGTCGCGCCCTGGGCCACCGCGTGCGCGTAGGCGGCGTCGACGTCCGGCACCTCCAGCGCGATGTCGTCGACCCCGTCGGAGTGCTTCGCGACGTGCTCGGCGCCGGCCGCGTCGGGGCGGACCGCGCCGGTCAGCACGAACCGGGCCGAGCCGCTGGTCAGCACGTACTCGGCGTGGTCGCGGTAGCCCTGCTCCGGCCCCCGGTACGCCACGCAGGTCATGCCGAACGCGGTGGAGTAGTAGTGCGCGGCCTGCTTGGCGTTGCCGACCAGGAAGTGCACGTGGTCGAGGCCCTTGACCGGGAACGGGTCACGGGTGATGTCGTGGTCGACTGCGCCGACGAGCGTGTCGACGTCGATGTCCTCGGTCGACTGGGGTCGGTCGATCGCCTGGGTCACGGTGGCCTCCCTCGGTTGCGGCCGGCGTCGTGGGCCGGTGGTCCGTCAGCTCTTTCCGGAAGCATCGCGGGGGCGTGGCGGCTGGGCAACAGTCACCCTTTTCCCTGGTCAGGTTGCGCAATCGGTAGGGTGTACAGGCATGAGTGCTGGGCAGGGTGTACAGCTCGACGCGCTGGACGGCAGGCTGGTCCAGCTCCTCGCCGAGGAACCCCGGATCGGGGTGCTGGAATGCTCCCGCCGGCTCGGGGTGGCCCGGGGCACCGTCCAGGCCCGGCTGGACAAGCTCGTCGACCGGGGGGTCATCGGCGGGTTCGGCCCGGAGATCAGTCCGGCGGCGATCGGGTTCGCGGTGACCAGCTTCGTCACCCTGGAGATCAGCCAGCGGCACGGCCACGACACGGTGACCGCCCATCTGGCGGCGATCCCGGAGGTGCTGGAGGCGCACACCATCACCGGGGCGAGCGACCTGCTCTGCCGGATCGTGGCCCGCTCCAACACCGACCTCCAGCGGGTGATCGACCAGATCGTCTCGTCGGAGGCGATCCGGCGGGCCTCCACGATCATCGCGCTGGCCGAGCAGATCCCCTACCGCACCCTGCCGCTGCTGCGTTCCGCCGCCGGCTCCTGACCCATCTTTGCGCTGATATAGCGGCATCCGAAGGCTCTTTGGGAGCTATATCGGCGATGTTGTGATGCGTCCGATCTGCCCGACGGATGCGTCGTCGGCGGGGGAGAAAGCGGGGCGACACTCCGGCGCGGGGGCGGGACGGGCTGGTGAACGTCGCTACGGTGTGCGGTGTGAAGGGGCTCGGGGGGGTGCGGGGAGGGCTGCTGCTCGGGCTCGTCGTCGTGATCGCGCTCGCCGTCACCGGGGTGTGGAACCCCTTCCCCGGCGTGTGGGACTGGGTCGACCGCAGCGAACCGATCTCCGAGCCGGACGTGCTCTGGCAGCAGCGGATCGGCGGCACCCCGAAGAGCGTCACGATCGTCGGCGACACCGTCGTCGTCGAGCAGCGCACCCGGACCGAGGTCCGCAGCCTCGCCACCGGCGCTGCGCTCTGGGAGCGCAAGGCGGACTGGTCGGCGGTGGCCGGCGGTGACCGGGACGCCGTCGTCGCCGTGGGCAAGCTCCTGGTCAAGGGGTACGAGCTGCTCGACCCCACCACCGGGGCGGTACGGCGGCGCGACGGCGACGCGGTGGCCGTCTGGACGTACCGGAACATGCTGCTGGACGCCCGGTGCGTCGCCGCCACCGACTGCACCCTGAGCGCCTGGGATCCGCGTGGCACCCGCCCACTGTGGACGGCCTTCCTGCCCGGCGTCAGCAGCGGGCTCTTCGCCGACAACCCGGGCCTGCTCGGCACCCGGCGGCTCACCGCGCAGCGGATCGACGAGGCGGTGGCCGGGCCGGAGGCGGTGCCGCCGCTGCTCGGCTTCCCGGTGGACGGCCGGGTGCACGTGGTGGACACCGCCACCGGGCGGGTGGTGCAGAACGTCGAACCGGGCCGCGACGAGCGGTTGTCCGTGATCGGCGGCCGGATGCTGCGGATCACCGCCGTCTCCGTGGACGGCAGCTGCCAGTACGCCGTCTCCGGCCGGGATCCGGCCACCGGGCAGGAGGTGTGGCGGCGGACCGGGCTCAACCTGCGCACCGCCGACAGCGCCGGGTGCGTGCAGCGGGAGGACCCGCAGGGCGCCCGGAACGTGCTGACCGGGGTGGCCCCGGACGGCCGGGAGACGGTCCTCGACGGGTACGACGGCCGGCTGCTGCTGGTCGACGCGGAGGGGGAGAAGCTGCTCGCCGTGGACGACCGGTACGCCCTGGTGCGCAGCGCCGACAAGGAGTCGGTCATCGCCCGGGAGCTGGGCACCGGCAAGGCCCGCTGGACCCGCCCGGCCGGCGCGAAGGCGGGCGCGGCGCTCACCCCGTACGCGGCGGTGCTGACCGGGGACAAGCCGAGCCGGCTGGTCGCCGTGGACCCGCGTACCGGGCGGGAGCTGGTGGTGCTGCGGACCAGCGCCAACGCGCTCGCCGTCGGGCCGCACGGCATGGTCGTCGGCGAGGGCCGGGAGATCGGGTACGTCCGGTTCGGCGCGGGTGCCGGTGCGCCGCCGCCCGCCGCGCCACCGGCCGGCCCGGACGGTGCCGGCGGCCCCGGGCCGGGGCGTACCGGTGGTGCCGGCGAGGTCGCGGACAGCTGCGGACCGAAGCGGGAACTCTGCCCCGACGGCGACGGGTGAGAGCGGCGTCCCACGACCCACCCGGCGGGTGTCACCGATCGACCGGTCTGCCCTAGGCTTTTCCGTCATGAGCAGTGCCGCCGCGTTCTCGTACGCCCCCTTGCTGCCGACCGGTCCCGACCAGACGGAGTACCGCCTGGTCACCGACGAGGGCGTCGACGTCGTCCACGGGCCGGGGGGCCGCCGCTTCCTGACCGTGGAGCCGGCGGCGCTGACCGCGCTGACCGCCGAGGCGATGCACGACATCGCCCACTACCTGCGACCGGCGCACCTGGCCCAGCTCCGGTCGATCATCGACGACCCGGCGGCCTCGCCGAACGACCGGTTCGTCGCGCTGGACCTGCTGCGCAACGCCAACATCGCCGCCGGTGGGGTGCTGCCGATGTGTCAGGACACCGGCACCGCGATCGTGATGGGCAAGCGGGGCCGGCACGTGCTCACCGACGGCGCCGACGCCGAGGCCATCTCGCGCGGGGTCTACCAGGCGTACACCAGGCTCAACCTGCGGTACTCGCAGCTCGCCCCGCTGACCATGTGGGACGAGCGGAACACCGGAAGCAACCTGCCCGCCCAGGTCGACCTGTACGCCGAGGATCCGGACGGCCACCCGGACGCCTACAAGTTCCTGTTCATGGCCAAGGGTGGCGGCTCGGCCAACAAGTCCTACCTCTACCAGGAGACGAAGGCGCTGCTCAATCCGACCCGGATGATGCAGTTCCTGGAGGAGAAGCTGCGGCTGATCGGCACCTCGGCCTGCCCGCCGTACCATCTGGCGGTCGTGATCGGCGGCACCTCCGCCGAGTACGCCCTCAAGACCGCCAAGTACGCCTCGGCGAAGTACCTCGACACGTTGCCCACCGCCGGCTCGATGGCCGCGCACGGCTTCCGGGACCTGGAGCTGGAGGCCGAGGTGCTGGAGCTGACCCGCAACTTCGGCATCGGCGCGCAGTTCGGCGGCCGGTACTTCTGCCACGACGTGCGGGTGGTCCGGCTGCCCCGGCACGGCGCGTCCTGCCCGGTGGCGATCGCGGTGTCCTGCTCGGCCGACCGGCAGGCGGTCGCCAAGATCACCCCGTCGGGGGTGTGGCTGGAGCGCCTGGAGACCGACCCGGCCCGCTACCTGCCGGACGTCACCGACGAGACCCTGGACGCCTCCGACGTGGTGCGCGTCGACCTCAACCGGCCGATGGACGAGATCCGGGCCGAGTTGTCGAGGTACCCGGTGAAGACCCGGCTCTCGCTGACCGGCCCGCTGGTGGTGGCCCGGGACATCGCCCACGCCAAGATCGCCGAGCGGCTCGACGCGGGCGAGCCGATGCCGCAGTACCTGCGCGACCACGCGGTCTACTACGCCGGCCCGGCCAAGACCCCCGAGGGGTACGCCTCCGGATCGTTCGGCCCGACCACCGCCGGCCGGATGGACGCCTACGTGGCGAAGTTCCAGGCGGCCGGCGGCTCCCAGGTGATGCTGGCCAAGGGCAACCGCTCCGGCCAGGTGACCCGCTCCTGCCAGCAGCACGGCGGCTTCTACCTGGGCTCGATCGGCGGCCCGGCGGCCCGGCTCGCCCAGGACTGCATCCGGCACGTCGAAGTGCTGGAGTACGCCGAGCTGGGCATGGAGGCGGTCTGGAAGATCGAGGTGGAGGACTTCCCGGCCTTCATCGTGGTCGACGACAAGGGCAACGACTTCTTCGCCGAGGTCACCAAGCCGGTCCTGACCGTGGGCCGCCGCTGAGCGACGACACGTGCTGCTCAACTTTCTTAATCGATTCACCTCCTCTCCTGATGGTGTTAGCCTATTCGGGAGATCACGGAGGTTCCTTTGCCGCACGTAGATGTGGATGAAGCCACGGACAAGTACCTTGCCTTCGCCGCCAGTATTGCTGGGTTGACCAAAGGGGAGGTGGTGGCGCGACTGGTGTTACAGGCTCAGGCAGCGACTGCTCTCCCCCTCGGTGAGGGGGACAACGAGGAGCCCGCGTCCGTGCGGGTCTATGCCGACTACGCCGGCCACCGTACCTACGCGTCCTTCGTGCCCGGACCGGGACGGATCGATATCACCTCTGGTCCGCTGGCCGGGCAGTCTTTTCGGACCCCGAGCCAGGCGGCCCGGGAGATCGTCAGGCACTACAACCCCAACGTAAGCCCGCACCGGAACGGCTGGAGCTTCTTCTTCCTGGCGACCACCGGCGCACCGCTTCAGAGCCTCCGACACCGGGCAGTGTGAGGCAGTCGGATGGGGTCGCACATCTACGTGGACGAGACCAAAGAGCGAGGGTTCCTGCTCGTGGCGGCCACGCTGGATACCTCGTATCTCACGGCTGCTCGGGCCACCGTCGGCCGCCTGGTGTTCCGTGGACAGCGCAGTATCCACTTCTGTAAGGAACGGGACGAGCGGCGGCGGCAGATTCTCCGCGCTTTTCGAGATCTTCCTGTGGAGATCGTGATCTACGACGCCACGGCGTATCGGAATGTCAAACGTGCTCGTGACGCGTGCCTGCGCGGCCTCGTTTCCGATGCTGCCAAGGCGGCGGCCGAGCGGCTCGTACTGGACCTCGACGAGTCGTGTCTCGGCTCCGACAGGAGTCTCCTCGGACGCGAGTTGGGGGCGGTAGGCATGGCGGGTCGGCTCCGCTACGACCACCTTGATGCCCACGCGGATCATCTGCTCGCGATCCCGGACGCTGTGGCGTGGTCATGGGCCAAAGGTGGGCAGTGGCGTGCCATGGTCCGACGCATGATCGGGGAGGTGCGGAACGTGTGAGTTGCGCCGAAACGCGCGAAACCCGGCCCACCCACCGTCCGGAAGGCTGCCGGGTTCACTTCCTGCAGCTAATGCCGCAGACAACTGGATGGTAACTCAGCTGCAGGAGATTCGGCAAGTCGTCCCGACTTGCCTGTGGGTGTCCTGCGCACGGTGCCCACGCCTGAGGGGCCGGCCTCGTCGCGCCGCCTTTCGGCTGTCACACGTGCGCTACAGCATGCCCTGACCTTGGCCTAGGCGTCGTTCCTGCCCCAGTTGTCGAGTGCGACGATCGCCTCGCGCAGGGCGAACCCGCGATCGGTCAGCGCGTAGGCCCGGGTGTTGTGTCGAAGGGGCAGGCGGCACAGCACGCCGGCCGCTTCGAGTTCGCGTAGGCGTGTCGCGAGCATGTTCGTGGGCGCGCCGAGGTCGCGCTGCAGATCGCCGTAGCGTTGTGGCCCGTCGAGCAGCCGTTCCACGATGAGCAGCGCCCAGCGTGCTCCGACGATGTCGAGGGCTGCGGCGAGGTGGCTCACGCGGCCGGATCGGTGTCCGTCTTCATCCAGAACGGCGAGTAGTGGTAGCCGTCGGGGTCGTCGAATTGGCGCTGGTACATGAAGGGGTAGTCGTCGGTGTCACCGATCCGCCCGCCAGCGGCGCCGGCGCGGTCGATGAGCTCGTCGACCGCCTCGCGGCTGCCCAGGTCGAACGAGACAGTGACCTTCGAGGGCGTGTGAGGTCCGCCGATCAGTTCTTCGACTCCGCCGACGCTCGCGTACATCTCGCGGCTGCCGAGCATGACGTACTGCTCGGGAGCGATCGCGAAGCACGAGACGTTGTGGTCGGACATCTCGGCGTTGAGGGTCCAGCCGAGGGCGGTGTAGAAGGCGGTTGCGCGCTCGACGCTCTCGACCGGGCAGGTGATGAAGAGGCTCATGCGGGCCATGCTTGCAAAATGCAAGTGGTCCGTCAAGCGGCATCGTCCCGCACCAGGGTGGGTTGCTGTCTGCGTCTGACATTGACGGTCGGCTACCGCGTTCGGCATCAGGGTCCGCCTGCGCCGCGGTCATTGGGTCCTGCAGGTGCGTCGGCCTGTTCACCGCCCGGAGGACTGTCTAGTGTCGCTGGATGTTCCGGCCGACGTACCCGATTCGTACGGCGCGGCTCACCCTGCGCCCGGTCACGCTGGACGATCTCGATGACGTCTACTCATGGCAACGTCGACCGGACGTCTTCCGCTGGACGCTCGGCGAGCCGCGTACCCGCGAGGAGTCGCGGTCGTCGGTGCTCGCCATGGCGGGCGAGGACGCGCTCCGCGCCGAGGGGGACTGCTTGACCTTGGCTGTGGCCACCGACGCCGGGGTCATCGGCACGGTGGAGCTGGTCTGGCGCAGCCGGACCGACCGCACGGCTGAACTCGGGTACGTCTTCCATCCCGGCCACGGCGGTCGCGGGTTGGCCACGGAGGCCGCCGCGGCGTTGGTGAACTGGGGGTTCACCGGGTTCGGGCTGCACCGGGTCTACGCCCGGTGTCACGGGCGCAATGCTGCGTCCGCCCGGCTGATGGCCCGGCTCGGCATGCGTCAGGAGGCGCGCCACGTCGAAAGCTACCTGTTCCGAGGAGAGTGGGCCGACCAGATCGTCTACGCCATCCTGGCCAGCGAGTGGGCCCGACGCCCGTGACGTATGAGGTTGCCGCACACTGTGTGCGTTGCCGTACATTCGCCGTACAGTAGGTTCGGGAGCGGCACACGACCGGATGGAGTCTCCGATGAGCGCCAAGACCGAGCGCATCGAGGTGAGAGCGGACGAGGCCAGTAAGTCGCGAATCGCCGAGGCGGCCGAGATGCTCGGCGAACCGGTGTCGGCCTTCATGGTGCGTTCTGCCCGTGCGGAGGCGGACAAAGTACTCGCAAGGGCGGAGCGGACCATCATGCCTGCAGAGCAGTTCGACCTGCTCATCGCGGCACTCGACGAACCTGACGAGGCACCGGTGCTTACCGAGATCGCCAACCGTCCCCGGCGATTCCGGCGGGTGTGAGTTGTTCCTTTCCAGCCGACTCAAAGACCAACACCACCTCGCCCGGTTCGACTGTGGCGAGCCCTCGCTGAACACCTGGCTTGCCGAGCAGGCCCGCCGTGCTCAGCGCGCCGGGACGTCCCGCACCTATGTCTGGACCCCGGAGGGCAGCGACGACGTGGTGGCCTACTACTCGATCGCGCCGACGCAGGTCGAACGGGCCGGCTTGACCGGTGGCCAGGCGGGCGGTTTCAGCGTCATTCCGGCCTACCTGCTGACCCGGTTCGCCCTCAATCGCTCCATCCAGGGACAGCGACTCGGCGACGATCTTCTGCTGGACGCCGTAGAGGTCATCACCAGGGCGGCGAGTGCAGCCGGCGGTCGTCTGATCATTGTCGACGCGATCAACAGCCGGGTGGCGGCCTACTACCGGCAGCGGGGCTTTCAACCGGTCAAGGGCGACGCCCTGCGGCTGGTCATGAAGGTCGAGACCGCCAAGCGGGCACTGAGCACGGGCAAGATGACGGTGAGCGCCGGTGGCGGTCTGGGTGTGGCAGGAATCGTCCTGTCCACCCCGCGCGGTGAGGCGGCGTCGGTCGTCGCTTCGCCGGACGAACTGCGGGCGATCGCCAGCGAGCTGGAGAACCGCGCCGACCTCGCGGAACCCTTCACCATGGATTCCCTGCGACAGGCCATCAAGGTGGCGCTCGGCCGGGATCCCTTCAACGAGGTCTGAGAACTGGTTCCTCGTGCGCCGCCAGGCGGGCCTCGGTAGTCGTGATCGAGTGGCCACAAGGCGGGCGACCTTGAGACAGCGGGGAGGCGTACCGGGCGGGCTCGCGGAGGTCGCTGCAGCTCGCGTCGATGCTCCGAAGGTGCGCGAACGGCTGGTCGTAGCGATCGTGGCGGCTTACCAGAACGGCGTGCGGGGCGGTGAGATCGCCCGGGACGCTGGCTACAGCCCGAACAGATTCGGCGGATCCTGCGGGTCAGCCCAGGCAGTAATGCCTTCGGAGGGCGTAGAGCGCGGTCGTGCCCTCCCCTCGGTCCTGCTCGGCGACTCGGAGATCTTGCACGGCGACCACGATGTGCTGTCCCGTTGTGCCACTGCCGGCGTCCATCCATACCCGCACGCTTCCGTGTTCAGGTAGCTCACGCGGTCCCACCGCCAGAACCTCGGATCTTAGCATGGAGAGCTCCTCCTGTAGCGGGCTTCCTGATGCCAAATGCTAAACACTGGAGTTGGCATTACTTCAAGTAGTTGTTTGGCCTACTTGCTGGATGCATGGGTTGGCCTACTGTCTGGCCAGGGACGATGGCTCTGTGGCCAACTTGGAGTCAGCGGTACGGAAGCTGCGCGCGGCGCAGACCGGCGTGCCCCGCGCCGAGGAGCGGGCCGCCAAGCTCATCGCCGAAGCCCGCGCCCAGGTGAAAGCTGCGCGTGCCGAACTGGCCGAGGCGATCCGCGCCGCCGACCGGGACGGCACACGTCAGGTCGACATCGTGGCGGCCACCGGCTACAGCCGGGAGCGGATCCGGCAGATCATCCGCAACGCGGAAGACTGATTGTCTGGCCGTGAAGGTTTCGGGCCTGGGCTGGCACGTCCCGCCCGAGGTTGCCGGTAGCCCCGACGCCTAGAGCCTGTGTCGAAGGCGGGGGTCGCCAGCCGAAGATCGTGCTCGATCCTGGAAAGAGTGGCCTCCGGCGGTGGGTGACACCACTCTTTCCCTGATCGAGCACGATCTTGCTCGTCCGGTGACGGCGCGATCGTGCCCGCCCACCCGCTTTCTCGCGGGCATCCCTGCAGGTGGCCGCTGGCCGGGGCAGGATGGGACGGGTGACGACTCCAGAGGCAGCGGGCTACCGGATCGAACGCGACTCGATGGGCGAGGTGGAGGTGCCCGCCGAGGCGCTGTGGCGGGCGCAGACCCAGCGCGCGGTGCAGAACTTTCCGATCTCCGGCCGGGGTATCGAGCCGGCCCAGATCAAGGCACTGGCCCAGATCAAGGGGGCCGCCGCCCTGGTCAACGGAGAGCTGGGGGTGATCGGCGAGGACGTCGCCGAGGCGATCGCCACCGCCGCCGCGCACGTGGCCGACGGCGGGTACGACGACCAGTTCCCGATCGACGTGTTCCAGACCGGCTCGGGCACCTCGTCGAACATGAACACCAACGAGGTGATCGCCACCCTGGCCACCCGGGAGCTGGGCCGGGACGTGCACCCGAACGACGACGTGAACGCCTCGCAGTCCAGCAACGACGTCTTCCCGTCCTCGATCCACCTGGCCGCCACCCAGTTCGTGGTGGAGGACCTGCTGCCGTCGCTGCGGCACCTGGCGGAGGCGTTGGAGGCGAAGGCGGCCGAGTTCGAAACGGTGGTCAAGGCGGGGCGTACCCACCTGATGGACGCCACCCCGGTCACCCTGGGGCAGGAGTTCGGCGGGTACGCCGCGCAGGTCCGCTACGGGGTCGAGCGGTTGGAGTCGGCGCTGCCCCGGCTGGCCGAGCTGCCGTTGGGCGGCACCGCCGTGGGCACCGGCATCAACACCCCGCTCGGCTTCGCCGGCAAGGTGATCGACAGGCTGCGCGCGTCGACCGGGCTGCCGTTGACCGAGGCCCGCAACCACTTCGAGGCGCAGGGGGCGCGGGACGCGTTGGTCGAGACGTCCGGCCAGCTGCGTACCGTCGCGGTCGGGCTCTACAAGATCGCCAACGACGTACGCTGGATGGGGTCCGGCCCCCGGGCGGGCCTGCGGGAGCTGCGCATCCCCGACCTCCAGCCCGGCTCGTCGATCATGCCGGGCAAGGTGAACCCGGTGGTCGCCGAGGCGGTCCGGCAGGTCTGCGCCCAGGTGGTCGGCAACGACGCGGCGGTCGCCTTCGCCGGTTCGCAGGGCGACTTCGAGCTCAACGTGATGCTCCCGGTGATGGGCCGCAACCTGCTCGAATCGATCAAGCTGATCTCGGCGTCCAGTCGGCTGTTCGCCGACCGCCTGGTGGCCGGCCTGGTCGCGGACGCCGAGGTCTGCCTGGCGTACGCGGAAGGCTCGCCGTCGATCGTCACCCCGCTCAACCGCCACCTCGGGTACGACGAGGCCGCCTCGATCGCCAAGGAGGCGCTGGCGAAGCAGGTCTCGATCCGTGAGGTGGTGCTCTCCCGGGGGCACGTCGACTCCGGCAAGCTGACCGAGACCCAGCTCGACGAGGCCCTCGACCTGCTCCGGATGACCCACCCCTGACAGTGAGGTGACCGACCGGCGGGGCGTGGCGGTGTCGGGTGGGTACGACACCGCCACCGGCCCCACGCGGTCGGGACCGCCGGGTCACCGCTGCCCGGTGGGCGGGCGGGTGCGGGGTACCCAGGCGAGGAAGCGGGTGAACAGGGCCGCCGGATCGGGGCCGGTGTCCGGGCGCAGCCGGTACAGGTCGGCGGCGGCGTCGTGCAGCACGGCGCAGAGGTGGACGTGCAGGGCGGTGCGGTCGTGGGCGTACTCGGCGACGAGGGCGAGGCGGGCGGTGCCGCAGGGCCAGGGCGCGGCGCACACCCGGCACAGCCAGAGCGGACGCAGCGGCAGGTGCCGGCGCGGATGCCCGACACCATCCACCGGCCCGTCCGGGCTGGCTGGCCCACCTGGACCGGCGGGGCTGCCCGGGCTGGCCGGGCTGCCCAGGCTGGTTGGCAAAGCTGGACTGGCCGGGCTGACCGGATCGGTCGGGTTGGTCGGTGCGTTCACCAGCGGCCTCCGTTGGCCCGCCACTCCTGTGCCCGGGTCAGCCACCCGGTGCGACCGACCCGGGGGAACGACACGGTGGTGTCCTCCCACCCGGGAGCCGGCATGTCGGGGCTCGCGTCGGTGGCCGGTCCCGGCGCTTCGGGACGGCCAGCAGGGTCGGGGCGGTCGGGTGCGGGTGCTCGGCGTCGTCCGGTGAGTCGGAACATCAGGGCAAGCCGGTGTCGCCAGGTGGGCCGGGGCATCGCGTCGCCTCCATGAGGGGTCGGCTGGTCGTCTCCCCCGGCGACGGGACCACCGGCCGGGAGGCGAGCGGTCCCACCACGACACCGTCGCGCCCGGAGGGGTGGGGCGGTCGATGTCGCACTGCACAGTCTGCTGACGGGACCACTACCGTGTGAAGGCTCGTGTCGGCTTCCGGTGTGGTCCGATGTGGTGGAGGCGGCGGGCGTCCCCGGGTGTGGAGCGCTCCGGCTCAGGGGCGGCGGGCCGCCCTGCGGGCCCGGTAGGCGCTGACCGCGACCCGGTTGCCGCAGCCCGCCTCGCAGAACCGCCGGGACCGGTTCTTCGACAGGTCGACCAGCACGTTGGCGCATTCGGGACGGGCGCAGTGCCGCAGCCGGTCCAACTCGTCGCCGCGGACCAGGTCGGCGACGGCCATCGCCGCCTCCACGGCCATCCGGCTGGCCAGCGGGGCGTCCCGGGGTACGGCGTGCACGTGGTACGGCTGGTCGTCGTGCCGGATCAGCTGCGGCAGCGCCCGGTACTCCTGGAGCAGGTCGTTGACCACGGCCACGACGGTGTCCAGGTCGTCGTCCCAGAGGCGGCGCAGGCGCGGGCGCAGCGCCCGGACGGCCCGTAGCTCGGTCTCGGTGTGTTCGTGCCGGCCGCTGAACCGGTGGGTGGCGACGAACCGGTCCAGCGCGGCGATGTCCGGTAGCCCTTCCCGGGTCGCGCCGTCGGTGTTGACCAGGGCGGCCGCAGCAGTCAGTCCACACTCGGTGTCATGAGTGAAAAGCAACTTGACCCCTGTCGTCGCCGGCCGCTAGCGTCACCGGCGTAATGCTACTTTGCTGATGTCGTACCGGAGGAATCCCGATGCCGCACCGCTCCACCACCGGCGTCGGCCTGGCCCTCGCCCTGCTCTCCGCCGTCACCTTCGCCACCTCCGGCACCTTCGCCCGCTCCCTGATCGAGGCCGGTTGGTCCGCCGAGGCCGTCGTGGTGGCCCGGGTCGGTCTCGCCGCCCTGGTGCTGGCCCTGCCCGCGGCGCTCGCGTTGCGTGGCCGGGCGACGGTGCTGCGCCGCAACCTCGGCCCGGTAACCGTCTTCGGCCTGCTCGGCGTCGCGACCGCCCAGGCCTGCTTCTTCAACGCCGTCCGCTACCTGCCGGTCGGGGTGGCCCTGCTGCTGGAGTATCTCGGCATCGTCCTGGTGGTGGGCTGGATGTGGCTGGTGCACGGGCAGCGGCCCCGCCGGCTCACCGTGGCCGGTTCACTGGCCGCCCTGAGCGGGCTCGGCCTGGTGCTCGACCTGACCGGCACCGGCCGGCTCGACCCGGTCGGCGTGCTCTGGGGGCTCGGCGCGGCCGTCGGGCTGGCCGGCTACTTCGTCCTCGCCGGCCGGGTCGACCCCGACCTGCCCTCGGTCACCATGGCCAGCGGCGGGATGGCCGTCGGCGCGGCCGTGCTGGCGCTGCTCGGCCTGGTCGGGGTGCTGCCGTTGCGGGCGACCTTCGGTGCCGTCGACTTCGCCGGGCAGCGGACCAGCTGGCTCGTCCCGATCGCCGGGCTGTCGCTGGTCGCCGCGGTGGTGGCCTACCTGGCCGGGATCGCCGCGACCCGCGTTTTGGGTGCCCGGCTGTCGTCGTTCATCGGGCTGACCGAGGTGATGTTCGCGGTGCTCATCGCCTGGTTGGTGCTGGGGGAGCTGCCGGTGCCGGTGCAGCTCGCCGGGGGCGCGCTGATCGTCGCCGGGGTGGCCCTGGTCCGCCTCGACGAGCTGCGCGAGGGCCGCACCGGGCCGACGCCGACCCGGGTCGAGGACCCGGCACTGGCGGCATGCTCGGCGGGGTCGGGAAAGCCGACGTGAGAAGGTGTCGGACATGCTCAGCGTGGTGGTGTTCGACGCCGACGAGACCCTGATCGACCTGCGCCCGGCGGTCACCGGCGCCCTGGCGGCCGTCCTCGACGAGATGCGTCGCCGCACCCCGGTGGCGGCCGGGGTGACCCTCGCCGAGGTGGAGTCCGACTGGCAGGCGGTCTTCGGCTCGATGACCGCCGCCCCGGTGATGGAGATCCGGCGGGCGGCGCTGGCCCGGTCGCTCGACCGGGCCGGGCTGGTCGGTCAGCTCGACGAGTTCGCCGAACTCTTCTTCGCCCGGCGGTACGCGCTCAGCCACCCGTACCCTGACGTCCTGCCGGCGCTGGCCGCGTTGTGCGCCGACTTCACCCTCGGCTACGCCACCAACGGCAACAGCCGGGTCGAGCGCTGCGGCCTGCCCGACGTGTTCGCCTTCGCGCTGTACGCCCACGAGGGCGGCCTGCCCAAGAAGCCCGACCCGGCGTTCTACGCCGCGATCGTCGACGCCGCCGGAGTGCCGGCGGAGCGGATCGCGTACGTCGGCGACTCGATCGCCCACGACGTGCTCGGCCCCCGGCAGGCCGGGCTGCGCGGCATCTGGCTCAACCGGCACGGTCTGCCGCTCCCACCCGGGGTACGCCCCGACGCCGAGGTAGCGACACTCACCGATCTACCTGCGGCGCTGCGCAGCCTGCACCCGACGAATGCCTGATGCGGGACTAAATCCGACTTGTATCTGGCGGAATCGTCGCCGGTGCTATGGGATGGCTGCCACGTCCCTCAACGAGAGGATCTGATGTGGTGAGCAAGCGCTTCACCGCCGGAGCCGTCGCGACCGCGGCGGCCCTGGCACTTACGGTGACCGGCCTGACCGTCCCGGCGAACGCCGGGCCGACCACCAGCCGGACGTTCACCGTGGTGGCCGAGGACGGCGTCTCGGCGGACGCGGCGATCGCCGCGATCCGCGCCGCCGGTGGCACCGTCGTGTCCCGTACGGACGACGTCGGTCTGTACCAGGTCACCAGCGACCGGGCCGACTTCGCCGGCCGGGTCACCGCCGCCTCCGCGCTGGTCGGCGCGGCCGAGCAGCGGGCCATCGGTCGTAAGCCCAAGCTGGACCGGGTGGAGCAGGAGAACCTGCTGAACCGGACCAAGCAGGCCGTCAAGGCCAAGGGCAACGCCAACGGCAAGAAGCTGGACCCGCTCGACGACAAGCTCTGGGGCCTCGGCATGATCGGCGCCGACAAGGCGCGCAAGGTCATGCCGGGCGACAAGCGGGTCACCGTCGGCATCCTGGACACCGGGGTCGACGCCAGCCAGCCCGACCTCGCGCCCAACTTCAACTGGGCGCTGTCGCGCAACTTCGCCCCGGACATCGCCGACATCGACGGTCCCTGCGAGGTGGCGAGCTGCCTCGACCCGGTCGGCACCGACGACGGCGGGCACGGCACCCACGTCGCCGGCACCATCGGTGCCGCGGCCAACGGCTTCGGCCTGTCCGGCGTGGCCCCGAACGTCTCGCTGGTGGAGCTCAAGGGCGGCCAGGACTCCGGGTACTTCTTCCTCAACCCGGTCGTCAACGCCCTGGTGCACGCCGGCAAGTCCGGCCTCGACGTGGTGAACATGTCGTTCTACGTCGACCCGTGGCTCTACAACTGCACCGCCAACCCGGCCGACTCGCCCGAGTCGCAGGCCGAGCAGCGGGCGGTCATCAAGGCGATGAAGCGGGCCCTGAACTTCGCCCACAACAAGGGCGTCACCCTGGTCGGCTCGCTCGGCAACAACCACGAGGACCTCGGCGCACCCCGCACCGACGTGTCCAGCCCGGACTACGGCGCCGACCCGTACCCGCGCCCGATCGACAACGACAGCTGCTGGGACCTCCCGGTGGAGGGTCCGCACGTGATCGGCGTGTCCGCCGTCGGCCCGTCCGGCAAGAAGGCCGACTACTCCAACTACGGCACCGAGCAGATCTCGGTCGCCGCGCCGGGTGGCTGGTTCCGGGACGGCTTCGGCACCGACACGCACCGCACCGACGGCAACATGATCCTCTCCACGTACCCGAAGAAGGTGCTCCAGGAGGAGGGCTCGGTCGACGAGAACGGCAACGTCGTGCCGGGCTTCGAGAACTCGGTGCTCAAGCAGTGCACCACCGCCGGTGAGTGCGGCTACTACACCTACCTCCAGGGCACCTCGATGGCGTCGCCGCACGTCAGCGGGGTCGCCGCGCTGATCGTCAGCAAGTGGGGCAAGAAGGAGGGCAAGGACGGCTACGGCCTCGCACCGGCCAAGGTGGAGCAGCACCTCTACCGGACCGCCGCCGAGCACGCCTGCCCGGAGCCGCGCCTGCAGAGCTACGCCAACGAGGGCCGGTCGGCCGAGTTCGACGCGTACTGCGCCGGCTCGCTGAACTTCAACGGGTTCTACGGCTACGGCATCGTGGACGCGAACGCCGCGGTCCGCAGCCCGCTCAAGCCGAACGTCACCCCCTGACGCGTCGGCTCGACGACCCGGGCTGACACCCGACAGGTCAGCAGAGGCCCGGACGACCTCGGTCGTCCGGGCCTCTGCCTGTCCCGCGTAGCGCCGCGCAGGACGGGATGAGCGAGACCAAGGGGCCGATGTCGCGGTACGACCGCGTCAGGACAGGGCGGCGGCGATCGTGGCGGCGGCGGTGGTGACCTGCGGGCCGACCGTGTCGACCGGGAGCGGGGCCAGTGCGATCACCCCGACACTGGCCTCCAGGCCGGGCACCCCGAGCACCGGCGCGGCCACCCCGTACGCACCGGCCTGGAGCTCCCCGGCGGTGCTCACCGGCCCGGTGACGCCGGCCCGGCCGGCGAGGACGGCCCGCCCGGCGGCCCCGCGGTCGAGCGGGTGCCGGCTTCCCGGCCGGTACGCCACGTGGAACGACGTCCAGCTCGGCTCGACCACCGCCAGCGCCACCCCCTCGTCGCCTTCCACCACCGTCAGGTGCGCGGTCGCCCCGGTCTGTTCGGCGAGGCGGCGCAGCGCGGGCAGCGCGCCCTCGGCCAGCAGCGGCTGCGCCCGGCGGGCCAGGTGCAGCACGCCGACGCCGAGGCGCAGCCGACCGTCGTCGCCCCGGCGCAGCATCCCGTGCCCGGTCAACGCGCCGACCAGCCGGTAGACGGCGGCCCGGCCGATGCCGAGCCGGTGGGCGGCCTCGGTGACGGTCAATCCGGCCGGCGCATCGGCCACCAGGTGCAGCAGGCGCAGCCCTCGGTCCAGCGTCTGCGCCGTCTCCCCGCCCGCGGGTGCCGGTTCGCCCGCCGCCGTCGTCTCCACAGCAGGCAGCGTACGGCCCGGCTCGGGCCGACCCGGCGGAGTGCGGACAGCTACCCTGGTGAGGTGACGCTACGCTTGTATGACACCGCCACCCGATCGGTGCGGGACTTCGTCCCGCGGGAAGCCGGCAAGGTGGGGGTCTACCTGTGTGGTCTCACCCTCCAGGCGCCGCCACATATCGGCCATCTTCGCTCCGGGGTCAACTACGACGTGTTGCGGCGCTGGCTGACGGCCGCCGGCTTCGAGGTCACCTTCATCCGCAACGTGACCGACATCGACGACAAGATCCTCGTCAAGGCGCAGGAGCAGGGTCGTCCGTTCTGGTCGATCGCGTACGCCAACGAGCTGATCCTGGCCCGGTCCTACCGGGCGTTGAACGTGCTGCCGCCGACGTACGAGCCGCGGGCGACCGGGCACATCCCGGAGATGCACGAGCTGATCGCCCGGCTGATCGAGACCGGTCACGCCTACCCGGCCACCGACGGGTCCGGTGACGTCTACTTCGACGTGGCCTCCTGGCCGGCGTACGGTTCGCTGTCCGGGCAGTCGCCGGACGACATGCAGTCCGCCGGGGACGCCCCCGAGCGGGGCAAGCGGGATCCCCGGGACTTCGCGCTCTGGAAGGGCGTCAAGCCGGACGAACCGGCGGACGCGTACTGGCCGTCCCCGTGGGGTCGGGGCCGCCCCGGCTGGCACATCGAGTGCTCGGCGATGTGCCTGCGCTACCTCGGCGCGGAGTTCGACATCCACGGCGGTGGGCTCGACCTGACCTTCCCGCACCACGAGAACGAGATCGCCCAGTCGCAGGCCGCCGGGCTGCCGTTCGCCCGCTGGTGGGTGCACCACGGGCTGCTCAGCATCGGCGGGGCCAAGATGGGCAAGTCGCTGGGCAACGCCCTCGACCTGGGGTACGTCGACTCGCTCGGGGTACGCCCGGTGGAGCTGCGCTACTACTACGCGGCGGCGCACTACCGGTCCCGGATCGACTACTCGGAGGACGCGCTGCGCGAGGCGGCGGTGGCGTACCGGCGGATCGAGGGGTTCGTCCAGCGGGCCGCCGAGCGGGTCGGCGGCGGGCAGCTCGGGGAGTTGCCGGCCGCGTTCGTCGCCGCGATGGACGACGACCTCAACACCTCCGCCGCGCTCGCCGTCCTCCAGGCCACTCTGCGGGACGGCAACACGGCGCTGGCGAACGGCGACGATGTGACCGTCCGCACCACCCTCGCCGCCACCCGGGCGATGCTGGATATCCTCGGGGTGGACCCCCTCGACCCGGCCTGGACCTGTGGTGGTCGCGTCGACGACCTACGCGGTGTGGTGGACTCCCTGATCGCGTTGGCCCTCGAGCAGCGCGCCCAGGCCCGCGGCCGGCGGGACTGGGCCGCCGCGGACGCCGTACGCGACCAGCTCAAGCAGGCCGGTGTCGTGGTCGAGGACACCCCCCAGGGCCCCCGTTGGACTATTGGAGAGCAGGACTGATGGCCGGCAACTCGCAGCGCCGTGGCCGGCGACTGACGTCGAAGGCAGGTGCCCCCAAGGGCTCCGGCGGCAAGAACAGGGACTCCCTCGCGGGCCGGGGCAAGACCCTGCCCGCCGACGAGCGGCCCTGGCACAAGGCGTACTCGGGCACCGAGAAGCTGCCCCAGCGCACCGCCTGGAAGCAGGACAAGGAGCGCCGGGCGGCGGCCGAGGAGGGCCGGGCTCCCAAGATCGGCCAGCCCGGCACCAAGGACACCACCTGGGGCAGGGGCACCCGGGGCGTGGCCCCCGCCCGGGCCGGCGGCGGTGGCCGGGGAGGCGCGGGCGGCCGGGGAGGCGCGGGTGCGGGTCGTAGCGGCCCCCGGGTCGCGCCGGGGCGCAAGTCCAACCCGTCCCGGGACACTCCCGAGCTGCTGGTCGGCCGGAACCCCGTACTGGAGGCGCTGCGCGCCCAGGTGCCGGCGACCGCGCTCTACACCGCGCAGGGCATCGACGCCGACGACCGGATCAACGAGATCACCCGGACGGCCGCCGACAGGGGCATCGCCATCCTGGAGGTCAGCCGGGCCGAGCTGGACCGGATGACCGGTGGGGTGCTGCACCAGGGCGTCGGCCTCCAGGTGCCGCCGTTCGCCTACCGGCCCTTCGAGGACCTGCTGGACGCCGCACTGGAGCAGACCGCCCCGCTGCTGGTCGCGCTGGACGGGGTGACCGACCCGCGCAACCTGGGTGCGGTGATCCGCTCGGCTGCCGCGTTCGGCGCGCAGGGTGTGTTCGTACCGGAGCGTAGGGCCGCCGGGATCACCGCGACCGCCTGGCGGACCAGCGCCGGTGCGGCGGCGCGGGTGCCGGTCGCCCAGGTCACCAACCTGACCCGGTCGCTGAAGGCGTGTCAGGAGGCCGGCTTCATGGTGGTCGGCCTGGACGCCGACGGCGACACCGATCTGTACGACCTGGAGGCGGCCGTCGGTCCGCTGATCGTGGTGGTCGGCTCCGAAGGGCGCGGGCTGTCCCGGCTGGTCGGGGAGACCTGCGACCTGACCGTCAGCATCCCGATGATCTCGGAGGTGGAGTCGCTGAACGCCAGCGTGGCCGCCGCGGTCACCCTCGCCGAGGTGGCCCGCCGCCGCGCTGCGGAGGGCTGACCGGCACCCGCGCGGCCCGGCGACGAACCGGTCCGCGCGGGTGGACGACTAACCGGTCCGCGCGGGTGGACGACTAACCTGCCCGCGTAGCCGGCGACGAACCGGCCACGAGCCCGGTCGACGACGAACCGGAAAGGGGCGGCCCGCCGAAGCGGACCGCCCCTTTCGGACGGGTGGATCAGATCCGGTGGCCGGTGGCCGCGTTGAACACGTGGCTGCGGCCGGCCCGCGGCTTGACGAACACGGTGTCACCCATGTTCGGCATGGTCCGCCGGTCGGTGCGGACCACGAAGCGCTCCTCGTGGCCCTCCAGCGCGGCGTGGCCGTAGACGTTGGCGTCCGAGCCGAGGTCCTCGACCAGTTCGACGACGACGGGCATGCCGCCCTCGGTCGGGCTGACCAGGTCGCAGTCCTCCGGGCGGAAGCCGACGGTGACCCGGTTGTCGCCACCCTCGCTGCGGGCCGCCTCGACCTGCTCGCGGGTCAGCGGGATGTGCATCTCGGCGAAGGCCGCGCCCCGCTCGTTCAGCGAGACGGTCTTGATGTTCATGGCGGGGGAGCCCATGAAGCCGGCGACGAAGACATTGGCCGGGGTGTCGTAGAGCGCCCGCGGGGTGTCCACCTGCTGGAGGACGCCGTCGAGCATGACCGCCACCCGGTGCCCCATGGTCATGGCCTCGACCTGGTCGTGGGTGACGTAGACCGTGGTGATGCCGAGCTTCGCCTGGAGCGAGGCGATCTGGGTACGGGTCTGCACGCGGAGCTTGGCGTCGAGGTTCGACAGCGGCTCGTCCATGAGGAAGACCTGCGGCTCGCGGACGATCGCCCGCCCCATCGCGACCCGCTGGCGCTGACCGCCGGAGAGCGCCTTCGGCTTACGGCTGAGGTACTCCTCCAGCTGGAGCAGGCCCGCCGCCTCCTTGACCCGCCGGTCGATCTCGGCCTTGGGGGTCTTGCGCAGCTTGAGGGCGAACGCCATGTTCTCGTACACCGACATGTGCGGGTAGAGGGCGTAGTTCTGGAAGACCATCGCGATGTCGCGGGCCTTCGGCGGGAGGTGGGTGACGTCCCGGTCGTCGATGTAGATCGCGCCGTCGTCGACGTCCTCCAGGCCGGCGAGCATTCGCAGGCTGGTGGACTTGCCGCAGCCCGACGGACCGACCAGGACGAGGAACTCCCCGTCGCCGATCTGGAGGTCGAGCTGGTTGACCGCGGGGCGCTCGGTGCCCGGATATATCCGGGAGGCCTTCGCGTACGTGACCGTAGCCATGGTGGTGCGCTTCCTTTCACCGGCAGGAACGTGCCGGACGATCCGAGTGAAGGAGCTGTCGACGCCCTCGGCGTCGACCTACGGACCGCATCCGGGGCACGGCCGTGGCCGGACCCGGGTGTCATCCGTGTCACTGCACGGTAAACGGGATTTCCACCACTGCCAAGGTCGGATGCACCGAGTGGGACGGACGGCATACGCATTTCGGTCAGGCAGGCACGGCCGGGCATCAATCCCCTCGGTCGAGGGGGGTCCGCCTCACCGATTCGTCGGCGGTACGGGCGTGAAATTGACGTTTTCCATGCTCGGGGCCCCTGCCGGCCGGGATTTCCCGACGTCAGTCGCTATGCTGACCTCGCACCACGCGCCCCTGTAGCTCAGCTGGCCAGAGCACTCGCCTTGTAAGCGAGATGTCGCCGGTTCGATCCCGGCCGGGGGCTCCAATTCCACAGCACGGCCGCCACTGGCGTTGCCGCCTGTCGATCCGTCCTCAGCGGCCGGGCGTACGCTCCCGCCGCCGACATCCGGGCCGCTCCCGGAGTGTGTGACCGGACGGTCACTTCCGGTAGGCGAATCGGGCTGGTTGAGTGGGAGGACCCCACCCTACCGACTGGAACGGGCTGCCTCATGACTCGCACCGCCCCGCGTCGACTCGCTGCCGGTCTCACCGCCGGCCTGCTGGCGGCGACACTTGTCGCGCCCGGCGTCGCCATGGCCGCGCCGAGGACGGACAGCGCCCCGGCCTGCCTGATGCATCCGCTGCCCCTGCCGGCCGACGCGAGCCTGGCCTGGGCCGCGATGCTCGTCGACCCGGCCGGCCGGTTCATCGTCGGCACCGGCAGGCGGGTCACCGATCAGGGGCAGGAGTCGCTGCTGCTGCGGTGGGACGGCCCGCGCGTCACCGTGTTGACGAGATCACCCGGTCTGCTGGTGGCCGTCAACCGGCACGGCGTCCTGGTCGGCGACAGTTCCACCAGCACCGGCAACCGACCGTGGCGCTACCGGGACGGCCGGGTGGAGTGGCTGCCCCTGCCGCCGAACGGGATCGGCGGCTATGTCACGGCCGTCAACAGCCGAGGGGACATCGTCGGCTACGGCGGTTACCTGGAGGAGCCGGTGACCCTGCGCTGGCCGGTCGACCGGCCGGACACCGTCGAGGTTCTCGAGCCCGGCGGCATACCGGTGGCGATCCTCGACGACGGCACCATCGTCGGTGAGGTCCCCGCCGAGGAGGACCGCTCGTCGCACGATGCCGGGGCGCGTGCTGCCGCCGGGCGCGGGGTCACCCCGCCGCCCGTCGCCTGGGTGCGTCGTCCCGACGGGCAGGTGGACCGGCTCACCGCGCCCGGGGCCGTGAAGTCGACGGTGCGGGCGGCCCGGGGAAACTGGGCGGTCGGCCTTGTCGCCGACACGGCGGACGGTCAGTACTGGCGGATGGTGCGCTGGGACCTGCGCACCGGGGCGGCGACCCCGGTCAGACCGGGATTGATCGGCATGACGGGCGTCAACGCCGCCGGTAGCCTGCTCTCCTACTCGGAGGTCGATCACCTTGATCGCCGGGTGCCGCTGCGCAGCGTCGTCTCGGACCCGGTGAACCGCGTCGCCGCCGAGGCGATCGCCGACAACGGTCTGGTCGTCGGCAGGACCGCCGGCCTCCAGGTCACCTTTCCGGTCCGGTGGAGCGGCTGCTGAGCGTTCCGGATCTCCGCAGGGCCCACCGTCGCCGGCCGCGGCGGGACCACGCCGGTCGGTCAGGCTGGGTAGCCTGGTCGGCGCGGAACTGGGACGACGGGCGGGGGCCGATGAGTCGTGCGGTGGAGCAGTCGAACCGGGCCATGTTGCGCGCCCGGGACGCGATGGACCGGGCCTACGCCGAGCCGCTGGACATCCCGGCGCTGGCCCGGATCGCGCTGGTCTCCGAGGCGCACTTCATCCGCACCTTCCGGGCCACCTTCGGCGAGACCCCGCACCGCTACCTGCAACGACGTCGGGTGGAACGGGCGATGTCGATGCTGGTGGAGACCGACCGGGACGTCACCGGCATCTGTTTCGCCGTCGGGTTCAGCAGCCTCGGTTCGTTCAGCCGTACCTTCCGCCAGATCGTCGGCGAGTCGCCCAGCGAGTACCGCAGCCGCCGGTCGGCCGGTGGCACGCCGGTGCCGAGCTGCTTCGCCAAGGCCTGGACCAGACCCAGCAGTTTTGGATAAGCAGCAGGTCAGCGGCCTGGCATAGCGTTCACGGCATGACGATGAACGCGATCACCCGCTCCCAGCTGTACGTCCTCGACCAGGACGAGGCGCTCGACTTCTACGTCGGCAAGCTGGGTTTCGAGGTCAACACCGACCAGGATCTGGGCTTCATGCGGTGGCTGACGGTCAACGTCCCCGGCGACCCGCAGCGCGAGGTGCTGCTGGAGAAGCCCGGCCCGCCTGCTCTGGACCCGGCGACCGCCGAGCAGGTCAGGGAGCTGCTGACCAAGGGGGCGATCGGCGGCTGGCTGAGCATCACCACCGACGACGCCCGCAAGACGTACGAGGATCTCCTCGGTAAGGGGGTGGACATCACCGACGAGCCGACCGAACGTCCGTACGGTATCGACTTCGGCATCCGCGACCCGTTCGGCAACCGGATCCGGATCGGCCAGATGTTCCCCCGGGGCTGACCGGGTCACCGCCGCGACGGGAGCCCGGACGCCGGGCTACCGTCACCCGGTGACCACACCGCGCTTTCCCGACCTGCCGACGTGCGAGTTCGCCTTTCCCGGTCCCCTGCGTGACCGGCTGGTGGCCGCCGTGCTCAGCGGGGCGAAGACCGCGACCACCGGCCTGCTCCAGGACTACGAGCGTACCGGTGAGCCGCTGCCCGCGGTGGGTGACCGGAGCGTGGTGGTCGACTCCGCCGCCCGCCCGGTCGCGGTGATCGAGGTGACCGGGGTCCGGGTGGTCCGGCTCGGTGACGTCGACCTCGACCATGCCCGGGACGAGGGGGAGGGGTACGACTCGGTGGCGGCCTGGCGGGCCGGCCACGAGGGGTACTGGCACGGGCCGGACTACCTCGGCTGGATCGACGACCCCGGGTTCCGGGTGGACGACGACACGCTCGCCGTCGCCGAGCGCTTCCGCCTGGTCGGGTGAGGACGGTCAGCCGGCGGGTCGTTCCAGCTCGTCGCGGATGGCGAGGAAGTCCTCCTTGCGGTCGGGCTGCCTGGCGGGGGTGAGGAAGACCACCACGCCGGCGACCTGCGGGTCGGCCCAGGCGCAGGCGGTGAGGTGACCCTGGTCCGCGGTGCGTCCCCGCCCGCACCGGGCCTCGCCGCCGAACCGGCCGAACTCCACCGATTTCGGCTTGGGGATCCGGTACGGCTTGAGCAGCCGGGCCAGGGTGGCCTGCGGATCGGCGACCGTGCCCGAGACGGCGCTCACGACGATCGTCTCGGCGGTGGGTCGGCTGCGCCCGTACGTCGCCTCGACGGTGCTGGTGGCGGGGGTGGCCTCCCGGGTGAGCTCGTCGAGCCGGAACCGGGGCAGCCCGGCCGGCAGGGGGACGGCCGAGCGGGGCATCGCCAGCAGGGTGTCCGGGGTCTTCAGGGTCCGGGCCGGCGGGGTCGGGACGGGGGCCGCCGGCCGTTCGTCGTCGATCGCCGCGCAGCCGGTGGCCAGGACGGTGGCGGCCACCGCCGACAGCACGCCGGCCGCGCTGAGCGGGCGGCGCGGACCGGCGGGTCGACAGTTCGGCACAACGCTCCTCGCGGGATTCGGAGCGGGTAGGTTATCCGATCGACGCCGTCCGGCTGCCGGCTGCCGGCTGCCGCCGCTTCCTGCCGCCCGCCACCCCTTCTGCCCGCGCTGGCTGCCCGCTACCTGCGCCGCCTGCCTGCGGCCGGCCCGCTCTGCCGCCGGCCCGCTCTGCCGCCGCCCCGCTCTGCCGCCGGCCTGCTCTGCGGCCGGCCGGCGCGCTCAGCCGGTCGTGGTGGTCTGCAGCAGGAGGGTGGCCAGGTCGTGCGCGGCGGCCGGCGGTGGGGGGCCGCTCGGGCAGTCGGTCCAGTCGACGCTGTGCGTCCCGATGGTGAGCCGGTAGGCGAAGGTGTCCGCGCACGCAGCGTCGGGCGGGCTGTCGCGCTCCCGGGCGGCCGGGCCGGCGAGCGCCCGGAGCCGGTCGAGCTGTGTCGGCTCCAGCCGGCCGGTCCGTGTCGCGCCGGCCCGGTCGGTCGTGGTCCAGCGGCCGTCGGGCTCGACGGTCACCGTGTCGCGGTTGCCGGCGAAGCCGCCCGACCGGGTCAGGGTGATCCGCAGGGCGGCGGTGCCGTCGGTCGGGCCGCCGGCGGTGGGGGCGGTGCCGCTGACGCTCGGGCCGCCGACGCTCGGCTCGCCGGCGGTGGGGACGGGGCTGCCGGTGGTCGCGGCCGGTGAAGGCGCAGGTGAGTCCGGGTCCGCCGCTGAGCAGCCAGTCAGCAAACCGACGACGACGGCGACCGCGGCGAAGGCCGGACCCAGTGCTCTCATCCCTCTGGGACGCGCATCGACACCGTTCGGTTCCCTCAGTAGCACCCATCCCCCGTTCGGGCAGTGTCGTGTCATGGAACCGCTCCACCCCTTCTCTTTTCTTCGATGTATCGCTATATCTACATGCGTGACCACCCCCGTCACATCTTTCCCTTGCCAGGAGGGCACGTGAAAAGACCCCTCGCCGCCGTCAGCGCAGCTCTGCTCACCAGCGGATTGCTGACCTGCGTCGCCACCGCAGCGCAGGCGGCCCCGGCCGCCCCTGCCCCGGACACCGCCCCTGCCGCCCGCGCCGAGAGCCTGCTGCGCAGCAACCCCGGTGCCGTGCAGGGTGTCAGCGGAGAGGCCTACCGGGCCGTCCGTACCAAGGTCGACGCCAACGGTGCGGCGCACGTCCGCTACACCCGTACCTACCAGGGTCTGCGGGTGTACGGCGGTGACTTCGTCATCCACACCGCACCCGACGGCACCCTCGCCGGCACCTCGGTCGGTCTGGCCGCCCCGCTGACCCTCGGCACCACCGCCAAGATCAGCCCGGCGGCGGCCGCCGCGACGGCCCGCAAGGCGTTCTCCGGCAAGATCACCGAGGTGGGTACGCCGGAGCTCTTCGTCGACGCCACCTCCGGCAAGGGCCGACTCGCCTGGGAGACCGTGCTGTCCGGCTGGAAGGCCGACCAGCAGACCCCGTCGAAGCTGCACGTCATCACCGACGCCAGCACCGGCCGGGTCATCGGCGCGCACGACGAGATCGAGTCCGTGGTCGGCAGCGGCCAGGGCATCTACACCGGCTCGGTCAGCATCGACACCACGCTCTCCGGCAGCACGTACCAGATGATCGACCCGTCGCACGGCAACGGCCGTACCTGCGACATGAACAACGGCACCACCACCTGCACCACGTTCACCGACGCCGACAACGCCTGGGGCGACGGCACCAACGCCAACCGGCAGTCGGCCGGCGTCGACGCCCACTTCGGCGCGGCCAAGACGTTCGACTACTTCAAGAACGTGCACGGCCGCAACGGCATCTTCGGCAACGGCACGGGTGTGCCGAGCCGGGTCCACTACGGCCGCAACTACATCAACGCCTTCTGGGACGGCGCCCAGATGACCTACGGCGACGGCGCCAGCAACTCCCGGCCGCTGGTCTCCCTCGACGTGGCCGGCCACGAGATGAGCCACGGCGTCACCGAGGCCGTCTCCGGCCTGGTCTACTCCGGCGAGTCGGGCGGTCTCAACGAGGCCACCAGCGACATCTTCGGCAACATGGTCGAGTTCTACGCCGCCGCGCCCAGCGACCCGGGCGACTACCAGGTCGGCGAGAAGATCAACATCAACGGCAACGGCACCCCGCTGCGCTACATGTACAACCCGTCGCTGGACGGTTCGTCCGACTCGTGCTGGACCACCAGCACCAAGAACAAGGACGTGCACTACTCCTCCGGCGTCGGCAACCACTTCTTCTTCAACCTCGCCGAGGGCACCGGCGCGACGTCGTACGGCACCTCGCCGGTCTGCGGCTCCGCCCCGGCGGTCACCGGTATCGGCCGGGAGAAGGCCGAGAAGATCTGGTTCCGCGCCCTGGACGTGTACTTCACCTCCAACACGTCGTACGTCAACACCAGCACCCCGGCCAACACCGCCCGCGCGTACAGCCTCAAGGCGGCGACCGACCTGTACGGCAGCTGCTCCACCGAGTACAAGGCCGTCCAGGCGGCGTGGACCGCGGTCGCCGTCTCCGGCAGCGACGCCCCCTGCTCCTCGACCGGTAACGACTTCTCCGTCACGCTCTCCCCGACCTCCGGCTCGGTGACCGCGGGCGGTTCGGTCGCCACCACCGTCGCCACCGCGACCACCAGCGGCACCGCGCAGACCGTGACGTTCTCCGCGTCCGGCCTGCCGACCGGCGCGACCGCGACGTTCAGCCCGGCCTCGGTGACCTCGGGCGCGTCGTCGACCCTGACCATCGCCACCTCGGCCGGCACCCCGGCCGGCAGCTACCCGGTGACGGTCACCGGCACCGGCGCGGTGGCCCACTCGGCCAGCTACACGCTGGTCGTGAGCAGCGTCGGTGGCAGCTGCACCGCCGGCCAGCTCCTCGGTAACCCCGGCTTCGAGTCCGGCAACACGGTCTGGTCGGCCAGCACCAGCGTCATCGGGCAGCACGGGGCCAGCCAGCCCACCCACGGGGGCACCTGGGACGCCTGGCTGGGCGGCACCGGCGGCACCCTGACCGAGACGCTCTCCCAGACGGTGAGCGTGCCGGCGGGCTGCTCGACGTACAACTTCAGCTTCTGGCTGCACATCGACTCGCGGGAGGTCTCCAGCACCACCGCGTACGACAAGCTCACCGTGCAGGTGCTCAACTCCTCCGGCACCGTGCTGGCGACCCTGGCGACCTACTCGAACCTGAACAAGGCCACCGGGTACACCCAGCGCTCGTTCTCGCTGGCGGCGTACGCCGGCCAGAGCGTGACCCTCAAGTTCACCGGCACCGAGGACGCCTCGCTGCGGACGTCCTTCGTGGTCGACGACACCGCGCTCGACGTCTCCTGACCTGATCCCTGCGTCGGCGGGCCCGGCGGCCACCCCTCGTGGGTGGTCGCCGGGCCCGCGCCGTTATGGTCGCCGCACCGGTGACACGACGAGAGGGGTGCGACCGTGTCGGACGCGGAGTTGACCGTCGGGGTGACCGGCGCGGTGGCGACGGTGACGATCCGTAACCCCACCCGGCGCAACGCGATGACGCCGGCCATGTGGCGACGGCTGCCCGTGCTGCTGGACGGGCTGGAGGCCGACCCGGCGGTGCGCGCCCTGGTGCTCACCGGCGCCGACGGGGCGTTCTGCGCCGGTGCCGACCTCGGCGACCTCGACGAGCTGCTGGACGCCAACGGGGACGCGGGCATCGCGGTCGCCGCCGAGGAGCGGCTGGCCGCGTTCGCCAAGCCCACCGTCGCGGCGGTGCAGGGCCCCTGCGTCGGCGGTGGCTGCCTGCTCGCGGTCGCCTGCGACCTGCGGATCGCCGCCCCGGACGCCCGGTTCGGGGTGCCGCCGGCCCGCCTCGGCCTGGTCTACCCGGCACCCTCCACCCGGCGGCTGGCCCGCCTCGTCGGCCCGTCCACCGCCAAGTTCCTGATCTTCACCGCCGAGTTGATCGACGCCGACCGGGCGCTGCGGGTCGGCCTGGCCGACGAGGTGGCCGACGACCTGACCGGCCGGGTCGCCGCCATCACCGCCGCCGTCGCGGCCCGCTCCCAGCTCAGCATCGCCGCCGCCAAGGAGATCATCGACGACCGGGCCCAGCCGGCCCGGATCGCCTGGTGGCACCGGAAGGTACGGGACAGCGGCGAGGCCCGCGAGGGTATCGCGGCCCACCACGAACGCCGTCCCCCCGACTTCCCCTGGTCCCCGTCCGCCCCTCAGTGACCACCCCCAGCGACCTCACCCACCCACCCCACCCACCTCACGACACCTCACCCCACATTGCGGCTGCCTCACATCTCCTGCCCCGCTCCACCCTCCCGCCCGTTCCCGCCTCGCCGCCCTCCCGCTCCCCTTGGCGATCTTGGTGGCAAATGGCCCCCCTGGGGGCCGAAATCTTCCAAGATCTACCGGGGGGCGCCGGCGGGGGCAGGACCGGGGCGGGGTGGGGGCGGGGGCGGGGCAGGGGCCGTGAACTGCCGCGCTGGCGCAGGTGGGCTGCCGCACGGGCGGTGGTGCCGGGTGGATCGTGCCGGGTTACGAGCGGACCGACCAGACGGTGACGTCGACCGAGGGCGGCGTCGCCTGGTAGCGGTTGCGGTCGATCCGGACGTAGTTGACCACCGTCGGGTCGCCCGGGTCGGGCTGGCAGTAGGTGACCGGGGTGGGTTCGAGCTGTTCGAGGTCGATGCTCGCGTACCGCTGCGCCTTCGGGTTCCGGCACCCCTCGTAGCTGAGGTCGGTCGGGTCGTCGGTCCAGTCGTAGAGGGCGAGCTGGTGGTGCTGGGCCTGGAAGATCAGGGTGCCCGCGCCGGTGCCCTTCGCCAGTCGGGGCTTCGGCAGGAAGTAGACCGCATCGTCGGCGTGCAGGGTCCAGTGCGGTGCGCCCGGCGGAGGTACCCAGTCCGGCCCCGCCGGGCCCCTGGTCGGCGTCGGTCTGGCCGTGGGGTTCGGCGCGGGGCCGGTCGTCGGCCCGTCCGGGCCGGGGGCCGGCGTCGCCGGGGTGCCGGTGGGCGTCGCCCCGGACGGATCGGTGGTGGGTGTCGGCCCGGCCGGGGTCGACGTGACGCCGGGGCCGGCCGATGCGGCGTCGACGGAGGTCGTGGGGGAGGCGTTCCGCGCGTCCGGCGTGCGGTCCGTCGGCCAGGAGAGCAGGGCCACCGTACCGACGATCACCAGCAGCAGGACCGCGATCCCGGCCGGCAGCCGCCAGCGTCGCCAGCGGTGGCGCGGCGGCGGGGTCGACCCGGTGGCGGCGGCCGGTGCGTCGGGCGCGGGCGGGGTCGCCCCCGCCGGCAGGGCGGCGGACGCCGCCTGGGACGACCGTGGGTCGATCGCGCTGACCAGGGACAGCAGCCCGATCGCGCTCGCGGCGAAGGCACCGGCCAGGCCCACCAGGGCGTTCGCCTTGTCGACCCCCATCCGCCACGCCAGCACCGCCACCCCGACAGCGGCCACGGCGAGCAACGTGTAGGCCTTTCGCGGTCCCGTCATGGGCATCATGGTGGACGCGGACGGCGTGACCCGGTGTCGGGTAGGCGACCCGGCCCGGCCATCGCGCGACATCGGGACCTTCGGCTGACCGGGCCCAGCCCGGCCGGCGCGAGGACGGGACCTTCGGCCACCGTCGGAGGGGTCCTTGCGCCCCACCGCCGAGACGGCTGTCGATGGAAGCTGAGGGTGTCCGAGACGCCGCCCGAACCGCCGAGGTGAAACATGTCGACCGCCCTCGCCACCACGATCGACGCCCTGGTCGCCGACGGCCTCAAGGCCCTGGCCGACTACGACCGGTACGACCAGGAGCAGATCGACCACATCGTCCGGAAGGCGTCGGTGGCCGCGCTGGACCGGCACGCCTCCCTCGCCCAGCTCGCCGTCGCCGAGACCGGGCGGGGGGTGTTCGAGGACAAGGCGGTGAAGAACATCTTCGCCTGTGAGCACGTCACGCACAGCATGGCGAAGACCCGTACCGTCGGGGTGATCGCCCGGGACGAGATCAGCGGCATCGTCGAGATCGCCGACCCGGTGGGGGTGGTCGCCGGGATCACCCCGGTCACCAACCCCACCTCGACCACCATCTTCAAGGCGCTGCTGGCGCTCAAGACCCGCAACCCGATCATCTTCGCCTTCCACCCGGTGTGGCCCAGCGGTGCAGCGTCGAGGCCGCCCGCACGGTACGCGACGCGGCGGTCGCCGCCGGAGCGCCCGAGCACTGCGTGCAGTGGATCGAGGAGCCGTCGGTCGAGGCGACCACCGCGCTGATGCACCACCCCGGGGTCGCCACCATCCTCGCCACCGGCGGCAACGCCATGGTGCGGGCCGCGTACTCGGCGGGGAAGCCGGCGCTCGGCGTGGGCGCGGGCAACGTGCCGGCCTGGATCGAGGCGACCGCCAAGCTCAAGCGCGCGGTCAACGACATCGTGCTGTCCAAGTCGTTCGACAACGGCATGATCTGCGCCTCCGAGCAGGCCGTCATCCTCGACGCGGCGATCCACGACGCGGCCATCGACGAGTTCCGCACCCTGCACGCCCACCTGGCCACCCCGGCCGAGAAGGCCAAGCTGGAGGCCCTGCTCTTCCCCGCCGGCAAGCTCAACCCCGACGTGGTGGGCCGCACGGCCGCCTGGATCGCCGACGCCGCCGGGATCACCGTCGCCCCGGACACCTCGATCATCCTGGTCGCGGTCGACCGGGTCGGCCCCGACGAGCCGCTGACCAGGGAGAAGCTCTGCCCGGTGCTGGCCGTGCTGCGCGCCGACAGCCGCGAGCAGGGCCTGCGGTACGCCGAGCAGATGGTCGAGTTCCACGGGCTCGGGCACAGCGCGGTCATCCACACCGCCGACGAGGAACTGGTGGAGGAGTTCGGCCGCCGGGTGAAGGCCGTCCGGATCATCTGGAACTCGCCGGCCTCGCAGGGCGGCATCGGCGACATGTACAACGCGTTCCTGCCGTCGCTGACGCTGGGCTGCGGCAGCTACGGGCGTACCTCGGTGTCCGACAACGTGTCGGCGGTGAACCTGCTCAACATCAAGCGGATCGGCCGGCGGAACAACAACATGCAGTGGTTCAAGGTCCCGTCGAAGATCTTCTTCGAGGCGAACGCGATCCGCTACCTGGCCGAGATGCCCGACGTGCACCGGGTCACCGTGGTCACCGACGCCACCATGACCCGGCTCGGCTTCGTCGACCGGATCAACCGGGTGCTGCAACGTCGTCCCGGGCGGATCGCCCTGCAGATCATCGACGACGTGGAGCCCGAGCCGAGCGTCGAGACCGTCGACCGGGGGGCGGCGCTGATGCGGGCCTTCCGCCCCGACACCATCGTCGCCCTCGGCGGCGGCTCGGCGATGGACGCGGCCAAGGTGATGTGGCTGCGCTACGAGCACCCGGACGTGGTCTTCGACGACCTGCGGGAGAAGTTCTTCGACATCCGCAAGCGGGCCTTCACCTTCCCGACCCTCGGCGCGCTGGCCCGGCTGGTCTGCGTGCCGACCACGTCGGGCACGGGCGCCGAGGTGACCCCGTTCGCGGTGATCACCGACCACCGGACCGGCAAGAAGTACCCGCTCGCCGACTACGCGCTCACCCCGACCGTGGCGATCGTCGACCCGGTGCTGACCGCCAGCATGCCGGCCACCATCGCCGCCGACAGCGGCTTCGACGCGCTCACCCACGCCATCGAGGCGTACGTGTCGGTGTACGCGAACGACTTCACCGACGGGCCGGCCCTGCACGCCGTCCGGCTGATCTTCGCCAACCTGGAGCGGGCGGTGGTCGACGCCGACCCCGAGGCGCGGGAACGGATGCACAACGCGGGCACCATCGCCGGGATGGCGTTCGGCAGCGCGTTCCTCGGCATCGTGCACGCCATGTCGCACACCCTCGGCGCGACGTTCCACATCGCCCACGGTCGGACCAACGCGGTGCTGCTGCCGCACGTGATCCGCTACAACGGCACCGTCCCGGCGAAGCTGTCCGGCTGGCCGCGCTACGAGAGCTACCGGGCGCCGGAACGCTTCGCCGAGATCGCCGCCCAGCTCGGCCTGCCGGCCGGCACCCCGGCGGAGGGGGTGGCGTCGCTGGCCGACGCGGTGGAGCGGCTGCGTGACGCGGTCGGCATCGAACCGTCGTTCGCCGCGATCGGCGTCGACCGGGCGGCGTTCGAGGCGGCGCTGCCGCAGCAGGCCCTCAACGCCTACGAGGACCAGTGCGCCCCGGCGAACCCCCGGATGCCGATGCTCGACGACATGCAGCAGCTCATGCGGGCCGCCTACCACGGCACCGCACGCTGACCGGCCGGCCCGCCCGGCCCGGCACCCCGGTAGCCGGCCCGACCAGGCGGGCCGGCTACCGGGCGGTTCACTTCCCGGCGAGCAGCCCCCGGGGGCGGATCGAGCGGACCGGCTCGGCGGCGGCCCCCGCGGCCCGCAGGATGTGGTTGGCGGCGATGATCCCGGTCGCCGCCGACCGCTCCATCAACGCGCTGGGGAAGTCGGTGCCGATGCCGTCCCCGGCCAGGTAGAGGCCGTCGGCGTCGGTGCGTACCCCGGGACGGCCGGCGTGGCTGCCCGGGGTGAACGCCGGGGCCTGCGCCTCGACCCGGGCGCGCAGCTCACGCACCCGCAACCCACCGACCTCCGGCCAGAGCGCGGTCAACTCGACCCGCATCCGCTCGGCCAGTTCCTCCGCCGGCACCCCCTCGTCACAGGCGTACGCGTGCAGCTCCACCACCGCGCCACCGGTGCGCTGCGCCCAGCGGCGGGACTCGTTCTCCAGCCGGTGGTAGAGGGTCACCGAGTCCAGGGTGGGCTGTCGGGACACCCCGCTGAACACCGCCCGGTCGGCCCGGACGTCCCCGTCGAGCCAGTACCGCGCCACCGCGTACGGCGGGCCGGGCCGACCGAACGCGGGCATCCGGGCCACCAGCTCCGGTGCCGCCGCGACCAGGCCGGGGGAGGCGGCGACCAGCGCGGCCAGCGCGGGCGGGTCGACGGCCAGCACCACCTGCCCGGCGGAGTGGACGGTGCCGTCGACGGTGGTCACCCGCCAGCCGTCCGGTTCCCGGTCCAGCCGGCTGGCGGCGACGCCGGTGCACACCCGGCCGCCGTGCTGCTCCACGTGCCGGGTCAGCGGCTGCCAGATCGCCGTGGCGTAGTCCTCGTCGGGGCAGTCGAACGCCAACCCCTCCGGGTTGCCCAGCAGGTAGAAGTGGAACTGGGCGATCATCTCGGCGGCCGACATCTCGGTCTCGTGGTTGAAGAACGAGTGCGAGAAGACCTCGAACAGCATCGCCCGCGCCCGGTCCGGCAGCGTCAGCGAGGCGAGCAGCGCGTCGGCGGTGGTGTCGTCGAACTCGGCGTAGGTGCGTACCGGGTCGTAGCTGAGCAGCGGCAGCGCGGCGTCCCGGTCCATCGTGCGCAGGTCGGTCAGGCGCAGGCTGGGGCTGCGCAGCAGTAACGCCAGCAGGTTGGCCGGCGGGGCAGGGGGCAGCCTGCCGAACTCCTCGGTGGGCCACTGCGCGGACAGGATCGGGTAGCCGGGGATCGGCTTGAGGAAACCGAGCGTCGGATCGACCCGCCGCAGGATCGACCGCCAGTTGTAGTACTGCCGGAAGAACGCGTGGAAGCCGTGCTCGTTGACCTGGCTGCCGTCGGCGAGCGCCTCCGGCCACGCGCCGAGCCGGCCACCCAGCGTCGGCGCGGCCTCCAGCACGGTGACCTCCACCCCGCGTTCGGCGAGCACCACCGCCGCCGACATGCCGGCGATCCCGCCGCCCACCACCACGGCAGTGGTCGGCCGGGTCACCCGGGGGGCGCCACCACCGCCCGGGTCCACCTCGTGCTCGCGTACGCCGATGAGCCGACCCAGCTTCTGCGACAGCGCCATGTGCACCTTCCGACCCGAGGGGCCTCCAGTCTGCCCGACCAGGCGGAATCCGGCCCGGTCAGGAAGCCGCGCCCTCGCCGCCGGTGGGGTGTCCGGCGGCGAGCGGGGGACGGTCGGACGGGGGCCAGACGTACTCCAGGTCGGACGGCACGTCGCCGAACCGCGGGCGGTAGTGCTCCGGGTCCTTGCGCAGCAGCGCCGACCGGTGGCTGCGGTGCAGGTCGTCCCGGCCCAGCCAGGGCGGCAGCTCACCGGCGGCGGCCAGCTCGGCCTGGGTGCGTACCCGACCCGTGCCCCGGGCGGTGGTCAGGTCGGTGACCAGGGTCGCCGCGCAGGTGTCCGCCCGGCCCGCCGCCGCCCAGACCGCGCACACGTCCAGCCCGTACCGGGTCAGCGCCTCCTCGTAGCCGGCCCACATCCGCACCGCCGGGTGGTGACGCCAGCCGTATCCCGGCCGGGTCAGCCCGCGCAGCACCTGGAGCGCCTCCACCCGCTGCTTGCCCAGCCGCCGCTGGTCGAGGACCCGCGCGCTGGCCAGGAAATCCGGGTACGGCAGGAACGTCTGCACGACACCGCTCTACCCGCCGCCACGCGCACCATGCCTGACCGACCGTCCGCACCCCCCGGCGCGGTCACCCGCACCACCCCGACGCCGTCGCGGCGCGGTGACCAGGGCTGCGCCGGTGGCGACCGGCTGACTACCATCCGGGCATGGCCGAACCCCTGCGGGACCGGGCCCGGCGGGCGACCGGCTGGCGGCTGCGGATGAACGGCGACTCCCGTCCGCACTACGTGGTCTGCGGCGACGACCCGTTGACGTACTGGGTGGTCCGGGCGTTGCTCGGCACCGAGCTGGCCCACGGCCGGGTCCGGATCACCCTGGTCGTGCCGGAGCGCCGCCGCTCCGAAGGCCCCGACGGCCGGGACGTCGACGGGGTGCAGGTGGTCCGGGCCGACCGGCTCGACGAGGCCACCTTCCGCCGGGCCGGGCTGGCCGGCGCGGACGGGCTGGCCCTGCTGCACCAGGACGACGTGGGCAACATGCACGCCGCGCTCTGCGCCCAGGAGGTCGAACCGCAGCTGCGCCTGGTGGTCCGGATGTTCAACACCAGTCTCGCCAACGGCCTGCGGCAGCTCTTCCCCGACTCGGCGGTGCTCTCCGACGCCTCGATGGCCGCTCCGGCGTTCGTCGCCGCCGCCCTGGGCGAGGTCGCCCCGACCCACTTCCGGCACGGCGGCCGTACCCTCTACGTGGCCCGCCGCGACGACGTCCGCCCCGCCGACGTGGTCTGCGGGCTGGCCGTCACCACCGACCCGGAGCTGGTCCGGGTGCTGCCCGCCGACGAGTCCGCCGCCGACGTGGTGCTCGCCGAGGCGACCGGCCAGCCGGCTGGCACCGAGCTGGCGGCCCGTCGGCTGGTCCGTGCCCGGCGTCGCCGGCAGCCGCTGGCGGTGCTGCTCCGGGCGGTCCGCAGCTTCGCCACCCGCAAGATCGGTATCGCGGTGCTCACCCTGCTCGGGGTGATCGCGCTGCTCGGCTGGCTGAACGCCCGCGCGGTCGAGGTGAGCTGGACCGAGGCGCTCTACCTGACGCTGGTGACCACCCTGAGCGGTCAGGACCCGGACGTCGCCAAACCGGCCGCCGCCCAGATCATGCAGGTGGTGCTCAACCTGGCCGGGCTGGCGCTGATCCCGCTGATCACCGCCGTGGTGGTGGACGGCATCGTGAACGCCCGGCTGGCCCTGCACGCCGGCCGGATCCAGCCGGAGCGCACCGGACACGTGGTGGTCGTCGGGCTGGGCAACATCGGCACCCGGGTGATGGCCCAGTTGAACGACTTCGGTGTCGAGGTGGTGGCGATCGACCGGACGGCGGAGGCCCGCGGCGCGGCGCTGGCCCGACGGCTGGGCGTACCCCTGATCGTCGGGGACGCGGCCCGCGAGGAGACGCTGCGCTCGGCCTCGGTGGAGCACTGCCAGGCGCTGGTGGTGGTCTCCACCGACGACGGGGTGAACCTGCGGGCCGCGTTGAACGGCCGGGCGCTCAACCCGGAGCTGCGGGTGGTGCTGCGGCTGTTCGACGGTGACTTCGCCGAGCGGATCCAGCGGGCGTTCGGCATCGGCATCTCGCGCAGCGTGTCCTACCTGGCCGCCCCGTCGTTCGCCGCCGCCCTGCTGGACCGGGCGGTGATCGCCACCATCCCGGTCGACCGGCACGCCCTGCTGGTGGTCGAGGTGCCGGTGGTGGCCGGTGCCGCCCTGGACGGGCGTCCGCTCGCCGCGGTGGCCCGGCCCGGCGAGGTGCGCCTGCTGGCCCACTCCCGGGCCGGTCAGAAGACCGACTGGCGGGCCGACCCCCGGATGGTGATCAGCGCAGGGGACCGGCTGACCGTGGTGGCCCGCCGGGCCGGGCTGAGCGCCCTGCTCCGCGAGACCACCCCGCCCCCACCGCCGGCCGCCCCGCCGACGTCCACCGGCGTCCCGACGTCACGTGACCCGCAGGACTGACCGGCGGCGGCGCGGGGCGTACCAGAGCGCGCCGAGGGCGAGCACGCCGGAACCGGTCAGGACACGGGCGGGCGGCCGCGGCGGCGTCAGGAGCAGATGCTGAAGTTCGCGTAGGTGTACGAGAGGAGCTGCCACTCCAGGTCGGGGCCGAGGCTCATGTCCCACCTGCCGTCGGTGCGGCGACCGAAATAGATGACGTTGGTGCCGGCACCGTCGTAGGAGAACCACGACTCGTACACGCTGAGGCGGGTCGCCGCCTTGGTCAGGGTGGCGGAGCCGACGACACCGTCGCCGCGTAGGCCCCGGTCGCTCTGCCACCTCGTCGTGGCGGCGGTCGTGACCGGCCCGAACCGACAGTCGATTCCGGAGCGGTCGAGATAGCCGTCGGCCCACAGGATCATCTGCCACATGGCGACGACGTTGCTGTGCGGGCGCGTCGAGGCGGAGACGGGGCCCTCATCCGCCCAGTCGTCCGTCCAGGCCCCCGCGCCCGCGACGTACCCCTGGCTGACGGAAGCCGACGCGGGCGCTGCGGACATGGCGGGAGCGCCGAGCACGGCGACGACCACCGCCGTCGCGACGACCCTGATGCGCAGAAACATGGGCATCCCCTCTGACTGCCGGACGGGCTCCGCTGGACACAGGCTCGACGATTTCTCGTCCCCCGTCAGGCAGCCTTCCGTCGCCAGGAAGGCGGAAAGCGGACACTCGGCCCGGGGCAGGGTGGGCGCGGCCCGGCTAGGCGTCGGAGGTGAACGGGCGGTCCCGGCCGCGCAGCCGGGCCGGTAGCGGCAGGTCGTCCCAGGGGACGCGGCGCAGCAGCCGGTCCAGCAGCAGGCCCAGCAGCAGCCCAGCCACCGAGTCGGTCAACCAGTGCCAGCCCAGGTAGGTGGTGGTGCCGAGGACCACCAGCGGCGGCACCACCCGGACGGCGGTGACCAGCGGCCGGGGCATCCGCCGGTCGACGGTGCGCAGCAGCGGGGCGAGCAGCAGGGCGATCACCCCGTACCAGACGATCGCGTTGGCCACGTGCCCCGACGGGTACGACTGGGCGTAGCCGACCGGCAGGTCGTGCTGGAACAGCGGCAGGGTCTGCTCCGGCGGCAGGAACGGCTCCTTGACGCTGGCGGTGGGGGCCGGGCGGGCCGTCCACACCTTGAGCGGGCCGATGGTCAGCAGGGTGAGCCCGAAGGCGACCACCGGCGGCAGCAGCGGACGCACCGAGCGGAGCCGGACGGCCAACAGCACCCCCAGGGCGGCGGCCAGCAGGGTCAGCGGGCTGCCCTGGCCGAGCAGGTTGAGCACCCGGGCGATCCAGTACGCCGCGGTCGGCCGGTGCGCGTCCGCCCAGTCGACGACCGCCCGGTCGACGGCGAACAGGTGATCGGTGGCGAGGGCCACGGTCAGGCCGACCAGGGCGGCGAGCAGCAGCAGGTCGTACCACCAGCCGGCCGGGCGGACCGGCCTGAGCCGCGCCCGGCCGCGTACCGTCGTGGTGGTCTGCCGCACGCGATCACGCTACCCCGGCCGACCGCGGGGGCCGTGGTGGCGAGGGGCGTGGTCGGCCCTGGCATGGCCCGCACGGGTCGGTGGCGTGGCCGGCGGGGGCCGGTGGCGCGGCCCCGGTCGATGTGTGTCGAACCACGAAGGGGGGCGCCCGCCGGGGAGCACCCGGCACACTTGTCCCCGTGCGGATCACCTCGGCCCTCGTCGACCCGGCGCTGCTCGACCTTCCCTGGTCGACCCCGCTGGAGCAGTGGCCTGCCCGGCACCTGGTGGCGTTGCCGCAGGGCATCTCCCGGCACATCGTCCGGTTCGTCCGCCTGGGCGACTACGTGTACGCGGTCAAGGAGACCGGGGAGCGGGTCGCCGAACGCGAGTACGACCTGCTGCGGGCACTGGAACGGATCGACTTCCCGTCGGTGGAGGCGATCGCGATCGTGGCCGACCGGCAGGCCGACGACGGCACCCCGCTGGACCCGGTGCTGATCACCCGGCACCTCCAGTTCTCGCTGCCCTACCGGGCGCTGTTCTCCCGGACGCTGCGCCCGGAGACGATGGGCCGGCTGCTCGACGCCCTCGCCGTGCTGCTGGTCCGGATGCACCTGACCGGTTTCTTCTGGGGCGACTGCTCGCTGTCCAACACCCTGTTCCGGCGGGACGCCGGGGCGTTCGCCGCCTACCTGGTCGACGCCGAGACCGGTGCGCTGCACCGTTCGCTGTCCAACGGGCAGCGCGGCGAGGACCTGGAGATCGCCCGGGTCAACATCTTCGGCGAGGCGCTGGACCTCCAGGCGGCCGGGCTGCTGCACGAGTCGATCGACCCGGAGGTGGTCTGCGAGGAGGTCGTGCAGCGCTACGAACGGCTCTGGCACGAGATCACCTACGAGCAGCAGGTCGAGCGGGAGGCCCGGCACGACATCGAGGGCCGGATCCGCCGCCTCAACGAGCTGGGCTTCGACGTGGCCGAGGTGGCCCTGTCGACGGTCGACGACGGGCGGTACCTGGTGCGCCCGAAGGTCGTCGACGCCGGGTACCACACCCGGCGGCTGATCCGGCTCACCGGCCTGGACGCCGAGGAGAACCAGGCCCGCCGGCTCCTCAACGACCTGGACGCCTACCGGGTGGAGAGCGACCTGACCGACGAGCAGCAGGCGGCCCACCGCTGGCTGACCGAGGTCTTCGAGCCGGTCGTCCGGGCGGTCCCCGCCCACCTGCGGCACAAGCTGGAGCCGCAGGAGATCTTCGCGCAGATCATCGAGCACAAGTGGCTGCTCTCCGAGCGGGCCCGCCGGGACGTGGGGATGGGGCCGGCGGTGCAGTCCTACCTGTCCGAGGTGCTGGTGCACCGCCCCGACGAGCAGGCCGTCCTGGGCGTCGAGGTCCCGACCGGCTGATCTGCCCGCCCGCTGCGTCGAACGGGGTCAGTCGAGCCAGCTGCCGGCACGCATGACCCGGACCACGGTCAGCTCGTCGTCGAGCACCACCAGGTCGGCGCGCCGGCCGCTCTGGAGCGCGCCGACCCGGTCGCCGAGGCCGATGGCGCGGGCCGGGGTGGTGGCGACCATCCGTACCGCGTCGGTGATCGGGACGCCGGCGGTGACGGCGTGCCGCAGCGCCGCGTCCATGGTGAGGGTGCTGCCGGCGATCGCCCCGTTGCCGGCCAGCCGGGCCACCCCGTCGGCCACGGCGACCGGCTGGCCGCCCAGCTCGTAGTCGCCGTCGGGCATGCCGGCTGCGGCCATCGCGTCGGTGACCAGCGCGACCCGTTCCGGGCCGGCCACGGCGGTGACGAAGGTGAGCATCCCGTCGTGCAGGTGCACCCCGTCGGCGACCAGCTCACAGACCACGTTCGGGGCCTCCAGCAGGGCCACCACCGGGCCGGGCTCGCGGTGGTGCAGCGGGCGCATCCCGTTGAACAGGTGGGTGCCGACGCTCGCCCCCGCCGAGACGGCGGCCCGGGTCTGCTCCCAGGTGGCGTCGGTGTGGCCGACGGCGGCGACCACCCCGTGCGAGGTGAGCAGCTTGATGGCGTCCAGCGCGCCGGGACGCTCGGGGGCCAGGGTGACCATGCGTACCGTCCCGTCGCCGTCGGCGATGAGCCGGCCCAGCTCGTCGGTGGACGGGTCGCGGAGGAACTCCGGGTTCTGCGCCCCGCACCGGGCCGCCGACAGGTACGGCCCCTCGAAGTGGACGCCGGCCAGCACGCCCTCGCGGACCAGCGGCGCGAACGCGGCGGTGGCCGTCCGCATCAGCTCGAACGGGGAGCTGACCAGGCTGGCCAGCAGGGTGGTGGTGCCGTGGCGCAGGTGGAACGCGGCGGCCTCGCGGGCGGCGGCGGCGTCGCCGGTGGTGAAGGTGTGGCCGCCCCCGCCGTGGGTGTGCATGTCCACGAAGCCCGGCACGATCCAGTGCCCGTCGCGCTTGGCCGGGTACTCGGCGACGGCGGTGATCCGCTCGCCGTCCAGCTCCACGCACCCCTGCCGGATCACGCCGGTCGGGGTCACCACCTTGCCGGTCACCCGCTGGGTCATCGTCTCTCCAGACTGTCGAGGGCGAGCAGGGCCGCGCCGAGGCAACCGGCCTCGTCGCCCAGGGCCGCCGCGACCAGGCGCGGCTCCCGATGGAAGGTCATCCGTTCGTGCAGGGCGGCCCGGAGCGGGCCGAGCAGTTGCTCGCCGGCCCGGGCCAGGCCGCCGCCGATCACCATGGTGTCCACGTCGTAGAGGGCCTGCCCGGTGGCGAGCCCGTCGGCGAGCGCCTCGACGCTCTCCCGCCACACCCGGCCGGCCAGCTCCTCGCCGGCCGCCGCCCGCCCGGCCACGTCGGCCGCGCTCACCGCGCTGCGGGCCGGCGCGGTGTCGGCGGGGGCCGCCCCGGGACCGGTTCCGGCCGCCCCGGGTCGGGGGCCGTCGGCGAGTGCGGCGTAGCGGCGGGCGACGGCCGAGGCGGACGCGAGCGCCTCCAGGCAGCCGGTCCGGCCGCAGCCGCAGCGCGGCCCGTCGGGGCGTACCAGGATGTGGCCGATCTCGCCAGCCGCACCGTGCGCCCCCACGGCGGCCGACCCGGCGACCACGTGGGCGGCGGCGATGCCGGTGCCGATCGCGACGAAGAGCACGTGCCGGGCGTCCCGGCCGGCGCCGAGCCGGGCCTCGGCGATCCCGCCCACCCGCACGTCGTGGCCGAGCACCGCCGGCAGTCCGAGCCGCGTCGCCACCAGGTCCCGCAGCGGTACGTCCCGGAAGCCGACGTTCGCCGACCAGACCGCCACCCCGGCGGCCTCGTCGACCACCCCGGGCACGGCGACGCCACACGCCACCGGGGTCGCCCCGGCGGCACGCGCCCGGTCGGCCAGCCCTCCGGCGACCGCCAGGACGGTCGCCACCACGGCGTCCGGGCCGCGCCCGGCGTCGGTCGGGTGGCGTTCGGCGTGCGCCGTGCTGCCGTCCGGGCGGACCAGGGCGCACTTCATCCCGGTGCCGCCGACGTCCAGCGCGACGACGAGACGTTGGTCGTCGTCCGGCCCGTCGGTCACGCCAGCACCACGGAACGGGTCAGGTGCCGGGGCGCGTCCGGGTCGAGGCCGCGGCTGGTCGCCAGGGCCACCGCGAAGCGCTGGGCCAGGATCAGGTCGGCCATCGGGTCGACCGGGGTGCGGCCGGCCGCCCAGCTGCCCAGCACGGTGTGGCAGCCGTGGTGGCGGCTGTGCACGAACGCCGCCCCGGTGGCCGCCACGTCCTCCGGCAGTCCGTCGGGCAGCTCCCCGAACGCCCAGACCAGCCGGCCGGGTGCGGCGATCGAGATGGGACCGTGCCGGTAGTCCATCGCCGGGTACGCCTCGGCCCAGAAGGTGGCCGCCTCGCGGCACTTCAGCGCGGCCTCCTGGGCCAGCCCGACCGTCCAGCCCCGACCGAGGAAGGTGGCCTGGTCGACGCGGGCCGGGTCGAGCGGCAGCGGAGCCCGGACGGCCACCTCGGCGTCGGCGGCCAGCGCCTCGACGTTGTCGCCGAGGTGGCCGCGGAGCAGCGCCAGGGCGGTGGTGGCGAACCGGGTCTGCACCACCGAACGCTCGTCGGCGAAGGGCATCGGCACGGCCGTGCCGGCCAGCGCGACGGCGGGCGAGCCGGGGTCGCCGACGAGGACGGTGGTGGGTGTCCGACCGCGGTGCGCGGCGAGCAGGTCGAGAACCTCGGTGGTGGTGCCCGAGCGGGTGACCGCGATCAGCCGGTCGTAGCGGCGGTCGGCGGGGAACTCGCTGGCCTGGAAGGCGTCGGTCTCGCCGTGACCGGCCCGCTCGCGTAGCCCGGCGTACGCCATGGCCATGAACCACGACGTGCCGCAGCCGACGACGGCGACCCGCTCGCCGGGCCGGGGGAGGCCGCTGGCGACGGTGCCGGCGAGCCGGGCCGCCTCCCGCCAGCAGTCGGGTTGGCTGGCGATCTCCGCGTCGACGTACGCCATGGGGAACTCCTCGCACAGGGGAGGGAGGTGCGCAATACGGCTCATTACCACCGTCTTTCGCGCGTTATTCTGCGCGAAACGGGGTGGGTGTGGCAACCTGCCCCCGGATCGCGCAGAGCAGGGTTTTGCGCACCATCAGTTTCGCGCACTACTGTGCACGCCATCAATCACCGTTCGGGCAGAGTCATCGGAGGCCCCTCGTGGACCGGTACGCCAGGTGGAACGCTCTGCTCGAGATGCTCACCGGCAGTGGCCGGGTCAGCGTCGAGGAGGCCGCCGACCGGCTGGACGTCTCCCAGGCCACCATCCGCCGCGACTTCGACCAGCTCGCCCAGCAGCAGATGATCACCCGGACCCGGGGCGGCGCGGTCGCCAACGGTGTCTCCTACGACCTGCCGCTGCGCTACAAGACGGCCAAGCACTCGGCCGAGAAGCAGCGGATCGGCGCGGCCGCCGCCGCGCTCGTCTCCCCGGGCACCGTGGTCGGCCTCAACGGCGGCACCACCAGCACCGAGGTGGCCCGGGCCCTCGCCGTCCGGCCGGATCTGAACACCAACGCCGAGGGCGCCCAGCTCACCGTGGTCACCAACGCCCTGAACATCGCCAACGAACTGCTGGTCCGCTCCCGGATGAAGGTGGTGGTCGCCGGGGGTGTGGTGCGGCCGAAGTCGTTCGAGCTGGTCGGGCCGCTCGGTGGGGCGCTGCTGCGTGAGGTCACCCTGGACGTCGCCCTGTTGGGCGTGGACGCGCTCGATCCCCAGCTGGGTGCCGCCGCCCACCACGAGGGGGAGGCGGCGATGAACAACCTGATGGTGGCCCGGGCCAAGCGGGTGGTGATCATCGCGGACTCGTCGAAGCTCGGCGGCCACGCGTTCGCCCGGATCTGCCCGGTGGAGCGGGTGGAGACCCTGGTGACCGACTCCGGGGCGGCCCCGGAGCTGGTCGCTGCGTTCCGTGCCGCCGGAGTGGCCGTCATCTGCGCCTGAGTGACCCCTCGGTGCACCGTCGGTAGTAATCGAGCGCCGATGCATACCGGGTATTGCCACCCGGGGCATACCGAGTATGGTGACCGCTGTCATCAGCCACCATCGGGGGAGGCGCAGCTTGTCGGCTGTCCTGGAGATCGAAGGTCTACGTAAGACGTACAAGAGCCGCAGGCGTGGTGTCCGCAACGCGCTGGACGGCTTCGACATGCGGGTGGAGGCCGGTCAGGTGCACGGCTTCCTCGGCCCCAACGGGTCGGGCAAGACCACCACGCTACGCACCCTGCTCGGGCTGATCCGGCCGGACGGCGGGCGGATGGCGATCCTCGGCCACGAGGTGCCCGCCGCGCTGCCCACCGTCGCCGGCCAGGTCGGCGCGATCGTGGAGAGCCCGCAGTTCTTCCCGCACTTCTCCGCCCGGGACACCCTGTCCCTGCTGGCCGGGGCCGGCGACGTCCCCGCCGTCCGGGTCGACGAGGTGCTCGAACTGGTCGGGCTGCGGGACCGGGCCGGCGAGCGGGTCAAGACGTACTCGCTCGGCATGAAGCAGCGGCTCGCCGTCGCGTCCGCCCTGCTCAAGAACCCGAAGCTGCTGATCCTGGACGAGCCGGCCAACGGCCTCGACCCGGGCGGCATCCGGGAGATGCGTACCCTGATGCGTACCCTCGCCGAATCCGGGATGACGGTGGTGCTCTCCAGCCACATCCTCGGCGAGATCCAGCTCATCTGCGACGAGGTCACCATCATCTCGCTGGGCCGTCGGGTCGCCGCCGGCCCGGTGGAGCAGGTGCTCGCCCAGCACTCGCACGGCGGGGTACGGGTGCGGCTGGACGCCGCCGAGGACCTCGCCGCCGCGGCCGACCTGCTCGGCCGGGCCGGGGTCGCGGTCACCCGGCACCCCGACCACCTGATGCTGGCCGGCGTCGACAAGCCGGCCACGGTCAGCCGGCTCCTCGCCGAACAGCACCTGTACGTCAGCGAGCTGGCCCCGGTCTCGGTGGACCTGGAGAGCGTCTTCCTGGAGATCACCGCCACCGCGCCGGTCCCCGGCCAGCACCGCCAGGTCGACGAGTCCACGAAGGTCGGCGAGCCGGGCCACACCGGCGGCACCACGGGAGGGTGGGGCGCATGAGCCTGTACGTCACCGAACTGCGTCGGCTGGCCAAGCGTCGGCTCACCCGGGTCATGCTGGTCCTGCTGGTACTGGGCCTGGCCGGCATCGTCACCGCCTTCGGCTTCTCCAGCCACAAGCTCTCCCCGGCCGTGATCGCCGAGGCCCAGGCCGAGTCGGACGCGAACTTCCGGCAGGCCGTCCGGGACTGGGAGCGTTCGATCGCCGACTGCGAAGCGGCCAAGGCCCGTGGCGAGCAGACCGAGGACCGGTACGGCCCGAACTGCGGCCGGGACTGGCAGCCCACCCCGGACATGTTCGACCCGAAGTGGAACCTGCCCTACCAGTTCGACTTCCGGGCCGAGTTCGAGATTTTCATCGCCGTCTTCGCCGGGGCGGTGGCGCTCTTCGCCTTCCTGATCGGCGCCTCCTTCGTGGGTGCCGAGTGGAGCAGTGGCGGAATGATGAACCTGCTGCTGTGGCGGCCGAAACGGCTCGCCGTGCTCGGCACCAAACTGGCCGCCGTGTCGACCATGCTGACCGTGGTGACCGTGGTGCTCGGCGCACTGTGGACGCTGGCCTTCTGGCTGATCGGCACCTACCGGGGGACCACCGCGAAGGTCACCTCCGGGGTCTGGCAGTCCACCGGGATCAGCGGCCTGCGGGCGCTGGCGCTGATCCTCGCCGTCGGCGGGGTGGCCTTCGCGCTGGCCTCCCTGGGCCGGCACACCTCAATGGCGCTCGGCGTCGCCGTCGGCCTCGGGGTGATCAGCGAGATCGGCATCCGGATCGCCACGAGCATCGCCGGGGTCCGGTTCGGGGACCGTTGGGTGCTCTCCACCTACGCGCTGGCCTGGTTCCAGAAGCAGTGGACGCTGATCGACTACCGCTCCTGCGAGTTCGTCCAGGGCGAGTGCACGCCGAAGGAGATGCTGGTGACCTGGCAGGACTCGGCGTTGGTCTTCGGCCTCGGCACCGCGGTGGTGGTGGCTGCCGCGTTCTGGTTGATGCGTCGGCGCGACATCACCTGAGCCGGGCCACCCGGCACCGGATGCGGCGGGTCCGGCTCGACCGACGGTCGAGCCGGACCCGCCGTGCGTCGTCAGTGCCGGCCGACAGCCGTCGGGCGGAAGCGTCGCCCACCCTGGTTAAGCTGGGTTTCCCCGGCCGGCCCGCCCGGTCGTCCACCCTGCCGAGGAGCGCCATGCCGCCCGCCGACGCCATGCCGCCCGCCGACGCCATGCCGCCGGTCAACGCCGAGCCGCCCGCCAAGCCCGTGGCGTCCGCCAAGCCCGTGGCGTCCGCCAAGCCCGTGGCGTCCGCCAAGCCCGTGGCGTCCGCCGACGCCGAACTGTCCGCCGACGGCATGGCCCGGTCCGGGGCATCGCCGGAGCCGGTCGACGCGCCGCAGCAGGCGCCGTCGGTGCCGTCGCCCCGAGCGGCTCCGGACGACGAGCGGACCGGTGCGCGGGCGGCTCCGGCCGGTGCCGACGAGCTGACCGAACGGGAACAGCGGATCCTCGCCTTCGAACAGCAGTGGTGGCGGCACGCCGGGGCCAAGGAACAAGCCATCCGGGACACCTTCGGGCTCTCGGCGACCCGTTACTACCAGCTGCTCAACGGTCTACTGGATCGCCCCGCCGCGCTGGTCGCCGAGCCGCTGCTGATCGGCCGGCTTCGCCGCCTGCGCGCCTCCCGGACCCGCAACCGACGTCGCTGAGCCTTCCGCCCGAGCCCGCCGCCGGCACCATGGGTGAATCCGGGCCGACCGGCCGAGACGTCCGGCCGGACCGGCAGTCGCCGCCCAAAGGGGTGGACGGCCGTCCGTGCGGGCGGCAGACTGCGGCACGTGGCAGGCGCGGTACGGCTGGAGCCGGTGGACGAGGCGAACCTGGAGTCGTTGCTCTCCGTAGCGGCGGCCGAGGCTGAGCCGAGTGACGTCATGCCCCCGGTCGAGGCCCCCGCCGGCTGGTCGCACGCCCGCCGGGAGGCGTTTCGGAACTTCCACCGGGCCAGCTTCGACGGCCTGGACGGCCCGAGCCGCACGCTGATGTTCGCTGTGTGTGTCGGTGGCGAGGTGGTCGGCATGATCAGGATGACCCGCTGCGCCGCCCCCGGCGTGGTGGAGACGGGCATGTGGCTCGGCCGGTCGGCCCGGGGGCAGGGGCTCGGTGCCGCAGCCCTGCGGGAACTGCTGAACACCGCCGCCGCAGCCGGTATGCACTCCGTCGTCGCGGAGACCACCCCCGACAACGTGGGTGCTGTCTCGGTGCTGCGCAACTGTGGCGCGAAACTACGCGAAGAGGGCGGAAAGGTGCACGCGGAGATCTCTCTCGACGCGACCCCACCCGCCGTCGGCTGATCCGCCGCCCGCTCCGGAGCGATCGTCGCCACCCGGCCTCGCCGGGGCGATGACACGCGTCAGCGCAGTGGCACGCGTCAGCGCAGTGGCACGCGTCAGCGCAGTGGCACGCGTCAGCGCAGTGGGCAGAGCGGCATGCCGCTACGGCATACGGCGGCGCCATGCGGCGAGGACATCCGACGCGGCGGGCGCGGCGACGGCACCCCCAGCCGGGCAGGCGGGACCGGTAGCCGGGCAGATGATAGCGGCAGCCGCTGCAAAGGCAGACGGCAGCGGCAGCCGCGGCGACGGCCTCCGGATGAGGCGGCGTGTCGCGGACACTTGTGCTTCCCGCGACGAGTGCTATGCCCAGCAGTCATATTTATGCCTCTCAGGCATAACGCTCGCTGCCTGACTACTGGTGTGCGCCGACACGCCCGGACGGCACCCGAGCACCCGGCACCGGCACCCGAGCACCCGGCGCCCGAGCACCCGTCGACCCGCAGCCACCCGCCGTCCCGTCGGGCGGCCCGCGGTCAGCCCGCGTGTTTGTCGGCGTACGCGGCGAGCCAGGCGACCTGCGTGGGGTCCAGGGACGGGCGGACGCGACGGCGGGCGGTGGCGACGTGGGCGGCGGTGACCGTGGCGGCCGACAGGGACTCCCGCATCGCGGCCAGCGCCGCCTCCCGCACCAGCGCCGCGCAGTCCGCCGCCGAGAAGCCGCTCAGCTCCTCGCCGAGGGCCGGCAGGTCCACGTCCCCGGCGAGCGGTACGGCACGGGACGCGGCGCGCAGGATCTCCGTGCGGGCCGGGCCGTCCGGCGGCGGCACGTACACCAGCCGTTCCAGCCGGCCGGGGCGCAGCAGCGCCGGGTCGACCAGGTCCGGGCGGTTGGTCGCGCCGATCACCACCACGTTGCGCAGCGCCTCGACCCCGTCCAACTCGGTCAGCAGCGCGGCCACCACCCGGTCGGTGGTGCCGCCGTCGGTGGCCTGGCCGCGCACCGGGGCCAGCGCGTCCATCTCGTCGAGGAACACCAGCGTCGGCGCGGCCTCGCGGGCGCGGCGGAACAGCTCCCGGACCGCCCGTTCGCTCTCGCCGACCCACTTGGAGAGCAGTTCGGCACCCTTCACCGACAGCACGTTCGCCCGCCCGGTTCCGGCCAGGGCGGTCACCAGGTAGGTCTTGCCGCACCCCGGCGGCCCGTACAGCAGCACCCCCCGGGGCGGCTGCACCCCGAGCCGGGCGAAGGTGTCCGGGTAGGTCAGCGGCCAGAGCACCGACTCGGTGAGGGTCTGCTTCACCTCGCCGAGACCACCCACGTCGTCGAGGGTGACCGTGGCCAACTCCAGGGTGGAGGCCGCCATCGTGGTCGGCCGGACCACCTCCAGCGCCGCCGAGAAGTCGGCCATCGCCACGGTGGGCTGCTCGGCCGTCTTCTGCCGCAGCGCCGCCCGTACCCCGGCCTCCCGGACCAGCGCGGCCAGGTCGGCGGCGACGAACCCGGGCGTACGACCGGCCACCTCGTCCAGCCGGACGTCCGGGGCCAGCGGCACCTGCCGGGTCAGCACGGTCAACTGCTCACGGCGCAGCGCCGGATCGGGCAGCGGCACCGTGATCCGTAACGACAGCAGGTCGGGCGCGCGTAGCCCCGGGTCGACCGACTCCGGGCGCGAGGTGGTGCACACCACCGCCGTACCCGATCGGACGGCCCCGGCGACCACCTGCCGGAACACGGTGGCCAGCGGCCCGGCGTCCTCGGCCGGGGCCAGCGCCTCCACGTCGGTGACCAGCAGCACCCCCGGCCCGCCGTCGGCCAGCCCGGCGGCGGCCTCGCGGAGCCGGCGGGCCGCCGCGTCGTTGGTCAGCGCGGCGAGCTCCGGCGCCCACAGCGGACGTACCCGGGCACCGACCGCCTTGGCCACCGCCCGCACCAGTGCCGACTTGCCCGAGCCGGCCGGGCCGCTGAGCAGCACGCCGAGCGAGACCGTGGTGCCCAGCCGGCCCAGCACCTCCCGATGGTGGAAGCCCAGGTCCAACAGCTCGGTCAGCTCCTCGGCCTGGCCGCGCAACCCGGGCAGCTCGTCCACGTGCGGTACGTCGTCGTCCGCGGGTTCGTCGTCCGCTCCGGCAGCCGGCGGGCCACCGGCCACCGGCCCCGGACCCGTCGAGGCCCCCGCCGTCGAGGCGTCGGTGGTCCGGTCGCCGGACCGGGGACCGTCGGCCCCTGTGGTCGTCCCCCGGTGCGGCCGGGACGGGCCGGAGGAGCCGTGGGTGACCTGGCCGTGTTCCCAGCCGACCACGGTGTCCATGGTCACCAGGGCACCGGTCGCCGGTTCGGCGGCGACCACGGTGAGCAGGCTGCTCGTCCAGGCGTACCCGACGCTGTTGGCGAGGCTGCGTCGGGCGGCCTCGACCAGACCGCGTACCGACGCGTCGGGGAGGACGTCCTGGGGCAGCAGCGAGACGTCGTCGCCCTCGGTGACCATCTTGCCCAGCAGCGCGAGCCGGAGCATCTCCGGGGACACCGCGGCGAGCACCGGCACCGGGCCGCTCAGGGTCACCCGTCGGGCCGGGGTCAGCGGGACCGGGCCGACCGTCACCTGACCACCGTCACGGACCCCGAGATTACCCAGGGTGAGGTCATCGGCGTAGAGCAGCGCGGCGCTGGCGGTCGGCTCGGCGGGCGCGACGATCCCGGCGGTGACCCGTCGACCGGCCAGCCGCACCGGGTCACCGGGGCGCAGCGCCAGGGCGGTCAGCACCTCCGGGTGCAGCCGGACGATGCCGCGTCGGGCGTCCAGAGCGGCCGGGCGCAGGCTGGCGGTCAGGGTGAGGTCCGGTGCGGGCATCGCCCGACAGTAGCCGCCCGGTGCCGCCGGCACCCCTCAGCCGTTGTTGTCGAGCAGCGTCGGGTCGCGTCGGATCAGCTCGGCCAGCCGGGCCGCCGGGTCGACGCCGGGCATCTCCCGGGCCGGCGTCCATACCGGTGGCGTCCTGCCCGCCGGAGGCCAGCCGGGCGGCGGTGCGGCCGGAGGATCGGGGGCGGCCCGTACCTCGGCCCCGGCCCGCTCGTCGGCGGCGTCCGCACGCTCGACGCGTAGCGGGTACGTCCGCCCGGCGTACTCCACCCGCAACCCCACCGACAGGCCCGGCCATCCGGCGACCACCCGGCGGACCGCCTCGGCCACGGCCTCCACCGGGTCGACGTCGGCCGGTACGGCCACCGCCCCCGGCTGCCCGGCTGCCGGGCCGGTGGCCTCGAAGGCCACGGTCGGCGTGCCGTCGTCGACCTCCGCGCCCTGGTCGACCGACCGGCGGCGACGGGCCTCCTCACGGCGTGCCAGCCGGGCCAGTGTCTCGTCCAGACCACCTCTCATGACGTCCCCCTCTCCGAATGGAACGGTCCCGGGCGCCGATTCGTTCAGACGCCCTTCTCCCGCACCGCCCGGTCCAACGCCCGGTCCAGGACGACCAGCAGGGCGTCCCGCACCGACAGCCGGTCCCGGGCGTCGAACTGCACCAACGGCACGTGGTCGCCGATCGCCAGCGCCCACCGGATCGCCCCCAGCTCGTGGGTGAGCCGGCCGTCGAAAGCGTTCACCCCGACCACGAAGGGCAGGCCGGCCCGCTCGAAGAAGTCGATCGCCGGGTAGCAGTCGTCCAGCCGGGAGCTGTCCACCACCACCAGCGCGCCGAGCGCCCCCCGGGCGAGGTCGTCCCACATGAAACCGAAGCGGTGCTGACCGGGCGTGCCGAACAGGTACAGCTTCAGGCTCCGGTCGATGGTGACGCAGCCGAAGTCCATCGCCACCGTGGTGGTGGTCTTGGCGCTGCCCAGCCCGGGATCGTCCACCCCGATGCCGGCGCTGGTCATCTCGGCCTCGGTGGTCAGCGGGGCGATCTCGGAGATTGCCCCGACCGTGGTCGTCTTGCCCACCCCGAAACCACCGGCGATGAGAAGTTTGACCGGGATGGGTGGGGCGGCGCCCGCACCGGTCCGGGTGGTGGGGACCGGTGCGGTGGCCGCCGGGACCGCCGGCGGCCGGTACGGCGGTGGCGGTGGCGGGTGCTGAGCCGGGGTCGGAGGGCCGCCCACCGGCTGGCCGTAACGGGTGGAGGCACTGTTCGCGGCGAGCCCGCCGAGCGGGGCGACCGGCCATTCAGGAGATCGCACGGAGTCCATCAATCACTCGCAGGATGAGGTCGGGGTCAAATGCGTCGTCGACGGCGCCGACGTGCACGTCGAGGTGGCCGGCGGCCCGCAGGTCACCGACCAGCACCCGGGTCACGCCGAGTTGCAGCCGCATCCGGGCGGAGATCTCCGCGACCGAGATGGGTTCGCCGCACAGCGCGACGATCGCCTGCAACTCGGGCGCGAGCAGGGCCACGACGGCGGCCCGGCCCGGCTCGGACCGGGCGGTGACCTGGGTCTCCAGGCCGATCGCCGGGTCCGCGCCGGCCACCCGTCCGGCCGTCAGCACGAACGGGCGGGGGCTGCTGGTCGGCCGGTCGGCCTCCGGCTCGGGAGCGGGTGTCGCCGCCCCGCCCCCCGGCGGGGTCCGCAGGTAGGGGCGGACCCGGACCGACGGTTCGGGCTCCGATTCCTCGCCGGCGGCGTCCCGGGTCATTGCTGAACGGCGTTCTTCAGCTCGGCGATCAGTCTCGGTGTCAGCGCGCCGCCGGCCCGCCCGGCGAAGAGCGTCATCTCGTACGCGACGGTGCCCAGGTTGGCCGACCGGTCGGCGATCACGCCGAGGACCGAGCCGCTGCTGATGGCGGTGATCAGCAGGTAGCCGTCGGCCATGTCGACGATCACCCGGTTGAGCCCGCCGAGGGCGTACCAGCTCGCCGCGCCGCCGGCCAGGCTGGTCATGCCGGAGACGACGGCGGCGAGGCGTTCCGCGTTGGACCGGTCCTTGATCGACGACATGGCCATCAGCAGCCCGTCGGAGGAGACCGCGATGGCCTCCAGGACGCCGGCCGTGCTGGAGGTGAACGAGTCCAACAGCCAGTTGAAGGTGCGCGCCTCCGGGCTGAGATCACCGGCCGGGTGGTTCTGGTAGTCGACGTTCTCGTGTACGTGCGGGCTGGTCACCGTGTCGTTCCTTCTTCAGTGCGGCGGTCGGTGCGGACTTCGCGCAGAGCACGGGCGACGCCCGTCTCGAACGCGTTGATGAGATCGCGGACCTCGCCCGGATCTCCCGGGTGCTGGCTGGGTGGTTGCCGGGGCGGCGAGACGGTCAGGTTGGCACCCGGGATCCGCCGGGTCAGTCGGGGCGTCGCCGGTTCGGCGGGGTGGTCGGCGGCCGGTACGGCCTGTTCGGCCCGTTGTACCCCGGACTGGAACTGCTCGACGAGGGCACGGGCGGCGGCCGGGTCGGCGTGGGTGGCGTCCACCGGACCGACGACCGGGGCGGTGCGGGGCAGGCTCGCGCCGGGTACCCGCTGCCGGATACCGGTCAGCGGGGCCGGGGGAGCGGCCGGGGCGGTGCTGGCCGGCGGGGCAGCCCGGCCGGCCGGGACGGTGTCGGCCGGCAGGGCGGCCGTCCGGCTCGGGTCCGCGTCGACCGGGGCCACCGTGGCGGTTCCCCGGACCGGCAGGACGGGTGCGTCGGCCGGCTGCCCGGCGGGCCGGACCGGAAGACCGTCCGGACCGGCCGGCAGGGTCGGCTCCGGCGCGGCGGGCACGGTGCCGAAGGCGTCCCAGGGGCCGGTGGCCGCCATGCTCCGGGTCGCCTTGCCGACCAGCGTCGGGTCGAACCCGGGCAACGCCGCGGGATCGACCAGCGGCCGGGCCGGGCCGGCGTCGACCGTGACCGGTGTCCGACCGGTCCGCAGGGGGCTGTCGGGTTCGCCCGTCCCGACCGGGATGCCGACTCCGGGCCGGTCCCGCGACGGCAGCGCGGCGGGAGCGGTGGTCCCGGCCCGGTCCCGCGACGGGAGTACGGCGGGGGCGGTGGTCCCGGGCCGGTCGCGCGACGGCAGCGCGGCGCGGGCGACGGGTTCGCCGTGCCGGCCGCTCGTGGCCTGGACCAGGGCGGAGCCGGGGATCGTCAGGGTGGCGGTCACCCCGCCGCCGGGGGTCGCCGCGAGCTCCACCGTCCAGCCGTGCCGGCGGGCCAGCCGGCCGACCACGAAGAGCCCGAGCACCTCGGACGGGGCCAGGTCCAGCCGCTCCCGGCGGGTGAACCGGGCGTTCTCTTCGGCCAGCCGCTGCGCGCTCATGCCGATGCCCTGGTCGATCACGGCCAGCCGCGCGCCGTCGTCGGTCGGTTCGCCGGCCACGACGACCCGGGTGTGCGGCGGGGAGAAGATGGTGGCGTTCTCCATCAGCTCGGCCAGGGCCAGCACCAGGTCGCCGATGATCGCCGGTGCGGCGACCACCTGGGGTGGGACCTGCACGTCCACCCGGGTGTAGTCCTCGATCTCCCCGAGTGCCAGCCGGACCACGTCGGCCACCGGGACCGGTGCCACGTGCGCGTCGTCGCCCGTCGCGCCGGAGAGCACCACCAGGCTGCCCGCGTTGCGGCGCAACCGGCTGGAGATGTGGTCGAGCCGGTACAGGTGCTCCAGCCGGCCCGGTTCGGTCTCCTGCTGCTCCAGCCGGTCGATCAGGGCGATCTGCCGGCCGACCAGGTTCTGGGTACGCCGGCCCACGTGGCCGAACATCTGGGCCACGTTGCGCCGGCTCGCCACCTGCCGTTCCACCAGCCGGGCAGCGGTGTTCTGCACCCGTTCGAAGGCGCGGGCCAGGTCGCCGATCTCGTCCCGGGCGCCCACGTCGACGGGGTCGAGGCGTACCGGTGAGCTGGTTTCCGACTCGTCGTCGGCGACCCGGACCAACTCGGACTCGGCGACCCGGGCGACCCGGTCGGCGGAGCGGGTGAGCCGGGTGAGCGGCCGGGCCACCGCGCGACCGACGGCCATGGTGAGCAGGATGACCGCGATCAGGATCGTCACGATCAGCAACGTCACCCAGTACGCACCGGCGAGCGCCACCTGCCGGTCGGCGCGCACCTCGGCGGTGACGTCGGCGGCCAGCTTCTTCTCCACGAACTGACCCAGGGTGATCATCGAGGAGACGGTGGGGAAGAGGGTCGCCACGTCCAGCGAGCCGATCGCCGTGGCCGGGTCCAGGGCGCTCTGGTTGATGAAGTCCGGGCCGGTGCGGTTGGCCACCGCGACTTCCTCAAGGGTGAGCAGGTCGAGCTGCTCGGGGGTGACCAGAGCCTGGAGCCGGGCGCTCTCCTCGGAGAGGACGGCGAAGTTGGCCACGTAGGCGGTGACGGTCTGGGCGTTGGGCCGGGCGGCGACCAGCACGATCAGGGTGGCGCCGGCGCTGAGGCTCTCGCCGGTGCGCAGCAGACCGTCCAGGGCCAGCACCTGCCGCCCGGTGGGGGTGCGGGTGTCCGCGTTGAGCCGTAGTCGGAGCGAGTCGATCAGGGTGGTGTTCACCGGCCCGTACCCGGCCATGATCTGGTCCGGACCGGTCTGCCCGGCCACCGCGGCGGTGCGGAGGGCGGCCAGTTGCCGTACCCCGTCGAGGGCGGTGTCGACCTCCGCCGGCAGGTCGTCCCCGGCCTCGGCGCGCAGGTCGGCGATCCGGTCGTCCACCTCGGCGATCTTCTGCACCAGGTCGGTGCGCCCGACCTGGCCGAGCAGCAGACCGATGGCGAGCAGGCGTTCCTGCTGGAGGTGTTGGAGGATCGTGCCGACCCGGCTGGCGATCCGCACCCGGTCGGCGAGGTCGCCGGCCCGCTGGGCCACGGTCGCCCGGTCCCAGACCACCGGCACCGTGAGCCCGGTCATGCAGAGCAGCGGGACCAGGACCAGCAGGGCGAGCTTGCCCCGGATCCGCAGCCTACCGAGCAGCATCGAAGGGCCTCCACCGCTCGGGTCCGGCGCTCTGCCCCGCCGGCTGGAGCACCGGGACCGACCCGTCCGGTCGGCGGTCGGGCCGGGCCGGCGGCTCCCACGGGACAGCCTCGGTCGCCTCGGCCGGCCCGCCCGGGGCGGTGCGCCGACCCCCCGGGGTGTCACTCCGGCGGGACAGCCAGCCGCTGGCGGCGAACGCGACCAGGAGCAGCCCGGCCAGCCCGCCGGCACCGAGGATCAGCAGGCCGTCGCGGTCGAGCTGGTCGAGCCGCTGCCGGAGCACCCGGTCCAGCTCGTCGAGGATGACCGGCTGGAGTTCCCGGACCGCACTCTGGGCCTGGGTGCGGGCACCGGCGAGCTTGGTCAGGTCCAGCTCCTGGGTGCGGCCGGTGGGCCGGGACAGCGCGGCCAGCGCCTCGACCGCCCGCTGGTAGTTGTCCAGCGGGGTGAGCACCTCCGCGCCGATCGCGGCGCTCTCCGAGGTGTCGACCACCGTCTGGAGGTCGTCGACCAGGTCGCCTGCGGGTTGCAGGGCGGCGAACCGGAGGGCGGCCAGCTCCCCCACGGTGCGGGCCTGCTCGGCGGCGGGTCGCCGCTGGGCCAGGACGGCCAGGTCGACCAGCCGTCCGGTGGCGACCATCGCCTCGGGCATCTCCTCGCCGACGCCGTCCTGGAGGAAGTACGAGTCGGAACCCGGGTCGCGGATCAGGCCGGAGGTCTCCCGTACCTTGCCGTGCAGCGCGAGCAGCAGGTCGGTGACCTCGCCGTACGCCGTGAAGGCCGCCTCCGGGTCGGTGAGCGACCGGCTGGGCAGGCCCTCCAGTTTGGCCCGGAGCCCGGCCCACCGTTCGGTGCTGCGCAGCTCGCCGCCGATCCGGCTGTCGACCGTCGCGGCCTGCTCCACCGCCCGGTCCAGGGCGTCCCGGGAGACCGGGCGGCCGGCGACGGCGGCGCTCTGCGCGTCCATCAACGCCTCGGTGACCGGGCCGAGGGCGCGCAGGTACTCGACGCCGAGGCGTTCCCGTGCGGCCAGCTCGCGGTCGGCGTCCACCAGCCGGTGGCCCCGTACGACGAGGAACGCCACCGGCAGCAGCAGCGCGGTGGCGAGTAGCAGCGGCAACAGGCGGCCCGGTGTCCTGGGCCGTCGACGGACCCGCGAGGCGGGAACGGTCATGGTTGTCTCCTCCGGCGGCGGCGCAGGGGTTCGGGGATGGCGGGAAACTTCGGTCCCGTGCGTCGGACCGGAACCTAATCGAAGGTCGATGCCTGGCCGGAGCTCTGCACCCGTCAGTTTTGCGTCACTTCGAGTGATGTGACGCGACATCGACCTGCTCGCCACGCTGCGTACTGTTGTCGCGGTGACATGCTCGTTTCCATAGCGGTATCGCGCCTTTGGTGTGAATTCACGAATTCCGAATTCGGTCTAGGTGAACGCCGGGTGACCCTGTGCGGTTTGCCCTGTCGGGCCGACGATCGGCTGAGCGGGACGGACGTACGGCGGATCTCAGCCAACGCTCAGCTTGCGGGCCGTACCGTGAGCCGAATGACATCGCCGTTGTCGGTCGCGCGGATCCGTCGCGCCCTGCCCACCGGCCGCCGGGCGGTCGCCGCGTCGGTGGCCGTCGTCCTGGTGGCGGCGCTCGTCGGGTGGGCGGTGTGGCCGGACCGGCCGGGCTTCCGCACCGAGTCCACCATGCTGACCGTGCGCTCCGGGCCGACCGGCGACGAGCCCGTCGACCTGGACACCACCCTCTACCTGCCGCGGGACGCCTCGACCGACCGGAAGGTCCCGGCCGTGCTGCTTGCCCACGGCTTCGGTGGCACCAAGGACTCGGTCCGGGCCGACGCCGAGGACCTGGTGGGACAGGGCTACGCGGTGCTGACCTGGACGGCCCGGGGCTTCGGCCGCAGCGGCGGCCAGATCCACCTGGACAGCCCCGACCACGAGGTGCGCGACGCGCAACGGCTGCTGGACTGGCTGGCCGCCCGCCCCGAGGTGCGTACCGATGCCGCCGGTGACCCCCGGGTCGGGGTGGTCGGCGGCTCGTACGGCGGCGGCCTGGCACTGCTGCTGGCCGCGCAGGACCCCCGGGTCGACGCGATCGTCCCCATGATCACCTGGAACGACCTGTCCCGGGCCTTCCTGCCGGAGAGCACCGGCAAACCGGCCACCGAGGGCGTGTTCAAGAAGGGCTGGGCCGGCATCTTCTTCGGCGGCGGCGGCAACGCCGGTTCCGGACCGGCCGGCCTCTCCGGCGACACCGCCGCCGCCCAGCCGGAGGGTGCCCCCGCGTCGGCCGGTGCACCCAGCCCGCAGCCGGGCAACGGGCCGGGCAGCCGGTCGTCGCGTGCCCCGGGGGCCGCCGCCGACCCGTCCTGCGGCCGGTTCGCCGCCGACGTCTGCGCCGCGTACCTGCGGATCGCCACCACCGGTCGGGCCGACCAGGCGGCGGTGGACCTGCTGCGGCGCTCCTCCCCGGCCGACGTGCTGGGCCGGATCAAGGCCCCCGCCCTGCTGGTGCAGGGCGAGGCGGACACCCTCTTCCCGCTCACCGAGGCGGACGCCAACGCGCGCGGCATCGCCGCCGCCGGCACCCCGGTGCGGGTGGCCTGGTTCACCGGCGGCCACGACGGCGGCTCCGGGCCGACCAGCGACTCCGACCGGGTGAAGTACCTGACCGTGCAGTGGCTGGACCACTACGTCAAGGGCACCGGCGCGGCCCCCGGCGACGACTTCACGTTCTCCCGGATCGCCGGCTTCGACGCCCTCGACCGGGGCCTGGTCGCCACCGGTTACCGCACCGGCGACTACCCCGGGGTGACCGGGGACGCCCGGCGGGAGGTGCCGGTCGACGGGCCGGCGCAGCCGGTGGCCAACCCGCCCAACGGCAACCCGGCGGCGATCTCGGCGATCCCGTTCGCCGGGTCGCTCGGCTCCCTGCTCGACGGGGTGGCCGGTGACGTGCCCGGCCAGCACGCCCGGTTCGAGTCCGCGCCGCTGGCCGAGGCGGTGGACGTGGTGGGCGCACCCACCGTCACCGTCCGGGCCGCGTCGGCGACCGGCGAGGCGGTGCTCTTCGCCAAGCTCTACGACGTCGACCCGGCCGGCGCGGCGACGCTGCCCTCCGGGTTGGTCGCCCCGATCCGGTTGACCGGGCTGCCGGCCACCATCGACGCGGCGCGGCCGGTGCAGGTCACCCTGCCGGCGATCGTCCGGCGGGTTGAGGCCGGGCACCGGCTGCGGGTGGTGCTGGCCACCGCCGACCAGGCGTACACCACACCGGCCGCGCCGGCCGTCCACACGGTGGCGGTCGACGGCGCGGTGAGCCTGCCGACGGTCACCGCCACGCCGATCCCGACCACCGCCACCGTGTGGCGCTGGGGGCTGGCCGGCCTGCTGGCCGCGATCGTGGTCGGGCTCGCCGTGGTCGTCGCCGTGGTCCGCCGCCGGCAGCGTCGCCAGGACGACTCCGTCCACCCCGAGTACGCGGGCATCCCGCTGGCCGTCCGCGACCTGCGCAAGGAGTACGCGGACGGGTTCGTCGCGGTGTCCCGGGTGGACTTCGAGGTGCACCCCGGCCAGGTGATGGGGCTGCTCGGCCCGAACGGCGCCGGCAAGACCACCACCCTGCGGGTGCTGATGGGGCTGACCCAGCCGACCGCCGGGGAGATCTACGTCTTCGGGCACCGCCTGGTACCCGGCTCACCGGTGCTGTCGCGGATCGGCGCGCTGGTGGAGGGGCCCGGTTTCCTGCCGCACCTGTCCGGCCTGGAGAACCTGAAGGCGTACTGGCGGGCCACCGGACGGCCGTGGGTCGACGCGCACTTCGACGAGGCGTTGGAGATCGCCGGCCTGGGTGACTCGGTGCACCGGCGGACCAGGAAGTACAGCCACGGCATGCGGCAGCGGCTGGCCATCGCGCAGGCCATGCTGGGTTTGCCGGAGCTGCTGGTGCTCGACGAGCCGACCGACGGGCTGGACCCACCGCAGATCGCCGAGATGCGCCGGGTGCTCCAGCGCTACGCCACCGACGGCCGGGCGGTGCTGGTCTCCAGCCACCTGCTGGCCGAGGTGGAGCAGACCTGCACGCACGCGGTGGTGGTGAACAAGGGCCGGATCGTCGCCGCCGGCCCGGTCGAGGAGATCGTCGGCGAGTCGCCGAGCACCCTGTTCGAGGTGACCGACCATGCCGCCGCGCGGGCGGTGCTGAGCCGGCTCGACACGGTGCAGGTGGTGGCCGACGACGACGGTGGCGGGTTGGTGGTGGACACCAACGGGACGGCCCGCAGCGAGGTGGTGGCCGAGCTGGTCCGGGCCGGGATCGGGGTGGACCGGGTGGTGCCACGGCGTCGCCTGGAGGACGCGTTCCTCGCCCTGGTGGGCGAGAACTCTCGGGGAAGCGGTGACCGGTGATGACGGGTTCTGCGGCGGCTTCGGCGTCGGGCGCTGGCCCGAACGGCGGTGCGGTTCCGTCCGGTGCGGCGTCGGGCGGCGCGGCCCCGGACGGGAGCGCGACGAGGGCGTTCGGGCCGGGTGGGGCGGCGGCCGGGTACCGGCCGGGGGCGACCCTGCCGTTCGGGGCGGAGTTCCGCCGGCAGGCGTCGCGGCGGCGTACCCAGTTGGCGCTCGGGTTCATGGTGCTGCTGCCGCTGATCATCCTGGTGGCGTTCCAGTTCGATTCCGGGGACGACGACGGCGGTGGGCGTGGCGAGTTCTCCAGCCTCGCCGACCTGGCCACCTCGGGCGGGCTCAACTTCACCCTCTTCTCGATCCTGGTGTCGGCGTCGTTCCTGCTGGTCGTGGTGGTGGCGCTGTTCTGCGGTGACACGGTGGCCAGCGAGGCGAGCTGGGGCAGCCTGCGCTACCTGCTGGCGGTGCCGGTGCCCCGGGCGCGGCTGCTGACGGTGAAGCTGCTGGTGGCGCTGGCGTACTCGGGGCTGGCCCTGCTGCTGCTCGCCGGCACGGCCCTGCTCGCCGGCACCCTGCGCTATGGCTGGTCGCCGCTGACCAGCCAGGTCGCCGCCGAGCTGACCCCGACCGAGGGGCTGCTGCGGCTGCTGGCGGTGCTGGGCTACCTGGCGGTGGTGCTGCTGGTGGTGGCCGGGCTGGCGTTCCTGCTCTCGGTGCTCACGGATGCCGCGCTGGGCGCGGTCGGCGGCGCGGTGCTGCTGTGGATCCTGTCCAGCATCCTGGACCAGATCACCGCGCTGGGGGTGCTGCGCGACTTCCTGCCGACCCATTACAGCAGCGCCTGGCTGGGCCTGCTCTCCACCCCGATGCAGACCGACGACGTGGTGCGGGGTGCGATCTCGGCGATCAGCTACGCCACCCTGTTCTGGGGCCTGGCCTTCTGGCGCTTCACCCGCAAGGACGTCACCAGCTGACCCGCTGGCCGCCCTGCTCGCAGGCCCGCACCCGCAAGATCGTGCTGTATCCACGATGTAGTGGTCTGACCGCGACGGGATGCCACTGCATCCTGGATCGAGCACGATCATGTGGCGTTCTCCACGGCTGCCCGAGCGGTGGCGCTGTCGTGTGACCAGGACGGGGGCGGTGACGACGTGCGACCACCGCGCCCGGTGTCGGTCGGACACCGCCGGAGACGACTGCGGCGGGCGCGGAGCCGGGTCAGCCGGGGGTGGGGAGGGAGACGGTGACCACCAGGCCGCCCTCGGGGCGGGGGGTCGCCCGTACCGTGCCACCGTGCGCGCGGGCCACCGCCCGGACGATGGACAGCCCCAGGCCGAAGCCCCGCTGACCGGCGACCCGCTCCCGGTTGAGCCGGCGGAACGGCAGGAACATCGTCTCGATCTCGTAGCCGGGCACCACCGGCCCGCTGTTGCGGACCGTCAGGGTGGCCCGACCGTCGACCACGGCGGTGGCGACGGCGAGCCAGCCACCCTCGTCGACGTTGTGCCGGACGGCGTTCTCCACCAGGTTCTGGGTGAGCCGTTCCAGCAGGACCGGATCACCGACGGTGAGGGCCGGGGCCAGCTCACGGGTGACGCGCAGCGTGGTGGACCGGGCGGTCTGCTCCGCGACGTGCCCGGCGACCTCGGCGAGGTCCACGTCGGTGCGTTCGGCGAGTTCGTTCTCCGAGTCGGCGAGGGTGAGCAGCCCGTCGATCAGCCGCTCGTGGCGTTCGTTGACCGCCAGCAGGGTCTCGCCGAGCTGCCGCAGCTCGGGCGGGGCGTCCGAACGGGTGATCGCCAGCTCGACCAGGGACCGGTTGATCGCCAGCGGGGTACGCAGTTCGTGGGAGGCGTTGGCGACGAAGCGCCGTTGCCCGTCGAAGGAGCGGTCGAGCCGTTCGAGCATCAGGTCGAAGGTGTCGGCCAGCTCCTTCACCTCGTCGGTCGGACCGACCAGGGCGATCCGCTCGTGCAGCCCGCGGCCCGCGCCGTCCGCCCCGGCGATTCGGCGGGCCGTGCCGGTGATCTGCTGCAACGGCTGCAACGCCCGGCCGGCGACCAGCCAGCCGAAGGCGACCGCGGCGATGGTCACCACGGCCAGCGCCACCCCACCCTGGGTGAGCAGCGAGTCCAGGGCGTCCCGCCGGGCGTCGTCCTGCACCTGCCGGACGATGGTGCGCAGGTGTTCGGCCTGGCTGGTACTGATCTGGGTGCCCTGCGGCAGCGAGATCGACTCCTGGCCACCGCTGCCGCGCAGGTTGAACCCGAGCCCATGGGCGAGCCGCTGGTCGACCAGCACGTACGTCACGGCGAGCAGCACCGTGCCGGCGAGCAGGAACAGGCCGCCGTAGATGATGGTCAGCCTGGCCCGGATGGTCGCTTTCCTCATCGGATCTGGTACCCCACTCCGGGCACCGTCTCGATGACCGGCGGGTCACCGAGCTTGCGTCGCAGCTTCATCACGGTGACCCGCAGCACGTTGGTCATCGGGTCGATGTGCTCGTCCCAGGCCCGTTCGAGCAGGTCCTCGGCGGAGACCACCGCGCCGTCGGCGCGCAGCAGCTCGGCCAGCACGCTGAACTCCTTGCGGGACAGCGGCACGAAGTTCCCGTCCCGGGTGACCTGCAACCGGGACGGGTCCAGGACGATCCCGGCCCGGGTGAGCTGCGGCGGGGCCGCCGGCCGGGTGCGCCGGGTCAGCGCGTGCACCCGGGCGCTCAACTCGACGAACGCGAACGGCTTGGTGAGGTAGTCGTCGGCGCCGATGGCCAGGCCGGCGACCCGTTCCCGGACGGCGGCGGCGGCGGTCAGCATCAGGATCCGGGTGTCCCGCTCGGCCCGGACCAGCGCCCGGCACACGTCGTCGCCGTGCACCACCGGCAGGTCCCGGTCGAGCACCACCACGTCGTAGCCGTTGACGCCGATCCGTTCCAGGGCCGCGTCACCGTCGTACGCGACGTCGACCGCGAACGACTCCCGGCGGAGCCATTCGGCGATCGCGTCCGCGAGCAGCTTCTCGTCCTCGCACACCAGTACGCGCACCGTTACATCCTCGCCCACGCCGGGATAACCACCGCGTTAACGCCACCGCTTATGCCCTGGATACCGCCTCAGGAGTTGAGTTATCCCTAATGCCGGCTCTCTGCCGGCCGGAAGGGAGACCGACGATGCGACGAAATCCGCTGAGCCTGCTGCTGGCGCTGCCCGTGGTGGCGGCACTGGCCCTGAGCGGCTGCCAGTCCGACGGCGACGACGATCCCGGGGTGGCCACCGCCGGTGGCGGCGGCGCGGAGCCCTCGGTGTCCGCCGCCGGGCTGAGCGACGAGCAACGCCAGCTCAAGTTCACCGCGTGCCTGCGGGAACAGGGCCTCGACGTGCCGGACCCGCAGCCGGGGCAGAAGGGGCCCCGGTTCGACTCCGGGTCGGACATCGACCTGGGCAAGGTGCAGGCGGCGCTCCAGCAGTGCCGCGAGTACGCCCCCAACGGCGGGCAACCCCGGCAACTCGACGCCGAACAGACCGAGCAGGTCCGCAAGCTGGCCGGCTGCATGCGGGAGAACGGCGTGCCGGACTTCCCGGACCCCGCTGCCGACGGGCGTATCCAGCCCGGCAAGGCCAACATCGACCTGAAGGACCCGAAGGTGCGGGCCGCGTTCGACAAGTGCCGGGAGATCATGCCCAACCTCGGTGAACGCCGGAGGACGTCATGAGCACCACGGCCCGCCCCGCCGAGTCGACCGCCGCGGCACCCGACGAGCCACCGGCCCGGCGGCGACGCCCACGGGTCGGGGTCCTCCTCGGCGCGGTGGCGTTGCTCGTCGTGGCGGTGGCGGTCGTCGCGGTCACCTCCGCCTCCGACGGCCGGGCCGACCGGTCCGCCGCCGTCGACCGGCCGCCGGCGACCGCCACCGTGACCCGGCAGACCCTGGTCGACCGGGAGACCAAGAACGGCGAGCTGGGGTACGGCACCCCGCGTGCCCGGGAGAGCCGGCTGGCCGGGACGGTCACCTGGCTCGCCGCGGGTGGCGCGACGGTCAAGCGGGGCAAGGCGCTCTACCGGATCGACGACGAGCCGGTGGTGCTGCTCTACGGCGGCCTGCCCGCGTACCGGATGCTGCGCTCCGGGGTCAGCGGCACCGACGTCAAGCAGTTCGAGCAGAACCTCGCCGCGCTCGGGCACACCGGCTTCGACGTCGACGAGGACTTCACCTCGGCGACCGCCGACGCGGTCCGCGACTGGCAGGAGGACCTGGGCCTGCCGGAGACCGGCCAGGTCGAGCCGGCCCGGATCGTCTACGCCCCCGGCGAGGTCCGGGTGGAGAGCCACGGCGTGGAGGTGGGCGACACGGTCGGCGCGGGCAAGGTGGTGCTGTCCACCACCGGGACGGCCCGGCTGGTCACCTGCACCCTGGACGTCGAGGACCAGCGGCTGGCCCGCAAGGGCGCGGAGGTGACCATCACCCTGCCGGACGGCACCCGCAGCACGGGCCGGGTCGACACGGTCGAGACCGTGGTGCAGACGTCGGCGGCGTCCGGTAAGGACCCGGAGACCGAAACCAAGATCGAGGTCACCGTCACCGGGGACGACCCCAAGGTGCTGGCCGGCTACGACAAGGCGGCGGTGGATCTCGGGCTGATCGCCTCGGAACGCCCCGACGTGCTCTCCGTACCGGTCGCGGCGCTGCTCACCCTCGCCGAGGGCGGTTACGGGCTGCAGGTCGTGGAGGAGACCGGCACCCGGATCGTCGCGGTGCGTACCGGCCTCTTCGCGGCCGGTCGGGTGGAGGTCTCCGGCGAGGGGGTCACCGCGGGGCTGACCGTGGGGATGCCCGGTGACTGAACCGGCCCGGGTCGCCGGCCCCGACCACGTGGTCGAGCTGCGCGACGTCACGAAACGGTACGGCGACACGGTCGCCGCCCTCGGTGGGGTGTCGATGACCGTCGACCGGGGTGCCCTGGTGGCCATCGTCGGCCCGTCCGGGTCGGGGAAGTCCACCATGCTCAACGTGATCGGCACCCTGGACCGGCCCAGCTCGGGCGCGGTCCACATCGACGGGTACGACGCGGCGCGGTTGTCCGACCGGGAGCTGTCCGCGTTGCGGGCCAGCCGGATCGGCTTCGTGTTCCAGCAGTTCCACCTGGCTGCCGGCGTACCCCTGGTGGAGAACGTGGCGGACGGCCTGCTCTATGCCGGGGTGCCCCGGCGGGAGCGGCGGCGGCGGGCGGAGACGGCGCTGCGCCGGGTCGGCCTGGGCCACCGGCTGGACCACCGGCCGCACCAGCTCTCCGGCGGGGAGCGGCAGCGGGCGGCGATCGCGCGGGCGGTGGTCGGTGAACCGCCGCTGCTGCTGGCCGACGAACCGACCGGCAACCTCGACTCCAGCTCCGGCGCGGGGGTGATGGAGCTGCTGCACGAACTGCACGCGGCCGGCACCACCGTCGTGGTCATCACCCACGACCGGGAGATCGCGGCGAGTCTGCCCCGGCAGGTGCAGATGCGTGACGGGCTGATCGTGGCGGACTCCGCCGCGCCGACCGGGGGGGTGCTCCGATGACCACGAGCCCGGTGCGGTCGGTGCGGCAACAGGCCGACACCGGGCGGCCGGAGCGGCTGCGACCGGCCCGGATGAGCCCACGGGACGTGCTGCGGGTCGGCGGCGTGGGGCTGCGCACCCGGCCGCTGCGGGCGTTCCTGTCCGCTCTGGGCATCGCCATCGGCATCGCGGCGATGATCAGCGTGGTCGGCATCTCGTCGTCGTCCCGGGCCGACCTGGACCGGACGCTGGCCGCCCTCGGCACCAACCTGCTCACCGTCGCGCCGGGCAGCACCCTCTTCGGGGCCGACGCCCAGTTGCCGGTCGAGGCGGTCGGCATGATCAGCCGGATCGGCCCGGTACGCCAGGTGTCGGCCACCGCGCAACTGGCGGACACCCCGGTCTACCGGTCGGACCGCATTCCGGTGGCGGAGACCGGTGGGCTGGGCACCCAGGCGGTGGAGCTGGACCTGCTCGACACCGTCGGCGGCACACTGGCCAGCGGCACCTGGCTCAACGAGGCGACCGCGCAGTATCCGGCCACGGTGCTCGGGTCGGTCGCCGCGCAGCGGCTCGGCCTCGGCGCGGCCGGGCCGGACATCCAGGTGTACGTCGACGGGCGGTGGTTCACCGTGATCGGCATCCTGCGGCCGGTTCCGCTCGCCCCGGAACTCGACTCGTCGGCGCTGGTCGGCTGGTCGGCCGCGACCACCTACCTCGGCCTGGACGGGCATCCGACCCGGATCTACACCCGCTCGGTCGAGCAGCACGTCGAGGCGGTCCGGGCGGTGCTGGCGGCGACGGCCAACCCGGAGCAGTCCAACGAGATCCAGGTCTCCCGGCCGTCGGACGCGCTCGCCGCCCAGCAGGCCACCGACGAGGCGTTCACCGGCCTGCTGCTCGGGTTGGGCGCGGTGGCGTTGCTGGTCGGCGGGGTGGGGGTGGCCAACACCATGGTCATCTCGGTGATCGAGCGGCGGGCCGAGATCGGGCTGCGGCGGTCGCTGGGCGCGACCCGGGGGCAGATCCGGACCCAGTTCCTCGCCGAGTCGCTGCTGCTGTCCGCCCTGGGCGGGGTCGGCGGGGTGCTGCTCGGCGGCCTGGTCACCGCCGGTTACGCCAGCTCGCAGGGGTGGCCGACGGTGGTGCCGCTCTGGGTGGTGGCCGGCGGCATCGGGGCGACCATCGTCATCGGCGCGGTGGCCGGGCTCTACCCGGCGATCCGGGCCAGTCGGCTCTCGCCCACCGAGGCGCTCGCCGCCCCGTGACCCGCCCGGTCCGGCCCGGCACCGCCCGGCCGGTGACCTGCCGACGGACGACCACCGGCCCGCGCGTCACAACCCTCACCAGGGATGTGGCGCGCGGGCCGGGGTGGCCCGGCGGCCGTCGGGGACCACCCCGGCCGCCGGGCCACGGTCAGCGGGCCGGAGTCACCGGCGGCTGACCCGGATCAGCTCCCAGCCCCCCTTGGGGACGCCGGGCGTCGGGTCGGTACGCAGGTTCATCGGGTTCGCCATCCCGACGTAGAGCGTGGAACCGTCCACGATCATCGTGCGGACCCCCTGGTTGAGCGGGTTGCCGAAGCCGCCGGTGTCGACCGCGCGGGCGGGCCGGTTCGGCGCGTCGAACGCCCAGAGGTCGGAGCCGAAGGTGGGCGGGGTGGTGGTGGCACCGGCGGGCGGCGTCGGCATCTGCCCCTCCAGGGAGATGTACGCGAAGTCCATGGTGCCGATGTAGAGCCGGCCACCGGCCACCGCCATCTTCCAGGCGTACAGGTTGAACGGGTCGCCGAAGCCGGAGCCGCCGTAGACCGGGGTCACCCCGGTGGATGCCGGCGCCCAGGCGCCCACGCCGTTGTTCGCGGTCGGGTCGAAGGCCGGCAGCGTCGACTCGCCGTAGAGCGTCTCGATCCGTTCGTGCGACCCGCCGAGGTTCTGGCCCTGGAAGACGGCGAACGCCCGCTGGGTGTTCTGCACGGTGGCCTGGAGCTGCGCCTGGGTACGCGGCGGGTACACCGAGACGTGCAGGGCGGTCGCCTGCAGCGGCACGTGCATGGTGCCCCAGTACAGCCGGCCGCCGAAGGAGGCGAGCCCACCGAGGGCGTACGCCCGGCGGACCACCGGGTCCGGCTCGTACTCGGCCGCCGACCAGACCTGCTTCCAGTTCCCGGCGTCCTCCGGGTTGAGACCGGGTGCGCCGACGGCGAGCAGCGGGCTCATCCAGATGCTGGCCAGGTCGTTGACGTCGTCGGCCGGGGGCGGTGCCAGCGGGGTGCCGCTGTCGCCGGAGGCCGGGGCCACCGTGCTGACCGGGGACGGCGCGACCGCGCCCTCGACGATCGCCTTGGGCCAGGTGGAGACGTAGAGCCGGCCCTGGTGTTCGGTCAGGTCGGCGACCTGGGTGGGCAGGTCGGCGACCTCGGTGAAGGTGAACGGGCTGGTGCGGTCACCGGTCCAGCGCAGCACCTTGCCCGACTCGCCGCCGTTGATGCCCACGCCGACCCCGGCGTAGAGCACACCGCCGGCCACCACCCAGTGCCGGATGTTCTCGTACGCGGAGAGGTTGGTCGAGCCGAGGTACCGGCCGGTGACGCCGTCGAAGGCGAACACGTTCACCCCACCGACCACGCTCGGGCCGGCGAGCAGCACGACCCCCTGGTGGGAGGCGGCGCTGCGCAGCCCGGCCGTCGTGTTCAGCAGGTCGGCGTCCGCCGGGGAGGCCGACGTGATGTCGGCGGTGCGCTCGGTGAGCCGCTCGGTGGCCAGGTCGTAGGTGTAGACCTCGGGGGCACGGTGGTCGCCGAGGGTGGCCGGCCAGGCCGGGTTGTTCCGGGCCGGCTGGCTCTGGTTGAACTCGCAGACGTAGTCGTCGTTGAGGATCGGTTCCCGGACCTGGTAGCCCTTGGGCTTCAGGCAGAGCACGTTCGCCCCGGTGCCGAACCAGAGCCGGCGGCCGGCCTGGGCGAGGCCCCAGACGTACGACTGGTTGACCTTGGGCTGCCCCACGGCGCAGGGCGGTCCGGCCGGGTAGTCGACGCCGACCCCGGCGAAGCACTCGTCGGCGGCGGCCTTGGCGAGCAGGCGCACCGACTCGGGCGGGACGTCGGCGCCGGCCGGGGTGGGGAAGGCGGGCAACAGAATCAGGGCGGCCAATGCGGGTAGTAGTCGTCGGGGCAGCGGGTTTCGACGTTGCACGGTGGTCCTTTCCGGGAATGGCCGATCGGTGTGGCGGTGGCCGGGACGAGGTGGACCGGACCGCCTCCGACCAGCGGATGGATGATCGACGTCGGGCACGGGAATGCAGGTCAGGCCGATGATGTGCGTCGACTGACCGGAACGGGAATTGCCGGCACAGGGGCCGGGCCGGCGCGGCGGGATGGGGTGGGGGTGAGGCGGTGATCCGGAGAATGGTGCCGTGGTCCGGACCGATCTGCCGACGAGGTTAACGCATTTCAATGCCGCTCATTACGGTGAGACTTGTTAAGGATTATTGAACCGCCAGGATCGCTGGCCGACCGGGCCGGCGCGTCCCGGAATGCGCGTCGGGACGCCTCCGGCGGGCACAATGGAAATTGCTGATGCGTGGGACGCTTGAGGGTGTCCGGGGCATATCGTGCCAACTGGTCGCTGTCGCCGGAATTCGCCGTGGGCGGGGGGACGGGAGCTGATCCGGGCCGGTGACGGACGGCTCCGGGGCGGCCCGTTCCGGCACCCGGGCATCACCACTGCGAGCAGCGGGAACCCGGGCCGCGTCCGGGTGCCGTGCCGGTGGGGTGACGGAGTACGGCGCGGGCCCCCGGGCCGGGTCGGCGACATCGGCATCGGCAGCGCGCCCGCACCGGTCGGCCCGGTGGGTCTGCCGGGCCATCCCGGCGGGTTGCCGGGCGACCCCAACGAATTGTGTGCATGTTTATTTTCCATAAACACGGGCTATGAACTTGATGACAGTTAATGCAAATTTCTCAATCACTTCGTCAGGCGGTGGCACGGTGACGCGTCGCCGGGTGGTGGCGCGGTGGCGTCGGATGGCTCGGGGTGGCTCGAAGCGTCGTTCGGCGGTGCGGCCGGGGGATGGCGGCGTGGGTGCGGGCCGGGCGGGTGGACCGGGGGCCGGGGTGGATCGGGCCGGTCGGGCCGGTCGGGCACCCATGTCGAGCAGCTCGGCCGGCAGGTGGGGGCGGTGGGTCGGGGCGGGCCGTCAGGCCGGCGTGCGGTAAAGTTTTCTAGCGGGATGTTCCCAGTTACAAAGTTTTCACGAACTTCTATGCTCTGATGCCTCATGATGGATGGATCGATCCCCATCAATGGAGGTATCCCCATGAACGTGTCTCGGCTCGGCGGGCCGACACTGTCGCTGTACCGCATCGTCATCGGCCTGCTGTTCATGCTGCACGGCCTGTCCTCTGTCTTCGGGCTGTTCGGCGGCAACCCGATGACCGGCAAGGCCATCCCGGTCGGCACCTGGCCGGGCTGGTGGGCGGCGCTGATCCAACTGGTCTGCGGCGCGCTGGTGCTGGCCGGTCTGTTCACCAGGCCCGCCGCGCTGCTCGCGTCCGGCTCGATGGCGTACGCCTACTTCGTGGTGCACCAGCCGGACGGCCTGCTGCCGCTGCGCAACGGCGGTGAGCTGTCGGCGCTCTTCTGCTGGTCGTTCCTGCTGATCGCGGTGCTCGGCCCGGGTTCCTGGGCGCTCGACACGCTGCTCACCCGGCGGCGTGCCGACGCCCCGCCGGCCCCGGTGGCCGAGCACGAGCGCAACTCCGTGCCGGCCTGACCGACCGGTCCGCGCCGCCGGAGCCTCGACGAGGCGGCCCCGGCGGCGCCCCCGGTCAGGGGTGGTGGACCACGAGGGTGGCGTCCGTTCCGTCGGCGCGGTCGGGCGCTACTCCCGTCAGGGGTTGTAGGGGGCGTCGGTGTGGCTCACCTCGGTGAGCTTGGAGCCGGAGAGCTTGTAGACCGACGTCCGCTTGATGTTCAGCTCGGCCATCCCCCGGCCGGGGCCACGGGTCAACCAGACCACGGTGGCCCGGCCGTCGGCCACGGTGATCGACACGACCGGCGTCCGGTCGCCGAGGTCGGCCAACGCCCGGAACGTCGGCGTGCCGCCGCTGTTGCGCCACGCGGCCAACGTGTAGAAGGTGCCGGTGCCCCCGGAGTTGATCGCCACCGCGCCCACCGCGTCGTCCGCGCCGTCCCCGTCGAGGTCGCCGATGCCGCACGGCTTCTGCAGTGTGACGGTGGCACCGTCCTCGCCCGACCACTGCCCGTCGGCCAGTGGCAGGTAGTCCGGATAGCCGTTGTAGGGCACCTTGCTGCTGCCGAGTCGGGCCTGGGCGAGGTGGGCACAGGTCATCGGCTTCTTGGCCGGGGCGGCGGCGGGGGTGGTGCTGATCGCCGATGCGGTGGGGGAGGCGCTCTTCGGCTGTGGCGCGGGTGTCTCGCTGGTCGGACTCGCCTCGGGCGTGGTCGCGTTCAGCACCGAGGCGGTGGAGGGCTCGGCGGACGGGCCGACCGTGGGAGCCGCCCCGCTCTGCTCGGCCTGTCCACCCCCGCAGGCGGCGAGCAGGCAGAGCAGGGTGAGGGCCGTGAGGGCCGACGGGATCCGTCGCATGGTCGGGGGTCCTCTCTCGACGTCAGATGCCCGCACCGTACTGATCGATGGCAATACCGGTCATCGGCTCGACGGCCGGGCCGCACCGGCCTGTCGGAGCGGTGTCAGGGGCCGACCGGCGGGCCGGTGTACGGGTGTCCGGGATCGGTGGGCGCAACCGTCCTGAGCTGGAAACCTGCCCGTAACATCGGCCGCCGCCGTCGCTGCCGGGAGCGGATGGGCCGAGGGCTGGCTCACACCGTGGGAGCGGACTGGGCGATGGCGGCGAAGCTGCCTAGACTCGACCTCACAACTGCATACCTCATCCAGAGGGGCTGAGGGATACGGCCCGACGACGCCCCGGCAACCACCCCACGCGCTCATCGCTGAGCGTCCCGTGGGGCAGGTGCCAATTCCGTCCCCGCCGCAGGGTGCGATGTGGGGAAAGATGAGAGGAATCCGACATGACGTCGACGCTCGCCGCCCCCGGTATCGACACCACCGCCAGCCCCGCCCGCGCCCTGGTCTGCCGGGCCTGCTCCGCCCGCTACCCGCTCGCCGCGCAGCACGCCTGTTACGAGTGTTTCGGCCCACTGGAGGTCGACTACGACGCCGCCGCGCTGGCCGCCGTCACCCGGGAGCAGATCGAGGCCGGTCCGCAGAACATCTGGCGGTACGCCGCCCTGCTGCCCGCCGGCCAGGACCCGGCCACCCGGGTCACCCTCGACCCGGGGCTCACCCCGCTGGTCGCGGCCCCGCACCTCGCCGCCGAGCTGGGCATCAGCGCGCCGCTCTGGGTCAAGGACGACAGCGCCAACCCGACCCACTCGTTCAAGGACCGGGTCGTCTCGGTGGCGCTGACCGCCGCGCAGGCGCTCGGGTTCCGCCGGTTCGCCTGTGCCTCGACCGGTAACCTGGCCAACTCGGTGGCCGCCCACGCCGCCCGTGTCGGAGCGCCCTCGGTGGTCTTCATCCCCGGTGACCTGGAGCAGGGCAAGGTGATCACCACGGCCGTCTACGGCGGCGACCTGGTGGCCATCGACGGCTCGTACGACGACGTGAACCGGCTCTGCGGCGAGCTGGTGGAGACCGACGAGTTCGAGGACACCGCCTTCGTCAACGTCAACGTCCGGCCGTACTACGCCGAGGGCTCCAAGACCCTCGGGTACGAGGTGGCCGAGCAGCTCGGCTGGCGGATCCCGGCCCAGGTGGTCATCCCGATGGCCTCCGGCGAACTGCTCACCAAGATCGACAAGGCGTTCACCGAACTGGTCGAGATCGGCCTGGTCGAAGCGCCGGCCGGGGGCTGGAAGGTGTTCGGCGCCCAGTCGGCCGGCTGCAACCCGATCGCCACCGCCCTGCACGCCGACACCGACGTCATCACCCCGGTCCGGCCGACCGGCATCGCCAAGTCGCTCAACATCGGCGACCCGGCCGCCGGCCTGTACGCCCTGGAGGCGGTCCGGCGGACCGGTGGCTGGATGGAGTACGTCGACGACGACGAGATCCGCGCGGGCATCCGGCTGCTGGCCCGGACCACCGGCGTCTTCGCCGAGACGGCCGGCGGGGTGACCGTGGCGGTGCTGCGCAAGCTGGTCGAGTCCGGCCGGCTCGACCCGGCCGCCGAGACGGTCGTCTTCAACACCGGCGAGGGTCTGAAGACCATCGACGCGGTAGCGGGTCAGGTCGGCCCCACCCACCGGATCAAGCCGTCCCTGCGGGCCGCCCGCGACGCCGGTCTGCTCTCCTGAACCCCACGGAGTTGATCTTTGGGTGACCGGGTTTTCGCGGTGCGTGGCGAAAACCCGCCGGGAAGGACTTGACGGCAGGAACCGGACGGCGCAAGATGCTCCGTGCGGGAGGGCTTTCGCCGGAGACTTTTCAAGCCTTGCGACCCAACGCCGGAGGCGTTGTGCGAACGTCCCTCCCGACCAACCTCCGAAGGGGGCCAGCGGAAATCCGCTGGCCCCCTTCGCTCGTCAGCGCCGGCCGGACTGTGACACGCCCCTACTGATCTGGGCGTCATCTGTTGCATGATGGCGGGCATGACGGAGACCCCGCACCCGCTGTACGACAGGCACGCCGACACCCTGCACCGCGCGCTGACCGCGATCGCGGAACGCGGGTACTGGTCCGCCTACCCCGAATCGCCCAGCCCCCGGGTGTACGGCGAGACCGCCGCCGCCGACGGGAAGGCCGCCTTCGAGGCGTACCTCGGTGGTGACTTCCCGCTCGACCAGCCCGGCGCGGCCGACCGGGTGGCCACCGAGACGAGCCCGTTCGGGGTGGCCCTGGACGTGCGGTACCCGCACCCGGGCGCGGACGAGGCGGTCGCCGCCGCCTCCGCCGCCCTGCCCGCCTGGCGCGACGCCGGCCCGCAGGCCCGGGTGGGGGTCTGCCTGGAGATCCTCGACCGGCTGCACAAGCACATCTTCGAGCTGGCCAACGCGGTGCAGTTCACCAGCGGCCAGGCGTTCGTGATGGCCTTCCAGGCCGGCGGCGCGCACGCGCTGGACCGGGCGCTGGAGGCGCTCGCCTACGGGTACGCGGAGATGACCCGGCACCCCGCGACGGCGGGCTGGGAGAAGGCCGCCGGCAAGGGCGACCCACTGCGGATGACCAAGACGTTCCACGTGGTCCCGCGCGGGGTGGCGCTGGTGATCGGCTGCAACACCTTCCCGACCTGGAACTCGTACCCCGGGCTGTTCGCCTCGCTGGTCACCGGCAACCCGGTGGTCGTCAAGCCGCACCCGCGCGCGGTGCTGCCGCTGGCGATCACCGTCAGGTACGCCCGGGAGGTGCTCGCCGAGGCCGGCTTCGACCCCGACCTGGTGCTGCTCGCCCCCGAGGCACCCGGCGAGAAGCTGGCCTCGACCCTGGCCCTGCACCCGGCCGTGAAGATCGTCGACTTCACCGGCTCCACCGAGTACGGCGACTGGCTGGAGGCCAACGCCCGGCAGGCGGCCGTCTACACCGAGAAGGCCGGCCTCAACACCGTCGTGATCGACTCCACCGACGACTTCGCCGGGATGTGCCGCAACCTGGGCTTCACGCTGACCCTCTACAGCGGTCAGATGTGCACCACCTCGCAGAACATCCTGATCCCCGCCGCCGGCATCACCACCGACCAGGGGCACAAGAGCTTCGACGAGGTGGCCGCCGGCATCGCCGCCACCATCGGCAAGCTCACCGCCGACCCGGCCCGGGGCGTCGAGCTGACCGGCGCGATCGTCAACGACGGGGTGCTGGAGCGACTGGACGAGGTGACCAAGGTCGGCCAGCCGGTGCTGGAGTCGCGTACCGTCGCGCACCCCTCGCTGCCCGACGCGGTGATCCGGACGCCGACCATCGTCAAGCTCGCCGCCACCGACACCGAGGTCTACGGTCGGGAGTGGTTCGGGCCGATCTCCTTCGTCATCGCCACCGACTCCACCGCGCACAGCATCGAGATCATGCGGACGACGGTCGGCGGCTGCGGCGCGTTGACCGCCGCCGTCTACTCCACCGACGAGGCGGTGCTGGACGCCGTCGAGGCCGCCGCGATCGACGTCGGGGTGCACCTGTCGGCCAACCTCACCGGCGGGGTCTTCGTGAACCAGTCCGCCGCCTTCTCCGACTTCCACGGCAGCGGCGCGAACCCGGCCGCCAACGCCGCCCTCACCGACGGCGCCTACGTGGCGAACCGGTTCCGCATCGTCCAGTCCCGCCGCCCCGCCTGACCCTCCCGGCCCGCCCCCGCCCCCTCGACGCGGGGGCGGGCTCCCCGTCGTGCGCGCTCCCCGTCGTGCGCGCCGGCTCCGCGGTGTGCGCGGGGCTGCTCGGTGTGCGCGGGGCTGCTCGGTGATCAAGAGGTTTACGTCATGCGCGGGCTTTCAGGGTGACCTGAATCTCTTGATCACCGGGGCGGGCCGAGGTGGGCACGCAGCATGGGTGCCAGGCTCCTCGGTGATCAAGAGGTTTACGTCGTGGGCGGGTCTTCAGGGTGACCTGAATCTCTTGATCACCGGGGCGGGGTGGATTGGGCTCCTGGCCCGACGGCGGGCTGTTCGGTGATCAAGAGGTTTATGTCATGAGCGGGCCTTCGGATGACTTGAATCTCTTGATCGCGGAGGTGGGGTGGGGTGGGCTTGCGGGCTGTTTGGTGATCAAGAGGGTTACGTCGTGGGTGGGTCTTCGGGGTGACTTGAATCTCTTGATCACCGGGGCGGGGCAGAGCGGGGCAGGGCTGGGCGGGGCAGGGCTGGGTGGAGCGGGGCGGGGCAGGGCGGGGTGGGGCGGGGCGGGAGTGGGTGAGGAGGGGAAGAGGGCGGGGAGTCAGGCGGGGCGGCGCATCTGGAGTTCGCGTAGGGCGGGGAGTTTGGGGTGGGGGACGCGGACTCCCGTGTCGGTGAAGCCCAACCGGTGGTAGGCCCGGCAGGCCCGGTCGTTGCCGACCACCACTTCCAGCATGAGCTGCGGTCGGCCACAGGCACGGGACCAGGCGGCCACCTCGTCGATCAGCGCGCCGACCAGGCCGGTGCCGCGCCACGCGGGGGCCACGTAGACCGCGTAGACCAGGGTCAGGTCCGGCTCGTCGGGGGAGGCGGTCCCGCCGGCGTGGCCGACCAGTCGGCCCCCGGGGTCGGCGACGAACTGGGCGGTGTGACACCCCTGGGAGACGTACGCGATCCGGGCCGCGTACTGGGCGTGCGGGCGGGCGGCGGCCTCGGCCACGGTTTCCAGGAAGGCCAGCGGCGCGTCCGCGAGCATCTCCAGCCGCAGCGCCCGCATCCGGGCCGTGTCGTCCGGGCGCACCCGTCGCACGGGGGCCGTCCGGGTCGCCGGAGAGGCCGGGGCGGAGGTCATGCAGGCATGCATAGCGCAGTGATGGTTGGCGATGGGTGGCCGGGTCGATACCCGTCTGATTTAGCCCTATTTGTGGTCGTGCGCAGTCGTCACTCCTCGTGTAGCGTGCGATTTCGGTCACCGATTCAGCGGCCTTCACCGATCGCTGAAACGGGTGGTTCTCCGCTGTCGGCCAGCCGGCATCCCGGGGTTGTGGAACGCCGCGCAGAGTGAGGAAGTGCACCGTGGCACAGGGCACCGTCAAGTGGTTCAACTCCGAAAAGGGTTACGGCTTCATCGCCGTCGACGGCGGGCAGGACGTCTTCGTCCACTTCTCCGCCATCGAGATGGACGGCTACAAGGCGCTGGACGACGGTCAGCGGGTGGAGTTCGAGATCGCCCAGGGCCAGAAGGGTCCGCAGGCCGAACGGGTCCGCGTCATCGCCTGACCTGCCCCGGCGGTCCCATCGCCCGGATGTCGGTCCTGTCGGTGGACCGTCCGGTCCCACCTGTCGGGGCGTCCGCGGGACGGATGGCGGTGGGGGTGCGTGCCAGGAAAGATCGTGAACCGTCCAGGCGTCCCCGCTGAGGAGGGTTCATGTCCGACCAGTCACCTTCGGGTCCGCCCGACCCCGCTGCCGGGTCCTCGGGCGGGCCGTGGGGGTCGCCGTCCGGGCCGCCACCCTCGGGGCCGCCGCAATGGGGGCCGCCGCAATGGGGGCCGCCACCCTCGGGGTCGCCGCAATGGGGACCGGCCGGGACCGGCCCGCCGGCCTGGGCCTACCCGTACCCCGGCAACCCGCAGCCCTCCGCAGGGCCCCACCCGGGCTTCCCGCCGGGCGGTACCGGCGGTTTCCCGCCGGGTGGGGTCGGCTTTCCGCCGGGTGGCGGCTTTCCCCCGGGTGCGGGCGGTTTCCCGCCGTACGCCGGGGGCGGGGCCTGGGGTCCGCCGGACCCGCTGGTCAATCCGCCGTACGCCGGGCTGGACGGTTGGTTCGCCCGGTGCACCGGGGCGCTGCGCCGGGGGTGGCGGATCCTGCTTCCGCTGATGCTGCTCACCCAGGCCGTGCCGGCGGTGGCGGTGTCGCTCCTCTCGTTCGGCACCGGACCGGATGCCACGGAACTGCCCGCCGACGGCTCGATTCCGGAGGGCTACCTCACCGACCTGGCGGTCTACGGGGCCTCAGTGGCGCTGATCGCGCTGGCGTTCGGGGTGGTGCAGGGCATCGGCTGGGCGGGCGGTACCTGGGTGGTGACCCGGCAGGCCGCCGGCCAGCCGGCCGACCTGCCCGGCGCGCTGCGCTACGGTGCCCGCCGCTGCCTCGGACTGTGGGGCTGGATGGTGGTGATGGGCGTGCTCATCGGGGTCGGCTTCTGCTTCTGCCTGCTGCCCGGCATCTATCTCGCCCTCGCGCTCGCCCTCGCCGGCCCGGTCTACCTGTTCGAGGGGCAGAGCCCGATCGGGCGTTCGTTCCGCATGTTCCACGACCGGTTGGGCATGGTGCTCGGCCGGGTGTCGTTGGTCGCACTGGCGGTGTTCCTCGGCAGCGCGCTCGGTGCCGTGGTGGAGTCGGTCGGCACCCTGCCGTTCGGCACCGACCCGTTCACCGCGCCGGGCACCGCCGTGGGCGCGGTGGCGGTGATCCTGGTGAGCGCGGCGCTGGTGGCCCCGGTCTACCTGGTGCAGCTCGTGGGTCTGGTGGTGACGTACGCCGAGCAGCGGGCACAGGAGGGGCCGGTGAACGCCGCGCGACTGGTGGCGGAACTCGGCTGACCGGCCCCATCGTGCTTGCACTCGGCAGGGGAGAGTGCTAAACAAGTCATTGGCACTCGCATACGATGAGTGCCAATGGTCGGGGCGGTAGGGCCACGGTCACACCGACGTCTCGATGGCGTCGGGTGGCACGAGGCCGGTCGTCGCGGGCTGTCCGGCCCGACCGAGGAGGACGTCGTCGTCGCCAGGTGGCGACGTCCCCAAGGTGCGTACACCAGGCGGCCCGTCCGGGGCACAACACCCGGGTGGCCCGTGAGTGTCCAGGAGGACAACGCCGTATGGCCAAGATGATCGCGTTCGACGAAGAGGCTCGCCGCGGCCTCGAGCGGGGCATGAACCAGCTCGCCGACGCCGTGAAGGTGACCCTCGGCCCCAAGGGCCGCAACGTGGTGCTCGAGAAGAAGTGGGGCGCCCCCACCATCACCAACGATGGTGTGAGCATCGCCAAGGAGATCGAACTCGAGGACCCGTACGAGAAGATCGGCGCCGAGCTGGTCAAGGAGGTCGCCAAGAAGACCGACGACGTCGCCGGTGACGGCACGACGACGGCGACCGTCCTGGCCCAGGCCCTGGTGCGCGAGGGTCTGCGCAACGTGGCCGCCGGTGCCAACCCGATGGCCCTGAAGCGGGGCATCGAGACTGCCGTGGCCAGCGTCTCGGAGGAGCTGTCCAAGCTCGCCAAGGACGTCGAGACCAAGGAGCAGATCGCCTCCACCGCCTCCATCTCCGCCGGTGACAGCACCGTCGGTGAGATCATCGCCGAGGCGATGGACAAGGTCGGCAAGGAAGGCGTCATCACCGTCGAGGAGAGCAACACCTTCGGCCTGGAGCTCGAGCTCACCGAGGGCATGCGCTTCGACAAGGGTTACATCTCCGCGTACTTCATGACCGACCCGGAGCGTATGGAGGCCGTCTTCGACGACCCGTACCTCCTGATCGCCAACAGCAAGATCTCGTCGGTGAAGGACCTGCTCCCGATCCTGGAGAAGGTCATGCAGTCGGGCAAGCCGCTGCTGATCATCGCCGAGGACCTGGAGGGCGAGGCCCTCGCCACCCTGGTCGTCAACAAGGTCCGGGGCACCTTCAAGTCGGTCGCCGTCAAGGCGCCGGGCTTCGGTGACCGTCGCAAGGCCATGCTGACCGACATCGCCATCCTCACCGGTGGCCAGGTCATCAGCGAGGAGGTCGGCCTCAAGCTCGACGCCGCCAGCCTCGACATGCTGGGCCGCGCCCGCAAGGTCGTGGTCACCAAGGACGAGACCACCATCGTCGACGGTGCCGGCGACGCCGACCAGATCCAGGGCCGGGTCAACCAGATCCGGGCCGAGATCGACAAGAGCGACTCCGACTACGACCGCGAGAAGCTGCAGGAGCGGCTGGCCAAGCTGGCCGGTGGCGTTGCGGTGATCAAGGTCGGCGCGGCCACCGAGGTCGAGCTGAAGGAGCGCAAGCACCGCATCGAGGACGCCGTCCGCAACGCGAAGGCCGCCGTCGAGGAGGGCATCGTCCCGGGTGGTGGTGTCGCGCTGGTGCAGGCCGGCAAGACCGCCTTCGACAAGCTGGACCTGACCGGCGACGAGGCGACCGGCGCGCAGATCGTCAAGATCGCGCTGGACGCCCCGCTGCGGCAGATCGCCGTCAACGCCGGCCTCGAGGGTGGCGTGGTCGTCGAGCGCGTCCGCAACCTGGACGCCGGTCACGGCCTCAACGCCGCCAGCGGTGAGTACGTCGACCTGCTGGCCGCCGGCATCATCGACCCGGCCAAGGTGACCCGGTCGGCGCTGCAGAACGCCGCGTCGATCGCGGCGCTCTTCCTCACCACCGAGGCCGTCGTGGCGGACAAGCCGGAGAAGACCCCGGCCGCCCCGGCTGGCCCGGGTGGCGGGGACATGGACTTCTGAGTCCAGCTCCAACGCCGAGAGGGGCGGGCCGCGCAAGCGGTCCGCCCCTCTCCGTATCCATGGCCCGCTTCCCGCCCGGAGCAGGGGTGGTCAGGGCCGGGCCGCCCGGACCGCCGCGAACGCGTCGACCAGGCCGGCTCCGGTCGACGCCGCCGCCGGGCCGCAACTGAGGTCGGCGGGTCCGGCCGGCTGCGCGGTGTCCCGCAGGATGCCCCTGGTCCGGGCCAGGTCACCGACGAGCGCCGGGTTCGCCGACCACATCAACGCCACCACCCCCGCCACCTGCGGGGTGGCCATCGAGGTGCCGTCCAGGGTGGCGTAGCCGCCGCCGGGCATCGCGGACAGGATCCCCGCCCCGGGGGCGACCAGGTCGGGTTTGCCCGCCCCGCCAGCGGCGGGACCACGGCTGGAGAACTCGGTCACCGTCCGGTCGCGGCCGACCGCGCCCACCGTCAGCACGTCCGGGTACGGCGCGGGCGGGTCGACGATCGACCCGCAGTCCGGCCCGGTGTTGCCGGCGGCGGCCACCACCAGGATGCCGGCGGCCTCCAGCGCGGCCGTCGCCGGACGCAACGCACCCGGGTCGCAGCCCTCCACCGGTGGACACCCCCACGAGTTGGTGAGCACGTCCGGCGCCCGATCCGGTCGACCGTCGGTGAACGGGTCACCACCGGCCGGGAACGGGGCCAGCATGAACTGCAGGCAGTCCAGGTAGCGCGCCGGGCTGCCCAGGTTGCGGTCGAGGTTGACGCAGCCCACCCACTGCGCGCCCGGGGCCACCCCGATACCGTCGCGCCCCACCGCGCTGCCCGTGGTGTGGGTGCCGTGACCTCCGGTGTCGGTCGGGGCGCGGGTGTGGTCCCACGGGTCGTACCAGGAGTCGTCGCCGCCCCGGAAGCCGGCGGCCAGCGCCGGGTGGGTGCCGTCGACCCCGGAGTCCGAACTGCCGATCACGACCCCGGTGCCGGTGACACCCAACTCCGACCAGACCCGGTCGGCACCGAGCATCCGGATGTTCCACTCCGGGCCGGTCGGGGCGGGCTGGTCACCCCGGCTGGCCGGTGCCGGTGCGGGCAACGGCCGGAGCCGCTGGCTGACCAGCACCCGGGCCACCTCGGGCCGGGTGGAGAGCCAGGCCCGCACCGCCGGTCCGCCGTCGGTCTCGATCGCGTTGACCAGGTAGTACGGCGTCGGGTCGAGGCGTAGCCGGGTGAGGTCCCGGCGCAGCGCGCCCTGGGTGCGCTCGGCGGTGGCCACCAGCCGGCGGTGGACCTCGGCGGTCCGTGCCGCCCGGCCGGCGCGACCGGGCGTACCAGCGGGTAGGTCGGAGAGGTCGGCCTGCTCGCGGAGCACCACCAGCAGCCGCTCGCCGTACAGGCCGGGGCGGCCGGCGGTCACCTCCACCACGCCGACGGTGAGGAGCAGGACGGCCGCGCTCGACGCGGCGACCAGCCGGCCGGGGGCACGCCCGTGTGGCCGGGCGAGCAGCACCCCGTACCCGATGGCCAGGACGACCGCGACGGCGAGCCCGACGCCGGTCGCCACCGCGACCCAGTACGGCACGTCGCGGGTGGTGGCCAGCAGGATCGAGATCTCCTCCGGGTCGGTGAGGGCCAGTGGACCGAACACCGCCAGGCCGACCAGCCAGCGGACCGGCGCGGCCCCGGCCGGTGCGCCGGCCCGCCGGGCCGCCACCTGGCACGCGCCGAGCACGAAACCGAGCGGTGGCACGTACAGCAGCGCGGGAAGCTGGGCGCCGGACTGGCCGGTGCCGGCGACGAGCAGCAGCAGGACGATGCCGGCGACCAGGCCGCCGACCAGCACGGTACGGGCGGCCCGGGGCGGCCCGTCGCCGGTGAACGGGGACCAGAACCGGTCGCCCAGCAGCGCCCCGGCCAGCACGCCGAGCGCCGTCGCGGCGAGCCCGGCGAGCACCGTCTCCAGCAGCCCGCCGAGCGCGCCGAACCAGACCCACGGCACCAGTAGGGCCAGCCCGGCCGCCACCGCCAGCAGGGTGACCGCCCGGGGTCGGCCGGCACCGCCCGCCACCCCGCGCGGACCGTGCCCGGCCTGCCGGTCCGGCGTGAGCTGCGGGTCCGGGCCGGGCTGCGGGTGCGGGTGCGGGCCAAGCTGCCAGGGCGGGCCGGGGTGCCGGGTCGCGGTGGTCGGGGCGGGCAGGCGGGTGGCCAGCGCCGCGAGCAGAGCCGCCGTCGCGGCCAGCACCGCCAGGTACAGCTCGTGGTGCACCGGCGGAAGCGCCCGCAGGGAGCCGAGGGCGATCAGGGCGAGCCCGGCGCTGAGCCAACCGCGCCCGGCCGCCCGGACCCCGGCCGAGCGGGGCAGCAGGGCCAGCAGCACCGCGGGCAGGCCTGCCAGCAGGGCCGTGACCAGGCTGAGCACCGGCCAGAGCCACCCCCACCGGTCCCACCCGGCGGCCACCTGCAACTGCTCGACCGACCACCCGACCACCTGGAGCAGCGCGGCGAGGGCGACCGTCCAGCCACCGGCGAGCGCGGCGGCCACCACCGGCCACGGGCCGGGCGGACGGCCGGTGCCCGGCGGGAAGCCGTGACCCGGCGGAGGAGGTGCGTCGGCCAACATCCGGAAACAGTACGACGCGGCCCGTCCGGTGGGAGCGTTCGGCCCTGCCGCAGGTCACCGGCGGCCCCGGTGGCTCCGGTTGCGTCGCCCGGCCGGCCCGTCGCCCGGCGGCACCGCGCCGGTGGATCGGATCCCGGTCGCCTCCGAACCTGCTGTCCGTGGGTCCGGGCGGATACGGTGGACGGGTGCGTGACCCCAACGTGACCCGAGTCGCCGCCGGCCAGCTCTCTCCGGTGCGCCGTGCCGCGGACCTGCGCCGGCTCCGGGCCGAGCGGTTCGACGTGCTGGTCATCGGCGGTGGGGCGACCGGCGCGGGTGCCGCGCTCGATGCCGCCTCCCGGGGGCTCAAGGTCGCCCTGGTCGAGGCCCGCGACTTCGCCGCCGGCACGTCCAGCCGGTCCAGCAAGCTGATCCACGGCGGCCTGCGCTACCTGGAGCAGCTGGAGTTCCACCTGGTCCACGAGGCGTTGACCGAGCGGGGGCTGCTCGCCACCCGGCTCGCCCCGCACCTGGTCCGGCCGGTCCCGTTCCTGATCCCGCTCCCCGCCGGCAAGGGCCTGCGGGACCTGCCGGCCCGGCTGTTCCGGCGCTCCTACTACGGCGCCGGGGTGGCCGCCTACGACGCGTTCGCCGGGATCTTCGGCACCGGTCGGGGAATGCCGCTGCACCGGCACCTGAGCCGTGAGGGGGCCCGCCGGGTCTTCCCCAGCCTGCGCGCCGACGCGCTGGCCGGGGCGATCCGCTACTACGACGGCCAGGTCGACGACGCCCGGCTGGTGGTGACCCTGGCCCGTACCGCCGCCAGCATGGGCGCCACCGTGGTGAGCAGTGCCCGCGCCGTCGGGCTGGTGCGGCAGGCCCGGGAGGTCACCGGGGTCAGGGTCCGCGACCTGGAGGCCCCCGCCGGCTCCCCGGACGCCGAGTTCGAGGTACGCGCCCGTACCGTCATCGCCGCCACCGGCGTGTGGAGCGACGACATGTCCCGGATGCTCAACGACGTCGGGCTGCGCCCCGGCATCCGGGTCCGGGCCTCCAAGGGGGTGCATCTGGTGGTGCCCCGCTCGGCGATCACCGGTGAGACCGGGCTGATCGTGCGTACCGCGACGAGTGTGCTGTTCGTCATCCCCTGGGGCGGGCACTGGATCATCGGGACCACCGACACCGACTGGCAGCTGGACCGTTCCCACCCGGCCGCCTCCGCCCGGGACATCCGGTACCTGCTGGACCAGGTCAACACCGTGCTGGACCGTCCGTTGTCCAGCGCCGACATCGAGGGCGTCTACGCGGGGCTGCGCCCGCTGCTGGCCGGCGAGGCCGACTCCACCTCCAAGCTCTCCCGGGAGCACGCGGTCTTCGAGCCGATGCTCGGGCTGCTGCTGGTGGCCGGCGGCAAGTACACGACCTACCGGGTGATGGCCGCCGACGTGGTCGACCGGGCCGCCCACCGGCTCGGCGGCGTACGACCGTCGCGCACCGCCGACCTGCCGCTGCTCGGCGCGGACGGGTACGCCGCCATGTGGCGGGACCGCGCCGACCTGGCCCGCCGGCACGGGGTGCCGGTGGGTGTGGTCGAGCACCTGCTGGAGCGGTACGGCACGCTCACCCTGGAACTGCTGACGCTGATCGCCGCGGATCCGCTGCTCGCCTCGCCGCTGGCCGGCGCACCCGAGTACCTGGCCGCCGAGGTGACCTACGCCGCCCGCTCCGAGGGCGCGCTGCACCTGGAGGACGTGCTGACCCGGCGTACCCGGATCTCCTTCGAGACGAGCCACCGGGGGCTCGACTCGGCCGGGCACACGGCGGAGCTGATGGGCGCGGTGCTCGGTTGGGACGCGACCACCCGGGAGCGGGAGGTCGCGCACTACCGCGCCCGGGTCGAGGCGGAGCGGGAGTCCCAGCTCATGCCGGACGACGCGACCGCCGACGCGGCCCGGCTGGGTGCCCCCGACGTCCGGGGATTCGCCGCCGACCGGGGGGTGGACGGCGGCGCGGGTGGCCCGATCGAGCTGCCGACGCCCCTGCGCTGACCGGTCCGGGGTGGTCCCCGCTCACCGGCGGCGGGCCGGTCGGGGGTGCCCCCTTCGTCGCCGCCGGGCCGGTCGGAGGTGCCCCGGCCCACCCGTGCCGGGCCGGCCCCCGTGCCGGTGCCGGGCCGGTCGGTGGGTTCCGGACGGCATTGCGGTGGGATAGGTTCCGGCGCGTGGTTCCCCCTCAGTGGTCACGCGCGTCCGTCGTCCCCGCCCTCGTCGTCCTGACGATCGCCCTGGCCGGCTGCGCGATGGTCGACCGGGACGGCGGCTCCACAGCGGAGGGCGGCCGGGGGACGCCGTCCCCGGTGGCGACCGCCAACCGGGTCAGCCTGGTGCAGAAGCTCGGTGACGATGGTCCACTGCGGACGCTGACCATCGAACCGGACGGCCGGTGGGAGTGCGACGACTGCGCCGGAGACGGGGTCACCTCGACCGGTTTCCTGGACGTCGAGCAGGTGCAGCGGCTGCACGGGCTGCTCGCCGACCCGCGACTGGCCCAGGAGACCGACCAGGCGCGGCGGTACCGGGCGAGCTGCATCGACGCGCTGACGTCCAGCCTGGTCACCTCGACCGGGCTGATCACCTCGCAGGACTGCCCGGGTGAGGAGCGGCCGGCGGTGGCCGGGGAGATCCTGCTCCTGCTCACCCAGGCCACCCCGGCCGAACCCACCCGCTGAGCCGCCCCGCGTCCGCCGGTCCGCGCCGTCACCCCGCGTCCGCCGTCCGGCCCGCGCGGCGGTGGGCCGGCGGGCGGGGTCAGAGCACCTTGCCCGGGTTGAGCAGGCCGGTCGGGTCGAGCGCCGCCTTGATCGCCTGATGCACCCGCATGCCGACCGGGCCGACCTCCCGGGCCAGCCAGTCCCGCTTGAGCAGCCCGACGCCGTGTTCGCCGGTGCAGGTGCCGCCCAGCTCCAGGCCGAGCCGGATGATCTCGTCGAAGGCCCGCCGGCCCCGCGCCAGGCTCGCCGGGTCGGCCCGGTCCACCACGATGTTCGGGTGCAGGTTGCCGTCCCCGGCGTGGCCGACCACACCGATCGGCACCGCGCACTCGGCGGCGATCCGGTCCACCCCGTCCAGCAGCGTGGCGAGCGCGCCCCGGGGCACCGCCACGTCGTCGATGATCAGGCCACCGTTGCCGTCCGGGTAGGTGTCGGCGGCGAACCTCTCCATCGCCGGGTGGGCCAGCCGACGGGCCTGGAGCAGCGCCGCCGCCTCCACCGCGTCGGTGGCCGTGTAGACCTCCCCGGCACCGGCCGCCGTGCAGACCTCGGCGATCCGGGCCAGGTCGGCCGCCGCCCGGGGGCCGGTGTCGACGGCGGCGAGCAGCAGCGCACGGGCATCGGTCCGCAACCCCATCGGCCGGTACGTCTCGATCGCCCGCAGGTGCGTCCGGTCGAGCAGCTCCAGCAGGCTCGGGGTGAGCCCCCGGGCGGCGATCCCGGCCACCGCCGTCCCCGCCCCGGCGGTCGAGTCGAAGACCGCCACCATGGTCAGCGACTCCTCGGGCGTCGGCCGGAGCGCCACGGTGACCTCGGTGATCACGCCGAGGGTGCCCTCCGCGCCGACGAAGAGCCGGGTGAGGTCGTACCCGGCGACCCCCTTGGCGGTACGCCGACCGGTGCGCAGCACCTCGCCGGAGGCGAGCACCACCTCCAGCCCCAGCACGTACTCGGCGGTCACCCCGTACTTGACGCAGCACATGCCGCCGGCGTTGGTGGAGACGTTGCCGCCGATGGTGGAGGACTCCCAGGAGCCCGGGTCCGGCGGGTAGTACAGCCCGTGCCCGCGGACCGCCCCGGCCAGCGTGGCGTTCACCACGCCCGGCTGCACCACGGCGATCCGGGCCACCGGGTCGATCTCCCGGATCGTGGTCATCGCGACGGTGCTCAGCACGACCGCGCCGTCCACCGCGTTCGCCGCGCCGGCCAGGCCGGTCCGCGCCCCCTGCGGCACCACCGGTACGCCGTGCCGGGCCGCCGCCCGCACCACCGCCGCCACCTGTGCGGTGTCCCGGGGACGGACGACCACCAGCGGGGTGCCGGCGGCGCAGAGGTCCGCCTCGTCGCGGCGGTGCAGCCGGAGCAGGTCCGGGTCGGTGAGGACGGCCTCGTCGCCGAGGGCCGCCCGTAGGTCGTCGAGGAGGGGGGAGCCAACCATGCGGCCGAGGCTAACCGGCGGCTAGATTGGCCGCCATGCTCTACCTGGACCGGCCCGCCTGGCCGTGGCGCGGTCGGCTCTGGTCGCACCTGATCAGCGATGTCTCCCCGGCCGAGCTGCACGCCTTCGCCGAGATGCTCGGGGCGCCCCGGCGGGGTTTCGACCGGGACCACTACGACATCCCCGCCGACCGGTTCGCGGTGGCGGTGTGGCTCGGCGCCCGGGTGGTGCCCAGCCGGGAGATCGTCCGCCTGCTGTACGCCGCCGGCCTGCGCCGCCCGAAACACCTCGCCGGCTCCGGGGACCTCATCCGCCCCTGACGCCGGCCCGGGACGCGGGGCGGGCGGTCGGCGGGCAGCCTCGCCCTCGGCGCAGGGTCGCCAGCTCGCGGCGCAGGTTCGCGCGGGCGGGCGCCTCCCACCGGTCGGCCAACGGGGGCAGCCGGAAGAGGGCGGGCAACGCGAGCAGCCCGTCGAGGACCTTCGCCCGGCCGGCGCGGAAGTCCGGCTCGGGCACGTGGGAGTACTCGGCGCGGATCGCGGCGGTGTACCCGTCGTAGATCTCGGGGGGTGTGGCCAGGATCGCCAGGTCGGCGTCGCAGAGCAGGGCACCGTCGCGGTCCCCGGGGGTGACCGCGTGCCCCGCGGTGAGCAGCACCAGCCGACGGACCTCGGCCACCGTGGCGGCCGGCACCCCGAGGCCGGTGAGCAGGACGCCGGCCAGCTCGGCGCTGGCCCGTTCGTTGGCGTCCCCGGCGGCGCGCGGGTCGTACACGGCATCGTGCGTCCAGGCGGCGAGCGCGACCCGTTCCGGCCGGTCGGCGAGGTCGGCGTGCCGGTCCACCAGATCCAGCACCGCCCGCAGGTGGTGGGTGGTGTGGTAACGCCGGTGCGGCTCTGCCCAGCGGGCCAGCAGCGCGGCACCGGCGGCGGCCAGCGGCCGGTCGTCGGCGGCCCCGGCGGCCCCGGCGGCCCGTGCCGCCACCCGCCAACGGTCGATCAGCTCGGTCACCGGGACGATTCTGCCGCACCCGGGCGGGATGAACTGGCCCGGCGCGGGTAGTCCCCGCCATGGCCGTGGCCCGGGACCGACGACCGTCGCTGCGGCGTCGCGTCGGGCTGGGCGACGACCGGGACGACGTCGACTCCGCGCGGATCGCCGAGGCGATGGACTATCTGCGTCACCGGGGCCGGGCGACCCTGCACGACCGGTTGCACCAGGTCCGGATGGCGCTGGGCCTGGCCGTGCAGGCGGGGCTCGCCGCCGCCCTGGCCTGGATCGTGTCGCACCACCTGCTGGGCAATCCGCAGCCGGTCTTCGCGCCGATCTCGGCGGTGGGCACCCTGGCCGCCTCGGTGGGCCAGCGGCTGCGGCGGACCGTGGAGCTGATCGTCGGGGTGGCGGTCGGGGTGTTCCTCGGCGACGTCCTGATCTACTTCCTGGGCACCGGTGGTTGGCAACTCGGGCTGGTGGTGACCGCGGCCATCCTGCTCACCACCTTCTTCGGGGCGAGCGTGGCGGTGGTGATCCAGGCCGCCGCCACCGCCGTGCTGATCGTCACCCTGAGCCCGTCCACCGACGATCTGGAGCTGCCCCGGTTCGTCGACGCGTTCGTCGGCGGCGGCATCGCCCTGCTGGTCACGGCGATCCTGTTGCCGCTGAACCCGCTCCGGGTGATCAACCGGGCGGCCCGGCCCGCGTTGGACCTGCTCGCCGGCCAGCTCGACGCCTGCGCCCAGGCGCTGCGCGAGCGGGACCGGGCCGCCGCCCAGCGGGCGTTGGACCGGCTCCGGGAGAACAAGGAGGAACTGGCCACCCTGGCCGAGGCGATCGAGGGGGCGAAGGAGACCAGCACGCTCTCCCCGGCCCGGTGGCACCGGCGCAGCGAACTGACCCACTACGCCGAGGCGGCCGAGCCGATCGACCGGGCGATGCGCAACAGCGGCACCCTGATCCGGCGGTCGGTCACCATGATCGAGGACGGGGAGGCGGTGCCGGAGCCGATGCCGGACGCGGTGGCCCACCTGGCCGAGGCGGTTCGTCTGCTGCGGCACGAGTTCGCCGCCGGGGAGGAGCCGGAGCAGGCCCGGGAACGGTCCCTGCGCGCGGTCAGCGAGGCGGGTCGGGCGTACGACCAGGGGGTCGGGTTCTCCGGCAGCGTGGTGGTCGCACAGGTGCGGACCACCGCAAGCGACCTGCTGGTGGCGTCCGGCATCGACCAGGAGGAGGCCAACCGGCTGATCCGGCAGGCCTTCGGCGGCCAGGGTGCGCCGGACCGGGGACCGGCCGCGCCGGACTCCGCTGCGAAGACCCCGAGCGCCCCGCCGCTCGGCTGACGCTCCGCTGGCCCGGTGCGGTCCGGCCTGTTCCGGTCGGGTCGCCGACCGGCGGGGAGCCCTGCAGGTGGGAGAGCCCGGCCGAACGGGCCGGCGATGACTACGCTGATCCGCATGGCCGACACCCCGCCGCCCGCGCCCGCCGTACCCTCGCCGGAGGCCGCCGCGCCCGGGATGCCGCTGCGCCGCGTCGGCTGGCGGCGGGTCCTGGCGCTGGCCGGGGTGGTGCTGCTGATCGCGGCCTGCGCGGTCTACATGCTCTACACGCTCGGCTCCAACCTGGGCCTGGACGCGCTGCTGGTCGGGGTGACCGCGGCGATCCTGCCGGTGCCGGTCCTGGTGGCCTGCTTCCTCTGGCTCGACCGGTACGAGCCGGAGCCGCTGAAATACCTGATCTTCTGTTTCGCCTGGGGCGCGTTCGTCTCGACCGCCGCCTCGCTGACCGTCAACAACAGCTTCGCCGCCCTGTTCAAGGAGTGGGGGGTGTCGTCGTCGCTGACCGGGGTGCTGGTGGCCCCGTTCATCGAGGAGCTGACCAAGGCGCTCGGCCCGATCCTGCTGCTGATCTTCCGTCGCCGGGAGTGGTCCGGGATCACCGACGGCCTGGTCTACTGCGGGCTCTCCGCGGTCGGGTTCGCCATGGTGGAGAACATCCTCTACCTGGGCGGTCTCGGGTACGCCTCGGGTGTCGACCAGTGGGGGCCGGCGACCGGCGTCCGCAACGTGATCGTCATCTTCATCTCGCGGATCCTGTTCTTCGGCTTCGCCCACCCGCTGTTCACCTCGATGACCGGGGTGGGGCTGGGCATCGCCGCGCGGACCGCCGACCGGCGGGTCCGGGTGTTCGCCCCGATCGCCGGCCTGCTGCTGGCGATGATGCTGCACGGCACCTGGAACCTGATCCCGACGCTGGTGCAGGCCACCGGCCAGGCGGTGATCTTCTTCTACGGCATGGTCGCGGTGATGGTGCCGATCTTCTTCGGCATGGTCGGCTTCGCGGTCTGGCTGCGGGCCTGGGAGGGGCGGCTCACCGAGCGGACCCTGCCCGACTACGTGCGGGCGGGCTGGTTGAGCCCGCCCGAGGTGGCCGCCCTGGGCAGCCTGGGCCGTCGGCACGCCGCCCGGACCTGGGCGCGGCGGGTCGGTGGGGAAGCCGGGTTACGGGCGATGCGCGGTTACCAGTTCGCCGCGACCCGGTTGGCGTTGCTGCGCGACGGGATGCGGCGTGGCCTGGACCGTAAGCCCGCCGAGCGGGACCGCACGCTGCGGGAGGAGCGGCAGTTGCTGGAGACGATCGCGGCCTACCGGTCGTTCTTCGTCGGCCGGGATCCGCAGACGCCGGTGGGGGTCTGGGACGGGCAGCGCTACCACCTGCGGTTCCCGGACGGCACGCAGCGTGTGGTCGAGGCCCCGGACTCCCCGGTGGTGCCGATCCCGGTGGTGCTGGCCCCACCGCCTCCGCCGGCCCCGGCCGGCTACGGCCCGCCCGGGTGGTACGGCCACCGTCCCGCCGCCCCGTGGTCGCCCGGCCCGCATTACTGACCGCCGCCTCGTGGTCGCCCGGCCCGCATTACTGACCGCCGCCTCGTGGTCGCCCGGCCGGCACCGACCGGCGGGCGGCGCGGCGTACCCGGTGGTGGTGCGCGCCGCCCGGGTGCCCGCCGGGGTCAGCTCATCAGGCTGGTGAGGAAGTCGCCGAGGCCCTGGGCCATCGCCATCAGGGCGGCCCCGATCCCCTTGAACAGCTGCGCCGCCCCGTCCGGGCGGAACGCCATGAAGTAGATCAGGAAGGCGACGCTGCCCCAGAGCAGCACCTTCTTCACGAGAATCGGCATCGTCCCTCCCCAGGGCGTCCGGACGCCCCTGGCTTCCCGCCGGGAAGCAGGGCAAACCGGAAAGCCGGGGACGGGGACGGGCCGCCGGCCGGACGCGGTGGAGCCCGGCGTCCTACAGGTAGAGGCCGGTGTTACCGGTGGGCTCGTGCTCCACCCGCTCGGCGGCGACGGCGTGCACGTCCCGCTCGCGCAGCAGGACGTACCCCCGGCCGTGCAGTTCGACCTCGGAGCGGTCGTCGGGGTCGAAGAGCACCCGGTCGCCGGCCACGACGGCGCGGACGTGCGGTCCCACCCCCACGGCGGTGGCCCAGGCCAGCCGTTTGCCGACGGCGGCGGTGGCGGGGATGACGATGCCTGCGGTGGAGCGGCGTTCGCCCTCGCTGCCGTCCACCTTCACCAGCACCCGGTCGTGCAGCAGGCGGATCGGCAGGCCGGTGTCGAGGTTCGGGTCGACGGTCACGCCACGACGCTACCGTGTGGCCCGGGGGCGGCTACCCGGTGGTTGAGCCGATGCGGCTCGGGGCAATGTGTGGCGGAACTGCCCTACGGTGGCGGGCACATGGACGTACCCTGTCCGGACCGTCGTCGTGGGCGGCCCGGTGTCGTTTTCAGGAGGTGCGCTTGAGCCGCTTCGAGCGGGTACGCGGCCGGCTCCGCCGCGCGTACGAGTCCGGACGGGAGTCGGTCCGGGCGGGGCGTGCCGATCCGGCCGACGCCCCGGAGGGGGTCGGGGTGGCCACGCCGGCGTCGCCCGGCCCGGCGGCGGCGCCGTCGGCGACGGTGGTCGGGGCCGAGCCGCCGGCGGCCATGCACAACTCCACCTCCAGCCGGGACGACGCGGACGTGCCGCACGCGCTGCGGATCGCCGCCGCCTGGTCGTGGCGGCTGATCGTGATCGGCGTGGTCACCTGGGCGCTGCTCAGGATCGTCGGGACGATCAGCATCGTGATCATCCCGCTGGCGGTGGCGCTGCTGCTCTCCGCGCTGCTCGCCCCGGCGGTGGGTTGGCTGCTGCGGGTGCGGTTCCCCCGGTCGCTGGCGACGGGCGTGGTGATGGTCGGCGGCCTGGTCGCGGTCTTCGGCACGCTGACCCTGGTGGTCAACGAGTTCATCCAGGGTGTGCCGGAGCTGAGCGCGAAGTCGTCGCAGGGCGTGCGGCAGATCCAGGACTGGCTGAAGACCGGCCCGTTGCACCTGTCCGACAGCCAGCTCAACCGCTACATCGAAGAGGCGCAGGGCTGGATCAACGGCAACACCGAGAAGTTCACCAGCGGGGCGCTCGCCACCGCCGCCACCCTGGCCGAGGTGCTGACCGGCGCGGTCCTGGTGCTCTTCGCCACCTTCTTCTTCCTGCGCGACGGCAACCGGATCTGGCGTTTCCTGGTCCGCCTGCTGCCGGTCGCCGCCCGGTGGAAGGTCGACGACGCCGGCCGGGCGTCCTGGGCGACGCTCGGCGCCTACGTCCGGGCGACCGTGCTGGTGGCGTTCATCGACGCGGTGGGGATCGGCATCTTCCTGGTCGTCTTCGACATCCCGTTCGCCTTTCCGCTGGCCGCGCTGGTCTTCCTCGGCGCGTTCATCCCGATCGTCGGCGCGTTCCTCTCCGGGGTGGTGGCGGTGCTGGTGGCGCTGGTCGACAGCGGCCCGGTGACCGCCCTGATCATCCTCGGCGTGGTGATCGGGGTGCAGCAGGTCGAGGGGCACCTGCTGCAACCGTTGATCATGGGTCGGGCGGTGGCCATCCACCCGCTGGCGGTGATCATCGGGATCGCGGCCGGCGTGGTGCTCGCCGGCATCACCGGCGCGCTGGTCGCGGTGCCGCTGATCGCGGTGCTCAACACCGCCGTCCGCCGGCTGTCGGCCCGCAGCGTGCCGGACACCCCACCGGACGCCGTGGTGGTCGCCTCCCAGGCGCCCTGACCACGGCGGAAGGACCGGCCCGTCCGGTCACCCCACGACCCGCGGAAGCCGCCCGTTCCCCCTCGGGGGCGGGCGGCTTCCGGGTAGGTCACGCCTTGGCCAGGCGCTCCAACGCGCCCTGGGCCACCTCGGGGCGGGTGGTGTACCAGAACGGGGGCAGCGAACGGCGCAGGAACGGCCCGTAGCCGCGCGCCGTCTCCAGCCGCGAGTCGAGCACCGCCACCACCCCCCGGTCGCCGGTGGCCCGGATCAGCCGGCCCACCCCCTGGGCCAGCCGGACCGCCGCGATCGGCACGCTGACCGCCGAGAAGCCGGAGCCGCCGCCCGCGTCCACCGCCGCCGCGCGGGCCGCCGCCAGCGGCTCGTCGGGGCGCGGGAAGGGCAACCTGTCGATCACCACGAGCTGGCACGAGTCGCCGGGCACGTCCACCCCCTGCCAGAGCGACATCACCCCGAACAGGCAGCTCGACCGCTCCTCCCGGAACCGGCGGACCAGCAACGGCAACGCCTCCTCGCCCTGTAGCAGCACCGGCAGGTCGGTTTGCGCCCGGAGCAGCTCCGCGGCCTGCTGCGCTGCCCGCCGGGAGGAGAACAGCCCGAGGGTACGGCCACCGAGCGCGCCGACCAGCCGCAGCAACTCCGCACCGGCAGCCTCGGGTAGCCCGGAGACGCTGGGCCGGGGCAGGTGCGCGGCGACGTACAGGATGCCCTGGCGGGCGTAGTCGAAGGGTGAGCCGACGTCCAGCGACGTCCAGCCCGGCCCCGAGGTGGCCGGCACCATGCCGGTGGCGGGTCGGCTGCCCGGGGCGGCGGCCACCCCGCCGGTGCCCGGGTCGCCGGCGGCGGTCCCGGCCGCCGTCCCGCCGCCGAGCACACCGGTGGACCGGCCGGCGGCGGCGGTGGCCAGCGCGGCGGCGGCCGGGGACGGCGGGGCGGGCGGCGGCGCCTCCAGCCCGAGCGCCCGCGCCACCGTGTCGAACCGGCCGCCCAGCGCCAGCGTCGCCGAGGTGGCGACCACCGTGCGCTCGTCGTACAGGTGGGCGGCGAGGGTGCCGGCGACCGACAGCGGCGCGACCACCAGCGCCCGCCGGCTGCCGTTGTCCGGCTTCTCCACCCAGGCCACGTCGTGGTCGGCCTCCTCCAGCAGCCGCTGCGCGGTGGTCGACAGCTCGTCGAGCACCGACTTGGCCTGCTGCTTGCGGACCGGGTCCGGGTCGTCGGCCTTGACGTCGCCGATCGCGTCGAGGGCGGCCCGGGTGGCCGCGTCGAGCAGGGTGCAGGCCTCCCGCAACGGGCCGGGCAGGCCGCCGGTGAGCCGGCCGGACGGGGCCTCGGCCAGCCCGACGGCGAGCGCGTCGCCGGCCTCGGTGAGCCGGTCGGCGACGTCCGGCCGCAGCAACGGCCGGGCGCGGCGGGCGGACCGGTCGATCAGCTCCGGCACCAGCTCGGCCTGGGCCGCCGAGGAGACCCGGTCGGCCAGCTCGTGCGCCTCGTCGACGATCAGCAGCTTGTGCGGCGGGACGATGTGCCGACCGGCCAGCATGTCCACCGCGAGCAGGCTGTGGTTGGTGACCACGATGTCGGCCTCCCGGGCGCGGGCGCGGGAGGCCTCGGCGAAGCACTCCTGACCGAACGGGCAGCGGGACGCTCCCACGCACTCCCGGGCGGGCATCGAGGCCAGCCGCCACGCCTGGTCGTCGACGCCCGGGTCCAGCTCGTCCCGGTCGCCGGTGTCGGTCTTCTCGGCCCAGTCGCGCAGCCGCTGGATCTGCTTGCCCATCCGACCGGCCTCACCGAGCCACTTCGTCCCGCCCCCGGGCCGGGCGGCGGGGGCGTCGAAGAGGGTGTCCTCCGGTTCGTCCTCGGTGGAGTTGTCCAACCGGGCCAGGCAGAGGTAGTGGTGCCGGCCCTTGAGCACGGCGAAGGTGGGGCGGCGGCCGAGCAGCGGCTCGACCGCGTCGGCGAGCCGGGGCAGGTCGTGCTCGACCAGCTGGGACTGCAACGCCAGGGTGGCGGTGGAGACCACCACCGGGCCGTCCACGGTCAACGCCGGGGCCAGGTAGGCCAGCGACTTGCCGGTGCCGGTGCCGGCCTGCACCAACAGGTGCTCCCGGGCGGCCACGCTGCGCTCGATCGCCTCGGTCATCTGCTGCTGGCCCGGCCGGGCCGCGCCGCCGGGCACCGCGCCGACCGCCGCCGCGAGCAGTTCGGTGCCGCTCGGCCGGCCGCCACGCCGCCGTCCGGAGCGGGCCGAGGGGGTGCTGGGGCCGGCGGCGGTACGGGACGCAGTCACCGTGCGACGGTACCCGTCGCCGCCGACACGCCGCCCGCCGCTGCCCCCGCGTGGCGCGGTCACCGTGCGGATTGTCGTCACTGCTGACCGGTCACCTCCCTACGGCGACGGATGGGCGGAATCGGCTAGGGTGCGACTCATGCCGAGCGACACGGTCCGCGTGATCTACCGCAAGTACGACGGCAGCGCCCACCGTGACTACCCGGCCCGCCTGCTGACCGAGGACGACCTCGGGGTGTGGCTCGGGGTGACCGCCGGTACCGCGTCGGTCTACCACGGCCGACCCTCGGTGGAGCAGATCCCCTTCGTCCTGCTGGTGCCGCATCAGGCCTGGTGGACGGGCATGTTCAACCCGCCGCCGAGGACCAGCGAGGTCTACTGCGACATCACCACCCCGGCCCGCTGGGAGGGCGACGACACGGTCCACCTGATCGATCTCGACCTGGACGTGGTGCGTCGCCGGGCCACCGGCCTGGTGGAGTTGCGCGACGAGGACGAGTTCGCCGAGCACCGGGTGCGGTTCGGCTACCCGGACGAGGCGGTGGCGCAGGCCCGGGCGGCGGCGACCCGGCTGCTCACCGCCCTCGGCGACGGCACCGAACCGTTCGCCTCGGCGTACCGCACGTGGCTGGCCCTGGTGGTCTGACCCGACGGCCCGGGTGCGGCGGCGGGATCGGTCGGGGTCGGGGTCACCAGCGTGGCGGCCAGGTGGCGGCCGGGTCGAGGTCGGGCAGCCGGTGCAGCTTGTCCGGGTTGAGCTGGTTGAACAGGCCGCTGATCCGGCCGTCGTGCACGGCGAAGCCGGTGACCATCCGTAGCGGGCGGCCGTCGGGCGTGACCGTCTCCAGGTGCAGCCCGAGCACCCCGTCCACCAGCACCGGCTCGGCCCGGAGCCGCTGGCCGTAGCGGCCGGCCCGGGTGAAGAGGCCGAGCAGGAACCGGGCCACCGGGTCGGCCCCGACGACCGGTCGGCGGGCCGCCGGAAAGTGCCCCCCGCCGTCGCCGATCAGCACCACGTCCGGGGCGAGTACCCGCACCAGCGTGTCCAGGTCGCCCGACTCGGTCGCGGCGGCGAAGGCGGCGAGCACCTCGCGCTGCTCGGCCGGGCCGGCGGTGTGCCGGGGCGCGTCGGTGGCGGTGACCGCCCGACGGGCCCGGGAGGCGAGCTGGCGGGCCGCCTCGGGGGTGCTCGCCAGCACCTCGGCGACCCGGGCGAACGGCACCGCGAAGACGTCGTGCAGGACGAAGGCGACCCGCTGCTCGGGGGTGAGCCGTTCCAGGACGACCAGCAGCGCGGTGCCGAGCCGGTCGCGCCGGACCGCCCGGTCGGCCGGGTCGGGGGCGAAGCCGTCCGGCTCCGGCCCGCCGGCGCGCCACGGCGTGACCACCGGCTCCGGCAGCCACTGACCCGGGTACGTCTCCCGGCGGACCCGGGCCGAGCGCAGCACGTCGAGGCAGATCCGGGCGCAGGTGGTGGTGAGCCAGCCGCCCAGGTGCCGGATCTCGGCGCGGCTGCGCGGATCGGCGAGCGCCCCGGAGTACCGCAGCCAGGTCTCCTGGACGGCGTCCTCCGCCTCGCTGCGGCTGCCCAGCATCCGGTGGGCCAGCGCGGTCAACCGCCCGCGTTCGGCCTCGAACTCCGCCACCAGGTCCACCGTCACCACGATCCCTCCCGTTCGGCCGGTCCCCGACGGAACCGGATCCTCCCCGCCCACCGGACGGCGGGGCGCCCCGAAACGTGACATCCGAGCCGCGTCCCGTCCACCCCCCGGAGCCCGGGAGGCGGGGAGGGCGGGGGTGGGCGAGGATCGGGGAATGCGTGCAGACGAGGAGACGGAGATCGTCGTACCCGCTGGTGGGCCGGTACGGCGGTGGTTGCGGGTGGCGTCGGACGGTGGGCCGGTCGATCTCGGCGCGGTGGATCCCCGGTCCACCCCGGGCCTTCCGGCGGCGGGTGAGGGGAAGGAGCGCAAGCTCTGGGCGCGGCGGCAGGTCGAGCTGATCGGTGCCGGGCTGGCCCGGCAGCAGGAGATGCTCTTCGCCACCGCGGCGGCCGGGGCGCACGCGGCCCAGGCCTCGACCCCGACCAGGGGCGGTGCCGGGCTGGGCCGGGGTCGGCCGGGTCGGCTGCTGCTGGTGCTCCAGGCGATGGACTGCGGGGGCAAGGACGGCACGGTCAAGCGGGTGGCCGGGGCGATGAACCCGCTCGGCCTGCACATCCGGTCGTTCGGCCCGCCGACCCGGCAGGAGCTGCGGCACGATTTCCTGTGGCGGATCCGCCGGGCGTTGCCGCCACCCGGCTACGTCGGCGTCTTCAACCGCTCGCACTACGAGGACGTGCTGGTGGCCCGGGTCGACGCACTGGTGCCGGAGCGGACCTGGCGGTCCCGGTACGACCAGATCAACGCCTTCGAGCGGGAGCTGGTCGACGGGGGCGTGACAGTGGTGAAGGTGATGCTGCACATCTCCCCGCAGGAGCAGGCGCGGCGGTTGGCGCAGCGGCTGACCGACCCGACGAAGCACTGGAAGTACCAGCCGAGCGATCTCGACTCCCGGGCGCGGTGGGACGACTACCAGGCGGCGTACGCGGAGGCGCTGGGGCGGTGCGACACGGACGCCGCGCCCTGGTTCGTGGTGCCGGCGGACCGTAAGTGGTACCGGGACTGGGCGGTGGCGCACCTGCTGCGGGAGACGTTCGAGGGTCTTGATCTGGGGTATCCGGCTGCCGGTTTCGACGTGGAACGGGAGCTGCGGCGGTTGGCGAGTGGCGGCGGGGACGGCTGAGGTGAACGGCAGGTGAACGAGTGGTGAATCGGGTCTGACCGGGGGTAGGCCGGCGACGACCCGCCCCGGTGGGGTACCTAGCATGCTTCAGCGGACGCCCCCTGGGGCGGCGGCCACCCTTCTACCGACACGACGAGGTCCGTGCTGTGAAGTTTTCCTTCCGTCCCACCGAGGGCGCTTTCTACGAGCTCTTCACCAGGGCCGCGCAGAACCTGGTGAAGGGCACCGAGCTGCTCAACGAGCTGGCCCTGCCCGGCGTCGACGTGCAGTCGGTCAGCGAACGGCTGACCGAGGTCGAGCACGACAGCGACCAGATCACCCACGATCTCTACAAGAAGATCAACTCCACCTTCATCACGCCGTTCGACCGGGAGGACATCTACCGGTTGGGTTCGCTGCTCGACGACGTGATGGACCACCTGGAGGCGGTCGGCAACCTGCTCTACCTGTACGGCCTCACCAAGCTCCCGTCGCTGCCGCGCGAACTGCACGAGCTGGTCAACGTGCTCGACCTCCAGGCCAAGCTGACCGCCGAGGCGATGCCCCGGCTCAAGTCGATGAAGGACCTGGAGGACTACTGGATCGAGTGCAACCGGCTGGAGAACGACGGCGACCAGGCGTACCGGATGCTGCTGGTCCGGCTCTTCTCGGGCGAGTACGACGCGCTGACGGTGCTGAAGATGAAGGAGGTCGCCGACGAGCTGGAGGCCGCCTGCGACGCCTTCGAGCACGTGGCGAACACGGTCGAGACCATCGCGGTCAAGGAGTCCTGATCCTGTGAGTCCCGAACTCATCGCCGTGTTGGCGGTGATCGCGGTGGCCCTGGCGTTCGACTACACCAACGGCTTCCACGACGCCGCCAACGCGATCGCGACAAGCGTCTCCACCCGCGCCCTGACACCCCGGTTCGCCCTCGGGCTCGCCGCGGTGGGCAACTTCGTCGGCGCGCACTTCGGTGCCGGCGTGGCCAAGACCGTCGGCGACGGCCTGGTCACCCTCCCCACCGGCGTGGGCAGTCTCGGGGTGGTCTTCGCCGGGGTGCTCGGCGCGATCGCCTGGAACCTGATCACCTGGTACTTCGGCCTGCCGTCGTCGTCCTCGCACGCGCTGTTCGGCGGGCTGGTCGGGGCGACCCTGCTCTCCACCGGCGGTGTCGTGCAGTGGGTGACCATCGGCGAGAAGGTCATCCTGCCGATGGTGCTCTCGCCGATCATCGGCCTCACCCTCGGTTACCTGCTGATGCTGGCCATCCTCTGGACGTTCCGCAAGGGGCAGCCGGGCAAGCTCAACCGGGGCTTCCGCTGGGCGCAGACCGCCTCGGCGGCGGCCATGTCGGTCGGCCACGGCATGCAGGACGCCGCCAAGACCATGGGCATCGTGGTGCTGGCCCTCTACACCGGTGGCTTCCAGGACGACAAGACGCACATCCCGGGGTGGGTCTTCTGGACCTCGGCGACCATGCTGGCGCTCGGCACGTACGCCGGTGGTTGGCGGATCATCCGGACCCTCGGCCGCAAGATCATCGATCTGGGTCCGCCGGAGGGCTTCGCCGCCGAGACGGTAGCCAGTGCGGTGCTCTACTTCAACGCGCTGGTGCTGAAGGCCCCGATCTCCACCACCCACACGATCACCTCGGCGATCATGGGGGTGGGTGCCACCAAGCGGCTCTCCGCGGTCCGCTGGAACGTGGCCGGCAACATCGTGCTGGCCTGGATCATCACCTTCCCGGCCGCCGCGCTGATCGCCTGCCTGACCTACCTGGTGGTCCGCCCGCTGTTCTGAGCCGTGCCGGGAAGGGCACTCGGCACCGCCCCGCGCGGTCGCGCCGGTGCCCTTCCCGACAGCTCAGGAGTAGTCGACGCCGATCTGCGCCCGGATGTCGTCCAACAGCGCCATCACCTCCAGCGTGACCGCGTGCGGCACCAGGGGGCTCTCGGTCAGCCCGGCCGCCAGGCAGCGCTGCACCTCGGCGGCTTCGTACTGGTACCCGCCGCCGGCCGGGTCGTCGGTGAGCGTCTCGGGCTCGGCCCCGGCCCGGTGCAGCACCGCCGACCCGGGGCGGAAGAACGGCTCGGGCAGCTCGATCCGGCCGGTGCTGCCGGTGATCGCGGCGGTCAGCGGGGTCGCCCCGACCATCCCGCAGCCGAGCGTGGCGACCGCCCCCGAGTCGTACCCGAGGACGATGCCGGTGTTCTCGTCCACCCCCTCCGGGCTGAGCCTGGCCCAGGCCCGCACGTGCTGCGGGACGCCGAGCAGCAGGTGGGCCAGGCTGACCGGGTAGACGCCCAGGTCGAGCAGCGCGCCGCCGCCGAGCGCCGGATTGCGCATCCGGTGCTCAGGCGGGAACGGCCCGGCCACCCCGAAGTCGGCCCGGACGCCGGTCACCTCGCCGATCGCGCCCGCCCGGACCAGCTCGACCAGGCGCAGGATCAGCGGGTTGGTCCGCATCCACATGGCCTCCATCAGGAAGACCCCCCGGGACCGGGCCAGCTCGACCAGCTCGGTGCTGGTGGCCAGGTCGAGGGTGAACGGCTTCTCCAGCAGCACCGCCCGGCCGGCCTCCAGGCAGACCCGGGCGGCCTCGTGGTGGGCGGCGTGCGGGGTCGCCACGTAGATCGCGTCCAGCTCGTCGTCGGCCGCCAGCTCCGCCCACGAGCCGTGGGCGCGGGTGGCCCCGTAGCGGGCGGCGAACCGTTCGGCGCTCTCCGCCGTCCGCGAGCCGACCGCGACCAGCTCGGCCCCCGGCACCAGGCGTAGATCCTCGGCGAACCGGCCGGCGATGTGGCCGGTGGACAAAATCCCCCAACGTGTCATGCGTTCACGCTAACCCGCTGGCCCCGGCCTCCGGCGCGGTGGCCGGTCGGTCGGACGGGCCGTCCGACGGGACTAGGCTCGGCGCATGACGATCGACAGTCCCGGCTTCCCCGCCCCGCCGGCCCTGGTCGAGCACGCCCGTCGGTTCCTCGCCGAGGGCGGCGTCCCGGCGACCCCCCGGGTCGCGGCCACCGTGCTGCTGCTCCGCCCGGCCGGCACCGACTTCGAGGTGTACGTCATCCGCCGGGTCGCCGCGATGGCCTTCGGCGGGATGTACGCCTTCCCCGGTGGGGGCGTCGACCCGTCGGACTCGCAGGCGCACCTGGACTGGGCCGGTCCCGACCCGACGGCCTGGGCGGACCGGCTGGGAGTCGCGCCGCGGGACGCCCAGGCGGTGGTGTGCGCCGCCGCGCGGGAGGTCTTCGAGGAGGCCGGGGTGCTGCTGGCCGGTCCGGGCGACGACGCGGTGGTGGGGGACGTCAGCGGCGACGACTGGGAGGTCGCCCGGCAGGAGCTGGAGGCGCACCGGCGGGGCTTCGCCGGGCTGCTCGCCGGGCGGAAGCTCACCCTCCGGTCCGACCTGCTGCTGCCGTGGAGCCGGTGGATCACCCCGGACTTCGAGCCGCGGCGCTTCGACACGTACTTCTTCGTGGCCCTGCTGCCCGAGGGGCAGCGGACCCGGGACGTCTCCGGCGAGGCCGACCACACCCTGTGGATCCGCCCGGCGGACGCCCTGGCCCGGTCACGGGCCGGTGAGCTGACCATGCTCCCGCCGACACTGGTCACGCTGGCCGAGGTGGCCGCCGCCGGTGACCTGGCCGGGGTGGCCCGCGCCGCGGCGGGCCGGGACGCCAGCACGCCGGTGATACCCCGCCTGCACCTCCCCGAGGACGGCACCCCCCACTTCACCCTCACCTGACAGCACCCGCCCACCCGGCGGGATCCTGGGCGGGCGGTGGCCGGTGGGGCGGGGCAGGGGTCAGCCGAAGCGGCCGGTGATGTAGTCCTCGGTCTTCTTCTGCCCCGGGTTGCTGAAGATCTTCTGGGTGTTGTCGTACTCGATGAGCCGGCCGGGGTCGCCGGTCTTCTCGATCGAGAAGAAGGCGGTGCGGTCGGAGACCCGGGCCGCCTGCTGCATGTTGTGGGTGACGATGATGATGGTGAACTTGTCCTTGAGCTGGAACATCAGGTCCTCGATGGCCAGCGTCGAGATCGGGTCCAGCGCCGAGCAGGGCTCGTCCATCAGCACCACCTGCGGCTCGACGGCGATGGTCCGGGCGATGCACAGCCGCTGCTGCTGACCGCCGGACAGGCCCGCGCCGGGCTTGCCGAGACGGTCCTTGACCTCGTCCCACAGGTTCGCCGAGCGGAGCGCCTTCTCGGCCGCCTCGTCCAGGATGGACTTCCTGCGGACCCCGTTGAGCCGCAGCCCGGCCACCACGTTCTCGAAGATGCTCATGGTGGGGAACGGGTTGGGGCGCTGGAACACCATGCCGATCATGCGGCGGACGGCGGTCACGTCGACGTCCCGGTGGTAGACGTCCTGGCCGTCGATGGTCAGGCTGCCCTCGACCCGGGCCCCGGGCAGCACCTCGTGCATCCGGTTGATCGACCGCAGGAAGGTCGACTTGCCGCAGCCGGACGGGCCGATCAGGGCGGTGACCGTCTTCGGCTCGACCGTCAGGTTGATGTTCTCGATCGCCTTGAAACCGCCGTAGTAGGCGGTCACGTCGGTGGCGTCGATGCGCTTGGCCATGGTGGTACCTCCGGGGTTCATCGGCCGAGCCGGTTACGGCGGGCCAGCAGCTTCGCGGCGACGGTCAGGACGAGCACGAGGACGACCAGGGTCAGCGCCGCGGTCCAGGCCCGTGCCGGGGAGTACTTCGACGCCTCGCCGGCCTGCTGGTAGACGAAGAGGGCCAGCGACGACTGGTTGTTCTCGAACGGGTTGAAGTTGATCGCCGCGCCGCCGCCGGCGACGAGCAGCACCGGGGCGGTCTCCCCGGCGGCCCGCGCGATGGAGAGCATGATGCCGGTGACGATGCCGGGCAGCGCGGTGGGCAGCACCACCCGCAGGATGGTCTTCCACTTCGGCACGCCGAGCGCGTACGCCCCCTCGCGCAGCGGCGCGGGGACCAGCCGCAGCATCTCCTCGGTGGAGCGGACCACCGTCGGCAGCATCAGCACGGCCAACGCCAGCGCGGCGGCGAAACCGGAGAAGCCGGGGCGGCCGTCGTTGAACCACGGCGACACGATCAGCACCCAGAAGGCCAGCACGAACAGGCCGGTGACGATGGACGGGATGCCGGTCATCACGTCGACGAAGAACCGGATGGTGAAGGCGAACCGGCCCCGGCCGTACTCGACGATGTAGATCGCGCAGAGCACGCCGAGCGGGACGGTGATCGCGGTGGCGATGCCGACCTGCTCCAGGGTGCCGATGATGGCGTGGTAAGCACCGCCGTTGGCGTCCCGCGCCCCGATGTTGTTCATCGAGCTGCCGAAGAAGTCGCCGTCGAGCCGGGCGGTGCCCTTGCTGACCAGGGTCCAGACCACCGAGGCCAGCGGCAGCACGGCCAGCACCAGGGCGGAGTGGATCAGGGCGCTCCAGACCCGGTTGCGGGCCGACCTGCGGCCCTCCACCGCGTTCGCGGCGGCGAACAGACCGGCCAGGTAGAGCAGGGCGCCGAGCACCACGACCAGGACCGGGCCGCCGAGGTCGAGGCCGTAGACGAGGCCGACGGCGACCAGCAGGGCGAGCACCGCGAGGGCGGGGGCGGCGTACCCGGGCAGCCGCTTGGCGCGCAGGCTCTCCGGCTGGGCCGGCGGGCGGGAACGGTGGGAGGTGAGCGTGGTGGTCATGCGGCCGACTCCGTGAACTCGCGGCGGCGGTAGATGATCGCCCGCGCGGTGATGTTGACGATCAGCGTGATCGCGAAGAGCACCAGGCCGGAGGCGATGAGCGCGCCCCGGCCGGTCTCGTTGGCCTCCGCGAACCGGTTGGCGATGTTCGCCGCGATGCTGTTGCCGCCGTTGGCCAGGATGTTGAACGAGATGGCGTACGTCGAGCCGAGGGTCAGCGCGAGCGCGATGGTCTCGCCGAGCGCCCGGCCGAGGCCGAGCATGACGGCGGCGATGATGCCCGGCCGGCCGTACGGCAGGACCGCCGTGCGCAGCATCTCCCAGCGGGTGGCCCCCAGGGCGAGGGCGGCCTCCTCGTTGGCGGTCGGGGTCTGGAGGAACACCTCGCGGGAGAGCGAGGTGATGATCGGCAGCACCATGATCGCCAGGACGAGCGAGCCGAGCAGGATCGAGTTGCCGTACGGGCCGTCGCCGAAGATCGGGATCCAGCCGAAGTACCTGTTCAGCCAGGCGGACAGGTCGGCGACCGGCCCGACCAGGTAGTCCCGGCCCCACAGGCCGAACACCACGCTCGGCACGGCGGCCAGCAGGTCGATCACGAAGCCCAGCCCGGTGCCGAGCCGGCGCGGCGCGTAGTGGGACAGGTAGAGGGCGATGCCCAGCGCCACCGGCACCGCGATCAGCAGCGCCAGCAGGGCGGTGAGCACGGTGCCGAAGGCGAGCGCGCCGATGCCGAACGTGGGTGGGTCGTCGTTGGGGAACCAGCCCTCGAAGGTCCAGAAGTTCGCGCTGTTGGCCCGCAGCGCCGGGACGGCCTTGGCGATCAGGAAGACCGCGATGGCCGCGATGACGACCAGCACGGTGACGCCGGCCGCCAGGGTCACGCCGCGGAAGGCCCGTTCCGCGCCGAACGCCTGCGCCCGGGGCAGTCCGCCGCCTCCGCCCAGACCGTGGTCCTCGTCGGGGGTACGGGTGCTGACTGGTGCCTCGGCAACACGCGCCGAGGCACCGGCGGACCGCTCGTGACCCTGGGTCACGGGTTGCCCGCCGGTGCCGGCGTGTGCCGAGCGGGGAGGGGTTTCACCCATCTGCTCGCTCGCTTCGACTTGAGGGGTTGTCGCTCGGACGGGTCAGCCGAGGTTCTTGACCGCGGCCTCGACCTTGGTCCGGACCGAGTCGGGCAGCGGGGCGTAGCCCAGCTCCACCAGCTCGGCCTGGCCCTCGGCGCTGGCGGCGTGGCCCAGCAGGCCCTTGACCAGCGGCAGCTTGTCGGCGGCGAGGCCCTTGCTGCACACGATCTCGTAGGTCACCAGGACGATCGGGTAGGCCCCGGCCTCCTTGGTGGCGTAGTCGATCGACATCTTGAGGTCGTCGCCCTGGCCCTCGATCTTGGCCCCGGCGATGGTCTTGCCGGCCGACTCGGCGGTCAGCTCGGTGTACTCGCCGGCGCCGTTCTGCACCTTGGCCTTCTTGAGGCCGGAGTTCTCGGCGTACGACCACTCGACGTAGCTGATCGTGCCGTCGGTGCTCTTGACCTTGGCGGCCACCCCGTCGGACTTGGGGGCGCCGAGCCCGCCCGGGGCCTTCCACGCCTTGTTGTTGCCGAAGGTCCAGTCCGTCGCGGCGGTCTTGGACAGGTACTTGGTGAAGTTGTCGGTGGTGCCCGACTCGTCGGAGCGGTGCACCGTCTGGATCGTGGTGGCCGGCAGCGTGGCGTCCGGGTTGTCGGCCTTGATGGCCGGGTCGTTCCACTTGCTGACCTTGCCGGCGAAGATCTGCGCCAGGGTGGCCGGCTTGAGCTGGAGGTTGTCCAGGCCGCTGACGTTGTAGACCACCGCGACCGGGCCGATCACCATCGGCAGGTTGAGCGCCGCGCCGCCGGTGCACTTGGCGTCGGCCTGCGGCTGCTCCTCCGGCTTGAGGGCGGAGTCGGAGCCGGCGAAGTCGGCGGTGCCGGCGATGAACGCCTGGATGCCCGCGCCGGATCCGGAGGACTCGTAGTTGATCGTGGTGCCGGCGCACTTCTGCTGGTAGGCCTTGATCCACTCAGCCATGGCGTTCTTCTGCGCGGAGGAGCCCTGCGCGTTCAGGGTGCCCTTGCCGCAGTCCGCCGCGCTGGCCGAACCGGAGGCGGAGGTGCCGGCCGGCTCGTTGTTGTCCGAGCCGCAGGCGCTGAGGCCGAGGACCGCGGTAAGAGCGAGGCAGGCAATGGCGCCGTGCCGCTGGAGCTTCACCTGAGGGGTTTCCCTTCACGTCTTTGCTCAGGTCGCCCGGATGGGGCCCGAGTGCCGGCGCTGACCGGCTGACTCGAAAGCTAGAAGTGCCAGGTAGACGGTTTGCCGGTCGGAAGTGAACGGAGCATGAACAGCCCCGGCCGGGCAGGTGACCGCTGCCTGAGGAAGGGTTGTCCGTTAGGTGAACTGCCGTCCCAGTATCCGCATTAATGCGATATATCCGGGCAGTCGTTATCTCGGCGTGGCCCCGCCGTTACCACGCGGAGACCGCGCTGCTCCCGGCCCCGGCCGGTCGCCGGCCGGGGCGGCGTGGCCGGGGAGCGTCAGCCCAGGTGGTAGTTGACGTGCCCGCACCAGCGGGCGAAGCCGAGCCGTTCGTAGAGCGACACGGCGGCGGTGTTCGACTCGTCCACGTAGAGCATCACCCGGTCCAGCCCGCGCCGGTCCCGCAGGTAGGCCAGCCCGGCGGTGGTGAGCGCCCGGCCGAGGCCGCCGCCGTGCGCGGCCGGATCCACCCCCACCACGTAGACCTCGCCGATCCGGGCCGCGCCGGGCCGCTCGTGCACCTTGGTCCAGTGGAAGCCGAGCAGCCGACCGTCGGACGGGTCGACGGCGAGCAGGAAGCCGGCCGGGTCGAACCACGGCTCGGCCAGTCGGGTCCGCAGGTCGTCCATGGTCCACCGGCCCTGCTCGGGGTGCTCGGCGAAGGCGCGGGCGTTGAGCGCGAGCCAGTCGGCGTCGTCCTCGCCGGGGCGGAAGGAACGCAGTGTCACCCCGGTGGGCAGGCGGGGGGCCGGCACCGGCTCGGCCAGCGGCCGGCGGAACTGCCAGAGCACCCGGGCCCGGGTGAGGCCGAGGTCGACCGCGAGCGCCGCGGCGGACGGGTGGTCCCCGTGCGCCCAGGCCCGCACCGGGCCGGTGGCCGCCGCGAGCACACCCTGGGCCAGCGCCCGCCCGGTGCCCCGCCGTCGGAAGCCGGGGCGGACCACCAGCTCCACCCCCACCCCCGAGGCCGGGTCGGTGGTGTCCAGGTGGGCGTACCCGGTCAGGGTGCCGTCGGCGGCGTGGGCGGTCAGGTGCGCGGCGGGGGCCTGCGGGTCACGCAACCGCAGCAGGGTGTGCTCGTCGAACGGGTCGGCGCCGTCGGTGTCGCCCGCCAGCCGGGCCATGGCCAGCACCTCGGCGACCTCGGCCGGGGTGAGTCGGTCGGTACGGTCCACCTGGTCGGTCGTCGGCTCGGCGCTGCTCATCCCGCCACCGTAGTCGGCTCCGGCTCAGCTGGCCCCGTCGACCGGTAGCGCCGCCAGCCGGAACCGGCTGGTCAGGTCGGGCAGGATCCGGCGGAGGGCGTCCACCGTGCCCTGCCGGTCGCCACCGGCGTCGTGCATGAGCACGATCGCGCCGGGCCCGGTCTCCCCGGTGACCGTGGCGGTGATCTTGGCGGCTCCGGGGAGCTGCCAGTCGTTGGGGTCGACGGTCCAGTGCAGCGGGGTCATCCCCAGCCCCTCGGCGACCGACACCACCGGGTACGTCCAGGCTCCGCCGGGCTGCCGGAAGTAGCTGATCCGGGCGTCCGGCACGGCGGCGTGGATGGCCTCGTTGGTGCGGATCAGGTCGGCCCGGATCAGGGCGGGGGAGCGCTTGCCGAGCAGCACGTCGTGGTGCCACGAGTGGTTGCAGAGGGTGTGCCCGTCGGCCACGATCGCCCGGACCAGGTCCGGGTGGTCCTGGGCGTTCTCGCCGACCACGCAGAACGTCGCCTTGACACCGTACTCGCGGAGCGCGTCGAGCACCTGCGGTGTGTACGTCGGGTCCGGCCCGTCGTCGAAGGTCAGCGCGACCTCGCCGGAGCCGGTGCTGGCGTGGCTGCCGAACGGCCCGTCGCCGCCGCCGGCCTGTTGCGGGACGTCCGGGTCGGGGCCGGCGCCGTCCGGGTCAGCCGGTGGGGCGACCGGATCGGCGGGTTGATCGGCGTAATGGACGCCGTTGACCTGTGCCGACGTGCCGGTGGGTGGCCGGGAGTGGTCGGGGAGCATGCTGCGGCCGAGCGCGTACGCGGACCCGAGCAGGGCGGCCAGCACCAGGGTGACGACGCCGACGGTCCCGATGGTCCCGCCGGTCGACCGGGCGCGCATCAGTGCCGCCACCGGTCCGGATCGCGGGACGGCCCTCTCGTCGCCCCCGTGGTCAGTGCACGCACCGTCGCCCCTCTCACTCCTGCTGATTCCGGCATTAAGAATAGAACCGGCATCAGGAGCAAAAGGGGCGTATCGGAAATAGTCCTAGGTTGGTGTGACCGGGTGCGCGGGTCAGACCGGCAGCGGCGCGTGCTCGGCTTCCGGCAGCGACCGGGACGTCGGCGGGACCACGAACTTGTAGCCCACCTGGCGGACCGTGCCGATCATCGACTCGTACTCCGAGCCGAGCTTGGCCCGCAGCCGCCGCACGTGCACGTCGACCGTACGGGTGCCGCCGAAGTAGTCGTAGCCCCAGACCTCACGGAGCAACTGGTCTCGGGTGAACACCCGGCCCGGGTGCTGGGCGAGGAACTTCAGCAGCTCGAACTCCTTGTAGGTGAGATCGAGCGGCCGACCCTTGAGCTTCGCCGCGTAGGTGTCCGGGTCGATGTTCAGCTCGCCGGCCCGGATCGAGCCGCCGGCCCCGGAGGTGGCGTTGGTCAGCCGGCCCACCGCGAGCCGCAGCCGGGCCTCCACCTCGGCCGGGCCCGCGCCGGCCAGGATCACGTCGTCCACGCCCCAGTCGGCGTTGAGGGCGATCAGGCCGGCCTCGGTGACCACCGCCACCAGCGGCACGCCCAGGCCGGTGGCGTGCAGCATCCGGCAGGTGGCCCGGGCCTCGCTCAACTCCGATCGGGCGTCGACCAGCACCGCGTCCGGGCTGGGCCCGGACACCAGGGTGCGGACGTCACGCGGTGCGGTACGCACCGAGTGCGGCAACAGGTCGAGTGCCGGCAGCACCGCCGAGGGCTCACCTGCACGCGCGGTCACCAGCAGCAGGAGCTCCACACGATCACCTCCGTCCCGGCGGCTCTACGGCCGCACGCGACCAGCTGCCCCGACCGTGGGCGGGGCGCTGAGAACTTGCGTGGGTCCCGGCGTCGCTGACGGGCGGGTAACGGCTTGAGCGTAACCGATCGCCCGGCTGTCACCTCGGCGTCCTTTCCTGTTTGTCGGATCTGCCCGTGATCGCCGCTCAGGTTTTAACGTGGTGGAAACCGGAGCCGACGTGATCCCCGCCGGAGCGCGCCGGTCTGGCACGATCGGGGCGTGTTTCCCTCCACCTCGCCCGAGACCGGCCGTGACCCCTGGGTCGACGACGCCCCCGACGGCCCGGCCGGCGGTCCCGCACCCGGGCCGCGCCCGGCCCAGGACGACGACGCCGGGGGCCGACGCGAGCGCGGCCCACGCCGGTTCCGCAAGGGCGGGGCACCACGCCGCAGCGAGGACGAGGACGTCGAGCCGGACGAGGAGCCGATCGAGCCGGTCGAGGTCCGCCGGCCGCTCTCGCTGACCATCGCCGGCTTCGCCGCGCTGCTCGGCGTCGGTCTGGTGCTCGGCGCGCAGACCGCCGGCCCCGGGCACCGGCTGCCGTTCGCCCTGGTCGTCTTCGCGGTCCAGCTCTTCTTCGTGCTGGCCTGGACGATGGCCATGCGCCCGCCCGCCCTGCTGATGGTGGCGCTGACCAGCGTCGCGGTCGCCGCGGCGGCCGACGTCGCCGCCGTGCAGACCGACGTCGCCGGCCTGGCCCCGCTCGGCTTCGTGGCGCTGGGTGGCTTCCTGCTCGGCGTGGTCGGTCAGCTCGTCCGCCGGGTGGACCGGGTGCGGGTGACCGACTCGCTCGGCACCACCCTGCTGATCGTGGTCGGCGTGGTGGCGTTCGCCACCCTGATCACGCTGAGTCGGATTCCGGCCGGCACCCAGGCGATCACCGTCTGCCTGGTCGCCACCGGCGTCGCGCTCACCGTGGCCCGGCTCACCGACGCCGTGCTGGCCTGGCCGAGGCTGGCGCCGCAGGTGCCCCGGGGGGCCGCCGGGGTGGTCGTCGGCGCGATGGCCGGTACCCTCACCAGCGCCCTGCTCGGTAGCTACCTGGTCGGCTTCACCCCGACCAGTGCCGCGGTGATCGGGCTGGTCGCGGCGGCCACCGCCGTCCTGGCCGACCTCGCCGTCGGGTACGCCGAGGCGGGCCGGCTGATGGCCGGTGAGCCGCCCACCATGTGGATCGCCCGGCACATGCAGGGTCCGCTGGGCGGGTTCGCGTTGTCCGCTCCGGCGGCGTACGCGATGTGTGTGCTCTTCCTCTGACGATCCGCCCCGCGCGCCGGATGCGGCGGTTGGGCGCGGCGGCGCTCGGGTAGTAGCGGTGCGCCGCGACGGCGGCATCGATGACGGTACGTCGCGCGGACCGCGACGGCGAGGACGGTACGTCGCGGACCGCGACGGCGAGGACGGACGGAGACGGGTGTGGCGCAGACGTACGAGGAGCGGCCCCGGCGGCGCGGGCGCAGGTGGCTCGTCGTACTGGTCGTGCTGGTGCTGATCCTGGGCGGGCTGCTGGTGGTGGCCGACCGGGTGGCGGCCGGCCTGGCCGAGCGGGCGATCGCCGACCAGGTGCAGCAGGAGCTCACCAAGCAGGACGCCAGCTCCGCGCCGCCGCAGGTGGACGTGGGGGGTTTCCCGTTCCTCACCCAGGTGGTCGACGGGCGGTACGAGCGGATCTCCATCGTGCTGACCGACGTGCGGGGTTCGGTGGAGGGCAACACGGTCAGCCTGCCCCGGCTCGACGTGGACGCCCGCAACGTGCGCGCCTCGCTGGACACCATCCGGTCCGGTCAGGGCGAGGTGGTGGCCGAGACGGTGGCCGGCACCGGCACGGTCACCTACGACAGCCTGGCCAAGCTGCTGGACCGGCCGGGGCTCAAGCTCGGTGAGCAGAACGGCAAGCTGGCGGTGACCGCGCCGGTCGACATCCTCGGCCAGAAGCTCACCGTCACCGGCACCGCCGACGTGACGGTGGCCGAGGGCGGCAAGGTGGCGCTGAAGTTCAGCGACCTGAACGCCCAGGGGCTGCCGGCGGTGCCGCTGGCCCGCACCCTGCTGAACAACTACGCCCGCGGGATCTCGGTCGACGTGCCCCTGCCGGAGCTGCCGTTCCAGCTCAACGTGCGCAAGGTCGAACCGCGCCCGGAGGGGCTGACGGTGACCGCCGACGCCAGGGACGTCCCGATCAACTCGGCGGGCTGATCCGCCGTCGGGTGCTGAGCGCGCCCGGTAGCCGACGCGACGCGGCCCGGCCTGACGGGGCTTCCCGGCAGGTGGGGCCGCGTCTCGCATGGTGGTCGGCCCCTGGCACTCTCCGGGAGGGCTGGTAGGCTCCGTGACCATGGGGACGCACCTCACCAAACGGCGCGCGGTCGACCTGTGCCGCGTGGCCACCTGCCTGTGTCGCTCCGTCATCTGACGGCGGGGCTGTCTCCGGCCGCTTAGCGGCAACCGCACCCGAGCTCTCCTGATCTCCGGTGCCACCCTCCGAAAAAACGCCCGGCAGCGGCGCCGTCGCACGAACCCGTGATCCGTTCCTCTATGGGTCCTGCGCATGGTGCGACATCACCGATCTCCGCCCGCGCTGGCTCACCACCCATCCTCACCAGGGAGTGATCTGATGAGTCGCGACACCGCACTCGTTTCGGCCGAATGGGCCGAGAAGAACCTCGACGCCCCGGGCGTCGTCTTCGTCGAGGTCGACGAGGACACCTCCGCCTACGACACCGGTCACCTCGCCGGTGCCATCAAGCTGGACTGGAAGACCGACCTCCAGGACCAGGTCCGCCGGGACTTCGTCAACAAGTCCCAGTTCGAGGCGCTGCTCTCCGAGCGGGGCATCGGCAACGACGACGTCGTGGTCCTCTACGGCGGCAACAACAACTGGTTCGCCGCGTACGCGTACTGGTACTTCAAGCTGTACGGCCACCGCGACGTCAAGCTGCTCGACGGCGGTCGCAAGAAGTGGGAGCTGGACGCCCGTCCGCTGGTCAAGGACACGGTGACCCGCCCGGCCACCCGGTACGTCGCGCAGGAGCCGGACACCTCGATCCGGGCGTTCCGCGACGAGGTGGTCGCCGCGATCGGCACCAAGAACCTGGTCGACGTGCGCAGCCCCGACGAGTTCGCCGGCCGGCTGCTGGCCCCCGCCCACCTGCCGCAGGAGCAGGCGCAGCGGGCCGGGCACATCCCGACCGCGATCAGCGTGCCGTGGTCCAAGGCGGCCAACGAGGACGGCACCTTCAAGTCCGACGACGAGCTGCGCAAGATCTACGCCGACGCCGGGCTGGACGACGGCAAGGAGACCATCGCCTACTGCCGGATCGGCGAGCGCTCCTCGCACAGCTGGTTCGTCCTGCAGGAGCTGCTCGGCCACACCAACGTGAAGAACTACGACGGTTCGTGGACCGAGTACGGCTCGCTGGTCGGCGTGCCGGTGGCGCTCGGCGACGAGCCCGGGGAGGCCTGAGCCATGACCGCTCCCACCGCTTCCACCGCGGCCGGCTGCGCCGCCCCGGACCAGTCCGCGCCGCTGCCGGCCAGCCTGGACCTGGAGAAGGAAACCGTCATCACCGGGCAGGTGCTGGCCGCGTCGGGCGAGCCCGTGGCCGGCGCGTACGTCCGGCTGCTCGACTCGACCGGTGAGTTCACCGCCGAGGTCGTCACCTCCCCGGCCGGTCAGTTCCGGTTCTTCGCCGCGCCCGGTAGCTGGACCCTGCGGGCGCTGTCCCGGCACGGCAACGGCGACACCGCCGTGACCGCCAACCGGGGCATCAACGAGGTCTCCGTCACGGTGGCCTGACCCACGCTCTCGATCGGCCCGGGGCCGGTCACCCCACCCGGGGTGACCGGCCCCGGGCCGTCACCCCCGCCGCCCGCCGCCGTCACGCCGGTTGTCCGCCGCCCGGCGCCGTCACCCCCGCCGCCCGCCGCCCGGCAGTCGACCGGGAGGTCGCCCGGCCGGCGGCGTCACGAGGTGCAGCCGCCCTGGTGGCCGACCCGCCGGACGCAGCGGCGACGCCCACCGAGCCGCCGGTCACAGAAGACCTGATGCTGCGCTTCCGACCCGCCCTCCTCGGAGACGGTCGTCTCGCCGAGCACCAGCTCCGGCAGGAACGCCAGCGCCCGGCCGATCGCGCGGGCCAGCAGCCGCGCCGCCGGCAGGTCGTCGGCGGCGACAGTCAGGTGTACGACGTACCGCTCGCGCTCGGTCGTGGCGGTCACCGGTACACCACGCGCGGCCCGAACCGGGACTGCCAGTCGCGCAGCGCACCCTTGATCCGCGCGTTCTCCTCCCGGGTACGGGCCAGCTCGGCGTGCAGCACGGCCAGCTCGTCGGCGACCCGGTGCAGGAACCCGTCCACCTCGCCCGGGTCGAGCCCGTCGCGGGACCGCCCGAACCACTGCCGCCGCACCTGGGTCGGGCAGAGCGGCCGGTACGCCACCGTCCGGTGGTGCTGCCCACCGTTGCGCCGGCCCGCCGGCCCGGACCGCCCGGCGCCATGACCGTCGCCCCGGCCGCCCGGGGCCTGGTTGGTCGAGTGCCGGCTGTTCGAGGGCCTGTCGCTGCTGGGCTGGTTGGTGGAGGGCCTGTCGCTGCTGGGCTGGTTGGTGGAGGGCCGGTTGCTGCTGGGCTGGTTGGTTGGGGGTCGGCTGTTCAGGGGCCGGTTGGTGACGCGGTGCCGGGCGGAGGGCCGCCGGGCAACCGTGGGTCGCTCGGCCGGCGCGGGCCGTCCTGTTGTCGGGGGCCGGTCGGTTGCCGTCGACCGGGACCGGGGCCGGCGGAACAGCCGGAGGAACCTGCACACGATGGGACCACCTCTCCGCAGGGGCAGCGGGGATCGCGCTGCCGTGGAAGGCGGCCGGGGCGGGCGGGTTCCCTTCCGCTTCGGCACCCGCCCCGACCGGGGGAAGAGCCCAACTCGTTGCCACGCGAGGAGGCGCTCGCCGATTAACTTATGTGTGGAGGTGACCCTCGTCAAGATGGTGACCCAAGTTGACTTCCTCTTGTCTCGCGCATGTGTCTCGTGATCGAATCGGAGTGCCACGCGAGGAGTGCCATGCCTGCATTGCCTGACTACCTCAGAGTCTCTGATTCGATCATTTCGGACACGCGGAGTGGCCGACTCAAGCCGGGGGACAAGCTGCCCTCGATCGCTGAGCTGTGTGAGCTGCACCGGGTGAGCGCATCGACGATCCGGCAGGTCTTCATTCGGCTTGAAGCGCTTGGAGTGATCGACCGCCATCAGGGTAAGGGTGTCTACGTGACCGACCCGGCAACCTGGCTGCGGAAACCCTGATGCTGTTGGCGCTTCCCGGGGATCGCCTGCCACCCCCGGATGGCCGCATCCGGCTCGGAGGTTGATGATCCGGCTCAGTGTGATGCTCCGGATCGCCCGGTGTTCTGCCTGCCTGTGAGATCTTGGAAGATTTCGGCCCCCAGGGGGGCCATATTGCTCCAAGATCTTCTATGTCATCCACGCAAAGCCTTGAATCGGGCGTGCCGACTGAGCTGAACCACGCTCGGAAGTTGTGCGGCGGAAATCTGCCGGCTGGTCGAGGGTCGTCGCGGGGGACGCATTGCCCTCGAATTGCCGAGTTGTGCGAGCCGCGCCGGGTGAGCGTGTCAGCGATCCGGACGGTGTTCGTGCGCCGTGCGGCGCTGGAAGCGATCGACCGCCATCAGGGCAAGGGTGTCCATGTCACCGACCCCGCGACCTGGCTGCGGAGACCCTGACTGCGGAGACCCTGACGGCGGTCGACGCCTCCTCGGGTGTGCGATGTTCCTCCATGATCAACTCAACATCATGGTTGTAGTGGCATCCCTTCGCTCCGATGCCACTACAACCATGAAGTAGTGGTACCCGAGCCGCGAGCCGCCACGAACGGGTGTTCCCGGGTGGTCGGCGGAAGGTGGAGGGGCGGGCCGGCGGTCGGGGTGGCGGCCCCTTGTCAGTGGACATGGCGGTGGCCGCCGACCCCGGGCGGGGTCGACGGCCACCGTGTGGTGCGTCTCGGCCGGTCGGCTACCGTCTCGGCCGGTCGGCTACCGTCTCGGCCGGTCGGCTACCGTCTCGGCCGGTCGGCTACCGTCTCGGCCGGTCGGCTACCGTCTCGGCCGGTCGGCTACCGTCTCGGCCGGTCGGCTACCGTCTCGGCCGGTCGGCTACCGTCTCGGCCGGTCGGCTACCGTCTCGGCCGGTCGGCTACCGTCTCGGCCGGTCGGCTGTTGGCTCAGCCGGTCGGCTATCGGGTTAGCTGTCGGAGATGCGGGCTCCCGCGCAGGTGGACGTGGGTGCCAGGCGGAAGTCGAGGGTGCCGACGATGCCGGCCTCGACGACCGTCCGCTGGGCCTGGGGCACCCAGCCGTCCTTCGCCACGATCACCTCGTACCGCCCCTTCGGCAGCCACCAGGCGTAGCGGCCCTGACCGTCGGCGGTGAGCGTGACGCCGGTGGTCGACCCGACCAGGTTCAGCCGGATCGTGGCCGGGACGCCGACGGTCTGACCGCCGCAGGTCACCCCGGTCACCGTGCCCTGGATCTTGCCCCAGTTGTTCGGCGGCGAGACGTTCATCTCGACCCCCACCGCCGACACCGGGTAGGGCGTGTTGGAGGTGAAGCCCAGCTCACCCGAGTAGACCCCGGGCTGGTCCACCCCGGCCGCCGCCGTGGCGGTCAGCGTGACGGTGACCGTCTGGGACGCCCCCGGGGCCAGCGTGAAGCTGGCCGGTGCGGTGGACAACCACGGCAGGTCGGCGGCGTCCGAGCAGCCTTCCAGCCCGCCGAGCCGCTCGCTGTCCGCCGAGCCGACGAACGAACTGGGCGAACCACCGATCTTGTACGCCCCGCAGGCGGCGGCACCCCGGTACCTGCTGAACTGGGCGTTCGGCAGGTTCTTCCAGGCCCCGGCCACCGGGTCGAAGCCGACCGTCCGGTTGGTCACCGACGTCGAACCGGCCGTCACCCCGCCGGCCAGCACCAGCATGCCGCCGGCCGACGCGTACTGGGAGCCCCACAGCTCGACCGGGAGGTTGGGCAGCGCGCTCCAGGCGTCCGACGCCGGGTCGTACCGCCAGGCGTCGGTGTACTCGTCGGCGGCGACCCCGCCGGCACAGTAGACCTGTGCGCCGATCCCGCCGCACGACAGCCAGGAGACCGGGTGCGGGTAGGCCGCGCCGGCCCGGAACGTCCCGGTGCGCGGGTCGAACACCGTCACCTTGGCGGACTCCGTGCAGGTGGTGTCGACACAGCCGCCGACCAGGTAGACCTTGCCCCCGGCCACGGCGGTGCCGGCCGCAGCGGCGGGGGCCGGGTTGACCGCCCCGGGCAGGGTGCTCCACGCCCCGACGCCCGGGTCGAAGACGTCAACCGTCGGGTCGGCACCGGCACCGTCGCCCCAGCCGCCGAGCACGTACAGCTTGCCGCCGATCCCGACGGCGGACGGCTTGGACCGGGCGTGCGGCAGGTCGGGCAGCGCCGTCCAGACGCCGGTGGCCGGCTCGAACACCCAGGCCTTCCGCTCGTTGCCGGTGTCCCCACCGCCGCCGACCGAGTAGACCTTGCCGTCCAGGTTGGCCGCCGCGTTGTCGTAGATCGCGGCGGGCAGGTTGGCGATCCGGGTCCAGGCGTCGTCGGCCTGCGGCGCGGCGTCGGCGTTCCCGCCGCCGTACCGGACCCCGGTACGCCCGGTGCTGATCCCCTTGACCACCTGCTCCCGCAGCGGAGCGCCGGCGGTCGACAGTACCTCGAACCCGCCACCGCGTTCCAGCAGCTCCACGGTCGCCGGGGCGGAGCCGGTGTTGCGGACCGTCACCTTGGCGTTGCGGGTGCTGCCGTACGGCTGGTGGGCCTCGATCGTGGTGGTGCTGACGGTGAGCCGCCCCGCGGTCAGGGCCAGGTCGGCCCGGCGGGTGCTGTCGGCCACCACCGTCACCTGCTGGGTGACCGGGGTGTACGGCGGCTTGGCGGCGGTGAACGGGTGGGTGCCGGTCAGCCCGGAGAAGAGGTGGTAGAAGCCGTCCGGCAGGTTCGGGTCGTCCGGGGTGGCCGCCGAGACGGCCGTGTCGGTGGGCCGGTCCACACTGGTCACCGTCACCCCGTTGACCGGTGCGCCGGTGTTGCGGTCGGTGGTGTTGCCGACCACCAGACCACCCGGCACGGGGGTGCAGTCCCGGTTGACCAGCTGCACGTCGTCCACCTGCCACCACCAGGCGAAGGTGCCCTTGAACCGGAACCGCACCAGCGCGGCGGTCGCACCGGCCGCCGGGGTCAGCGGCACCTCCTCGACCCGGGGGCCACGGCGGCTCGCCGTCTGGTGCCAGACGTTCGTCCAGCTCGTCCCGGCGTCGGTGGAGACGTCCACGTCGGCGGTGTCGGTGATCCCGACCGCCCGCCAGTCGCTGCGGAAGCGCAGCAGCGGCGCGGCCGAGGCGGACAGGTCGACCGGCGGGGTGACCAGGTCGGTGTCCTGGGTGTTGCCGGTGCCGAGCTTGTCACTGTCGACGATCGCGAACCCGCCGGTGCCGCCGGTCAGGTTGCCCCGCGCGCCCGGGTCGTTGAAGACCCAGCCGCCCTTGTCGGTGCGGTTGCGCACCGTCCAGCCCTCCGGCGTGGTGGTGCCGTCGAAGCTCTGGGTCAGCAGCGGCGCGCTCAGGCTGCCGGTGTAGCCGGCGGCGGCACAGGCCGCCTCGACCGGGACCGGGATGTCGGCCGTGGCGCCCGTCGCGCCGACGGTCAGGTCCTTCGTCACCGTCCGGTAGCCCGGGTAGTTGGCGGTGACGGTGAGCTTGTAGTCGGAGTTGCCCGCCACGGTGAACGAGTACCGGCCGGTCACCGGGTCGGTGAAGACCGGTGCGCCGGGGCGGCCGGCGACCTCGATCCTGGCGTACAACGGCCAGCCGTGCCCGGAGCCGTCGGTGACCCGGCCGGAGACGGTGACCGTCGGCGTGGCCGTCAGGGCGAAGTCGCGGGTCACCGTGCCGTCCTCCGGGACGGTCACGGTGGCGGTCGCCGTGCGGAAGCCGTACGCGGAGACGGTCAGCGTGGTCTCGCCGGCCGGCACGGTCAGCGTGTACCGGCCGTCCGTGCCGGTGCCGACGCTGCGGGCGCCGACGGCGACGGTGGCGCCCGCCACCGGGTCGCCGGTCGCCGCGTCGGTCACCCGGCCGGCGACCTGCCCCACCGGCCCGCGCGGGGCCTGCCGGACCGCCTCGTACGCGTTGAGCCGACCCTCGCCGAAGACGTTGTTGTCGGCGGCGGTGCCCCCGCAGGTGGTCGCGTCGACGTCGGTCGCGGTGCGGTCGAGCAGCGTCTCGGTGCCGGCGACGTCCCCGCGCAGGCTGGGCGCGGCCGACCAGATCAGGGCGACCGTGCCGGCCACGTGCGGGGCGGCCATCGAGGTGCCGCTGAACGCCGCGTAGCTGTTGTCCGGCACGCTGGAGCGTACGTTGCTGCCGGGCGCGGCGATGTTCGGCTTCAGCCCGGCCGGGTCGGTGGCGTTCCCCCGGCCGGAGAAGCCGGAGATGGTGTTGTTCACGTCGTACGAGCCGACCGCGTAGGCGTTGGGGTTGTCCCCGGGGGAGCCGGCGCTGCCGCAGGCCGGGCCGTCGTTGCCGGCGGAGAAGACCGGGAACATCCCGGCGGCCCGCCAGGCGGCCACGGTCTGCTGGTACCACGGATCGCCGCCGTCGCCGCCCCACGAGTTGTTGACGATGTCGGGGCGCAGGTCGGGGCGGGGGTTCTGGCCGTTGAGGTCGGTCGGGGCGAGCACCCACTGACCGGCGGCCAGCAGCGAGGCGTCCGAGCAGCTGTTGGACTCGCAGCCCTTGGCGGCGATCCACTTCGCGCCGGGGGCGACCCCGACCTGGTTGGCCCCGTCGGCGCCGACCATGGTGCCCATGGTGTGCGTGCCGTGGTCGTTGTTGTCGCAGGGGGCGTCCTGTGGGCAGACCCCGGCCGGGTCGAACCAGTCGTAGTCGTGGTTGAAGCTGCCGCCACCGAGGTTGCCCCGGTAGGACCCGACCAGCGCCGGGTGGTCGTACTGCACGCCGCTGTCGATGTTGGCGACCACCAGGCCCTCACCCCGGTCGCCGAACTCGTCCCAGACCCGGGGTGCGCCGATGTTGGTCAGCCCCCACTCGACCGCGTCCGTGCCGGCGCGGGCGGCCGTGCTGCGGACCGGCCGGACCAGCGGGTAGCTGCGGGTCGGCGCGATCCGGTCGACCTCCGGCCGGGCGGCGATGGTGTCCAGCAGCGCCCGGTCCCCGGTCACCCGCAGCGCGTTGGCGATCCAGTACGCCGTGTAGGTCGCCTTCCGCTCGTCCAGCACCGCCCGCAGGCCCTGCTGGGTCCGCTCGGCGGTGGTGGTGAGCAGCCGGTGCACCTCACCGGCGCGGACGTCCGGGTCGGGCAGCCGGGCGGCCTGCGCGAGCGGGGCCTGCTCGCGCAGGTAGACCAGGAAGGTCCCGGTGCCGTCGGCGAGCCCGTCGAGGACCTGCCGGTCCACGGTGGCCCGGGGCGCGGCCGGCGCGGCCCCGGCGGGCAGTGCGGGCTGGGCGGTGAGGCCCAGCAGTCCGGCCGCGAGCGCGGCCACCAATCGCCACCGGGACGGTCGTCCGGTCGGTCGTCTGAGCACGTTTCCTCCCCACTGAGCGGACCCGATCGGTTCGGGTCCGGCCGCGTGTGCCGGGGTCGCGGCCACGCGGAGCGGCTGAGGAGGTGGCCGGTGGTGGGTGCTGGTCGACCAGCCCCGCGGCCGCTGTGCATCATGCTCAGCCGGGGAACCAAGCTGATCAATGGATCGGGTCGGTCAGTATTCGGTCAGTAACCTGACGCCATCCTGACCGTTAGGCTGGCATCCAGCCGCGTCGACACCTGTCGTGGGCAGACGGGAACGTCGGGAGCGGGCGGCAGGTGCGGTCCTGGGGAGGACGTGTGACCGGTGTCGACATCCCGTTCGTGGTCTGTGTCAGCGCCGACGTCTCCGTCCGGGAGCGGGTGGTCCGTCAGCTCGACGACCTGGGGCCGGTGGTGATCTGCGCCGACCTGGCCGAGCTGCGCGCCATGCTCTTTCCCGGCCCCGCGCTGCCGCCCGCCGCCGCGCCCCCGGCTGCCGCGCCACCCGGCCCCGCGCTGCCGGCCGCCGCGCCCCCCGGCTCGGTGCGCTGCGGCGATCTCGTCGTCGACCCGGCCGGTCACCTGGTCACCTGGCGGGGGGAGCCGTTGGCGCTGACCCGGCTGGAGCGGGAGCTGCTGGCCCGGCTGGCCGGTGACCCGGGGGTGGTCTGGAGCTACGAACGGATCTTCGGCTCGGTCTGGGGCGGGGCCTGGCTGGGCGACGCGGCGATCCTGCACTCGGCCGTCAAGCGGCTGCGCCGCAAGTTGCGCGCGGTGTCCGGCGGCCCCCAGGTGCAGACCGTGCGCGGGGTCGGCTACCGCCTCGCCACCCCGTGCGGCTGACGGGCGGCCGGCGCGGGCCGGTGCGGTGCCGGCGGTGCGGGCCGGCGCGGTGCGGGCCGCCGTGGTGTGGTGCGGGCCGGCGCGGTGCGGGCCGCCGTGGTGTGGTGCGGGCCGCCGTGGTGTGGTGCGGGTCGGTGCCGGCCGGTGCGGTGCGGGCCGACGGTGGGGCCGTGACACGATGAGCGGGTGAGCGGTGCCGTCCACCCGGGGTACGCCCCACCGACCGGTCCGTCCGCGCCGCGTCGCCGGCTGCCCTGGCTGCTGGCCGCGACGGTGGCCTGGGCGGTGCTGCTGGGCGTGCTCACCTGGTGGTCGGCGCGGGAGGACCCGCCGACCGTGCGCGAGCAGCGCACCCTCACCCAGGCCGGCCCGGTGGTGGACCGGGCGCTCGGTCGCCTGGTCGCGGCGGTCGGTGACGACGCCTGGGTGTTGACCGTCCCGGAGGTCGAGCGCGGTTGCCGGCTCACCCCGATGGCCGACGGCGCGACCCTCAGCCGGGGGCTGGACGTGCTGGTCGCCGAGGGCGGCGAGCGGGCGTTGCTGGAACGCGTCGCCGACCGGTTGCCGGCCGACTGGCGGGCCGGGGTACGGGCCGGTGCGTCAGGCCCCCGGCTGCGCGCCGACGCCGGGGAGTTCGTCGCCGTGCAGGGGCGGGTCACCAGCGGCGGCCGGGTCCGGTTCACCGCCGACACCGGCTGCCGCCCGGTCGGCGACGGCTACCCCGGGCCGTCGGCCGCCCCGAACGGTTCGAAGGTCCCCCCTGCCTCGTCGTTCCCCCCTGGCTCCCCTGCTACTTCTGCCTCCTCTGCCCCGGCCACCTCGTCGGCTGCGGCGTCAGGCTCGGCGGTACCTGCTGCCTCGGTCGAATCGATGTTGGACGGGGCGTTGCGGGCGTTGGGGCGCTCCGCGCGGTCCGCCCCGGAACCGGTGAGCGCCCCCTGCCCCGGGGGCGGCACGGCCCGTACCGTCGCGGTGTCGGCCGGCGACGCGCCGGTCGCGTTGACCGGCCTCCGCCCGCTGGCCGCCGGCTCCCCGGTGGTCGACCTCCCCGAGGTGTACGCCTACCGCAGCGGCCCGGCGACCGTGCTGGTCGACGGCACCGGCGCACAGGTACGCCTCTCCGCCTCCACCGGCTGCCCCGCCTGACCGAACGCCTCCACCCTGTCCCGCCTGCACCCCGTCACCTATGCGTGCCAACCCGCCACCGTGACTCGTGCGGCGACCTGAGGGCAGCCAAGATCGTGCTCGATCCACGATGTAGTGGCCTCGAAGCCATCGAGAGGCCACTACATCGTGGATCGAGCACGATCTAGCGGGGTGCGGGGTGCGGGGTGCGGGGTGCGGGGCGGGGCGGGGTGGGGCGGGGCGGGGTGGGGCTGGGTGGGGTGGGACTGTCGGGGTCAGAGCCGGCGGCGGTCGTCGTAGGGGGTGCGGCTGCGGCCCAGGGCGTCGACCCGGCCCCACCGGCCCGGGATGTCCAGCAGCTCGACCCGGCCCATCCCCTCCGGCACCATCGGGTCGATGATGAGGTGTTCGCCCTGCGGTTCGAGGCCGAGGAGCACCCGGAGCAGCAGCAGCGGGGTGCCGGCCGACCAGGCCTGCGGGCTGCACGCCGTCGGGTACTGCACCGGATAGTCGGTGAGGTCGCGCTCGTAACCGGCGAACGCCTCGGGCAGCCGGCCCTCGAAGAAGCGGGAGGCGGCGAGCATCGCCTCGCAGATCCGCCCGGCCTCCTCGCGGAAGCCGTACCGGCTCAGCCCCCAGGCGATGAAGGCGTTGTCGAACGGCCACACCGTGCCGACGTGGTAGCCGATCGGGTTGTAGCGGCCCTCGCCGGTGGCCAGGGTGCGTACCCCCCAGCCGGAGAAGAGCCGGGGGCCGAGCAGGTGCTCGGCGACCGCGGCGGCCCGGGGCTCGTCGACGATGCCGCTCCACAGCAGGTGGCCGATGTTGGAGGTGAGCGAGTCGACGTGCCGGCCGTCCGGATCGAGAGCGAGGGCGTAGTAGTTCTTCTCGGGGATCCAGAAGTCCCGGTTGAAGCGTTCCTTGAGCGCCGCCGCCTCCCGGTCCAGCCGGTCGGCGTACTCCGGGTCGTTCCAGAACAGCCGGGCCATCCGCGCGCCGCGCCGCTTGGCGTCGTAGGCGTACCCCTGGATCTCGCAGGTGGCCCGGGGGAAGCCGGGCAGCCGGCCGTCGGCGTAGGAGATGGCGTCCCAGGAGTCCTTCCAGCACTGGTTCTCCAGCCCGGTCTCCGGGTTGCGGCTGCGGTACCAGACGTAGCCGGTGCCGAGCAGGTCGCCGTAGGTGTCGATCCAGTGCAGCGCGGCCCGGGCCGGGGTTTCCAGCTGCTTGACCAGCGCGGCGTCGCCGGTCCAGCGCTCGTACTCGTCGAGCAGGATGACGAAGAGCGGGGTCGAGTCGGCCGCGCCGTAGTAGGGGGAGTGGGGCTGCTCCTCGAAGCCGGCGGTCTCGCCGTACCGTAGCTCGTGCAGGATCTTGCCGGGCTCCTCGTCGCGGAAGTCGTCGAGCCGGTAGCCCTGCAGCCCGGCGAGCATCGTGATCGTCGGCGGGACCAGCTCCGGCAGGAACGGCAGCACCTGCAACGAGGTGAGCATGCTGTCCCGCCCGAACAGGGTCATGAACCAGGGCAGCCCGGCGGCGAGCAGCCGGACGCCCAACGTGATCGACTCGTACCGGAGCGCCGCCAGGTCGTGCAGGCTCTGCTGGTACGCCCCGGCGAGCGGTTCGCAGTCGCAGCCGAGCTGCGGCGCCCGGGCGACCAGCTCCTCCTGCTCGTCGCGGATCATGGCCGGGCCGCGCGCGGCGCCCAACGCGGTGATCGCCCGCACGTCCTCGCCCCGGGCGCCGTGGATGACCGGTGTCACGGTCAGCCGGGTGCTCCACTCGGCGTGCGGCCCGACGACGACCGCCCAGGTCATCCCGGCCTGGTCGACGTGGGCGTCGGTGCTGCTGGTGACGGTGGCCTCCCGGTGGAAGGCGTCCCGGCGGTAGGTCAGCCGCAGCGCGTTCTCCCCCACGACGGCGCTGGTGCGGCCCTTCTTGGGCCGCTGGTGCTTGATCTCGAAGAGGTCGGCGAAGTCCGAGCCCATCTCCAGCCGCAGGTTGAACCGCATCTCCCGGCCGGAGTGGTTGAGCACGGTGAGTTCCTCGACGAGGTTGCCGCCGATCGACCGGCTGCGGATCACCGACACCTTGGCGTCGAGGTAGTGCGTCGGCTCGCCGGGGACCAGGAAGAAACGGGTCCGGTAGGAGTGCGCGTCGTCGACGGAGAGCGGGTGCAGGCGCTCCCCGTCGAGGGTGAGCAGCCAGGTGGAGAGGAACCGGGTGTCGAAGGAGAACATGCCGGTGGGGAAGTCGAAAGACGGTTCGACGTCGCCACTGCGGTCGCAGACCAGGAAGGTGTTGCCGTCGAGGATGCTGACCCGCTGTTGCATCATGCCCGTCCGGCCTGTTCACGGGCGGTCTCCCGGGGATCCCGTACCCCGGGCGGGGTGGGGAAGAAGCGCCGGAAGACCAGGAACAGCATCACGTTCCCGCGGAACGTGGACTCGTTGCGCAGCACCGCCGAGACGGCCTGCGCCCGGCCGGTGACCAGCCGCTCGAACAGGTCGGCGCTGCTGCTCCAGACCGCGTCCGCCGGGCCTCGGCTGCGCTCCACCGTCGCCGCGCCGGGGCTGAGCCGCACCAGCCAGTGCTCGGTGCGGTTGCCGGAGGCGAGATCGATCTGGAGCGTTCCGGTGACGGGGGCGCGCAGGACGGCCGGGGCATGCGACGGCAGTGCTGCGAAGAACTCCTCCGTCGCCTGGGTCACCCCAGAATGGTAGGAAAAATGCGAACAGGCAGGGGCGTTATCGGCGGCATGCCCGGTCGGTCGGCAGACGGGACGCCCGGCAGGTCAGTAGACCAGCGCCTGGGCTCCCTCGGCCGTCGCCTCCTCGACGAAGACGGCCGCACCGGCGATCCGGACGCCGGGCAGCACGTCGTCCGGGCCGATCTCCCGGCGGGCGGCACACTGCGTGCAGGCGGTCACCTGCCCGGTGGCGAGGACGACACCGAGCAGATCGGCCAGCGGCGCGGAGTGCGGCAGCGTGAACTGCTCGGCCCGGCCGGGCACGGCGAACCAGGTGGACTCACCGGTCAGCCAGAGCGACACCGGCACCCCGGCGGCGACGGCCGTGGCGGCCACCGTGAAGGCCTGCGCGCACCGCTCCGGGGCGTCCGCCCCGGCGGTGGCCTTGACGACGAGAGTGCGGCCCATGGAGCCCAGCATAGGATGACCACGATGGTCACCGAGATCGGGTTCGTCAGCCTGTTGGTCGCCGGCCTGGGCGCGCTCGCCGGTGGCCTGGTCTACCTGGCCGTACGCCTGTCGAGAGGTAAATGGTGACAACCGAGGTGAACCGGTGAGCGACGAGAATCCCCTTCAGCCGCCGTGGTTGAACGCGCCTCCGGTCGAGGAGTACCCGTACCAGGAGAGCCACGACCTGCGGGTCGGCCCGAAGCTGCACCCGTCGCTGGACGGTCTGCTGCCGTACGTCGGGGTGTGGCGTGGGCGGGGCCGGGGCGGTTTCCCCACCATCGAGGATTTCGACTACGCCCAGGAGATCCGGATCAGCCACGACGGCCGACCGTTCCTGTTCTACGAGTCGAGGGCCTGGCTGCTGGACGACGAGAGCCGCCCGGTCCGCCCGGCCGGGCGTGAGGTGGGCTGGTGGCGTCCGGTGCTGGACGGTGAGCGGGTCACCGACGAGCTGGAGGCCCTGATGACCACGCCGACCGGGATCATGGAGCTGCACATCGGCAAGCGCACCGGCACCCAGATCGAGTTCGCCACCGACGCGGTGGTGCGGACCGCCACCGCCAAGGAGGTGACGGCGGGCGCCCGGCTCTTCGGCATCGTCGAGGGGGCGTTGCTCTACGCGCAGGAGATGGCGGGCATGGGCCACAGCCTCTCCCCGCACCTGTCCGCCCGGCTGATCCGGGTCGCCGGCTGACCGGTCGAGCGGGGTGGCCCGCCGGTCAGGCGAAGCCCAGCAGCTCCTGGAGGCGGGAGGTGTGGGGGGCCGGTGGGCGGGGAGTGGCGTCGAGGGTCCTGACCTCGACCGGGCCGCGTACCGAGGAGGTCAGCCACACCCCGGCGGCGGCGTGCAGCCCGGCCGGGGTGACCAGGCGCTCGGCCCGGCCCAGGCCCAGCTCGGCGGCGTGGTCGAGCAGCCAGCCGGCGGTGGTGCCGGGCAGGACGCCGGTGGGACCGGCCGGCACGGTGCAGAGGGTGTCACCGTCCAGCCAGACGACGTTCGCGCTCGGTGCCTCCAGCACGTGGCCGTCGGCGGAGACCCACAGCACGTCGTCCACCCCGGTGCGGGCGGCCCAGCGGCGGGCGGCGCTGCTGGCGGCGTACGAGATGGACTTGACGCCGGCCGGCAGCCAGGCCAGTTCGGGGCGGGCGGTCGCCGGCACCCCGAGGGGCAGGGTGGCGACGGTGACCCCGGTGCGACGCAGGCGCTTCGCGGTGGCCGGCACCTCGGACAGGGTGGCGTAGACGGTGGGCAGCCCGCCGCCCTCCGGCCCCCGGGTGCAGACCAGCCGCAACGCGCCCTCGACCTCGGCCGGCCAGCCGGCGGCGATGCTGTCCAGCAGCTCCACCAGCGCCCCGTCGGCGGGGAGCGGGAGTTCCAGGGCGGCGGCCCCGGCCCGCAGCCGGGTCAGGTGGGCGGTGCGCAGCCAGGGGCGTCCGCCGCGCAGGTGCATGGTCTCGAAGAGCCCGTCGCCGTGCAGTACGCCGAGATCGTCCCCGCGCAGCACCGGCTCCGTCGCGGGGACGACGCCCCGGCCGAGCACGGCGATCCTCGACGCCACCATGACCGCCGAGCCTAGCGGTGTGCCCCCCGGCCCGGCGGTGGGCGGGCGGCGATCGGCGACCACCGAACTATGATCGGACGGTGTCCGAATCCTCCCTGGCGGAAATGCTCCGCTCCCGTGGGTTGCGGCTGACGGCGCAGCGGCAACTGGTCCTGCAGGCGGTGCTCGATCTGGGGCACGCCACACCGGAACAGGTGCACACCGCCGTCCGGGAGGTGGCCGCCGGGGTCAACATCACCACCATCTACCGCACGTTGGAGCTGCTGGAACGGCTCGGCCTGGTGACCCATACCCACCTGTCGCACGGCTCGCCGACCTATCACGCGGCCGGTGAGCACCAGCACATCCACCTGGTCTGCCGGGAGTGCGGCGCGGTCGACGAGATCGACCCGGAGCTGATGCGCCCGTTGGCCGACCGGCTCGCCTCGGAGCGGAGCTTCCGGGTGGACATCGGGCACGTGGCGCTCTTCGGCGTCTGTGGCAACTGCGAGGACGGGGAACCGACATGATCGACATCGCGGGAGCGGTGGCCGTCGAGGCGATCGACGAGGCCAGCCGGGACCAGCCGGACGCCGAGCACCGGGCGGCCGGGGTGCGGGGTGTCGCCGCGCACTACGGTGACCCGATGCGCGAGCAGCGCACCCTGGCCACCGCGGTCGGCCTGGTGGACCGTTCGCACCGGGGCGTCGTCGCCGTCGCCGGCCCGGAACGGATCGGCTGGCTGCACACCCTGACCAGTCAGCACCTCGCCGCGCTCGGCCCCGGCCAGGGCACCGAGCTGCTGGTGCTCAGCCCGCACGGGCACGTCGAGCAGCACGCGATGGTCGCCGAGGACGGCACCACCACCTGGCTGGACACCGAGCCGGGGATGACCGCCGGTCTGCTGACGTACCTGGAGAAGATGCGGTTCTTCAGCCAGGTGGAGCCCCGCGACGCCACCGCCGGCCACGCGCTGCTGTCGCTGGTCGGGCCGCAGGCCACCGACGCCGTGGCGAGCCTCGGCGTGACCGGGCTGGCCGCGCCCGAGGTGCTCGCGGTGCCGGGGCCGAAGTTCCGCTCCGGCGAGCTGCCCCCCCGACCCACCGTCTCCTACGACGTACGGCCGCTGCCCGGGGGCGGTTGGGCCCGTCGGGTGCCGCTCGGGGTGGACCTGCTGGTGCCCCGCCCGGCCCTGGACCAGGTGGCCGCGGGGCTGCGCGACCATGGGGTGCCGGCGGCCGGGCTGTGGGCGTACGAGGCGGTGCGGGTGGCCGCCCGCCGGGCCCGGGTGGGGGTGGACACCGACCACCGGACGATCCCCGCCGAGGCGGGCCTGATCTCCCCGGCGGTGCACCTGGACAAGGGGTGCTACCGGGGGCAGGAGACGGTGGCCCGGGTGCACAACCTGGGCCGGCCGCCGCGCCGGCTCGTCCTGCTGCACCTGGACGGGGTGACCACCGACCAGCTGCCGGCGGCCGGAACCCCGGTCACCCTGGACGGCCGGACGGTCGGTTTCGTCGGCACCGCCGTACACCACTTCGAGCTGGGTCAGGTCGCGCTCGCCGTGGTCAAGCGCAACCTCGCCGACGACGCCCGGCTGTCGGTGGGCGGGTCCACCGCCGCCATCGATCCGGAGTAGCCCTACCCGCCGGTGTTCCGGTCGGCCTCCGGCCCTGGGCTCGTCGGCCTCCGGCCCTGGGCTCGTCGGCCTCCGGCCCTGGGCTCGTCGGCCTCCGGCCCTGGGCTCGTCGGCCTCCGGCCCGAGGCTCGTCGGTCTCCGGCCCTGGGATCGCGGAGCAAGGATGCCCACGATTCACGCCATGGGCGGGAATTTCTCCGGGGTCAACCCGCACATCGTGCGGTTCTTCCTGCCGTGCTGGCGCTGCGCCATCGACCGCAGGGGCCGGGGCGGCTACCATCGCCGGCATGACGACAGGGACGTTGATCACGGTTGCCCCGACCGGCGCGGAGTCGGCCAAGGCGGAGGTGCCGGCGCTGCCGGTGACCCTCGACGAGTTGCTGGTGACCGCCAAGGAGTGCGAGGCGCTCGGCGCTTCCGTGATCCACGTCCACATCCGCGACGACCAGGCCCGGCCCACCCTCGACCAGGGGCGGCTGCGGGAGACGGTGGCGGCGCTGCGCGACGCCACCGACCTGATCGTGCAGCTCTCCTCCGGCGGCGCGGTGACCGACCCGGAGGCCGACCGGCTGGCCGTGCTGGACGCCGCGCCCGACATGGCCTCCTGCACCATGGGCACCGTCAACTTCGGCGACGACGTCTTCCTCAACCGGTGGGAGTTCATCGTCGACCTGCACACCCGGATGCAGGAGCGCGGCATCCTGCCCGAGTACGAGATCTTCGACCTCGGTCACCTGTCCGCCCTGTACCGCCTGCTCGACCGGCACGGCCTGCCGCACGGCGGCCACGTGCACGTCGACTTCGTGATGGGGGTGCCGGGCGGCATGCCGGGCACCACCGCCACCCTGGTCGCCGCCCAGCAGATGCTGCGCGACCTGCCGGCGGGCACCACCTTCTCGGCCACCGGGGTCGGCCGCAGCACCATCCCGGTGATGCTGGCCGCGCTCTCCACCGGCGGCCACCTCCGGGTCGGGATGGAGGACACCGTGACGTACGCCAAGGGGCGGCCGGTGGAGTCGAACATGCAGCTGGTGGCCCGGGCGACCGGTTTCGCGCAGCTCGCCCAGCGCCCCCCGCTGACCACCGCCGAGGCCCGTCGGCTGCTCGGCCGTTAGCCCGCCCGCCGGCCCCGCCGGGCGGTAAGCCGCGCTCGGCCCGGCGCTCCCTACGTCGTAGGCTGACGTCCCAGGTCACCCGGGTGTCGGGCGGATCGTCCGGCGTCGGTACCTTGCCAGGGTGGCCAAGACGTACGAGGGTGGCGAGGCGCTCGCCGAGGTGGTCCGGTCCGGGTTCGTGGAAGGCGTGCACCGTGGCTCGGTGGTGGTGCTCGACGGCTCCGGCGCTCCGGTCGCCGGTGCCGGGGACGGTACCGCGCCGGTCTTCCCACGGTCGGCCAGCAAACCGTTACAGACCCTCGGGATGCTCCGCGCCGGGCTGGCGCTGACCGATCCCGCCGACGTCGCGGTGGTCTCGGCCAGCCACGCCGGCGAGGAGTTCCACCTGGCCCGGGTGGCGGCCCTGCTGCGGTCCGCCGACCTTGATCCGGCGGCCCTGCACTGCCCGCCCGACCTGCCGTTCGGCGAGGCGGCCCGGGAGGCCGTGCTGCGGGCCGGCGGCGGCCCGAGCCGGTTGGCGATGAACTGCTCCGGGAAGCATGCCGGCATGCTGCTGACCTGCCTCGCGGCCGGCTGGCCGCTGGACGGGTACTGGCGGCCCGAGCACCCGTTGCAGCAGCGGCTGACCGCGACCATCGAGGAGTGCGCCGGTGAGCGGGTGGCGGCGGTCGGGGTGGACGGCTGCGGAGCGCCGGTGTCGGCGGTCTCGCTGACCGGGCTGGCGCGGGCGTACCTGCGACTGGTGACCGCCGGACCCGGGTGCGACGAGAGCAGGGTGGCGGACGCCATGCGGGCGTACCCGGAGGTGGTCGGCGGCACCGTGGCGGACGACACCCGGCTGATGCGGGGCGTACCCGGGATGCTGGCCAAGATCGGTGCGGAGGGGGTGTTCGCCGCGGCGCTGCCCGGCGTCGGCGCGGTGGCCCTCAAGATCGACGACGGGGCGACCCGGGCGCGGATGCCGGTGCTGGTCTCCGCGCTGCGCCGGCTCGGCGTGCGGGCGCCCATTCTCACCGAGTACGCCGAGTTTCCCCTGCTGGGTGGGGCGCTTCCGGTCGGCGGTGTGCGTCCCGTCTGGTGATGTCGGCCCGGTGCGCGCAGTAGGCTGCTCCGCCGCCCCGGTCTGCCCGGTGGCTGCTTTGCCGGCCCGGCGGTAGGGGGGCGTAGGGCCGGGGTCGGGGCGGTCAGGGCAGGAAGGCGCGGAGGGCCGCGGCGACCGGGGCGGGGCGTTCCAGCGGGACCAGGTGCGCGGCGTCGGGGATGTCGGGCAGGCGGACGGCCCCGGGTGCCTCGGCGGCGATCCGGTCGGCCAGCCGGATGATGTCCGGGATGTCGACGGCGCCGGCGGTGACGAGGACCGGTAGGCGCAGTTCGTCGAGCCGGCCGATGGCGGGTGGGTCGAGGTCGACGACGTCCACCGCGCTCAACGCCTGCTCGGCGGCGAGGGCACGCCGGTCCAGCTCCTCGGCGTAGGCGATGAACGCCGGGTCGAGATCCTCCGGGCGGCGGTGCGGGCCGACCACCCAGAACCGGACCTCACCGGCTGCGCTGGCCGCCAGGTCCTCCTCGTCGACCTCGCCGACCAGCCGGTCCCACAGCTCCTCGGTGTCCGGCGACCACTCGTGCCCGGAGACGGCGGTGCCGAACAGCGCCAGTGCCGAGACCCGCTGCGGGTACGCCAGCGCGGTGTCGATCGCCACCGCCCCGCCGAACGAGCAGCCGACCAGGGCGGCCCGTTCGACGTCCAGCGCGTCCAGCACCGCCACCACGTCGTCGTGGTGGGCGAAGGACCCCGGCGGAAGCGCCGAGTCCCCGTAGCCCCGCAGGTCCAGCGCGATCGTCCGGTGCCGGTCGGCGAGGGCGTCGCCCACCGCGCGCCACATCCGCCGGTCGGCGATTCCCGCGTGCAGCAGGAGCACCGGGGTGCCACTGCCGGCCTCGTCGTACCCGAGGGTGGTGCCGTTGACGGCGATCTCCTTGGTCACGCCGTGCAAGCTACGACCGGACATCCCGGTCCGCAACGCACTTTGACCCCTGTTACCTTGCTAACTCTGGCTAGCGTTTTGCTTGCTGGAGCTAGCAGCGCGGACTACCGTAGGGATATGGCCGCACCCAAGGATCTACCCGACGTCGGCGGATTCATCCGTGACCTGCGGCGGAACGCCAAGATCTCGCTCCGCCAGCTCGCCGAGCAGGCGGGGGTCAGCAACCCGTATCTCAGCCAGATCGAACGGGGCCTGCGCAAGCCCAGCGCCGAGGTGCTCCAGCAGCTCGCCAGCGCGTTGCGCGTCTCCACCCCGGCGATGTACCTGCGGGCGGGGCTGCTCGACGACAAGGAGGGCCAGGGTGTGCTCGCCGCGATCGCGGTGGACCCGGACCTGACGATGGCCCAGAAACAGTCGCTCAGTCAGATCTACGAGACCTTCCGCCGGGAGAACACCCGCCTGGCCGAGGCCACCGCCGCCACTCAGCCCGCCCCGGACCAACCGGCCCCGGCCGCCCCGACCGAGCCCGTCGGCACGGACCGCCCTGTCGTCACGGATCAGCCGGTCGTCACGGATGGGCCGGTGGGTACCGATCGGCCGGTCGGCACGGACCAGCCGGTGGTCACGGACCGGACGGCCGCCACGGCGGACCGGTCCGGGACGCCGGCCGGGCCGACGGAAGCGGCGGCCGTGGTCACCCCGGCCGCCACCGGCCCCACCACTGCGGAGGGCACCCCGACCGAGGCCGTCCTCGAATCGGTCGCCGTGACCGAGGCGGGCGGCGCATCCGCCCCCGGCACACCGGGCGGTACGCCCACGCCCGGCGGAGCGACCGGCACGCCCGCACCCGCCGGAACGGACACCGCGCCCGCCACCGCCCCCGGCACCCGCGCCACGGATGCCGCGCCCACGACCAGCAACAGCAGGGCCGCCGCGGCGGCCGAGGAGGAGTTGTCATGACCCAGCCGAAGACCAACCGCATCCCGGCCCCCGTCTACGCCGCTGCAGGCGCCGGTGAGCTGGCGTTCCAGCAGCTGCGCAAGCTGCCGACCGTGGTGACCGAGCTGGGCAACCGGGTCGTCGCCGACGGCACCAAGGTCGTCACCGAGCTGGGTGGCCGGGCCGTCGTCACCGGTGTCGAGCTGCGCCAGAAGGCCACCGAGACCTTCCGTACCGCCAACCTGACCGCCTCCGGCCTGCGCGACCGGGCCACCCCGGCCGAGCTGAACCTCGACAAGCTCCGCACCGAGCTGAGCCTGGACAAGCTGCGCACCGAGCTGGACCTGGACAAGCTCCGGGCCGAGCTGGACCTGGACAAGCTGCGCGGTGCCGCCACCCGCAACGCCGCCGTGGTGCTCGCCGGGGCGCACGCCGCCCAGGAGCGGGCGCTGGCCGCGTACGGCGCGTTGATCGCCCGGGGCGAGCGGGTGGTCGGTGCCGGGGTGCTGGAGGCCGCCGACACCGTCAACGCCGACATCGAGGCCACCGACGCCACCGTTGCGGCCGAGGTGCGGGCGGTGGCCGCCCCGGACCGGACGCCCACCCCGACCGAGGTGGCCCGGGCCGGCGCGGAGCACCCGCCCACCCCGGCCGACGTGGCCGAGGTCGTCGGGGCCAAGCCGGCCGCGGCCGGGACGACCCGCCGGCGGGCCACCAAGGCCGCCGCCAAGCCGACCGCCGCCGCCAAGGCTGCCGCCAAGCCGACCGCCGCCGGGACGGCGAAGGCGCCGAAGGCCACGAAGCGGACCCGCCCGACCGCCGAGTGACCAATGCCGACACCGGCCCCGGAGGCGTCCTGACGGACGTTTCCGGGGCCGTCGGCATATGCTGGCCGGCATGGCCATCGCCGCGCCGATCTTCGTCTTCGACGCCGTCTTCATCATCGACCGCGTCCTGCTCTTCTTCGCGCTCGTCGTGCAGGGCATCTCGCTGGTGCACGCGATCACCCAGCGGTCGGACGCCTTCGCGGCGATCGGTACCCTCCCCAAGGGGGGCTGGATCGCCATCCTGGCCGTCTGCCTGCTGCTCACCCTGCTCGGCTTCGGCGCGCTGAGCATCTTCGGGCTGATCGGCATCGCGGCCGGTCTGATCTACCTGCTCGACGTCCGGGTCGGGCTGCGTGACCTGCACGACGGCAAAGGGTTCTGGTGAGGGGTTTCCGCTGGCCGCCACCACCGGACGGCGGACCCCGCACCTGGGGGCCGGGCCCCGGCGCACCGCGTACCGGGCGACCCGCCCTGCCGGAGCCGGAGACCGAGCTGGTCGACACCCCGCACGGCGTGCAGTTGGAACGCCTGGTCACCGGCGTCGGTGAGCCGGTCACCGTGTTCGCCCACGGGTTCGGCAACGGCATCGCCACCACCCGCCCGTTCGGCAGCGCGGTCACCGGCCGTCGGGTCTTCTTCCAGTTCCGGGGGCACGGTCGCTCCGACGTGCCGCCCGGCCCGTGGAGCTACCTGGACCTGGCCCGTGACCTGCGGGCCGTGGCGGACCTCAGCGGCGCCACCCGGGCGTTCGGGGCCAGCCTGGGCGCGGGGGCGCTCTGCCGGCTGCTCGTCGAGAGCCCGGACCGGTTCGAGAAGCTGGTCTTCCTGCTGCCCGCCGTCCTCGACCGGCCGCGCGGCCCGATCGCGCAGCAGCGGCTGACCGACCTGCTGGACGCGGTGGCCGGGGGCGACGCCTCGGCGGTGGCGGACGTGGTCGCCCTGGAACTGCCGCCGTCGGTACGCAACACCCCGGCCGGCTGGTCCCACCTGCGCCAACGGCTCGACCAACTGCTCCGCGACGGGCTCGCCGCCGGCCTGGCCGACCTGGTGGAACAGTCCCCGCTGCCGGACGTCGCCGCCCTGGCCGGGGTCACCGCTCCGGCGTTGGTGATCGGCTGCGTCGGCGACGACCTGCACCCCACCCACATCGCCGCGGAGCTGGCCGCCGCGCTGCCGGCCGCCACCCTGCACGTGTACGACCGCCCCGGGTTCGCCTGGACCGACCGCGCCGACCTGCGGGAACGGATCTCGACCTTCCTCAACGACTAGGCCGTGTTCCGTAGCGGTTGGCGGCGTGGTGGTGGTCGCTAGGCCCGCGCCCGCCCGGTGCGGATCGCGGATCCCCGGGCCGGGATCCGGCCGACCGCCGTACCCGTGACGTGGTGACAGCGGATCACGTCTGGGCGGGTGTCCGTCCCCCCCCCGCCCTCGACCGGCCCTACTGCCGGCACCGTGTGTTGTCCGGGCGGCAGCTCCAACGACGACGCCGTGCGCTGTCCGGGCGGCAGGCCCACCGCGTCGGCACCCGACCGTACGGGTCGGCCCACCAGCTCACTCTGCCATCGGGATTGACGCCAACTCACTTCAGTTATAGCTTGTAACGGCAGTAAGTAGTCATCACTTTGATGGGAGTCCTCATGAACCGCGTGTCCACCGCCACCCTCACCGCGTTGCTGATCGGCGGCTCCGTCCTCACCGGTGGCGGCGTTCCCGCGCTGGCCGGCGGCGCGGCCATCAGCCACCCGCAGTCCGACCGGCACGACGACGCCCCCGGGGCGCAGGAGCGGGTGGTCCGCGCTTGGGTCCAGCTCTGGAACGGCGACTACGCGCTGGCCGGGCGCATCGTCTCGCCGGACGTCCGGGTCCGGGCCGCGCTGCTCGACGGTGGCGACGGCAGTGCCGTGCGGGGTCCGGCCGGCATGGTCGACCTGATCGGCCAGATCCGGGGTGCCTTCCCCGACCTCCGCTTCACCGTCGAGGTCGGCCCGATCGTCGACGGCGACCACGTGGTCGTGCGGTGGGTCGCCGACGGCACCTACGGTGGAGGCTTCCCCGGGGCGACCGCCGCGCCCGGCACCACGGTCCGCTTCACGGGCACCGACATCCTGCGGGTGCGGCACGGCCTGATCACCGACTACTGGCTCAACGCCGACACCCTGCTGCTCACCACCCAGCTTGGGGTGAAGGCCGGCTGACCGTCCGGCCGCGGCGCCGGCAGCACTCGGCCACGGCTGCCGTGGGTCAGTCCGACGACGGCAGGTGGGCGGCGCGCACGTCGTGCAGCCAACGCTCCACCGTGACCTCGTCCGGCCGGTCGGGCAGCGGGGTAGGGAGCCGCTCGAAGTCCCGTTCCGCCGCGGCGACCAGTTCCTCCGCCGCGCCCAGCGCACCCTCCGCGACCTGCTCGCCGAACGTCCGGAACCATCCCGGGTCGGCCAGCCGGATCTCCAGGAACCCGGTGGCGTAGAGCCTGCGCCCCTGGTGCAGCAGCCGGGCCAGGTGCCGGGCGTGCTTGGCCGAGCGGCGTCTCCCGTCCACCGTCGCGTCGCGGGTGGTCAGCTTGCGCAGCTGCTGGCTCGCGTACCCGAGGTAGGCGTCCCGGACGCGCGGCGCGCTGAGGAACGCCGACCGGATGGCGATCAGGCGCTCGCCGAACGGCGTCCGGGTCTCGTAGCAGTCGGCGGGAAGCCACATCAGCTCGGTGGCCGTCGGGTTGCCGCTCAGCGCCAGCCGGGCGTACTTGCCGGCCTCGTGCAGGGTGACGTCCGGGTCGGTGGTGACCACCGACTCCCGGGGTGGCCGCAGCCCGTGGAAGTCCACCGTCGGGGCGGCGAAGACGCCGATCCGGTCCACGTCGGAGCCGGGGCCGGCCAGCCCGTAGGCGACCGAGCCGACGATCCCGGAGAGCAGCAGGTGCATGCCGGGAGCATGCCGGACGGAACCGCTCCGCGAAACCGGACTTCGGTTGTCAGGTATCGCTGCCACCCTCGACGGTATGACGACGACACCGCTGGAAGGAAAGGTCGCGCTGGTGGCCGGCGCGACCCGGGGCGCGGGCCGGCAGATCGCGGTCCAGCTCGGCGCGGCCGGGGCGACGGTCTACGCCACCGGGCGCAGCAGCCGGGCCGGCCGCTCGGAGCTGGACCGCCCCGAGACCATCGAGGAGACCGCCGAGCTGGTCACCGCCGCCGGCGGCACCGGTATCGCGGTACGGGTCGACCACCTGGTGCCCGACCAGGTGCGTGACCTGGTGGCCCGGATCGACTCCGAACAGGGCCGGCTCGACGTGCTGGTCAACGACGTGTGGGGGGCCGACCCACTGATCACCTGGGACAAGCCGGTCTGGGAGCAACCGTTGGACGCCGGGTTCCACACCCTGCGGCTGGCGGTGGACACCCACATCGTCACCAGCCACTTCGCGCTGCCGTTGCTGATCCGCCGCCCCGGCGGGCTGGTCGTCGAGGTCGGCGACGGCACCCGGGCGTACAACGACACGCACTACCGGCTGTCGGTCTTCTACGACCTGGCGAAGGTGTCGGTGGCCCGGCTCGCGTACTGCTGGGGGCACGAGCTGAAGCCGCACGGGTGCACCGCGGTGGCGCTCACCCCCGGCTGGCTCCGCTCCGAGGCGATGCTGGAGCACTTCGGGGTGACCGAGGACCGGTGGCGCGACGGCGCGGCGCAGGACCCGCACTTCCTCATCTCGGAGACCCCGGCCTTCGTCGGGCGGGCGGTCGCCGCGCTGGCCGCCGCCGAGGACCGGGACCGCTGGAACCAGGCGTCCGTCTCGGCCGGCGAGCTGGCCCGGGTGTACGGCTTCACCGACCTCGACGGCAGCCGGCCGGACGCCTTCCGCTACCTCGCCGAGGTGGTCGACACGGACCGCCCCGCCGACGTCACCGGCTACCGCTGACGCCGTGTCGGCCCGGTCGCCTGACCGGTACGCCGTCAGTGGGGGGCGGGGTCCGGGCTGACGCCGTAGAGGGCCGCCGAGCGGGCCGCCGCGTCGACGAGGCGGGCGCGCAGCACGGCCGGTTCGAGCACCTCCACCTCGGGACCGAGGCCGAGCAGCTGCGCGTACGCCACCTCGACGGACTCGACGGGCAGCCGGGTCACCACCCACCCCTGCCCGTCGGGTACGCCGAGACCGGCCATCGCCTCCTCGTACGCGAAGGGGGTGTCGGCGAGGAAGCGGAGCCGGCGCAGGCCTTCGGGGCTGACCCGGATGGTGGCCCGTTCGGCGAGCATGCCCCGCAGGAACGCCCCGGCCTGCTCCCGCCAGTAGCCGCCCAGGTCGAAGCCGTCGTCCCGGACGAAGGTCGCCGGGTCGGCGGCGACGTGCAGCACCCGGTCCACCCGGTAGGTACGCATCGCCTCGCCGACCCGGCCCACGAGATACCAGGTGCCGCTCTTGAGCACCAGCCCGTACGGCTCGACCCGGCGGGCCACCTCCCGGTCGCCGCGCCGGTACCGCAGCTCGACCACCCCGTCCCGCCACACCGCGCGGGCCAGCTCGGACAGCCAGCGGGGCGGGGTGGCGTCGCGGAACCAGCCCGGCACGTCGAGGTGGAACCGCCGCCCGGTGCGGGCCGGCGCGTCGCGCAGGCTCGGCGGCAGCGCGGCGAGCACCTTCAGCTCGGCGGACGCCACCGCCTCGGCCAGCCCCAGGTCACCGGCGGGGCCGGGCAGCCCGGCGAGGAAGAGCGCCTCCGCCTCGTCCCGGGTCAGCCCGGTCAGCCGGGTCCGGTAGCCGCCGAGCAGCCGGTAGCCGCCGGAGCGGCCCCGGTCGGCGTAGACCGGCACCCCGGCGGCGGAGAGCGCCAGCACGTCCCGGTAGACGGTCCGCTCGGAGACCTCCAGCTCGCGGGCGAGTTCGGCGGCGGTCATCGTCTCCCGCGCCTGCAACAGCAGCACCAGGGAGATCAACCGGGCGGCGCGCACCACCGTATCCTGCCGCCCCGACCCACCGGCCGGCGCCATCGGGTGCCGGGCGGCGGTGGCCGGTGGCCAGTAGGCTCTGCGGTCGTGGACGGACCCCGTACCCTCGCCGCGCCGGTGACCGGCGCGGCCCGTCGCTTCTTCGGCGGCGTCGGCCTGCTGTTGCGCGGCCTCGGCCTGTATGTCCGCAGCCCGGGCCTGATGCTGCTCGGCGTGGTGCCGGCGCTGCTGTCCGCGGTGCTCTTCGTCGCCGCGTTCGCCACCCTGGTCTACTTCGTGGACGAGCTGGCGGCATGGGTGACCCCGTTCGCCGACGACTGGTCGGACACCCCGCGCAGCCTGGTCCGGGTGATCGCCGGGCTGGCCTTCCTGGGGCTGGGCGGGCTGTTGACCGTGGTCGGCTTCACCGCCGTCACCCTGGTCATCGGGGATCCGTTCTACGAGAAGATCTCCGAGCGGGTGGAGGACCGGCTCGGCGGCACCCCCGGCGCGGTGGAGGTGCCGTTCGGGGCGTCGCTGCGGCGCAGCATCGTCGATTCGCTGCGGCTGGTCGGGCTCTCGGTGCTGTTCGGCATCCCGCTCTTCGTGGCCGGGTTCATCCCGGTGGTCGGGCAGACCGTGGTGCCGGTGGTCGGCGCGGCGGTGGGTGGCTGGCTGCTCGCCGTGGAACTGGTCGGAGCGCCGTTCTCCCGGCGCGGGCTGCGGCTGCCGGACCGGCGGGCCCGGCTGAAGGCGGACCGGGCCACCTCGCTGGGCTTCGGCGTGGCGGTCTTCCTCTGTTTCCTGGTCCCGTTGGGCGCGGTGCTGGTGATGCCGGCGGCCGTCGCCGGGGCGGCGTTGCTCGCCCGTCGGTCGTTGGGGCAGCACATCGAGGAGAGCTGAGCGGCTGGTCAGCGTAGGTCGCGTAGGCAGGACCAGCCGGACGCCACCGGCCGGTAGCCGAGCCGTTCGTTGACGGCGAGCATCGGCGCGTTGGCCTCGTCGTTGGAGGTGTAGGCCGTCCGCACCCCGTTGCCGGCGGCCCGGTGCAGCGCGGTCTGTTTGGTCAGCCGGGCCAGTCCCCGACCCCGGTATTCCGGGCGGGTCGCGGTGAAGTCGGACCACATCCGGTCGCCGTCCCGCTTGACCAGGCTGAGCGCGACCAACGCGCCGTCCGTCTCGGCGACCGTGCTGGCGTCCCGGTCCAGCCCCGGGTTCTCCCAGGACGCGAACCGCCAGTAGGCGTAGCTGGTCGCGTCCACCGGCACGTCCCCCGGCTCGCCCGCGGCGGCAGCGACGTCGAGGAGATAGATCTGGTACGGGTCGAGCCCGGTGAGCGGGAGCAGCCGCACCCCGGCGGGCGGCTCGGGCAACGGTGGGGCCGGGCGCAGGTCGAGCGCCGAGTAGCGCAGCTCCCGGCTGGGGGTGAACCCGTGCCGCCGGGCGTACGACAGCGAGCCGGTCCGCACCCAGGTCCGCACCCGACGGATCCGGAGCGATTCGAGGTGGGCCAGCGCGGCGGCGAGCAGTGCGGTGCCGGTGCCCCGGCCCCGGTGCTCCGGGTGCACGTGCAGGAGGGAGACTTCCCCGAAGTCCGGCACGGAGGTCTCCGTGTTCCGGTATGCCGAGGCCCAGCCGACGATCTGGCCGTCCGCCTCGGCCACCCAGGCCGTCCACTTCTCCTCGGGTGGTGGCTGGGCGATCATCTGCCGGGTCGACGCGACCCCCCGTACCAGGTACGGATGGACCAGCGACCGCAGTGCCACCACCCCGGGCGCGTCGTCCGGTCGGGCGGTACGGATCAGCACCCGCGCCGCCCCGCCCCCGGCCGCTGCTTCCCGGCGGTGGGCGGCACGGCGGTGGGCGGCACGGTGGTGCAACGACACGACGGGGCAGGGTCAGCCATGCCCGCGAGGGTAGGCGTCGGTCGGAGCCGACTGCCACGGCTTTTCCTTGCCCCGCCGAAACAATGTAACTCTCGGTGACATCAGTCCTTGATGTCGAGGCCGATCACAATCAGTGATATCCATTCCACCCCTGTCACCTCACCCCCGCCACCTTTGCTCTGCTGCCCTGGGCGCGACACGCGATTGAACTGCTGTTTCAGGGTGGGCGGCGTGGGACGTCGTCGTTCCCATCGATCACTATGGGTGCCTGTCGCCTGCATGGCGGCAGAGCAAAGGGAGTGAGGGGGTGATGGTGAGGTCGGCGGCCTTGTTGCTCAAGGTGGTGGTTCGGGTCGGCCGGTGGGCTGGTGCCCGCCAGGCGGGCGCACCCGTCCCGGGGCTGGGCCCGCCACGTGAGCAAGGGGGTCAGGCGGACTGCCGGATCACCAGCTCGGTCGGCAGCACCACGACCCGCTCGACGTCCGCGCCGTCGGCGAGGGCCAGCAGCAGCCGGGTCATCTTCCGGCCCAGCTCGACGATCGGCTGCCGCACGGTGGTCAGCGGCGGCTCGGTGTAGGCGGCCGTCTCGATGTCGTCGAAGCCGATCACCGCGACGTCGTCGGGCACCCGCCGGCCCGCCTCGTGCAGCGCCCGCAGGGCGGCGTGCGCCATCAGGTCGGAGGCGGCGAAGACCGCGTCCAGATCGGGGTACGCGGCGAGCAGCCGACGCATCGCCGTGGTGCCCGACTCGCGGGTGAAGTCGCCGTACTCGATCATCTGGGGTAGGCCGGCGGCGACCACGGTGTCCCGGTAGCCGGCCAGCCGTTCGATGCCGGCGACCATGTCCTGTGGGCCGGCGATGGTGGCGATCCGGCGGCGACCGTTGTCGATCAGGTAGCGGGTGGCCGTGGCGACCCCGCCGACATGGTCCACGTCGATGTAGGGCACGTCGGCGGCGTCCAGCGGCCGACCGCTGCACACCACCGGTATCCCCAGCCGGGCGAGCCGGCCGGGGAGCGGGTCCTTGCCGTGCAGCGAGGCGAAGAGCACCCCGTCGACGTGCCGGCCGGTGGTGTAGCGGGCGACCCGGTCGTGCCCGGCGGGCGAGCCGGCCAGCATCAGCACGAGTTGCTTGTCGGCCGCCTCCAGCTCCTGGGCCGCACCCCGGATGATCCCGGGGAAGACCTGGTCGTCGGAGAAGACCCGGGTGGCGACCTCCGGCAGCACCAGGGCGACCGAGTCGGTCCGCTGGGTGACCAGGCTGCGGGCGGCCAGGTTCGGCACGTACCCCAGCTCGGCCACCGCCCGGCGGACCGCCTCCTGGATCGGCTCGGCGACCGTGGTGGAGCCGTTCACCACCCGGGAGACCGTCGCCCGGGACACGCCGGCCTGCCGGGCGACCGCCTCCAGGGTGGGCCGCTGCGCCGCCGTCATACCCGCTACCACCGCCTCGTCACAGCCCGTTCCGGGAGATCACCTCCTGGTACCACCGGGCGCTCGACTTCGGGGTGCGCCGCTGGTCCAGATAGTCGACGTGGACGATCCCGAACCGCTTCCGATAGCCCTCGGCCCACTCGAAGTTGTCCAGCAACGACCATACGAGATAGCCGCGCAGGTCCACCCCGCGGGAGATGGCCTCGTGCGCGGCCCGCAGGTGCCCGTCCAGGTAGGCGATCCGGTCGGCGTCGTCGATCCGGCCGTCCCCGTCCGGGAGCCGGGTGTCGTCGGGGAACGCGCCGCCGTTCTCGGTGATCATCAGCGGTAGCCCCGGGTAGTCGGTGGCGATCCGCTCCAGCAGCCGGGTCAACCCGGCCGGCTCGATCTGCCACCCCATCTCGGTCACCGGGCCGGCGGCCGGGAGGAACTCTACCGCGCCCTCGGTGCCCGGGTAGGCGCTGCTGCCGGCCCCGTCCGGGCGGCCCGCGACGTAGGTGGGGGAGTAGTAGTTGATCCCGAGCAGGTCCAGCGGCGCGGCGATGACCTTCTCGTCGCCCTCCCGGACGAACGTGGGCTCCACCATCCGGGCGACGTGTTCGAGCACGTCGGCCGGGTAGCCGGCCCCGGTCAGCGGGTCCAGGAAGATCCGGTTCTGGAGGCCGTCGACCAGGCGTACCGCGGCGGCGTCGGCGGCGCTGCCCGGGTCGGCCGGCGCGACGTCCGCCGGGTTGAGGGTGATCCCGATGGTCCGCGCGCCCGCCGCCCGCAGCGCCCGTGCCGCCAGGCCGTGCCCCAGCAACAGGTGGTGGACTGCCCGGAAGGCCGACCCGGCGTCCTGCTCGCCGGGGGCGTGCACCCCGTTGCCGTAACCCAGGTAGGCCGAGCACCACGGCTCGTTGAGCGTGGTCCAGGTGTGCACCCGGTCGCCGAGCCGCGCGTGCACGGCGAGCGCGTAGTCGGCGAAGTGCTCGGCGGTCTCCCGGCTGGTCCAGCCGCCCCGGTCCTGCAACGTCTGGGGCAGGTCCCAGTGGTAGAGCGTGATGATCGGGTCGATGCCCCGGTCGAGCAGCGCGTCGGTCAGCCGGTCGTAGAAGTCCAGGCCGCGCGGGTTGACCGGGCCGGTGCCGTCCGGCCGGATCCGGGGCCAGGCCACCGAGAAGCGGTACGCGGCCAGCCCCAGCTCGGCCATCAGCGCCACGTCGTCGGCGTACCGGTGGTAGTGGTCGCAGGCGACGTCACCGGTGTGCCCGGCGAACACCTTGCCCGGCGTGCGGCTGAAGGTGTCCCAGATGGAGTCGCCGCGGCCGTCGTCGCGGGCCGCCCCCTCGATCTGGTACGCGGCGGTCGCCGCGCCCCACACGAAGTTCTCCGGGAATCGACGTTCGCTCACGCGGTTTCCTCCTTCGTTCGCGCCGGTGGGGACGGCCCACCGGCACCGGCTTGACGCCGTGGCCGCACCCGGCCCGGTGCTCCGGTCGTCGGGCACAGCGTACGGCCAGCGAGGGTCGTTCCAGGGGCGGAGAGCGCTCCTCCGCCAGCGTCGTCGCTGGGCGGAACCGCTGTCAAGAGAGCGCTCTCTGAGAATCCGGCCGGACCTCGGCACCCCGACGGGAGCGGTCGTCCCCGGACGGGGCGACCGCTCCCCGTGCGCGGTTCGCCGTGCTACGTGGTGCGCGTGACGGTCAGCCGACGCGCAGGCCCTCCAGCAGGGAACGGTCCCCGGTCACCCCGAGGGTGTCGAAGCTGATCCGGCCCCAGAGCGCCAACAGCAGGTCGCTGGCCGAGCCCGTCACCTGCACCCGGGCGTGGTGGTCGTCGTGCCCGAAGACCGTGGCGGTGTCCAGCAGCGCCACCCCCTCGCCGCGCATCCGCAGGTACCAGTCCTGCGCGGCGTCGGCGGCGGTCAGGTGTACCACCCCCTGCCACTGCCCCGAGGCCCGCCGCCGGCCGGCCGGCAGCCAGGTGTCCAGCACCTCGCTGACCCCGTCGGCGGCGAGCTTCGCCTCGACCGGGTCACCGGCGGCGATGGCGAGCTGGGCGTCCCACCGGTGCACCGCGGTCTCGTGGGCCATCCGGCGCGGCCAGAAGCCGGCCTTCTTGGGCTGCGGCATCGGGTTCCAGGCCGGGGCCTCCGGGTCGAGCGTGTCGAAGAGCGTCATCAGCTGGTCGTACTGGTGCTGCCAGAGCTGGAGCGCGGACACCCCGGCGGGCAGCTCGGCGACGTGGTCGCGGCGGGCTGGCTGGGCGGTGTCCCCGGAGCCGACGAAGGAGTGCACCCAGTGGTAGACCCCGGCGAGGTGCAGGGTCAGGTCGGCCACCGTCCACCCCGGGCAGGACAGCACGGGTGTCTCCGGCGGGGCCTCGGCGACGGCCGCGGCGAACGCCGGGCCGTCGACCCGGAGCGCTCCGATCCAGAAGTCCTTCGTGGCGTGCAGTCTGCTCATCGCAAATCCTCCCCGGGGTGACCCGGCGACCAGTGGGTGCCGCGGCTACCCCTCAGCCTAGGGTGAAAGGCGTGTCGAACGTCTACGCCAAACCGACAACGGACGCCGAACCCGCCGATCCGGCCGTCCTGGCGGAATACACCACCCTCCGGCTCGGCGGCCCCGCCGCCCGCCTGGAGACCGCCACCAGCGCCGACGAGATCGTCGCCCGGGTCCGCGCCGCGCGCCGGCGCGACGAACCGGTGCTGGTCCTGGCCGGCGGCAGCAACGTGGTCGTCGGGGACGCCGGATTCCCCGGCACCGTCGTGCTGGTCCGGTCGCGGGGCCACACCGTGGTCGCCGAGGACCCCGACACCGTGACCGTCCGCGTCGAGGCCGGCGAGCCCTGGGACGACCTGGTCGCCACCGCCGTCGGCAACGGCTGGTCCGGCCTGGAGTGCCTCTCCGGCATCCCCGGCTCGGCCGGCGCCACCCCGATCCAGAACGTCGGCGCGTACGGGCAGGAGGTCGCCGAACGGATCACCGGCGTCCAGGTGTACGACCGGGCCGACGACCGGCTGACCACCATCGACGCGGCGGACTGCGGCTTCGCGTACCGGGGCAGCATCTTCAAGTACAGCGACCGGTGGGTGGTGCTCTCGGTCGACTTCCGGCTGGACCGCTCGCCACTGTCCGGGCCGGTGCGCTACGCCGAGCTGGCCCGCTCGCTCGGGGTGCAGGTCGGCGACCGGGTGCCGCTGGCCGCCGCCCGGGACACGGTGCTCGCGTTGCGCGCCGGCAAGGGCATGGTGCTCGACCCCGCCGACCCGGACACCTGGTCGGTCGGCTCGTTCTTCACCAATCCGGTCCTCGACCGGGCGGCGTACGAGCTGCTGCGCGAGCGCGCCGCCGACGTCGGGGAGCCGCCGTCCTGGCCCTGCCCGGGTGACCTGGTGAAGGTGAGCGCCGCCTGGCTGATCGACCGGGCCGGCTTCGCCAAGGGGCACCCGGGGCCGGGGGGCACCGCCATCTCCGGCAAGCACACCCTCGCCCTGACCAACCACGGGGGCCGTGCCCGCACCGCCGACCTGATCACCCTCGCCCGGGAGATCCGCGACGGCGTGCACGCCCGGTTCGGCGTCCCCCTGCACCCCGAGCCGGTGCTGGTGAACTGCGCCGTCTGACCCGCCGGTCAGCCGCTCAGCGGCCGACCCGGTGCACCTTGTGCTGGGCCGCCTGGGCCAGCGGGCGGACCACCAGCCGGTCCACGTTGACGTGGTGCGGGAGGGTGGCGCACCAGGCGATGCACTCCGCGACGTCCTCGGCCACCAGCGGCTGCGCCACCCCGGCGTAGGTGGCGTCGGCCTTCGCCGCGTCCCCGCCGAAGCGGTTCAGGCCGAACTCTTCGGTCCGGACCATCCCGGGATCGATCTCGACCACCCGGACGGGTCGACCGCACAGCTCCAGGCGCAGGGTGCCGGCCACCGCGGTCTGGGCGTGCTTGGCCGCGGTGTAGCCGCCGCCGCCCTCGTACACGGTCAGGCCGGCGGTGGACGAGACCACCACGACGGTCCCCGCGGCGGAGCGTTCCAGGGCCGGCAGCAGGGCCTGGGTGACCCGCAGCGTGCCGAGCACGTTCACGTCGTACATCCACTGCCAGTCGGCGATCGCGCCGGTCTCCACCGGGTCCAGCCCGCGCGCGCCACCGGCGTTGTTGACCAGCAGGGTGACCGGGCCGGGTGCCCCGGCGGCGGCCCGCGCCAGCCCGGCCACCGACTCGTCCGAGGTGACGTCGCAGGGCACCGCGGTGGCGCGGCCGCCGGCCGCCGTGATCTCGGCGACCAGGGCGGCGAGCCGGTCGGTGCGCCGGGCGGCGGCGAGCACGTGGAAACCCGCGGCGGCGAGCCGGCGGGCGGTGGCCGCGCCGATCCCGCTGGACGCCCCGGTGACGATCGCGACAGAGGTCATCAGGCCATTCTCGCCCCGCCGCGAGGTCCCGCCCCCAGGGTCCGGTGATGAGGTCCGTCACGCCCGCGACCCGGGGTGACGCATTTCCGAAGCCCGATGGGGAAGATGACACGCGGCGCGCGGGTTGACCGAGGAGCGCCGGTCGTGCGGGACGGCATCAACCGTGACAGAAGGAGCGGACGTGGCGGATCAGCACACCGGTGTCGGTCGTCAGCGAGGTGCCCTGCCGTGGCCCCGGCCCCGCCGGATCGCCACCCTGTCGGTGCACACCTCGCCGCTGCACCAACCGGGCACCGGCGACGCGGGCGGCATGAACGTCTACATCCTGGAGGTCGCCCGCCGGCTCGCCGAGGCGAACGTCGAGGTGGAGATCTTCACCCGGGCCACCTCCGGTGACCTGCCGCCGGTGGTGGAGATGGCCCCCGGGGTGCACGTCCGGCACGTCACCTCCGGCCCGCTGGAGGGGCTGACCAAGGAGGAGTTGCCCGGACAGCTCTGCGCCTTCACCGCCGGGGTGCTGCGGGCCGAGGCGGCCCGCCCACCGGGGCACTACGACCTGATCCACTCGCACTACTGGCTCTCCGGGCAGGTCGGCTGGCTGGCCAAGGAGCGCTGGGGGGTGCCGCTGGTGCACACCGCGCACACCCTGGCCAAGGTCAAGAACGCCCGGCTCGCCGCCGGTGACCGGCCGGAGCCGAAGGCCCGGGTGATCGGCGAGGAACAGGTGGTCGCCGAGGCCGACCGGCTGGTGGCGAACACCCGGGTGGAGGCGACCGACCTGATCGACCGGTACGCCGCCGACCCGGCCCGGGTCGCGGTCGTCGAGCCGGGGGTGGACCTGGACCGGTTCCGCCCCGCCGCCGGGGACCGGGTCGCCGCGTCCCACGCCGCCCGCCGCCGGCTGGGCCTGCCCACCAGCGGGTACGTCGTCGCGTTCGTCGGCCGGATCCAGCCGCTGAAGGCCCCCGACGTGCTGGTCCGCGCGGTCGCGGCGCTGCGGGAGCGGGATCCGGCGCTGGCCGACCAGGTGACCGTGGTGATCTGCGGTGGCCCCAGCGGCAGCGGCCTGGACCGGCCCACCTCGCTGATCGAGCTGGCCGGCTCGCTGGGCGTCGCCGACCGGGTGCGTTTCCTGCCCCCGCGTACCGGTGACGACCTGCCGGCCCTCTACCGGGCCGCCGACCTGGTGGCGGTGCCCTCGCACAACGAGTCGTTCGGCCTGGTGGCCCTGGAGGCGCAGGCCTGCGGCACCCCGGTGGTCGCCGCCGCGGTGGGTGGCCTGGTCACCGCGGTACGCGACCAGGTCAGCGGCGTGCTCGTGCACGGCCACGACCCCACCGACTGGGCTCGTGCGCTGGCCCGGCTGCTCCCCGACCGGGCCGGTCGGGAGGCGTTGGGGCGGGCCGCCGCCCGGCACGCGCAGGGGTTCTCCTGGGAACGCACCGTCTCCGGGCTGCTCGCCGTCTACGGCGAGGCGGTCACCGGGCACCGGGAGCGGCTGGCGGCCCGGCTGGCCGGGGGTCCGGCGCTCACCGGCTCGTGGTGACCCCGGCCACCCCGGCGTCGTCCGGTGGGCTCGCCAGCCCGCCCGTACAGTGGGTGCGATGAGCCCGAAGAGCGAGCTGGCGGCCCTGATCGAGTCGTTCTGCACCGAGCGGGAACTCGACTGGGAAGCCACCGGCGAGGGCTCGTACGCGGTCACCCTGCCCGGCACCCACAAGCTCAAGACGATCTGCAACCTCTTCGTCGGCGAGCACGCGCTGCGGATCGAGGCGTTCGTGATGCGCCAGCCCGACGAGCGGCGCGAGGAGCTGTGGTCGTGGCTGCTCCAGCGCAACGCCCGGATGTACGGGGTGGCGTTCTCGATCGACGCGGTCGGGGACGTCTACCTCACCGGCCGGGTCAACCCGTCCGGCGTCGACGCCGACGAGCTGGACCGGCTGTTCGGGGCGGTGCTCAGCTACGCCGACGAGTCCTTCGACACCATGCTGGAGATCGGCTTCGGCAGCTCCATCCGCCGGGAGTGGGAGTGGCGGGTCAAGCGGGGCGAGTCGACCGCCAACCTCGCCGCCTTCGCCCACCTCTTCGAGCCGTCCCCCGGAGGTTCGGACCGGTCCTGACGGGTATGCCGCACCGCTGCGGTGCGGCAGTGTGGAGACCCGCCGCAGGCCGAGGACGGACTGTCGAGGAGCGTGTGATGGCTCAGCGGAACAGCTCAGGTCGCGGTGCGACGGCGACCTCGACCACGCGTCGGACCGGCAACCGGACCCCGAACACGCCGGGCATCTCCGAGGCGGAGATCTCCCGGATGAAGGTCGAAGACCTTCGGGGCCAGTTGCGTCGGCGGGGGATCTCCGGGATCTCCGCGCTGCGCAAGCCGGAACTGGTGAAGACCCTCGTCCGGACGTTGCGTTCGGAGGTCCGGGGCGGCGGCGCGGCGCGGCGCAGCACCGGCCCGTCCGGTCGGGCGCCCACCCGCCGGAACACCGCCCGCACGAGCGCGGGCGCGACGACCGCCGCCGGCAGGGCCGCCCCGGCCCGCCGGAGCGCCGCGGCGCGGGCAAAGACGACCTCGGCGCGGGCCAAGGCGGCCCCGGCGCGGGCCAAGGCGGCCCCGGCGCGCAGGGCCGGCCCGGCGCGGTCGGCGGCGAAGGCGGCACCGGCGGCGCGGGCCACCCGCTCCCCGGGTGTCCGTACCGGGCGGTCCACCTCCCGGTCGGTCCGGTCGGCGCAGCTCATCTCCTCGCCGGCGGACCGGCCGGAGCGTCCCGGGCGCAGCCTGGTCACCACCAACCACCAGGTGATCCGGAACTGGGCCGCGGCCCGGGGGGCCAGGCCGGCGACCATCGCCGGCACCGAGCGCGACGGCCGGCCGGGGGTGCTCACCTTCGACATCCCGGGTTACCGGGAGAGCCGTCGGGTGCAGGTGGTGAGCTGGAACGACTGGTTCCGGACGTTCGACGGCCGCCGGCTCAACCTGATCTTCCAGGAGCAGTTGCGGGACGGCCGGCAGAGCAACTTCTTCCGGACCGAGTCACCCGATCGGGAAGACGGTTGAGGCGTTTACCGGAATGGCTGCCGGGTAGCCGCGTGTTGGCAGTCAGGTGACCCGGAACGGCGACACCCCAGCTCGGACCAGGGGTGTTGTGACCGGCGAAACAGTGCTCGCGGGTTGTATCCGGAAACCGGGCGAACTAACTTTATTGCACCGCGCCACGCTCGGAAACGTTCGGGGGAGCGGCGGATCGATCAGATCCGTGCACCGGGCGAGGCGCACATGGGTGGAGCACACCGTTGGGGGACGGTGCCACCCGGGAACCGGCGGCGCGAGCGGGCGACGCTTACGGGGGTGAGGGTCGCCCGCCGCCGCCGGGCAGGCGGTACGAGCGCCCACCGCGACGTTCCGGTCGACGGTGGGCGCTCGGCCGTTTTTTCCCGGCTTTGCCGGGTCTGCCACCCTGCCCTCTCGGGTCTGCCCTGCGGGGTGTCCCCGCTCCCCGTCGGCGTCAGCCGGGGGTGCGGGCCGGAGCCGGCGCGGGGGGTACGGTCACCGCGGCCTCGGCGGCCTGGGGGACCGGTGGCGCGATGTCGGTGACCGGCGCGGCGGAGCCGCGCAGCAGGCTCGCCCGGCGTTCCCGGGCCGGCCCGGAGAGCAGGTGGCCCAGCGCGGTCACCACGCCCAGCCCGGCGCAGCCCAGCCAGAGCGTGGCGTTGCCGGCGTGTTCCCGGACCAGCCCGCCGAGCACCGGGGCGATCGCGCCGGCCAGCTGCCAGGAGAGCGAGAAGACGCCCTGGTAGCGACCGCGCAGCTCGGCCGGGGAGAGTTCGGCGATCAGGGTGGCGTGGGACGGGGAGTTGAGCATCTCGCCGAGCGTCCAGATCAGCACGGCGAGCCCGAAGAACCAGGCGGCGTCGGCGAACGCGGTCAGCCCGAAGCCGACCCCCATCACCACCGCGGCGAGGGCGAGCACGTGGGACCGGCTCCGCCCCCGGATCAGCCGGGGGATGAAGAGCTGGCCCGCCACGATCAGCACGCCGTTGAGCGCGATCACCGCGCCGTAGGTGGCCGGGGAGAGCCCGGCGTCCCCCATCGCGATCGGCAGCATCGAGATGTGCTGGAGGAAGACCAGCGCGCCGAGCAGGTTGAGCACGACCAGCCCCAGGAACACCCGGTCGGCGGCGATGGTGCGCAGCGCGCCCGCCCGCGGCGGCCCGCCGGCCGGCTGCCTGGCCGGCCCGGTCGCCGGGGTACGGCGGGTCTCGCCGACCCGGACGAAGACGATCAGCGCGGCGACCAGGGTGGTGGCCGCGTCCACCACGAACAGCAGCAGGTAGCCGGCCTCGGCGGCCAGCCCGGCGAGCACGGCGGCGCAGGCGAAGCCCAGGTTGATCGCCCAGTAGTTCAGCGAGAAGGCCCGCAACCGGTCCCGCTCCGGCACCACGTCGATCATCATGGCCCCGAAGGTGGGGCGGGCCGCCTCGGCGAACGTACCCAGCAGCAACGCGCCCGCCGCCACCGCCCAGAGCGGCCGGGCGAAGCCGAGCGCGAGCATCATGGTGGCCGCGCCCAGGTGGGCGGTGAGCAGGGTGGGCCGCCGCCCCCACCGGTCGGCGAGGGTGCCGCCCACGGTGGTGCCCACCGCGCCGCCGACCCCCCACAGGCCGATCACCAGGCCGGCCTGGGCGGCGGAGAAGTCACGGGCCTGGGTCAGGTAGATGGCCAGGAAGATCAGCACGAAGGAGCCGAGCCGGTTGATCAGGGTGCCGGCCCAGAGGTACCAGAAGGCCCTCGGCAGCCCGCCGGTGGTCTCCCGGAACCAGCTTCCCACCCCGCGCACGCCCGTCCCCCGCTCCGGTAATGACCGTCTTCCTAGCAGCGCCTTACAACCTAGTTTCGGGGTCCGATCCCGGTCACCGGGTTTTCCACGTGGTGGTCGTCACCGGAACCGCCCGCGTGTCCCCGCGCCGGGTGCGGCAGGATGATCGGCATGACTGCGAGCGAGGGGCCCACCGTCGGGACGCTGGTCCTGCTGCGGCACGGCGAGAGCGACTGGAACGCGAAGAACCTCTTCACCGGCTGGGTCGACGTCGACCTGACGGCCAAGGGGGAGGCGGAGGCACGCCGGGGCGGCGAGTTGCTGCGTGAGCACGGCCTGCTGCCGGACGTGGTGCACACCAGCGTGATGCGCCGGGCGATCCGCACCGCCGAGCTGGCGCTCAACGCCGCCGACCGGCACTGGATCGCGGTGCGCCGGTCGTGGCGGCTCAACGAGCGGCACTACGGCGCCCTGCAGGGCAAGAACAAGAAGCAGACCCTGGACGAGTACGGCGAGGAGCAGTTCATGCTCTGGCGTCGCTCGTACGACACCCCGCCGCCGCCGATCGCCGACGACGACGAGTTCTCGCAGGTCGGTGACCCGCGGTACGCGCTGCTGCCGACCGACCTGATGCCGCGCACCGAGTGCCTCAAGGACGTCGTGGCGCGGATGCTCCCCTACTGGTACGACTCGATCGTGCCGGACATCCTCGCCGGCCGGACGGTGCTGGTGGCGGCGCACGGCAACTCGCTGCGCGCCCTGGTCAAGCACCTCGACCAGATCTCCGACTCCGCGATCGCCAAGCTGAACATTCCCACCGGCATCCCGCTGCGCTACGACCTCGACCCGCAGCTGCGCCCGATCACCCTGGGCGGCGCCTACCTCGACCCCGACGCCGCCAGGGAGGCCGCCGCCGCGGTCGCCAACCAGGGTCGCTGACCTGGCTGAAGGGCTCCCGGCCCGGCGGCGGTCGCCGGGCCGGGAGCCCTTCCCGTCGCCGGGCCGGGAGCATGGCCCCCTCGGCGGGCCGGGAGCACTGCCCCGTCGCCGGGCGGTGGGGGTCAGCTCGTGGCGGGGGCGGTCTCCCCGGTGATCAGGTAGACCACCCGCTCGCCGGCGTTGACCGCGTGGTCGGCGAACCGCTCATAGAAGCGGCCGAGCAGGGTGGCGTCGATGGCCGTCTCCACCCCGTACGGCCAGTCGTCGCCGAGCAGCACACCGAACAGGCTCTTGTGCAGGTCGTCCATCACGTCGTCGTCGCGGTCCAGCTCGGCGGCGATGTCGGCGTCGGGGGTGGCCAGCACCTTGCCGATCTTCTCGGCCATCCGGTCGGCGACCGAGGCCATGTCGGTGAAGACCGGCCGCAGCTCGGCCGGCACCGCCGGTGACGGGTGCCGGCGCAGCGCGGTCTTCGCCACGTGGTCGGCCAGGTCGCCCATCCGCTCCAGGTCGGCCGCCACGTGCAGGGCGGTGATCATCGCGCGCAGGTCGGAGGCGACCGGGGCCTGCCGGGCGAGCAGGTCGCAGACCCGCTCCTCGACGTGCTGGTAGAGGTTGTCGATCTCGGCGTCCCGCGCGATCACGGTCTCGGACGCTTCGCGGTCGGCGGTGAGCAGGCCGCGGGTGGCCTGGCGCATCGCGGCGCGCACCGCCTCCGCCATGTCCACCAGCAGTTGGCTGACAATCTGCAGGTCGGCCCGGAACTCGTCGCGCATCGTCACTTCCTGGGGTCGGTGCCGCCGGTGGCCACCAGGACCGTCGGCGTACGGGTTGAGCAGGTGCGGAACCCACCGTAGGCGGGCGCGACGGACCCGAGATGAACCCGGATGAACGGCACGGGGACCACGGGTGAACTTCTTCCGAAGCGAGTGTCTTTCGTCCCGTTCTGGGCGATAGCCAGGTTAACAATGACCCTACGATCGCCGGGTGGAATGGGCGGTGGCGATCGTGGTGGCTCTGGTGACCGGACTGGTCGCCGGGCTGCTGCTGCCGGGATCCGTCCGTGACCGGCTACGCCGGGCGGCGTCGGCCGGGGGCGAGAGCTCCCGCCGCAACATGGGGAGGCCTGCGATTCCCGACGACCAGTCCGGTGGGCTCAGCGGACTCGGCCGCAAGACCATCGACTCACTGCGCGCCGGCGTCGTGGTGCTCGGCCCGGACGACGTGCCGGTGCTGGTGAACCCGGCCGCGCGGGCGATGGGCCTGCTCCGAACCGGCGCCACCCCCGGCTCCATCGCGGCCCATCCGCTGATCCGTACCCTCGCCGGGCAGGTGCGGCGGACCGGGGTGCGCCGCGAGATCGAGCTCGACCTGCCCCGGGGCCGCGACAACGCGGGGGAGAACCCGCTCGGCGTGCACCTGCGGGCGATGGGCATCGGCGGCGGATACATCGCCGTCGAGGCCGCCGACGTCACCGAGTCGCACCGGCTGGCCCGGGTGCGGCGGGACTTCGTGGCCAACGTCAGCCACGAGCTGAAGACCCCGATCGGGGCGTTGCAGCTGCTCGGCGAGGCCCTGGTCGACGCCACCGAGCCGACCGACGGTGCCCCGGAACTCTCCGAGGACATGCTGGCCGCCCGCCGGTTCGCCGAGCGGATCCAGCACGAGTCCACCCGGCTCGGGCGGTTGGTGCAGGAGCTGCTGGAGCTGACCCGGCTCCAGGGCGCCGAGCCGCAACCCGCGCCGGAACCCGTCGCTGTCGACTGGGTGATCGCCGAGGTGCTCGACCGGACCCGCACCTCGGCCACCGCCCGCCGGATCCAGGTGGTGACCGAGGGGGAGCGCGGGCTGACCGCCTACGGCAGCGACAGCCAGCTCGCCACCGCCGTGTCCAACCTCGTGGAGAACGCGATCACCTACTCCGGCGAGGACACCGTCGTGCGGGTCACCGCCCGGGCGGACGCCGACCACGTCACGGTCTCGGTCACCGACCAGGGGATCGGGATCGCCCCCACCGACGTCGACCGGATCTTCGAGCGGTTCTACCGGGCCGACCAGGCCCGGTCCCGCGCCACCGGTGGCACCGGCCTCGGCCTGGCCATCGTCAAACACATCGCCAGCAACCATGGCGGCCGGGTGGAGGTGGCGAGCACGCTGGGAGGGGGGTCGACATTCACCCTCCGGCTACCCGCCAGCCCTCCGGACGACCTGGAGACGATACTGCCGTCCGCTGGTATCGAGCCCGGCCCGGCCGAACTGCGCCAGGCCTGACCGTAGGAAAGGAAACACCCCCTGTGAGCCGCGTACTGGTGGTCGAGGACGAGGAGTCGTTCTCCGACGCCTTGTCGTACATGCTCCGCAAGGAGGGTTTCGAGGTGTCCGTCGCCGCGACGGGCACCTCTGCCCTCACCGAGTTCGACCGGACCGGCGCGGACATCGTGCTGCTCGACCTGATGCTCCCGGAGATGTCCGGGACGGAGGTCTGCCGGCAGCTGCGACAGCGCTCGCACGTGCCGATCATCATGGTCACCGCCCGGGACAGCGAGATCGACAAGGTGGTCGGGCTGGAGATCGGCGCCGACGACTACGTCACCAAGCCGTACTCGCCCCGGGAGCTGGTGGCCCGGATCCGGGCCGTGCTGCGCCGGCAGAGCCCCGAGGTGACCGAGTCGGGAGCGCCGACGCTGGCCGCCGGCCCGGTCCGGATGGACATCGAACGGCACGTGGTGACCGTCGACGGGGCGGCCGTGCAGCTCCCGCTCAAGGAGTTCGAGCTGCTGGAGCTGCTGCTGCGCAACGCCGGCCGGGTGCTCACCCGGGGGCAGCTCATCGACCGGGTCTGGGGTGCCGACTACGTCGGCGACACCAAGACGCTGGACGTGCACGTCAAGCGGCTGCGTTCCAAGATCGAGCCGGAGCCGTCCGCCCCCCGGTTCATCGTCACCGTGCGGGGGCTGGGCTACAAGTTCGAGCCGTAGGCCGTCCGGTGCGCCGGGGCGACGGACCGTCGCCCCGGTTCACCCCTGGCCGCTGGCCGGGTGCGGGGCGATCTGGCCCTGGCGCAGCCGGGCCGCGCACAGCTCGGCCAGCTTCGCGTACGCGGGCTCGCCGATCAGCGCGGTCAGCTCCGGGGCGTACGACAGGTACATCGGCTCGGCGCCCACGTGCGCGTCGGTCGAGGAGGTGCACCACCAGTCCAGGTCGTGCCCGCCGGAGCCCCAGCCCCGCCGGTCGAACTCCGCCAGCGTCGAGACCAGCACCTTGGTGTCGTCGGGCCGGGTGGTCCACTCCTGGTCCCGACGGACCGGTAGCTGCCAGCAGACGTCCGGCTTGTACTCCAGCGGGTGCACCCCGTCGCGCAGCGCCTGGCCGTGCAGCGCGCAGCCGCCCCCACCGGGGAAGTCGGCGTCGTTGAGGAACACGCAGGGCGCGTCCTCGCCCCGGGTGGCGGTCCGCCGGGCCGGGTTCTTGCCGTCGATGGTGTCGGTCGCGGTCCAGTTCTTCGTACCCCGACGGAAGTGCTGCCAGGTCTGCGGGGTGAGCCGCTTGACCGCGGCCCGGACCCGCTTCTCGTCGTCGGTGTCGGTGAAGAACGCGCCGTGCGAGCAGCAGCCGTCGGCGGCCCGGCCGGCGACGATGCCGTGGCAGCCCCGACCGAAGATGCACGTCCAGCGGGACAGCAGCCAGGTGAGGTCGGCGCGGACCAGGTGCCGCCCGTCGGCCGGGTCGACGAATTCGATCCACTCCCGGGGGAAGTCCAGCGCCACCTCCCGGCTCCGCGGATCGCCGGGGTCGTCCACCAGCACGTGCAGCTCAACCTGGCTCGTCACCCGGACCAGGGTACGCGGGGCCGGTCGGCCGGGCCGGCGAGCCGGGGAAACGTCTTGGCCCTAGGGTCTTCTCATGCGGCTGGGTGTGCTCGACGTCGGTTCCAACACGGTCCATCTCCTCCTGGTCGACGCCCACCACGGCGCGCATCCGTGGGCGGCGCACTCCGAGAAGGTGGTGCTGCGGCTGGCCGAGCAGATCGGACCGGACGGCGCACTCACCCGGGCCGGGGCCGACGGGCTGGTCGAGGCGGTCGGCGCGGCCCGGGCGGCGGCCACCGCCCTGGCCGCCGACGACCTGCTGGCCTTCGCGACCAGCGCGGTGCGTGACGCCACCAACGCGGCCGAGGTGCTGACCCGGGTCCGGGAGGAGACCGGCGTACGGCTGGAGGTGCTCTCCGGTGCGGACGAGGCGCGGGCGACGTTCCTCGCGGTCCGGCGGTGGTTCGGCTGGTCGGCGGGGCGGCTGCTGGCGATGGACATCGGCGGCGGTTCGTTGGAGCTGGCCGCCGGCATCGACGAGGACCCGGAGGTGGCGGTGTCGCTGCCGCTGGGGGCCGGCCGGCTCAGCCGGGAGCGGCTGCACGTCGACCCGTCCGGGTCGACGCCACCCACCGCCGAGGCCGTGGAGGAGCTACGGGAGTACGTCGACGCGCAGCTCGACCCGGTGGTGGAGAAGCTGGCCGGGGTCGGCTGGGACCGCCCGGTGGCCAGCTCCAAGACGTTCCGGACGCTGGCCCGGCTGGCCGGGGCGGCACCCTCCTCGGCGGGCCTGTGGACCCGTCGCAGCCTCACCCGGACCGGGGTACGGCAGGTGCTGGGGTTCGTCCGGCACATCCCGCCGGCCCAGCTGCCCGAGCTGGAAGGGGTGAGCGCCGGCCGGGCGCACCAACTGCTGGCCGGCGCGGTGGTGGCCGAGGCGGTGCTGCGCCGGTTCGACCTGCCGGCGGTGGACATCTGCCCATGGGCGCTGCGTGAGGGCGTCATCCTCAGACGGTTGGATCAGCTCGTACCGATGTGACGTACGCCGGTGGTCGCGGGGCTTTTGCGGTTGCTCGTCCCGAAGCGTGGTGACACCCCGGGCTACCCTCGGGGGGTGACTTCCCGCGTCCCGGTGCTCCTGTCCAGTTCCTCGGTCTTCCCCGAACGGACCGCGGCGGCGTTCCAGCTCGCCGCGACGCTCGGCTACGACGGCGTCGAGGTGATGGTCTGGACCGACGCCGTCAGCCAGGACGCCGGCGCGCTGCGCGGGCTCGCCGCGCACTACGGCGTGCCGGTGCTCTCGGTGCACGCCCCCTGCCTGCTGGTCACCCAGCGGGTGTGGAGCCCCGACCCGTGGGAGCGGCTGCGGCGGGCCGCCGAGCTGGCCGACACGCTGGAGGCGCCGACGGTGGTGGTGCACCCGCCGTTCACCTGGCAGCGCGACTACGCCCGGCACTTCGCCGACGGGCTGGACACCGTCGCCACCCGGTTCGACGGGCTGCACTTCGCGGTGGAGAACATGTACCCGGTCCGGATGGCCGGACGGCAGTTCGTGCCGTACGCGCCCGGCTGGGATCCGACCGAGGTCGGCTACCCCGCGTACACCCTCGACCTGTCGCACTGCGCCGCCTCGCACAGCGACCCACTGGCGATGGCCGACCGGATGGGCGCCGGCCTGGCCCACGTCCACCTGGGCGACGGCACCGGCGAGGGCCGCGACGAGCACCTGGTCCCCGGCCGGGGCACCCAGCCCTGCGCCGAGCTGCTCCGCTCCCTGGCCGGGCGCGGCTTCACCGGCTCGGTCGCGGTGGAGGTCACCACCCGGGGCGCCAGGAGCCGTGGCGTCCGCGAGGCCGACCTCCGTGAGTCCCTCGCCTTCGCCCGCGCCCACCTCACCGCCACCACCCCCCTCAACGCCTGACCCGCACGCCCTCCCGGCTCCCCTTCCCCCTCCGCGCGCCCCCTGCGCCCCTGCCCTCGTCCCTCCGCGTGCCGCCTCCGCCGCCGGCCCGCTGCCGGCCCCCCGCTGCCGGCCTGCTGCCGGCCGGCTCCGGCCGGCCCGCCCCGGCCGGCCCGCCCCGGTGATCAAGAGGTTTGGGTCATGTGATCAAGAGGTTTGGGTCATCCGCCGCAGTGAATCTGACCTGAATCTCTTGATCAACGCCCCCGAATCAACGCCCCCGAGGGGAGGCCGTGGGGAGGGGTGGGGTGGGAGGTTCGGGGGTTGGGGGTGGGTCAGGGGACGGGGGTGAGGGTGGGTTGTTCGGCGGCGCGTTTGCGGGCGCGGTGGGCGGCCACGTGGGAGCGGGTGGCGCAGCGGTCCGAGCAGAACCGGCGGCAGCAGTTGGACGAGGTGTCCAGGTAGACGTTGCCGCAGCGGTCGTCGGCACAGACCCCGAACCGGGCGCTGCCGTACTCGCAGAGCCAGACCGACAGGCCCCACACCGCGCCGGCCAGGTACTCCGACGAGACCGAGGCGCCGCGGCTGGTCACGTGCATGTGCCAGTCGCTGGAGTCGTGGCCGGAGATGCGCGGTTGCACCGGGAACGCCTCCAGCATGGCGTTCAGTTCCGCCACCGCCTGGGCGTCGCGGCCCGAGGTGCCGTACTCGAAGACGTCCCGCAGCCGTTTCTGCGCCCGCCGGAAGACCGCCAGGTCCCGGTCGGCGACTTCGTCGCGCATCCAGGCGTTGTCGTCCGGGAAGAGGGCACGCAGGTCGTCGAGGTCGTCCAGCCGGGAGTTGACGAGGTCGACCCCGGTCCGGGCGTACGCGTCGAAGTTCACCCGACCAACGGTAGACGACTCACGGAACACGCGGCGCGTCGATGTAGTGCGGCACGAAGCGCGCGTAACCGTCGGTGATCAGACTTTCGCTCTCCCGGATGCCGACCCCGGCCGACTCGCCGTCGACGATCCAGCTTCCCAGCACCATGCGACCCCCGTCGAACTGCGGCAACGCCCGGAACTCCTGATAGCAGAAGCCTTCGTCGCCATAGATCCCCGGGTTGCTGATCTCGGTGTCGCCGGTGACGATGCGTACCGAGCCGCCCTCCCGGCCGAGCAGCGGCTTCGCCACGTACTCCGGCATGCCGCGCGGCGAGTCCAGGTAGGCCGGCAGCAGGTACTCGTGCCCCGGGAACAGCTCCCAGAGCACGGCCAGCAGCGCCTTGTTCGACAGCAGCAGCTTCCAGGCCGGCTCGATCCAGGTGGTCGGGGTGCCCGGGTCCAGCGCCGGGCGGCCGTACGGCTCGGCCAGCATCCACTCCCACGGGTAGAGCTTGAAGCAGGTGGTGACCGGCCGGTCGGCGGCGTCGACGAAGCGCCGGCCGTCCCAGCCGACGTGCTGGATCGGCAGCAGCGTCACGTCCAGCCCGGCCTGCCGGGCCGTCTCGGCCAGGTAGCCCGCGGTGATCTGGTCCTCGCCGGAATCCTCCTCGTTGGACCAGCACACGTGCACCCGCCGGTCGTGCAGGCCGGCGCCGATCTTCGCCCACGCCCCCACCAGGCGCTCGTGCAGGCTGTTCCACTGGTCCGCGTGCGGGCGGGTCTCCTCCAGCCAGTACCACTGCACGATGCTCGCCTCGACCAGCGCGGTCGGGGTGTCGGCGTTGTACTCCAGCAGCTTCGGCGGCCAGCAGCCGTCGTAGGCGAGATCGAACCGGCCGTACAGGGTGGGCGGACGTTCGTGCAGCGACCGGGCCACCGCCTGCGCCGCCCAGTCCGGGATGCCGAACTCGGCGTACCGGTGGCGGGCCACCACGTGCTCGGCGGCGGCCACCGACATCCGGTGCAGCTCCTCCGTCGCCTCCTCCAACCGCAGCACCTCGTCGAGGTCGAAGGCGTACGCGGCGGTCTCGTCCCAGTACGACATGATCTCGCCGTCGGGCAGCTCGGTGTCGACGTACACCAGGCCCTGGGTGCGGATCACGGCGTCGAAGTCCGGGCGGGGGGTGACCTGCTCCCGATGCACCGTCAGCCTCCGCAGGAGGCGAGGTGGGTGCCGAAGCCGCCACGTTCGGGCAGCACGCCGGCCCCCGGGTCTCCGGCGGCGGCCCGGGGCTGGACGCCGGCGGTCGGCACCCGCATGGCGAGCGCGACGGTGTCCCCACCGCCGACCGGGCCGAGGGCGCAGTCGTCATCGTCGTCGTCGGAGGTGAGATTACAGCCGGACAGGGCGAGCGCCAGGGCGGTGAGCGCCCCGAGCTGCACGGAGGCCGACCGCAGCCGGCGACGGGGGTGTCGTTCCACGTTCATGGTTGTAACCGATCGGTGCCATCCGCGCGCCCCCGGACCGGAGCCTGTGACGCGGTTGGAACCTGACCGGCGCGCCCCGATGTGGCGGTGGGCACCCGGCCCGGCGCGGACCGGCCGCCGCCGGGCGTCGTCGTGCCGACGGGCGTTACGCTCGGCTCATGCTCCGTTCCATCATCCTCGCCGCCGCCCGGTCATCCCAGGTCGAGCGGCTCGTCGCGACGGCCCCGCTCACCCGGGACGTCGTCCGCCGGTTCGTCGCCGGCACCGGCACCGACGACGCGCTGCGCGCGACCCGCGCACTCGTCGCCGACGGCCTCGCGGTCACCCTCGACTACCTCGGCGAGGACACCGTCACCGCAGAGCAGGCCGTCGCCACCCGGGACGAGTACCTCACCCTGCTGCGGGCGCTCGCCGCCGCCGGGCTGACCCCGGCCGCCGAGGTGAGCGTGAAGCTGTCCGCCCTCGGCCAGCGCTTCGACGAGCAACTGGCGTACGACAACGCGCGGGCGATCTGCGTGGCGGCCGACCAGGCGGGCACCACGGTCACCCTGGACATGGAGGACCACACCACCACCGACTCGACCCTGGACGCGCTGACCAAGCTGCGCAAGGACCACCCGTCGACCGGTGCGGTGCTCCAGGCCTACCTGCGGCGTACCGAGTCGGACTGCCGGGAGCTGGCCGGCGTGGGGTCGCGGGTGCGGCTGTGCAAGGGCGCGTACTCCGAGCCGGAGTCGGTGGCCTACCAGTCGGCCCGCGAGGTGGACAAGTCGTACGTGCGCTGTCTCAACGTGCTGATGTCCGGCGCCGGCTACCCGATGCTGGCCACCCACGATCCGCGCCTGATCGCCATCGGCGAGGACCGGGCCCGCTGGTTCGACCGGGGGCCGGGCGAGTTCGAGTTCCAGATGCTGTACGGCATCCGCCCCGACGAGCAGGCCCGACTGGCCGGCGAGGGCTACACGGTGCGTACCTACCTGCCGTACGGGGACGACTGGTACGGCTACCTGATGCGCCGCCTCGCCGAGCGGCCGGCGAACCTGGCGTTCTTCGGCCGGGCGCTGGCCTCGAAGAAGTGAGCTGGCGGGTGCCCGCCGGCCGGTGCCCGGCGGGTGCCCGCCCGCCGGTGAGCCGGGAACGGACCGATTTTTCGGACGTATGACGCACCCCAGCGGAAAAGGCCAGGTCACGACCGGGTGAACGCCGGCTCTCCCGGGATCAGTTGCCGGAAGGGATCGCGCAGGTCACAGACGTCCCGCTACCGTACTGGTAACACGCGCGTTGCCGGCCCGCACGGGAGCTCCGTCGGGTGGCGCGCGCCGGGCATGGGATGGGTCGGGTGAGCCATGGCCGGGTCGCAGTCCGCCGACGGTCGGTTGTCGGACGTCAGGTTCCTCACGGTCGCCGAGGTGGCCTCGGTGATGCGGGTGTCCAAGATGACGGTCTATCGCCTGGTGCACAGCGGTGAACTCACCGCGGTCCGGGTGGGCCGGTCGTTCCGGGTGCCCGAGCACGCGGTGCACGACTATCTGCGCGGGGCGTTCCAGGAGACCGCCTGACCCCGCCGAGGGTGACGTAACGGGCATCGACGGGGGCGCGTTGGTCCGGCTGACGCTCTGCGGCTACCCTGGAGCCGATCCTGACCGTCCGCCGGTGCGCCCCGCTGCCACCACGCTGGTCCAGGTCCGTTGTCCGCAAGCGGCCACCGGCGTCACCATCTCGACGCCGAGGGTCCGCCCCGAACGTTGCATTGAAAGGCTGTCGTATGGGCTCGGTGGTCAAGAAGCGCCGCAAGCGCATGGCTAAGAAGAAGCACCGCAAGCTGCTGCGCAAGACCCGCGTCCAGCGTCGCCGTCTCGGCAAGTGACCCGCCGCCGGGCCACCACCCGGCGCGCGGTGCCGCTTGCCAACTGTCGACCCTCGGAGGCTCAGGTGATCAGGCCGCGGACATCCCGGCTCGGTCCCTCCTGCCGGTCAGGGCGTGCGCGATGACCCCCGGAGGCACCTCAGGTGCCCCGGGGGTCGTCGTCGTGACCGGGGTCGGCCGCTACCTGGGCGCGCACGTCGCCGCCCGGCTCGCCACCGACCCCCGCATCGAACGGGTCATCGGCGTCGACCCGGTCACCCCCGGTCCCGAGATCACCGGCCTGCTCGACCGGGTCGAACGGATCCGTCTGGACCTCGACTCGCTCGGTGGGCTGCTGGCCGACCTGGACGTCGACGCCGTAGTCCACCTGGCCCTGGCGACCGCCCCCGACCCGCAGCACGGCGGCCGGCCGGCGATGAAGGAACAGAACGTCATCGGCACCATGCAGCTGCTCGCCGCCTGCCAGCGGGCACCCCGGCTGCGCAAACTCGTGGTCCGGTCGTCGACTGCCGCCTACGGGGCGTCCTTCCGCGACCCGGCGGTCTTCACCGAGGAGACCGAGCCGCGCGAGGTGCCGCGCGGCGGTTTCGGCCGCGACATCCTCGACATCGAGGGGTACGTGCGCGGCTTCCGTCGCCGTCGCCCCGACGTCACCGCGACCGTGCTGCGGTTCGCCCCGTTCATCGGCTCCACCGCCGACACCACGCTCACCCGCTACTTCTCCCGGCCGGTGGTGCCCACCGTCTTCGGCCGTGACCCCCGGCTCCAGTTCGTGCACTTCGACGACGCCCTGGAGGTGCTGCACCGGTCCGTCGCCGAGGACCACCCGGGGACGTACAACGTGGCCGGGCCGGGGGTGCTCTCGCTGTCCCAGGCGATCCGCCGGGCCGGTCGGGTGGCCGTGCCGGTGTGGGAGCCGGGCTTGTCGGGAGCCGCCGCGATCGCCCGCAACCTCGGGTTCGGCCGCTACGGCCTGGACCAGGTCGACCTGATCGTGCACGGCCGGGTGGTCGACACCAGCCGGCTGACCCGGGAGTACGGCTTCACCCCGCGCTCCACGGCCGTCGCGTTCGACGACTTCATCCGCGCCCACCACGGCGGGGTCGTGGTCGGCCGGGAGCAGCTCGCCGCGGCCGAGCAGGCGGTGCTGGAGAGCATCAGGCAGATCCGCTCCGCCGTCCGGGACCGCACGTGACCGAACAGAACGGCCACCGCCGGCTCACCGCGCCACCCGTGGCCACCCCACCGGCCCACGACGGGTCGACCCGCAACGGGTCGGCACCCGTTCCGCCGCCCGTGCCGGCCGCTGCCGGTCCCGCTGCCGTCGATCCGGCCGCTGCCGTCGATCCGGCCGCTGCCGTCGATCCGGCCGCTGCCGGGGAGGCCGTCGCGGACCGGCCCGGTGACGTGTGGGACCGGCGGGTCGCCACCGGTCTGGCGTTCCTGCGCCGCCGCCTCTCCGGTCAGTACGAGGTGGACGAGTTCGGGTTCGACCCGGAGCTGACCGGGGCGGTCTTCCACCCGCTGCTGCGACTGCTCTACCGCGACTGGTTCCGGACCGAGGTAACCGGCCTGGAGCACGTGCCCACCGACGGGGCCGGCCTGGTGGTCGGCAACCACTCCGGCACGGTGGCCCTGGACGCGTTGATCCTCTCCGCCGCCCTGCACGACCAGCATCCCGCCCGCCGCTACCTGCGGTTGCTCGGCGCGGACCTGGTCTTCCGAATGCCGGTGGTCTCCGAGCTGGCCCGCAAGACCGGCGGTACGGTCGCCTGCAACCCGGACGCCGAACGGCTGCTCGGCAACGGCGAGCTGGTCGGCGTCTTCCCGGAGGGCTTCAAGGGCATCGGCAAGCTCTACGCCGACCGCTACAAGCTGCAACGCTTCGGGCGGGGCGGTTTCGTCTCGGCGGCGCTGCGCACCGGCACCCCGATCGTCCCGGTCGCCATCGTCGGCGGCGAGGAGATCTACCCGATGCTGGCCGACATCAAGCCGCTGGCCAGGCTGCTCAAGCTGCCCTACTTCCCGGTGACGCCGACGTTCCCCTGGCTGGGGCCGCTGGGCATGGTGCCGCTGCCGAGCAAGTGGCTGATCGAGTTCTGTCCGCCGATCCCGACCGCCCACCTGACCGACTCGGCGGACGATCCTCTGGTCGTGTTCAACCTCGCCGACCAGGTCCGCGAGACCATCCAGCAGACCCTGCACCAGCTGCTCGAACGCCGCCCCGACCCGTTCGGCCCCTGACCGGCCCTCGGTCGGCCGCCCCGGGTGCCCGGGTCAGGCCGTGCGGCGGCGTCGGTGCAGCGCGAGGCCGGCGGAGACCGCGCCGGCCAGCAACCCGAGCGCGGCGGTCGACGGTACGGCGATCCGTGCCGCCCGGCGGCCGGTCCGGAAGTCACGCACCTCCCAGCCCCGTCGCCGGGCGGTCCGCAGCAGCGCGCCGTCCGGGTTGATCGCCACCGCCCGACCCACCGCGACGAGCATCGGCAGGTCGTTGCGGGAGTCGCTGTAGGCGGTGCAGCGGGCCAGGTCCAGCCCCTCGACCGCGGCGAGCCGGGTGACCGCCTCGGCCTTGGCCGGACCGTGCATCAGGTCTCCCACCAGCCGGCCGGTGTACGCCCCGTCGACGATCTCGGCGACCGTGCCGATCGCACCGGTCAGGCCGAGCCGGGCGGCGATCACCCGGCCGATCTCCACCGGCGCGGCGCTGACCAGCCAGACCCGCTGGCCGGCGTCGAGGTGGCGCTGGGCGAGCCGACGGGTGCCGGCCCAGATCCTCGGGGCCATCAACTCGTCGAAGATCTCTTCGGCGAGCCGTTCGACGTCGTCGACCCGCCAGCCCTCGACGAAGGCGAGCGCGGCCTGCCTGGCCCGCGACATGTCACCCGCGTGCTCGGTGGCCAGCAGCCGGAACCGGGCCTGCTGCCAGGCGAACCGGGCCAGGTCACCGGTGGTGACGTAGCTGCGGGCGGCCAGCCCGCGGGCGAACCAGTAGATCGACGCGCCCTGCATCATCGTGTTGTCGATGTCGAAGAACGCGGCGGTGCGGGCATCCGGGGGCACCGGTGGCGTCGTGACGTCCGCCCAACCGGCGGTGTGTCCGTGGACGTCGGTGCTGACGGTGACCCTGCGGTTGCTGGCCATCGCACCTCCCTCCGACGACGGGACGACCCTGCGGTATCGAGCCTAGTCCGGGGCGAACCCCGGTCGACCGGCCGAAGCGGGAAGTGTGGCGGGCGGCTCCACCGTCGGACGGGCGCGGGCGGGGCTCCCCGTCGCTCAGCGGCCGAGGGGGCAGGCGGCCGGGGTGGGGCCGAGGGCGTCGCTGCCGACCGGGGCGGGCAGCGCGCAGGTGATCGCGGCACGCAGCGCGTCGGAGCGCCGGCGGATCGTGTCGAGCAGGGCGAGAGACTGCCGGGTACGGTCCCGCTCGGCGGAACCGGCCCCGTCGAGCAGGCCACCGACGGCTCGGCGCTGCCCGGCGACGAAGGCGTTCACCGCGTCCAGCGCCGCCGGGTCGGCGTGCTGCGTGGCCGCGGTGGTGAGCAGCCGGACGCCCTGCCGGGTGTCGGTGTCCATGTCGTCGAGCACGGCGCTGAACCCGGTCGGGTCGTCGCGCAGGGTGGCCGCCTCGTCGAGCCGGGTCCGGGCGAAGTCGAGGAAGAGCTGCCCCCGGCTGACGTCCGAGCTGGCCAGGGCGAGCTGGGCCCGTTCGGTCGAGCGCTTCATGCCGTACAGGGCGTCGCCCGGGACCGCGTTCTCGCTGGCGGCGGAGATGCCGGAGACGGCGACCGCCCCGGCCGCGATGCCGACCAGGATGGCACCTCGGGCGCGGGCCCGTCGGGCGGTCACCCCGCCCAGCAGCGCACCCCGGGCGGTGGTCTTCGGGGCCGCCCCGGTGACCGGGTCGGCGGCGTCGTCCCGGTCGGCCGCGGCGACCAGCATGGCCCGCAGGCCGGCCCGGAACTCGGCGTCCACCTCGACGACGGGTCGTTCGGCGACGAGCCGACGTCCGACCGCGACGAGCGCGGTGAGCTGGGCGTCGGCGCGGGAGCGGACGTGGTGGCGTGGGCCGCCGTTGGCCTCGTCGAGAAGCTGGGCGAAGCGTACGGCCCGACGACGGGAGAAGAGGTCGCTGTCCACCGCAGGCACCCCCTCTCGCTGGTGACGGCCGGTCGGCCGCGGTGGTTCCCCACGACCGGTGGCGGCGTACGCCGTCGTACCCGGGTCATGGTCGGCGGCGCTGCTCCGGACCGGGACGGGTCCGGAGGCGCCGGACAACCACCGGTCGCATCCGGAGAAACGCTCCGCGCCGGGCAGCGGTTACGGGGCGGCCGGGGGCGAAATCACGAAGAGTGAGCATCGTCGCAGGTCAGGGCTGGAAACCGGCCGGCAGGAGCCGGGCCAGCGCCCGGACCGCCCGGTACTGCAAGGCCTTGATCGCGCCCTCGTTCTTGCCCATCGCGCGGGCCGTCTCGGCCACCGAGAGGCCCTGGAGGAAGCGGAGCACGATGCACTCCTGCTGTTCCGGGTTGAGCCGGGTGACGGCGGTGAGCAGCGCCACGTTGGTGATGTGCTCGACCACGGCCGCCTCGGGACTGCCCTCCGGCCCCCGGTCCTCCCGGTCGGCGTCGAGCACGTCGCCGGTGGTCACCTCCAGCCGGTAGCGACCGGACTTGAAGTGGTCGGCGACCAGGTTGCGGGCGATGGTGACCAGCCACGCGCCGAGGTCGCGGCCCTGCCAGGTGAAGCTGCCGATCCGCTTGAGGGCGCGGAGGAACGTGTCGGAGGTGAGGTCCTCGGCCAGTTGGCGGTTGCCGACCCGGAAGTAGACGAACCGGAAGACCGTGTCGACGTACCGGTCGTAGATCAGCCCGAAGGCCTCGGACTCGCCGGCCTGCGCCCGCTCGACCAGCATCCAGACCTCGGTGGCCGGGTCGGACGGGTCGGGGCGGCTGGGGAAGCCGGTGGGCGGGGTACCGGTGGGCGGTGGCCCGGTGGCGGGTGGGCCGGCGGCCGGCCCGTCGGCCGGAACCGCCGGGATCAGCGCGGTGCCGTCGGCCGGAACCGCCGGGATCAGCGCGGTGCCGTCGGCCGGAACCGCCGGGATCAGCTCGGTGTCGTCGGCCGGGACGACGGGGAGCAGGGTGGTGTCGGGCGGGTCGTCCCCGGTCGGTACGGCCGGGATCACGGCGGTGTCGTCGGCCGGGACGACCGGGATCACGGCGGTCTCGCCGCTGGTCGGGTCGGCCGGGGCGGGTGGCTCGCCGACCCGTCTGCTCTGCGTCGGCATGGTTGGCTGCCGGGCGGGCAGGGTCGTCCGGCCGCCCGGTGTGGCGTTGCCGCCCGGCGCGGTGGACCGGGGCGCCGCCTCGTTGTGGTGCGGGCGTGGGTGGATCCGACGGGAGGCCGGGTCCGGGCGGGGTGGGTCCGTCCGCTCGTTGACCGACGCCCGGGGCGCCGGTCCGGTCAGACCGGTGGGACGGTCCGCGTAGCCGAAGGCGGTCACCGGGCCTCCCCGGGGTGCGCCACGACCGGGACCGGGTGGCGGCGGGAGGCCGCCGCGCCGGGTCTGCCCCTGACGGGCAGGGCCGTGTGGGGGTGTGCCGACGCGCGGCAGTTCCCCTTGAGGTGCTGGTCCAATGCGCGCACAGGCACGGGGGCCTCCTCGGGCTGAGGGGTGTCGACTCACGGCAAATGGGGTGAGCCGACCCGAGTGATGATAGGGCCAACGTCACCCGCGCGTGGCAAGTCCGTTACACAGGGCCAAAGTATTTGCGTGCCCTGCGCACACCTGGCGGACCGGTTGTCCGTCGCCGTCGGTTGACTTTCACGTCGCGGCTTGCTGGGGGACGAATGACCAGTTCAGGGTGGGGTCTTCCGGGCGTCGGCGCGGCCGGTGACGGGTCCGGTCGACGGCGTTTCCCGGCCCCGCGCGGGGGTGTCGGGCGGTCGGTCGGCCGGGTCGGCGGGACGTCCCGGTTGACGCAGGGTGACCGTACGGTGTGCGGGTCTGGTCGGGCGGCCGGCGGCGTGTCAGACTCAGCCACCGCGCGGCGGCGGGTCGGCGCCCCGGCTCGGCCGTCCGGGGTGTGCCGCATCCGGGGACGGGCGAGACTGGGCGGGCGTGGTGCGAAGCTGTGCACCCGGTGCGCCCGGTATCCCACTCCAGCGCGCCCCCAGTCGCGGCCGAGCCCGGCCGCCCTCACCCGGAGGTCCCGATGTCCACTGACGCCCGGCTCGCCCTGATCACCCGGCCCGGTTGCCACCTGTGCGAGGACGCCAAGGCCGCCCTGGAGCGGGTGGCCGCGGTGACCGGTGACCGGTGGGTGGAGAAGGACGTCACCGGCGACGTCGAGCTGGAGCGCGAGTACGGCGACCGGCTGCCGGTGGTGCTGCTCGACGGCAAGGAGCACGGCTACTGGCGGGTGGAGGAGGAGCGGTTGCTGCGGGACCTGACCACGCCTCAGCTCTAGGGTGGCGCGGATCACCCTCGGTCAGCGGCTGCGCGCGATTGGTGAGCGAAGTCGGGATTGAGCAATAATCGCGCGGTGGCCCGCTGCGGTGCCCGATCGATCTTGTGGAATGGAGGATCCGGTGGAGGGGTGCCGCGAGTCGGCAAGATCGCGATTTGTGCACGTCTTCACAAGCGCCTACTCTGTAGTTCCAACGCGCCCTGCTAGCACGGCCGGTTCTCCCGGCCTCCGGCGGGGGTCCCCCACGGGCCGGGCACCGGAGTCGGCCGAGGATCGCACCGCACGGAGTCTCATGAGTCAGCACCGTCACCCAGGCGCGTCCGATCGCGCCGGTGCCGTACCGGCGCTCCCGGACCTCCCGGAGGCGACCGTCGCGCGGCTCCCCGAGTATCTCCGCGCCCTGCACAACCTGGCCGACGCCGGTCACGAGACGGTGTCCAGCGAGGGCCTGGCCGGTGCCGCGGGGGTCAACTCGGCCAAGCTCCGCAAGGATCTCTCACACCTCGGCTCGTACGGCACCCGGGGGGTCGGCTACGACGTCGCCCTGCTGGTCGACCAGATCGAGTTCGTGCTCGGGCTCACCCAGCGCCGGGCGGTCGCCCTGGTCGGGGTGGGTAATCTCGGTCACGCTCTGGCCGGCTACGACGGCTTCGCCAGCCGGGGTTTCCGGATCGCGGCGCTCTTCGACGCCGACGCCTCCCGGGTCGGCGAGATGATCAGCGGGCTGGCCGTGCGGCACATCGACGAACTGCCCCGGGTCGCCGCCGAGGAGGCGATCTCCATCGGCGTGATCGCCACCCCCGCCCCGGCCGCCCAGGCGGTGGCCGAGCAACTGGTCGCCGCCGGTGTCACGAGCATCCTCAACTTCGCGCCGTGCGTACTCTCGGTGCCGGACGGGGTCGACGTGCGCAAGGTGGACCTCGCCATCGAGCTGCAGATCCTGTCCTTCCACGAGCACCGCAAGGCGTCGTTGACCGCGTTGCCCGCCGCCGGCGGCTCCGCCCTCACCGCCCTGCCCGGCGGGCTCGTGACCCCCGACACCCAGGAGGCGATCGGCACGTGAAGCTGCTCGTCGTCGGCGCGTCCTACCGCACTGCTCCCGTGGTCACCCTGGAGCAGCTCGCGGTCTCCCCGGCCGACCTCACCCGAACCCTGGACCGGCTGGTCGCCCAGCCGTACGTCGCCGAGGCGGTGCTCGTCTCCACCTGTAACCGGGTGGAGGTGTACGCCGCGGTGTCCGGCTTCCACGGCGGCCTCGGCGACATCTGCGCCGTCCTCGCCGAGCAGGCCGGTGCCCCGCCCGCCGCGTTCGCCAGCCACCTCTACGTGCACTACGACTCGGCCGCCGTCGACCACGTCTTCCGGGTCGCCGCCGGGCTGGACTCCATGGTGGTCGGCGAGGCGCAGATCCTCGGCCAGCTCCGGGACGCCTACCACTGGGCCTCCGGCGCGGACACCGCCGGGCGGCTGCTGCACGAGCTGATGCAGCAGGCGCTGCGGGTCGGCAAGCGGGCGCACGCCGAGACCGACATCGACCGGGCCGGGCAGAGCGTCGTCACCGCCGCCCTGGACCTCACCGCCGAGCTGCTCGACGGCGACCTCGCCGGCCGGCCGGCCCTGGTGGTCGGCGCGGGCGCGATGGGCGCGCTGAGCGTGGCGACGCTGGCCCGTCGGGACGCCGGCCCGCTCACCGTCACCAACCGGGGGGCCGACCGGGCCGTCCGGCTGGCCGAGTCGTACGGGGCACACGCCGTGCCGCTGGCCGAACTCGTCCCCGCGCTCTCCACAGTGGACATCGTAGTGGCCGCCACCGCGGCCACCGAACCGGTCCTCACCGTCGACGTGGTGACCGGGGCGCTGGCCCGCCGTGACCCCGCCCGGGGGCCGCTCGTGCTACTCGACCTCGCCGTGCCCCGGGACGTCGCACCCGAGGTGGCCGCGCTGCCCGGCGTGGAGGTGATCGACATCGACCGGATGGCCACCCTGCTCGCCGGCGGCCCGGCCGCCGCGGACGCCGCCGAGGTCGGCCGGATCGTGGCCGCCGAGGTCGAGGCGTTCCTGAGCTGGCTGCGCGGGGCCGACGTGGCACCCACCGTGGCCGCCCTGCGCGGCCGGGCCGACGACGTGGTCAGCGCCGAGCTGCGCCGGCTCGCCCAGCGTCGCCCCGACCTCAGCGACGACCAGCGCGCCGAGGTCGCCCGGACCGTACACCGGGTGGTGCAGCGGCTGCTGCACCAGCCGACCGTCAAGGTCCGTCAGCTCGCCGCCGAGCCGGGCGGCGACCAGTACGCCGCACTGCTGCGCGAGCTGTTCGACCTGCAGGTGCCGCAGACCTCCGGGGTCGGCTCGGTGCCGGAGGTGGTGGAGACCGTCGACGGCCGCGCGTCGTTCGAGGTGGCCGGCGTCCCGACCACCGGCACCGACCAGCCGTCCAGCGGAGGTGAGCGATGAGCGGCCCCCTGCGCCTGGGCACCCGGGGCAGCGCCCTGGCCATGGCCCAGTCCGGCCACGTCGCCGCGGCGATCACCGCGGCAACCGGCCGCGCCGTCGAACTGGTCGAGGTGGTCACCGCCGGTGACCGCTCGTCCGCGCCGGTGCAGCGGCTCGGCGTCGGTGTCTTCGTCTCCGCGCTGCGCGACGCGTTGACCGCCGGCACCATCGACCTCGCCGTGCACTCGTACAAGGACCTGCCCACCGCCCAGGCGGACGGGTTGACCGTCGCGGCGGTGCCACCCCGGCAGGATCCGCGCGACGCGCTGGTCGCCACCGGTGGCCGTACCCTCGCCGAGCTGCCGCCCGGGGCCGTGGTCGGCACCGGCGCGCTGCGCCGCATCGCCCAGCTGCACGCCCTCGGCCTGCACCTGGAGGTCACCCCGATCCGGGGCAACGTCGACACCCGGCTCGGCCGGGTGCTCGGCCCGGACGCCGACCTCGACGCGGTCGTCCTGGCGCGGGCCGGACTGGCCCGGCTCGACCGGGCCGACGTGATCACCGAAACGCTCGACCCGATGCTGATGCTGCCCGCGCCCGCCCAGGGCGCGCTGGCGGTGGAGTGCCGGATCGACGACTCCGACCTGGTCGAGCTGCTCGCCGCACTCGATCACGCACCGTCCCGGGCCGCGGTCACCGCGGAGCGGGCGTTGCTGGCCACCCTGGAGGCCGGGTGCTCCGCCCCGGTCGCCGCCTATGCCGTCATCGCCGAAGGCGAGCCGACCGGCTCGGATGCCGAAGGCGATGTCGTCCACGAGATCTACCTGCGCGGGGCGGTGATCAGCCCGGACGGTTCCCGAGACCTCCGGCTGTCCCGCACCGGAACGCCCGCCGACGCGGCGGAGATCGGCAAGGCACTCGCCGCCGAACTCCTCGACCTCGGCGCCGACTCGATCCTCGGCCACGAAGGAACCACCGGCCCGAGGACCCAGCAATTTGGGAGCACAGAATGACCCGCACCCGTAAGCCCGTCGGCCGCATCGCGTTCGTCGGCGCCGGTCCCGGTGACCCGGGCCTGCTGACCCGCCGCGCCCACGACGCCCTGGTCGACGCCGACCAGGTGGTGTACGACCGGGGAGTCCCCGAGTCGCTGCTCGACGTCGTGCGCGCCCAGGCCCGGTCCGACGCCCAGTTCAGCCCCGCCGAGGGCGTGCCGGGCGACGTGGCCAAGATGCTCATCAGCGCGGCCCGCTCCGGGCTCAACGCGGTGCACCTGGTCGCCGGAGACCCGTTCGGCCACGACTCGGTGGTCAAGGAGGTGCAGGCGGTCGCGCGTACCGCCGCGCACTTCGAGGTGGTGCCGGGCGTCGGCCAGGCCGAGGGCGTCGCCACCTACGCCGGGGTGCCGCTGCCCGGGGTACGCACCGCCGCCGACGTCGAGGACGTCGGCACGCTGGACTTCGACGCGCTCGCCGCCGCCGTCGGCCGGGGGTCACTGGCCCTGGCGGTCGACGCCGGTGACCTGGCCGCCGTCCGGGACGGGCTGCTGGCCGCCGGGGTGGACGGCACCACCGGGGTCGGGGTGACCGGCGACGGCACCGGCGAGACGCAGTACACCACCACGTCGAGCGTGGACTCGTTCGTCGCGGCGGCACTCGGCTTCACCGGCCGGGTGGTGCTCACCGTCGGCGAGGGCGTCGGCCAGCGGGACAGGCTGAGCTGGTGGGAGAACCGCCCGCTGTACGGCTGGAAGGTGCTCGTCCCCCGGACCAAGGAGCAGGCCGGGGCGATGAGCGCCCGGCTGCGCGCGTACGGGGCGATCCCGTGCGAGGTGCCGACCATCGCGGTCGAGCCGCCACGGACCCCGGCCCAGATGGAGCGGGCGGTAAAGGGCCTGGTCGACGGCCGGTACGCCTGGGTGGTCTTCACCTCGGTCAACGCGGTCCGGGCGGTCTGGGAGAAGTTCGCCGAGCACGGTCTGGACGCCCGGCACTTCGGCGGCGTCAAGATCGCCTGTATCGGTGAGGCCACCGCCGAGGCGGTGCGCGCGTTCGGCATCCAGCCGGAGCTGATCCCCGCCGGGGAGCAGTCCTCCGAGGGGCTGCTGGCCGAGTTCTCCCCGCACGACGAGATCCTCGACCCGGTCGGTCGGGTACTGCTGCCGCGCGCCGACATCGCCACCGAGACGCTCGCCGCCGGGCTCACCGAACGCGGGTGGGAGGTCGACGACGTGACCGCCTACCGGACGGTCCGGGCCGCCCCGCCGCCCGCCGAGATCCGGGACGCGATCAAGTCGGGCGGATTCGACGCGGTGCTCTTCACCTCGTCCTCGACTGTACGCAACCTGGTAGGTATCGCCGGCAAGCCGCACGCGCGTACCGTGGTGGCGGTCATCGGTCCCAAGACGGCGGAGACCGCGACGGAGTTCGGCCTGCGGGTCGACGTGCAGCCGCCGCACGCCTCGGTGCCCGACCTGGTCGAGGCGCTCGCCGCCTACGCCGTCGAACTGCGCGAGAAGCTCGCCGCCATGCCGGCGAAGCAGCGTCGCGGTTCCAAGGTGCAGGGGCCGACCGCCCTGAGGTTCCGCTAGCCGCACTGGGAGGCCCAGCATGCCGTACCCCGAGATCCGGCCCCGCCGGCTGCGCCGTAGCGCGGCGGTGCGGCGGCTGGTCTCCGAGACCCGGGTCGACCCGGCCGAGCTGGTCGTGCCGATGTTCGTCAAGGAGGGGCTGACCGAGCCACGTCCCATCGCGTCGCTCCCGGGGGTGCTCCAGCACTCCCGGGACTCGCTGCGCAAGGCGGTCGTGGAGGCGGTCCGGGCCGGGGTGGGCGGAATCATGCTGTTCGGGGTGCCCGAGCGGCGGGATCCGACCGGCTCCGGCGGCATCGACCCGGCCGGCATCCTGAACGTCGCCATCCGCGACGTGGTGGCCGAGGTCGGGGACGCCACCGTGGTGATGAGCGACCTGTGTCTGGACGAGTTCACCTCGCACGGGCACTGCGGCCTGCTCACCCCCGACGGTGCGGTGGACAACGACGCCACCCTGGCCGCGTACGCCGAGATGGCGGTGGCCCAGGCGGACGCCGGGGTCGGCATGGTCGGCCCGTCCGGGATGATGGACGGCCAGGTCGGGGTGGTCCGCCGGGCGCTGGACGCCGCCGGTCACACCGACGTGGCGGTGCTGGCGTACGCGGCGAAGTACGCCTCCGCCTTCTACGGCCCGTTCCGCGACGCCGTCGAGTCGGCGCTCGACGGTGATCGGCGCACCTACCAGCAGGACCCGGCCAACCTGCGGGAGTCGCTGCGCGAGGTCGAGCTGGACGTGGCCGAGGGCGCCGACCTGGTGATGGTGAAGCCGGCCCTGCCCTACCTCGACGTGGTGGCGGCGGTCCGGGCCGCCGTCGATGTGCCGGTCGCCGCATACCAGGTCTCCGGCGAGTACGCGACTGTCGAGGCGGCTGCCGCGAACGGCTGGATCGACCGCGAGCGGGTGATGCTGGAGACGCTCACCTCGATCCGCCGGGCCGGCGCGCAGATCATCCTCACCTACTGGGCGGTCGAGGCCGCCGGCCTGCTCCGCCAGCGCCACTGATCCCCGGGGCGGGCTGCGTTCCACGACCGGCGTGGCCCACCCTCGTCCACGTCACCCGGGTTCTGCTCCCAGCCCTGCCACCCGCCCCTGGCTCGCGGCTCCTGGCCTCTGCTCCCGGCCTCTGCTCCCGGCTTCCGCCCCCGGCCTCTGCTCCCGGCTTCCGCCCCCGGCCTCTGCTCCCGGCTTCCGCCCCCTGGCCTCCGCGCCTCGGCCTTGGCCTGCGGTCCCCTGCCTTGGACCCGGTCCCCGCCCCCGCCTCGACCCCGGTCGACGACACCGCCCCGGCCGTGCCCCGGCCCGTGGCGACGCCGGCACCGGCGCCGACCTGAACCCGAACCGTCGGCGGGCTGCTGCTGCCGGCGATGCTGGTCCCATCGGCGGCGACCATCCGTTCGGCGGACAACCGCTCTAGTTACTCTCCGCATTTTATGGCTCTCCTCCCTCCATTCCCACTCGCACACTTTGCTCTGCTGCCACTGATGCGACACTCACTGTGAGTGTCTGTCGCGGATGAGGCAGCAGAGCAAAGCTTCGGTGGGGTAGTGGGGCGGAGTGGGGAGGCGCGTGTGTTTTAGCTGCTCAGAGCGCATTTGTGGATCTTGGCGGCGAGAGGGTTGTTCGGGCTGGCGTTGCTCGCAGTAATTGAGGCGATGGTGGGGTGAAGTAACTCCATGTGATCGAGTGGAGTCCGCGAAGCGTGGGGGTTTTCCACAGGTCGCGGCGTTGTCCACAGGTGACGACGGTGGGGTTGCGGCGAGGCCCGGCCGGGCGCGACGGTGGCGGCATGACCGACCCCGCGCTGCCACCCGCACCCGACGCTCACCCCACCCCGGCTGCCGGTCCGGCCCCCGCAGCCCCGCGCGCCCCCGCAGCCCCGCGCGCCCCTGCTGCCCCGCCCGGCCCCGTATCCCCGCCCGGCCCCGCTGCGGCCTCCCGTCCCGCTCCGGACAGGGAAAGGGACGAGCCGCCGACCTTCCCCGGCAGACCGTACGACCTGCCCTGGTCGGCCGGCGGGATCGTGCGGGCGATCCGGCGGCGTGCCGACGCGAGTCAACGGGAACTGGCGCGCTGGGCGGGGGTGCACCACGGCACGGTGGGGCGGATCGAGGCGGGTGTGCTCACCCCGAGCATCGCCCTGCTGCGTCGGATCATCGCGGTGGCCGGTTTCCAGCTGGCCGTGGTCGACGGGTCCGGTCGGGTGCTCACCCCGATGCGGGACAGCGACGACACCCGGGACGGTGCGGGCCGCCGCTACCCGTCGCACCTGGACACGATCCTCGACCCGGAACCCGGTGAGTGGTGGGCGGACGTCTACGGGCTCGCCCGGCCACCGGAGACGTTCTACCGCAACCGGGCCGTCCGGGACGCGATGCGCCGCCGGAGCCAGTGGGAGGTGCGGGTGGCGAAGTACCGCAACGTGCCACCCCCGCCCCGGGTGGTACGCCCGCAATGGTGACGGCCCGCCGGCCCGGCGGGGAAGCCGGGTCGACGGGCCGTCGGACGTGCGGGACCGTCAGTCGTCGTCGGTGATGGTGCCGGTCGCCACCGGATCGGCGAACCGTAGGTTCAGCGACCCGGCTACCGCGAACGCGATCTTCTCGTCCGACTCGCGCCGACGGTCACCGCGCACGGTCACCGGGAACGCCAGCGAGGTCTGGCCGGCGGGCAGGACCCGGCAGCCGATGTACGGGTCGAAGTCCAGCACGACCGTCGCGGTCAGCCCCACCGTGGCGGCGCAGAGCGTCGTCAGCTGGGACAGCGGGCGGGACACGGTGACCTGGAACGTCATCGTGCTGGTGCCCCGGTCACCCTCCACCACCGTGGCGTCGGCCACCCGCAGCGACGGCTGGCTGCGGAACCGGGCCACCTGCGGGTCGTGGTCGCTGGCCCCCCGGGTGCCGTCCCCGGTGAACTCCGCCGGCCAGTCCGCGTTGACGTGCGCCGCCCGGATCTGCACCAGGTCGGCGTGCAGCGCGTCGTTGACGAACAGGTTGTCCAGCGTCTGCGCCGACCCCTGGAAGCTGTACGAGTACGCCGCCGAGGGCACGTCGGCCACCAGGTCGTCCCAGAGGTTGCGCAGGCCGGCCCGGTAGAGCGGGCCGAGCTGATCCGACGGGGTCGGGTTCGCCCCGGTCGCGATCGGGTCGTCCGGGCGGGGGAAGACGTTCAGGTCCCCGCCGTACACCACCCGGGCGTCCGGGTCGGCCGCCTCGATCGCGGTGACGATCGCCGCCCCGTACGCGGCCTGCTCGGTGCGCTGCCCGACCCGGCTGTCCGGCCCGGACGAGTAGTGGTTGCTCAGCGCGTACAGCAGGTAGGACTCCGACCCGCCGGGCGTCGCCTTCACCACGAACTTGCCGAGCTGCGGTGCCCGGGTGAAGACGTTGTCGCCGTCCTTGCCGGTCGAGGTGTCGGTGTCGGCCGGCAGCACCGCGTTGAGCGCCTTCGGGTTCTGCACGTCCGCGTTGGACGCCAGCCCCGCCGACCGGTACCGCACGGTGGGCGCGGAGCCGAGCAGCGGGTCGGTGGCGGTCGCCCCGGCCAGCGACAGCCGGTCGGTGCGGTAGAGGAACGCCGAGGTGATGCCCCGGGCGTCCGCGCCGGTGCGGTCGTACGCCGCCGTGTAGGCGGGACCACCGGCGGCCCGGATCGCCAGCGCCAGGTCCTGGAGGGTGTCCGGCGCGCCGTCGGCGTTGTCGGTGGTGCCGCAGACCAGGCTGCCGCCGGAGACCGAGCAGATGTCCTGGTCCTCGGCCTCCTGCACCAGGATCAGATCCGGGGCGTGCAGGTCGGTGCGGATCTGCGCGGCCAGCTCCGACAGGTGCTCCCGGTAGTCGGCCTCGCTCGCCGGCACGTAGTCGAACGGCGGGGACACCCCCGGGCAGCCCGCGTTGCCGGTGAAGTCGCAGCCGTCGAACGGGTCGTCGCGGAAGTCGTACAGGTTCTCCACGTTGTAGGTCGCCACCGCGACCTCCCGGGCCCGGTCCGCCGGCCGCGGCGGGTTGTTCGCCGCCGGGTCCACCCCGGCGGTCAGGGCCAGCGACTCCGGCTGCACACTGAACTTGCTGAAGCCGTACGACACCGCGCCGAACGCGTCGGCGGTGAGGGTGTCGAAGGCACGGGCCGGCGGGAGGAGCGCCGTCGAGTTCCCGGCGGTGGCCTTCACACCGCCGCCGCCGAGCAGGATGCGCTGCCCGTTGCCGTTGTCGAAGACCTGCCCCGGCACGTCGTCCAGCGGGTGGGCGTCCCGGAAGACCCGGCGGGCGTACGGGTCGGCCCGCTTCAGCAGCGGGTCGTCCCGGTCGACCACCCACACCTCCGAGTCGGCGGTGGAGCCGAACACGTCCCGGGGACCGGTGACGCCGGAGCCGCTGCGGACCCGCAGCCGGGCACCCTCGTGCCGCTCCCAGAACCGGTCGGCCGCCGTCGCGTCGGCCGGCGGGAGCGCGTCGTCCACCGTCACGGCGGTGTTCACGTCCAGCCCGGTGTCGAGCCGGCGGACCAGCGAGGCACCGGAGAGCTGGGTCTGGTCGAAGTACTCCGACACCCGGCCGCGCAGCAGCACCTCGTCGCCGACGGTCGGCGCGTAGCCGCCGATCAGCGTGGTGAACGCGCCCATGAAGACGAAGATCCCGTCCGAGCTGAGTGGGTCGCCGTCCTCGGTGCCGGTGCGGCTCTGCAGGTAGAAGCCGTACTGGTCGGCGCCGGCCGAGGTACGGGTCAGCGACTTCTGGGTGATCACGCCCCGGACGTCGTACAGCAGCGGGCTGGTGCCGGTGCCGGAGGGCGGGGCGAGCGGCGACCGGTCGGTGCGCGGGTTCTCGTCGTCCCGGGTCTGGCCCTGCACCTGGCCGACCGACAGCACCCCGTTGGCCTGCACGGTGAGCGCACAGGTGGCGGTGCCGCCGTCGGCGTCCGTCGCGGTCACGGTGACCGTGTACGTGCCGGCGGGCAGGCCGGTGGCGGTGACCGTCGCGGTCGCCGTGCCTCCCGGCACGGTCGCCGGGGTGAACGCGGTACGGCTGACCGAGCCGCTCGCCGGGGCCGGGCTGACCGCGGTGACCGCCAGGTCGACGATCGTGTCGTCCGGGTCGGTGCCGGTGACCTCCCGGGTGCCGGTCGCGCCGGCCTCGACGGTCAACGCCCCGCCGCAGGTCAGGACGGCCGGCTGGTTCACCGGGCCGCCACCGTCGACGGTGTGCGCGCCCAGCCCGTCGACGGTGTCGGTGGCGTAGCCGGCCCACTGGGCGGCCGGGACGAACGCGTCCGACGGGTCGGTGTCACCGGCCGAGACCGACGGCAGCCGGCGCAGCGTGTTGTCGGCGGTGCTGGTCAGCCCGCTGCCCCACTCGGTGCCCGGGTCGACGCCGACCTGGCCGATCGCGTCGAGCACGGTGTCGCCGCGGCGCAGCACGATCGCGTCGTCGCCGTTGAACAGGCTCGCGCCGGTGGTCTGGTCGGCCTGGGCGAGGATCGCCGGTGCGGCCGAGGCGGCGGCGAAGACGAAGACGTCCCCGGCGGCGACGGTGCCGGTGAGGGCGATGGTGGTGGCCGTGGTGGACCCGTTGAAATAGAGCTGGAGCTGGTAGCCGCCGGCGGTCAGGTCGACCGCCGCGCCGGTGCCGTTGTACAGCTCGATCGCCTTGTTGTTCGACGAGCCTTCGACGTACTCGGAGATGAACAGGTCGGTGGGCGCGGCGGTGGCCGCGGTGGGAGCGACGCCGAGCACCGGTACGGCGACGGCGGCGACGGTGGCGAGCGCGGCGAATCTGCGGCGCAGGCGCATGGGGCCTCCACGATGGGTGGACGGGAACCAACGCACGTTAAGGTGCGCCGCTGGCCGCCGTCCATCCCCCGGGCGGCGCTGTGGTGAATTCACGACAGTGCCCGACGCGACCGTCCCCGGTGGCCCGACACGGCACCCCGCCGGCGGCCGGCGCGACGGGTCAGCGGTGGGCGTCGAGCCGGTGGACCAGTTCGGCCACGTCCACGCTGTACTCGCACCAGTCCCGGTCGGGTTGGTAACCCAGCTCGGCGTTCACCTTGAGCATCGCCTCGTTGGTCTGGGTGTTCCAGGTCTGCACCTCGGCCAGCTCCGGCTCGGCGGAGCGCAGCTCCAGCAGCATCCGCGCCTTGATCGCCCGGTCGATGCCGTAGCCCTGGTGGTCCCGCGTCACGATGGTGTCGTACTGGTCGGCGCGGGTGGGGTGCTGGACCGGCACCACCACCTCGGTCAGGCCGGCCACCGCTCCGGTGCGCTCGTGCAGGGCGAGCACGATGTACGGCTTCATCCCCCGGCGGTGCAGCGTGTCGAGGCTGTCCCGCAGCCGCTGCGGATCGTACGAGCTGGGGCGCAGGTCGCCGTCCTCGACGTCGCGCACCTCGGCCTTCGCCCGCGCGTACGCCTCGATCAGGTCGTCGGACGGCCCGCCCGGGTAGAACTCCAGGTGGTAGCCCGGGCCGACCCCGGCGGCCATCTCGGCGAGCGCCGTCCAGTCGACAGTGCCCAGGTCGAGCACGCTGCGGGTCTCGACGTACTCGCGGGTGAAGCCCAGCGACGAGTAGAAGCCGATCGCCGGGGTGTCGCCGACCACCTCGACCCCGAGCGACCGGAAGCCCTCCTGGTAGACCCGGCGGGCGGCGATCAGCACCAGCTCCCGGCCGAGCCCGGTCCGGCGCACCGTCGGGTGCACCAGCACCTCCAGCACGCCGATGTCGCCGAGCAGCAGCACGTGCACGTGACCGAGGATCGCACCGGGCACCCCGTCGGCCGGCTGGTCGGCCTGGGCCACCCAGGAGATACGTCGTTCGCCGGGCATCACCTCGGAGAGGTACTCCCGCAGCGAGTCCTCCCGCCAGGGCGGATCCTGCGGGAGGTCGACCGCGAGGACCGCGTTCAGCGTGTCCAGTACGGAGCCGATCTCGGCGGACGACGCGGTTCGAGGATCCCACTCGCGCACCATCACACGCCTAGCTTGCCGTCAACGGCTTCCCGGGGGAAGTGTCCGGTCCGGCAATGTATGCGAACGATCACCTCACGTACGGCTTGCGCGTCCGTACTCCTGGGCCTTGTCGAAGACGTCCTGGGCGTACCGGCGTACATCGTTGTAGGAGAGGATCGCGCCCCACCAGTCGCCGGGGATGGTCATGTTGCGGCCACCCTGGCAGAGGTAGTTGCCGGCGGCGAGCGCGGTGTCGTCCAGGTCGTGCGGATCCTTGCGGCCGTCGTTGTCGGCGTCCGCGCCGACCTGCTCCCAGGTGGTGGGGATGAACTGCATCGGCCCGATCGCCCGGTCGTAGACGGTGTCCCGGTCGAACAGCCCACCGTCGGTGTCCCGGATCAGGGAACGCCCGCCCTGGCCGTCGAGCGGATCACCGATGATCTCCGGTACGGCCCGGCCGTCCGGCCCGAGCGTCGCCCCGTTGGCCTGCCCGTGCCGGGACTCGACGTAGCCGATCGCGGCGAGCGTGGTCCAGCTCAACTGGCAGCTCCGGTTGGTCTGGGCGAGCACCAGCTCGGCGTAGCCGTACGCCTGCATGGCGATCGGGGAGATGCCCACCTTGCTGCCGGTGACCCGGGCCCAGTCGCCCAGCGCGTCGGCGGGACGGCCGCCGACGGTCGGGCCGGTCGGCCCGGTCGGCACTGTTCCGCCCGGCGGCAGGCTGCCCAGCGGCGGCGTGGGCACGGTCGCGCCCGGCACCACCGGCACCGGGGTCGCCCCGCCCGTCGGGGCGCCGGAACCGGCGGCGGTCTCGTCCACGGCGACCGGGCGGGGTGCCCGGACGGCGTTCGGCACCACCACCGCGCCGACCGCCGCGGTCGCCGCGACCAGCCCGAACAGGAACAGGCCGGGCAGGGTCAGCCGACCGCTCGGACGGCGGGACCACGCCCGGGTGGCCCGGGTCGCCGCCCCCACCGCCTGCCGGGGCGGCGGCAGCCGGACGGCGTGCGCGAACGGTATCCGTCGCCGCCGGCCCACCGCCGTGCCGCTGCCCGCCTCGGTCTTCGAGTCGGGCTCGCCGTCCGGGTCGGTCGCCGCTTGCGGCGGTGGCCGGTCCGCGGTGGGCTCCGGTTTTCCATCCGGGCCGGCCGCCGGGGCCGGTTGCGGTGTGTCGCCGGGCGTGGGGCCGCCCACCTGCGGTGTGTCGCCGGGCGTGGGGCCGCCCACCTGCGGGGCGTCGTCGGTCGGGGCGGCCGGCGGGACGGCGGGATCGCGCCGGGGCCGGCGGGGGCGGGGAATCCAGCCCCGACGCGGCGTGACGGGCGCATCCTCGGGCGGAGTCGCTGCCCGCAGGGGCCGTACCGTCGAATCTTCGCCGCTCACCACCGTTTGAGTATCACCCATGGCGGTCCAGGAGTCAGGTCCGGCCGTAGGGTGGAGACATGCCCCGGTACGAGTTCCGCTGCCGCGCCTGCGGCGACACCTTTGAGGTCAACCGACCGATGGCCGAGGCCGGTGCGCCGGCCGACTGCCCCCAGGGTCACGCCGACACGGTCAAGCTCCTGTCGGCGGTGTCGGTCACCGGCCGGGGTGCCGGCGTCGTGCCCGGGAGCGCCCCGGCCGCGCCCGCCGGTGGTGGCTGCTGCGGTGGTGGCTGCGGTTGCTGAACGGCCCCGGCCACCGGCCGATGTAACGGCACGGCGCACCGGTGCGCCGGAATCAGTGACCCCTTGGGTCTGATATCGCCCGACCGTTCTCACGATGCGTGACCGGTTGACCATAGGGCAGCATGAACCCGACGTCAGGGCGGAGGTGCCACGTATGTCGCCACGGATCCACCTCCCGAGCGGTTGGGTGACCTTCGTGTTCACCGACATCGAGGGTTCCACCCGGTTGGCCCAGCTGCTCGGGCCGGACTACCGCCCGGTGCTCTGGGAGCACCGCCGGCTGCTCCGCGACACCCTCGCCGAGACCGACGGCGCGGAGCTGCTGACCGAGGGGGACTCCTTCTTCCTCGCCTTCCCGGACGCGTCGGCGGCGCTCACCGCCTGCCTGACCGCGCAGCGGGCACTGTCCACCCACGACTGGCCCAACCCGGAGGCCGCGCCGAGGGTGCGGATGGGGCTGCACACCGGCTACGCCGAACCCCGCGACGGGGAGTACGCCAGCCCCGAGGTGCACCGGGCCGCCCGGGTGGCCGCCGCCGCACACGGCGGGCAGGTGCTCTGCTCGGCCTCGACCGCCCGGCTGGCCGACCCGCTGCCCGCCGGGGCCGCCCTGCTCGACCTGGGCCTGCACCGGCTCCGGGGCTTCGACGACCGGGAGCGGCTGTTCCAGCTCGTCGCGCCCGGGCTGGAACGGCAGTTCCCCCGCCCGCGTACCGCCCAGGCGTTGGCGCACAACCTGCCCACCCAGGTCACCTCGTTCGTCGGCCGGGAGACCGAACGGGTCGAGCTGGACCTGCTGACCCGCCGGCACCGGCTGGTCACGGTGGTCGGCGCGGGCGGCGCCGGCAAGACCCGGCTCGCCGTGGAGGTGGCGTCCGGCCAGGTGGAGGCGTACCCGGACGGGGTGTGGTTCGTCGACATCGCCACGGTGACCGACCCGGGGCTGGTGGCCTTCGCGATCGCCGCCGTCCTCGGGCCGCGTCCGGAACCGGGCCGCCCGATCGTGGACACCCTGGTCGAACACGCGGCCCTGCGCCGGATGCTGCTGGTCCTCGACACCTGTGACGCCCAGCCGGCCGCCTGCGCCGAGGTGATCTCCCGGCTGCTGGCCGGCGGCGTCGGGGTCCGGGTGCTGGCCACCAGCCGGGAGGCGTTCGGTCTTCCCGGGGAGCTGGTGTGGCGGATTCCGCCGCTGGCGGTCGACCCGCAGCCGGGCCGTACCGAGAGTGACGCGGTGGCGTTGCTGCTGGACCGTACGGCGGCGGCCCGGGGTGGTCGTCCGCCGGAATGGACGGAGGCCGCCGACCTGCGTCGGGTGGTGCAGCGGCTGGACGGGTTGCCGTTGGCGATCGAGCTGGCCGCGGCCCGGTTGCGGGTGCTGTCCGCCAGCCAGTTGGCCACCCGCCTCGACGACGTGCTGGGCACCCTCGACGCCGGTCGGGACGCTCCGGAGCCCCCCGCCGACCGGGGCTGGGCGGCCAACCAGCAGGACACCGTGGATCTGGTCGCCGCCGCCTCCGGCCAGACGCCGCCGAGCCCGGCGCACCGGGCGGTGCAGCGGTCCGCCACCGAACGGCACCTCACCATGCAGGCCACCGTCACCTGGTCGTACCGGACGTTGGGGCCCCGGGCGTCCCGACTGCTGCGCTGGTTGGCGGTCTTCTCCGGGCCGGTGGACCTGGCCACGGTGGAGTGGATGCTCGGCGACGACTCGCTCGACCCGCTGTCGGTGCTGGTGGACAAGTCGATGATGCTGGCCGAACGGCACGCCTCCGGCAGCACCTACCGGATGCTCGACCCGATTCGGGCGTACGCCGCGCGGCGGCTGGTCGAGACCGGCGAGGAACACGCCGCCCGGGACCGGCACGTGGCCTGGGCGCAGCACGCGCTGCACCGGGCGCACCTCGGGGCGGACGGCCGCCCGGTCACCCTGTCGCTGTACGCGTTGGACCCGCTCGCCGGTGAGCTGCGGGCGGCCCTGCGCTGGTCGGCGACCGGGGGCAGTGCCCGGGCCGGGCTGCGGCTGGCCCGCGGGCTGGACCAGTGGTGGCGGGAGCGGGGGCTGTCCCGGGAGGCCCGGCTGTGGCTGTTCCGGCTGTACGGGCGGATCGCCGAGACCGGCGAGGCGATTCCCGAGGCGGAGCTGGCGGCGGCGTACCACCTGCACTCGCTGCACGCCGGTGCGGACGGCGAGTTCGGCGAGGAGCTGCGGTTCTCCCAGCGGGCGGAGGCGGCGGCCCGGCAGGCGGGTGACGCGGGGCTGCTGGCCCGGGTGCTCGCCGGGCGGGCCGTTCCGTTGATCGACATGGGGCAGTTCGCCGAGGCGGAGCGGATCTGCCGGGAGGTCATCGACTGGGCCGACGAGCAGGGGGTCAGCGGGGACGCGCTGCTGGCCAGCTACAACCTCGCCGAGCTGCTGTGGCGGCGGGGCGCGTTGACGGAGGCGGCGGAGCTGCTCGGGGCGGTCCGGCTGGTGGAGGCCACCCGGCCGGTGGAGCGTGGTCGCCGGTCGGTGGACATGCTGCTCGGCATGGTGGCGCTGGCCCGGCGTGACCTGGTGGCCGCACACGATCACCTGCTGGTGGCGTTGCGGGCGCGGATGGGGCACGGCTACCACGGGCGGGCCTGCGACACGGTGAACGCGGTGGCGGTGCGGTGCGCGTTGGGTGGGGAGCCGCTGACGGCGGCCCGGCTCTTCGGCGCGGCCCAGGCCACCCGGGCCCGGCTGCGCGGCACCCCCGGCATCTTCGGGGCGTACTGGCTCGAACGGCAGGCCGACCTGCGGCGGGTCCTCGGCGACGCGGCCTTCGACGCCGCGTACGGCGAGGGCGGTGAGCTGGGCCTGGAGGAGGCGGCGGCGTTGGCGTTCGCGGTGGAGCACCCGGACATGGCCGCGGACTCGGTGCGGTTCCGGACGACCGGCCCGCTGATGCCCCGCCCCATGACGCCCCGCCCGATCAGCCGGCGGGACGCGGACCGTCGGGAGGAGTGGGCCTGACCCGCCGCGTCGCCCGCTGACCCGGAAACGGCGCGGCCGGTCAGGGGCTGGTCGGGCGAGCCGCAGCACCCGGCGGCCCGCCCGGTGGCGGCACTCCGGCGGGCGGGCCGGTCGGGGCCGGTGCGTCCGACGCGGTCAGCGGACCGTGCGGGTCGCCGAGGCGGCGCTCTCGTTCCACAGCCGGTCCAGGGCGGTCACCTGGTAGGTGTACGTCCGGCCCGGCTCGGCGGTGGCGTCCACCCAGGACTGCGACCGACCCGGCGCGGCCCGGACGGTGCCGACGAGATGCGCCGCGTCGGCCCGGTCACACGCGTCGACCCGGCCGGGGCCGTCGAAACGGTAGACCGCGTACGACGTGGCGGTGCCGAGTGGACCTCTCCCGTCGGCCGGTTGACGCCAGCGCAGCCGTACCCCGTCGGTGGTCCGCTCGGCCCCGGTGAGCGCCGGTCGCAGCAGCGGCCCGGCCGGCAGGTGCGGCATGGGTGGCACCAGTGCCGGGCGGGAGTAGTGCGCGGCGGCGTAGGCGCTCGTCGCGCCGAGCCGGTCGGCCCGCACCTGGACGGCGGAGAAGTGCACGTTGCCGAGCACCTCCGGGTAGGACCGGTTGAGTGTCAGGTGGTCGGACAGCTCCTGCGGGTTCATCCAGTACGTGCCGTAGGCCGGGTCACCGCTCTTGTAGTCCGCCTGGCCGATGTAGAGCTGCACCCGGGTGCCGCGCACCGTCTGCGCCCACCAGGGCACCAGCCGGGCGTAGTCGGCGGCCGGATACTGGCCGATGTACCAGTAGAGCTGCGGCACGATGTAGTCGATCCACTCCTGCTTGACCCACCTGCGGGTGTCGGCCGAGACGATGTCGTAGGACTGGCTGCCGGTGGTGTCCGAGCCGTCCGGGTCGGCGCTGGCGTTGCGCCAGATGCCGAACGGGCTCACCCCGAACTTCACCCACGGCTTGACCGCCCTGATCCGGGCGCCCATCTCCTGGATGAGCAGGTCGATGTTGTCGCGCCGCCAGGCGGCCCGGTCGGTGAACCCCCGGTGGTACGCGGCGAACGTGGCGTCGTCGGGCACCGGGTAGGTGCCGCTCGGATACGGGTAGAAGTAGTCGTCGAAGTGCACCCCGTCGATGTCGTACCGGGATACCGCGTCCATCATCGCGGTCTGCACGAACTCGCGTACCTCCGGGACGCCCGGGTCGTAGTAGAGCCGGCTGCCGGCGACACCGGCCGGCGGGTAGGCGAACGCCCACCCGGGGTGCTGCCGGGCCGGGTGGTCCGGGGCGAGCTGCCCGAGATCCGCGCCCGCGCCGCCGGGCGCCGGCATGGAGATCCGGTACGGGTTGAACCAGGCGTGGAACTCCAGGTTCCGCCGGTGCGACTCGGCGACCAGAAAGGCCAACGGATCCCAGCCCGGGTCCTGCCCCCGCACCCCGGTCAGGTACTCCGACCACGGCTCGTACCGGGACGGCCAGAATGCGTCGGCGGTCGGGCGGACCTGGACCACCACCGCGTTGTGGTGCAGCCGCTGCGCCAGGTCGAGCCAGCCCCGGTACTCGGCCTGCTGGGCGGCGACCCGGTCCGGGGCGGTCCGGGAACCCGCGCTCGGCCAGTCGATGTTCACCACCGACGAGATCCACATGGCCCGGAACTGCCGCTTCGGCACCGCCGGATCGACCTCGCACGCCACCGCGTCGGCCCCGCCGCTGATGGTGGCACCGGTTATGGCCCCGCTGGCTGTGGCCCCGCCGGAGGGGGTGGTCCCGCCCGCGCTGGCCGCCGCCACCGGACCAACACCACCAAGCCCCGCGACCAGCCCCAGCACCAGCCCGACCCCACCCAACCGACTCACCCGCATACCCCACACCCCTCCCTCATCTCCCCTCCCACCCCCACCCCCACCCCCCTTCCACCACCCCCCCGTGCGCCCCACTGGCCCCCTCTGTCGCCCCGGTGATCAAGAGGTTTGCGTCAACTTCAGGCGGAACGCATGACGCAAACCTCTTGATCACCGGGGCGAGGCGAGGCGAGGCGAGGCGGTGTGAGGCGGGGGTCGGGGTGGGTGGGGGATCGGTTGGGGTGGATGGGGTGCTGGTGGGAAATTTCCATATCCGGGTGGGTGGGCGCAAGGGGTGACCGGGAGGGGGCGGGTGACCGAAAGTGGTCAGGCTGGGGACTCAGGGTCAGGGAACCGTGGTGGGGGTGGGTGATTGGCGGGGGTTCGGGATGGGTAGCAACGCCCGGCACCGGCCCCAGCAGGGTGGTCGCGGTGGTGGGAGGGGTGAGCGCAGTGTCCGTGCTGCGAACCAAACCGATCAAGGACGTGGTTGCCCAGGGCAACGCCGACGGCAGTGACGGTGGCCCCGGCCTGAAACGGCGGCTGGGCGCACGGGACCTCACCGGATTCGGCATCGGCATCGTGATCGGCACCGGCATCTTCACCCTCACCGGCATCGAGGCGCGGGACAGCGCCGGGCCGGGCGTGGTGATCTCGTTCGCCATCGCCGGGGCGGTCGCCCTGCTCGCCGCGCTCTGCTACGCCGAGCTGGCGTCGAGTGTGCCGACCGCCGGCAGCGCCTACACCTACGCGTACGCCACGATGGGCGAGATCGTCGCCTGGATCATCGGCTGGGACCTGCTGCTGGAGTTCGCCCTCGGGGCGGCGGTGGTGGCCCGGGGCTGGTCCGGTTACCTGGCCGAGCTGTTCGGCCTGCCGAGCGCCTGGTTCGCCGAAGAGGGCAGCGTGGTCAACCTGGGCGCGATCGGCATCGTGCTGCTGCTCGGTGTGATCGCCATCGTCGGCATCCGCGAGTCGGCCCGGATCACCAACCTGCTGGTCGTGGTGAAGGTCGCGATCTGCGTCTTCGTCGTGGTCGCCGGGCTGTTCTTCGTGAAGGCCGCCAACCTCAGCCCGTTCATCCCGCCGGCCGAACCGGCCGGGGCCGGCGACGACGGGATCAAGCAGCCGGTCATCCAGGCGCTGTTCGGGCTGGAGCCGTCCATCTTCGGTTTCGTCGGGGTGCTCAGCGCCGCCGCGGTGGTCTTCTTCGCGTACACCGGGTTCGAGGCGGTGGCCAACCTGGGTGAGGAGACCCGGCGGCCCAAGCGGGACCTGACCCTGGGCCTGTTCGGCACCCTGTTGATCTCCACCGCGCTCTACATCGGCGTCTCGCTGGTCGTGGTCGGCATGGTGCCGTACGGCGAGATCGACCGGGGTGCTCCGATCGCCGCGGCCTTCAACGCGGTCGGCGCGAGCTGGGCCGGGGTGCTCGTCTCCATCGCCGCCGTCGCCGGCCTGACCAGCGTGATCCTGGTGGACCTGGTGGCCATGGGCCGGATCGGCTTCGCCATCTCCCGGGACGGCCTGCTCCCGCCCTCGGTCGCCCGGATCCACCCGCGCTGGGGCACCCCGTACCGGATCTCCGCGCTGATGACCGTGGCGGTGGCGCTGCTGGCCGGATTCCTGCCGCTGTCGGCGTTGGCCGACCTGGTGAGCGTCGGTGCGCTCTGCGCCTTCATGATCGTCTCGATCGCGGTGCCGATCCTGCGCCGTAAGCGCCCCGACCTCGAACGGCCGTTCCGGGTTCCGTTCTCCCCGGTGCTGCCGATCTTCACCGCGCTGGCCTGCCTCTACCTGACGCTCAACCTGTCGATCGAGACCTGGATCAGGTTCCTCATCTGGATGGCGCTCGGCGGGATCATCTACTTCTGCTACGGCTACCGCCACAACCGTCTCGCCACCGGCGAAGCCGTCGAGGACCGCGACTCGGAGCCCACACCGGCCTGACCACCGACCGGGTGCCGGCCCTGTCGTTCCGCCGGCCGGCACCCGAGTCGTCGACCCCGGATGCCGGTCAGGCCAGGGGGGCGAACCGCAGCACGTTCCAGGAGACCGCCGGCAGGCGTACGGCGCAGCGGTCGCCGTCGACCGTGCCGGTAGGGAGTTCCCGGGGGGTGACCCGGTCGGGCTCGGCCTCGGTGTTGACCCCCTCCGGGTCGTCCCCGGCGACGAGGCTGAGGTGCTGCACCGGGCGCAGCCCGGACAGGCCGCGCAGGTCGAGGTCGAGCGGGAGGTCGTCGGTGCCCCGGTTGACGGCGAACACGGTCAGCCCGCCGGACTCCTCGTCGTGCAATGCGACGGTGTCCAGCACCGGCACGTCGCCGTACCGCTTCGTCGGGTAGGTCGGCGAGACGGGCTCGGTGCGCAGCACGGTGCCCCTGGCGTACCGGGCGGTCAACGCGAACGGGTGGAAGATGGTCTGCCGCCAGGCCGGCCCGCCGGTGCGGGTCCGGATCGGGGCGATCACGTTGGCGAGCTGGGCCTGGGCGGCGACGCCGACCCGGTCGGCGTGCCGGAGCAGGGTGATCAGCAGGTCGCCGACGACCACCGCATCGACGGCGGTGTAGTCGTCCTCGAGCAGCGCCGGTGCCTCGACCCAGCCGCGTCCGTCCAGGTCGCCCTGGACGCGGGACTGGTACCAGACGTTCCACTCGTCGAAGGAGACCTTCAGCTTGCGGGTCTGCCGTAGCCGGGCGGCCACGTGGTCGGCGGTGGCGACCACCTCGCTGATGAAAGCGTCCATGTCGACGGCCGAGGCCAGCAGGCTGGCCCGGTCACCGTCGGTCGGGTCGTAGTAGGAGTGCGCGGAGATGTAGTCGACGTGCTCGTAGGTGTGTTCCAGCACGGTCGCCTCCCAGGAGGCGAAGGTGGGCATGCCCCGACCGGAGCTGCCGCAGGCGACCAGGCTGACCGAGGGGTCGATCAGCTTCATCGCCCGCGCGGTCTCGGCGGCGAGCCGGCCGTACTCCTCGGCGGTCTTGTGGCCGACCTGCCAGGGGCCGTCCAGCTCGTTGCCGAGGCACCACAGCCGGATCCCGTACGGCTGCTGGGCGCCGTGGGCGCGGCGCAGGTCGGACAGCCGGGTGCCGCCCGGGTGATTGGCGTACTCCAGCAGGTCGCACGCCTCCTGCACGCCCCGGGTGCCGAGGTTGACAGCCATCATCGGCTCGACCTGCGCGGCGGCGGCCCAGGCCATGAACTCGTCGAGGCCGAACGTGTTGGGCTCGATGGTCTTCCAGGCCAGGTCCAGCCGGCGGGGGCGGTCGTCGACCGGGCCGACGCCGTCCTCCCAGCGGTAGCCGGAGACGAAGTTGCCGCCGGGGTAGCGGACCATCGAGACGCCCAGCTCCCGGGTCAGCGCCAGCACGTCGCGGCGCAGGCCGAGCGGGTCGGCCTCGGGGTGGCCCGGCTCGTGGATGCCGCCGTACACGCAGCGGCCGAGGTGTTCGACGAAGGAGCCGAAGAGCCGTCGGTCCACGGCTCCGATCGCGAAGGCCGGGTCGATCGTCAACCGGGCTGTACGCACGGGGGTGCCACCTTTCCTCGACCTGCTCCGTGACGGCGGTCACGCCGCCACCCGTGTTTCTACAACGTTGTAACCAACGTTGTAAAGGCTCGTCGGGTGCGCGATAGAGTCCGGGGTCGGAGGCGGGAGGTGGCCGATCGTGCGGCACACACTGAAGGATGTGGCCGAACGGGCCGGGGTGTCGGTCAAGACCGTGTCGAACGTGGTCAACGGCTACCAGCACGTACGACCGGACACCCGCGCGCGGGTCGAGGCGGCCATCGCTGAACTCCGCTACCGGCCCAACCTGTCCGCCCGCAACCTGCGCAAGGGGCGTACCGGCGTGATCGCCCTCGCCGTCCCGGAGCTGGACATCCCGTACTTCGCCGAGCTGGCCCGGCACGTGGTCGCCGCCGCCGCCGACCACGGCTGGACCGTGCTCATCGACCAGACCGGCGGCGGCCCCGAGCGGGAACGGGTCGCCGCCGCCGGCATCGGCGACCACATGATCGACGGTCTGATCTTCAGCCCGCTGTCCCTGACCGCCGACGACCTCACCGGCCTGGACGGCATGCCGATGGTGTTGCTCGGTGAGCGGGCGGACCACGGCACCGCCGACCACGTGGTGATCGACAACGTGACCGCCGCCCAGGAGATGACCGCCCACCTGATCGGCCTCGGCCGTCGCCGGATCGCCGCCGTCGGCGCGCAGCACACCCCCGAGGGCGCCGGTGCCCGCCTCCGGCTGGCCGGCTACACCGCCGCCCTGACCGAGGCCGGTATCGGGTACGACGAACGCCTGGTCGCCGCCACCCCGGCCTGGCACCGCGCCGACGGGGCCGCCGCCACGCGTCACCTGCTCGCCTCCGGAGCCCGCCCGGACGCGGTCTTCTGCTTCAACGACACCCTCGCCCTCGGTGCGCTCCGCGCCCTGCACGAGGCCGGGCTCCGGATCCCCGCCGACGTGGCCGTCGCCGGCTTCGACGACATCGAGGACGGGCGGTTCAGCGTGCCCACCCTGACCACCGTCGCCCCGGACAAGGAACGGATCGCCCGGCTCGCGGTCGACCTGCTCGCCGGCCGGCTCGCCGGCGACCGGGACGCGCCCGCACGGGAACTCACCGCCCCGCACCGCCTGACCCCCCGCGAGAGCACCGGCTGACCCCGGGCCGCCGTTGCGTCGGAGCGGTCGGGTCGTCGGCACCGCCGACCGGTAGTCAGTCGAAGAAGCGGGCCAGGTGGGCCGGGGCGACCGGTGGCGCGTCGGCGGGCAGCGGGGTGAGGTCGGCGAAGATGGACGCGCCGTCGCAGCCGGCGTGCAGCGGATACCAGCGCGGGGTGCCCGGCGGGCGCTGCCCGCAGACCCCCTTGATCGTCTGTACGTCCAGCAGCCGGACGTGGGTCGGGTCGGCCACCGCGTTCACATGCCCCCACCAGGGGCTCATCACGTGCAGCACGCCGCCCGGCCGGAGTACCCGGTGACACTCGTCCAGCAGCGGCAGGAAGTCGATCAGGTGCTCCAGGATGTGCACGGTGAAGATGACGTCGACGCAGGCGTCGGCCAGCGGCAGCGACCCGGACAGGTCCGCCACCGCGTCCACCCCGGGGGCCGGGAAGATGTCCAGCCCCAGGTTCGTCGGGTACTGCTTCTGACCACCGCAGCCCAGGTCCACCACCACCGGATCCCGACCGGAGACCCGCACCCGCCCCCACACGCCGTACACCCCGGCCAGCCGACCGACCAGCTCACGGACCAGCCGCAACTGACCCGGCTCGGCCACCTCGCCGGCCAGGTGGGCGACCCCCCGGTCGAACCGCACCTCGACCGCGAGCCCGCGTAACCGCTCGTCGTGGCGGGCCTGCTCGGCCCAGGCCGCGTCGAGGAACCCGTCGAGCGCCCGCAGCCGTTCGGCCGAGGGCGGTGCCTGCGCCAACGCGACCATGGCCACCTCCCGCCGGCCGTTACCCGCTCTCCGGCCCGGCACACCACCCGATCGGGTGCACCGGCGTCCGCCGGGTCAGCCACCGGCACCGGCCGGGTCTCAGCCAGCGCCAGCCGGGTCAGCCGCCGGTACGTCGGGTGGGCCGGCCGACGGCCCGGATGCGCTGGCGGGGCGCGCCTGCCGCCTTCGGGCGCTTGAGGTGGTAGCGGTGCAGCTCGTTGTGGCCCGCCAGGGACGGGTCCTCACTCATCCCGACGAGTTCCCACCCCTGGTCGCCGGCCCGGTTCAGGTGGGCCAGCGCGGTGTCCCCGTAGGCGGTCACGTCGATCATCGATCCGTCCGGGCCGTACCAGACGAAGACGACCTCCCAGCTGAGGTCGGAGGCGGTCGGCTGGCGACGCCGCACCAGCAGCGCGTACTCCCACTTGAGCATGACCCATTGTCATCCCGCCGCTGCCGGACGGCGCGGATCAGTCCTCGGCGATCCGCCCGTCGGCGACCCGCAGCCGCCGGTCGACGCTGACCGCTTCGAGCATCCGCCGGTCGTGGGTGACCAGCAGCAGCGTCCCCGGATAGCCGGCCAACGCCGACTCCAACTGCTCGATGGCCGGCAGGTCGAGGTGGTTGGTCGGCTCGTCCAGCACCAGCAGGTTGACCCCCCGGCCCTGGAGCAGCGCCAGCGCCGCCCGGGTCCGTTCGCCCGGCGACAGCGTCGCCGCCGGCCGCAGCACGTGCGCGGCCCGCAGGCCGAACTTGGCCAGCAGCGTCCGCGCGTCCGCCGGCATCATCTCCGGTACGGCGGCCCCGAACGCCTCCAGCAGCGGCTGGTCGCCGAGGAACAGCCCCCGGGCCTGGTCGACCTCGCCGACCACCACCCCGGGGCCGAGCGCGGCGTGCCCGGCGTCGAGCGGCAGCCGACCCAGTAGCGCGCCGAGCAGGGTGGTCTTGCCGGAGCCGTTCGGGCCGGTGATCGCCACCCGGTCGGCCCAGCCGATCTGGAGGTGCACCGGCCCGAGGGTGAAGTCGCCCCGACGGACCACCGCGTCGCGCAGCGAGGCCACCACCGCACCGGCGCGGGGCGCGGCGGCGATCTCCATCCGTAGTTCCCACTCCTTGCGCGGCTCCTCGACCACGTCGAGGCGTTCGATCAGCCGTTCGGTCTGCTTGGCCTTGGCCGCCTGCTTCTCCGTCGACTCGGCCCGGAACTTCCGGCCGATCTTGTCGTTGTCGGTGGCCTTGCGGCGGGCGTTCTTGACGCCCTTCTCCATCCAGGCGCGCTGGGTGCGGGCGCGGGCCTCCAACGCGGCCCGGGTGTCGGCGTACTCCTCGAAGTCGGCGCGGGCGTGCCGGCGGGCCACCTCCCGCTCCTCCAGGTAGGCGCGGTAGCCGCCGCCGTAGTGCCGGGTCTGCTGCTGCGCCAGGTCGAGTTCGAGCACCCGGGTCACCGTCCGGGTGAGGAACTCCCGGTCGTGGCTGACCAGCACCGTCCCGGCGCGCAGCCCGGTGACGAACCGTTCCAGCCGGTCCAGGCCGGCCAGGTCCAGGTCGTTGGTGGGCTCGTCGAGCAGGAAGACGTCGTAGCGGCTGAGCAGCAGCGACGCCAGCCCGGCGCGGGCCGCCTGGCCGCCGGAGAGGGCGGTCATCGGGTGGTCCAGCTCGACGGTGAGCCCCAACTCGGCGGCGACCTGGGCGGCGCGTTCGTCGAGATCCGCGCCGCCGAGATCGAGCCACCGCTCCAGCGCCCCGGCGTACGCGTCGTCAGCCCCGGCCGTGCCCGCGGTGAGCGCGTCGGTGGCGGCGTCCAGGGCCGCCTGCGCGCCGGTCACCCCGGTCCGGCGGGCCAGGAAGTCGCGGACCGTTTCGCCCGTCCGCCGCTCCGGCTCCTGCGGCAGGTAGCCCACCGAGGCGCCCGGCGGGCTGACCGAGACGGTGCCCTCCTCCACGCCCTGCAACCCGGCCAGCGTACGCAGCAACGTCGACTTTCCCGCTCCGTTGACGCCCACCAACCCCACCACGTCACCGGGGGCGACCACCAGGTCGAGGTCACTGAAGAGCATCCGCTCCCCGTGCCCGGCGGCGAGTCCTTTGACGATCATCGTGGCGCTCATGAGGCCCCGAGCCTATCGCCCGCCGGTCCGGGTGCGGACGCCGCGCGGCCCGCCCTGCTGCCGTCCCGGCCACCGGCTCGCGGTCTGTGCTGACTGGGTCGTGGTCTGTGGCGGCCGGTTCGCGGCCTGTGCTGGCTGGGTCGTGGTGTGCGCCGGCTGGGTCGTGGTGTGTGGTGGCTGGGTCGTGGTGTGCGCCGGCTGGGTCGTGGTGTGCGCCGGCTGGGTCGTGGTGTGTGGTGGCTGGGTCGTGGTGTGCGCCGGCTGGGTCGTGGTGTGTGGTGGCTGGGTCGTGGTGTGCGCCGGCTGGGTCGTGGTGTGTGGTGGCTGGCCGGTTCGCGGTGGGTGGATGCGGTGGCCGTGGGATTCGGGTCGTGGCCGGCAGCCGACGGGCACGGTCGTCCGTGCTCCGGATTGTGGAGAGTTCTTGCGGCTATGGCGACAACAACTCTCCACAAACCCGCACACCGCCGCCTGTCACCTCTGCCGTCGGGTCTTCCGGGCCGGAAAGCCGGGTCGGTGGTCGGGGTCGGGTTGCCGGGTCGGTGGTCGGGGTGGGACTGGCCCGGGGGCGGTGGGTGGGCTCGATGGGTGGGGTGGGCTGGCGTGGGGTCGGTGGGCGGCACGGTGGCCGGGATCGGGCTGGCCGGTCCCGGTCGGCGAAAGGTGGGGGAGGGGCGGGAGGAACGGGGCGGGTGGGGCAAGGTGAGGGGGTGGGACTGACGTTGGCGGTGGACTGTGGGGGCGGCGGCATCAAAGGCTCGGTGCTGGACGGGGACGGCACCCTGCGGGCGCCGGTGATCCGGGTGGACACCCCGTACCCGTTGCCGCCTGAGCTGTTCGTCAAGACGCTGGTGGAGCTGGCCGGGCGGTTGCCCCGGGCGGACCGGGTCACGGTGGGGATGCCGGGCATGATCCGGCACGGGGTGGTGGTGGCGACACCGCACTACGTGACCCGGTCCGGGCCGCGCAGCCGGGTCGACCCGGACCTGCTCGCCGAGTGGTCCGGGTACGACGCCCGTCGGGCGGTCACCGAGGCCTTCGGGATGCCGGCGCTGGTGCTCAACGATGCCGAGGTGCACGGTGCCGGGGTGGTCGCCGGGACCGGCTGCGAGCTGGTGCTGACCCTGGGCACCGGGTTGGGCAGTGCGCTCTTCGACGGTGGGCGGCTCGCCCCGCACCTGGAGCTGTCGCACGCCCCGGTCCGCTGGGGCACCACCTACGACACGTACGTCGGGGAGCCGGAGCGGCGGCGGCTCGGCGACGCCTTCTGGTCCCGGCGGATCCGGCAGGTGGTGGACGGGTTGCGCCCGGTGTTCCGCTGGGACCGGCTCTATCTCGGCGGCGGCAACTCGCGGCTGATCCGCCCCGAGCAGGTGGCCCGGATGGGCGACGACGTGGTGATCGTGCCGAACACGGCCGGGATCGTCGGCGGTGTCCGGGCCTGGCAGTTGACCGGGGAACGGAACGACCCGGCCTCCTGAGCCACAAGTCCACCCCCAGGAACACTCGCGGTACGCCCGGTGTTGTGCCAGCGTCGGAGCAATGACGACGTGACGCGAGGGGGTGGGTCGGGATGGATCTTCTGGCGGAGTACCGGCGGGCGACCATGTACTTCGAGATGGGTGACCCGAGCGGAGCGGTCCGGCTGCTGGAGCCGATCGTGGCGGCCGAGCCCGGCAACTCCTCCGTGCGTCAGCTGCTGGCCCGGGCGTACTTCCAGACCGCCCAGCTCGGCCGCGCCGAGGAGCAGTTGCGGGAGCTGGTCGACCGCGACCCCAGCGACCACTACGCCCACCACGTGCTGGGTCGGACGCTGGAGCGGCTGAACCGCTACCCGGACGCGTTGCGGCACCTGCGCATCGCGGCGGCCATGCACTCGACCAATGACGACTACGTGACCGCGCTGCGCCGGGTGGAGAGCCGGGTCGGCAACGATCGCTGAGTCCCTGATCGCGCCGGGCCGGGGGAGGGCTTCTACCCTTCCCCCGGCCCGGTTCTGCGTCTCGTCCAGGCCAGGAACCTGTCGAACAGCTCCGCCGGGGCCGGGACGGCGTTCGGGTTGAGGGTGACCAGGTCGCCGGTAGCGTCGAACAGCCGCCCCGCCATGTAGACCGACAGCCCCACCCGGTCCCGCCGGTAGTCCCTGGTCAGCATCAGCCGGGCGGGCTGACACGGCCACGGCGCGGCACACACCCGGCACCGCCAGAGCGGCCGCATCGGTACGTGTGGCCGCACGGCCCCGCCGGGGCGGGCGTGGACCGGCGAGGCGTTCGAGCTTCGTTGCGTTTCGGTGCCGAACCGGTCACGCGGTCTGCTGGGACTGCTCCGGCTGAGGTCCATCGAATTCTCCGTGGCGTCGGCCACCAGCGCGTGGGCCGAGGGGGTCGCGGGGGACTGCTGTGACATCACCCCAGCGTGTTGGCCCGCTCGCCGCTTGTCAAGGTGCAAGGGTGCATTAGGCAAGGTGTAGTTCGGCTAGCTGCGGTTTGACCACTGGCGGTCTGGCTACTCTCGCGCCGTGCCACGCCACCTCTACGGGGCAGGCGAGATCACGACGCGGCTCGGCGTCAGCCGACAACGAGCGCGCCAGATCATCGACCGGCCCGACTTCCCCCAGCCGTACGACCGGCTCGGGATGGGTGCTGTGTGGCTCAAGGCAGAGGTCGAGGCGTGGATTCGTGAACACCGCCCCCACCTCGGCGAGGCAGACGACGAGGAACAGCCCGCCTGACTCCAGTACGCCGGGCAGCTATCTGGCTGACCACTCGTCACTGAGAGTGGCCAGCCCGCCCGGTAGCCTCCGTTCATGGGCCGGCATCTCATGGGCGCGTACGAGATCCGGATGAGGCTGGGCGTGAGCAGGCAACGCGTCGAGCAGTTGATGAAGCGCCCCGACTGGCCGAAGCCCTACGAGTCGCTCGCCACCGGTCGGATCTGGCGTACCGAGGACATCGAGGCCTGGATTCGCGAGCATCGGCCGAACCTGCCCGACGAAGCCTGAGCCTCGCTCCGACGCGTGCCGGCCTACGATGGGCCTGCCATGGCGGCTGCGCAGGTGGGGGAGGCGGGATGAAGCTCAAGCTGGACCTGCACGACATCTTCAACAAGGGTCACGACATCGACCGTGCCCTGCGCGGGATCATGGACGAGGCGGTGGCGAAGAAGGCCACCCTGGTCGAGATCATCCCCGGCAAGGGCTCCGGCCAGCTCAAGAAGAAGGTGCTGCGCTTCCTCGACCAGAAGGACGTCAAGCAGCTCTACCACCGGGTCGAGAAGGACTCCAAGAACTTCGGCCGCCTCTTCGTCCACTTCCGCTGGAAGTAGCGTGCCCTAGAAGGACCGGTACACCTCTCTGCGGTGGGCGATTCGCGCGACTGCTATCAGAACCTGGTCATCCAGGATCAGGTAGACGATCCGAAAATCACCTACCCGGATGCGCCACTTGGTATCGCCACCGGACAGCTTCACGCAGCCGGCGGGCCGAGGGTCAACTGCCAGCTGATCGATCGCGGAACCGATGCGGACCTGGGTGGAGCGGTCGAGCTTGGCCAGTTCGCGCGCCGCAGCATTGGTGAGCTCAACCTTCCATGTCACAGGTCGAGCTCCCGCTTGACCGCGCTCCAAGGCTGCGTCGACTCACCAGCACGCATCGACGCCAGTGCGTCGTCGCATGCCTGGGCGTCCTCCTCGTTGATCGCCTGTTCGATGATCTCGTCAAGCCGCGCGAGCTGCTCACGAGCCGAGGCGCGTAGAGCGTCCGTCCGGTTCGGGTTTCTGGCTATCCCTTCCAGATACTGTCTGATCTTCTCCAGCCCCTGCGGATCGAGCGCCGTCGGTGGCCCGATCGCCGCCACCCGCTGCCCCTGGCGGGTGAGGTAGACGACGTTGCCATTCTCAGCCGCCTCGACAGCTTCAGACGGCGGACCGGCATGAGGCGGAACCTCATACTCGAACGCGTGTGCGGCGGTCATGGAGGTCATGGTAACGCTGGACTGCCCCGGAGCCGGACAACCAGCTGAGGCGGTGTCGGCCGGAATCCATTAGAGGGTGACGCGGGCGGCTGGGTGACCCGTTCCCACATCAGCACTGTCAGAGGTCCAGGACGGCGACCGTTTCCCCGTCGCTCTGCTCGCCCGTCGGCCGGAAGCCCAGCTTCAGATAGAAGTCCTCCGGCCCGCCCTCCCGGGGCACCCAGGTGACGTACGCCCGGTTGCCGCCCCGGGCGCGGATCTCCGCGCACACCGCCTCGACGGCGAACCGACCGTAGCCCTTCCCCTGGGCGTCGGCCGCGATGTTGAGTCGCCAGAGGCCGGACCGGACGTCATCGGGGTTGTCGCCCCACGCGTAGTCGAGGAAGGCCATCAGGAAGCCGACCAGCCGGTCGCCGTCGAAGATCAGCCTCGGCCAGGCGATGTCCGGGAAGACGTACGCCTCGGCCAGGGACTTGACCACCGGTCCGACCAGATCCTCCTGGTCGGGGCGTACCGACAGCTTGAGCGCCGCCTCGTAGTTCTCCGGGGTGACCTTCTCCAGCCGCATCCTGCGGACCGTAGTCCGCCCCGCCGGTCCGGGCGACCGGTTATCCATGGCCACGGATGACCGACCGCCTCCGGCCACGTCGTCAGAGCGGGTAGGTGCGGGCGACCGCCAGCATCTCCGAGGTGTGCGAGCCGACCACCCCCACCCCCGCCGGCCGCTTCCGGAACCCCGGCAGCGCCTCCAGCCCGTCGCTGGCGTCCATCGCCCGCAACGCGACCTGCCCGGCCCGGGGTCGTACGGTCAGGGTGATCTCGACGCCCTCCGTAGGCGGGGCGTGGAAGACTATCCCGAAGCCCCACCGGTCCAGCGACGCCTCCTCGACGGTCAGTTGCCGTCCGACCGGCACCTCCCGGCCGGCCACCTCGGCCCGGGTCACCTCGGCGGTGTTCGCATCCACGTGCAGGGTGGCCAGCCGGACGGTGCGCTGGGGGAGCAGCCGCAGCCGCAGGGTGCGCAGCCCACCGGCGGTGGTGTCGGCGAGCACCTGCACCGTCGGCGCGGGCAGGTTCGCCGCCGGGGCCACCCCGGTAAATACCGACTCCCTACCCAGGCCGGGAAATGCTGCGCCCAGGTACTCGGTGAAGTGCGAACCGGCGTGTTCCTTGGTCCACGGCTGAGGTTCCCCCTCCCGGGTGATCCACTGCGCCTCGTTGGTGTCGGCGTCCAGGGCGTACATCAGGTGGGTGGGGACGGGGTGGTCGGCGTCGAAACGGTCGACCGCCAGGCCGACCCCGGCGAACACCGTGGCGGCGAGCGCGGCGGCGACGGCCGGCAGCGCGCCGAGCCGGCGCGCCCGGGCGGCGACCGGGCCGGGCTCGCCGCCGGGGGCCGGGTCGCGCTCGTCGCCGGCGACCGGGCCGCGCTGGCCGCCGGCCGCCGGGTGCAGCAGGTCGAGCACCGGCAGTGCGGCCAGCCCCAGCAGCACCGCGAACAGCGCCGCGACCCCGCCCATCGCCATCCCCAGCGCGGGGAAGAGCAGCACCACCGTGGGCAGCAGGATCACCACGGCGACCGCCCCGGCCAGGGTCACCGCGGCCACCGGCCACGGGCCGTCGATCCGGGTACGCAGCGCCACCAGGCCGGCGAGCGCGCCGGCCAGCGCCGGCAGGGTGGCCAGGTACGCCCCACCGGGCACCAGCGCCGCCAGCACCACTCCGAGCACGGCCAACCAGCCCAGCCCACCGACGGCCAGCGCCGCCGGGCCGACCCGGCGGCGGGCCAGCGCGTACCAGGCGAGCAGGATCGCGGCGGCGAGCGCCACCACCGCCAGCCGGTACCAGACCGGCCGGTACGGGTCGAGCAGCTCGGCGTAGCCGGGGCGCAGCGCGGTGATCCCCGCCCAGAGCAGTTGGGCGGCGACCGGGGCGGCCACGATCGGCACCAGCGCCAACCCGAACCCGGCGACCAGCCGGCCGGTGCGCCGGACCTGCCAGCCCAGCGTCAGCACCCCGAGCAGCGCCAGGGCGGCCAGCGGCCAGGTCAACCAGCCGGGGTAGCGGACCAGCCCGCCCGGCACCGGGAAGTAGGTGGCGTCGTGCCCGGACCGCAGCGCCGTCAGGTCGGTGCGGCCGAACTCCCGGGCCAGCCCGAGAGCGTTGTCACCGTGCATCTGGAGGCTGCCCCGGTCCAGCGCCGCCGGGGTGTCCAGCGGGGTGTGGTAGATCGCGCCCCCGTCGATGTACGCCGCGTTCAACCCGACGAAGTCGTGGTCGAGGAAGGCGGTGAAGTCGGTGTCGTTGGGCAGCGCCCGGTAGATCTCCACGGCGAACGAGGTGCCCACCGGGTGCGGTGCGCCCCGGCCGAAGGCGGCCACCAGCCCGGCGTTGTCCCGGGACGTCTCGAACATGATCACCGGCCCGGTGGAGCCCCGGGCCTCCAGGTTGAGCACCACCCCGCCGTCGGCGGCGAGCGGGTGGCTCGCCGCGAACGCCGCCGCCCCGCACAGGCACGCCTCCTCGGCGTCGGTCAGCACGAACACCACGTCGTTGCGGAGCCGGGGGCCGGCGGCCAGCGCGCGGGCCACCTCCAGCACGGTGGAGGTGCCGGCCGCGTCGTCGTTGCCACCCGGGCCGGTCTGCACCGAGTCGTAGTGCGCCACCAGGAAGACCCGGCCGGTGGAGGCGGTGCCGGGCAGCCTGGCCACCACGTTACGGACCCGGGCGACGGTGGCCCCGCCGGCCGCGCCGCTGAGCTGCCCGGCCTCCGGGGCGACGGTGTCCTGCACCTCGGTCTGAAGGCCCAGCCCCCGCAGCGCCCCGACCAGGTGCTCACGGACCTGGTCGTTGGCGGCGCTGCCGGCCGGGTGCGGGCGCTGCGCCACCGTCTGCACCGTCCGGTAGGCCCGTGCGGCGCTGAACTCGTCGGCCGGGGCGTCCGCCGGCCGGGGCGTCGGGGTGGCCAGGGTGACCAGCATCGCGGCACCCACCGCGACCAGCGCCAACAGGGCGGCCAGGGCGGCGAGCAGGCGACGCGGGGGCCGGGTCAGCGCCCGGTCGGCGGCGGAGGCGGGGGGTACGCCCACGGGGAACTCCTCGGAGGTGGTGCGGGGGTGGGCATCATCCTGCCCCGGCCGGGAAGGAGCGGGGGCGTACCGGGACCGAACCGTGACGCGCGGGGCTGACCGGACGCTCATCCGGTGGAGGCCCCACCCGGTGACGGCCTTGCCCGGGTACGCCCTGGACCGGGCGGACCGTGTTGTGTGCGACCGTTGTCTAATACAGGATCAGCAGGGCACTCGGAAGGAGCCCGACATCACCAGCGAACTCCCGCGTCTCGCGGCGGTGACCCGGTCGCACCGGGGGCCCGGCCTGGCCGGGCCCTCCGTCGCGCCGTACCCGCACGGCGGGCTCGGGCACAACCCCAACCTGCCGCCGGGCGAACGGCTGCGGGTGCTGCTGGTCGAGGACGACGAGGGCGACGCCTTCCTGGTCGGTGAGCTGCTCGCCGAGACCAACTCGATGATCGACCTGCTGGTCGCCACCAGCCTCAGCGAGGCCCGGCAGCGCATCGCCGGCGTCGACTGCGTCCTGCTCGACCTCGGGCTGCCCGACGCGCAGGGCCTCGACGGCCTGCGCCGGGTGCTGGAGATGTCCAGCGGGGCGGCGGTCTGCGTGCTGACCGGCCGCTCCGACGAGCACCTCGGCATCGTCGCGGTCGCCGAGGGCGCCCAGGACTACCTGGTCAAGGGCCAGGTCGACGGGGTGCTGCTGACCCGTGCCCTGCGGTACGCGGTGGAACGCAAGCGGGCCGACGAGAACGCCCGCCGGCTGCGCGAGGTCGAGCTGCGCCAGGCCGAGTCGGCCCGGCTGGAACGGGGCCTGCTGCCCCAGCCGCTGATGACCACCGACGAGGTGGCGGTGCACACCTTCTACCGACCGGGCCGGCACGCGGCGCTGATCGGCGGGGACTTCTTCGACGTGGTGCAGACCCGGCCGGACCGGGTCGACCTGATCGTCGGTGACGTCTGCGGGCACGGGGTGGACGAGGCGGCCCTCGGCGTCGAGCTGCGGGTGGCCTGGCGGGCGTTGATCCTGGCCGGGGTGCCCGACGACGAGGTGCTGCCCGCCCTGGAGCAGGTGCTGATGAGCGAGCGCCGGCTCCAGGAGATCTTCGCCACCGTCGCCACCGCCCGGCTCGACCTGGCCGCCAACCGGGCCACCGTCCGGCTGGCCGGTCACCCGCCGCCGCTGCTGCTGTCCGGCGGCAAGGTCGCGCCGGTCCCGGCCCGTGGGGGCCTGTTGCTCGGCGTACGACCCCGCCGTCCCGTCGCGTTCGATCTGGAGTTCGACACCGATGACTGGTCCCTGTTGATGTACACCGACGGCCTGATCGAGGGGCGGGTGGGTGACGGCGACGACCGGTTGGACGTCGACGGGCTCACCGGCCTGCTCCAGGAGCGGGCCAACCACGCCGTGCCGCTGTCCGAGCTGCCCGCCTGGCTGGTCGGTCGGGCCGAGCAGATCAACGGTGGGCCGCTCGCCGACGACGTGGCCATGCTGCTGGTCACCCGGGGCGGTGGCCGGTGAACACGTACCGCCGGGGGTGGACCCTGCGTCGTCGGGTGCTGGCGCTGCTGGCCGTGGTGGGCGTGCTGCTGGTCGGGCTGGCCGTGGCCGAGGCGGCGGTGGCGGCGAAGAACCGCGCCTACACCGACACGCTGCTCACCCGGACCGGCCCGCTGCGGGTGCAGGGGCAGGAGCTGCTCAACGTGCTGCTCGACCAGGAGACCGGCGTCCGTGGGTACGCGGTCAGCGGCAACCGCGCCGACCTGGCCCCGTACGAGCAGGGGGTGCGGCAGGAGCGCGACGTGGCCGCCACGATCGCCGACCTGGGCCGTGACTACCCGGCGATCGTGGATGCGCTGCGCACGGCGCAGCAGCAGGCGGCGGACTGGCGGCGGACGGTGGCCGAGCCGGTGATCGCGACGACCGGGAGCAGCGGCACGGCCGCCGGCCAGGCGTTGATCACCGCCCAGGCGCGGCAGCAGTTCGACGAGATCAGGGCGTCGGTGGGTGACCTCCAGACGGCGATCCTGGCCGAGCGGGAGAAGGGCGCCCGGGACATCGAGCGGACCGGCAACATGCTGGTGATGCTGCTGATCGTCGCGGCGGTGGTGGTGGTCGTCGCCGGCACCCTGATGCTGCTCTCCCTGGAGCGGATGGTGATCCGGCCGCTGACCGGCCTGGCCCAGCAGGTGCGGGAGGTCGCCGCCGGTGACTACCAGCACCACATCGCCGGGTCGGGGCCGCCGGAGTTCCGCCGGCTCGCCGACGACGTGGACGTGATGCGGCAGAAGATCGCCAAGGACCTGGCCGAGGTGCGGGCCGCCCGGGAGAACATCGAGTGGGTCAACAGCCAGTTGCAGAAGCAGGCCGAGGAGCTGACCCGCTCCAACCGTGACCTGGAGCAGTTCGCCTACGTCGCCTCGCACGACCTCCAGGAGCCGCTGCGCAAGGTGGCCAGCTTCTGCCAGCTGCTCCAGCGTCGGTACGCGGGGCAGCTCGACGAGCGGGCCGACCAGTACATCGCCTTCGCGGTGGACGGCGCGCAGCGGATGCAGCGCCTGATCAACGACCTGTTGGCGTTCTCCCGGATCGGCCGGCTCACCACCGGCTTCGTCGACGTCGACCTGAACCGGGTGATGGCCGACGTGGCCAGCCAGACCGAGCCGGGCCGCCAGTACGCCGACGCCGAGCTGACCTGGAGCGAGCTGCCGGTGATCCGCGGCGAGGAGCCGCTGCTCACCAACCTGCTGGTCAACCTGGTGAGCAACTCGGTGAAGTTCCGCCGGCCGGACGTCCCGCCGAAGGTGCGGGTCTCGGCCCGGCTGGTCGACGCCGAGTGGGAGATCACCTGCCAGGACAACGGCATCGGCATCGAGCCCGAGTTCGCCGACAAGATCTTCGTGATCTTCCAGCGGCTGCACGCCAAGGACGCCTACCCGGGCACCGGCATCGGCCTGGCCATCGTCAAGAAGATCGTCGAGTACCACGGCGGTCGGGTCTGGGTGGACACCGACCAGGCCGAGGGGACCGCGATCCGGTTCACCCTGCCGGCCCGGCCGGAGGACGTCGAGGCGGCGAAGGCGGCGGCCGCCACGGCCGACGCGACCGCCCCGACCGACGGGGACGGCACCACGACGACGGGGACGGACGACACGGCGACCACCGGCCCGGACGACACGGCGACGACCGACCGCCCGGTCGGGGAGTCGCCGGTGCCGGTCGGTGAGGCCGCCGGGGACGGGCCGACGGTCGGGCGGCAGCCGGCCAGCGGGCGACACGAGGACCCACCCGGCGGGCCGCCGGGGCAAGGCACCACGGGTGGTACGAAGGAGAGGGTCGGATGACCGCGCCGGCGGACGGCAAGAGCCCGATCGAGGTCCTGCTGGTCGAGGACGACCCGGGCGACGTGCTGATGACCCAGGAGGCGTTCGAGGAGCACAAGCTGCGCAACCGGCTGACCGTCGTCTCCGACGGCGCCGAGGCGCTGGCCTACCTGCGGCGCGAGGGCCGGTACGCGGACGCGGTGACCCCGGACCTGATCCTGCTCGACCTGAACCTGCCGCGCCGGGACGGCCGGGAGGTGCTGGAGGAGATCAAGAACGACGAGCAGCTGCGCCGCATCCCGGTGGTGGTGCTCACCACCTCCCAGGCCGACGAGGACATCCTGCGCAGCTACCAGCTGCACGCCAACGCCTACGTGACCAAGCCGGTGGACTTCGAGCGCTTCATCTCGGTGGTCCGGCAGATCGACGAGTTCTTCGTCAGCGTGGTCAAGCTGCCGCCGCGTGGCTGACCACCTGCTCGCCGACGTCGACACGCTGCTGCGGGAGACCGCGGCGGACGTGGTGTTGCCGCTGTTCCGCCGGCTCGACGACGCCGACGTCACCGAGAAGGCACCGGGTGACCTGGTCACCATCGCCGACCAGCGGGCCGAGGAGCGGATCTCGGCCGAGCTGCGCCGGCTGCTGCCGGGGTCGCTGGTCGTCGGCGAGGAGGCGGTGGCCGAGGACGGGTCGTTGCTGCGGCACCTGCGCGACGGCGGCGACGTCTGGGTGGTCGACCCGGTCGACGGCACCGGCAACTTCGCCGCCGGTCGCCGGCCGTTCGCGCTGATGGTGGCCCTGCTGCGGGCGGGTGAGCCGACCGCCTCGTGGGTGTTCGACCCGCTGGCCGCGACGATGGCCGTGGCCAGCGCCGGTGCCGGCACCCGGCTGGACGGCCGACCGGTGCGGGCCGCCGCCGCCGTCGCGCCCGGCCGGCTGCGCGGCACCGCGATGGTCCAGTACCTGCCGCAGGCCACCCGGGACCGGGTGGCGGCCGGTGAGGGCCGGATCGGGGAGCTGCTGCCCGGCCAGCACTGCGCCGGCCGGGAGTACCTCGACCTGCTCACCGGGGCGCAGCAGTTCGTCATGTTCTGGCGCACCCTGCCCTGGGACCATGCGCCCGGTGCGCTGCTGGTCCGCGAGGCGGGCGGGGTGGCCCGCCGGTTCGACGGCACCGAGTACCACCCGGCCGACGACGGCCGGGGGCTGCTGGTCGCCGTCGACGAGCAGACCTGGCACGAGGTGCGGGCCGCCCTGCTCGGCGACTGACGGCCGCCTCCCGCCGGACCGGCGGTGCAGCACCACGGTCGGGCCGGTGCTGCGGGTCGTGGTGCCGGCCGTTGCCCGCCCCGCCGGGTGGTGCGGCAGGCCGGTGGGGCATCGACGGACCGGACCCTCGGCGACCGGCTCGACACGCCGCGTCGAGCGTTGCCGTCCGGTGTCGTCACGGGCCGGGGCGCCGGGCCTGGTTGCGGTATCGTGACCGGCGGTCTCCGCCCCCAGGCCGCCAACCGGGGCCGGCGGGACCGCCGCCGGACCGGCCTGTCGCCGGGCGTCGGCGGCAGAGGGAAGGACACCCCCGTGCCCAGGACCAGCCTGACCCGGCCCCGCCTGCGGCGGCCGCTGACCGTGCTGCTCGCCGCGCTGGCGCTACTGCTCGGTGCCGGCGCGGTGCCCGCCTCGGCGGAGCCCGGCGAGGGCGGCACCAAGCAGCTCAAGGACGCGCTGACGGCGGCGGCGAAGGGGCACATCGAGGCCAAGGCCAAGCTGGACAGCTCCAAGCGGCGGCAGACCGAGCTGGCCGCCCAGCTGAAGGTGTTGGAGGGTCGGCTGGGTGAGCTGACCAACCAGGTGGGCGAGGTGGCCGCGCAGTCGTACCGGGTGGGCCGGCTGACGCCGACGTCGATGCTGCTCAACACGGCCAGCCCGGAGGCGTTCCTCAAGCGGGCGGCCGACCTCGACATGATGGCCCAGCGGGACGGCAAACAGCTCCGCGCGCTCGCCGAGGCGCGGCACGAGGCCGCCCAGGCCACCCTCGACATCAACGCCGAGGTCCGGGAGCAGCAGAAGCAGCTCGCCACGCTGGCCAAGAAGAAGCGGGACGCCGAGCGCGCCCTGGCCACGGTCAGCTCGGGCAGCAGCGCCGGTTTCAGCGGCGGGTCGAGTTCGGCGAAGCCGGCCCCGCGCAACTCCGACGGGTCGTGGCCCAGCGAGTCGTGTTCGGTGAACGACCCGACCACCTCCGGCTGCATCACCCCGCGCACCCTGCACGCCATGCAGCAGGCCAAGGCAGCCGGCTACAAGCGGTTCGTGTCCTGCCACCGCAGCGGCGGGGGCGGCGAGCACCCCAAGGGCCGGGCCTGCGACTTCTCGGCCGCCACCAGCGGCTTCAAGGACGAGACGGCCACCGGCGGGGACAAGGCGTACGGCGACAGCCTGGCCAACTACTTCAAGAACAACGCCAACCGGCTCGGCGTGCTCTACGTGATCTGGTACCGGCAGATCTGGATGCCGAACACCGGCTGGCGGGCGTACAGCGGGTCGGGCAGCCCGGCCGCCGACCACACAAACCATGTTCACCTTTCGATGTACTGACCGTCCGGCCCAGGTACGGGACGTAGCATCGCGACGGTGAGCAGCTCATCGTCCGACATCGTGACCGCGCCGACACCCTCCGCGTCGGTCCCCTCCCGTGCCCTGCCCAACGGGCTCGCCGCGTTCCTGGTCTTCTTCTCCAGTGGCGCGGTGCTGGTGCTGGAGACGGTTTCGTTGCGCCTGGTCGGCCCGTACGTCGGGGTGACCCTCCAGGTGACCAGTTCGGTGATCGGCATCGCGCTGGCCGCCATCGCGTACGGGGCCTGGTCGGGCGGCTGGCTGGCCGACCGGCGGGATCCGCGTGGCCTGCTCGCCCCGGCACTGATCCTGGCCGGCATCGCCGCCGCGGTCACCCTGCCGGTGGTCCGGTACGCCGGTGAGCTGCTGCGCGGCGGGGCGGTCAGCGGCATCCTGCTGCTCACCGCGTTGGCCGTGTTCGTGCCGGCGGCGTTGCTGTCGGCGGTCACCCCGCTGGTGGTGAAGCTGCAACTGGCCGACCTGCGGCGGACCGGCCAGGTGGTCGGGCGGCTCTCCGGCATCGGCACCCTCGGCGGCATCACCGCCACCCTGGCCACCGGGTTCGTGCTGGTGGCGGCGCTGCCCAGCACGGTCATCCTGATCGGGTTGGCGGCGTCGCTCGGCGTGGTCGGGTTGGCGCTCGGGGTCTACCTGCGCCGGCAGGAGTCCGCCGGGCTGCCCGGTCCGGCCCGGCTGAAGGCCACCCTGGCGGTACTCGGGCTGGTCGCGGCGGGGCTGAGCGCGGTCGCGCCGAACCCGTGCGACGTGGAGACCGCGTACCACTGCGCCCGGGTGGAGCGTGATCCGGACCGGGCCGGTGGCCGCACGCTCTATCTCAACTCGGCCCAGCACTCGTACGTCGACCTGGACGACCCGACGCACCTGGAGTACGAGTACACCCAGTGGATCGGCGCGGTCGCCGACGTGGCCGCCCCGAAGGGGCAGCGACTGGACGCGCTGCACCTGGGCGGAGGCGGGTTCACCATGCCCCGCTACCTGAGCGCCACCCGGCCGGGCACCGACAACGTGGTCTTCGAGATCGACGGTGAGCTGGTCGAGCTGGACCGGCGGGAGCTGGGCGTCCGGACCGGTCCGGGGCTGCGGGCGACGGTGGGGGACGCCCGGATGCTGGTCGGCGGGGAGCCGGCGGACAGCCGTGACCTGGTCGTCGGGGACGCCTTCGGGCACCTGGTGGTGCCCTGGCACCTGGCCACCCGGGAGATGGCGGCGGAGGTCGACCGGGTGCTCCGCCCCGGCGGGATCTACGTGCAGAACGTCATCGACTACCCGCCGGGCCGGTTCATCCGCTCGGAGCTGGCCACGGTGGCCGCCGAGTTCGACCACGTGGCGCTGGTCGCGCCACCGGAGGCGATCGCCGGGCAGCAGGGCAGCAACTTCCTCATCGTCGCCTCGGACGCCCCGCTGCCGCTGGACGCGCTGCGGACCCGGCTGGGCACGGTGGCGAAGATCCCGGATCTGCTCGCCGGCAGCGAGGTCACCCGGTTCGTGGACGGTGCCCTGGTGTTGACCGACGACTACGCTCCGGTGGACCAACTGCTCGCGACCGCCTGATCGGGTGACTTTCCTGACCGATTACGCCCAGCGAGGTGTAGCGGGGGCCTACCCGGGCAACTCGGTCGACCATGGGTGCAGGAGTGCGCAACGCCGCCCAGCTCCTCGGTGAGCGGTACCGGCTGATCGAGCAGCTCGGCGCGGGCGGGATGTCCGTGGTGTGGCGCGGCTACGACCAGGTGCTCGGCCGTCAGGTCGCGGTGAAGGTGCTCGCCTCCCGGCTGGCCACCGACCGGGCCTTCCGGCACCGGATCCGGATCGAGGCGCAGGCCGCCGCCCGGCTCTGCCACCCCAACATCACCAACGTGTACGACTACGGCGAGTCCGAGCAGGTCGGGCTGACCGTGCCGTACGTGGTGATGGAGCTGGTGGACGGCGGCCCGCTCACCGCGCGGCTCGGCCGCGACGGGCAGCTGCCCTGGCGGGAGGCGGTGACCATCGGGGCCGAGGTGACCTCGGCGCTGGCCACCGCGCACGCCCGGGGGGTGGTGCACCGGGACGTCACCCCGGGCAACGTCATGCTGACCGCCACCGGGGTGAAGGTGGTCGACTTCGGCATCTCCGCGCTGGTCGGGGAGAGCGAGAAGGGGCCGGACGGCACCCTGCTCGGCACCCCCGCCTACCTCGCCCCGGAACGCCTCGACAACGGCCAGGTCTCCCCGGCCACCGACGTGTACGCCGTCGGGCTGCTGCTCTACCGGATGCTCACCGGGCGGCTGCCCTGGCAGGCCAGCACCACCACCCAGATGCTGCGGGCGCACATGTACCACGACCCGGAGCCGATGCCGCCGGTGCGCGGGCTGCCCGACGAGGTGGTCGAGCTGGTCGGCCGCTGCCTGGCCAAGCGTCCCGAGGACCGGCCGGCGACGACCGAGGTGGCGCGTACCCTCGCCGGCGCGGCCGGGATGGTCGCGGCCGTGCCGGTGTCCCCGGCCCCCGGGCGGGGAGATCCGGCCCTGCTCGCCAACGCGGGCACCACGATCCTGCCCTGGTCGGCCGACACCGACGCGCTGCCCTTCTCGGGCCGGACCCGCAACCGCCGGGCCGCCGCGCGCCGCCGCCGGATCGAGGCCGGGGTGGTCGCGGTGGGTCTCGTCGCGGTGACCGCGGCGATCTGGGGGGTGACCTCGCGCAGCCCGGCCAGCGGCGGGGTCGACCGGCCCACCGAGGCCCGGATGGGGTTGGCCGAACCCACCCCGTGCGAGGTCGAGTACGCGCTGCGCAGCGACTCCGGCAGGGACTTCGCCGCCCAGCTCACGCTGACCAACACCGGCCCCCGGGAGCTGCGCGACTGGACGATGAGCTTCGCCTTCCCCGGCCAGCAGACCGTCACCACGACCACCCCGGGAGTACGCCAGGAGGGGCGCACGGTCCGGGTCACCCCGGCGGCCGGACGCGCCGCGCTGGCCCCGGGCGCGTCCGAGAAGGTCGCGCTGACCGGCCGGTACACCGGCGGCAACCCGCTGCCGCTGGAGTTCACCGTCGGCGAGTCGAGCTGCGGGGTGCGGGTCTCCGGGGTCGCCGGCAGCGCCCCGGTGGTGAAGCCGCCGACGGTGAAGAAGCCGGCGGCGAAGAAACCGGCGGTGAAGAAGCCGGCGAAGGCGTCCGGCAAGGGCGGTTCCGGCGGTGGGGCCGCCCCGGCGAAGCCCAAGCCGAAGGCCGAGAAGCCCGGCAAGGGGCCGGGGTCGGCCGCGGGCAAGGGGCCGGCGGGCAAGGGGCCGGGTGGGGCGGCGGGCAAGCCGGGGCGGTGACCGGGCGGGGCTGAGCCTCAGCGCAGGGCCGCGAACTGTTGCACCTGGGCGATCCCGCCCTCGACGACCAGGATGCTGCCCGGCCCCAGCAGGGTGTCCGGCTCGGCGTACCGGAAGGGCTCCCCGGCCGGTTTGGCGCCGACCACCATCACCCCGTACCGCTCCTGCAGGGCCAGCCCGTCGAGGCGGTGGCCGACCAGCGGCGGGGGGACCGGCACCTTGGCGATGGCGAAGTCGTCGCCGAACTCCATGAAGTCGAGCATCCGGCTGACGATCAGGTGGGCCACCCGTTCGCCGGTCTCCGCCTCGGGGAAGACCACGTGGTGGGCGCCGACCGAGGCCAGGATCTTGGCATGCTTCCGGGAGGTCGCCCGCGCCCAGATCTGCGGTACGCCCACCTCGGTCAACGCCAGCACGGTGAGCACGCTGGCCTCCACCGAGGCGCCGATGGCGACCACCACCCGGCGGAAGTCACCGATGCCGAGCTGCCGCAGCGCCTGTTCCTCGGTGGCGTCGGCCTGCACCACCCGGTCCAGCGAGGCCGACCAGCGTTGCACCCGTGCGGCGTCGTGGTCCACGGCGAGCACCTGGTGGCCGAGCCGGGCCAACGCCCCGGCCAGGTGGCAGCCGAACCGGCCCAGCCCGATCACGGCGATGTCGCCGCTGTCCTCGCTCCTAGCCGACAACGGGTTGCTCCTTCGGGTAGCGGTAGAGCCGACGTCGGGTGTTCAACGCGATCGCCGAGCCGAGGGTGAGCGGCCCGATCCGGCCGATGTACATCAGCACGGTCAGCACCAGCTGGCCCGACCAGGACAACCGCTCGGCGAGCCCGACGGTGAGGCCGGTGGTGCTGAACGCGGAGACCACCTCGAACACCGTGTCGTTGAACCGGACGCCGGTGGTGAGCACGGTCAGCCACAGCGTGCCGACGGTCACCAGCGCCACGCTGAGCAGCGTCACGGTCAGCGCCTGGCGCTGGCTGGCCACGGCGATCCGGCGGCGGCCCACGGTGACGTCGGGTTCGCCGCGCAGTTCGGCCCAGATGACGAATCCGAGCAGGAAGAACGTGGAGACCTTGATGCCACCGGCGGTGCTGGCGCTGCCGCCGCCGATGAACATCAGGGCGACGAGCAGGGGAAAACTCTCCTCGCTCAACGCCGACACGTTGATCACGTCGAAGCCGCCGGTACGGCTGAGCGCGATCTGGGTGAAGGCGGCGAGCAGCTTGCCGGCGGTGTCGTAGGTGCCGATGGTGAACGGGTTGGCCCACTCGGCGGCGAGCAGGCCGACGAACCCGGTGGCCAGCAGCGCCAGGGTGCCCCAGACGGTCAGCTTGGTGGCCACCGTCCAACGGGCCGGGCGACGCCGCTGCCGGAACGCCTCGAACAGGGCGGGGAAGCCCAGCCCGCCGACGACCGCGCCGAGGGCCAGCGGCAGCGTCACCCACGGGTCGCGGGCGAAGGCGACCAGGCCCTCGGAGTAGAGGCTGAACCCGCCGTTGTTGAACGCCTGGACCGAGTGGAACACCCCGGACCACAGCGCCCGGCCCGGCGGATAGTGGTAGGTCAGCCAGAGCCGTCCGGTGACCACGACGGTCATCACCAGTTCGCAGCCGAACACCGTGCCGGCGATGTGCATCAGCAGGCGGCGGATGTCGCCGATGCCGTAGTCGGTGGCCTCCGCCTGCACCAGCAGCCGGTTACGCAGCCCGAGCTGGCGGGTCACGGCCAGGCTGACCAGGGCCGCGCCGGTGAGGATACCGAGGCCGCCGACCTGGGTGAGCACGGTGATCATCACCAGCCCGAACCCGTTCCAGTAGTTCGGGGTGTCGGTGACGTTCATGCCGGTGACCGAGACCGCCGAGGTGGCGGTGAAGAGGGCGGTGACCAGCGGGGTGTAGTGGTGCGCGCTGGTGGCCCAGGGCAGCATCAGCAGGCCGGTGCCGATCACGATCGCCACCAGGAAACCGAACGGCACCAGCCGGACGGGGTGACGAAGGAACCGGCGCACCAGACAATCCTGTCGATTCCGGCGCGATCGGGCCGGTGAATCGCGTATCCCGGGTCGCCCCGGTTTTCCCGCCGGGTTTCCACCTGGCGGCCTTCCCGCCGGTCTCCCCGCAGGGTTCACCTGGCGGCCAGGCGACGGGCAACTGGCGGTCAGCCGCGCCCGGTCTGCTGTGAGCACCACTCGACACCCGCTGGGGCGTACCGGTGCTGGGCCGGAAGCCCATCGACCAAGGAGATCGCGTTGCGACGTACCCTTTCCGCCCTCGGTGTGGCCGGCGCGCTGCTCGCCGTGGCCGTCGCCGTCCCGGTGGCCGTGCCCGGCGCGGCCTCGGCCCGCGAGGACGACGCGGACCGCTCCGACCGTGCGGACCGGGCCACCCACCGGCCCGTGGTGATCGGCCACCGGGGGGCCAGCGGCTACCGCCCGGAGCACACCCTGGAGGCGTACCGGTTGGCGATCCGGATGGGGGCCGACTACATCGAGCCGGACCTGGTCTCCACCCGGGACCGGGTGCTGGTCGCCCGGCACGAGAACGAGATCTCCGGTACGACCGACGTGGCCGCCCGCCCCGAGTTCGCCGGCCGCAAGGCCACCAGGACCATCGACGGGGTGCCGGTCACCGGCTGGTTCACCGAGGACTTCACCCTGGCCGAGCTCAAGACGCTGCGGGCCAAGGAGCGGCTGCCCCAGGTGCGGGTGGCGAACACCGCCTTCGACGGCCGGTTCGAGGTGCCCACCTTCCAGGAGGTGCTGGACCTGGCCCGCGCCGAGTCGAAGGCCCGGGGCCGCACCATCGGCGTCTACCCGGAGACCAAGCACCCCAGCTACTTCGCCTCGATCGGGCTGCCGCTGGAGGAGCCGCTGGTCGCGGTGCTGCGCCGCAACAAGCTCACCCACCGTGGCGACCCGGTCTTCATCCAGTCCTTCGAGACCGCCAACCTGCGCAAGCTCGACAAGATGACCGACGTGCCGCTGGTCCAGCTCCTCGACGCCACCGGCCAGCCGTACGACTTCACCGCCGCCGGTGACCCGCGCACCTACCAGGACCTGGCGACCGCCGCCGGCCTGCGCGGGATCGCCCGGTACGCCGACGGGGTGGGCCTCAACAAGAACCTGATCGTCCCCCGGGACGCCACCGGCAAGCTGCTCGCCCCGACCAGGGTGATCCGCGACGCGCACCGGCACAACCTCGTGGTGCACGCCTGGACCTTCCGCGCCGAGAACCAGTTCCTCCCGGTCGACTTCCGGATCGGGGCCGACCCGAACGCCCGGGGCGACATCACCGCCGAGTACGAACTCTTCCTCGGCCTCGGCCTGGACGGCGTCTTCGCCGACCAGCCCGACACCGCCGTCGCCGCCCGCGCCGGCCTGGCCACCCGCTGACCGCTCGCGCCCGGTCGGGCGCCTGATCACCTCAATGTGGCCGGGGTAGCGGTATCCGGGTCGTCCGGACACCGCTACCCCGGCCCACAGGAGTCACTCCCGTCAGCTGGGCCTACAGTCGGGCCATGGGCATCGACGGGCCGTCGGCAGGAAGCTCCGGTAGGGTGCGTGCCGTCTACCCCGGCAGCTTCGACCCCTTCACCCCCGGGCATCTGGACGTGGTGGACCGGGCGCGCAGGCTCTTCGACGAGGTGGTCGTGCTCGTCGCGGTCAACAGCGCGAAGCATCCCGGCCTCGACGAACACCAGCGGGCCGCCGCCGTCCGGACGGGCCTGCCGGCGGGATGGACCTCCGTCACGGTCGCCGCCTGGCGCGGGTTGACGGCCGACTACTGCCTCCGCCACGGGGCGGCAGTAATCGTCCGGGGTGTGCGGAACACGACAGACCTCCAGGCCGAGTGCCGGCTCGCCGCGATGAACGAGTCACTGGGTGTCCCCACGGTTTTCCTGCCCGCCCAGCCCGAACTGGCGGCGATGTCGTCGACCGCCGCCCGCACGCTGGGGACGTCGCTGCCGCGATCGGGGTAGCGCGGACGTCGGGGTCCAGGCCGCCAGCGTGGTCGGGGTAGCCCGGGCGGGCGGTCCAGGTCGCCGGATTGTGGAGAGTTGTTGCCGCCCTGGCGACGATAACTCTCCACAATCCAGCGACTGAGCCGGTGGGGATCCGCCCGGACGGTCAACGGGTGCGGGGTGGCGCGGATGCAGGGTGGGTCAGGTCGTCGTGCAGCGCCTGGAGCCGGTCCCGGCAGCGCAGCACCAGGCCGGCGATCTCGTCGAAGGTCGCCGCGTCGACGCGGTTACCGTCGAGCCACAATGCGCGTACGGCCGTCCGGCCCTGCACGAGGTACGTCGCGGCCGCCTCGACCAGCCCGACGAACTCGGCACGGTGGGCCGGGGGAGCGAGGTGGGCGGCGCGTCGCGCCACCTGCACCGGCTCGCCGGGACCGGTGAAGATCGTGGGAAGGTCGCCGCCCTCAGCCTGACCGGTGCCGATGCTGGCGAGGAGGTACTCCAGCTCGGTCGCGGCCAGCGTCAGCCTGCCGACGGCCAGGACGGTCTCCTCGGTGAGTCGCCGCATCGGCCCACCCTAACGAACCGAACACCGGCGGTCGGCCCATCGACGATCCGCAAAGCCTGGCCGCTCTGCTGCTCACCGCCGGAGGTCCCCGGGTCACCGCGTTGCCGGGCGGTCGGGCTGCTACGTGGAGGGTTCGGCGACGTAGGTGCCCCGGCCGGGCTGACCGGTGATCAGCTCCCGGTCGTGCAGCAGTGACATCGCCCGATAGGCGGTATTCATGCTGACGTCATATTGGTCGGCGATCTGACGGGTCGAGGGCAGCTTGTCGCCCGGCTTCAGTTCACCGCTCTTGATCTTCGCAGTGAAGTCATTGGCGATCACCTTGTAGGGCGCAGGCGCAGTGGGCATGGTAAGGACTCCGGTTGGTTCGGCATCCCTGATCTTGCCCTACCTGCACAAGTAACTGCAACAAGTTGTCGACACCCCGGTAACTGGGGGTCGACTATCGCTAGATACTGGTGTAGGTTTTGGCTGTCTCGCTCCGGTTGGTTCGGCAGACCTCGGGGGCGGACACCAGGGGTTGGCTCCGGGGCCGTACCGCCGCACAGGGCTGCGGTCCCGACGCCGGTGACCCGGCCCGCGTCCCCTGTCCGCGGGCCGGGTCACCTTCCACGGCACCGAATGGAACGCGACCCGGAAGGTGACCCATGCACATCCTGCTGTCCCTGCTCCGCCGGCTGTCCGGTCGCCGCCCGTGGCGCGGCCGGGAACCTGGTGCGCAGCCCAGCGGGTCGGAACGACACTGGCCGGAGCGCCCGCCGAACGGCGGTTGGTACCGGTCGCGGGCGTGCCGGCCGCTGACCGCCGGAGAGGTCCGGCGACGACAGTTCCGGCTGGTCAAGCGGGGGCTCGATCCGGTGGAGGTGGACGCCTTCCTGCACCGGGTCGCCGCCGACCTGGCAACGGCGCGGCGCGACCTCGCCCTGACCCGGGAGGAGAACCAGCGGATCAAACAGGCGTTGCGCTCCTGGCGTACCCACTTCACCTCGGACGTGCGGTGGTGACCCGGGAGCGGTTCGTCGTCCACCTACCGGTGGCCGCCGACGACCTGGCCGCCGCCCAGGGACTCGCCCGCGCGATCACCCGGGCACTCGCCTCCCTGCCCGACGTCGACCCGGGCACCACCACCGTCTCCCACGAGGACGACCAGCCGACCACCACGGCGACTGCGCGCCCAACCGGCGGTGGCGGGGGGCGAGCGCAGCCGGCACCGGACAACCCGCCGGTTCGTCGTCCGGCGGTGGACGGTAGGTAGGGCACCGGGCGGGGCGCGGCCCCCCGTGTGGCCGCGCCCCGCCCGGTGCCGGTACCTGTGGATCAGCCGTTCAGCAGCTCGTACGCCGAGGCCGGTGCCGTCTGCACCTGGTCACCGCTCGGTGCGGCGAGGCTCGGCGCCTTGCCGAAGTCGTAGTAGCGGGTGACCACCGTGTGGGCCTTCGCCTTGCCTGCCGCCGGGACCTTCAGGGTCAGCGAACCGAGGTTGCCGTCCGCTCCGACGACCGCGGTGAACGGCACCTGCCTGGCAGCCGGGCCGAGCGCGGCCACGTCGACGTCGTCCACCGCCTGGGCCGCCTGGTCGCTCGCGGTCAGATCGATGAAGCCGGTGTACGTGCCGGAGCCCTTGTCCTGCACCGTTGACGCGCTCTCGATGAGCACGCCGGTGTTGCCCGGGTCGGCGCCCTCGTACACGAGGTTGTCCGCCTCGTCCTTGATCTTGGACGGGTCCAGCTTCATCCAGCGCTTCGGCAACTTCATCGCCTCGTGCAGGCCGTCGATGCCGGTCAGCTTCACCCGCATCCAGACCCGGTCGTCGATCACCCGCATCGACATGGTCATCGTGAAGGCGGGGTCGGTGCTCCGCTGCGAGAAGGTCAACTCCGTCGCCTCGGCGGCCGGGTCGACCACCCCGGAGACCTTGTCGGCACCCCCGGAGTGGGTGAACCGGAAGCGCGGGTCGTCGTCGTCCGGCACGGCGGCCAGCAGGGCGGTCTTGGGATCGGGCGAGGGGGACGTCGACGGAGCTGGCGGCGTCGCCCCGGCGGAACTCCGGTCGGGTACGGCGCAACCCGTGAGGAGGACGGTGGCGGTCAGCAGGGCGCTCCCGGTGGCTGCGACCCGCCGGATGCTCCCGGTGGTGCCGGTTCGCTGTGTCATGTCGTTGACTCACTTTCACTGCGCTGGCCGATTGCTGGCGAGATCCTGCATGGACAGCACCGCCGTACCGCTGCCGTTATGCTGCCGTCCGGCTGCCGTGCACTGCCGTGCCGCACGGCCGGGGGCGTCAGGAGCGGAAACCGCGTGTCAGAGCCGTTGCGTTTCCAGGTGCTCGGGCCGCAGCTCGCCTGGTGCGGGGAGCGGCTGGTCGATCTCGGTCCCGGAAAGCAGCGCGCCGTGCTGGCGGTCCTGCTCCTCTCCGCCGGTCGACCGGTGCCCACCTTCCAGATGATCGACGCGGTCTGGCCGGAGGACCCGCCCGCGAACGGACCCAACGTGGTGCAGAAGTACGTCGCGGGGTTACGCCGGGTGCTGGAGCCGGAACGGTCACCCCGGGCGCCCGGACAGGTGATCACCCGCACCGATGCCGGCTACCTGCTGCGGGTGGATCCGGCGGCGGTGGACGCGTTCCGTTTCGAACGGGGCGTACGGCAGGCGGAGCAGCACCGGGCTGCGGGCCGTACCGGTGAGGCGGCAGCCGAGCTGCGGGCGGCGCTGGAGCTGTGGCACGGCGAGCCGTTCGGCGGACTCACCGGCCCGGTGCTGGAGGCGGCCCGGCAGCGCCTGGTGGAGATCCGGGCCGGTGCGCTGGAGTCATGGGCTGAACTCCGACTGGACCAGGGGCGGCATCGGGAGCTGGTCGGTGAGCTGGTGGAACTGGTGGCCGAGTTCCCGGTGCGGGAGCGGCTGCGGCACCAGTTCATGTTGGCGCTGTACCGCAGCGGTCGGCAGGCCGAGGCGTTGGCGGCGTACCGCGAGATCGACGACCTGCTCCGGGAGGAACACGGCATCGAACCGGGGGAGGCGCTGCGCGACCTGCACCGACGAATCCTCCGCGCCGACCCGGCGCTCACTCCCCCCGCCGCCCGCAGCACCGACCCTTCCGGCACCGAGGCTCCCGGCACCGACCCTTCCGGCACCGACCCTTCCGGCACCGAGTCTCCTGGCCCTGGAGGTGATGGTGCGTGTGATGTCGGCGGCGGGCGGGCTGGCTGGCCGGCGGCGCGGGCCGAGGAGCCGCTACCGCCTGCTCCGGTGCCCCCGGTGGCGGACGGTCGGCCCGCCGGCAGCACGCCGGCGTCGTGGGCCGCCGCCCCACCGCTGCCTGGTCCGTCCCCACTGCCGCCGCCCTTCGCCCTGCGGCCCCCACATCTCGACACGCCGCACCGGCGTCGGCCCGGCCCCCGCGACCCGGTGCCGCGCTGGATGAGCAACACCGCCACAGCGGTCGGTACCGCGCTGGTGTTGCTCTCGTTCGGCTGCGTGACGTGGCTGGTGATCCTCGGGTACGCGATCTGGCGGCGCAGTTGGCGGCTGGCGGTGGCGGGCGTCGGATACCTCGCCGCGACCTCCTGGCTCGTGTACGACATCGCCCGGTTCGACCCTGCGGTGGAAGGGCCGGGGTGGCAGGCGTTCCTGGGCCTCAGCCTGGTGCTCCTCTGCTGGCCGGTGGGCGCCGGGCACGTGCTCCTGCTCAGCAGGCGGGTGTGGGGGGCGATCACCAACCGGGCCGCCGGCCTCCAGCTACGCGCCGAGGAGCAGCGGGTACGCCGCGAGCAGGCCCGCTACCTGCTGCACCACTACCCGGCCAGCCGGTACCAGTTCGCCATCGGCCGCCCCGACCTGTTCCGCACCTTCGACGACGGTGGTCTGATCGATGTCAACGCAGTCGCCGACCAGGTGCTCCTCACTCTTGCCGGATTGACTGAACGGCAGGGCCGCCAGGTGGCCATGGACCGGTGGCTCCGTGGGCCGTACGGGTCGATGGAGGAGTTGGCCGGGCGTTGCGCGCTGCCACTCGCGAGGACTGAAGCACTCCGTGACGTCCTGGTCTTCCTTCCGCCCGGCGTGCCTGCCTCCACCCCACCCGACAGGCCGGTGCCGACGGCGGATGGTTGACCGGTGGAAGGGTCGGTCAGGGCTGGTAGACATGTCGGATGAGTGGGGACCGGGTGGCGGTGCGGGAGCGGGCCGAGGCGGTGTTGCGCCGGCTGGCCGGTGAGCACGCCCGGCTGCGGGAGGACCAGTGGCGGGCGATCGAGGCGCTGGTGGTCGACCGGCGTCGGGTGCTCTGCGTGCAGCGCACCGGGTGGGGCAAGTCGGCGGTCTACTTCGTGGCCACCGCCCTGCTGCGTGAGCACGGTGAGCACGGGCCGACGGTCATCGTCTCGCCGCTGCTGGCGTTGATGCGCAACCAGGTGGAGGCGGCGGCCCGCGCCGGCATCCGGGCGCGCACCATCAACTCGGCCAACCTCGACGAGTGGGACGAGATCACCGCCGAGATCCACGCGGGCGCGGTGGACGTGCTGTTGATCAGCCCCGAGCGGCTCAACAACCCCGACTTCCGGGACACCGTGCTGCCGAGGCTGGCCGCCACCACCGGCCTGCTGGTGGTCGACGAGGCGCACTGCGTCTCCGACTGGGGGCACGACTTCCGGCCCGACTACCGCCGGCTGCGCACTTTCCTGGGCAACCTGCCGGAGCGGACGCCGGTGCTCGCCACCACCGCCACCGCCAACGAGCGGGTGACCCGGGACGTCGCCGAGCAACTCGGCACCGAACAGGATTCGGCGCCCGACCGGGCCGCGCGACGGGCCGACGTGCTGGTGCTGCGGGGCACGCTGGACCGGGAGTCGCTGCGGCTGGGCGTGCTCGACCTGCCCAGCCCGGCACACCGGCTGGCCTGGCTCGCCGACCACCTGGACGCGCTGCCCGGCTCCGGGATCGTCTACACGCTCACTGTGGCGGCGGCCACCGAGACCGCCGAGTTCCTCCGGGCGCGCGGCTGGTCGGTGGCCTCCTACACCGGCCAGGCCGAGGACGCCGACCGCCGCGCCGCCGAACAGGACCTCCTCGACAACAAGATCAAGGCGCTGGTGGCGACCAGCGCGCTCGGGATGGGGTTCGACAAGCCCGACCTCGGTTTCGTGGTGCACCTCGGTGCGCCGCCCTCGCCGATCGCCTACTACCAGCAGGTCGGCCGCGCCGGCCGGGCCGTCGAACACGCCGAGGTGCTGCTGCTGCCGGGGGTCGAGGACGCCGCCATCTGGCGCTACTTCGCCTCGCTGGCGTTCCCGCCCGAGGAGCAGGTGCGTGCCGTGCTGGCCGCCCTGCACACCGACCGGCCGCTCTCCACCCAGGCCCTGGAACCCATCGTCGACCTGCGGCGGACCCGCCTGGAGTTGATGCTCAAGGTGCTCGACGTCGACGGCGCGGTCCGCCGGGTGCGCGGCGGCTGGCTCGCCACCGGCGAGCCGTGGACCTACGACGAGGCCCGGCTGCGTCGGGTCGCCCAGGCCCGCACCGCCGAACAGCAGGCCATGCGCGAGTACGCCGGCACGACCGGCTGCCGGATGCGCTACCTGCGGGAATGCCTGGACGACAGCGGGGCGGACGACTGCGGCCGGTGCGACCGCTGCGCCACGCCGCTGTTCACCGCCGAGGTCTCCGGCCCCGCGTTGACCGCCGCGCAGAGCTTCCTCGGCCGTCCCGGGGTGCAGATCGCCCCCAAGAAGCTCTGGCCGACCGGGCTCGACGCGGTCGGCGTACCGCTGAAGGGGCGGATCCCGCCCACGGAGCAGGCGCTGCCCGGCCGGGCCGTGGGGCGGCTGTCCGACCTCGGCTGGGGTGGCCGGCTGCGCGGCCTGGTCGGCCCGGACACGGCCGACGGCCCGGTCCCCGACGACGTGGCGGCGGCTGTGGTGGAGGTGCTGAAGGCTTGGGCGCACGGTGACGACCCGTGGCCGCGCCGCCCGGCCGGTGTGGTCGCGGTCGGCTCCCGCAGCCACCCGGCCCTGGTCGCCTCGCTCGCCGAGCGGATCGCCACGGTCGGCCGGCTGCCGCTGCTCGGCGCGGTCACCCCGGTCGGCCCGGCCGGGGCCGGCGGGCCGCGCGGCAACAGCGCCCAGCGGGTACGCGCCCTGCACGACGCCTTCAGCCTCCCCGACGAGGTGGCCGGGGCGCTGGCCGGACTGGACGGCCCGGTACTGCTCGTCGACGACCTGGTCGACTCCGGCTGGACGATGACGATGGCGGCCCGCCTGCTGCGCCGGGCCGGCGCCCCCGACGTCCTCCCGCTCGCCCTCGCCCTCGCCGGCTGACCCCCTCGCCCTCGCCCGGCTGGCCCGCTCGCCCGGCTGGTCCGCTCGCCCGGCTGGTCCGCCCTCGCCGGCGGGCCGGTCCGCCGCCGGTCGAATCACCGCACCGCCGACCGCCGCGAAGTTCCCCGGCCGGCGGTAATGCGACCGGCGCCACGGTGACCGGCCGCTGCCCGGTCGCCGACGGCGGCGGCGGTACGGTGGGCGGATGGCCGACCAGCGATCCGTCACCCGGCCGGCCGACCCGGCGGACCAGGGTGCGTCGGCCGCCGACGAGGGTGCCGCCGTGCCGGCCGGACCCGCAGTGCCGGCCGGACCCGCCGTGTCGGCTGCCGGGGCACGAGCCCCGGCGCCGGTGGACCGCCGCGACTCGACCGACGACCGGGAGGCCCCGCAGCCCGCCGGGCGGGCGCTGTCCGGGGGACCGACATCCGCCGGGTGGGCGCTGTCCGGGGGGTCGACGTCCGCCGGGGCGCGGTCGGCGGGGCCGGCGGTCGGACCGGACCGGGCCACGCTGCGGCTGGCGCTGGTGGTCGGTGGACTGGCGCTGGCCGTCCTGCTCGGCTTCGGTCTCGGCCGGGCCGACGGAAGGCCGATCGACCGTACGGCGGCGACCGTCGGGACCGCCGCCGGGGACCACAGCCACGCTCCGGGCACCGGCGCGCACCAGCACGACGCCACTGCCGGGCAGCCGGCCGGCGACGGGGCCACCGGCCTGTCGGTCACCTCCGACGGCTACACGCTCACCCCGTCGGGCGGGGAGTTCGTCGCCGGGCGGGCGGGTGAACTGCGGTTCCAGATCCGGGACGCCCAGCGGCGACCGGTCACCCGGTTCGCGGTCGTGCACGACAAGCCGATGCACCTGATCGTGGTACGCCGCGACCTCACCGGATTCCAGCACCTGCACCCGACGATGGCCGCCGACGGCACCTGGTCGATCCCGCTGACCCTGCCGCAGCCGGGCGTCTGGCGGGCGTACACCGATTTCACCGTGGTCGCCGACGACGGGCGGCAGACCCCGGCGACGCTGGGCGTGGACCTGGTCGCACCGGGGGACTACGCACCCCGCCCGCTGCCCGCCCCGGCCACCCGCGCGAACGTGGCCGGGTTCACCGTCGACTACACGGGCACCCCACAGGTGGGTGCCGCCGTACCGCTGCGGTTCCAGGTCCGCGACGGGGCCGGGCGGCCCGCCGCCCTGGAGCGCTACCTCGGCGCGTACGGGCACCTGGTCGCCCTCCGCGAGGGCGATCTGGGCTACCTGCACGTGCACCCCGAACCCGGGCCGACCGGTGACACGGTGACCTTCTGGCTGACCGCGCCCGGCCCCGGCAGCTACCGGATGTATCTGGACTTCCAGGTGGCGGACGTGGTGCGGACCGCGGAGTTCACCCTGAGCGTCCGCTGACCCCGGCTCAGCCGGCCCGGCGGACCGGGCGGCGGGCCAGGTAACGCAGCAGATCCCGGATGTGGTGCTTCTCCTCGGCGGGCACCGACGGGTCGGCCAGCCGGTCGAGGATCACCCGGACGTCCGCCTCCACCGGGCCGTCGTCGGCGCGGCGGCGGGGCACCGGCCCCGAGTCGGGCAGGCCGAGCGCCCGGAAGGCCGCCGCCACCGGCAGATCGAGGGCGGCGCAGAAGCCGCGCACCTTGGCCAGCTCGGGGTAGTCCTGCCAGTCACCGGCGAGCCACCGGAAGACGGTGGACCGGCCGACACCGGTGTGGGCCGCGAGGTCGGTCACCGTCCAACCCCGCTCGTCACGGGCGTCGTCGATGGCCCGCCGCACGAAACGGGCGAACGCCATCTGTGGTGAGACCTCGGTCGAAGCCATGCCGGTGAGATCGTCCCCTCTCCGGGGAGGTCGGGTGTCCGGTGTGCCCTTCGAGGGTAGTACGACCGCCGGCCGGCGTGACTCCCCGACCGGCCGTCCAGGTCGACGACAGGCCCGTCGTGGGACCGCGCCGCAGGTGGCAGTCGTTCCGGGTGCGGTCGGCGAGCGGCGACGATTGCCGTCCGTCACCTAAAATCGACGGGTCACCGACCTGTCCCGGCAGTATCGACGGGTCACCGACCTGTCCCGGCAGTATCGACGGGTCACCGACCTGTCCCGGCAGCACCGAGGAGGAGCAGGATGGCCGAACCCGATCGTCCGGTGCCGCACCGCCCGGGTGCGGTCAGCCTCTTCTTCGTCGCCAAGGCGGGCGTGTTCGCCGTGGGCTTCTGGAGCTGGCTGCTGGTGCTGGTGACGACCGGTGACCGGGTGACCGGGGCGCACGTGCTGGCCGCCGCCGGCGCCGTCACCACCTCACTGGTGGGGGTGGTGCTCGGCGTCCGGTTGGCGCTGCAACGCAGCGCCGCGGCCCGGCACGCCGAACTCAAACGGCTCCTGGTCGACATCTCCTGGAACGCCTTCACCGCCGCCGGCAACGCCGAGACGTCCGGCACGGTGGTGCCGTTCCCCACGCTGTCCGGCGACGACGAGCGGGGCACCCGCGAACGGGTCTCCCCGGTGTTCGACCGGTCCACCGGGGAGCGGCCCGGCGGTCGGGGCGGCAACCGGCGTCGCTGAGCCCGGCCATTCCCGCCGGTCGGGGCGGCGGTCGACCCTGCTCCGGTCGGTCGGGGCGGCGGCCTGCCTTGCTCCTGCCGGCCGGGGCGGCGGTCGGCGTCGCTGAGCCGTGCCTCAGTGCCCGGCGGTCGGCGTGGGGTGGTCGGCCAGCAGGGTCGACAGGCGTGGGGTGACCTGCCACTGGTCGACCAGCTGCCGGTACTCGGCCGCCACCCCGTCGTCGCCCGGGTCGCCGGGTGCCCGCTGCGGGCGGGCGGTACCGCCGCCGGTGCCCGGGTCGCCGCCGGAGCCGTTACGGCGGGCGCGGATCAGCAGGTTCCGGGGGGTGTGCCGGGAGTCGACGAACTCGACCACCTCGGCCCGGTAGCCGTGCGTCCGCAGCAACCCGGCGCGCAGCGCGTCGGTGAGCACGTCGGCGAAGCGTTCCCGCAGGATGCCCTGCCGGGTCAGCAGTTCGTAGGGCGCCGGGGCCGGTCGGGCGCGCAACTGCGCCGCGAGGTCGTGGTGGCAGCACGGGGCGGCGAGGATCCAGCGGGCCTGCCAGCGCACCGCCCGGGCCAGCGCCTCGTCGGTGGCGGTGTCGCAGGCGTGCAGCGCGAGGACCAGGTCGGGGGCGGGCTCCACCACGGCGTCGGCGATGGTGCCGGCGACGAAGGACACCCGGTCGCCCCAGCCGAGGCGCTCGGCCAGCTCGGTGTTGCGCCGCCGCTGGTCCTCCCGGACGTCCACCCCGACGAGGTCCACGTCCAGCCCGCGGCCGGTCAGGTACCGGTACGCGGCGAAGGTCAGGTAGGCATTGCCGCAGCCCAGGTCGACCACGCGCAGTCGGCCGGTGAGGTCGTCGGGGAGAGTGGCGGCCAACGCGCGCAGGAAGGCGTCCACCTGTCGCCGTTTGGCGGCGCTGCCACCGATCTCCGCGAAGATCGGGTCTCCCGGGTCGAGGAGGTACTCCTTGGCCCGGTCGTGGCCCTCCGGCCCGGCCGCCGGACGGCTGGCCGCCGCCCGGTGCACCTGGGCGTCGCCGGACTTGGTCACCCGGAGCTGGAGGGTGGCCCTGGCGGTCTCCACGTGCCAGTTGCCGAACGGCTCGGCGAGCAGCGCGTCGACCGCCGCGTCGGCGTCCGGGCCGCCCGGCACCACGTTCTGGGTGTACGGCCGTACCCCGTCGGAGGTGGAGATCTGCAACCGGGTGCCGGCCTTGAGGGCGACCGGGCGGAGCTCGGCGCGTACCACGGAGGGACGTTGCCCCCGGCGTCGGCCGGCGGCGACGGCGCGGGTCAGGGCGGGGTCGAGCAGCAACGCCCGCACCTCGGTCAGGGCGACGTCCAACGGTTCCGGCATCCTGCCATCATCCTTCCCGCCCGACCGGTGCCGCGGCCGGGCCGTCCCCGGGTGTCCCGCGCCGCACCGGTGCCCACCCGCAGCATCCCGCTGCAAACCGCGACTCAGAGTGGCCTCAAGATCAGATTGCAGTTTTGCAGACGACACGCCGATGCAAGTACGCGAAATCGCAACCTGATCATGGTGCCCCCACCAGCAAGCGTCGTTCGGACGCCGACCGTCCCTCAAACTCCCGGGGTGACGTCGGTTGCTCGTGTCCGGGGGCCAGACGAGGGCCGACGGCCTCCGGCCTGGCTCCCGCCTCGCTCCGGACCTGGCTCCGGGCTTGGACGGTGGGGTGGCGTTCGTGCACACCGCCGACGTCCGCACCGGGTGCGAGCGAGACATCCCCCGGACCGTCAGCGCGGGCCGGGGGATGTCGGTGTTGCCTGTCAGTCGGCGGTGGCCTCGGCCGGCGTGTCCGTGCCGGAACCGCCGCCACGGCGACGCCGACGGCGACGGGGCCGGGTCGACTCGCCCTCGATGGCCGGCCCTGCGGCCGAGGTGGCCGTGCCGGTGGTGCCGGTGGTCGTGCCGGTGGTGCCGGTCGTCGTGCTGGCGGTGCCGGTGGTCGTGCCGGTGGTGCCGGTGGTCGTGCCGGTGGACTCCCCGCCGGTCACCGTGGTCGACTCGCCCGCGACCACCTCGCCGGCCCGGCGACGACGCCGGTGACGCGGGGTGCGGGTGCCCTCCTCGGCCGTCTCCACGGCTGCGGAGGGGGCATCCGGCGCGTCGGTGCCGGGGCGACCCCGACGCCGCTCGCCCCGACCGCCGCCGGTGCCCCGGCCGCCGCTGTCGCCACGACCGCGGCCCTCGCCGCGCCGGGAGCCCCGGCCACCGCCCTCACCCCGGCCGGACCGGCCACCCAGGTCCTCCTCGACCTCGGCGGAGAGCCCGGCGCGGGTCCGCTCGGCGGTCGGCAGGGTGCCCGTCATCTCGGGCGAGATGTCCAGGTCGGTGTAGAGGTGCGGGGAGGTGTGGTACGTCTCCGGCGGCTCGGGCATGTCCAGGCCGAGCGTCTTGTCGATGATCCGCCAGCGGGGCATGTCGTCCCAGTCGACGAAGGTGACCGCGACACCGGTCGCCCCGGCCCGGCCGGTACGGCCGATCCGGTGGGTGTAGGTGTCCTGGTCCTCGGGGCAGTCGTAGTTGATGACGTGGGTGACGCCGCTGACGTCGATGCCCCGGGCGGCCACGTCGGTGGCGACCAGGGTGTCGATCTTGCCGGCCCGGAACGCGCGCAGCGCCCGCTCCCGCGCGCCCTGACCCAGGTCACCGTGCACGGCGGCCACCGCGAAGCCCCGGAAGTCGAGATCCTCGGCGACCCGGTCGGCGGCCCGCTTGGTGCGGGTGAAGATCATGGTGAGCCCGCGTCCCTCGGCCTGGAGGATCCGCGCCACGATCTCGATCTTGTTCATCGAGTGGGTGCGGTACGCCAGCTGCTGGGTCTGCGGCGACGGGCCGGTCTCGGCGGTGTGCCCGGCGTGGATCGTCACCGGTCGGCGCAGGAACCGCCGGGAGAGGGTGACGATCGGGTCCGGCATGGTGGCCGAGAAGAGCATGGTCTGCCGGTCCTCCGGCAGCATCGCCAGGATCTTCTCGACGTCGTCGAGGAAGCCCAGGTCGAGCATCCGGTCGGCCTCGTCGAGCACCAGCGCGCGGACCCGGTCCAGCCGCAGGTGCTTCTGCTTCTGCAGGTCCATCAGCCGGCCCGGGGTGCCGACCAGGATCTCCACGCCCTTGCGCAGCGCGTCGATCTGCGGCTCGTACGCCACCCCTCCGTAGATCGGCAGCACCCGTACGCCCCGGGTGCGGCCGGCGGCGGCGAGGTCCTTGGCCACCTGGATGCCCAGCTCACGGGTGGGGACGACGACCAGTGCCTGCGGCACGCCGTCGCTGCCCTCGCCCGGTGCCAGCACCCGCTCCAGCAGCGGCACGCCGAAGCCGAGCGTCTTGCCGGTGCCGGTCGGCGCCTGGCCGATCATGTCGGTGCCCCGAAGCGCGATCGGGATGGCGTACTCCTGGATCGCGAAGGCACGGGTGATACCCGCTGTGGCCAGGGCCTCGACGGTTTCGGGCCGCGCGCCCAGCGCGGCGAAGGTGGGGGCCTCCGGACGGACCGGGGCGGTGGGGACCAGTTCCTGGCCCTCCAACTGATCGAGAATCTGTTCGCTCATCTGGATCTGGGGGTGCCCTCTCGTGGTGCGCCCCGTTTTGTCCTCAGGGCGCGTTCGGTATGGCGCGGGCCACGCGATCGGCGGCGGAGAATCGCCGCGCCGGACCGGGCCGCACGCGCGCCGCAGGCAGGACTTCGATCAGATCGGCGCCCACGGCAACTACCCCATCTTACCCGAGCAGGCCGGTGCACGCCCCTGACCTGGATGACCGGCTTTCGCCGGGGGTGATAAATGTGACCTGGGCCACTGCTGCCGGGCCGGGCGGGACTTCGCCCCGGGCGAGGGTGGCGGGGCTGGCGTTGGTCGGTCCGGCCTGCGGCGGGAGTGCCCGCCGCAGGGGCCGGACCGGCTCAGCGAACGGTGAAACCGACCGCGCGGGGGGACGCCTCGGCGATCTCGACGTAGGCGACCTTGCCGACCGGCACGATCACCCGTCGACCCTTCTCGTCGGTCAGGGACAGCGTCCCCTCGGCCGTGGCGAAGGCGTCGGTCACGATCTGCTCGATCTCGGCCGGCGACTGCGCGCTCTCCAGAACCAGCTCGCGCGGCGCGTACTGCACGCCGATCTTGACCTCCACTGTGCCTCCTCAGGTGGGCGAGATAGCCGCCGATCGGAAGGCTATCCGATCTCGGGGCCGGATGTTCAGGTCGACTCACCCTGGAGCGGGAAGCTCGCGATGCCCCGCCAGGACAGCGCCGCGACCAGCGCCTCCGCCTCGGCCTTCGGCACCTGCCGGCCACCGGCCAGCCAGAACTGGGCGGCGGTCTCGGCCGCCCCGACCAGACCGGAGGCGAGCAGCTCGGCGTGCGCCCGGCTGACCCCGGTGTCCGAGATGATGGTGTCGGTGATCGCCGCGATGCAGCCCTGCTCCACCCGCTCCACCCGCTGCCGGACCGCCGGGTCGTTGCGCAGGTCGGATTCGAAGACGAGCCGGAACGCCTCGCTCTCGTGGTCGACGAAGTCGAAGTACGCCCGCACCGATGCGCCGACCCGTTCCTTGTTGTCCTGGGTTCCGCGCATCGCGTCGTGCACCTTGGCGACGATGGCGTCACAGTGCGTGTCGAGCAGCGCCAGATACAGATCCATCTTTCCGGGGAAGTGCTGGTACAGCACCGGCTTGGAAACCCCGGCCCGCTCGGCGATGTCGTCCATCGCGGCGGCGTGGTACCCCTGCGCTACGAACACCTCCTGCGCTGCGGCGAGTAGCTGCTTACGGCGTGCTGAACGGGGTAGCCGGGTAGGCCGGCCGGTAGTCTGCGCACCGTTCCCCACAGCGGTCACGGGAACCTCCGAGTTTCGTCGTTCCAGCCGGCACTTTTACCCCGTACCGGTCAGGACACTCACCCGGCCCCGGAATTGGCCCGCCGCTGTAACTTATCGCCACTGTCACCACACGGTAGCCTCAGCGGGGGCGACCAAGGAGCGCGCGGTGAGTGAATCAGGGCAACCCGGTGCCGCCACCCCGGGAGAGCATGACGACGGTACGGGTCAGCAGGACGACCTGGCCCGTTCCGTCAGTGGGTGGGCGCCTGCGACCGGGTGGTCCGACGGGGCCGACGCCCCGGGTTACCGGGAGACCGGCTCACCGTGGAACCGGGCCGACCCCGCCGCGGGCTGGAGCGGGTCGCCCGCGCGGCACGGTGACCTGCCTGCACCGTTCGTCTCCCCGCCGGGCGGTGTGGACGCCCCGCGCAACGGCCGGGCACCCCGCAATGGTCACGACTCGGCACCGGATTTCCCGGCCCCTGCCCGTCGCCCGGTGAGCGCCCCACCCGGCGACCCCCGTCACCCCGCCGACGACCTGCGGACCGACGGCGACGACCGGCTCGTCGTCCCCGCCCAGCGGCCGATGCCGCCGACTGGGCAGCAGCACCACCCGGAGTCCGCCCGGCACTCCTCGGACGACCCCTCCGCGCCCGGCGGCGGGCGCTGGCCCGGGAGTGACCTGCCCTCCTCGGCCCCACCGGCGATGCAGGTCCCCCCGGTGGGCACGGCCGCCTCCGGATTCGAGGTGCCACCCGGTTTCCACGCCCCGGAGCGGGGCGCGGCCGAGTCGTCCCCGACCGGCGACCCCCGCGACTGGGACGGTCGCTTCCCGGCCGAGGGTGATCCGCCCGGCGGGGCCGACCGCTTCCCCCCGGGGGAGTCGACCGCCGACGCCCGGCCGGGTGCCGCCGAGCCGCCCGGCGGGAGCGGCGAATCCCGGGCCACCGAGCCGCGGGGTGTCGAGCCGCGGGGTGGGGACCGGCTGTCCGCCGAGCGTCGACCGGCCGCCCCCGGTGAGGAACCGGACTGGTCCGGCCCGAGTTGGAACCGGCCGAGCTGGGGCGGGACCTGGGCGCCCTCCTGGTCCCGGGACGAGGACCCGGCGGCCGGGCGACGTGGCCGGGCCGACCGGGCGGTGGAGTGGTCGGCCGAGCCGGCCCGCCCCTACGAACCGGTACGTGCCGAGCCGGCCCGCCCCTACCAGCCGGTACGCGCCGAGCCGGCCCGCCCGTACGAGCCGGTGCGCTCGGAGGTGCCCCGCCCGTATGAGCTGACCCGTTCCGAACCGGTCACCCCTCCCGCGTTGCCGGAGCCCACGCCGTCGGTGGCCGATCGGCCCGGCCGGGACGGGCCGACCGCTGACCGGGCGGCCCCGGGCCGCCCCGGTGCCGACCGCCCCGACCGGGATCGGCCGACGCGTGCCGGCCGTGACGACGAGCACCCGGATCCGGGCTGGCCCGCGCGTGTCGGCCGTGACGACGAGCCCGCCGAGTCGGGCTGGCCCGACCGTGCCGCCGACCGCCCCGAGTCGGGCTGGCCCGACCGTGCTGACGACCGCCCCGACCGGGATCGGCCGACGCGTACCGGCCGCGACGACGACCGCCCCGGGCGGGGCTGGCCCGCGCGTGCCGCTCGCGACGACGACCGGCCCGAGCGGGACTGGTCGGAGCGCGGCGGTCGACCGGAGCGGTCCGAACGGGACTGGTCCGATCGTGCCGGGGCGACCTGGTCCGACCGGGCCGACCGGGGTCGGGCGGGGCCGGGCTGGCCCGAGCGGGGCTGGTCCGAGCGGGCCGACGGCGACTGGTCCGACCGCTCGGAGGGGGACCGCGCCGAGGCCGACCGGGCGGAGCGGAGCTGGTCCGACCAGGCACAGCGGCCCGACCGTGACCGGTCGTCGGGTGTACAGCCCGCCCCGGAGCGCGTCCGCGCGGTGGACCGGGCTGCCGAACCGCCCCGGTGGACCACGGACCGTCCCACCGGCACACCATCCCCCGCGCTCTACGACGCGTCGGTCACCCCGCCGCCGCTGTCCCGCGACGAGTCGATCGGATCGCCACTGTCCCGCAACGATCCCGCCGCGCCGTCGTCGTCCCGTGTCGACCCGGCCGCGCCGCTGTCCCGTGTCGAGCCTGCCGGAGCGCCGTCGGCCCGCGACGAGCCGACCGGAGCGTCACCCTCCGGTGCCGGGCCGGTCGGGGCGCCGTCGGCGTCCGGCGGTGAGCGGAGCACCGGGCTGCCGGGCGTCGGCCGCGCCGACCAGCCGTTCCGGCTGCCCCGGGACGAACCCGCCGCGCGACCGGTCACCCCGCCGGCCGGCCGCGCCGATCAGCCGTTCCGGCTCCGGTCGGTGCCGGCCGAGCCGGTCAGCCCCGCCACCCCTCCCGGCCATCCGCCGGAGCCCCCCGTCGCCGCCCTCGGCACCCCCGCCATCGGCGGGCCGCGCCGGCTGGGCCAGATCCCGCCCGCGCCCGCACCGGTGGGCGTGCCCTCCTACGCGGCCCGCCGCTCCGCCCCCGACCCGCTGACCACGACCGAGCCGGTGGCGGACCAGCGGAGACCGGACCGGGGCACGGCGGTGCTGCCGCAGCGCGTCCCCGCCGAACCGGACGTGCCCGTCGTGCCGGAGCCGCCAGCCGTGGAGCCCCCCGCCGAGACCCCGGAACTCGCCCGCATCGCCACCCACCTGCGCCGGGACGACGAGCCCGCCCCGCTGCGGGAACGTCCCGAGGGCTTCGACGTCAACGCGATCCTGGACGCCGTACGCGAGGTGGCCGGTGTGCGGGACGCGGCGCTGCGTCGTACCCCGGCCGGGGCGCACAGCCTGCGGCTGGACCTGTCCGACGGGGCCGACCCGGCGGAGGTGAGCCGGCTGGTGGCCCGCCTGCTCCAGGAGCGGATGGGCCTCGCCGCGGCCCCGCAGAACCTGCCCGGTGAGCCGAGCGCCGCGGTGCCGCCACCGCTGCGCCGCCGTACCGGCGAACCGCGCCCGGGGGACGCGCGGGGCCGCGACGAGTCCGTCCCGTCGGCCCGCCGGGAGCCGAACCGTGGCGCACCGACCGGCCCCCGGCCGGTCGGTGCAGGTGAGCCGCCGGTCCCCGCCGGGGACCGGCCGGGCGGTGGTGCCGGGCCGCTGGCAGGGCAGCCGTCGGCCGGCCGGGAGGCCCTCACCGGCGGACCGGGCCGGGACGCCGAGGAAGCGCCGGCCGAGCAGTCGCCGACGGTGTCCGGGGTGCCCCGCCGACGTAGGCAGCCGACCGCCCACCGGGGTCGGGCCAGCGTGGAGGACGTCCCCGGCGCGCTGCTGCCGCCCACCGGGAGCCCGGCGACGCTCAACGCGTCGTACTCGGGCGGTGGGCAGATGACCACGACGGAGACCGCGCCCTCGCGACCGCTGGACACCGGCGGCGTGCCGGGGCCACGGGTGGTGATCGACCACGTCCAGGTCAGCACGTTCGGCCTGGACGCCAACGTCGAGGTACGCCTGCTCGCCGCCGGTGAGCCGGCGGCCGGGCACGCCACCGGACCGGCCGTGGACGGGTACGTGCTGCGGCTCTGCGCGGTGGCCGCCGCGGCGGCGGTGGACGAGCTGCTGCGGCACGCCGAGCGCACCGCCGAGCGGGGACGCTGCTTCGTCGAGCACGTCGCCGTGGTGCCGTTCGGCAACTGCGAGGTGGCGACCGTGGTGGTGCTGCTGGTCTGCGACGGCTGGGTGGAGCAGCTGGCGGGTTCGGCGCTGGTCGCCGGGGATCCGCGGCAGGCGGTGGTCCGGGCGACGCTGGCGGCGGTCAACCGTCGCCTCGAAGCGCTGCTCGCCTGAGCGGCACGTTGTCGGTACGGGGACGGGACGGGAACACTGCCGGTATGAAGCGCGCCGCCCTCTGGCCCGAGGAGCACCTGCCCCCGCACCGGCTGCCCCCACCCTGGCCCGGCCGGGCGGTACGGCTCGACGGCACGCTCACCTACGTGCGGGACACCCCGGCCACCGGGCCGGACGCGGAACCCGCGCTGTACGTGCACGGGTTGGGCGGCTCGTCACAGAACTGGACGGACCTCGCCGGCCTGCTCGCCGGCCGCCTCGACGGCCAGGCGATCGACCTGCCCGGCTTCGGTCGCAGCGAGCCGGGGCTGAGCTACACCATCCCGGCGTTCGCCGACCGGGTGGTGCGCTGGATCGAGCACTCCGGCCGGGGGCCGGTGCACCTGTTCGGCAACTCGTTGGGCGGGGCGGTCTCGGTGTACGTCGCCGGTCGCCGGCCGGACCTGGTGCGTACCCTGACCCTGATCTCGCCGGCCCTGCCGTTTTTGAACTTCGGCCGCTCGTTGCAGGGGCGGATGCTGCCGCTGCTGGCCATTCCGCGCGGGGAGCGGCTGGCCGCCTGGCGGCTGGCCCAGCTCGCCCCGGAGGTGATGGCACAGCAGGCGATGGAGGCGTGCGTGGCCGACCTCAGCCGGATCAGCGAGCAGCGCCGGCAGGAGGCGCTGGAGGAGATCCGGGTCCGTTACGAGGCGACCCACTACGCCGCCGCCTACGTGCGGACGTTCCGGGGGCTGGTGGCCAGTTTCCTGCGGTCGTACCTGCCGGGGCCGGGGTCGCTGTGGCGGATCGCCGCCGCGATCCGGGCGCCCACGCTGGTGGTGGGGGGCATGAAGGACCGGCTGGTGGACGTCCGGGTGGCCCCGCAGACGGCCCGGATCATCCCGGACAGCCGGTTGATGATGCTGGCCGGCGTCGGGCACGTGGCGCAGCTGGAGGTGCCGCGTACGGTGGCCCGCGCCGTGCTGCACCTGCTCGCCGAGGTGGCGGACGCGCCGCGGTCCGGCGGTGACGCGGAGTTGCGGCCCGACGTGGCAAGCTGACCCGAATGTCTGCGTTGCTGCGTAGTGGTCCGTGGTCGGTGCGCCTCGCCCGTCACCGGTCCGTCCTCTCCTGGTTCGCGTCCCTCGCCACCCGCCGGTGGCGTCCGGCGGCGCTGACGGCCGTGTTGCTGCTGGTCTCCGGTGGGCTGGCGGTCACCGCCGCTGCGGGGTCGGACGCCGGCCGCCTGGTCGCCCGGCCGGTGGCCACGTCGGGTGGTCCCGCCGGTGGCGTCGGATCCGCCGGTACCGGCTACGCCTCCGGGGTGGCCGGCGGCCCTGGTGACCTGGCTGTCGCCGGGCCGGGCGGCGGCTCCGGGCCGGTCGGCCCGGCCGGTGCGGCGACACCCGGTGCGCCGGCGGCGCAGGTGGCCGGTGGTGCGCAGGTGACCGGTGGTGCGGTCCCGACGACGACGGTGCCGGCGTTGGCGGTGTCCGGGCCGGTGCCGGCGAGCGGCCGGGGCACCCTCCGGTACGACGACCGGGCCGGGGTGACGCTGGGCCGGTCCGGCGGGGTGCAGCGGTACCGGGTGGCGGTGGAGAACGGCTCCGGCGAGGACGTCCGGGACTTCTCCGACCAGGTGCAGGCGGCGTTGGCCGGGCCGGGCAGCTGGGTGGACGGCGGCGGGTTGCGGCTGCGGCGGGTGCCGGGGAACGCGCCGTACGACTTCACCGTCCAGTTGGTGACCCGGAACACGGCGGCCCGACTGTGCCGGGCCGGGGGTGTGGACATCCGGGTCGGCGGTGTGCCGTACACGTCGTGCCGCGCGCCCGGCAAGGTGATCGTCAACCTGGACCGGTGGCGGTTGTCGGTGGCGCACTTCGTCCGGGCCGGGGTGCCGCTGGAGCGCTACCGGACGTACGTGGTGAACCACGAGGTGGGGCACCAGTTGGGGCATCGCCACGAGGACTGCCCGGGGCCGGGTCGGCCGGCGCCGGTGATGCAGCAGCAGTCGCTGTTCCTGGGGGGCTGCACGGCGAACCCGTGGCCCTACCTGAACGGCAGGCGGTACGCCGGCCCGGCCCGCTGAACCGTCCCGGTAGGGGGTGGTGGGGTTCGTCCCCCCGGCGGCGGCCCGGGGTACCCGGTGCGTCTTCCGACGGGTGGGACGGTTACCGACAACGTGAAACATCTTCTCGTAAGATGCGGCAATAGCGGGTATATGCCCGATTAGTCTGCCATGCTGGTCGGGTGAGCACCCCGACCGACTCCGCCGGCCACCCGGAGGCACCCGCCACCGAACGGCCCGACCCGTGGCACGGCGGGCCTGATGCCGACCCGTGGCACGGCGGGCCGTGCGCCCACCTGGAGGCCGGGCCGTGCGCCGACCCGTGGCACCGCGACCCGTGCGCCGACCGGGAGGTCGGGCCGTGGCGGGCCGACCCGCAGGCCGGGCCGGGGTGTGCCGGGCCGCGCCGCGCCGCCGCCCGGCACGGGAACCCGTACCGTCGGCGGCGGTTGCGGCGTCGTCGCCGGACCGTGCTGCTCGGCCTAGCCCTGGTCGGCCTCGGCGTGGGCGGGTTCGTCACGCTGCAGCCGGACGACCGGCCGGAGGACCCGGCGCGGGTCGCCGGGCGGTTGGCCGACGGGGCGGGCGGTGGCCGGCTGGCCGGCGGGGTGGCGGCGGAGCCGACCGGCGACCGCTATCCGCGCAGCGGCCCCGGCCGGTTCACCGCCGCCGACGGCCGCTCCGAGGTGGCCGGCTTCGACGGTCCGCTGTACCGCTACCGGGTCGAGGTGGAGCAGGGCAGCGGCCAGGACGTGGCCGGGTTCGCCGCCGCCGTGGACGCCACGCTGGGCGACCCGAACAGCTGGATCCGCTCCGGCGAACTGCGGTTCCAGCGGGTGCCGGAGGCCGTCGCCGCCGACTTCACCGTCTATCTGGCCACCCCGGCCACCTCGGAGCGGATGTGCGCCGAGGGCGGGCTGGACACCGAGGGCTACACCTCCTGCCGGCTGCCCGGCCGGGTGGTGATCAACCTGGCCCGCTGGATGGACGCGGTGCCGGACTACGGGGCGCCGCTGGCGGTCTACCGGACGTACGTGGTCAACCACGAGGTCGGCCACGAACTCGGCGAGGAGCACCAGGCCTGCCCCGGCCCCGGCGAGCCGGCCCCGGTGATGCAGCAGCAGACCTACGGGCTGGACGGCTGCGTGGCGAACGCCTGGCCGTACGTGGACGGCTCCCGCTACTCCGGCGACCTCGTCCCGGGTAGCTGAGATATTCCCGCTCCCGCATGTCGGACGGGGTGTCCCTGCTCATGGCCGAGGGGCCTCCCGGCGAGCGACAATGGCCCGGTTCGCCACCAGCCGATCCCGGGGAGTCCACCGTGTCGTTGCCCCCGCTCGTCGAACCCGCCGCCGAGCTGACCGTTGACGAGATCCGCCGCTACTCCCGCCACCTGATCATCCCCGACGTCGGGGTGCAGGGGCAGAAGCGGCTGAAGAACGCCCGGGTGCTCTGCGTCGGCGCCGGTGGTCTCGGCTCGCCGGCCCTGATGTACCTGGCCGCGGCGGGCGTCGGCACCCTCGGCATCATCGACTTCGACACCGTCGACGAGTCCAACCTCCAGCGCCAGATCATCCACGGCGTCTCCGACATCGGCCGGTCCAAGGCCGAGTCGGCAGCCGCGTCGATCCGCGAGATCAACCCGCTGGTCAACGTCGAGATCCACAACACCGCGCTGGACCGGGACAACGTCCGGGACATCTTCTCCGGCTACGACCTGATCGTCGACGGCACCGACAACTTCGCCACCCGCTACATGGTCAACGACGCGGCGGTGCTGCTCGGCAAGCCGTACGTCTGGGGGTCGATCTACCGCTTCGACGGCCAGGCGTCGGTCTTCTGGGCCGAGCACGGCCCCTGCTACCGCTGCCTCTACCCGGAGCCCCCGCCGCCGGGCATGGTGCCGTCCTGCGCCGAGGGCGGCGTGCTCGGCGTGCTCTGCGCGTCGATCGGCTCGATCCAGGTCAACGAGGCGATCAAGCTGCTCGCCGGGATCGGTGAGCCGCTGGTCGGCCGGCTGATGGTCTACGACGCGCTGGAGATGGAGTACCGCAAGATCAAGGTCCGCAAGGATCCGAACTGCGTGCTCTGCGGCGAGAACCCCACGGTCACCGACCTGCTGGAGGACTACGAGGACTTCTGCGGCGCGGTCTCCGAGGAGGCCCAGGAGGCGATCGTCGACTCGACCATCACCGCCGGCGAGCTGAAGGAGTGGCAGGACGCCGGCAAGGACATCTTCCTGGTCGACGTGCGGGAGCCCGCCGAGTACGAGATCGTCCGGATTCCCGGCTCCACCCTGATCCCCAAGGGCGAGATCATCTCCGGCGAGGCGCTGGCGAAGTTCCCGCAGGACCGGCAGGTCGTGCTGCACTGCAAGTCCGGGGTCCGCTCGGCCGAGGCGCTCGCCGCGCTGAAGGCGGCCGGGTTCCGCGACGCGGTGCACGTCCAGGGCGGGGTGCTCTCCTGGATCAAGCAGATCGATCCCTCGCTGCCCGCGTACTGAGGCCGGCGCCGGGGCAGGCGCTGCCCGCGTACTGAGGCCGGCGCTGCCCGGTTACCGACCGGCGACGGCGGGGCGCAACGGCGACGGGCCGGGGCCGGGGGCGGCGACGAACCGTCCCCGGCCCCGACCGATTCCCCGAGGCGGGATCGCCTTCGCGCCGGTAGCGTCTGCGGCGTGGTCGACTTGGATGCCGCGATCGGCTTCGTCGTGGCGCACGGTGACGCGGTGGACCGGGCCCGGCTGTCCCGGCTGCGCACCGGTGCGCCCGTACCCGATGAACTGCTCGACGCCGCTGAGGTGGGGCAGACCGCCGACGGCGGCTGGCCCGCCCTCCTCGGCGGCGACGTCCCGTCCGTGGACGCCACCTGCTTCCGCCTCAGCGAGCTGGACGATCTCGGGGCGCTCGGCCGACCGGCGGCCCGGCACGCGCTGGACTGGCTGGCCGCCCGGCAACTGCCCGACGGCGGCTGGGACGAGGACCCGCGGCTGGCCGGCAGCGCCCCCGAGTGGGCCACCCCGGGCGACCCGGAGGCCCGGCTCTACCTGACCGCCAATGCCGCCTTCTGGCTCAGCGTGGCCGGTCGGGACGCCCGTGCCGCCGGCCCGCTGGACCACCGCGTCGGCGGGGCGTACGCCGGGGTGGTGCAGGCGGCGGCGCAGGCCCTGGCCGGGCGGCTCGCCCCGGACGGCACCTGGCCGTCCTTCCTGGCCGCCGGCTGGCTCAGCGCGGCCGTGCTGCACCGTCAGCAGCTCTACTACGAGTCGGCCCGGATCCAGGCGGTGCTGGCCGAGCGGATGCCGGGGCTCTCCCCGGCCGACGTGGCCGCGCTGGCCGCCACGCTGCGCCGGGTCGAGGTGGGCGAGGAGCAGTGGGTGCTGGTGTCGGCCCGCAAGCGCCTCGCCGAGACCCAGCGCAGCGACGGCGGCTGGGACAGCGACGACGGCCACCAGTTCGACGTGCACACCACGCTCACCGCGATCCGCGCCTGCCGCCCGGTCGGGCCGGTCGCCCCGCCGGGGTCACCGGTCGCCCCGCCGGGGTCGCCGGTCCTCCCGCCGGGGTCACCGGTCGCCCCGCCGGGGTCGCCGGTGGTCCGGCGGCACCGGGTGGCCCCGCCGGCCGGCGACGAGGAGCCCGGCACCTGGTGACCCGGGGCGCGCGGGCGGCTCAGCGCAGGTGGCCGTCGCCGGTCACCACGTACTTGGTGGAGGTCAGCTCGGGCAGCCCCATCGGCCCCCGGGCGTGCAGCTTCTGGGTGGAGATGCCGATCTCCGCGCCGAAGCCGAACTCGCCGCCGTCGGTGAACCGGGTCGAGGCGTTCACCATCACCGCCGCCGCGTCCACCCGGGCCACGAACTCCCGGGCGGCGGACTGCGAGTCGGTGACGATCGCCTCGGTGTGGCCGGTGCCGTAGCGGCGGATGTGCGCCACCGCCGCGTCGAGCGAGTCGACCACGGCGACGGAGATGTCGGCCGAGAGGTACTCGGTGGCGAAGTCCTCGTCGGTGGCCGGCACCACGGCGGGGGAGTGGGCGGCGACCTCGGGGGAGCCGTGCACGGTCACCCCGGCCTCGGCGAACGCGGCCAGCACGACCGGCAGGAAGGTGTCGGCGACATCGGCGTGCACCAGCAGCGACTCGGCGGTGTTGCAGGTGGAGAGGCGCTGGGTCTTGGCGTTCAGCGTGATCGCCACCGCCTTGGCCGGGTCGGCGGCGGCGTCCACGTAGACGTGGCAGTTGCCCACCCCGGTCTCGATCACCGGCACCGTCGACTCCTCGACCACCGTCCGGATCAGCGACGCGCCGCCGCGCGGGATCAGCACGTCGACCAGGCCCCGGGCGCGCATCAGCTCCTTGACCGAGTCCCGCGAGCCGGCGTCGAGCAGCTGCACCGCGTCGGCGGGCAGCCCGGCCCCGGCCACCGCCTCGCGCAGCACCGTCACCAGCGCCGCGTTGGAGTGCGCGGCCGACGACGAGCCGCGCAGCAGGGCCGCGTTGCCGGACTTCAGGCAGATGCCGGCGGCGTCCACCGTCACGTTGGGGCGGGCCTCGTAGATGATGCCGACCACCCCGAACGGCACCCGGATCTGCCGTAGCTCCAGCCCGTTGGGCAGGGTCGAGCCGCGGACCACCTCGCCCACCGGGTCGGGCAGCGCCGCCATCTCGCGCAGCGCGTCGGCGATGCCCGCCACCCGGCTCGCGTCGAGCGCGAGCCGGTCCAGCACGGCCGCGCTCAGCCCGGCCTCCCGCCCGGCCGCCAGGTCCGCCTCGTTCGCGGTGAGGATCTCCGGTGTACGCGTCACCAGCGCGTCGGCCATCGCGACCAGCGCGCCGTCCTTGACGGTACGGGTGGCGACCGCGAGGGCCTCTGCCGCGTCCCGGGCCCGTCGGGCCTGCTCGACGACGCTCATTGCGTACTCCTTGGGAGGTCCGGAAGCGCCCGTGCCCCGGGCGCCTGATGTCACAGCAGTACCAGGTCGTCGCGGTGGACGACCTCGCGTTCGTACGCCGGGCCGAGCGCCGCGGCGAGTTCCCCGGTGGACCGGCCGAGCAGGCCGGGCAGCTCCACCGCGTCGTAGTTGACCAGCCCCCGGGCCACCGACGCGCCGTCGACGTCGACCAGGTCCACCGGATCCCCGGCGGTGAAGGTGCCGTCCACGGCGGTGATCCCGGCCGGCAGCAGCGACTTGCGCCGGCCCACCACGGCCTGCACCGCGCCCGGGTCGAGGTGCAGCCGGCCCCGGGGCGCGGTGGCGTGCGCCAGCCAGAACAGCCGGGCCGCCGGGCGTCGCCGGGCCGGGTGGAAGAACGTGCCCACCGGCGCGCCGGCCAGTGCGTCACCGGCCAGCGGGGCGGCGGTGAGCACCACCGGGATGCCGAAGCCGGTGGCGATCCGGGCGGCCTCCACCTTGGTGACCATGCCGCCGGTGCCGACGCCGGCTCGACCCGCGCCGCGGATGTCGATGCCGGCCAGGTCGGCCTCGCCGCGTACCTCGGTGATCCGGGTGCTGCCGGGGCGGGTCGGGCTCCCGGTCCAGAGCGCGTCGACGTCGGAGAGCAGGACCAGCAGGTCGGCGTCGACGAGGGCGGCGACCAGGGCGGCCAGCCGGTCGTTGTCGCCGAACCGGATCTCCTCGGTGGCGACCGTGTCGTTCTCGTTGACGATCGGCACCGCCCGCAGGTCGAGCAGCTTGCGCAGGGTCCGGTACGCGTTGCGGTAGTGCGTGCGCCGGGTCACGTCGTCGACGGTGAGCAGGACCTGTCCGACGGTGAGCCGGTGCCGGGCGAAGCCGGCCGCGTACCGGCCGATCAGCAGGCCCTGGCCGACGCTGGCGGCGGCCTGCTGGGTGGCCAGGTCCCGCGGGCGGCGGGGGAGCCCGAGCGGGGCGAGCCCGGCGGCGATCGCCCCGGAGGAGACCAGCACCACCTCGCGGCCGGCGGCGACGAGTGCGGCGAGGGCGTCCACCAGGGTGGCCACCCGGGCTTCGTCCAGGCCGCCGGTCGCGGTGGTCAGCGAGGACGAACCGATCTTGACGACGATCCGCCGGGCCTGGGTGACTGCTTCACGCACCCGCCCATTCTGCGTGGTCGGCCCCGACCGACCCCGCCGCGTTCCCATATCCTGGCCGGTCGGGACGCCTGAGGAGGCCGCTGGTGACACCTGAGGAGTACGTCGAGGCGGTGCTCGCGCTGGTCGAGCGGATTCCGCCGGGTCGGGTGATGTCCTACGGGGCGGTCGCCGACGCGCTCGCCGAACGGTCCGGGCGGGCCTCGGCCCGGCTGGTCGGCTCGATCATGGCCCGGCACGGGGCTGCGGTGCCCTGGTACCGGGTGGTGAACGCGGCGGGTCGGCTGCCACCCGGCCACGAGGTGCGGGCGCGGGCGCTGCTGCGGGCGGAGGGCTGCCCGCTGCGGGGTGCCGGGGTGGATCTGGATGCCGCCAAATGGTGGCCGGGTGAGGGGCGGTGACCAGGCGAGAACGTGAGTAACATTCGGCCGCATGGACGTGTCGCCGGCCGAGCCCGGCTCACCCCCCGCCGGCCCCCCACCGGCCGCTACCGGCGTGCCCGGGTCAACCGGCGCGGCGTTCCCCGCCGGCCCGCCGTCGGCCGGTGCGGCGTCCTCCGGCGTTCTGCCGCCGGTCGGTGCGGCGTCCTCCGGCGTTCTGCCGTCGGCTGGCGCGGTGTCTCCCGCCGCCCCGCCGTCGGCCGGCGCGGCCCTGCCGCGTCGGGTGCACGCCGGCTACGCGCTCGGCTCGCTGGCCACCGGGGCGTTCGGCACCGTGCCCGGGTTGCTGCTGCTGCCCTATCTGACCGACACCCTCGGGGTGGCCGCCGGGCTGGCCGCCCTGCTGGTGCTGCTGCCCAAGGCGTGGGACGTGCTGGTCAACCCGGTGGCCGGGCGGATCTCCGACCGGACCCGCTCCCCGCTGGGGCCGCGCCGGCCATGGCTGCTCGGTGCCGGGCTCGCCCTGGCGGTGCTCTTCGCCGCGATCTTCGCGGCCCCGTTCGGGGTCGGGCCGGCCGCCGGGGCGTACGTGGCCGTGGCCTTCCTCGCCACCGCCACCGCGTTCGCCTTCTTCCAGGTCCCGTACGTGGCGATGCCGGCCGAGCTGACCGACGACGCGGCGGAGCGTACCCGGCTGATGAGCTGGCGGGTCGCGGTGCTGGCGCTGGCCATCCTGATCTCCGGCGCGGTGGCCCCGATCGTGGTGACGGCGGGCGGCGAGGGGCTGGCCGGGCACCGCTGGATGGGGGTGTTCGTCGCCGCGCTGATCGCGCTCGGCGCGCTCGGCGCGTTCCTCGGCACCCGCTCGGCGGCGACCGGCACGGTGACCGCGACCGAGCCGACGCTGCGCGCCCAGCTCGCCGTGGTCGCCGCCGACCGCCCGTTCCGGGCGCTGCTGCTCTGCTTCGTGATCCAGTCCGCCGGGGTGGCGACGATCCTGGCCGGGGTCAGCTACTTCGCCGCCCAGATCCTGCGGGATCCGACCACCGGCCCGACCGTGCTGTTCGCCTGCTTCGTCGGGCCGGCGCTGCTGGTGATGCCGCTGTGGACCCGGCTCGGCGCGCGACTGGGCAAGAAGACCGCGCTGGTCGCCGCCTCGCTGCTGCTGGCCGCCGGCGCGGCGGTCCTGGTGGCCGCGCCGGTGCTGCCCGCCGCCGCCGTCTACGCGGTGGTCGCGCTGCTCGGGGTCGGGTACGCCGGCCAGCAGGTCTTCGCGCTCGCCCTGCTCCCCGACTGTGTGGCCGCCTCGACCGCGCGCACCGGCCGACGCCAGGCCGGCGTCTTCACCGGCCTCTGGACCGCCGGCGAAACCCTGGGTCTGGCCCTGGGCCCCGGCATCTACGGCCTGGCCCTGGCCCTGTCCGGCTACGTCTCCTCAGCCACCGGCACCGCCGCCCCCCAACCCCCCACCGCCCGCCTGGGCGTCCTCCTGGCCTTCACAGTCCTCCCAGCCCTCCTCATCGCCCCCGCCACCCTCCTCCTCCGCCCCCACCCCTACCTCCCCACCCCCACCCCTCCCACCCCCACCCCTCCCACCCCCACCCCTCCCACCCCCACCCGCCCCGTCGATCAAGGACTTGTGGCGGGGACGAAAGCCGCGAAAATCCACGGAAAGGCCACCACAAGTCCATGATCGACGAAACCGGGGTGCCTGCGGAGCGGGTGCTGGATGAGATTCGGCAGTTGCGGGCGGGGGATCGGCCGGTGCATGGGGGGCGGTTGTTCGCCTATGTGTACGACTCGGGGGTCGGGGGGCTTGATGCGTTGGCGGGGGCGGCCTATGCGGAGAGCGCGCATGTCAACGGGTTGGATCCGACGGCGTTCCCGTCTCTGCTGGCTATGGAGAACTGGCTGGTGGGGGCGGCCGGCGGGCTGCTCGGGGGTGGGCCGGGCAGCGCCGCACCGGACATGGTGGGCAGTGTCACCAGCGGCGGGACCGAGTCGCTGATCCTGGCCGTCAAGGCGGCCCGGGACGCCCGCCCGGAGCTGACCGCACCCCGGATCGTGGTGCCGGCCAGCGGGCACGCCGCCTTCGCCAAGGCCGCCCACCTGCTCCGGGTCGCCCTCGACACGGTCGCCGTCGACCCGGTGACCCTGCGCCCGTCGGTGGCCGACGTGGCCGCCGCGATCCGCCCGGAGACGGTGCTGGTGGCCTGCTCCGCCCCGTCGTACGCGCACGGGGTGGTCGATCCGGTCGCCGGGATCGCGCGGGTCGCGGCGGCAGCCGGGGTGCGCTGCCACGTGGACGCCTGCTTCGGCGGCTGGACCCTGCCCTACCTGCGTCGCCTCGGCGTGCCGGTGCCGCCGTTCGACTTCACCGTCGCCGGGGTCACCTCGATCTCCGTCGACCTGCACAAGTACGCGTACGCCCCGAAGGGCGTCTCGGTGCTGCTGCACCGGGACGCGACGCTGCGCGCCCCGCAGTTCTTCGCGTACGCCGACTGGCCCGGCTACACGATGGTCAACCCGGTGCTCGCCTCGACCCGCTCGGGTGGCCCGATCGCCGCCGCGTACGCCACCCTGCGGCACCTCGGCGACGACGGCTACCTGCGGCTCGCCGCGGCGACCCGGGAGGCGGTCGACGCCCTGGCCGCGGCCGTCCGTGGGGTCGACGGGTTGCGGCTGATGGCCGAGCCGGAGGCCACCGTGGTCTGCTTCACCGGCACCGATCCGGCGCTCGACCTCTTCGTGCTGGTCGACGAGCTGACCGCCCGGGGCTGGCACACCCAGCCCCAGCTCCGGTACGCCGACCTGCCCGCCAGCGTGCACCTCACGGTGACCGCCTCGGTGACGCCCCGGGTGGCCGAGTTCGGCCCGGACCTGGCCGCCGCGGTGGCCGCCGCCCGCCGGGCCGGGCCGGTCGAGCTGCCCGCCGAGCTGGTCGCCCTGGCCGGGTCGCTGACCCCGGAGGCGCTCACCCCGGAGCTGGTCGCCGGGCTCGCCGCCGGCCTGGGGCTCGGTGCCGGGCCGCCGGACCGGACGGCGGTGGTGAACACCCTGCTCGACGCCGCCCCCGCCGCGCTGCGGGAGCGCCTACTGGTGGAGTTCGTCAGTCTCCTGCAACACCCCACCTGGTAACCCACCCCACCCCACCCACCCACCCCACCCGGTTTAGCTCGGTGATCAAGAGGTCTGGGTCAACGTTCGGTGTGGAGGTGACACAAACCTCTTGATCACCGGGGCCAGCCGGGGCGCCGGAGGAGCGCCGGCCAGCGCGGGGGGCTACGTCGGGCGGCTACGTCGGGCGGCTGTGGTTGACTGTTCGTCGGGGAACGGGTGTGGTCGGACGGGACGGGAGGCGGTCGTGCAGGTGCCGGGAGTGCTCGGCGAGCCGATCCGGTTCGTCCTCAACTGGGGCCGCCGCTACTCGCTCTGGGTGTTCAACTTCGGCCTGGCCTGCTGCGCGATCGAGTTCATCGCCACCAGTATGGGCCGGCACGACTTCATCCGGCTGGGCGTGATCCCGTTCGCCCACGGCCCCCGGCAGGCCGACCTGATGGTGGTCTCCGGCACGGTGACCGACAAGATGGCCCCGGCGATCAAGCGGCTGTACGACCAGATGCCCGAGCCGAAGTACGTGATCTCCTTCGGCGCCTGCTCCAACTGCGGCGGCCCGTACTGGGACTCGTACTCGGTGACCAAGGGGGTGGACCAGCTCATCCCGGTCGACGTCTACGTGCCCGGCTGCCCGCCCCGGCCGGAGGCGCTGCTGCACGGCATCCTCCGCCTCCAGGAGCGGATCGCCGCCGAGCAGTCCGGCATCGGCGGCGTGGACCGCACCGACCCGCTGGCCCCACCCGCCGACGTCACGCCCGCCGACGGCGGCCCGCCGCGCCCGGTCGAGTCGCTCACCGCACCCCCGGTCCGCCCGCCGGCCGGCTGACTGGTCGCCCTGGTCACCGGTCCTCGGCCGGCTGACCGTTCCGCCCGGTCACCGACCCGCCCGAGGTGTCCCGGTCCCCGGCCGCCATCGGGAGCCGGGCGGCGATCCGGCGACGGCCACGGATCGCGGCCGACCGGTGCCGCGGACGAACCGACAGGATGATCTTCAATGTCGGCGGTCGTCGCTATCTTGCGGGGCATGATATCGATGCGAGCCACGGGGGCCGCTCTCCTTGCGGCGCTCGCCACCGCCACACTCCTGGCGGCTCCGGCCGCCGCCGCCACCGCCGGGTACACCGGGGTGGTCAGCGATCCCGACGGCGTGCCCGTCCCGAACGCCTGTTTCGCCGTACACACCTCACCCACCGACGTCGTCGCCGAGCACTGCACGGACGCCGACGGCCGGTACACCCTCCCCAGCCCGGGCGGCACCGCGACCTACAAGGTGCGGATGCACGCCGCCGGCCTGCGCACCGAGTGGTGGTACCACGCCCCCGACCATCTGAACGCGGACTCGGTCTACTTCCCCCCGGACGAGCTGATCGAACGGAACTTCACCCTCGGTCGCGGCTCGGCCGGCATCAGCGGCACGATCACCGACGAGAACGGCGTGGCCACCGACGCCACCGTCACGGTGTACGGGGTGGACTTCTACTACGAGGCCATCGCCTACACCTGGGACCTGGGCGCGGGCCGGTACGCCCTGCGCGACCTGCCGCCCGGCCGCTACCGGATCTCGGTGTCGGACAACGTGCGCGGCTTCCAGTGGGTGCCGGGGAAGGAGAGCCAGGAGGAGGGGACGGTGTTCACCCTGGCCGACGGGGACGCGCTGGTGGTGGACGAGAGCTTCCTGCCGATGGGCTCGGTCGAGGCGCGGGTCACCGACGCGGTGACCGGCCTGCCGGTGCCCCGGCCCTGCCTGAGCGTGCTGTCGACCGGTGGCAACGACGCGGACGCCTGTGGCGTCGACGGGGTGGTCCGGGTGCCCCGGGTCCGGCCCGGCTTCTGGAAGCTCTCCGTCACCGGCGGGGCGTCGTACTTCAGCCTCGACGAGACGCCGGACTACTACGAGATCACCCGGGGGCAGCTCACCCGGGTCGCGTTCCAGCTGCGTCCCGGTGCGGCGGTCACCACGTCCGTACTGGACGCGGCGACCGGCGAGCCGGCCGAGGACATCTGCGTCCGGACGGTCCGGCCGAGGGGCGGCGGCCAGTCCGCCCGGATGGGCAGCACCTGCGCCGGGGACGACGGCCGGCTGGCGATCGGCCCGTTCTCCACCGCGGAGACCTTCCAGCTCTACGCCTACCAGGCGGTCCACCCGTGGGTGCCGCCCACCAAGCGGTACGGGAGCCAGTGGGTCACCGCCGACGGGGGCAGCGGGGACCAGCGGGAGGCGCTGACCGTCACCCTGAAGCCGGGGCAGACGATCACCATTCCGACGATCCGGATGGACCCGCCGGGCAGCCTCACCGGCACGGTCCGCAACCCGGCCGGCGCGGCGGTCCCCGGGATCTGCACCTACCCGTTCGCCTTCCACCCCGGCCAGGGCTCGGCCTTCGGCGCGAACTGCACCAACGCGCAGGGCCGGTACACGATCACCGACCTGGGGCCGTACCGCTGGCCGGTGGAGTTCACCCCGCTGGCCAACACCGGGTACGCCTGGCAGTGGTCCGGGGACGTCGCGGACCGGTTCTCCGCCACGCTCACCCCGGTCACCGCCGGGGGCACCGCGACCATGGACGCCACGCTGGCCGCTGGTGGCGTGCTGGCCGGGCGGGTGACCGAGGGCACCGGCCCGGTGGACGCGGGCTACGTCTGGACGTACCACGCGCGGACGGGGGACATCGCCAGCCCGTCGTACGCCTATGTCTCAAGGGACGGCACCTTCAGCCTCCCCGGCCACCGCACCCAGGACGTCTACGTCGAGTACGCGGACACCGAACGGAGCTGCTGGTACGGCGCCCCGGGCCGTAACCCGATTCCGGTCGCGGTACGGGCCGGGGCGACCACCACCGTCACGGCCGACATGACCCGTACCTGCGCACGCGCGCCGCTGGTGGCGTCCCAGACGAGGGCGGCCGACAGCCTGCGCTGAGCGTCGGCCGGCCGGGTGGCCAGGTGGGTCCGTCCCGCCGTCCCGGGCCACCCGGCCGGCTGAACGCCCTCCCGGGCCACCCGGCCGGCCGAGCGCCCCGCTGGCGGGCGGGGATTAGCGTGCGCTTCATGACCGACTCTGCGGACAAGCGTTCCGCCTTCATCGTCGACGTGCTGACCGAGGAGTTCGGCGCGTCGATGGCGCTCGACCCGGCGGCGTTCCGCCGCAAGTTCCGCAAGATGGCCGCCTCGCCGTTCGCCTTCTACCGGGGCAGCGCCGCCCTGTTCTACGCCGACCAGCGCGGCGGGTTCGCCGACGACGCGTTCCTCGACGAGCGGACCAGCCGGGTGTGGATCCACGGCGACCTGCACGCGGAGAACTTCGGCACCTACATGAACGGCTCCGGGCACCTGGTGTTCAACGTCAACGACTTCGACGAGGCGTACGTCGGGCCGTTCTCCTGGGACCTCAAGCGGCTGGCCGCCAGCGTGGCGCTGCTCGGCTACGCCAAGGCGCTGTCGGACCGGGCGATCGGCGAGCTGGTCACCGGGTTCGCCCGGTCCTACCTGACCGAGCTGCGGGCCATCGCCGCCGGTGGGGACGACGCGATCGGCTCGATCACCCTGGACAACGCCGACGGGGTGCTGCGCCGGGTGCTCCAGCAGGCCCGGCTGAACACCCGGGTCGACCTGCTGGCCGCGCAGACCACCGTCGACAACTACGAGCGGCGGTTCGCCCTCGGCGACGGGGTGTACGAGATCGACGGGGAGACCCGGGAGCGGGTCTGCGCCGCGTTCACCGGGTACCTGGACACGCTGCCCGAGGCGACGGCCCGGCTGCGTCCGGTCGCCACCCAGATCAAGGACGTGGTGCTGCGCAAGGGGGTGGGCATCGGCTCGGCCGGGCTGCCGTCGTACAACCTGCTGCTGGAGGGGCACACCGAGGCCCTGGAGAACGACGTGGTCATCTACATGAAGCAGGCGCAGGTGCCGGCGGTGGCCCGGCACATCGACGACGAGCGGGTCCGGGGCTACTTCCGGCACCAGGGGCACCGGACGGCCGAGTCGCAACGGGCGTTGCAGGCGCACGCCGACCCGTGGCTGGGCTTCACCGAGCTGGACGGGGCCGGTCAGCTCGTCGCCGAGGTCTCCCCGTACGCCGCCGACCTGGACTGGTCGGACGTCAACGAGCCCGAGGAACTGGCCGGGGTGCTCGCCGACCTGGGCCGGGCGGTGGCGCGGATGCACTCGGTGGCCGACGACGAGTCCAGCCACGACCTGGTGGACTACTCCACCGAGGAGGCGATCGTCGCGGCGGTCGGCGACGACACCGACGGCTTCGTCGGGCACCTGGTCGAGTTCGCCCACCGGTACGGCGTGCAGGCCCGCACCGATCACCAGCTCTTCGTCGACCTGTTCCGCAACGGCCGGCTGCCCGGCATCTGAGCCGGCCCGGTGCGGCGCCCGGTGCACGTCGGGCGGTCGCCGGTCGACGTTCACCGGTCGAACTCCAGCACCACCTTGATGTCGTCGTCGGTGTGGGCGTACGCCTGGGCGTACGCCGACACCGGCACCCGGCGGGTGATCAGCGCGTTCAGCCAGGACTGGTCGGCCCGGGTGAGGGCCTGGGCGGCCGTCTCCCAGTGCCGCCGGTTGGCGTTGACCGAGCCGAAGACCACGTTGTTCTCCAGCACCAGCGCCCGGTTGAGCGCCCCGGCGTCGAAGTCGATGGTCCGGCCCCCGCTGGAGACGCCGGTGAGGCAGACGATCCCGGCCGGGCCGACCTTGCACATGGCGTCCAGCACCACCGTCGGCGCTCCGGTGCACTCGACCACCACGTCCGGCTCGAAGTCCAGGTCGTTCACCGGCACCGCGTGGTACGTCGCACCGAGCGCCCGGACCAGGTCCGGCTTCGGCCCGGTGGTGTTGCGGTCCAGCACGTGCACCGACAGCCCCCGCTGGACGGCCAGCAGGGCCGCCAGCAGCCCGATCGGCCCGGCGCCGGTGACCAGCACGGTCTGCGGTTTCCACTCGGCGCGGGTGCCGATCCGGGAGATGTGGTCCCACGCCTTCGCCACCACGCTGGCCGGTTCCAGCAGCATGCCGACCGGGGTGAGGACCGGGTCGAGCCCGACCGCGAACTTGGGCTGCACCCGCCAGCGGTCCCGGGCGAAACCGGAAAGCCCCTTGATCCCGTGCTCGGTGTACCGGCCGTTGCGGCACATGTCCCACTCGTCGACCGCGCAGTTCGGGCAGGGCACCGGGTCGGGGTGCCGGACGATGCCGGCCACCAGGTCGCCGGCTTGCAGGGTGCCGGACGGGTCCTCCAGCACCCGGCCGAGCGACTCGTGGCCGAGCACCAGCTCCCGCTGGCCGGGCGGGGCCTCGCCGTAGTCCCCGGAGATGATCTCCTGGTCGGTGCCGCAGATGCCGACGGCGAGCGCCTCGACCAGGATGGCGCCCTCCTCGGCCGCCGGCTCCGGCCAGTCCTGCACCAGCCGCAGCGAGTCGCGGACCCCGGGAGTCACCGTCACAGCGCGCACGGTCCCATCTTTCCCCGCCCCGCCCCGGCCCGCCCGGCAAAGCGGCAGATGCCGGGCCGCTCACCTCATCCAGGCACCCGTCGGGCGCGGACGACCGGACGGGCGCACCCGGGGCCGGGGTGGCGGCCATAGGATCGACCGCATGACTCCGGAAGAGGTCGGTCGGCGGGTGGTCGCGCTGCTCGCGCCGGTCGAGGCGACCGCGTCGGTGTCCGGTGGGCAGGCCCATGCCCGGGGCACCGTCGACGTACCCCCGACGGCCTGGGCGGACACGCTCCGCGCGGTCCGCGACGACGCCGAGCTGGCCTGTGACTTCTTCGACTGGCTCTCCGCGGTCGACGAGCTGGCCGGCGGCTTCGACATCGTGGTCCACCTCTGGTCGACCCGGCACCGGCACGGGGTGCTGCTGCGGACCCGGGTGCCCAGGGAGACCCCGACGGTGGCGTCGGTGGTCGACGTCTTCCCCGGGGCGGCCTGGCACGAGCGGGAGACCCACGAGATGTTCGGCGTGGATTTCTCCGGCCACCGGGGGTTGACCCCGCTGCTGCTTCCGCCGGAGTTCGAGGGTCACCCGTTGCGTAAGGAGTTCGTGCTCGCCTCCCGGGTGGCGAAGCCGTGGCCGGGGGCGAAGGAACCGGGCGAGTCGGAGGCCGGTGGGGGTCGCCGGGCGGTCCGCCCGCCCGGGGTGCCCGCCCCGGGCGAGTGGGGCACGGTGCCGGCCCCGGCCGGGCCGGTGACAGTGGGTGACGGGCCGCGCGGCGGTCCGGCCCGCACGCCCCGGGAGCGGCCGGCCCGGCCCGCGGGGGCCGCCCCGCCGCGTACCCCCGGCTCCGACGCGGCCGGCGACGGCCCGGCACGCGACGACCGGGGCGGCGACGAGGGGGGTACGGCCTGATGCCGACCTGGTTGGAGCTGGTGATCCGGATCGGCGGGGTGCTGGTCGCGTTCCTCACCCTGCCGCTGATCGTCGGCCAGGCCGAGCACAAGGTGATGGCGCACATGCAGGGCCGGCTCGGTCCGATGTACGCCGGGGGCTTCCACGGCTGGGCGCAGCTCGTCGCCGACGGGATCAAGTTCGTCCAGAAGGAGGACATCACCCCGCGCGAGGCGGACCGGGCGGTGTTCCGGCTGGCCCCGGTGGTGGCCCTGGTGCCCTACCTGCTGGTGCTGCTGGTGATCCCGCTCGGCCCGGGCGACCTGGTCGGGCAGCCGCTGGACATCGGCCTGTTCTTCGTGCTGGCGGTGGTCGGCGTCGGCGTGGTGGCGGTGCTGATGTCGGCGTGGGCCTCGGCCAACAAGTACAGCCTGCTCGGCGGGTTGCGCGGGGCGGCCCAGCTGCTCGGCTACGAGCTGCCGCTGGTGCTGGCCGCCGCCTCGGTGGCGATGGCGGCCGGGACGCTGAGCCTCGGCGGGATCGTCGAGGCGTGGCAGCCGTGGTGGCTGTTCTGGCAGGCCCCCGCGATGATCGTGTTTTTCGTGGCCGGGCTGGCCGAGATCCGCCGGCCCCCGTTCGACATGCCGGTCGCCGACTCGGAGCTGGTCTTCGGCTACATGACCGAGTACACCGGGCTGCGGTTCGCGTTCTTCCTGCTCGCCGAGTACGTCGGCATCGTGGTGATCGCCGCGCTGACCACCGTGCTCTTCCTCGGCGGCTGGCAGGGGCCGTTCGCCGACGCGCAGCTCGGCTGGTTGTGGACCCTGCTGAAGGTCTTCGCCGTGTCGTTCGTGATCATCTGGCTACGGGTGTCGTTCCCCCGGCTGCGGGAGGACCAGCTCCAGCGGCTGTGCTGGCTGGTCCTGGTGCCGGCGGCCCTGGCCCAGCTGGTCCTCACCGCCGCGGTGCGTCTCACCCTGAACTGAGCGTCGGCCCGGAGGGGCCCCGGGCGGGGCCCCTCCGGCGCGCTCACGGCGCGGCGTAGAGCAGGCGGTTGGGGGAGCCGGTCCCCGGGTTGACCACCTTGCCGGTGGTGGCCGCGCTGATCAGCGCGCTCTTGGCCGTGGCGAGGGTGGCCGACGGGTTGGTCTGCCGGTAGCGGGCCAGCCAACCGGTGACGTGCGGGGCCGCCATCGAGGTGCCGGACCAGCCGCTGGCCACGGCGGTGTTCGAGGCGATGCCGGCGGAGGTGATGTCCACCCCCGGGGCGAAGATGTCGACGCAGGTCCCGTAGCTGGAGAACGAGGCCCGGTTGTCGTTGATGTCGGTGGCCGCGACGGTGATCCCCCGGCTGGAGCGGGGCCCGTTGGTGCAGGCGTCGGTGTTGAAGTTGTTGGCGATGAAGACCGGGTACACCCCGTGGTCGATCAGGTTCTCGATCGAGGTGTTCGCGGAGGTGCCGTAGCCCTGGAGGCTGAAGTTCGCCACCGAGACGGTCGCGTGGTTGGTGGCCAGCCAGTCGACCCCCTCGATCAGGTCGGTGCTCCACCCGGAGTTGTCACACTGGAGGACGCGGACCGCCCGGATGGTCACCGACTTGGCGACCCCGTAGGTGCTCCCACCGATGGTGCCGGCGACGTGGGTGCCGTGGCCGTGGCAGTCGTTGGTGCCGTTGCCGTCGCCGACCGCGTCGTAGACCCCGGCGGCCCGGGTGCCGAAGTCGACGTGGGTGGCCCGGATACCGGAGTCGACCACGTAGGCGGTCACCCCGGAACCGGTCGTGGTGTAGCCGAAGCTGTTGCTCAGCGGCAGGTTGCGCTGGTCGATACGGTCCAGCCCCCACGACGGCGGGTTGCTCTGCACGGCCTGAATGGATCCGCCCCGGGCCTGGGCCCGGCCGGTCCGGGCGGTGGCCGGTGCGGTCAACTCCGGCCCGGTGGCGGTCAGCCCGCCGTGGATGCGGGTGTCCCGCTCCACGTACTGCACGGCCGGGTCGCTGCGGACGGCGGCGAGGGCGGCCGGCGGCAGCACCGCGGCGTACCCGTCGAGGACCTGGGTGTAGCGGTTCAGCACGGTGCCGCCGGCCCGCTCGGCGGCGGCGGCCGACTGGGAGGTGCGGGCGAGGCGGGCGGTGCGCTCGCCGCTGACCGGCTTGTCGTTAAGGACGACGATGTACCGGTCCGGCGCGGCCTCCTCGCCACCGGCCAGCAGCGGCGCGGGCGCGGCCCGTCCCGGGCCGGGGGTGCCCGGGGCCGCGACGGCGGCGTTGGTGGTGGTGGCGAGCGCGCCGACGAGAACACCGGCGAGTACGCCCAGACGTGCGGCTGTGCTACCCAGCTTGCGCAAGGCTCGTTCCTCTCGACAGGGGAGTCCACAGAGGGACCGTGCTGCCCGATGCCACCCGTGGATCACGGCACCGAACCCCCATAGTCGACCAGCTCATATTGACCACCGTGTTAACTCTTGAACACCCCACGTGAATGTGTGGCACCTCTCAGTGTCTGACGTGGGGGCTGTCGCGGTGGCCGCTGTGTGATGACCAGCCCCGCCGGCTGTACGAAGATCGACCGGCGCGCGACGGCGTCTCCTTTGGCGTTGAGCTGGTAACCCTCCAGCCAGACCCAGCCGTCGTAGGTCGGCCAGTCGAGCACGCGGATGACTCGGAAAGCGATCGGGTTGATGCACTGCACGCTTGCCGCTCGGGTCACGTGGAGTAGGTCGCCGGATCGGAGGTTGTTCGGTGGGATGGGGCCGTGCGTGCTCATCTGCCCTCACCCGGCCAGTGCCCCCGGTTGATCGGCACCCGGTGCCGGCCGCTGCATGGTAGTTCGCTGCCGCAGCGGCAGACGATCCGTTTCCGGTCGACGGACCACGCTGGCCGGTGCCTGCGGCGCAGTGTCAGCGCGACGGCGGTCAGATACTCGTCGTAGGTCACGTGCGTGGGCATGGCGTCTCCTCGGTGGGCTGTTTGAGTCACTCTAAGTGTTGTATTGACGTAAGCACAACAGTAGGGCAGCCTGACATCACCTAGCGTGCGGATGTGAGCAGTGAGAGCGGCTTCGATCCAGATGTCGCCACCTGGAAACAACTCGCGGACCGGCTGCGACAGGCCATCCGTTCAGGCAGGTTCGCCCCTGGTCAGCGAGTGCCCACCGAGCTGAGCCTCACCCAGGAGTTCCAGCTCAGCCGACTCACGGTCCGCCGCGCGCTCCAGCAGTTGCGAAGCGAGGGCCTGATCGTGGTCGTACAGAGTCGCGGAACCTTCGTCCGGGGAGAACAGGATCGCGTCGAAGTGATCCTGAGTAAAGGCGATCGGGCGCACTCACGGATGCCCGACCCCGAGGAGCGGCGCAGGCTCACCCTCCATGAGGGTGAGCCTGTCATCCTGGTGACCAGGGCGGACGGCACGGTGGAGAGTTACGGGGCGCACCGCGTGAGCATCGTGGTCGGATGAACGCGCGCCCCACCCACAGGTCGGGCGGGGCGCGCGTGGTCGGGGCGGTGGCTCAGCCGATCGGGGTGTGCTCCGGCGGCACCTGCTCGCCGGGCGGCGGGGGCGGCGGGGGAGTGCCGTCGCCGAACGGTCGGCCGCCGAGGGCCTCCCGCCCGTGCGGGCTGAGCCAGTTGACCAGGTCCGGGCCGAGCGGCACCACCCCGGTCGGGTTGATGTCCCGGTGCACCTCGTAGTAGTGCCGCTTGATGTGGTCGAAGTCGATGGTGTCGCCGAACCCGGGGGTGGCGAACAGGTCCCGGGCGTACGCCCACAGCACCGGCATCTCGCTCAGCTTCTGCCGGTTGCACTTGAAGTGACCGTGGTAGACCGGGTCGAAGCGGGCCAGCGTGGTGAACAGCCGCACGTCGGCCTCGGTGATGGTGTCGCCGACCAGGTAACGCTGGCCGGCCAGCCGGTCGCTGAGCCAGTCCAGCCGGTCGAACAACCGCCGGTACGCCTTCTCGTACGCCTCCTGCGAGCCGGCGAAGCCGCACCGGTAGACGCCGTTGTTGACGTCGGCGAAGACCACGGCGTTCACCTCGTCGATCTCGGCGCGCAGGTGCTCCGGGTAGAGCTGCGGGGCGCCCTCGCGGTGGTACGCCCCCCACTCGGTGGACAGGTCCAGGGTCATCTGCGCGTAGTCGTTGGTGACCACCTGCCCGGTCGGCACGTCGACGATCGCCGGCACGGTGATCCCCCGGTCGTAGTCGGGGTAGCGGGCGAAGAACGCCTCGGCCAGCCGCTCGATGCCGAGCACCGGGTCGCGCCCGCCCGGGTCCAGGTCGAACGTCCAGCTCCGGGCGTCGTGGGTGGGCCCGGCGACCGCCATCGGCAGCGCCTCCTCCAGCCCGAGCAGCCGCCGTACGATGATCATGCGGTTGGCCCACGGGCAGGCCCGGCTTACCACCAGGCGGTAGCGGTCCGGCTCGACGGGGTAGCCGTCCCGCCCGTCGGCGGTGATCCGGGTGGCGATGTAGCGCTGGTCCCGGGTGAACTCGCCGCCCGGCTCGACGTACTTGCCGCCGCTCTGGGTCGCCGTCGTGCCGTTGCTCTCCGCCATGGTGTCGCCCTTCGTCCGCTTCGGCTCCCATCATGGCGGTTCTTCCGCCCCGGGGCAGCACAACGGCGCCCGGGGCGGCTGGCTGGCCGGATCGGCGTGCCCGGGCGACGAGGACCGATGCGCCCAGCCTGACGCTCGACACGCCGCCGTACCCTCCCGGCGCGTCAACCAGCAGGTGAGGCGCCATGATCAAATTGCGATCTGAACATGCTTCCCCGGCGTGTCGTCCACATTTTCGTCATCTGATCAAGCTCGCCGCATGGACCGGGCGCACGCACTCGCGTGCACGGACCCAGGTGCACGCACTCGGGCGCTCGCCCCCGTTTGGGCCGGCCCGCGCCGGGAGCGACGCGCACCTCGACGCGCACCTCGACCGGCTGGCCCCGGGCGGTCCGCCTAGGCTGCCCACATGATCGACGTTGCGGCGGTGGCCCGGCGGTTCGTAGTCGACGTGTGGAACGCCGGCCGCGAGGAGTCGGCGTACGAGCTGGTGGCCGAGGAGTGCCCGGGGCTCGGCGGCACCGGCCCGGCGGCGGTGCTGGCCTGGCACCGGGACCGCCGGGCCGCCTTCCCCGACCTGCGCTACAAGCTGGTGGACGTGGTGGCGGCCGGGGACCGGGTGGCGCTGCGCTGGCGGGCCGCCGGCACCCAGGCGGGGCAGTTCGGCCCGGTGCCGCCGACCGGGCAGGTGGTCAGCTACTCCGGGGCGACGTTCCTGCGGTTCGACGCCGCCGGGCGGATCGTCGACGTGTGGAGCGTCAACGAGCTGTTCCAACTGCTGCAACAGTTGGGTGTGGAGATGCTGCCGCCGCTCACCGACGCCGGGGCGTGATCCGGGCGATCGACAGGTTCACCGGGAACGGCTCGCCGGTGTCGACGAACTTCGTCCACCGCCCGGTCTCCCGGTAGACCTCGTTCACCGCGTCGATCCGGTAGGTGTGCACGACCAGGCCGTCGTCCTCCACCTCGATCCGCCAGTAGAACGGGATGCCGGCCTGTGCGTAGAGGGTCGGCTTGAGCACCCGGTCGATGGAGCGGGTGCTGGGGGAGACGATCTCGACGGCCAGCACCACCTCGTGCGGCTCGTAGCGGGACGGTTCGCGGGCGGCGGCGGTGGACGTGGTCACCAGCACGTCGGGGATGAAGGAGCGGGTCCGGTTGATCCGCACCTCCACCGCCTGGGTCACGTCGTAGTCGTCGGGACACTCCTCTTCGAGCGCGACGCCAAGTCGCATCGCGATGGTCTGGTGGATGCGGGTGGGGGAGGGGGACACGAGCAGCACTCCATCGAGAAGTTCGCGGCGGCGGCCGTCCGCGGGCAGCGCGTCCAGATCGTCGGTCGTCCAGCCGCCCTCGGGCGGATAGTCGTTCTGCAACGCGGCAGTCATCGGTCGGTCCTTCCCGGTGCGTCGTTCTCCCCGCCCGTCAGGGTAACGCCGGCAAACGCCGGGTGGTGGTCGCGCACGCCGTGGCCACAGGGCAGGATGACCCCATGAGCGAGCGCGGCGGGCGAATCGGGGCGACACGGTGAGCGAGCGCGGCGGGCTTCCCGGCGAGGGGCTGGTGAAGGGGCTGGCGGTCACGTTGAAGACGATGACCCGCCGGTCGACCACCCAGCAGTACCCGGACGTCGCCCCCGAGCTGCCGCCCCGCTCCCGGGGCGTGATCGCGCTGCTGACCGAGAACTGCACGGTCTGCATGCTCTGCGCCCGGGAGTGCCCCGACTGGTGCATCTACATCGACTCGCACAAGGAGGAGGTGGCGGTGGCCGGCGCGGCCCGCCCCCGCCAGCGCAACGTCCTCGACAAGTTCGACATCGACTTCTCGCTCTGCATGTACTGCGGCATCTGCATCGAGGTCTGCCCGTTCGACGCCCTCTACTGGTCGCCGGAGTTCGAGTACGCCGAGTACGACATCAAGGACCTGCTGCACGACAAGGACCACCTCGGCCAGTGGATGGCCACGGTGCCGCCACCGCCCGCGCACGACCCGCACGGCGAGCCGGCCAAGGAGGAGACCACCGCCGCGCGCAAGTCCGCCGCCCCGACCAGCTCCGCGGCCCGCCCCACCGTGGTACGCCCCGAGCCCGCCCCCGCCACCCCCCGCGCCTCCGGCCCGGCCGCCCCGCGCACTGCCGGCCCGGCCGCCGCCCGCGACTCCGACCCGGCCGGGTCGGGCGTCGAACCGGCCGCCCCCGAGCCCGGCCCCGCCGACGACGGAGGTGCCCCCCGGTGACCGGTGCGGACGTGCTGCTGCTCGCCCTGGGCGCGGTGGCGGTCGGGTCGGGGGTGCTGGTGGTCGCCACGAAGCACCTGGTCCGGGCCGGCCTCTACCTGGTGCTCTGCCTGGGCGCGCTGGCCGGCGACTACCTGGTGCTCACCGCCGAGCTGGTCGCCTGGGTGCAGGTGCTGATCTACGTGGGCGCGGTGGTGGTGCTGCTGCTGTTCGCGGTGATGCTGACCCGGGCCCCGATCGGGGCCTCCGACGACCTGGACCGGCCGGGCTGGCCGGCGGCCCTGATCGGCGGCGGCGTCGGGTTGGGCCTGACCGCGCTGCTGGTCGACGCGTTCCGCTGGTCGACGGTGGACCTGCCGGCGGCGGGCACCGCCGAGGGCATCGGCGAGCAGGTGTTCCGCTCCTGGGTCCTGCCCTTCGAGGTGCTGTCGGTGCTGCTGCTGTCCGCCCTGGTCGGCGCGGTCGTCCTGTCCCGTCCCGACATCGGAGCTGGTGGCCGGTGAGCGCGAGGAGTGAGCCGGGTTTGCGAGCCCCGCAGTCGCGAACGAAAGACGGGCCGGTGAGCGCGAGGAGTGAGCCGGGTTTGCGAGCCCCGCAGTCGCGAACTGAGGTATTCCGGTGAGGCCGGTCATCCCCTATGTCACCGCCGCGCTGCTGTTCGGCCTGGGCGTCTACGGCGTGCTGCGGCGACGCAACGCGGTGCTGGTGCTGATGGCGGTGGAGCTGATGCTCAACGCGGTCAACCTGATCCTGGTCACCGCCGACACCACCGTGCGGGCGGTGCTGCCGCACTCCGGGCAGGTATTCGCGCTCTTCGTGATCGTGCTGGCCGCCGCCGAGATCGGTGTCGGGCTGGCCATCGTGCTCCAGCTCTACCGGCTGCGGGCCAGCGTCACCGTCGACGACGTGCCGCTGACCGAGCCGGCCGCCGACCTGGCCAGGTCCGGATCGTCCGTCGGCCGCCTCGGGGGCGGGCCGGGCGTGGACCGGGCCGCGTCGTCCGTCGACCGGGCCGGGGTCGGGCCGGGCGGCGAGCGGACTGGGGTCGACCGGTGACCGGGCTGCTCGGGGCGGCGCTGCCGGCCGTACCCATGGTCGCGGGGTTGCTGGGGTTGCTGCTGCCGCCGGCACCGCGTGGGGCGACCACCGGGGAGGGCGCGGCCCGGCGGGCGGCGGTCGGCCTCGGGGTGGCCGGCGCGGCCGGCGCGCTGCTGGTCGCGGTGCTGCTGCTGGTCCGGCTCGGCGACCCGGTGGAGACCAGCACGACCTGGATCGACCTGGGCGGGCTGCAGGTCACCCTCGGGGTACGGCTGGACGGCGTCGCCGGGCTGGTCGCGGTCGCGGTGGCGGCGGTGGCGCTGGCGGTGCAGGTCTACTCGGTGGCCTACCTGCGGCGCGGCCCGCACGACGACGTCGAGGTGGACCACCGTTACCCGCCCTACGCCGCGCAGATCAGCCTGTTCACCGCCGCGATGCTGCTGGTGGTGGTCAGCGGGGACCTGATCCTGCTGCTGGTCGGCTGGGAGGTGATGGGCCTCTGCTCGTACCTGCTGATCGCCCACGACCGGCGGCTGCCCGAGGCGCCGGCCGCCGCGATGAAGGCGTTCCTGGTCACCCGGGTGGGTGACGTCGGGTTCCTGCTCGGCATCGCGCTGCTCGGCGTCTCGGCGGGCAGCTTCCGGATCGCCGACGTGCTCGCCCACGACCATGCCACCGGCACCCTGACCGCCGCCTGCCTGCTGCTGCTCGCCGGGGTGGCGGGTAAGAGCGCCCAGTTCCCGCTGCACACCTGGCTGCCGGACGCGATGGCCGGCCCGACCCCGATCTCCGCACTGATCCACGCCGCGACCATGGTCGCCGCCGGGGTGTACGCGGTGACCCGGCTCTACCCGCTGTTCACCCGGGCGTCGGTGGCGCTGGCGGTGCTCGGGGTGCTCGCCTCGGTCACCCTGCTGCTCGGCGCGTTCGCGGCCACCGCCCAGGACGACCTGAAGCGGGTGCTCGCCTGGTCGACGGTCTCCCAGCTCGGCTACATGACCGGCGCGCTCGCCGTGGGCGCCCCGGCTGCCGCGCTGTTCCACCTGCTCACCCACGCCGCGTTCAAGGCGCTGCTGTTCCTGGCCGCCGGTGCGGTGATCCACGCCGTCGGCACCACCCTGCTGTCCCGGATGGGTGGGCTGCGCCGGAGCATGCCGGTCACCTTCTGGTGCACCCTGATCGGCCTGGGCGCGCTGGCCGGGGTGCCGCCGCTGTCCGGTTTCTGGAGCAAGGACGGCGTGCTCGCCGCCGCCGGGGCCGCCGCGCTCGACGGCACCGGTCCCGCCCCGGCGTGGGTCGGCTGGCTGGTCTGGCTGGCCGGTCTGCTCGGGGTGCTGCTGACCGCCGCGTACGCCACCCGGCTGCTGCTGCGCGCCTTCTTCGGTGCGCCCCGGCTGCCGCTGCTGCACCCGCACGACCCGCCGGCTCTGATGCGTTGGCCGGTGCTGCTGCTGGCCGTCCCGGCGGCGCTGCTCGGCCTGGCGGCGTTCTGGCCGCCGTTCGCCGACCGGCTGCGCGGCACCGCCGCCGACGTCGAGCTGGTCCACCTCGCCCCGGCGGTGCTGCTGCCGCTCGTGCTGCTGCTGGCCGGGGTGGGGCTGGCCTGGGCCGGCTGGCGGCGGGATCCGGCCGCCGACCCGGCGCGTGTGCTGGGTCCGCTGCGGCCGGTGTTCGCCCGCGCCTTCCGCCTCGACGACCTGCAACACACCCTGGTGGTACGCCCCACGACGGCGCTCGCCCGGGTGACGCGCACCGGCGACGAGGTGGGGGTGGACGGGCTGGTCGAGGGGATCGGCCGGGGCGCCACCACGCTGGGTGCCGGGCTGGCCGCGCTGCACCGGGCGGCGCTGCCCCGCGCGACGGCGGCGGTGCTGGCCGGCACCCTGCTGATCGGCCTGGCCGCCGCCCTGATCGGAATTTCCCTATGAGCGCGAGGAGTGCAGCGCAGCGGAGCCCCGCAGTCGCGAACGAGAGGTCGGTCCGGTGAGCGCGAGGAGTGCAGCGCAGCGGAGCCCCGCAGTCGCGAACGAAAGGTCAGTCCAGTGAGTGCGGGGCAGGTGCTTTTGGTCGCGGTGTTGGCGCTGCCGGCGGTGGGGGCGGCGCTGGTCGCCGTGGTCCCCGGGGAGCGGACGGCCCGGCTGCTGGGAACGGCGGTCGCCGGGTTGACCCTGGTCGGGGCGGTGCTGCTGGTGCTCGGCGACCACGGCTGGTTCGGCTACGGCCCGGCCCCCGCCGTGCAGCCCTGGCACGGGGTCGACCTGCCCTGGGTGCCCGGCCTCGACCTGCGTTTCCACCTCGGTGTGGACGGCATCTCCTGGCCGCTGGTGGTGCTCACCGCCCTGCTCACCCTGCTCTGCTGCGGCTACACGGTGCGCCGGGTGCCCGAGGGCGGTGGCAGCGGCCGGGCGCTGGTGGCGCTGCTGCTGGTGGTCGAGGTGGGCATCCTGGGCACCTTCCTGGCGCTCGACCTGGTGCTGTTCTTCGTCTTCTTCGAGATCGTCCTGCTGCCGATGTACGCGATCATCGCCGGCTGGGGTGGTACCGGTACGGCCGGCTCGTCGGCGCGGGACGCGGCCCGCGCGGCGGCCCGCAAGTTCGCCCTCTACACGCTCTTCGGCTCGGTGCTGCTGCTGGTCGGCGTGTTCGTGGTGGTGGCCGCCGCCGGCACCGCCGACATCGTGGCGCTGACCGGTGGGGCGGGGCTGTCCCGGGGCACCCAGTTGGCCGCGTTCACGCTGCTCGGGTTGGCGTTCGCGGTGAAGGCCCCGCTCTGGCCGCTGCACTCGTGGCTGCCCGACGCGCACACCCAGGCACCCACCGTCGGCAGTGTCGTGCTCGCCGGGGTGCTGCTCAAGATGGGCACGTACGGCCTGATCCGGGTGGCGGTCGGGGTGGCCCCGGAGGGCGCCCGCTGGGCCGCGCCGGTCCTCGGGGTGCTGGCCGTCGCGGCGATCCTGGTCGGCTCGCTGGTCTGCCTGGCCCAGGACGACCTGAAGCGGCTGATCGCCTATTCCAGCGTCGGGCACATGGGGTTCGTGCTGCTCGGGGTGGCGACGCTGACCGCCACCGGCATCCAGGCGGCGCTGATCGGCAACGTGGCGCACGGGGTGATCACCGGGCTGCTGTTCTTCCTCGCCGGGGCGGTCAAGGACCGGGCGCACACCGGGGCGCTGGCCGAGCTGTCCGGGCTGCGGGAGACCGCGCCCCGGCTGGCCGGGCTGCTCGGGTTCGCGGCGGTCGCCTCGCTCGGCCTGCCCGGGTTGGCGGGCTTCTGGGGTGAGGCGTTCGCCGTGGTCGCCGCCGTCGAGCGGGGTGGGCCGCTGTGGACCACGCTGGCGGTGCTGGCGGCGGTCGGCGGGGCGCTCACGGCCGCGTACTTCCTGCGGTTGTTGCGTCGGGTGACCCACGGTCGGCCGAGTCCCGTCGTCGGCCGGTTCGGCCCCGGCCTGGCCGGGGTGGAGCTGACCGCCTGGGTGCCGCTGGTCCTGCTCGCCCTCGCCGTCGGCCTGGTGCCCACCCTGGTGCTCGGCTACGCCACCGGCCCGGTGGACGCCCTGGTGGCGGTGGTCCGGTGACGTCCGCAGTCACGAACGGAGGTGGGCACCGGTGAGTGTCGTGCAGAGCGTCGACAATGTGGTGTTGCTGCCGGCGTACCTGGCGGCCGGCACCGCCGTACTCGTGCTGCTGGCCGATCTGCTGGTGGGCCGGGCCGGCGCGACGGTGGCCGTGGCCGGCGCGGGCGTCGCCGCCACCGGGGTCGGCGCGGTGGTGGTGGGCGCGGCCGGCACCCGGCGGACGTTCTGTGCCGGTGCCGACTGCTCGTGGGTGTTCGACGGCCGGGCGGCCCTGATCGCGGGGGTCTTCGCCCTGCTCACGCTCGGTGTCCTCGGGCTGTCCGGTCCACTGCTGCGCGGCGGTCCGACGCCGGTCGGCGAGTACTGCTTCCTGCTGGCCTGCTCGATGACCGGTGGCGTGGTGCTCGGCGCGGCCGGTGACCTGATCACCCTGATCGTCGCCCTGGAGACCCTGACCCTGCCGCTGTACGTGCTGGTGGGCCTGCGTCGGGGCAGCCTGGCCAGCGCCGAGGCGGCGGTCACCTTCTTCGTGGTGAGCGTGGTGGCGACGACGGTCACCCTGCTCGGCGCGGCCCTGCTCTACGCGGCGACCGGCGGCCTGCACCTGGACCGGCTGGGCGGGCTGCTGGCCGAGGCACCCGACCTGCCGCTGGTCCCGGCGGCGGTGGCGCTGGTGGTGCTCGGGCTGGCCTTCAAGGTGGCCGCGGTGCCGTTCCACGCCTGGGCGCCGGCCACCTACGACGGCGCTCCGCTGCCGGTGGCGGCGTACCTGTCCACCGCGTCGAAGCTGGGTGGGGTGGTGGCCCTGCTGGCGGTGGTGCAACGGGCACTGCCGGCCGAGGTGACCGGCCCGGTGCTGGCCCTGCTGGCGGTGCTCACCATGACCGTGGGCAACCTGGTGGCGCTGCGCCAGCGGCGTACCGTCCGGTTGCTCGCCTGGTCGTCGGTGGCCCAGGCCGGCTACATCCTGGCCCCGCTGGGGGCGCTGGCACTGGCCGCCGGCCGGGCCGGGGAGGCCCGGACCGGGGCGTACGCGGCCACGGTGACGTACGCGGTCTTCTTCGTGGTGGTGGAGCTGGCGGCGTTCGCGGCGCTGGTGGCGTTGCGCCCACCCGGGGCGGACGGCGGCACGGTGGCGGACCTGCGCGGGGCGGCCCGGCGGCGGCCCTGGGTCGGGGCGGCGCTGGCGCTGGCCCTGGTCGGGCTGGCCGGGCTGCCACCGGGGCTGGCGGGGCTGTTCGCCAAGGTGACGGTGGTCCGGGCGCTGCTGGACGGTGGAGCCGGCTGGCTGGCTCTGGTGGTGGCGCTGAACGCGGTGCTCGGCCTGGCCTACTACCTGCGCCTCGCCGCCACCCTGTACGCCGATCCGGCCCCGCCGCAGCCGTCCCCGACCCCCGCCCGAGAGCCGGCCGGTCGGGTGGCCTGGCCGGTCACCGTGGCGCTGGCCGGGGCGACCGCGCTGGCCGTGGTGATCGGTGTCGTCCCCCAGGTGGTGCTGGACCTCGCCGCCCGCTGACCTGGTGTCCCGGGTCGTCCCCGGTGTCCGGTCCGTCCAGCCGGTTCACAGCTTCTTTCAGGTCAACTGCCAGTCATGAGCAGGATGGTTGACGGGTACCGGTGACGTTGTACCGGTCAGCGGGTCCAGCGCGACCCGCGCACCGAAGGAGCGATCGTGCATCACAACCGTCTGAAGACCGCCGCGTTGCTGGGCCTGCTGACGTCGCTGATCCTCGCGGTCGGCTACTGGTTCGGCGGGAGCGGCGGCCTCGTCATCGCCGTCGTCGTCTCGTTGCTGATGAACGGTGTGACCTATTTCTTCTCCGACAAGCTGGCGTTGCGCTCGATGAAGGCGCAACCGGTCAGCGAGGCACAGTTCCCCGAGCTGTACCGGATGGTCCGCGAGCTGGCCACCGAGGCCGGGCAGCCGATGCCCCGGCTGTACGTCAGCCCCACTTCGCAGCCCAACGCGTTCGCCACCGGTCGTAACCCGGCGAACGCGGCGGTCTGCGTCACCCACGGGATCACCGAGATCCTGGACTACCGCGAGCTGCGCGGGGTGATCGGTCACGAGTTGTCCCACGTCTACAACCGGGACATCCTGATCTCCAGCGTGGCGGCTGGGCTGGCGGGCATCATCACCATGCTGGCGAACCTGGCGTTCTTCATCCCGCTCGGCAGCAACGACGAGGACGGCCCGAACCCGGCGGTGCTGCTGCTCACCATCATCCTCGGCCCGATCGCGGCCACCGTGATCCAGTTGGCGATCAGCCGGAGCCGGGAGTTCCAGGCGGACGCCTCGGGCGCGCAGCTCACCCGGGATCCGTTGGCCCTGGCCAGTGCCCTCCGCAAGATCCACCTGGGTACCCAGGCCCGGCCGTTGCCCGCGCAGGGTCAGCTCACCAGCACCGCGCACCTGATGATCGACAACCCGTTCAAGCGGGGTGGCGGCATCGCCGCGCTGTTCTCCACCCACCCCCGGATGGAGGAGCGGGTGGCCCGGCTGGAGCAGATGGCCCGCAACGCCGGCCCGGTGCAGTTCCAACGCTGACCGGGGCCTGCCGCCCTGCGACGAACGACACCGGCTGCGCCCGCGTCCACCCGGACGCGGGCGCAGCCGCCTCGTCGGCGGTGCCGGGGAACAGGGACAGGGTGCCGGGGAAGTGCGGTCAGTGGGCGGAACGGGTCGCCTGCGGGCCGGCGTCGACCGGCAGCCGGTCCGGGCGGGTCAGCAGCACCACGACCAGCAGCACCACCCCGGCCAGCAGGTACGCCACGGCGGGGCCGAACAGCGCGGCCGTCGCGCCGAGCACGAAGATCCCGCAGCCGGCGACGACGATGTTGGCGGCCACGATGGTCGCCTCCACCTGCCCCATCCGTTCCACCGGGGCCAGCCGGGCAAAGGTGGCCTGTGCGCCGATCAGCCACCCGCCACCCGCGCCGATCAGCGCGTTGGCGCAGGCCAACGCCCAGACCGGGGCGTGCGCGGCGACCAAAACGCCGGCCAGCAGCAGCGCCCCGGCCAGCGCGGCGACCATGGCGACCTGCCCGGCCAGCCGGCTCAGCCAGGCGCACCGCCCCACCACCAGCACGAAGACCGCGCCGCCCAGCGCCGACGAGGCCAGCACCACGGGCCGCCAGCCGCCACCGGCGAGGTCCGGGGCCAGCGTCTCGGGCAGCGCCCCGGAGAGCACCGTGCCGAGGGTGAGCAGGGCGATGCCGCGCAGCACCGGGTGGCCGGCGATGGTCCGGATGCCGGCGGTGGCCGGCGGGCGGCTGCGGTGCCGCTGCTGCCCGGTCGGCAGCCCGGCGAGCACCACCGCCGCGACCAGGAACGACACCAGGTCGATCAGGAGCGCCACCCGGGGGCCGAGCGCCACGGTGATGCTCGCCCCGGCGAGTAGGCCGGTCACCTGGCCGACCTGGTTGGCGAAGGCGGACAGGCCGAACAACGGCAGCCGGAGCGGGGCGTCCACCGCCTCGGCGGCGACCGCCACGTTGACGCTGGAGTAGGCGGCCCGGACCGCGCCGAGCAGCCCGGCGGCGACGATCGCCGGCACCGGCCGGGGCACCGCGAGGGGGACCGCGATCAGCACCGCGCCGGCCACCGAGAGCCAGACCAGCAGGGTCCGCCGGGCCGGCACGTCCAACCAGCCGCTGAACACGGTGGCGACCAGCAGGGCCGGCAGGGCCCGGGCGGCGTACACGGCGGCCGGGCCGAGGACCGACTGCGTCTGGTCGTACGCGAGCAGCAGCAGCGCGGCGAGCCCCACGAAGTCGCCCAGCTCGGAGATGCCCCGGGCGGTGACCAGCCGGGAGGCCACCGGATGGCGGAACAGGGCCAGGTAACCGGGTGTCGGCGCGAGCCGTTCGTCGGCGTCGGTCATCGGCTCGGCCGGACCTCCCTGCGGCGTGGGGGACGATGGAAAACGGCACATCTATCTGGCTCGATCAGCAAATTACCCTCTCGTCGCCACCGGATCAGCGGCCCGGGGTGTGAGTGAATCGACCATTCGCGGAGCGACCTGCGGCGTTAGGGTCTACGAGGTTCCGAGTCGTTACCTGATCGTCTCCTTGGAGGTGTCCCCGTGGCCGCACTGCGCCAGTACCTGGGCGTCTGGCGGATTCCCGGGGCACCGCTGCTGCTGCTCCTTGGCGTCGTCGGCCGGCTCGGCATCGGGATGACCCCGCTGGCGTTGCTGCTGGTCGTGGAGCAGGTGACCGGCCGGTACTCGCTGGCCGCCGTGGCCGGTGGCATCTACGCGCTGTCCGGTGCCGCGCTGAGCCCGGTCGCCGGCCGGATCGCCGACCGGGTCGGCCCCACCCCGGTGCTGCTGGTCACCGCCGTGGCGCACCCGCTGGCCCTGTTCGGGCTGCTCGGGGCGAGCCGTGCCGACGATGCCGACCTGCGTCTGATCTACCTGGCCGCCGGGCTGGCCGGGGCCACCTACCCGCCGTTGACCGCCGCGATCCGGGGGGCCTGGAACGAGCTGACCGGCTCGACCACCGGCCGCTACCAGTTGCGCAACACCGCGCTGGCCGCCGAGACGACGCTGTTCGAGGTGGTCTTCGTGCTCGGCCCACTGCTGGTGGCCGCCTTCGTCCTGCTGGCCGACGCCGCCGCCGCACTGCTCGGCGCGGCCGTCGTGACACTGGTCGGCACGGCCGGGGTGGCACTGGGTCGGGTGATGCGCGCCTGGCGGCCACACGCCCGGGAGCACCACGCCCGGGGGCTCGGCCCGCTGCGGGTGGGTGGCTTCCCGGCCCTGCTGGTCTGCGTGGCGAGCCTCGGCATCGCGTTCGGCGCGGCCGGGGTGATCGTGCCGGCGTTCGCCGGCAACCAGCCCACCGGCGACCCGGAGAGCCTGGCCGGTCTGCTGCTCGCCGTCTGGGGGGTGGGCAGCGCCGTGGGCGGCTTCTGGTTCGGGGTACGCCGCCCGGCGGCCAACATGACCCGCCAGTTCGCCTGGCTGCTCGCGGCGGTGGCCGGCACCCTGGCGATCTTCGCGGTGATGCCCGGCCCGGTGTCCCTCGGCATCGCCCTGGTGATCGGCGGGGCCACCATCGCCCCCGCGCTGACCCTGGAGAACACCCTGGTCGGGCGGATCACCCCGACCGGCATGCTGAACGAGGCGTACACCTGGGTGGTCACCATGTCGGTGGCGGCGAGCGCGGCCGGCGGCGCGGTCGCCGGCCTGATCGTCGACCATGCCGGCGGGGTGCCCTGGGCGTTCCTGTTCGCCGCCGGGGCGGTCGGCGTCGGGGCCGCCGTCGCGGCCCTGCCCGGCGGCCCGATCGCCCGCGCCGAGGCCGCCGCCACCCGCGCCGAACACCCCGTCACGGTCTGACCGCACCCGTCGGGGGTACGCGGTCCCGCCGTCTTCCGGGGTTGGCGTGTACGCCGAGCGGCCGTCCCCGTGAGGGGACGACCGCCCGGTCCGGTGGTGTCTGGGCTACCGGGTCAGCGGTAGTTGGTGAACTGGAGGGCCACCCCGAAGTCCTCGCCCTTGAGCAGCGTGATGACGGCCTGGAGGTCGTCCTTCTTCTTGCCGGTGACCCGGAGCTGGTCGCCCTGGATCTGCGCCTGGACGCCCTTCGGACCCTCGTCGCGGATCTTCTTGCTGATCGCCTTGGCCTTGTCCGACTCGATGCCCTGGATCACCTTGGCGTCGATCTTGAAGATCTTGCCCGAGCCCCGGGGCTCACCCGCGTCCAGGGACTTCAACGAGATGTTCCGCTTGACCAGCTTCTCCTTGAACACGTCGAGGGCGGCGGCGACCCGCTCCTCGGTCTCCGCCTGGAGGCTGATCGCCTCCTCTCCCGACCAGGAGATCTCGGCGCCGGTGCCACGGAAGTCGAACCGCTGGGCAAGCTCCTTCTCCGTCTGGCGGAGGGCGTTGTCGACCTCCTGCCGGTCGACCTTGCTCACGATGTCGAACGACGGGTTCGCTGCCATGCTGATGCTCCTGCTTGTCCGGCGGTCTGTCAGGGTCGTCGCCGGGCTGACCAGCCCCACGACCCTCTGACGGTACCCGGTTGCCACGCCCCCGGGGGTGACCGCTATCCTTGCTCCGCTGCCGCGTTACGGCGTGGTGGCACGCCCTGGCGGGTTGCCCGAGCGGCCAATGGGAGCGGACTGTAAATCCGTCGCGAAAGCTACAGAGGTTCGAATCCTCTACCCGCCACCAGGCATTGATAGAGCCCCTGACCAGTTGCTGGTCAGGGGCTCTATCAGCATGCCTTATCGGGTTCTGCGTGCGCCCGTCCCGGGGGTGTGCACCGACGGCGGGCGGCCGAGCCGGAGCAGGAAGTCGTCAGGGCCTGTGAGGGTGGGCAGACCACGGCGCGACACGTCAGCGCGGGCGGTAGACGACCGCGTGGGCGGTACCCGGCACCAGGCGGATCGTGGCGGCGATGCCACCGCGGTCATCGAGGTCGACGACCTCGCCTTCCGTGCTGATCCCGGCGAGGCTGAGGTCGTACATGACACCGTTGCGCCACAGTGCCGGGCGGGCGTAGTTGCTGGTGTTGTGGGACTTGGCCAGGATCTCCCCGCGGTTGTTGATGGCCAGCGGCTCGGTGGTGTTGCCGCCGAGGGTGCCGATGTCCAGGGCGCGGCCGTGCCGCCACAGGATGCCGCGCGGGTACTGGTCGGGCGAGAACTGCCAGCCGATCACCCAGCCGCTGTCGTTGAGGCCGTAGGTGTTGCTGCGGTTGAAGGGGCCGGCACCCAGGTCGGTGGTCCGGCGACCGTGCCACAGAGCGGCGTGGAAGCCGTCCGGCGACAGACTGACACCGCCGGAGACCTGGCCGCGGTCGTTGACGTCGGACACGTCGTCGAGAGGCAGGGGTTGGGTGCGGCCGTCCGTCCACAGGACGGGGCCTGCGGCGGCCTGACCGAGAACCTGGCCGCGGTTGTTGATCGCCACGGGCCGGATGTACAGGCCACCGAGCGGCCGGAAGATGCCGCGGTGCCAGACGTACGCGCCGGAGCCGTCGTCGCGGGCACCGACGACCTCACCACGGTCGTTGACGTCGATGGGGTTGAAGGCACCCAGGTTGATCATCCGACCCCGCTGCCAGAGGAAACCCTGGTGGACGCCGCTGGCGTCCTGGGCGCGGCCGATCACGTCACCGCGGTCGTTCATGGCGTGGGCGTAGCTGTCGTCACCGCCGAAAGTGCCGAGGTCCACCATGAGATAGCTGGGCGGAGCGCCAGGTGCGGCAGACGCGGCCATAGGAGGGGCGGGTGCGGCCATCAGGGCCACGGAGAGGAGCGCGGTGGCGAGCAGGGACGACATGGGACGGCACCCTCCGGATCGTCGGCCGGGCGAGAGGCGAACCGAGCCTAGGCCCGCCCTGCCGGTCCGGCGGCCTGTCGTCGTATGACCGACAGTCTTTTTTCCGCTACTCCGCGCGATTGCCGGGAGGGGTGGCGACCGGTTCACCACCGGTCGTCGCGAGCGACGGTGCGGACCGCTGCCGGGTGAGGATCACGCCGGTGAGGACCAGGGCTATCCCGGCCACGATCGCGGTCGTCACGGCCTCGCGGAGGACCACCCAGCCGAGGAGTACGGCGACGACGGGCAGCAGGTAGGTGACCACCGAGGCGGCGGTCGGCCCCTCGTCGTCGATGATGCGGTAGTTCAGCACGTAGGCGGCCCCGGTGCCGAGTACCCCGAGCACGAGCAGGCTCACCACCGCGTCGAGCCGCCATTGCGGCGACTCCAGCCCGGTGAACGGCAGCGCCGGGACCAGCAGCACGGTGGCCGCGCCGAGTTGAGCCGCCGACAGCAGGATCGGCGGGATTCCGCGTCCGGTCAGGAAGCGGCCCATGTAGACGTACCCGAGTCCGTAGCTGGCCGCTGCGGCCAGGCACGCGATGCCGCCCCAGCTGGCGATCTCGCTCGCGGACTCCCACGGCGAGAAGATGACCACGACGCCGAGGAAGCCGAGGGCGAAGCCGGCGGCCTTCTTCGCGGTGACGGCCCGGTCGACACCGACGAGGAACGCCAGTAACAGCGTCCACAGCGGGGTGGTGGCATTGAGCACCCCGGCCACGTTGGACCCGATCGTCTCCTCGGCGAGGCTGAACAGCAGATACGGTACGGCGTTGGCGACCAGGGCCGCGACGAACAGGTGACCCCAGAGCCGGCCTTGCCTCGGAAAGCGGAGCCCCCGGGACAGGGCGATCGGGGTCAGGACCAGGAAGCCGAGCAGGAGCCGGGCGAACACGATCTGCACGGGGTTGAAGCCCCGCAACGCGAGCTTGATCCAGAGGAAGCCGGAGCCCCAGAGCAACGCGAGAGCGGCTATCCGGGCGACACCGGCCCGGCTGATCCGCTGCCGGTCAGTCTTCAACGGGCACCTCGTAGTCCAAGCTGTTCGCATCGGCGCGCATACGGGTGTCCTCGGTCGGGGCAGCGAACATGTGGTGTCGTGCAGGGGCTTGAAGCGGTAGCCGTGCGATGGAGGACCACTCGTACATCTGCCGGTCCCGGTGCATGTCGATGACGTCGACATGGGCGATCCGGACGGAGGCGGGTCGGGCCTCGGCCGCCGTGGCGGCCTGGATATAGGGCGCTGCCGGACCGCTGGTGGTCAGGTAGGCGACGCTGATGTGCGGGCGGTACCGGCGAGGATCTTCGGGAACGTTGTCGTTGCCCAGGACGTGACCGAGGGCAGCCCGGGTGGTGGCGCGAAGCTCCTGGACGGCATCGGCGGGCGTCGCCGGCATGACGATGGCCTCGTCCGCGACGATGACTTCACTGAACTCGGTATCGACCGGCCCCAGGCGGGCAAGCCGCTTCCTGGCCTCCTCGATGATCGCGGCCAGAGTCTCGTCGGCCACCTCGTCGGTGAAGCCGATGCCCTGCATGGTGAGGTGCAACCACCGGTCAGGGATGAGAGTCAGGGCAGGTGCCGCGCTCAGCGCCGACCGGTAGGAGTCGGCCAGCCGGTACAGCTCGGGTTGGTTCTCGAAGGTGACGTGGAAAGCGAAGAAGCGCCTGCCCACGCGCCACCCGGGTCGCCACCACCAGTGGTTACGGACCCGATCGGCGTGCTGCCCGGGTGGAAGGTCGGCGAGCGCCACGGCGTACTCCTGTCAGGCGTCGGACGGCGCGTCCGGCGCGGCCCAATTGCGGCCTGCCTTGGTTCTTAAGTCGTCAGTGCGGCGATGTGCGCGGCTGTGGTGAGTCGCAGCAGTGCCACAGCCTTGTCGTCGTGAAGCTTGTTGCGTGGCCAGCGTCGTCCGTCCATGTCGTCTTCCTCGGCCTCGTGCACGGTCTCAACCAACCGTGCCGGGTGCTGGTTGGCAAGTGCGATCGCCGCTCGCCAGGTGGCAGGCGTCCGGTACTTGTCGATTCCGTCTGAGACGCCGTCGGTCATCGTCAGGACGACCGCGAAGTCACTGGCGGGCCACGTCGCCCGGACGGCGTGACGAGCGGCCTCCGGCTCTGCCTCGACGATCCAGTAGCCGCCAGCGCTGTTGCGGGCTCGTCTCTGCGCGTCGACCAGTGCGGCCCACTCGGCGGCGTGGTGAAAGCCGAATCCGCCTCGTTGCCGTATGGCTCTGTGCAGGTCCATGTGCTGGTCGAGCGCTACCTGTGCGAGCCGTTCGTCGCGGACCTGGTGGATCTCGCCGGTACGAGTGAGCAGGACGACGGGACTGTCTCCGAGAACCAGGACGTCGATGTCGTTTCCGCACCATCGGACGATGCTCACCGTCGTTGACGGCGAGGCGTAGGGTCGGAGACCGTGCAGGTCGCGGACGTGTTGGATCGTTTCGGCCAGCGCGTCGGCCAGGTCGGCATCGGGGTGCTCGGTGAGGAGCTGTTGGAGGTGCCGCCCGACCTGCTCGGCGAGCCACCCGCCGTCTCGGGTGCTCGCCTGAGGTTGAGACGCACCGTCGAGCACGATGACCGCATTGGACGTGGTGAAAATGCGGTCCTCGGTGGGGCGGTTCCGGCCGGGCCGCTCGGCGGTGACTACTTCTGGTCGTGGATTCGTGGCGGACATACGAGTTCGCTCCTGGTCACGGTGTCGCCGTCGTGTTCGCTGCGGACGACCATCGAGAAACGCTGAGTGCCGACGTGGGCGTAGAGGTCGGGCAGGTTGCGGGCGAGGTAGTCGATTGCGCCGACCGAGCCGAGCGCATGCACTCCCGCGACGATGAAGATGGTCTCTTCGTCGCTCAGGGCGAGGCGGCCGACGTAGGCGACATCGGCCCATCGTGGCGCGGCGGGGTCGTCCATCGGTGACTCGTAGACGCGGCTGCCGTCGCGTTCACGGATGGTCCACCGGCCGGTGTCGTCGGGCTCGAACGTCAGCGCGGGGTCGGACGCGATGGCCTGGGCGGTGACCGGTGACGACTTCGGCCCGCAGATCGCGGCGACATCGCCTCGGGGCTGCCAGTTGCCGTCCGGCGCAATGTGGAAGTGCTCCACCTGGAATGCCAGGTCGGCGAGGAGCTTCGTCAGTAGATCGGCGGCGCGGGTGTCTTCCGACGAGATCACCGGCAGCGCGCGGCCGGGTACCGCCCGCAGCGGCACGGCGACCGTCACCGGGCCGACACCGAAGAATGCCCGCTCGGCAGGGGGTGCGGTCTGCCGGATCTGGGTGATGCGTCCTCGGGTGAGCCCGAGTTCCTTGGCGATGGAGCTGAACGAGAGACCCTGGTCGGCCGCCGCCCGGTTGATCGCCTCGCGACGCAACCTTGCCAGCTCGACCGCTCGCTGCTGGTAGACGGACATGAGTTCGCCGGCGAGCTTGGCCTGCCGGAGCGGGTCGGCTTCACGCCGTACGCGCTCGAAGCCGTCGTCACGAGTCTCCACGTGCGAAGTTTAGGACCCCTTGACAGGCGTCGGCGGGCGAGTAACCTTGCTTACACCCGCTAAGCGCTCAAGCGGTTTCGGTGTGGAGCACTTGTTTAGAGGGGGTAAGCGTGGGAGCTGCGTTTCGTAGCTGCGGGCTTCAGCTCATGAGACCAGCGGCATCTGTCCAGAGCGCGAGCCTCCGACCTGGAGTCTGAGGCGATCTGGAACGCGTGGCACCGGTGCCGCTGGCACCAAGATCCGGGCCTGTCGGTCCCCCGTTACCTGTGGAGGTGTGATGTCCGGCACTCATCGTCGATGCGGTTGGTTCTCGTCCTGGCGGGCTCGAAGGCGTGCACCGTCGCGACCCGGCCGGCACAGCGCCCCGACGAGTCCGCCCAGGGCCGCTGCCCCGCCCGCGCCGTGGTGGTCGGTCGGGGTGACCCGAGAGCTGCCCACACTGCGGTGCGCTCCGCTGCTGACGGTCGGCCAGGCACGTCGGGGCAACGTCGGGCGGTGGCCGCGATGACCCGTACCGGAGGATCGGTCACCGCCACCACCCACCCACGGTGGTGTGCCCCCGAGCGCTGCGGTCATCTGGTCCCGCCGGTGGTGCCGCACCTGGCCCGCCGCCATCGTGGCCCGATGCTCCGGGTCGGCCGGAGTCGGGCGGCCGGCCTCGTCGCGACGTACCTCATCAGCGGGGCGGTCCCGGGTGCGCCGCTGGTGGCCGTGCACGTGGCGTGCCGGGCCGGCAACGCCTGGGCCGAGTTGTCCCTGGCCCAGGCCACCGAACTGGCCGGGCAGCTGGGTGACCTGCTGAGCCGGGCGGCCGACGACCCGGACGCCGACCGGACCCATCCCGACCCACAGGGGCACGACGGGCAGGGGGACGGCGGTGAGTGAGGTGGGGCGGCCGGTGGTCTGCCCGGCGTGGTGCCGGGGGTGCGGGCCGAACGACCCGATGCACCGGGGGTACCTCGCCACGGTGGGGCGGGAGCGGACCGGCTGGGTGAGCCTGCAACTGCTCGTCGACCGGTTCGTCCGGCGCGAGGCGGCGGTCAAGCTGGACGCGACCCGGTACGGCATGAACCAGACCGTGCTGCTGTCGCCCGGTCAGGTCGACCGGCTCGTCGAGGAGCTGGCCCAGGCGCGGCGGCTGATGCGGGCACCGGTCGGCAGGGCGGGGGAGGGGCGGTGAGCGGGGGCGGCCCGTAGCCCCGGGTGCCGGGGGCGTCGGCGAGGATCGCGGGCATGTCCAGCGACCGCTTCATGCGTATCCACAGCCCCGAGTTCCAGGCGATGGCCGCCCGGGTCCTGCGGGTCACCCAGCTCACGTCCCGGCTGAACAGCCTTCCGTTCGACGACGAAGCAGGCAAAGCGGAGTTGTTCGCGCAGATCCTCGGCCGACCGCTGCCGCCGAGGGTCACCATCTACCCGCCGTTCTACACCGACCACGGCCTGCGCCTGGAACTCGCCGAGCGGGTGTTCGTCAACCAGAACTGCACGTTCCTGGACTATGCCGGCATCCGGCTCGCCGAGGGTGTGCTGGTCGGCCCGAGGGTCACCTTCATCACCGGCGGTCACCCGGTCGATCCGCAGGAACGGCGGGAGTGGCTGACCGGTGCGCCCATCGACGTGGCCGAGAACGTGTGGATCGGGGCCGGCGCGACGATCCTGCCGGGCGTCAGCATCGGCCGGGACGCCGTGGTGGCGGCCGGCGCGGTGGTCGCCGACGACGTCCCGCCCGCCACCCTGGTCACCGGCCCCAAAGCGTCGGTACGCCGCCAGTGGTGATCCCCGGCCCGCCCCCGGTGTCGCCGGGTCGGGGGCGGGCCGGTCGCGTGGCCCGGCGACGTCGGCCCGGTCAGCGTCCGTCCCGGCCGGGTCGCGTCGCTGCCGGGGTGGCCTCGTGGCCGGGCATTCCGTGGGTACGCCGCCGCTGCTTCATCTCCGCCTCGTAGATATGCCGTCGGCCGCCGGCCAACGCGTCCCGGGCGTACCGCTCGATCTCCTGGAACGTGGCGTAGTAGCCGTCGTCGAACTCCTCCACGATCTGGAACGTCCACCGGCCGGGCAGCAGGTTGCGCCCCAGCAGCTCCCGCGCGACCCGGTCGGCCACCTCGTCGTGCCCGGCCCCGCGCAGCAGCTCCACCACCCGGTCCAGGGTGAGATCCGCGCCGCCGACGAGCTGGTGCGCCGAGTAGAGGTGCCCGCGCACCCGGTGGACCGCCTCCAACGCCTCGCTCAGCTTGCCCAGCGCCTCGACCGTGGCGTCGTCGACCCCCGCCGGCCGGGCGTGCTCCTCGTCCACCGCACCGTTCTGACCTGCCATAACCCCCGACATACCCCCAAACCACCCCGACTATCCCGCTCCGGCGCGGGTGGCCGTCCCCGTCAGTCGGCCAGCCGGAACGCCAGTTGCGTCTCCCAGGTGTTCCGGTCGGGGTTGTCGTCCGGGCCGCTGTGGTAGATCTCCAGCCGGCAACCCCAGCGCTCGCCCGCGTCGGTGTCGTGGGCGTCCCAGCGCATTCCGTGCTGCTCCGCCCACGCCAGGAACGCCCCGGTCACCGCCACCAGGTCGTCGGGGTCGCCGACGTGGGTGGTGGTGAGGTAGCGGCCGGCGGGGAGCACCTCGATGTGCATCGGCGCCTCGACGGCGACCTCGGCTCCGGCCGGCAGTGGCACCCCCGCCTCGATCTCCAGCTCACCGGCCATGTCGATCACGTGGTACCGGATGAAGTCCGGGCCGGGCGGGATGACCCCCTGGGCGGCCACCCACGCGATCAGCTCGGACAGGGTGCCGAAGAACCCGCCGATGGTCCGCATGGTGACCGACCGCCTGATCCCCACGTACGGCTGGGCGGCCCGCTCGACGATCACCGGCGTCACCGATGGCTGCGATGTCATGGATTTACGACACCATCCCGGTACGACAAACATGGGGCGCGGCCTTCTCCGGAGGTGTTTCGCCTGGTCGCGCCGGCTCGCCACCGTACGCGCGTTTTGTCGTTGATCTGGTGCGGAGTCCGTCGGCTCCCGACAGGCCGCTTCCGTACCCGCCGAAATGAGCTATGGTGATCGATGTGACGGTTCCGGGAGCGGTGGTTGCGGCCCTTCGGTGGGATGGTCGCCCGGCTACCTGGAAGGCGGCTCCGCGCCGCTAAAGATCGGGTTTGCGTCGATAGTGACATTGAGCGATTCGTGGAGGCTGTTACCCGTCCTGGTGCCGGTGATCTGGCACGGGGAGGTGACGGCGGTGGTCCGAACGGCGGAACCTGCCCGCTGCTCGGCCCAGCGCCGCTCTTCCCGCTTTTCTGGGTACCCGAGGTGTGGCACGATCGTGGAACCTCCACCATCCCCCGTGAACACTCTCTCGACAGGAGCAATCATGTCTGGTCGAAGGCTGGGCCGGCTGTTTGGCTCGCTCCTCGTGCTCGCCACCATCCTGGGTGGACTTGCCGTCAACGGCATCACCTCCGCCGACGGCAGCGCGCAGATGGCCGACGTCGTCTGGACCATGGGCAGCGCGCGCTAAGCCTCTACGTCGTCCCCGCTCCCGGTGCCCTGGGGGCGACGTCTCTCAGGGAGAGGGTGGCGGATGGCCAGTCGAGATCAGCGGCGTAAGTCCACCGAACGCGCCTGGTTCATCACCGCACCCCTGGCCCTGTTGGCCATCGTCTTCAGCACCGCGATCGGCGTCCTGCGCCCCGAATTCGGGGAGTGGGGCCTGGCGTTCGTTCTGTTCGTGGCGATGACGGGGATCAGCATCCCGGTGCTCAACGTCATCGTCCGGCGTCAGTCGGTCGGGGTGACGTTGACCGAGGTGCCCCTCGTCGTCGCGCTCTTCTTCCTGCCACCACTGATCGTGGTGTTGATCTATACGCTCTCCGTGCTGATCTGGAGCGCGTCGCACCGTTTCGCCCCGGCCAAGCTGTGGTTCAACGTGGCCAAGGCGGCGGCGGCCACCTCGCTGGCCGGGCTGCTCCTGCTGGCCCTGCCCCCGCTGGCCGGGGTCGGGCCGGGCACCTGGGGCATCCTCTTCCTCGCGGTCAACACGATCACCCTGGTCAGCCTGCTCTCGGTGGCCGGGGTGCACGTGCTGCTGCAGGGGTGGCAGGCCGGCCGGGAGGCGCTGCGCACCGCGCCCTCGGTCTTCCTCACCACCTCCATCAACGCCTCGGTCGGCCTGCTCGTCCTGATCGCCCTGAAGACCACCTGGTGGTCGGTGCTGCTGCTGGCCGCGTTGTTTGCGGCGCTATTCCAGGTCTACCGGTCGTACTCGCAGTTCTTCCGGCAGCACCGCACCCTCACCGGCATGTACGACCTCACCCGGCTGCTCACCAACAGCGCCGAGGGGGCGATCGCCGACATCCTCCTCGACCGGGTGCGCGGGCTGATGCAGGCCGAGTACGCCACCCTCTGGCTGCCCGCCCAGCGGCGGCACCCGGAGGTGCTGCTGACCGCCCGGGTGGACACCCCGGGCCTGCTCGACTTCGCGCCCACCCCGACGGTCTTCCGGGAACAGGCCCGCGAGCTGGGCAAGACCCTCTCCATCGGCCGGCTGCTCGGCGACGACACCGCCCTGCGCCGCGAGGTGGGCGCCAAACAGGTCAAGGACGCCATCGTGGTGCCGCTGCGCTCCGGCCAGGCGGTGATCGGCACCCTGGAGGTCACCAACCGGCTCAGCGACATCGGGCACTTCACCACCAGCGACATCCCCGTCTTCGAGACCGTGGCCGCGCACGCCGCCGTCGCCCTGGAGAATTCCCGGCTGGTCGACCGGCTGCGGCACGACGCCTACCACGACGCGCTGACCACGCTGCCCAACCGGCGACGGATCACCGCCGCGCTGGCCGAGGCGGTCAAGATCCGTGCCCCCGGCGAGGTGGTCGCCGTGCTGCTCTTCGACGTGGACGGGCTGCGCCAGGTCAACGAGTCGTTGGGGCACGCGGCGGGCGACAAGGTCCTCGTCGAGGTGGCCGAGCGGCTGCGCGCCTGCGCCCCGTCGTCCGCCCTGGTGGGTCGGGCCGGCGGCGACGAGTTCCTGGTCACCCTGCGGCTGGAGAACGCCGAGGCGGCGCTGGAGCTGGCCGCCCAGCTCCGGGAGCAGATCCGCGACGAGATCGTCTTCGACGCGCTCACCCTCGACGTGGACACCGCGGTCGGGGTGGCGGTGCACCCGGACCACGGCAGCGACGCCGCCGTACTGCTGCAACGGGTCGACCTGGCGGCCACCGCGGCCAAGGCGGTGCCGGGCAGCGTGCAGCTGTTCAATCCGGCGCTGGAGTCGCGGTCGCTGCGCCGGCTCGGGCTCGCCGGCGACCTGCGCCGCGCCCTCGACGAGGGCGAGCTGGAGGTCTACTTCCAGCCGAAGGTCACCCTGCGGGACCGCCGGCTGCTCGGGGTGGAGTGCCTCGCCCGCTGGGAGCACCCGGCGCACGGCACGGTCTCCCCGGAGGACTTCGTCGCGGTGGCCGAGCACACCGGCCAGCTGGGTCGGCTGACCGAGTTCGTCCTCCGCGAGGGGCTGCGGCGCAGCCGGGACTGGAGCCACACCGGGCAGCCGCTGGCGGTGGCGGTCAACATCGCCGCCCGCTCGCTGACCGACCGGCGCTTCCCGGACCGGGTGGGCGAGCTGCTGACCGAGTACGGCGTCCCGCCGCAGCTGCTCACCGTCGAGATCCCCGAGGCGGCGGTGCTGGACGGCACCGAGCGGCCGATCCCCACCCTGCGTCGGCTGCGGGACCTCGGGGTCCGGCTCGCGGTGGACGACTTCGGCACCGGTAACTCGTCGCTGGCCCAGCTGCGCCGGCTGCCGGTGCACGAGGTGAAGGTGGACCGGTCGTTCGTGCAGGGGATGGCGACCGATCCGGGCGACCTGGCGATCGTGAACGCGGTGGTGTCGCTCTCCCAGCAGTTCGGCCTGGCGGTGGTGGCCGAGGGGGTGGAGAGCGAGCTGACCCTCGAACTCCTCCAGGACATCGGCTGCGAGATCGGCCAGGGCTTCCTGTTCAGCCGGCCGCTGCCGTACGAGCGGCTGGAGGCCTGGTTCGGTGCCCAGGTGGACCAGGAGGCGACCGGGTCGGGAGTGCTCCCCAGGCTGCGTGCCGTGCTCTGAGCTGCGCTGATGCGGCACCCGGGGATCCGGTTTCACCCCCGGCGCGGTGCCGTGTAATGTATCCCCTGCGCGACGCCCTCCGGGGTGATCGGGTAGGCCCCCTTAGCTCAGTCGGCAGAGCGTCTCCATGGTAAGGAGAAGGTCTACGGTTCGATTCCGTAAGGGGGCTCAGAGGGTCCGGCTGGACCCGCCTGCGGCGGTGTAGCTCAGATGGCAGAGCAAGCGGCTCATAATCGCTGTGTCGCCGGTTCAAGTCCGGCCACCGCTACTCTCGTCCTCCGGGCTCATCCCCGGCGGCCGGTGGGACGGGCGCCACTGGCGCCCGCTTTGCATGTCCAGGCATCGTCCGCGTAGGCTGATGCGCTGTAGTTGATATCCGTAGCGAGGAAGGCACTCCGCCGTGGCGAAGGCGACCGATGTCCGGCCGAAGATCACTCTGGCGTGTGTGGAGTGCAAGGAGCGCAACTACATCACGCGCAAGAACCGCCGTAACGACCCCGACCGCATCGAGCTGAAGAAGTTCTGCCCCCGGGACGGCAAGCACACGATCCACCGCGAGACCCGCTGACCCTCGGCCGGCGACCGCCGGCCCGGTCCGCAGCGACCACCCGAACGCCGATCCGCACGGATGGCACGGCCGCAGAGCCGTCTGCCCGTACGGGTCGGCGTTCGCGCGTCCCGTGTAGGGTTCGGCGGCATGTCCCTGGACCCGTCCTTCGTCGGCCGGACGTATCCGCCGACCGCCCCCTACCAGGTGGGCCGAGAAAAGATCCGTGAGTTCGCCACCGCCATCGGCGCGACCGACCCGGCCCACCACGACCCGGCGGCGGCCCGCGCCCTCGGCCACCCGGACGTGGTCGCCCCGCCCACCTTTCCGATCGTGCTCACCATGGCCGCCAGCCGGCAGATCGTCGACGACCCGGCGCTCGGGGTCGACTACCGCCGGGTGGTCCACGGCGACCAGCGCTTCGCCTACACCCGCCCGGTGGTCGCCGGGGACGAGCTGGTCTGCGTGAACACCATCGAGGAGATCACCACCCGGAGCGGGCACGGCTTCCTGACCACCCGCACCGACGTGACCACCGTGGCCGGCGAGCCGGTGGTCGCCGTCTGGTCCAAGCTCGTCGTACGTGGGGAGTCCTGACGTGGAACTGTCGACCCGGACGTACCGGGTGACCCGGGCGGACCTGGTCCGCTACGCGGGCGCCTCGGGCGACTTCAACCCGATCCACTGGAACGACCGGACGGCCACCGCGGTGGGCCTGCCGGGGGTCATCGCCCACGGCATGTTCACCATGGCGCTGGTCGGCCGGGCGGTCGCCGAGTGGGCCGGAGCGCCCGACGCGGTGGTCGACTTCGGGGTGCGGTTCACCCGGCCGGTGGTCGTCCCGGACGACGACGAGGGTGCCGAGATCACCGTCGACGCGGTGGTCAAGGAGGTCACCGAGGCGGGACTGACCAGGCTCGATATCACCGCCCGGTGCGGCGATGAGAAGGTGCTCTCGCAGGCGCGGGCGACCGTCCGGACGGCCGGCTGACCGGTCGGCGGAAGCTGTCGGGCGGGACCGGTTGGGAAAGTCGGGGCGCTACCCGTACACTGGTCCGCCGTGGGGCAAGTAACCCCTGTTCGGCCTGTTGGGGCCGGATGGGGCGAGCGTTGCCGCACAGGGGTGTAGCTCAATTGGCAGAGCAGCGGTCTCCAAAACCGCAGGCTGCAGGTTCAAGTCCTGTCACCCCTGCGCCTCAGGCCTGACCGTTCCCGTGGGTCGCGCCGCCGCAAGGCGGCGTCCGGCCCGTGGTGGTGGCACCGGCGGGGTGGTTCCGAGGCGACTCGGGGCACTTCGTCCGGTCCGCCGGCCGCGGCCCGTCGCGGGACGGTTCGGCCCGGCCGGCGTGACCAACGCGCCGCGTGCGCCGCCCGGCGTACGAACCGACATCCCGCGACGGAGGGCGAAGTGGCCGACAACAAGCGGCGCGGCGAGGACGCCGGCGACGACGGTCTGCGCGACGAGCGTGACGAGGTCGTCGACGAGGTGACCGCCGACAGCGACGCCACCGACGACGACGCCACCGACGCGGACGAGCCGGTATCCCGGGGCGGCACCGCGACCCGGTCGCGGACCCGCGCGGGCGCGGCCGACAGCAAGCCGAAGACCCGGAACGAGACCGACCGGGTGGGGCCGTTCGCCCGCGTCGCGCGTTTCTTCCGCGAGGTGGTCGCCGAACTGCGTAAGGTCATCTGGCCGACCCGCAAGGAACTGCTGACCTACACGGCCGTGGTGGTCACCTTCGTCGCGGTGATGCTGACGATCGTGGGCCTTCTCGACTTCGCGTTCGCGAAGGGTGTGCTGTGGGTCTTCGGCAGCCCCAGCTGACCGGCCGACTGAGCCGATAGTGACGGAAGTGAGCAAGCGTGCCTGAGTACGACGAGACCGCCGAGACCACGGACGACCAGTCCACGGTCGCGACGGCGGCGAGTGACGAGTCGGTCGAGGCCGCCAGCGAGCCGGAGTTCCCGACCACCGAGCCGGAGCCCGACGAGGACTACGACCCGGTCGCCGAGCTGCGCCAGAAGCTGCGCTACGCGCCCGGCGACTGGTACGTGGTGCACTCGTACGCCGGCTACGAGAACAAGGTCAAGACCAACCTCGAGACCCGGATCATCTCCCTCGACATGGAGGAGTACATCTACCAGGTCGAGGTGCCGACCCGGGAAGAGGTCGAGGTCAAGAACGGCAAGCGTTCGCAGATCCAGGCCAAGGTCTTCCCCGGTTACATCCTGGTCCGGATGGAGCTGACCGCCGAGTCCTACTCGTGCGTGCGCAACACGCCGGGGGTCACCGGCTTCGTGGGGGCCACCGACCGGGCCGACCGGCCCGCGCCGCTGAGCCTCGACGAGGTGATCAAGTGGCTGGCCCCGGCGGTGGAGACCGAGCAGAAGAAGGCCAAGCCCGAGGTCCGGGTCCTCGACTTCGAGGTCGGTGACTCGGTCACCGTCACCGACGGCGCGTTCGCCTCGCTGCCGGCGACGATCAGCGAAATCAACGCCGATCAGCAGAAGCTCAAGGTGCTGGTGTCGATCTTCGGTCGGGAGACCCCGGTCGAGCTGAACTTCAACCAGGTCGCCAAGATCTGACGACGTTCCCCGTCGCCGGCGGTGGGCAGCGGCCCGCCGCCGGCGACGGCGTTTCCACCCCGCGTGGACCTCGGCGCAGAGGGTCACCGGGCGCTGCGCTACTCTTGAACGTCGCCGCTGTGGCACCGCGCTGACCGTGCGCGCCCATGGCCGGCACCTTTCCCAGTTCCAAGCCCCAGGAAGTGACATGCCTCCGAAGAAGAAGCTCGTCAAGACGTTCACGCTTCAGCTGAAGGCGGGCCAGGCGACTCCGGCCCCGCCGGTGGGCCCCGCGCTCGGTCAGCACGGCGTGAACATCATGGAGTTCTGCAAGTCCTACAACGCGCAGACCGAGTCCCAGCGGGGCGACATCGTCCCCGCCGAGATCAGCGTGTACGAGGACCGGTCCTTCACCTTCGTCCTCAAGACCCCGCCCGCCGCCCGGCTGCTGCTCAAGGCCGCCGGTGTGGAGAAGGGCTCCGGCGTGCCGCAGAGCCAGAAGGTCGGCTCGGTGAGCCAGGCCCAGGTGCGCGAGATCGCCGAGAAGAAGATGGTCGACCTCAACGCCAACGACATCGACCAGGCTGCGAAGATCATCGCCGGTACCGCCCGGTCGATGGGCATCGTCGTCAACGACTGACCCCGCGGTCGGTCCTCAAGATCAGTTCGTGGGAGGGCGCGCGTCGACCGCGGCCCGCCAGAGACCACAGGAGTAACCCGAGATGCAGCGCAGCAAGACGTACCGCAAGGCCGCCGAGGCCATCGACAAGTCCAAGCTCTACACCCCGGCCGAGGCGGTCAAGCTCGCCAAGGACACCACCAACGCCAAGTTCGACGCCACGGTCGAGGTCGCCATGCGCCTCGGCGTCGACCCCCGCAAGGCGGACCAGATGGTCCGTGGCGTGGTCAACCTGCCGCACGGCACCGGTAAGACCGCCCGCGTGATCGTCTTCGCCGCCGGTGCGAAGGCCGAGGAGGCCGTCGCCGCCGGTGCCGACGAGGTGGGCACGGACGAGCTGGTCGCCCGGATCCAGGGCGGCTGGCTGGACTTCGACGCGGCGATCGCCACGCCGGACCAGATGGCCAAGATCGGCCGGATCGCGCGGATCCTGGGCCCGCGCGGTCTGATGCCGAACCCGAAGACCGGCACGGTGACCATGGACGTCACCAAGGCCGTCTCGGACATCAAGGGCGGCAAGATCACCTTCCGGGTGGACAAGCACTCCAACCTGCACCTGATTATCGGCAAGGCCTCGTTCTCCGAGACCCAGCTGATCGACAACTACGCCGCGGTGCTCGACGAGGTCATCCGCGTCAAGCCGTCCGCCGCCAAGGGCAAGTACCTCAAGAAGGTCACCCTGGCCACCACGATGGGTCCGGGCGTCCCGGTCGACCCGAACGTGGTGAAGAACTTCCAGGAGACCGGCGTCGAGGGCTGAGCCCGGCTTCTCCCGCGAAGGTGCCCCGCCACGGACAGTGGCGGGGCACCTTCCGTCTGTCCGGATGTGGCAGGGTCGCCCCATGAGACTGGAGGACGTGCGGCTCCGCTACCGCCGGGGCGGCCCCTGGGTCCTGCGCGGCGTCACCGCCCGGCTCGACCCGGGCGAGGTGGCGGTGGTGCTCGGCCGCAACGGCGCGGGCAAGTCGACCCTGCTGCAACTCTGCGCGGGGGTGTTGCGGCCGGTCCGGGGCCGGGTGGTCGACCGCCCCCGGCACGTGGGTTGGGTGCCCGAGCGGTTCCCCGCCGACCAGCCCTTCACGGTCTCCCGCTACCTGGTCGGCATGGGCCGGGTCGCCGGCCTGGGCCGGGCCGACGCCGACCGGGCCGCCGACCGGTGGACCGACCGGCTGGGGCTGGCCGCGTTCCGCGGGGTCCGCCTGCCCGACCTGTCCAAGGGCACCGCGCAGAAGGTCGGCCTGGCCCAGGCGATGCTGCGCACCCCGGGCCTGCTGGTCCTCGACGAGCCCTGGGAGGGGCTGGACGCCGCCGCCCGGGGCCTGGTCCCGGAGCTGGTCGACGAGGTGCTGGCCGGCGGGGGAGCGGTGCTGGTCAGCGACCACCGGGGCGAGACGGTCCGGCTCCCCGACGCCCGGCACTGGGCGCTGGCCGACGGCGTGGTCACCGAGGAGCCGACCACCGCAGCGCCGTCCGTCGCGGTGGTCGAGGTCGCGGTGCCGGCCGCGCGGCTGGCCGGCACCGTCGCCCGGTTGCGCGCCGACGGCCACCACGTCCTGCGGGTACGCGAACCCGCCGCCCCGCCCCCGCGGGCGGCTGCGCCGCCGGTCCCCGCCCCGCCCTCGCGCGCGGCTGCGCTGCCGGTCCCCGTCCCCCCGTCGCCTCCGCAGGATCCGCTGCCGCCCGCCGCCCAGACGGGTGGTGACCCGGTACGGGACGACCGGCCGGGTGGTGATCCGGTGCGGGACGGTCGGCCGGGTGGTGACCCGGTGCGGGACAGCGGGCCGGGTGGTGGCCCGGTGCGGGACGGTCGGCCGGGGGAGGTGGCCCGGTGAGCGCGCTGGTCCGGATGCGGTTGGCCGGCTTCCTGCGTACCGGACGGGCGCTCGCGCCGCTGCTGGCCGGCCTGCTCGTCCTCGGCATCCTGTACGGCGGCGGCCGGGCCCGGCCTGCGGAGGGGTACGGCGTCTGCGCCGTGGTGCTCTTTCCGGTGCTGGCCTGGCAGACCAAGATCCTGCTGGACGTCGAGCCGGACGTGCAGCGCCGGATGGCCCAGGTCCTCCTCGGCCCGGCCCGGGAGCGGGCTGCCGGGCTGCTCGCGGCGGTGGTCGCCGGGGCGGGCACGGTGCTTGTGGCATTGGTCTTCCCATGGCTGGTCGGCGGGATGGCCGTGCCGGGTCCGGACGACCTGCCGCTGTCTGTCGCGCTCACCCTCGGGCTCTGGGCGCACCTGCTTGCTCTGCTGCCCGCCACAGCGGTGGGCGCACTCGCCAGCCGCGCCCTGACCCGCAGCGCAGGGTACGGCGTCGCGGTGCTCTCGGTGGCCGTGGTCGGCACCCTCGCGCTGGGCCTGCGTGACTCGGTGGCGCCGTGGCTCGTGCCGCCGGTGCTGGCGACCGCCCGGGCACTCGGCGGGCCCCTGTCCGCCGGAACCGCCCTGTTCCTCTCCGGCTGGGCCATCGCCTGGACGGGGCTGGCACTGGCCGGCTACGCCTGGCGGCGGCGGACCAACCCCTGACACCGACCTGGCCGACCCGGCAGGCGCCGGCCAACCACCTCGCCAAGCGCTCCCTGGTCCGGGTCGCCCGGTCCGGGCCAGGGACTGGGTCACCTGGCCATGCCACCGGTCGAGGCGTCTCGCCGGCCCGCCCCGACAGTCTCGGTCGTGCGCCCGTACCAAGGTCGTGCTGGATCCAGGATGTAGTGGTGTCCGCCGTCGATGAAGGCCACTACAACCATGAAGTTGTGCGATCTTGCCGGGGCGAGGTCGGGGGTGAGGGGTGCAGGGCGGGGTGGTGGCGGTGGTGGCGGGGGTGATTTGGCGTTGGGGGGCACGTCGCGTAACCTGGGCGGGTAGTTCCACCCAGAGACCGCTGGTCACCGTGCTCCGGCACGGTCGAAGGCTCCGCGACGACGGGCGACCCGCGCAGGGCGGTAAGCGTAATACGGTTCCTTTCCGTGGTCCGCCGACCACGATGATCGGCCGGCCCTCGCCCCGCGCGCCCTGCGCCGGGGCTTTTTCGTTGTCGTGACGCCTCCGATGTCGTCGCAGAGCCCCGTGCCGCGCGACGGCGACCAGCTCCGAGTAACGAGAGAGGAGGGACATGGCGGACAAGCCGATCCGGGCCGACAAGGCCACGGCCGTCGCTGAGCTGACCGAGAGCTTCCGTACCTCGGGCGCTGCGGTGCTCACCGAGTACCGTGGTCTGACGGTTTCCCAGCTCACCCAGCTGCGGCGCTCGCTCGGCAAGGAGACCACCTACACGGTCGCGAAGAACACGCTGGCCAAGCGTGCCGCGACCGAGGCGGGCATCTCCGGCCTCGACGAGCTGTTCACCGGTCCTACCGCGCTGACTTTCGTTTCGGGCGACGTCGTCGAGGCGGCGAAGGGTCTTCGCGACTTCGCGAAGGCCAACCCGAAGCTCGTCATCAAGGGCGGCGTCTTCGAGGGCCGGGCCATTTCCGCGGCCGAGGTCACGAAGCTCGCCGACCTGGAGTCCCGTGAGGTGCTGCTGGCCAAGCTGGCCGGCGCGATGAAGGGCAACCTGAGCAAGGCCGCGGCCCTGTTCCAGGCGCCGCTCTCCAAGGCCGCCCGTGCGGCGGCCGCCCTGGCGGACAAGAAGCGCGAGCAGGAGGGCGCCGAGGCGGCCTGAGGCCTTCCCGGCGCACCACGTTCTTAATTTTCATTGCGAGAAAGGACGCCAGACATGGCGAAGCTCAGCACCGACGAGCTGCTCGACGCGTTCAAGGAGATGACGCTGATCGAGCTCTCTGAGTTCGTGAAGCAGTTCGAGGAGACCTTCGAGGTCACCGCCGCCGCTCCGGTCGCGGTCGCCGCCGCCGGTGGCGCCGGTGGCGCCGCCGCTGCCCCGGCCGAGGAGGAGAAGGACGAGTTCGACGTCATCCTCGAGGCCGACGGTGGCAAGAAGATCCAGGTCATCAAGGTCGTGCGTGAGCTGACCGGCCTGGGCCTCAAGGAGGCCAAGGACGCGGTCGAGGCCGCGCCCAAGGCGATCCTGGAGAAGGTCAACAAGGACACCGCCGAGAAGGCGAAGGCCAAGCTCGAGGGCGAGGGCGCCAAGGTCACCCTCAAGTGACCTGAGGCCGGCCTCGGGTCGGCTTCGGCGCGTGCCCGGCTCGGGTGAGTTGTGGCACACCGCATCATGGCGGGCGGTGATCCGGGAACGGATCACCGCCCGTTGCGCTTGGTGACTCCGGGTATCAGTGGTGTGAGCAGGGTGTTCGCACTCGTGGTGCGACACGGTGGTCACGCCACGCATAGTCCGTCTGTGGGAAACCCAGCGGTCAGCCGGGATGAGGCTCTTGACGTGGCCCGACCTGCCAGGCACGCTGACACCAGCAAGACCTTCCGCGCTTGCGACGGCCACCTCTTGGGTATGGCAGCGGCAGCACCGTCAGCCGCTCCGACCCGAGCGGCCCGACAGGAACTCGCGTTCCGAGCGGCCCGGTTCGACCCCGGTTCAGGGGTGCCGAGGCACGTTCCGCGACGACCTGCGGGATGGGCTGGACAGCGGTTAGCCTCTCGGCTACACTGCTAGTTTGCGCTGCCTTCCGACGTGGCCCCTGCTCGGAAATGTCCGATTATGGATATTTTTGGTGGGGTCATTGGAGTGCACGCATACCAGCCGTTCTGCAGCACCGGTCCTCGGAAGGACGCATCTTGGCAGCTTCCCGCCCTGCGAAGACCAGTCGTACGTCGAGCGCTTTCGCTCCCCGCCGAGTTTCTTTCGGCAGGATCACCGAACACCTCGAGGTCCCCAACCTCCTCGCCATTCAGAACGAGTCCTTCGACTGGCTCGTCGGCAACGAGGCTTGGCAGGGCCGGTCGGCGGACGACCCGCACGCACGCTCGGGTCTCGCGGAGATCCTCGATGAGATCAGTCCCATTGAGGACTTCTCCGGCACCATGTCGCTCTCCTTCTCGGCGCCGCGCTTCGACGAGGTCAAGGCCTCGATCGAGGAGTGCAAGGAGAAGGACCTGACCTACTGCGCGCCGCTGTTCGTGACCGCGGAGTTCACCAACAACACCACCGGCGAGATCAAGAGCCAGACGGTGTTCATGGGTGACTTCCCGATGATGACGCCGAAGGGCACCTTCATCATCAACGGCACCGAGCGCGTCGTGACCAGCCAGCTCGTCCGCTCCTCCGGCGTGTACTTCGACAAGCAGCCGGACAAGACGTCCGACCGCGACCTGTCCAGCGTCAAGGTGATCCCGAGCCGGGGTGCCTGGCTGGAGTTCGACATCGACAAGCGCGACACCGTCGGTGTCCGGATCGACCGTAAGCGCCGTCAGGCCGTCACGGTCGTCCTCAAGGCCATCGGTTGGTCGGCCGAGCGCATCCGCGAGCGGTTCGGCTGGTCCGAGCTGATGATGACCACGCTCGAGAAGGACCACATCGCCGGTCAGGACGAGGCCCTACTCGACATCTACCGCAAGCTCCGCCCTGGCGAGCCGCCGACCCGGGAGAACGCCCAGACCCTGCTCGACAACCTCTTCTTCAACCCGAAGCGGTACGACGTCGCCAAGGTCGGTCGGTACAAGTTCAACAAGAAGCTCGGGCTGGACGTGCCGATCACCACCGGCACGCTCACCGAGGACGACATCGTCTCGACCGTCGAGTACCTCTGCCGGCTGCACGCCGGTGAGGAGGGCTACGAGGCGGACGACATCGACCACTTCGGCAACCGCCGGATCCGGACCGTGGGTGAGCTCATCCAGAACCAGGTCCGGGTCGGCCTGTCGCGGATGGAGCGGGTCGTCCGGGAGCGGATGACGACGCAGGACGTCGAGGCGATCACGCCGCAGACCCTGATCAACATCCGCCCGGTGGTGGCGGCGATCAAGGAGTTCTTCGGCACGTCGCAGCTGTCCCAGTTCATGGACCAGACCAACCCCCTGGCGGGGCTCACCCACCGGCGGCGGCTCAACGCCCTCGGCCCGGGTGGTCTGTCCCGGGAGCGGGCCGGCTTCGAGGTCCGGGACGTGCACCCGTCGCACTACGGCCGGATGTGCCCGATCGAGACGCCCGAAGGCCCGAACATCGGCCTGATCGGCAACCTGTCGACGTTCGCCCGGGTCAACCCGTTCGGGTTCATCGAGACGCCGTACCGCAAGGTCGTCGACGGCCGGGTCACCGACCAGGTCGACTACCTGACCGCGGACGACGAGGACCGGTTCGTCAAGGCCCAGGCCAACGCGCCGTTGAACGCCGACGGCACCTTCGCCGAGGACCGGGTCCTGTGTCGCCGTAAGGGTGGCGAGACCGAGGACGTGATCCCGAGCGCGGTCGACTACATGGACATCTCGCCGCGGCAGATGGTCTCCGTCGGCACCGCGATGATCCCGTTCCTGGAGCACGACGACGCCAACCGTGCCCTGATGGGCGCCAACATGCAGCGTCAGGCGGTGCCGCTGGTCAAGGCCGAGGCCCCGCTGGTCGGCACCGGCATGGAGTACCGCGCGGCCGTGGACGCCGGTGACGTCGTCGTCGCCGAGGTCGGCGGTGTGATCGAGGACCTCTGCGCCGACTACATCACCATCCACCAGGACGACGGCCACCGCCGCACGTACCTGCTGCACAAGTTCCGCCGCTCCAACTCCGGCTCCTGCGTCAACCAGAAGCCGGTGGTCTTCGAGGGCGACCGCGTCGAGGCCGGTCAGGTCATCGCCGACGGTCCGTGCACCGACGAGGGCGAGATGGCGCTCGGACGCAACCTGCTGGTGGCGTTCATGTGCTGGGAGGGCCACAACTACGAGGACGCGATCATCCTGTCGCAGCGCCTCGTGCAGCAGGACGTGCTCACCTCGATCCACATCGAGGAGCACGAGGTCGACGCCCGGGACACCAAGCTCGGCCCGGAGGAGATCACCCGCGACATCCCGAACGTCAGCGAGGAGATGCTCGCCGACCTCGACGAGCGCGGCATCATCCGGATCGGCGCCGAGGTCGTCCCCGGCGACATCCTGGTCGGCAAGGTCACGCCCAAGGGTGAGACCGAGCTGACCCCGGAGGAGCGACTGCTCCGGGCGATCTTCGGTGAGAAGGCGCGGGAGGTCCGGGACACCTCGCTGAAGGTGCCGCACGGCGAGACCGGCACGGTCATCGGGGTGCGTACCTTCTCCCGCGAGGACGGCGACGAGCTGCCGCCGGGCGTCAACGAGCTGGTCCGGGTCTACGTCGCCCAGAAGCGCAAGATCCAGGACGGCGACAAGCTCGCCGGCCGGCACGGCAACAAGGGCGTCATCTCGAAGATCCTGCCGATCGAGGACATGCCGTTCCTGGAGGACGGCACCCCGGTCGACATCGTGCTGAACCCGCTGGGTGTGCCTTCCCGGATGAACATCGGGCAGGTGCTGGAGACCCACCTCGGTTGGGTCGCCAAGACCGGTTGGAAGGTCGAGGGCGACGACGCCGAGTGGAAGCGCCAGCTCCGCTCGATCGACGCGCACGAGTCCGAGGGCGACACGAACGTGGCGACCCCGGTCTTCGACGGTGCCCGAGAGGAGGAGATCTCCGGTCTGCTCTCGTCGACCCTGCCCAACCGGGACGGCAACCAGCTGATCGGCTCCTCCGGCAAGGCGCGGCTGTTCGACGGCCGGTCCGGCGAGCCGCTGCCGGACCCGATCGCGGTCGGCTACATCTACATCCTGAAGCTCAACCACCTGGTCGACGACAAGATCCACGCCCGGTCGACCGGTCCGTACTCGATGATCACGCAGCAGCCGCTGGGTGGTAAGGCGCAGTTCGGTGGCCAGCGCTTCGGCGAGATGGAGTGCTGGGCGATGCAGGCGTACGGCGCCGCCTACGCCCTGCAGGAGTTGCTCACCATCAAGTCCGACGACGTCCTGGGCCGGGTCAAGGTCTACGAGGCGATCGTCAAGGGCGAGAACATCCCCGAGCCGGGCATCCCGGAGTCGTTCAAGGTGTTGCTCAAGGAGCTCCAGTCGCTGTGCCTGAACGTCGAGGTGCTCAGCAGCGACGGTGTCGCCCTGGAGATGCGCGAGACCGACGACGAGGTGTTCCGGGCCGCGGAGGAGCTGGGCATCGACCTGTCCCGGCGCGAGCCGAGCTCGGTCGAAGAGGTCTGAGGTGGCGGTTCGGGGCAGGGTGACCCGCTCTGGGCGGTCAGGCTTGATCCCGCCGCGGGTCACCCTGCCCCGAACCCCACTGGTTAGCTAGCAGTACAGACGACGACATAGGGGACATAGTGCTCGACGTCAACTTCTTCGACGAGCTGCGTATCGGCCTCGCGACCGCGGACGACATCCGCCAGTGGTCGCACGGTGAGGTCAAGAAGCCCGAGACCATCAACTACCGCACCCTCAAGCCGGAGAAGGACGGGCTCTTCTGCGAGAAGATCTTCGGCCCGCAGCGGGACTGGGAGTGCTACTGCGGTAAGTACAAGCGGGTCCGGTTCAAGGGCATCATCTGTGAGCGCTGCGGCGTCGAGGTGACCCGGTCCAAGGTCCGGCGTGAGCGGATGGGGCACATCGAGCTGGCCGCTCCGGTGACCCACATCTGGTACTTCAAGGGCGTGCCGAGCCGGCTGGGCTACCTGCTGGACCTCGCCCCGAAGGACCTCGAAAAGATCATCTACTTCGCCTCGTACGTCGTGACGAGCGTGGACGCCGAGGCGCGTCACCGTGACCTCTCGACCATCGAGAACGAGATCCTCGCCGAGAAGCGGCAGTCCGAGAACAGCCGCGACTCGGAGATCGAGAAGCGGGCCGCCAAGCTCGAGGCCGACCTGGCCGAGCTGGAGGCCGAGGGCGCCAAGGCGGACGTCCGGCGCAAGGTCAAGGAGGGCGGAGAGCGCGAGATGCGCCAGATCCGCGACCGGGCCCAGCGCGAGATCGACCGCCTCGACGAGGTCCTCGACACCTTCCGCAAGCTCGACTCCAAGCAGCTGGTCACCGACGAGCTGCTCTACCGTGAGCTGCGCGACCGGTTCGGCGAGTACTTCACCGGCGGCATGGGCGCCGAGGCGATCAAGGCGCTGGTCCAGAACATGGACCTCGACGCCGAGGCCGAGAACCTCCGCGAGACCATCCGGTCCGGCAAGGGCCAGCGCAAGATCCGGGCGCTCAAGCGGCTGAAGGTCGTCGCGGCGTTCCTGAACACCCGCAACTCGCCGCTCGGCATGGTGCTGGACTGCGTCCCGGTCATCCCGCCGGACCTGCGTCCGATGGTGCAGCTCGACGGTGGCCGGTTCGCCACCTCCGACCTGAACGACCTGTACCGCCGCGTGATCAACCGGAACAACCGCCTCAAGCGGCTGATCGACCTCGGTGCTCCCGAGATCATCGTCAACAACGAGAAGCGGATGCTCCAGGAGGCAGTCGACGCGCTGTTCGACAACGGCCGTCGTGGTCGTCCGGTCACCGGCCCGGGCAACCGGCCGCTGAAGTCGCTGTCCGACATGCTCAAGGGCAAGCAGGGCCGGTTCCGGCAGAACCTGCTGGGCAAGCGCGTCGACTACTCCGGCCGTTCGGTCATCGTGGTCGGCCCGAAGCTCAAGCTGCACCAGTGCGGCCTGCCCAAGCAGATGGCGCTGGAGCTGTTCAAGCCGTTCGTGATGAAGCGGCTGGTCGACCTCAACCACGCGCAGAACATCAAGTCCGCCAAGCGGATGGTCGAGCGGCAGCGGCCGGTCGTGTGGGACGTGCTGGAAGAGGTCATCGGCGAGCACCCGGTGCTGCTCAACCGGGCACCGACCCTGCACCGCCTGGGCATCCAGGCCTTCGAGCCGCAGCTGGTCGAGGGCAAGGCGATCCAGATCCACCCGCTGGTCTGCACCGCGTTCAACGCCGACTTCGACGGTGACCAGATGGCGGTGCACGTGCCGCTGTCCGCCGAGGCCCAGGCCGAGGCGCGGATCCTGATGCTGTCGTCGAACAACATCCTCAAGCCGGCCGACGGCAAGCCGGTCACCATGCCCACCCAGGACATGGTCATCGGTCTCTACCACCTCACCCACCTCATCCGGGGTGGCCAGGGCGAGGGCCGGGCGTTCAGCTCGGACGCCGAGGCGCGGATGGCCTTCGACGCTGGGGAGCTGCACCTGCAGACCCCGGTGAAGATCCGGCTGCGCGACGTGGTGGGGGTCGACAACGGCGCCGGTGCCGAGCCGTGGGTCGCGCCCGAGGGCTGGACCGAGGGCGACTCGGTGACCGTGGAGACCACGCTGGGCCGGGTCCTGTTCAACGAGACGCTGCCGCAGGGCTACCGCTTCGTGAACTACGAGATCCGCAAGGGCCAGCTCTCCGCGATCGTCAACGACCTCGCCGAGCGCTTCCCGAAGGTGGCCCTGGCGGCCACCCTGGACGGCCTCAAGGAGGCCGGCTTCCACTGGGCCACCTGGTCCGGCGTCACCATCGGCATGGAGGACGTCATCCCGCCGCCGCGCAAGCGGGAGATCCTGGAGCGGTACGAGAAGGAAGCCGACCGGATCGACAAGCAGTACCAGCGTGGTCTGATGACCGCCGAGGAGCGCCGTGGCGAGCTCATCGAGATCTGGACCAAGGCGACCAACGAGGTCGCCAAGGAGATGGACACCGCGCTGCCGCAGGAGAACCCGCTGTGGAAGATGATCAACTCGGGTGCCCGCGGTAACCTGCTCCAGCTCCGGCAGATCGCGGCGATCCGTGGTCTGGTGGCCAACCCGAAGGGCGAGATCATCCCGCGGCCGATCAAGGCCTCGTACCGGGAGGGTCTGTCCGTGCTGGAGTACTTCATCTCCACGCACGGCGCCCGTAAGGGGCTGGCCGACACCGCGCTGCGGACCGCCGACTCGGGTTACCTGACCCGTCGTCTGGTGGACGTCTCGCAGGACGTCATCATCCGCGAGGAGGACTGCGGCACCGACCGGGCGATCCCGATGCAGATCGGCGAGCGCCTGGAGGGTGGCCGGCTGGTCGTCCACGAGCACGCCGAGACCAGCGTGCACGCCCGGACCCTGGCCGACGACATCAAGGGGCCGGACGGCACCGTGGTGGCCCACCGGGGCCAGGACGTCAACTCCATCGGGGTCGACCAGATCGTCGCCGCCGGGGTGGAGACGATCCGGGTGCGCAGCGTGCTCACCTGCGAGTCGAAGCTGGGCGTCTGCGGTGCGTGCTACGGCCGCTCGCTGCCGACCGGCAAGACCGTGGACGTCGGCGAGGCGGTCGGCATCATCGCCGCCCAGTCGATCGGTGAGCCGGGTACCCAGCTGACGATGCGTACCTTCCACACCGGTGGTGTCGCGGGTGAGGACATCACCCAGGGTCTGCCGCGTGTCCAGGAGATCTTCGAGGCCCGGATCCCGAAGGGCAAGGCGCCCATCGCCGACACCCCGGGCCGGATCCGGATCGAGGACGGCGAGCGGTCCCGGAAGATCATCGTGGTGCCGGACGACGGCAGCGACGAGATCGTCTACGACAAGATCTCCAAGCGGGTCGGGCTGCGGACCCACGACGGGGACCACGTCGAGGTCGGCGAGAAGCTCACCGAGGGCACCATCGACCCGCACGAGCTGCTGCGCATCCTCGGCCCGCGCGCGGTCCAGGTCCACCTGACCCAGGAGGTCCAGGAGGTCTACCGCTCGCAGGGTGTGCTCATCCACGACAAGCACATCGAGATCATCATCCGCCAGATGCTCAAGCGGGTGACGGTCATCGACTCCGGCTCGACCGAGTTCCTGCCGGGCGTGCTGGTCGACCGGGCGCTGTTCGAGTCGGAGAACCGCCGGCTGGTCGGCGAGGGTGGCGAGCCCGCCGCCGGTCGTCCGGTGCTGATGGGCATCACCAAGGCCTCGCTGGCCACCGACTCCTGGCTCTCGGCGGCCTCCTTCCAGGAGACCACCCGGGTGCTGACCGACGCGGCGATCAACTCGCGCAGCGACTCGCTGGTCGGCCTCAAGGAGAACGTGATCATCGGTAAGCTCATCCCGGCCGGTACCGGCATCAGCAAGTACCGCAACGTCCGGGTCGAGCCGACCGAGGAGGCGAAGGCCAAGGTCTACTCGATGACCGGGTACCCCGAGACCGACTACGGCTTCGGGCCGGCCAGCGGGCAGGCTGTTCCGCTGGACGACTTCGACTTCGGGTCGTACCGCTAACAGGCAGCACCGACGACGGCCCCCGGCAGCACGCCGGGGGCCGTCGTCGTGTCCGAGGTTTGAGATGGCTGTCGGGCGGTGGTCCGGCGGGGAGTGCCCGGCGGCGGAGGCGGCCGGGCATGATGGTGGGTATGACGACCGCTCCGGGGCAGGCGCCGGTGACGCACCAGCCGCCACGTCATCCGCTCGATCCCGACCCGGTACGCGCGACCAAGGCGCGGGCCGTCTTCGCGCTCGGCCTGATCGGCGCGTTGACCGGGCTGTTCGTCGGTGGGGTGGTGCCCGCCACGGTCGCCCTGCAGTTGGCGCGGCAGGCCCGCCGCGAGGCGTACGCCTCCGGTGGTTTCCTCACCGGTGCGGCCTGGTTGCGGCGGGGGGAGCGGTTGGCCTGGATCGGGCTGGTGCTGGTCGCGGTCGCCCTGGTGACGTTGGTGGTGATCGGCGTGGTCCGGTTGGCCGGCTCCCCGTACGGGCAGGACTTCGCCCCGAACATGGACTGACCCGTCGGGGTGATGATCCGGCGGGGAGCACCCGCGGTGCGTGGCGACGGTAGCCTGGCCGGTGTCCGTCGGGTGACGGTGGACCCAGCTCGTGACAGGAGGACACCGTGACGGAACCGGCGTCGCCGGGCGGTGACCCGGACAGGCCGCCCGCCGGCTCCCCGGAGCCCGGCCCGGCCGGTTGGGCCCGTCCCGACCAGGGCTCCGGTGCTGCGGCCCGCCCCGATCCGTGGGCCGTCGACCCGTGGCGGTCGCCGTCGAGCCCCGGGCCGGGTCACCCCGCCGGCGTCCCGTCGGCTGCCGGCAGCGGTGGGTACGGCCGGCCGCCGGCCCCCGGTGTGGCCGCCGCCCCGCCCGGGGCCGCCGCTCCGCCCGGGGCCGCCGCTCCGCCCGGGGGCGGTCCGTATTCCGGGATGGGGGCCGGGGGAGGCCACCCGGCGGGGCCGCCTGGGTCGTACCCGGGGCAGGCGTCGGGGGCGCAGGGCTGGTCGGCCCCCTCCGGGTCGGTGCCCCCGCCACCACCGGACGCCCCCCGCGCCCCGAAGCGGGTGGACCCGGTTCCCGGTACGCCCTTCGGCGTGGTGTACCTGGACGTGCCGGCGGTCACCTCCGGCCCGGCGGTGGGCTCGTTGATCGCCGGGGTGGTGTCGATCCTGGTCTCCTTCCTGGTGATCTGCTTCGGCATCGGGGGCGCGCGACTCGGCGGGGCCTGGGCGGCCGGCGCGTTCACCGTGCCCGGGATGCTGGCCGGCGGGGCGGCGATCGTCGCCGGGCTGCTGGCCCGCCGGCAGGTCCGTCGGGCCGCGCCGCCACCGGCGGTACGGTTCACCGGCCGGGGCCTGGCGACGGCCGGGATTAGTTGCGGCGGGGTGGGGCTGCTGCTGAGCCTGTCCGGGCTGGGACTGGCGCTGCTGGTGCAGTTGGCGTGAGCCCGTCGCCCGGGGGTGACGGGCCGCGGCGCGCGGCAGCCGGTACACTGGAACACCTGAGAGGCCTGGCACGGGCGAGCAGGCACACGGTGCGACCGACGGGGAGCGACGAGACCCGGCGGACCGATCCGTTTTGACCTGTGCGGCTGTGGTAGGTACTCTTTTCCCCTGCGCCCTGGCATGCCTGGGCGGCTCGTGCGTGCGCGGGATTCGGATTGATCCGGAGATCGAGCGGCCGTACGACACAGTCGAAGACCCGGTGCGTGGTGTTCACGCGCCGGTGACAGAAGAAGCCGGTGCGCGCGTGAGCGACGGCACCGGGACCGTGGATCGGGCGACACACCCGACCGCGGGTGCCGGGATCTCCGCGAGGCGGTGCCGGTCGGAATGTAGGAGAGTCGACCATCAGGTCGGCTAACGAGCAGACGGCGCGGTCGCGTGACGCGGCCGAAGGGAGCGGAGAAACCCGGTGCCCACCATTCAGCAGCTGGTCCGAAAGGGCCGCCAGGCCAAGACGACCAAGACCAAGACCCCGGCGTTGAAGGGTTCCCCTCAGCGGCGCGGCGTGTGCACCCGTGTGTACACCACCACCCCCAAGAAGCCGAACTCGGCGCTCCGCAAGGTCGCTCGTGTCAAGCTCAGCAGCCAGATCGAGGTGACCGCCTACATCCCGGGCGTGGGTCACAACCTGCAGGAGCACTCGATCGTGCTCGTTCGCGGCGGCCGGGTGAAGGACCTCCCCGGCGTGCGTTACAAGATCGTCCGCGGTTCGCTGGACACCCAGGGTGTCCGCAACCGCAAGCAGGCGCGCAGCCGTTACGGCGCGAAGAAGGAGAAGAGCTGACATGCCGCGTAAGGGACCTGCTCCGCGGAAGCCGCTCGTCGCTGACCCGGTGTACAACTCGCCGCTGGTCACCCAGCTGGTCAACAAGATCCTGATGCGCGGTAAGCGTCAGCTCGCCGAGCGCATCGTGTACGCGGCCCTGGAGGGCTGCCGCGAGAAGAGCGGCACCGACCCGGTCGTCACCCTCAAGCGGGCGATGGACAACGTCAAGCCCACCCTGGAGGTGCGCAGCCGCCGGGTCGGTGGCGCCACCTACCAGGTGCCGGTCGAGGTCCGTCCGTCCCGGGCGACCACCCTCGGTCTGCGCTGGCTGGTGACGTACTCCAAGGCCCGTCGTGAGAAGACCATGATCGAGCGGCTGATGAACGAGCTGCTGGACGCGAGCAACGGTCTGGGCGCCGCCGTCAAGCGGCGCGAGGACACCCACAAGATGGCGGAGTCCAACAAGGCCTTCGCGCACTACCGCTGGTAACAGCCTGGTTCCGGCGCCGGACCGGCGCCGGGACCGCCATCGGTCGAGTCGAGACGACGATAAGTAGGGATTGAAGTGGCCGCCGCAGACGCGCTCGCCAACGTACGCAACATCGGCATCATGGCGCACATCGATGCCGGTAAGACCACGACCACCGAGCGGATCCTGTTCTACACCGGTATCACCTACAAGATCGGTGAGGTCCACGAGGGCGCTGCCGTCATGGACTGGATGGAGCAGGAGCAGGAGCGTGGCATCACGATCACCTCCGCTGCCACCAAGTGTGAGTGGAAGGGCCACACGATCCAGATCATCGACACGCCCGGTCACGTCGACTTCACGGTCGAGGTCGAGCGGTCGCTGCGGGTGCTGGACGGTGCGGTCGCGGTCTACGACGGCGTCGCCGGCGTCGAGCCGCAGACGGAGAACGTCTGGCGGCAGGCCGACAAGTACCACGTCCCGCGGATGTGCTTCGTCAACAAGCTCGACCGTACGGGCGCGGACTTCTTCCGCTGCGTGCAGATGATGATCGACCGGCTCAACGCCACCCCGCTGGTGCTCCAGATCCCGATCGGGCTCGAGGGCGACCACATCGGCGTCGTCGACCTGATCGGCATGCGTGCCCTCACCTGGCGCGGGGAGACCCAGAAGGGTGAGGACTACGCGATCGAGGAGGTGCCGGCCGAGCTGGCCGACGCCGCCGCCGAGTGGCGCGACAAGCTGCTGGAGACCCTGGCCGACGTCGACGACGCGGTGATGGAGAAGTACCTGGAGGGCGAGGAGATCTCCGTCGAGGAGATCAAGGCCGCCATCCGGCGGGCCACCATCGCCAGCAAGGCCAACCCGGTGCTCTGCGGCTCGGCGTTCAAGAACAAGGGCGTGCAGCCCATGCTCGACGCCGTGGTCGACTTCCTGCCGTCGCCGCTGGACGTCCCCGCGATCGAGGGCACCGCGACCGACGGCGAGACGCCGTTGCAGCGGAAGCCGTCGAAGGCGGAGCCGTTCTCCGGCCTGGCTTTCAAGATCCAGACCGACAAGCACCTCGGCAAGCTCACCTACGTCCGGGTCTACTCCGGCGTGGTCGAGACCGGCACCCAGGTGGTCAACTCCACCAAGGACCGCAAGGAGCGGGTCGGCAAGATCTACCAGATGCACGCCAACAAGCGGGAAGAGCGCGGCTCGGCCCAGGCTGGCGACATCATCGCGGTGCAGGGTCTCAAGCAGACCACCACCGGCGACACCCTGTGTGACCCGGCGAACCCGGTGATCCTGGAGTCGATGACCTTCCCCGAGCCGGTCATCGAGGTCGCGATCGAGCCGAAGACCAAGGCCGACCAGGAGAAGCTCAGCACCGCCATCCAGCGGCTGGCCGAGGAGGACCCGACCTTCCGCGTCAAGCTGGACGAGGAGACCGGCCAGACGGTCATCTCCGGCATGGGCGAGCTGCACCTGGACATCCTGGTCGACCGGATGCGCCGCGAGTTCAACGTCGAGGCGAACATCGGCAAGCCGCAGGTGGCGTACCGTGAGACGATCCGCCGCAAGGTGGACAAGGTCGAGTACACCCACAAGAAGCAGACCGGTGGTTCGGGCCAGTACGCCCGGGTCATCGTGAGCGTCGAGCCGCTGCCGCTGGACAACGACTCGCCGACCTACGAGTTCGCCAACGCGGTCAGCGGTGGTCGTATCCCGCGGGAGTTCATCCCGTCGGTCGACGCCGGCGCGCAGGACGCCATGCAGTACGGCATCCTGGCGGGCTTCCCGCTGGTCGGGGTCAAGCTGACCCTGCTCGACGGTCAGTACCACGACGTCGACTCGTCGGAAATGGCATTCAAGATCGCCGGTTCGATGGTGATGAAGGACGCGGCCCGCAAGGCCGACCCGGCATTGCTCGAGCCGATGATGGCCGTTGAGGTCACCACTCCTGAGGAGAACATGGGTGACGTCATCGGCGACCTCAACTCCCGCCGCGGGATCATCCAGGCGATGGAGGAGCGCAGCGGCGCCCGCATCGTGAAGGCTCTGGTGCCGTTGTCGGAGATGTTCGGCTACGTCGGCGACCTGCGGTCGAAGACCCAGGGCCGGGCTAGCTACAGCATGCAGTTCGACTCCTACGCCGAGGTGCCGCAGAGCGTGGCGAAGGAGATCATCGCCAAGGCGACGGGTGAGTGACGCTCACCTGCCGCTGATCCGGTGAGCCGGGGCCGGTCGCGGGTGGGAGTCCCGCCCGCGACCACCTCGGTCGGGTTGTGTGAATCCGGGCCTGTAGGCTTCATCGCCGCAGAACCCACCAAGCTCTCCGGCCGTCGGTCGGAAAGGCTGTCGACAGAGTCCTAAGCGCCGTCCGGCGCGCCGGGGCGAGAAGAACCAAGAAGTCCACAGGAGGACACCAGTGGCGAAGGCTAAGTTCGAGCGGACTAAGCCGCACGTCAACATCGGCACCATTGGTCACATCGACCACGGTAAGACGACGCTGACGGCGGCCATCACGAAGGTCCTGCACGACCAGTACCCGGACCTCAACCCGTACACGCCGTTCGACGAGATCGACAAGGCGCCGGAGGAGAAGGCCCGCGGCATCACGATCTCGATCGCGCACGTCGAGTACCAGACCGAGGCGCGGCACTACGCGCACGTCGACTGCCCCGGGCACGCCGACTACATCAAGAACATGATCACCGGTGCCGCCCAGATGGACGGCGCGATCCTGGTGGTCGCGGCGACCGACGGCCCGATGCCGCAGACCCGCGAGCACGTGCTGCTGGCCCGTCAGGTCGGTGTGCCGTACATCGTCGTGGCGCTCAACAAGAGCGACATGGTCGACGACGAGGAGCTCCTGGAGCTCGTCGAGCTCGAGGTGCGCGAGCTGCTGTCGGCGCAGGAGTACCCGGGTGACGACCTGCCGGTCGTCCGGGTCTCGGCGCTGCGGGCGCTCGAGGGTGACCCGGAGTGGACCGGTCGTCTGCTGGAGCTGATGAACGCGGTCGACACCGCGATCCCGCAGCCCGAGCGCGAGACCGAGAAGCCGTTCCTGATGCCGATCGAGGACGTCTTCACGATCACCGGTCGTGGCACGGTCGTCACCGGTCGCGCGGAGCGCGGCATCCTCAAGCCGAACGAGGAGGTGGAGATCGTCGGTATCCGCGAGAAGTCGCAGAAGACGGTCTGCACCGGTATCGAGATGTTCCGCAAGCTGCTCGACGAGGCCCGCGCGGGCGAGAACGTCGGTCTGCTGCTGCGGGGCATCAAGCGCGAGGACGTCGAGCGCGGCATGGTGGTCGTCAAGCCGGGCACCAGCACCCCGCACACGGAGTTCGAGGCGACGGTCTACATCCTCTCCAAGGAGGAGGGCGGCCGGCACACCCCGTTCTTCCAGAACTACCGTCCGCAGTTCTACTTCCGGACCACCGACGTCACCGGTGTCGTCACCCTCCCCGAGGGCACCGAGATGGTCATGCCGGGCGACAACACCACGATGGCCGTCAAGCTCATCCAGCCCATCGCGATGGAGGACAACCTCAAGTTCGCGATCCGCGAGGGTGGTCGTACGGTCGGCGCGGGTCGCGTCACCAAGATCATCAAGTGAACTAGGTAACCCCGATTAGCGTTGCCGCCGGTCGTGCGGCATACTGGTCAGGTTGCGTAACGACGGTTAGTCGCCCGTGTCCGGCGTAAGTTGGACCTCCGGGAAGACCAACAGTCGCGCGTAGGGTGGTTGATCGCCCCTGGCGGTCAACCACCCTCGCACGGCGTCCAGATCGCTGTGATGCGATCGGCGCCTTGACCCACCGCGTGGTCAGAGAGCCGCTCCGGAGTCCCGGGGCGGAGCCTGGTCCACGGGCGCGACACGCCCGACCGCGGGGGTCGGCGAAGTGGGCCTGTGCCAGCCGGTACAGGTGCCCGCAACACAGCGGCATCGAGAGAAGGAACAGAAGCCACCATGGCGGGACAGAAGATCCGCATCCGGCTCAAGGCCTATGACCACGAGGTCGTCGACTCCTCGGCGCGGAAGATCGTCGAGACGGTGACGCGCACCGGGGCGCAGGTCGCGGGCCCGGTGCCGCTGCCCACGGAGATCAACCGTTTCTGCGTCATCCGCTCGCCGCACAAGTACAAGGACTCGCGCGAGCACTTCGAGATGCGTACGCACAAGCGGCTGATCGACATCATCGACCCGACTCCGAAGACGGTCGACTCGCTCATGCGCCTCGACCTGCCGGCTGGCGTCGACATCGAGATCAAGCTGTAGGGACCGGACAAATGGACAGGCAAGTCAAGGGGATCCTGGGCGCCAAGCTCGGTATGACCCAGGTCTGGGACAACAACAAGGTTGTGCCGGTGACCGTGGTTCAGGCCGGCCCGTGCGTCGTCAGCCAGGTGCGTAGCGCCGAGAAGGACGGTTACTCCGCGGTCCAGCTCGCCTACGGCACGATCGACCCGCGCAAGGTCAAGAAGCCCGTCAGCGGGCACTACGCCAAGGCGGACGTGGCGCCGCGCCGGCACATGGTCGAGCTGCGCACCGCGAACGCGGCGGACTACTCGCTGGGCCAGGAGGTCACGGTCGAGGAGTTCCCGGCCGGCGTGACCATCGACGTCACCGGCAAGACCAAGGGCAAGGGCTACGCCGGCCCGATGAAGCGGCACGGCTTCCACGGCCTGCGCGCCAGTCACGGTGTCGAGCGCAAGCACCGCTCGCCGGGCGCCATCGGTGCCTGTGCGACCCCGGGTCGCGTCTTCAAGGGCACCCGGATGGCGGGTCGGATGGGTGGCGTGCGCTACACCGTCCAGAACCTGACCGTCCAGGCGGTCGACACCGAGAACAACCTCCTGCTCGTCCGTGGTGCCATCCCCGGCCCCAAGGGTGCGCTGGTCCTGGTCCGCACCGCGGCCAAGACGAAGGTGAAGAAGGGCGGTGTGGCCAAGTGACCACCGTTGACGTCCACAATGTCGAAGGTGCCAAGAGCGGCTCCGTCGAGCTGCCGGCCGACGTCTTCGACGTGCAGGCCAACATCGCGCTGATGCACCAGGTCGTGGTGGCGCAGCTCGCGGCGGCCCGCCAGGGCACCCACAAGGTCAAGACCCGCGGCGAGGTCGCCGGTGGCGGCAAGAAGCCGTACAAGCAGAAGGGCACCGGCCGGGCCCGGCAGGGCTCGATCCGCGCGCCGCAGTTCGCCGGTGGCGGTGTGGTGCACGGCCCCGTGCCGCGTGACTACAGCCAGCGGACCCCGAAGAAGATGAAGGCCGCCGCCCTGCGTGGCGCCCTCTCCGACCGGGCGCGTGCCGGCCAGCTGCACGTCGTCGAGGCGTTCGTCTCGGGCGAGAAGCCGTCGACCAAGGCGGCCCTGGCCACGCTGGCCAAGCTGACCGAGGCCCGCCGGGTGCTGGTCGTGCTGAGCAGCACCGACGAGCTGAACTGGGTGTCGCTGCGCAACGAGCCGCGGGTGCACCTGATCGAGTCCGGCCAGCTCAACACGTACGACGTGCTGGTGGCCGACGACGTGGTCTTCACCAAGGACGCCCTGGACGAGTTCCTGGGTGTGCCCGCGGAGGCCGGCCCCGCGGCCGAGTCCGCCGAGACCACCGAGGAGGGTGGCAAGTGAGCACGATCGCCGACCCGCGGGACGTCATCGTCGCGCCGGTCGTCTCGGAGAAGAGCTACAGCGAGCTGAACCGGAACTGGTACACCTTCCTGGTGCACCCGGACGCGAACAAGACCGAGATCAAGATCGCTATCCAGCAGATCTTCAACGTCCGCGTCCTGACGGTCAACACGCTCAACCGCCAGGGCAAGCGCAAGCGCACCAAGACCGGCTTCGGTCAGCGCAAGGCGACCAAGCGGGCGATCGTGAAGCTGGCTGACGGTGACCGTATCGAGGCCTTCGGCGGCCCGGTCAGCTGAGGGGTGTAGACAATGGCTATCCGTAAGTACAAGCCGACGACGCCGGGCCGACGCGGCTCCAGCGTCGCCGACTTCGCCGAGATCACCCGGTCCACGCCGGAGAAGTCCCTGCTGGCCCCGCTGCCGAAGAAGGGTGGGCGCAACGCCCACGGCCGGATCACCACCCGGCACCACGGCGGCGGCCACAAGCGGCAGTACCGCCTGATCGACTTCAAGCGGGTCGACAAGGACGGCGTGCCGGCGAAGGTCGCGCACATCGAGTACGACCCCAACCGGACCGCGCGCATCGCGCTGCTGCACTACGCCGACGGCGAGAAGCGCTACATCCTCGCGCCGAAGGACATGAAGCAGGGCGACCGGGTCGAGTCCGGTCCGGGCGCCGACATCAAGCCGGGCAACAACCTGCCGCTGCGCAACATCCCGGTCGGTACCACCATCCACAACGTGGAGCTGCGTCCGGGCGGCGGCGCCAAGCTGGCCCGCTCGGCCGGCGTCGGCATCCAGCTGCTCGGTCGGGAGGGCGCGTACGCGACCCTCCGGATGCCGTCCGGTGAGATCCGGCGGGTCGACGTGCGCTGCCGCGCCAGCGTCGGCGAGATCGGCAACGCCGACCAGTCGAACATCAACTGGGGCAAGGCCGGCCGGATGCGGTGGAAGGGCAAGCGCCCGACCGTCCGTGGTGTCGCGATGAACCCGGTCGACCACCCGCACGGTGGTGGTGAGGGTAAGACCTCCGGTGGTCGCCACCCGGTGAACCCGCAGGGTAAGCCCGAGGGCCGCACCCGTCGTAAGGGCCAGCCGAGCGACCGGCTGATCGTCCGCCGCCGCTACGCCACGCGTAAGCGCGGCTGAGGGAGATAGAGCATGCCTCGCAGCCTGAAGAAGGGCCCGTTCGTCGACGACCACCTGCTCAAGAAGGTGGAGACGCAGAACGACAAGGGCTCGAAGAACGTCATCAAGACCTGGTCGCGGCGCTCGACGATCATTCCCGAGATGCTCGGGCACACGATCGCCGTGCACGACGGACGCAAGCACGTCCCGGTGTTCGTGACCGAGGCCATGGTCGGGCACAAGCTCGGCGAGTTCGCGCTGACCCGCACCTTCAAGGGTCACGAGAAGGACGACCGGAAGAGCCGCCGGCGCTGAGCCGCGGGCATACGGATAGAGGAACAAGGGGTTACAGCGATGCCAGGAAAGGGCGACGCTCCGGTGCTTCCGGGCGCGCGGGCGGTTGCGCGACACGTGCGCATCTCGCCGATGAAGGCGCGCCGGGTGGTCAACCTCGTCCGCGGCCTGCCCGCGAAGGAGGCGCTCACGGTGCTGCAGTTCGCGCCGCAGGCGGCGAGTGAGCAGGTCTACAAGGTGCTCGCGAGCGCGATCGCCAACGCGGAGAACAACGAGCGGCTGGACCCCGACGCGCTGCTCGTCAGCGAGGCGTTCGTCGACGAGGGCCCGACCATGAAGCGGTTCCGGCCGCGGGCGCAGGGCCGGGCGTACCGGATCCGCAAGCGCACCTGCCACATCACCGTGGCGGTCGAGGCGGTCGCGCCGGCCGCGCCGAAGAAGTCCGCGGCGAAGAAGGCCGCCCCGGCGCAGCAGGCCGGGGCCGCGGCGACGGAGAGCAAGACGGAGGGCGCCGAGTAATGGGTCAGAAGGTTCACCCCACTGGATTCCGGCTCGGCATCTCGACCGACTGGAAGTCCCGCTGGTTCGCGGACAAGCTCTACAAGGACTACATCGGCGAGGATGTCAAGATCCGCCGGATGATGTCCAAGGGTCTTGAGCGGGCCGGCATCTCCAAGGTCGACATCGAGCGCACCCGGGACCGGGTCCGGGTCGACATCCACACCGCCCGGCCGGGCATCGTCATCGGCCGTAAGGGTGCGGAGGCCGACCGGATCCGCGGCGAGCTGGAGAAGCTCACCGGCAAGCAGGTGCAGCTGAACATCATCGAGGTGAAGAACCCCGAGTCGGACGCGCAGCTGGTCGCCCAGGGCGTCGCCGAGCAGCTCTCCAGCCGGGTCAGCTTCCGTCGGGCCATGCGCAAGTCCATGCAGTCGGCGATGAAGAACCCCGTCTGCAAGGGCATCCGGGTGCAGGTCTCGGGCCGTCTCGGCGGCGCCGAGATGAGCCGGACGGAGTTCTACCGCGAGGGTCGGGTTCCGCTGCACACGCTCCGGGCCAACATCGAGTACGGCTTCTTCGAGGCCCGTACCACCTTCGGCCGGATCGGCGTGAAGGTCTGGATCTACAAGGGCGACGCCGTGCCGGGCCGGGAGGCTCCGGCCGAGGCCGGTCCGTCCCGCCCGCGTCGCGGTGAGCGTGGCGACCGCCCCGAGCGCCCGCGTCGTGGCCGGTCGGGTTCGTCGGGTACGACCGCCGGTGGTACCGAGGCCGGCCGGGCCGCCGCGACCACCATCGCGCAGCAGGCCGAGACGCCGAGTGGCGACCCGGTCGACAGCTCCGCTGTCGCCGAGGCCGTCACCCAGCCGGCAGAAACGCAGCAGGAGGGCTGACAGATGCTGATGCCGCGCAAGCCCCCGAAGGGCTTCCGCAAGCCGCACCACCCGGACCGCCACGGCGCGTCCAAGGGCGGTAACCGGGTGGTGTTCGGCGAGTTCGGAATCCAGGCTCTCGAGCCGGCGTACGTGACCAACCGGCAGATCGAGTCGGCACGTATCGCCATGACCCGGCACATCAAGCGTGGTGGCAAGGTCTGGATCACGGTCTTCCCGGACCAGGCCCTCACCAAGAAGCCGGCCGAGACCCGGATGGGTTCCGGCAAGGGCTCGCCCGAGTGGTGGGTCGCGAACGTCAAGCCGGGGCGGATCCTCTTCGAGATGTCCTTCCCCAACGAGCAGGTCGCGCGAGAGGCTATGCGTCGCGCGGTCCACAAGCTCCCGATGAAGTGCCGCATTGTTACGCGCGAAGTGGGTGAATCCTGATGGCAGCGGGCGTCAAGCCTTCCGAGCTGCGTGAGCTCTCCGAGGAGGAGCTGGTCGCGAAGCTGCGCGAGGCCAAGGCGGAGCTGTTCAACCTCCGCGTGCAGGCCGCGACCGGTCAGCTGGACAACAACCGGCGGTTGCAGGTCATCCGTCGGGAGATCGCCCGGATCTACACGATCATGCGTGAGCGCGAGCTGGGTCTCTCGGCCGCGCCGACTGAGGTGACTGCATCATGAGCGAGACCGAGAACACCACCGCCACCGTGCGGGCCCGCCGTAAGGTCCGTGAGGGCCTGGTGGTCAGCGACAAGATGGACAAGACCGTCGTGGTCGAGGTCGAGGACCGGGTCAAGCACGCGCTGTACGGCAAGATCATGCGCCGTACCCGCAAGCTGAAGGTGCACGACGAGCAGAACGCCGCCGGCATCGGCGACCGGGTTTCGATCATGGAGACCCGGCCGCTGTCCGCCACCAAGCGTTGGCGGATCGTGGAGATCCTCGAGAAGGCCAAGTAGCGAAGGCTCGAGCTCGGCCGGTTTCGGTCGGGCGCAGGTTCCGCCAGGCTCCGGCCGCCCGCGAGGGCGGCCGGAGAACCGGCAGACATAGGAGATAGACGTGATTCAGCAGGAGTCGCGACTGCGCGTCGCCGACAACACGGGTGCCCGGGAGATCCTGTGCATCCGGGTTCTCGGTGGCTCCGGTCGGCGCTACGCGAGCATCGGCGACGTCATCGTGGCCACCGTCAAGGACGCGATCCCGGGTGCCGGTGTGAAGAAGGGCGACGTCGTCAAGGCCGTCGTCGTCCGCACCGCCAAGGAGAAGCGGCGGCCGGACGGCTCGTACATCCGTTTCGACGAGAACGCCGCCGTCATCATCAAGGACGGCGGGGACCCGCGCGGTACCCGTATCTTCGGCCCGGTGGGGCGGGAACTGCGGGACAAGCGGTTCATGAAGATCATTTCCCTCGCGCCGGAGGTGTTGTGACCGTGAAGGTCAAGAAGGGCGACACGGTCATCGTCATCGCCGGCAAGGACAAGGGTGCCAAGGGCAAGGTCATCGCGGCCTACCCGCGGCAGGACAAGGTCCTCGTCGAAGGCGTGAACCGGGTCAAGAAGCACACCCGTATCAGCACCACCCAGCGCGGCGCCAAGACCGGTGGCATCGTCACCCAGGAGGCCCCGATCCACGTCTCGAACGTGCAGGTCCTGGACTCCGACGGGAACCCGACCCGGGTCGGTTACCGGTTCGACGACAACGGCCAGAAGGTCCGCATCGCGCGTAGCACCGGTAAGGACCTGTGATGACCACGGCTACCGAAACCAAGACCCTGCCGCGTCTCAAGGAGCGGTACCGCAACGAGATCGTGGCCAAGCTGCAGGAGCAGCACAGCTACGGCAACCCCATGCAGGTGCCGCGGCTGGTCAAGATCGTCGTCAACATGGGTGTCGGCGAGGCCGCTCGCGACGCCAAGCTGATCGACGGCGCCGTCCGCGACCTGGCCACGATCACCGGCCAGAAGCCGCAGGTGCGGCGGGCCACCAAGTCGATCGCGCAGTTCAAGCTGCGTGAGGGCATGCCGATCGGCGCGAAGGTCACCCTGCGCGGCGACCGGATGTGGGAGTTCCTGGACCGGCTGCTGTCGATCGCGCTGCCGCGTATCCGCGACTTCCGCGGCCTGGACGGGCGCAAGCTCGACGGGCACGGCAACTACACGTTCGGCCTGACCGAGCAGTCGGTGTTCCACGAGATCGACCAGGACCGGATCGATCGCCAGCGGGGCATGGACATCACGGTGGTCACGACCGCCACGACCGACGACGAGGGCCGGGCGCTGCTCAAGCTCCTGGGCTTCCCGTTCAAGGAGAACTGAGATGGCCAAGAAGGCGCTGATCATCAAGGCGGCCGCGAAGCCGAAGTTCTCGGTTCGCGCGTACACCCGCTGCCAGCGGTGCGGGCGTCCGAAGGCGGTCTACCGCAAGTTCGGTCTCTGCCGGGTGTGCATCCGGGAGATGGCCCACCGCGGTGAGCTGCCCGGCGTGTCCAAGGCTTCCTGGTAATAGCCCGGCGCGCCTCGCGCGTCAGCTGAACTGTCTCTTCGCCGTAGGCCCCGGGCCGTGCCCGGGGAACCCCGGCGAGAAAGGTTGACGAATTTCATGACGATGACCGACCCGATCGCAGACATGCTCACGCGTCTGCGTAACGCCAACCAGGCGTACCACGACCGGGTGACGATGCCCTACTCGAAGATCAAGGCGAACATCGCCGAGGTCCTCAAGGCCGAGGGTTACATCGCCACCTGGTTGGTCGAGGAGCCCGAAGAGGGTGCCGTCGGCAAGCGACTGGTCGTCGAGCTGAAGTACGGCCAGAACCGGGAGCGGAGCCTGGCCGGCATCAAGCGCGTGTCCAAGCCCGGTCTCCGGGTGTACGCCAAGTCGGACGGGCTCCCGCGGGTGCTCGGCGGGCTGGGCGTGGCGATCATTTCGACGTCCCAGGGGCTGCTCACCGACCGGCAGGCCCGCAAGCGGAGCGTTGGCGGGGAAGTCCTCGCCTTCGTCTGGTAACGGGAGACAGGTAGAAATGTCGCGTATTGGACGTAAGTCGATCCCGGTGCCTTCCGGCGTCGACATCACGATCGAGGGCCAGACCGTCAAGGTCAAGGGTCCGAAGGGCGAGCTGTCGCACACGCTCGCCGAGCCGATCAGGGCGGAGCGGGGCGAGGACGGCCAGCTGCACGTCAACCGGCCGAACGACGAGCGCAAGGCCAAGGAGCTGCACGGCCTGAGCCGTACCCTGGTCGCCAACATGATCGTCGGGGTGACCGAGGGCTACCGCAAGAGCCTGGAGATCGCCGGCACCGGTTACCGGGTCACGGCCAAGGGCAAGGACCTCGAGTTCGCGCTCGGGTTCTCGCACCCGGTCCTGGTCCCCGCCCCGGACGGCATCACCTTCACGGTGGAGCGGCCGACCCTGTTCCACGTGGCCGGCATCGACAAGCAGCAGGTCGGTGAGGTCGCCGCCAACATCCGGAAGATCCGCCCGCCGGAGCCCTACAAGGGCAAGGGCGTCAAGTACCAGGGCGAGGTCATCCGCCGCAAGGCCGGAAAGGCAGGTAAGAAGTGAGCGCCACGCTGCTCAAGCGCCGCCGCGGCGTCGCCGCCAAGCGCGCCGTCGGCCGTGCGCGTCGACACTTCCGGGTCCGCAAGAACGTCAGCGGCACCGCCGAGCGCCCCCGTCTCGTGGTCACCCGCTCGCTGCGGCACATCGTCGCCCAGGTCGTCGACGACACCAAGGGTCACACCCTGGCGTCGGCCTCGACCCTGGACGCGTCGCTGCGCGGTGCGGAGGGCGACAAGAGCGCCCTGGCCGGCAAGGTCGGCAGCCTGCTCGCCGAGCGGGCCAAGGCCGCGGGTGTGTCCAAGGTCGTCTTCGACCGCGGTGGCAGCCGGTACGCGGGGCGGGTCGCCGCGCTGGCCGACGCCGCCCGCGAAGCCGGGCTCGAGTTCTAGAAACCCCGTCACGAGAGATAAGGAAGGCTGCTGATGCCAGGTCAACAGCGCCGTGGCGGCGGGTCCGGTGGCAACGAGGGTGGTCGCCGCGACAACCGCCGTGAGGGCGGCCGCGGAAACGCGCCCGTCGAGAAGACCCCGCACATCGAGCGGGTCGTCGCGATCAACCGCGTCGCCAAGGTCGTGAAGGGCGGTCGTCGCTTCAGCTTCACCGCCCTGGTGATCGTGGGCGACGGCGACGGCACGGTCGGCGTGGGCTACGGAAAGGCCAAGGAGGTGCCCGCGGCGATCGCCAAGGGTGTCGAGGAGGCCAAGAAGCACTTCTTCAAGGTGCCGCGGATCGGTCAGTCGATCCCGCACCCGATCCAGGGTGAGGCCGCCGCCGGCGTCGTGCTGCTCAAGCCGGCCTCCGCCGGTACGGGCGTCATCGCCGGTGGACCGGTGCGTGCCGTACTGGAGTGCGCGGGCATCCACGACGTGCTCTCCAAGAGCCTCGGCTCGTCCAACCCCATCAACATCGTGCACGCCACGGTGGCGGCGCTGAAGGGGCTCGAGTCCCCGGAGGCCGTCGCGGCCCGTCGTGGCCTGCCGGTCGAGGACGTCGCGCCGGCCGCCATGCTGGCGTCGCGGGCGGGGGTGGCGTCCTGATGGCACGTCTGAAGGTCACCCAGCTCCGGTCCGCGATCGGGCGGAAGCAGAACCAGCGGCACTCGCTGCGTTCGCTCGGCCTGAAGCGGATCAACGACGTGGTGGTCAAGGAGGACCGTCCCGAGATTCGGGGCATGATCTTCGCGGTCAGCCACCTCGTGAAGGTCGAGGAGGTCGAGTAATGACGATCAAGGTTCACCACCTGCGCCCCGCTCCGGGTGCCAAGACCGCGAAGACCCGGGTGGGTCGCGGTGAGGGCTCCAAGGGCAAGACCGCCGGTCGCGGCACCAAGGGCTCGAAGGCCCGTAAGAACATCTCGGCGGCGTTCGAGGGTGGGCAGATGCCCATCCACATGCGGCTGCCGAAGATGAAGGGCTTCAAGAACAAGTTCAAGGTCGTCTTCCAGGTGGTCAACCTGGACCGGCTCGCCGAACTGTTCCCCAACGGCGGCCAGGTCGGCCCGCTGGAGCTGGTCGAGGCCGGCGCGGTCCGCAAGGGCCACCCGGTCAAGGTGCTCGGGACCGGCGACCTCGGCGGCGTGACCCTCCAGGTGTCGGCGCAGGCGTTCAGCGCGTCGGCCAAGGAGAAGATCACCGCTGCCGGTGGCTCGGTCACCGAGCTGTAGGTCAGGCGATCCATGGCGCCCGCTCAGTTCTCTGTGACTGGGCGGGCGCCCTGGTCTACCCGGAGCGTGTGCGCCGGGTAATATCGGATTCGGTTTATGTAGCCGGGCACACCTGCCCGGAGCGGGATCGGGCTGTTAGAGTCCCTTCCCAGCCATGGATATCGGGCACTCGCCCGGCACCCACCCCGACCCGCCAGGGACCACCACCGGGCGGCCCGCGCGCAGGAGGAAGAAGTTGCTGTCCGCCTTTCTCAGTGCGTTCCGTACGCCTGACCTGCGCAAGAAGCTGCTGTTCACAGTAGGCATCATCGCGGTCTACCGGCTCGGCGCCACTCTGCCCAGCCCCGGCGTCTCGTACGGCAACGTGCAGAAGTGTCTCGACAGTCTGCAGGGCCAGAACACGGGCGTGCTCAACCTGCTCGACCTGTTCTCCGGCGGCGCGCTGTTGCAGCTCTCGGTCTTCGCGCTGGGCATCATGCCCTACATCACCGCGTCGATCATCCTGCAGCTGCTGACAGTGGTCATCCCCCGGCTGGAGCAGCTCCGCAAGGAGGGCCAGGCCGGCCAGGCAAAGATCACCCAGTACACCCGCTACCTGACCCTCGGCCTGGGCATCCTCCAGTCCTCGGCGTTCGTGGCGCTGGCCCGTTCCGGCCAGCTCTTCCAGAACCGCTGCGACCAGTTCCCGATCGTGCCCAAGGGCACCGGCATCCCGGACTGGCTGACGCTCGGCATCCTGGTCATGACGATGACCGCCGGTACCGGCATGGTGATGTGGCTCGGTGAGCTCATCACCGACCGCGGCGTCGGCAACGGCATGTCCGTCCTGATCTTCACCTCGATCGCGGCCCGGCTCCCCAGCGAGGGCTGGAAGATCAAGACCAACGAGGGTTGGGGCAAGTTCGCCCTGGTGCTCGCGCTGGTCCTGGTGGTCATCACCGCGGTCTGCTTCATCGAACAGGCACAGCGCCGGATCCCGGTGCAGTATGCCAAGCGGATGATCGGCCGGCGGATGTACGGCGGCACCTCCACCTACATCCCGCTGAAGGTGAACCAGGCCGGTGTCATCCCGGTCATCTTCGCCTCGTCGCTGCTCTACCTGCCGCAGCTGGCGCTCCAGTTCTTCGACCAGACCGACCCGGGCAAGACCCAGGCCTGGATCCAGAACAACATCGTGCAGGCCGACGCGCCGCTGCACATCGTGATCTACTTCCTGTTGATCATCTTCTTCACCTACTTCTACGTGTCGATCACGTTCAACCCGACCGAGGTCGCGGACAACATGAAGAAGTACGGCGGCTTCGTGCCGGGCATCCGCCCCGGCAAGCCGACCGCCGACTACCTCGACTTCATCCTCAGCCGGATCACCCTGCCGGGCGCGCTCTACCTGGGTATCGTGGCGGTCCTGCCGAACTTCTTCTTCATCTGGCTGAACAGCCAGCAGTTCCAGAACTTCCCGTTCGGCGGCACCGCTGTGCTCATCATGGTCGGCGTCGGTCTGGAGACCGTGAAGCAGATCGAGAGCCAACTCATGCAGCGGAACTACGAAGGGTTCCTGCGGTAGATGCGACTCGTTCTGGTTGGCCCGCCGGGCGCGGGCAAGGGCACACAGGCGGAGTTCGTCGCCGCACACCTCTCGGTGCCGAAGATCTCGACCGGTGACATCTTCCGGGCCAACGTCTCCCAGGGGACGCCGCTGGGGGTCGAGGCGAAGCGGTACATGGACGCCGGCAAGCTGGTCCCGGACGAGGTGACCATCAACATGGTCCGGGACCGGCTCGCCGAGCCGGACGCCTCCGAGGGGTTCCTGCTCGACGGGTTCCCGCGCACCACGCCGCAGGCCGCCGCGCTGGACAAGCTCCTCGCCGACCTGGGTACCGCGTTGGATCTGGTGCTCGAACTGGTGGTCGACGACGACGAGGTGATCCGGCGGCTCTCCGGCCGGCGTACCTGCCGGGGCTGCGGCAAGATCTGGCACGTCGAGTTCGACGCGACGACCAAGGACGGCATCTGCGACCGGTGCGGCGCCGAGCTGTTCCAACGCGACGACGACAAGCCGGAGACCATCGCGGCCCGGCTGCGCGAGTACGCCGAGAAGACCGCGCCGTTGGTGGACTACTACGGCGCCCAGAACAAGCTCGTCGGGATCGACGCCACCGGCCCGGTGGAGGACGTCACGGTGCGCGCGATCGACGCGCTGCGCTCGTACGGCGGCTGACTTCCCGGCGAGGCCCGGCGGATAGAGTGCGAACAGCGGGGTACGTCACGTGCCCCGCTGTTTCGCTGTGTGTCGGCAACGAAAGGTGACCGCTCCATGCGTCGTACCCAGCTGGACATCCAGCTGAAGACCCCTGAACAGATCGAGAAGATGCGGGCCGCCGGGCTGGTGGTCGCCGAGGCCCTGCGTCGGATGAGCGCGGCGGTCGCGCCCGGGGTCAGTACGGCCGACCTCGACGCCATCGCCGAGGCGACCATCCGGGAGGCCGGGGCGATCCCGTCCTTCAAGGGCTACCACGGTTTTCCCGCGTCGATCTGCTCGTCGGTCAACGAGCAGGTGGTGCACGCGATCCCGGCAGCCGACCAGGTGCTCCGCGAGGGCGATCTGATCTCGATCGACTGCGGCGCGGTGCTGGACGGCTGGCACGGCGACGCGGCGGTCACCGTCGGGGTCGGCGAGGTCGATCCGGCGCTGCTGAAGATGGCCGCGGTCGCCGAGGACGCCATGTGGGCCGGGATCGCCGCCGCCGCACGGGGGGCCGCCAACGGCCGGGGCCGGCTCACCGACATCTCGCACGCGGTCGAGACCGCGGTCCGCCGGGGCGGCCGGTACGGCATCGTCGACGGCTACGGCGGGCACGGCATCGGCACCGAGATGCACCAGGACCCGCACGTGCTCAACCACGGCCGCCCCGGCAAGGGGCCACGCCTGGTGCCCGGCATGGCGTTGGCGATCGAGCCCATGATCACGATGGGCTCGCCGCGTACCGTCGAACTGTCCGACGGGTGGACGGTGGTCACCCGGGACCGGTCGATGGCGGTGCACGTCGAGCACTCGATGGCGCTGTTGGAGGACGGGGTGTGGGTGCTGACCGCCTTCGACGGCGGCCGGGGCCGGCTCGGTGATCTGGTGACCGCCCGGCAACGGGCCGACTCGCCGGCCGGCTGACCCGCCGGTCGGCGCAGGTGGCTCCCCGGTGTCATGCTTGCCGGCATGGAGGGGCGGGAGCGGATGCGGGCGGCGGACACCGACCGGGAGGCGACGGCGGAACGCCTCCGGGTCGCCCTGGAGGAGGGTCGGCTCGACCTGCACGAGTACGACGAGCGCCTGCAGCAGACGTACGGGGCGAAGACCTACGCGGAGCTGGACGTTGTCCTGGCGGACCTGCCGGGACCGGCGTCCGCCCAGCGGTCCGCCCTGGCTCCGGCCGGACCCGGCCCGGGGGTGCCGCCGGGGCCGGTCGACCCGGATCCCACGGCGGTCGCCGGACAGCGGACGACACCCGGGCGGCCCGTGGACGGGGAGCTGGTGGGTGGGGAGTCGGCCGGAGCCGGCTCCGGGCGTTGGCTGGCCGAGGTGTGGGTGCCCTGGTTGCGGGTGGCGGCCATCCTCACCGTGGTCTGGGCGATCTCCGCGCTCGGCAGCCGGGACCTGCCGTTCTACTGGCCGGTCTGGGTGCTCGGCCCGTGGGGGGCGATGCTGGTCTTGCGTACCGTGGGTGGGTTCGGCACCGGGTCGGCCGGGCGGGACGCGGCCCGCCGGGAGCGGCTGCGGGCGGTCCGGGCGCGGCGTCGGGCGCGGCGTCGGCGCGGTCGGTGAGGCCGCGCGGTCGGGCTGGTGTGTCGCGGACCCGATGTCCGCTTTCGTCCTAGTGGGTGACGCCACGGGTGGCCGGTTTGGCGACAGCCCGTGGGCGGGCGTAGACTTTCAGATCGGCGCACAGCGTCCACTCCGGCATGCCCACCTCGCGCTTCGGTGGGAGCCCGGAGCCGCGGCTGGCGCGGGCACCCGATGACCATCGGAAGGCCCGTGTAAGACGTTGTGGGCCGTCCGGAGCAACCGACGTCAGGACAGCGGAGTACATGCCGAAAAAAGACGGAGCCATCGAGATCGAGGGTCGGGTCATCGAGCCTCTGCCGAACGCCATGTTCCGGGTGGAACTCGCGAACGGCCACAAGGTGCTGGCTCACATCAGCGGCAAGATGCGGCAGCACTACATCCGCATCCTGCCGGAGGACCGGGTCGTCGTCGAACTCTCGCCGTACGACCTGACCCGCGGGCGCATCGTCTACCGCTACAAGTAAGCCTGACGGCGGCCGGGAAGTCCCCGTGTCCGTCTTCGACGTCCGGAGTCGCGGTCACCGCGTCGCCGGGCCAGATGGGAAGTAAGGCAACCGTGAAGGTCAAGCCGAGCGTCAAGAGGATCTGCAACAAGTGCCGGGTTATCCGCCGGCACGGCCGGGTCATGGTGATCTGCAGCGACCCGCGCCACAAGCAGCGCCAGGGCTGATCCGATCCCGCCGTCCGTCACCACGGAGGGCGGCGGACCGGTCCGGGTCGCGTAGATCCGACGACACCACGTCACCAGCTCGTCCCAGCCGCGGAACGTACGCATGCGTATCTTCTCGTGGCCAACCCCCGGTCGGAGGCCGGGGCCCGCTCGGGCAGCGGCCGTTCGGTCCGGCGCACAACGCGCCGGAGACGGACGGTCGGTAGCGGGATGGGACGGGTCCACACCTCCGCCACACATCACGAGGAGTACGCCCGCACATGGCACGTCTAGTCGGCGTGGATCTCCCCCGCGAGAAGCGGATGGAGATCGCGCTCACCTACATCTTCGGGGTGGGTCGCACCCGCTCCCTGGAGACGCTCGCCGCCACCGGCATCTCGCCGGACAAGCGCGCTCGGGACCTCACGGACGAGGAGCTGGTCCAGCTCCGCGACCACATCGAGGCGAACTACAAGGTTGAAGGCGACCTGCGCCGCGAGGTCGCCGCTGACATCCGCCGCAAGGTCGAGATCGGCTGCTACGCCGGCATCCGGCACCGCCGGGGTCTGCCCGTGCGTGGCCAGCGGACCCGGACCAATGCCCGGACCCGCAAGGGCCCGAAGCGGACTGTCGCCGGCAAGAAGAAGCCCGGCAAGAAGTAGATTTTGACCGGAATCCGGGTCGATGTCGGTGCTGTGAAGACCGGATCGCGCGGCCCGTCCGGACAGTCAACTAGGAGCGCACAGACTTATGCCACCGAAGGCTCGTGCCGGAGCCGCTGTCAAGAAGGTCCGGCGCAAGGAACGCAAGAACGTCGCCCACGGGCAGGCGCACATCAAGAGCACGTTCAACAACACCATCGTGTCCATCACGGACCCGACCGGTGCGGTCATCTCCTGGGCCTCCGCCGGCCAGGTGGGCTTCAAGGGCTCCCGCAAGTCGACCCCGTTCGCCGCGCAGCTGGCCGCCGAGGCCGCCGCGCGTCGGGCGATGGAACACGGCATGCGCAAGGTCGACGTGTTCGTCAAGGGCCCCGGCTCCGGCCGGGAAACCGCCATCCGCTCCCTGCAGGCCGTCGGGCTGGAGGTCGGCCAGATCGCCGACGTCACCCCGCAGCCGCACAACGGGTGCCGTCCGCCGAAGCGTCGTCGGGTCTGAGAGGTTAGAGAGAGATGGCTCGTTACACCGGTGCTGACTGCCGCCGTTGCCGGCGGGAGAAGATGAAGCTGTTCCTCAAGGGCAGCAAGTGCGATGGCCCGAAGTGCCCGTTCGAGTCCCGGCCCTTCCCGCCCGGACAGCACGGCCGTGGCCGCACGAAGGAGACGGAGTACCTGCTCCAGCTCCGCGAGAAGCAGAAGGCCCGTCGTGTGTACGGCGTGCTGGAGAAGCAGTTCCGCGGTTACTACGAGGAGGCCGTGGCCAAGCAGGCCAAGACCGGTGAGGTCCTCCTGCAGATCCTCGAGTCGCGCCTCGACAACGTGGTCTACCGGGCCGGTTACGCGCACTCGCGGGACATGGCCCGCCAGCTTGTCAAGCACGGTCACTTCACCGTGAACGGCAAGAAGGTCGACATCCCGTCGTACCGCGTCAAGGAGCACGACATCATCGAGGTCCGGGGCAAGAGCAAGGAGCTCACCCCGTTCATCGTGGCGCAGGCCCAGGCCGGCTCGAAGACCGTCCCGGCGTGGCTGGAGGCGATCCCGAGCCAGATGAAGGTCCTGGTGCACTCGCTCCCGGCCCGTCAGGTGATCGACACCCAGGTCCAGGAGCAGCTGATCGTCGAGCTCTACTCCAAGTAGGGCCCGTTGCGGTGGCCCGTCCCGTCGGGCGGGCCACCGGAACAGTTCGTGTCGTGGGCGTCATATAGCGGGCGTCCCGGAAGAGAAGAGAAGAAATGCTCATCAGCCAGCGACCGTCTCTCTCCGAAGAGTCGATCAACGAGACCCGCTCCCGGTTCACCATCGAGCCGCTGGAGCCCGGCTTCGGCTACACCCTGGGCAACTCGCTGCGGCGTACGCTGCTGTCGTCCATCCCGGGTGCCGCGGTCACCTCGATCAAGATCGACGGTGTGCTGCACGAGTTCACCACGATCCCCGGGGTCAAGGAGGACGTGGTCGAGCTCGTCATGAACATCAAGGAGCTCTGCGTCAGCTCCGAGCACGACGAGCCGGTCAGCATGTACCTGCGCAAGCAGGGGCCGGGCGACGTCACCGCCGGTGACATCCAGCCCCCGGCCGGTGTCTCGGTGCACAACCCGGACCTCAAGCTCGCCACCCTCAACGGCAAGGGCCGGCTCGACATGGAGCTGACCGTCGAGCGGGGTCGCGGCTACGTGACGGCGGCGCAGAACAAGCAGGCCGGCGCCGAGATCGGCCGGATCCCGGTCGACTCGATCTACTCGCCGGTGCTGAAGGTGACGTACCGCGTCGAGGCGACCCGCGTCGAGCAGCGGACCGACTTCGACCGGCTGATCATCGACGTCGAGACCAAGCCGTCGATGGGTCCGCGCACCGCGCTGGCCTCCGCCGGTTCGACGCTGGTGGAGCTCTTCGGGCTGGCCCGGGAGCTGGACGAGACCGCCGAGGGCATCGACATCGGGCCGTCCCCGCAGGACGCCCAGCTGGCGGCGGACCTGGCCCTGCCGATCGAGGAGCTGGACCTCACCGTCCGCTCCTACAACTGCCTCAAGCGCGAGGGCATCAACTCCGTTGGTGAGCTGATCGGGCGTACCGAGGCCGACCTCCTCGACATCCGGAACTTCGGGCAGAAGTCGATCGACGAGGTCAAGATGAAGCTCGCCGGGATGGGTCTCGGGCTGAAGGACTCGGCCCCGAACTTCGACCCGGCACACGTCGTGGACGCCTTCGGCGAGGCCGACTACGACACCGACGACTATCGCGAGACCGAGCAGCTCTAGTCCGCGCTGCCGCCACACCTGAGGAGCACCAAGCATGCCCACGCCCACCAAGGGCCCCCGCCTCGGCGGCAGCCCCGCGCACGAGCGGCTGATGCTGGCCAACCTGGCCACCGCGCTGTTCCAGCACGGCAAGATCCAGACCACCGAGACGAAGGCCCGGCGGCTGCGTCCGCTGGCCGAGCAGCTCATCACCAAGGCCAAGCGGGGCGACCTCGCCTCCCGCCGCCGGGTGCTGGGCGTCGTCAAGGACAAGGACGTGGTCTACTCCCTGTTCGACCAGATCGCGCCCCGGTACGCCAACCGCAACGGTGGCTACACCCGGATCGTGAAGACCGGTCCGCGCAAGGGTGACGCCGCTCCGATGGCGATCATCGAGCTGGTCGAGGAGCTTCAGGTCGCCGAGCCCAAGGCGAACAAGAAGACCGCGGCCCGCAAGAGCGCCCAGCAGGACAAGGTCGAGGCGCTCGCCCCGGCCGAGGAGACCCCGGCGGCCCCGGCCGACCAGGACTCCGAGGCGCCGGTCTCGGCGTCCGGTGACACCGCCGCCGCCCGCGAGGACAGCGACGAGGCCACCGAGACCAACGAGGCCACCGAGAACAAGGCCTGAGCACCACGGCACCGTCGGGCCCGGCATCCCTTCCTGGGGTGCCGGGCCCGATGTCGTGAACGGGAGGTACGAGGTGGACGAGCGGACCCGGCTACGGCTGGACGTCTCGTACGACGGCACCGAATTCTCCGGCTGGGCGGCCCAGCCGACCCGGCGCACCGTCGCCGGTGTGCTGGTCGGGGCGCTGGACCTGGTGCTCGGGGCGGGCACGGTGACCGGGTTGACGGTAGCCGGCCGGACCGACGCCGGCGTGCACGCCACCGGCCAGGTCTGCCACCTCGACCTCCCGGCCACCGTCTGGCGGAAGCACCGGGAACGGCTGCTGCGCCGGCTGGCCCGGCTGCTCCCCGGTGACGTGCGGGTCCGGGCGATGACCGAGGCGCCCGTCGACTTCGACGCCCGCTTCTCGGCGACCTTCCGGCGGTACGAGTACCGGGTGACCGACGCCCCGTGGGGTGCCGAGCCGCTGCGCCGCCGGGACACCCTGGCCTGGCACCGACCACTGGACCCGGCCGTGTTGACCGCCGCGGCGGCCGGCCTGGTGGGGGAGCACGACTTCGCCGCGTACTGCCGGCGCAAGGAGAACGCCACCACGATCCGTGAGGTGACCCGGCTGGACTGGCGGCGTGACCCGGACGGCATCCTGGTCGCCACCGTGCAGGCCGACGCGTTCTGCCAGGCGATGGTGCGCAGCCTGGTGGGGGCGATGCTGACCGCCGGGGACGGCCGACGCCCGGTGGACTGGCCGGCGGGCCAGCTGGCCCGGCGGGAACGGTCGAGTGAGGTGACCGTCGCACCGGCGCACGGGTTGACGCTGGTCGCCGTCGGTTATCCGGAGGACCCGGCCGAGTACGCCGCCCGCGCCGACCGTACCCGCCGGCTGCGCCTGCCGGTGGAGTCCTAGGGTCCTGAGTCCTCGGTCCGTCGTCAGGGTGCCGGGTCCGGCTGGTGCCGCCGGCAGCTCCGTACCGACGGGTGACCAGCCCCACCCGGGCGGCCGATACGCTACCGGCGGGCGGCGGCGCTGCGCTGGCGTGCCGATTCGTAGAGCACGACGGTCGCGGCCGCCGCCGCGTTCAGGGAGCTGGCGGCCCCGGACATCGGCACCCGGACGAGGTGGTCGCAGGCCGCACGCCAGCCGACGCTGAGCCCGGTGGTCTCGTTGCCGATCAGGGTCAGCGTGGGCTGCGTGAAGTCGTACTCGGCGGCGGCCAGGGCGCCGCGCTCGTCGGCACCCACGATGCCGAGGCCGACGCCGACGCCGCGCACGTCGGCGACCCAGGACAGCACGCTCTGGTGTGCGGGCACCCGGACGACGGGCAGTGCGAACAGCGAGCCGGTGCTCGCCCGCACCGCCTTCGGGTCGTACACGTCGGCGGCATGGCCGGTGACGATGACGCCGGACGCGCCGAAGGCGTCGGCGGACCGGATGAGCGTCCCGATGTTGCCGGGGCTGGTGGGCCGGTCGAAGACGACGGTGAGCATGGTCGGCCCGGCCGGAATGCGGCGCAGGTCGTCCGCCGGCAGCGCGACCACGGCCAGCAGCTCCGGAACGGTGTCCGCCTTGCCGCCCAGCTCGTGCATCAGCTCACGGGACACCGCGAACTTCTCGGCCGGGACCGTGTCCAGGGCCTGGCGTGCCCAACCCGACAGCGGACCGTCGGCGTCGTGGAGCAGCTCCCGGATCTGCCAGCCGTGTTCGATCGCCATGGTGATCGGGCGTACGCCCTGCACGAGGAACTCGCCACGACGCTGCCGCTTGGTCCGGTTGCGGAGCAGCGCCTCCCACTGCTGGAACCGCGCGTTGCGGCCGCTCACCCGAACCCGCACCGGCGTCACCGCGTCCCCCGCCCGTCGGGGCCGGGGGTGTCCCGCCCGAGGCCCCGGCGGATCGCGATCTCCACAGGCGAGTACGCACCGTCGGCCCGTTCCAGGTCGTACGGCGCGGCCGGCAGCAGTGGCGGCTGGGCCATGAAGCGCGGCCGCGTCCCGTGGTGCGGTTGCGCCGCGTGCACCAGGAACGGGTGGCAGAGGAAGACGTCACCCGGGGATCCGGTGGCCAGGGCGAGTGGCCGGTGGTCGGACGCCGCCACCAACTCGGGCGCGAGGTCCAGCCCGCTCGCCCCGTCCTCCCCGTGCTTCGCCAACACCTTCGGCACGTCGAGGTGCGAGCCGACCCGGATCCGGGTCGGGGCGTCCTCCGCACCGACCTCGCTGAACAGGAACAGCATCAGCAGCGCCCGCCCCCGGGAGCGGACGTTCGTGAAATACCAGCTCGCCCCCTCGGGCAGGTAGCTGCCCTCGATGTGCCAGCCCGCGTCGTCCGGCTCGTCGGGGTGCGGGAAGCGCAACGGGAACGTGCCCAGTGAGTAGCGCGGCTCCCAGCGTCCCGCGCCGACGAGCAGGTCGTACGCGTGATGGAGGCACGGCGAGTTGGGTGCGGCGGCGAACGGCCCCTGCGCCATCCCGGGCACCCAGTGCACCGGCTTGTTCCAGGTGGCCGGGTCGTCCGGGTCGCAGCCGGTCTCCCGCCACAGCAGCCGCGCGCAGTCCGCGGCCACCCGCGGTGCGACGGCGCCCGCCACCTTCACGAAACCGTCGCGAAGGAACCGGGATACCAGTGTCGTGTCGTCCATGGCCCCATCGTGTGGCGGCGCCGGGCCCGGTCGCCCGACACTTTCCGCTCCGCATCCGTCGGGAGCGCCGCGACAGCGCCGGTCACGCTTCGGAGGCCCTGTCGCACCACACCACAGCTCACGTCCCGCCCGACTGTCGAAGGGAGCGAACGCATGCTGACCCGCATCGTCGACCGTCCCGCGTTCCGGCTCGTGGGGCACGCTGCCCGGGTTCCACTGATCCACCGGGGAGTCAACCCGTACATCCGGCAGCACGTCGCCGCGCTACCGGCGGAGGAGCATCTGCGCCTGAAGGCACTCGGCGACGTCGAGCCCGGTGGCCTGCTCGCTGTCTGCGACGACCTCGACGCCGACTACGACGAGGGCAGCGAGCTGACCTACCTGCACGGGGTCGCCGTGTCCCCGGGCACACCGGTCCCGGGCGACCTCGACGTGATCGAGGTCCCGGCGGGCCACTGGGTGGTCATCCGGGCCGTGGGGCGGGATCCGCAGGCCCTGCAGAAGACCTGGGCCACGGCCGCGACCGAGTGGTTCCCCTTCAACCCGTGGCGGCTGCGGCCGGGTCCGGAGATCGTCGCGGTGCCCGAGCCGACGGCCGACCTCAGCACCGCGATCCGCGAACTCTGGCTGCCCGTCGAGCCGGCGTAGCGGCCGGGTGGAACGTCCGGGTGCCGGCTCCGACGGCGGCAGACCGGGTGGCCATGCGGCGTACCGGCCCCGGCGGTGGTCAGTCGCCGGGCAGGTCGTCGGTGTCCGGGTCGTCGGAGCGGGGGCTCGCGGACGGGGTGGTGGTCTTCCGGTCCCCGGCACGCGGGCTGGCCGGGGCGGTGGTGGTCTTCGGGTCGGGCTGGTCCACGCTGACGCCGGCTGCCCGACGGTCCAGCACGCTCTTGTCGAGGTGCAGTTCGAGCAGGTCGTAGATGATCTCGCGGATACCGGGGTCGCCGGCCGGCACCGCGCCGCCGTCGTCCCGGGTGACCAGGCAGTAGGCCACGTAGTGGCCGCGTACCTGCCAGGCGACCCGGGCGGCGGCGGTGGCGATCGACTCGGTGCCGTCCCCGGCGGGCATGCCCCGGAACCGGCCCCGCCGGTCGTCGAGCAGCGGCCGGACACGGTCCCGGACGCGTTGCGCGGTCGCCAGGTCGGTCAGGTTGAGCAGGCCGGTGGTGACCAGGTGGTCGCCGTCGGGGGAGCGCAGCGTGGCCCGGACCACCTGGCTGCACCCGAGGGTGGTCAGTAGGTCGGCGATCTCGCCGGTGGCCGCGACGGCGCAACTGCCACTGGCGTGGGTCTTGAGCACCGGGTACTCGTGCCGGTCGGTGCCGATGACCAGCTTCTTGTCCGGGAAGACCTCCTTGACGGTCAGCGGCTGCCGATCGGTCTCCCGGGAGTCCAGCGGACCGGTGGCGGCGTCGTCCGGGCCGGCGGTGGTCGGGTAGCCGGTCGGGGCGGCCTGCCCGTTCTGGGTGGGATCGTCGGTGCCGGTGCGGTCGATGAGCAGGACGGCCCCGGCGAGCCCGCAGAGACCGAACAGCACCAGCACGGCGGCGCCCCCGACGACGACCTTCCAGAGCCGACCGCCCCGACCGTCGGCCGCGCGGCGGGACCGTGGTCCGGCCGGCCCGGACGGGGAGGCGTGGTCGTGGGTGGGCACCTGGACGGAGGAGCGGATCGGCACCGGGTCGGCGGCCGGGGGTGCCGGTCGGGTGGTCCGGGGCAGCGAGGGGACCGGGAAGCGGGACGGGGAGGGTCCAGCCGGCGCGGGCGGGACAGGCTGGAACAGCGGCAGGTCCGTCCCGGGCTGCGGGTTCTCCTCAAACGCGTCCTCAGGGGACTCATACCGATATACCATGTCGCCCAGAGTAGGGTTCATCGCCCCTTTAAGGGATAAAAACCGGAAAAGTGTGCATGGGCGCGTCGACCGGCACCGCACCGGCCGGCCCTGCTCCGGCCGGCGGCGGCTCCGCGGCGGGCCGGTGGAAGAATGCCCCGGTGACCGGCGACCACTACTTCACCGCGGAGCCCAGCGCCCCGGCCCGTCCCCACGAGGTCGAGTTCCACGTCGCCGGACGCGACTACGCACTCACCTCCGCCAGCGGCGTCTTCTCCGCCACCCGGCTCGACCCCGGCACCGCCGTCCTGCTGCGCAAGGCGGACCTGCCGACCGCCGGCACCGACGGCCACCTGCTCGACATCGGCTCCGGGTTCGGGCCGATCAGCTGCGTGCTGGCCGACCTCGCACCGGCCGCCACCGTCTGGGCGGTCGACGTCAACGAGCGGGCCCGCGCGTTGACCGCGGCCAACGCCGCCCGGATCGACGCCGCCGACCGGGTCCGCGCGGTCGCCCCGGCCGAGGTGCCGGCCGAGGTCACCTTCGCGCAGATCTGGTCCAACCCGCCGATCCACATCGGCAAGCCGGAGCTGCACGCGCTGCTGCGCCGCTGGCTGCCCCGGCTCGCCCCGGACGGCGTCGGCTGGCTGGTGGTGGCCCGGCACCTCGGTGGCGACTCGCTGCACCGCTGGCTGCTCGACGAGGGGTTCGCGGTCACCCGGCACGCCAGCCAGAAGGGCTACCGGGTGCTGCGGGTCACCCGGTAATCCGGTGTCGCCCGGCCCCGCGCCTCGGGCAGGATGCCGGCGTGGGATACGTGGACGTGGCAGCCGTGGGGCACATCCTTCCGGACGGTCGGGAGCTCTTCGCCGACGTGTCGTTCCGGGTCGGCGAGGGTGCCAAGGTCGCCCTGGTCGGGCCGAACGGCGCGGGCAAGACGACGCTGCTGCGGATGGTCGCCGGTGACCTGCCGGTACGCACCGGCACGATCGCCCGCTCCGGCGGGCTCGGCGTGATGCGGCAGTTCATCGGCATGATCGGTGACGAGTCGACGCTGGCCGACCTGGCCCTGTCCCTGGCCCCGCCGGCACTGCGCGACGCCGGCCGGCGGCTCGCCGACACCGAGCAGGCCATGCGGGCGGCCGAGCTGCGCGGCAAGTACAGCACCGCCGCCGGCAAGGCGCAGCTCGCGTACGCCGACGCGCTGGCCGCCTGGGGCGAGGCCGGCGGGTACGACGCCGAGGTGCTCTTCGACACCGTCACCACCACCGTGCTCGACCTGCCCTGGGAGGCGTCCCGGGACCGCCCGGTGCGGACCCTGTCGGGAGGGCAGCAGAAGCGCTTCGCCCTGGAGCTGCTGCTGCGCGGCACCGACGAGGTGCTGCTGCTCGACGAGCCGGACAACTTCCTCGACGTGCCCGGCAAACGCTGGCTGGAGCAGCGGCTGCGCGAGTCCGCCAAGTCGGTGCTGTACGTCTCGCACGACCGGGAGCTGCTGGCCCGCAGCGCCGACCGGGTGGTCGCCGTCGAGGGCGGTAGCGCCTGGGTGCACCCGGGCGGCTTCGCCAGCTGGCACGACGCCCGCACCGCCCGGCACGCCCGCCTCGACGAGCTGCGCCGCCGCTGGGACGAGGAGCACCAGAAGCTGCGGGAGCTGATGCTGATGTACAAGCAGAAGGCCGCGTACAACGACGGGCTGGCCTCCCGCTACCAGGCCGCGCAGACCCGGCTGCGCAAGTTCGAGGAGGCCGGGCCGCCGCCCGTACCGCCGAAGGACCAGGACATCCGGATGCGGCTGGCCGGCGGGCGGACCGGCAAGCGCGCGGTCATCTGCGAGCGGCTGGAGCTGGAGGGCCTGACCTACCCCTTCGACCTGGAGCTGTGGTACGGCGACCGGGTGGCGGTGCTCGGTGCCAACGGCACCGGCAAGTCGCACTTCCTGCGCCTGCTGGCCCGGGGCGGCACCGACCCGGACCCGGCCAACGGCCCGGTCGACGGGGCCGCCGCGCTCGCCCCGGTGGCCCACGGCGGGGCGGTCCGGCTCGGCGCGCGGGTCCGGCCGGGGCACTTCTCGCAGACCCACGACCGGCCGGAGCTGATGGCCAAGACCCTGGTCGAGGCGTTGTGGCGGGGCGACGAGCACCGGGAGGGGATGGACCGGCACGCGGCGATGGCGGCGCTCAGCCGCTACGAGCTGGCCGGTCAGGGCGACCAGCGCTTCGGCACCCTCTCCGGCGGTCAGCAGGCCCGGTTCCTGGTGCTGCTGCTGGAGCTGTCCGGGGCGACCCTGCTGCTGCTCGACGAGCCGACCGACAACCTCGACCTGGCCTCGGCCGAGGCGCTGGAGGCCGGGCTGACCGCGTTCGCCGGGACGGTGGTCGCGGTCACCCACGACCGCTGGTTCACCCGGTCGTTCGACCGGTTCGTGCTGTTCCGGTGCGACGGGGACGTGGTGGAGACCCCGGAACCGGTCTGGGACGTGGGCTGAGCCGGCCACGCGGAACGTGCGGTGACGACCACGCCCGGTCACCGGGCGTGGTCGTCGCCGGTCGGAGCCGGTCCGGCCGGCATAGGGTGGATCTCGTGACTGAGATGACCTACCGCCGGCTGGGCGACTCCGGGCTCGTGGTGTCCGTGGTCGGCATCGGCTGCAACAACTTCGGCCGCAAGCTCGACCTCGACGGCACCCGGGCGGTGGTCGACGCCGCGCTCGACGCCGGGATCACCCTCTTCGACACCGCCGACATCTACGGCGAGCCCCCGGGCGGCTCCGAGGAGCTGCTCGGGCAGGCCCTCAAGGGCCGCCGGGACGACGTGGTGCTGGCCACCAAGTTCGGCATGTCGATGGGCGGGCGCAACGGGCGCGACTTCGGGGTACGCGGCTCCCGGCGGTACGTGGTGCGGGCGGTCGAGGCGTCGCTGCGCCGGCTCGACACCGACCACATCGACCTCTACCAGCTGCACGAGCCCGACCCGGACACCCCGATCGACGAGACGCTCGCCGCGCTGGACGACCTGGTCCGCGCCGGCAAGGTCCGCTACCTGGGCAACTCCAACTTCTCCGGCTGGCAGATCGCCGACGCCGACTGGACGGCGAAGACCCGGGGGCTGACCCGGTTCGTCAGCGCGCAGAACCACTACAACCTGCTCCACCGGGACGCCGAGGTGGAGATCATCCCGGCCTGCGAGCGCTTCGGACTGGGCCTGCTGCCCTTCTTCCCGCTGGCCAACGGGCTGCTCACCGGCAAGTACCAGCGCGACACCGCCCCGCCCGCCGGCAGCCGCCTCGCCGGCGGTGGCCGGTACGCCGAACGGCTGGCCGCCGCCCGCTGGGACACCATCGAGGCGCTCGGGGCGTACGCGGCACAGCGGGGGCTCACCCTGCTCCAGGTGGCCATCGGCGGGCTGGCCGCCCGGCCGGCGGTGGCCTCCGTCATCGCCGGGGCGACCACGCCCGAGCAGGTGCGGGCGAACGCCTCCGCCGGCGGCTGGCAGCCCACCGACGCCGACCTCGACGCCCTGGACGCCCTGCTCTGACCGTCCGGTCGGCCCGGCCGCCGCGCCGCGTGGCACATCCAGGCGGGGCCGGTCGGAGGCTGACCCGACCGGGGCGGTTCCGGCCCGGTCCGGGGTTGACGCGCGTCGGCCCCGGACACCGGTGGTGTCCGGGGCCGATCGGTCGCCGGTGGATGGCGGGAACCGGTGCCGGGACGTCAGCCGCCCAGACCGGCCGGCTGTTCCCCGGGGCCGGGGTCGGCCCGGCGACGACGCCACAGCAGCGCCGCCGCGGCGACGACCACCACGAGTCCGCCGGCCAGCCACGGCCACCACCGGACCCCGGCCGGATCCGCCCGGTCCGCCGGGCGCGCGGCGGCGACCGGCGACGGCGACTGGGCCACCCGGGCCTGCACCTGGGCGGTCGCCGTGCTCTGGTACGGGGCGGGCGCGCTGACCGTCACCCGCCAGTCGCCGGGGGCCAGCAGCGGGCCGCTGCTGTAGAAGCCCTGCCCCTCGCCGGCCGGGGCGATCTGCACCGGACCGGCCGTCCGGCCACCCTCGCCCTCGGCCGTCACGGTGAGCCGGACCGGCTGGTCCAGCCGGTGCCCGTCGGCGTACACCGCCATCACGGTGACCCCGCCGGCACCGTCACCGGCCACGGTCAGCTTGACCTTCCCGCCGTGCGCCGCCGCCGGACCCGCCGGCAGGGCCACCAGGCCCGCCACGACCAGCGCGGCGGCGAGAGCTCTGAAGCTACGCATCGACGTCTCCTTCCGATGTGGAGGGGCCGCCCCCACCGTCGGTGTCGACGGTGGGAGCGGCCCCGTGGTGGTGCTCCTTACAGCGAACCGCCCTTGGCGATCCGGGTGGGGTCGGCACCGAGCCGGCCCGCCCCGTCGACCGACTTGTTGCTGTTCGCCTTGACGCCGGCCTTGGTGGCCGCGCCGCCGAGCCGGACGATCATGGCGTCGGCGTCCCGGACCAGCACGTCCCGGACATCGGTGTCGGTCACCACCGCGGTGTCGGTGGCCAACGCCTTGAAGGCGGTCAACTGCTGCACCGCCCGCTTGTCGTTGCCCGCCGCCTCGGACTCCCGCACCGCGTCCAGCTTGTTGGACAGCTGACGGTGCGCCTTGGTGGTGAGTCGTCCGGTGGCCTTGAACCGGTCCAGCAGGTTCTGCATGTCCCGGAACGAGGTGGTGACGAAGAACCGGACCGTCGAGGTGGTGGAGTTGCCCGCCTTGTCGGTCGCGGTCACCGTCAGCTCGTGCAGGCCGAGCGGCAGCTCGTACAGCGCCTGGAGGGTGCCGCTGGCGTACGCCCGACCGTCCAGCACGCCGGAGGTCGTCTTGATGCCGGAGGTCGGGTCGACCGCCTGCCACGAGATCCGGACGTCCTGGCTGTCACCGTAGAGCTGGCCGTCGGCGATGCCGGAGACCAGCAGCGTCGGCTTGGTGCCGTCGATCTTCACGACCGCCGACTTCAGCGCCTCGACGTTGCCGGCGGCGTCGGTGGCCCGGTACAGCAGCTCGTGCGTGCCGTCCCCGGTCACCTCGACCGGCGTGGTGTACGCCGTCCAGGCGCCGCCGTCGAGCGACCACTCCAGCTTCTTCACCCCGGAACCGGCGTCGGTGGAGGTGATCACCACCGGGACGGTGCCGTTGTGCCAGCCGTCGTCGTTGGCCGGGGCGAACGACGCCGAGCTGACCGGCGCGGTGGCGTCGATCTTCACGGCGACCTTCTTCGTCGCCTCCACGTTGCCGGCCGCGTCCGTCGAGCGGAACCGCACCTCGTGCGTGCCGTCCCCGGTGACCTGCACCGGCTCGGTGTACGCGGTCCAGGTGGTGGCCCCGTCGAGCTGGTACTCGGTGCTCGCCACCCCGCTACCGCCGGCCTCGTCGGCCGCCGCCAGCGTCACGGTGACCGGGCCGGTGTACCAGCCCTCGGTCGGGGTGCCGGAGACGGTGGCCGTGGTCACCGGGGCGGTCGTGTCGGCCGCCTTGGTGGAGAGCCGGAAGTAGTCGAACGAGGCCGTCTTCGAGGTGGCCGCGTTCGCGCCGAGGGTGAACAGACCGATCTTCGGGGTGGCCCCGACGGCGGCGTTCGTCACCGTCTCGAACGTGGTCCACTCCTGCCCGTCGGCCGAGTAGGACGCGGTGAAGGTGTCACCGGCCCGGGCCAGCCGCAGGTACCACACCGCCGAGGTCAGGTTGGAGACCTGCGGCTGCGGGTTCTGCGTCACCCCGGCGAGCTCGCCACGGAACTCGATCCGCCGCGACGGCGTCTGACCCGCCTGGTTGTCCACGATGAAGTCCAACTTGACGTAGTTGTCGTCGTCGGCGTGGACGATCAGACCGGCCTGCTGGTACTGCTCGGCCAGCGCGCTGCCGTCGACCTTCGTCTCCAGGGTCCAGTCGCCGCTCGGCGCGGTCTGGAGGATGAAGTTCGTCGGACCGGTGTTGCTGGTGCCGTAGATGTCACCCTTCGGCACGTCGATCTTCAGTGCGCCGTCGGCCACCCGGTAGGCGGCCGGGTCCTCCCGGAGCACCGCGTTCCACCGGCACTTGTCGAGCGTGGTGCCGGTGAACTCGTCCGACGGGACGACCGGGCCGGCCGGGGCGTCCGGCGAGACCAGGAACGACTCGAACACCGCGTCCACCACCGGGGCGGTGGTGCCGCCGTTGAGGGCGAGCAGACCGATCCGCGGGTTGGTGATGCCGGCCAGCGCGGCGGACCGGCCGACCGGGGTGAACGTGGCACCGTCGGTCGAGAACTGCGCGGTCAGGTTGGTGCCGTCGCTGATCAGCCGCAGCCAGATGGTGTCACCGGCCGGTGCGGCCACGGCGTCCGCCGCGTCGTTGCGGGGCGTCCCGGCGGTCTCCCGGATGAACTCCACCTTGCGCGACCCGCCGTAGAGCAGGTCCACCTTGGCGTAGTTGTCGTCGTCGCCGTAGATCAGCAGGCCGGCCTGCTGGTAGTCGGCGGTGACGGGCACGGTGACCTTCGTGGTGGCCTGCCAGGCCCCGCTGGGTGCGGGCTGGAGCACCAGGTTGGTCGCGTCGTTGCGGGAGCCGTACAGGTCACCCGAGGAGGTGGGCAGCCGCAGCGCGCCGCCGGAGACCGAGTAGAGCTGGTTCTCCCGGACCACCGACCAGCGGTCCTTGTCGAGGGTGTTGCCGGTGAACTCGTCCGACCGCGCTCCCAGGCAGGAGTTGGTCGGCGCGTCCACCTTGACCGGGACGGTCGCGTAGGACTTCGCGCCCCGCTTGTCCGTCACCGTCAGGGTGGCGGTGAAGGTGCCCGGGGTGGTGTAGGTGTGGGTGGCGTTCAGGGTCGTCGCCGTCCCGCCGTCACCGAAGTCCCAGGCGTACGTCAGCGGAGTGTCACCCTCGGTGTCGGTGGCCGTGCCGGTGAAGGTCACGGTGACCGGCGCGGTGCCGGTCGCCGGGGTGGCGGTGGCCGTCACCTGCGGCGGCGCGTTGTCGGTCACGCCCCGTCCGATGAAGTCCATCCAGTTGACGTTGAACAGCGAACCGGTGCCACCGGCCGGGTCCTTGGCGACGAAGTACAGCGCACCCTCCGCACCGGCCGTCACCGGCGCGGTCACGTCGACGAACTGCTGCCAGCCACCAGTGCTCGGCACGGTGGCGGTGGCCACCACCGGACCGTCGACGGCACCGGCGTGCACGTCGATCCGGCCGCCCTGGGCCTCGGAGGCCACCCGGAACCGGATCTGCTCGACCCCGGTCAGGTTGGCCGGGACGAGCGACCACCAGTCGCCGTCCTCGATGAAGCCGATGTTCTGGCCGCCACCGGCGGGGTCGGTGGTGGTCTCCTTCTGCACGCCCGGGTCACCGCCGCCGGTGCTGCCCGGGGCCCGCCCGGTGGCCGTGTAGTACTCGGCCTGCTTGCGCTTGGGCTGGAGGATCTCGATCGCCCGACCGGTCAGCGGGCCGGCGCCGCCGGTGCCGCCGTCGTCGGTGTAGGTGGCCTCGAAGACCGCGAAGACGTTGGCCTCCGCGCCGTGCCCGGACGCCAGCGAGGTCTGCACGGTGCCGGTGCAGCCGGTGTGCTGCTCCAGCGGGTGGGCGTGCTCGTCGTGGCCGAGCAGCACCTGCAGCTGCACCCGGTCACAGTCGACGGTGCCGTCCTCCGGGTCGGTCACCTTGATCGTGTACTTGACCTGGTCACCCCAGTCGAAGAAACCGCCGCTGGGCGGGAACTCGATGGTCACCGTCGGGGCGGTGTTGCCGACCGTCACCGGCACGTTCGCCACGGCGGTCCGGCCCTTGGGGTTGGTGACGGTGAGCTGCGCGGTGTAGTCGCCGGCCGTGGTGTAGGTGTGGGTGGGGTTCGCCTCGGTGGAGGTCTGCCCGTCGCCGAACTTCCACGCGTAGGTCAGCGTGCCGCCGTCCGGGTCACGCGACCCGGCGCTGGAGAACTTCACGGTCAGGGGCGCGGCCCCGGAGGTGGGGTCGGCGCTGGCCTCGGCGATCGGGGCGCGGTCACCGGCGGTGTAGTCGATCCGGTAGACCCCGGAGTCGTCGTTGTTGCCGCCGAAGCCGGTGCCCCACTCGATCATGTAGAGCGCGCCGTCCGGGCCGAACTCGAAGTCCATCGGGCGGATCATCGGCATGCCGGTGAGCAGCTGGTTGATGTCGATCAGCGTCTTGCCGTCCTGGCTGACCTGCATCGTGTACATCTTCGACTGGTTCCACTCGCCGAGCAGCGCCTTGCCGTCGTAGTACGCCGGCCACTTGCGGGTGGAGTTGCTGTCGGCGTCGTAGCGGTAGACCGGGCCGCCCATCGGGGCGCCACCGCCACCGATCTCGGGGAAGCGCGGGTCGCCGGCGTAGCCGTAGTCCACGGTCGCCGGGACGACCGGCGGGAGGTTGGTCAGGCCGGTGTTGTTGGGCGAGTCGTTGACCGGTGCGGCGCAGTCGAACTTCGCCCCGCTCGGCCCGGACGGGAAGGTGTAGTCGTTGTACGCCCGGTTGTTGCCGACGCAGTACGGCCAGCCGTAGTTGCCGGCCGTGGCGACGATGTTCCACTCCACCAGGCCCTCGGGGCCCCGGTTCGGGTTGGCCGCCGAGGCGTCCGGGCCGTAGTCGGCGACGTAGAGGGTGTCGGTCTTCTGGTCGACGCCGATCCGGAACGGGTTGCGGAAGCCCATACCGAAGATCTCGGGGCGGGTCTTCGCGGTGCCCGGGGCGAACAGGTTGCCCGCCGGGACGGTGTAGGTGCCGTCGTCCTCCGGGTGGATCCGGATCACCTTGCCGCGCAGGTCGTTGGTGTTGCCGGCGCTGCGCTGCGCGTCGTAGTCCTGCCGGCCGGCCCGCTCGTCGATCGGCGTGAAGGCGCTCGACTCGAACGGGTTGGTGTTGTCGCCGGTGGCCAGGTAGAGGTTGCCCTGCGAGTCGAAGGTCATGCTGCCGCCGGCGTGGCAGCAGGTGTTGCGCTGCGTGTCGACCTGCAGGACGACCTTCTCGGTGGCCTTGTCGATGGTGTCACCGTTGACGGTGAACCGGGACAGGTAGTTGCGCGGGGCGCCACCGGCCGGTGCGTAGTACAGGTAGATCCACTTGTTGGTGGCGAAGTCCGGGTCGAGGCGCAACCCGAGCAGGCCGTCCTCGTTGCCGGTGAAGACGTCCAGCCGGACGGCGGTGACCGTGTTGCCGGTGTCCGGCTTCACGATCTGCACCCGGCCGTCGCGCTCGGCGTAGAACACCCGGCCGTCCGGAGCGATGTCCAGCTCCATCGGGTTGTTGGTGTTGCTGTCGAGGGTGACCTTCTCGAAGTTCGCGGTCTTGGAGGCGCCGCAGTCGGCGTTCTCCACCCCGGCCGCGGTACGGATGCCGCCGAGCAGGTGGCTGAGGAACTCCGGCTCGGTGTACGACGCCTGGGTGTGGCCGCCGCCGGTGTACCAGGACCGGCCGCCGTCGTAGTCCTGGCACCAGGCGGTGGGGTGGTCGGCGCCCATCGCGCCGGCGCCCGGGCTGTAGGACTTCTCGTCCAGGCTGGCCAGCACGTGCACCTTGGAGCGCGGGTTGGTGCGGAAGTTGTACCACTCGTCGAAGCGGGACCAGCGGTCCGGCAGGTCGGCGGTGGACGGGTGCGCGTGGTCCTCGACCTTGACGGTGGCCTGCTGGTTGGCCGGGTGGCCGGAGAAGTACGCGCCGACCAGGTTGCCGTACCAGGCCCAGTCGTACTCGGTGTCCGAGGCGGCGTGCACGCCGGCGTAGCCGCCGCCGGCCTTGATGTAGCGCTCGAACGCGGCCTGCTGGGTGGCGTCGAGGACGTCACCGGTGGTGGAGAGCCAGATCACCGCCTGGTACTTGGCCAGGTTGGTGTCGTTGAAGGCGGCCCCGTCCTCGGTGGTGTCGACGGTGAACCCGTTGTCGGTGCCGAGCTTCTGGATCGCGGCGATGCCGGCCGGGATGGCGTCGTGCCGGAAGCCGGCGGTCTTGGAGAAGACCAGGACGGAGAACGGTTCGGCGGCTGCCGCCGCCGGTGCCGGGGCGGCCTGTGGCCGGGCCGCCGCGACGGGAGCGGCCTGGGCGGGGGTGCCGCCGATCAGACCGCTGGCGAGTAGGGAGAGGGCCAGTAGACCGGCGCCCAGTGGGCCGCGACGTGCGCGGCGATGGCGGGATGGAGACACTCCATGCTCCTTTTGTCCGTGCTGGACAGTGGTGGGGGCATGGGGACGACTCGCCGCAGACCGTCCCCGGTCGGATGGGTGCGGGCCCGCCGAGGTCCGCATCGGTGGCGATCAGGTGCCGGCCTCGTCGAGGCCGCGCACCGGAATAATGTCGATCGGTTGAACAAATTAGCGCCGCTGGATTGGTTTCCGGCAAGGCATGAGCATGTAACGATTCGGTATCGTCGACTCACCTTTCCGGCTTATGTGGAGAGAGGGGGCAAAAGACAGTCATCGATAGGCTTGGATCAATCTAACACCCCTTGGCGGATCAGCGGATCTGTCGTACGGTCACAGACACGTGACCCACGGGAGCCCGGTACACCGGGCTGAGAGGGGGGCTGAGAGCCCCCGACCGTCGAACCTGATCCGGATAATGCCGGCGCAGGGAGGAGAGTTGCCGTGCCGTCCCTCGGCCGACTGCACCTGATCACCGACACCCGACCCGGGTGCGACCCGCTCGCCGTCGTCCGGGCCGCCCTCCCGGTGGCCCGCGCCGAGCTGGTCGTCCAGGTCCGGGTCACCGACGGGACCACCGACCGGCAGGCCTACGACCTGGCCCGCCGGGTCCGCGCCCTCTGCCTGCCCTACCGGGCCACCTGCCTGGTCAACGACCGGCTGCACGTGGCCCTCGCGGTGGACGCCGACGGCGGCCACGTCGGCGCGGACGACCTGCCCGTGGCGGCGGCCCGCCGGGTCCTCGGCGTCGACGCCGTGCTCGGCGCGACCGCCCGGGAACCCGGCGGCGCGGCCCGGGCGGTGGCCGCCGGGGCCAGCTACCTGGGCGTCGGCCCGTGCCACCGGACCACCACCAAGACCGGCCTGCCCGACCCGATCGGCCCTGCCGGGGTACGCGCCGTCGCCGAGGCCGTCACCGTGCCGGTGATCGCCATCGGCGGGGTCACCGCCGCGACGGTGCCGGCGCTGCGGGCCGCCGGGGCGTACGGGGTGGCCGTGGTCGGGGCGCTCTCCACCGTCGCCGACCCGGGCCGGGCCACCGCCGGGCTGATCGCGGCGCTGACATGCTGACCGGGCCGGACGTCGCCGTGGTCGGGGCGGGACCGGTCGGGTTGGCGATCGCCTGGCGCTGCGCCGCCCGTGGCCTGCGGGTGGTCGTGCACGATCCGGCCCCCGGCTCCGGTGCGTCGCGGGTCGCCGCCGGCATGCTCGCCCCGGTCGCCGAGGCCTACTTCGGGGAACGGGAGCTGACCGGGCTGCTCGTCGACTCGGCCGCCCGCTGGCCGGGCTTCGCCGCCGACCTCACCGCCGTCGCCGGCACCGGCTTCGGCCACCGCACCGACGGAACCCTGGTCGTCGGGCTGACCGGGGACGACCTGGCCGAGGCGCGCCGACTCTGGACGTACCAGCAGGGGTTGGGACTGCCGATCAGCGCGCTGCGCCCGTCGCAGCTGCGGGACCGCGAGCCGGCGCTGACCCCCCGGCTGCGCGGCGGGGCGGTCGCCCCCGGCGACCACCAGGTCGACCCGCGCCGGCTGGTCGCCGCGCTGCGGGTCGCCGCCGAACGGGCCGGCGTGACCCTGCTCCCCGGCGCGGTGACCCGGCTGGCCGACCTGACCGCGCCGGTCGTCGTGGTCGCCGCCGGGTGCGGCGCCGCCGCGCTGACCGGGCTGCCGGTCCGCCCGGTCAAGGGCCAGGTGCTGCGGCTGCGCGCGCCCGACCACCGCCCGCCGTGCTTCCGGCACGTCATCCGGGGGTACGCCGACGGCGAGGCGGTCTACCTGGTCCCCCGGGACAGCGGCGAGGTGGTGGTCGGGGCGACCGTGGAGGAGCGCGCCGACACCGAAGTGACCACCGGGGCGGTGCTGCGGCTGCTCCGGGCCGCCGTCGACCTGGTCCCCGAACTCGCCGAGTACGAGCTGGTCGAGGCGACCGCCGGGCTGCGGCCCGGCACCCCGGACAACGCGCCGGTCCTCGGGCCACTGCCCGGCCGGCCCGGCGTGCTCGCCGCCACCGGCCACCACCGGCACGGCATCGTGCTCACCCCGGTCACCGCCGACCTGATCACCGAGCTGATCGTCACCGGCCGGCCGGACCCGCTGCTCACCCCCTTCACCGCCGACCGGTTCCACTGAGGAGGACACGTGCGACTGATCGTCAACGGCGTCGGCCGTGAACTGACCGGCGGCGCGACCGTCGCGGACCTGGTCGCCACGGTCACCGAGCAACGCCGCGGGCTCGCCGTCGCGGTCAACGGCGAGGTGGTCCCCCGGGGCGGCTGGCCGGCGACCCTGCTGCGCGACGGTGACCGGGTCGAGGTGCTCAGCGCCGCGCAGGGCGGGTGACCGGGATGCCCCTCACCATCGCCGGGCAGACCTTCACCTCGCGGCTCATCCTCGGCACCGGCGGCGCGGCCAACCTGCACGTGCTGGAGCAGGCGATCCGGGCCTCCGACACCGGACTGGTCACCCTGGCCCTGCGCCGGGTCGACACCGCGCCCGGCACCGCCGGGGGACTGCTCGACCTGCTCGACCGGTGTGCGGTACGGCTGCTGCCCAACACCGCCGGCTGCTACACCGCCGCCGACGCGGTGAAGGTGGCCCGGCTGGCCCGGGAGGCGTTCGACACCGACTGGGTCAAGCTGGAGGTGATCGGCGACGAACGCACCCTGCTCCCCGACGGGGTGGAGCTGCTGCGGGCGGCCGAGGAACTCGTCGCCGACGGCTTCGTCGTGCTGCCGTACACCTCCGACGACCCGGTGCTGGCCCGCCGGCTGGCCGACATCGGCTGCGCGGCGGTGATGCCGGCCGGTGCCCCGATCGGCTCCGGGCTGGGCGTGACCAACCCGCACCACATCCGGCTGATCCGGCAGAGCGTCGACGTGCCGGTGATCCTCGACGCCGGGATCGGCACCGCCTCCGACGCGGCGCTCGCCATGGAGCTGGGCTGCGACGGGGTGCTGCTGGCCAGCGCCGTCACCCGGGCCGCCGACCCGACGGCGATGGCCACCGCCATGCGGTACGCCGTCCGGGCCGGGCGGCTCGCGTACACCGCCGGTCGGATTCCCCGCCGCTTCCACGCCCTCGCCTCCACTCCCGACGACGGACGGCCGGACCTGTGAACCGCCCCCGCCACCACCGTCTCCCCTGCCCCTTCCCCTGCTTCCTCCACCGCCGCCGCCCCCGCCTCTGCCCCCACCGCCCGCCCGGGCCTGCGTCCCCGCCCTCTGCTGTGTCTACGCCTGTGCCTGTGCCTGCGCTCTCACCTGCGCTTGTGCCTGCTTTCGCGCCTGAGCCTGTGCCTGTGCTCGCGTCTGCGTCTGTGCTCGCGCCTGAGCCTGTGCCTGTGCTCGCGTCTGCGCCTGCGGCCGGGGCGGAGGCTAGTAGATCTTGGAAGAAATCGGCCCCTCAGGGGGCCACTTGCTTCCAAGATCTCTGTACTGGCACTGGCACTGGCACTGGCGTCGGCACCGGTGTCGGTGTCGGTGTCGGTGCAGAGGCCGGAGGGGGTGCCGTCGGGGGGTGGGTCGGTTGGTGACCGGGACGGTACGGACGGGTCCGGGGTCAGGGCGGGGTGACAGTCGGCCGTCGGGGGTGCTGCTGCTGACCGACCGACGGGCGGCGCGGACGGACCTCGTCAACGTGGTCGCGGGGGCGGTGCAGGGTGGAGTCCGCTGGGTGGTGCTACGGGAGAAGGACCTGCCCCGCGCCGAGCGGGTCGCCCTCGCCGTCGATCTACGGGCGGTCCTGGCCGGGACCGGCGGCACCCTGATCGTCGCCGGCCCCGACCCGCTCGACGACGGGTCCGGCGGCTCCGGCGGCTCCGACGGCTCCGACGGCTCCGGCGGCTCCCGCGGCTCCGACGGGTCCGACGGCTCCGACGGCTCCGGCGGCTCCGACGGCTCCGGCGGCTCCGACGGCTCCCGCGGCTCCGACGGCTCCGACGGGTCCGACGGCTCCGACGGCTCCAGCGGCTTCGGCGGCTCCGACGGGTCCGATGGCTTCGGCGGCTTCGGCGGCTCCGATGGCTTCGACTCGGCCGGCCCGGACTCGGCCGGCCCGGACTCGGCCGGCCCGGACTCGGCCGGCCCGGACTCGGCCGGTGCCGGTGCCGGTGCTGGTGCCGGTGGGGCAGTGCATCTGGCCGCGGCCGGGCCGTACCCGCCGCCGGCCGTGCGGCTCGTCGGCCGGTCCTGTCACGACCCGGCCGAGCTGGCCCGGCTCAGCACCGAGCACTACGTGACGCTCTCGCCGGTCTGGACCACCCGCAGCAAACCCGGCTACGGCCCACCCCTGCACCCGGACGGGCTGCGCCGGCTGGTCCGGCTCAGCCCGGTGCCCGTACTCGCGCTGGGTGGCATCGAGACCCCGCAGCAGGTGGCGGCCTGTGTCGAGGCGGGCGCGGTCGGGGTGGCGGTGCTCGGCGCGATCATGCGGGCCGCCGACCCGGCCGAGGTCGCGGCGACCCTCACCGGTGTCTTCGCCACGCGCCCGACGGACCGCACCCCGATCAGCGACACGTGGCCCGAGGAGGGGACATGACACCGACGACCGTGCTGACCATCGCCGGCTCCGACTCCGGCGGCGGCGCCGGCATCCAGGCCGACCTGAAGGTCTTCGCCGCCCTCGGCGCGTACGGCACCAGCGTGCTGACCGCCGTCACCGCGCAGAACACCCGGGGCGTGGACGCCGTGCTGCCGCTGCCCCCGCGCACCGTCACCGAGCAGCTCGACAGCGTGCTCGCCGACTTCGCGGTCCGGGCGGTGAAGACCGGGATGCTCGGCACCCCGGCGGTCGCCGACGTGGTGGCCGAGGCGGCGAAGGCGGGTCGGCTGCCGCACCTCGTCGTCGACCCGGTGCTCGTCGCCACCAGTGGACACCGGCTCGGGGTGGTGGCGGCGGTCGAGCGGCTGCTGCCGTACGCACGGGTGGCGACGCCGAACTGCGCGGAGGCCGCCGCCCTCACCGGACATCCGGTGACCACGGTCGGGGAGATGGTCGAGGCGGCGCGGGCGCTGACGGCCGGCGGCCCGGAGTTCGTGGTGGTCACCGGCGGCGACGTCGACGCGGACGGCGAGTCGGTCGACGTGCTGGCCGGCGGCGGGACGACCACCCTGCTCCGCGCGCCACGGGTGGACACCCGGCACAGCCACGGCACCGGCTGCTCGTTCTCGGCCGCCATCGCCGTCCGGCTGGCCGCCGGCGACCCGGTGCCGGTCGCGGTCGCCACCGCCAAGGAGTACGTCACCCGTGCGCTGACCGGCGGGCGGGGTTGGGAACTGGGCGCGGGACGCGGCCCGTTGGATCACTTCGGCTGGTCCCGATGACCGTCAGGGAGGCTGTCATGCAGGCACGTCGCAAGGTCTACGTCGAGGGATCCCGGCCGGACGTCCGGGTGCCGTTCGCCGAGGTGGAGCTGAGCGGGGACAATCCGCCGGTCCGCCTCTACGACACCTCCGGCCCCGGCTCGGACCCGGCGGTGGGGCTGCCGCCGCTGCGTGGTCCGTGGATCGCCGAGCGGGGCGACGTCGCGCCGAGCCGGGGCGCGGGCACCCCGCTGGCCGGCGTCGACGCCAAACGACCCACCCAGCTCTGGTACGCCCGCGCCGGGGTGGTCACTCCGGAGATGGAGTTCGTGGCGATCCGCGAGGGGCTGCCGCCGGAGCTGGTCCGGGACGAGATCGCCGCCGGGCGGGCGGTGCTGCCGCTCAACGTCAACCACCCCGAGTGCGAGCCGGCGATCATCGGCAAGGCGTTCCTGGTGAAGGTGAACGCCAACATCGGCACGTCGGCGGTGACCTCGTCGGTCGCCGAGGAGGTGGAGAAGCTGACCTGGGCCACCCGGTGGGGCGCGGACACCGTGATGGACCTGTCGACCGGCAAGCGGATCCACGAGACCCGGGAGGCGATCGTCCGCAACTCGCCGGTGCCGATCGGCACCGTGCCGATCTACCAGGCGCTGGAGAAGGTCGGTGGCGACCCGGTGAAGCTGAGCTGGGAGATGTTCCGGGAGACCGTCATCGAGCAGGCCGAGCAGGGCGTGGACTACATGACGGTGCACGCGGGGGTGCTGCTGCCGTACGTGCCGCTGGCGGTGGACCGGGTCACCGGGATCGTCTCCCGGGGCGGTTCGATCATGGCGGCCTGGTGCCTGGCGCACCACGAGGAGAACTTCCTCTACACCAACTTCCGGGAGCTGTGCGAGATCCTCGCCCGGTACGACGTGACCTTCTCGCTCGGCGACGGCCTGCGGCCCGGCTCGATCGCCGACGCCAACGACGAGGCCCAGTTCGCCGAGCTGCGCACCCTCGGTGAACTGACCAGGATCGCCTGGGAGTACGACGTGCAGGTGATGATCGAGGGTCCGGGCCACGTGCCGATGCACAAGATCAAGGAGAACGTGGACCTCCAGCAGGAGTGGTGCCACGAGGCCCCGTTCTACACCCTCGGCCCGCTGACCACGGACATCGCACCGGCGTACGACCACATCACCTCGGCGATCGGGGCCGCGATGATCGGCATGTTCGGCACCGCGATGCTGTGTTACGTCACCCCGAAGGAGCACCTCGGGCTGCCCGACCGGGACGACGTGAAGGCCGGCGTGATCGCGTACAAGATCGCGGCGCACGCGGCCGACCTGGCCAAGGGGCACCCCGGCGCGCAGGCCTGGGACGACGCGCTGTCGAAGGCGCGGTTCGAGTTCCGCTGGGAAGACCAGTTCAACCTGTCGCTGGACCCGGAGACCGCCCGCTCCTACCACGACGCGACGCTCCCGGCGGAGCCGGCGAAGACCGCGCACTTCTGCTCGATGTGCGGCCCGAAGTTCTGCTCCATGAAGATCACCCAGGAACTCAAGGAGTACGCCGCCCAGGGCATGCAGGGCAAGTCGGCCGAGTTCCGCTCCACCGGCAACCGCCTCTACCTCCCCCTGGCCTGACCCCGGCGCCCCCGCCCCGCCCTCCGCGCCCCCGCCCCGCCCTCCGCCGCCCCCCCGTGCTTCACCGCGGTGATCAAGAGGTTTGCGTCAACTTTGCGCCGGACCCTGACGTAAACCTCTTGATCATCGAAGCGAGGGCGAGGGCGTGGGCGTGGGCGGGCGTGGGCGCGGGCGCGGGGGAGGGGGCGCGGGAGGGGAGGGTGCGCGGGTGTGCGGGCTGGGGCGTCGGGTGGGTAGGGTCAGTCGCGATGGTGGCGGCCGCTGGTGCGTAGCGAGCGGCGGCCGCTCTCCCGTTCCGGTTCGTTGTCGGCCAGGGGCTTGCTCAGGCCGGCGACCCAGTCGACGTACTCGTCGTCAGGGGTCGCCTGCGCTGCGTCTCGGCCTTCCGCCTGCTCGGCCTCGGGCGGCCGGTTGCGCCGGAACAGCCCGCGCCGACCCTTGGTCTTTCCGGCTGCCTTCCGATCGTCGCTGCCAGCTGTCGTGTGATCGTCGCTGCCGGCAGGCGCGGGGGCGGCGGAATCCGAGCCGGCGGGAGGGCCGGCGGGATCCGGGGCGGCGGAGTTCGGGGCGGCGGGCTTCCTCTCCAGCGGGGTGTCGGCGGGGGAGCTGCCCGCCTCCCAGCGGAGGTTGACCGGTCCGGGGGTGTCCGTCCGTTCGGTGGTGTCCGGCTCCGGGAACGGCAGGACGGCCGGGGCCGGTACGGGGCGGCCGGCGTCGGTCGGTCCACCGGTGCCGCTCAGGTCCGGCAGTTGGTGGCGGGGGCGGGGCATGCCGTCGACCCCGCCCGGCGTGACGTGACGCAACCCGACGACGGGCGGTACCGGGCCGGCGGCGGGGCCACCGGTGGCCCGCGCACCGGGACGGGTGCTGTCCGGCTCGGCGCTGTCCAGGGTGGTGCTGTCCAGGGTGGTGCCGTCCGGCTCGGTGCTGTCCGGTGCTGCGGCACCGGAAAGCCCGGACCGGGTGGCGGCCGGCCGCCTCCCGCCGGTGTCGCCGACCTCGGTCGGCGAGGCAGGGGCGGATCGGGTGGCGGCCGGTCGTTCGCCCTCGGTGTCGCCGACCCCGGCTGCCGAGGTGGGGGCGGGTCGCGCGGTGGAACCGACCGGGGCGCCGGTGGTGGCGGCCCGGGTCCTCGGGGTCCGCTTCGGTCGGGACTTGGCGGCGGGGGCGGGTTCGTCCCCGGTGGCCGGTCCGGCGGCCAGCCCCTGCCCGGCACCGGTGCTCTCGGCCCGGGGCAGACTGCCCGGAGCCGGAGCCGGAGCCGGAGCCGGAGCCGGAGCCGGAGCCGGGCGGATCGTCGGTCGGTCGGTGACGGTGGCGGCGGGATCCGGCCAGTCCCAGTGGGCTGGGGTGCCACCCGATCCCGATGCGTCGGGGTCGGGGCTCTGGCCGACAGCACCGAGATCCACGGTGACCGGCTCGTCCGCCACGGTGCCGTCCCAGGCGGTCCCGACCGCCGTGGTTCCGGCCGGAACGGTCCTGTCCGGGGCGGTTCCGTCCGTCGTGGCCGGGGCCGGGCCGGGCACGGCGGGCAACGGCGCGAGGATGTCGGTCGGCTCGATCGCCCCGTCCGGGTCACCGGCGGCGGGGCGGGCGGGCAGCAGCGGCCAGCGCACCAGCGCGGCGGTGGTCGAGCCGAGCGCGCCGGTGACGACCGCGATCAGCGCGCCGTAGTACGGGCCGAGCTGGTAACGGTCCGCCGGGTCGCCGGGCCCTGCGGTCAGGTAGGCGAAGGCGAGCAGCACCGGGCCGGCCGCGCCGGTGGCCCCGCCGATCAGCGGGGCCTGGCCGCGCCGTCGGGCGAGCACCCCGGTCACCGCGCCGGCCACCAGCGCGACCACGGGCAGCAGCACCGTCGCCAGCCACCGCGCTTGGTCCGGGCCGAGCCAGGCCGGCTCCAGCACCCCCAGTCGTACGGTGCGCAGCGGCTCGGTGGACAGCACCCCCGGCGTGGCCGAGACCGCCGCGAGTAGCCAGACCGTGCCCGCCAGCAGGGCGACGTTCCAGCCCAGCGGGGGGCGGAGCAGGACGGCCGAGGCGGCAGTCGCGCCGAGCACCGCCCCGGCGACCGCACAGATGCCGGCCGCCCGGACCGGGTCGACGCCGCCGAGTTCGGCGGCCCGCGCGGGCTGCATGCAGAGCGGGGCGACGACCAGCGCGCCGAGCGCGGCGGCACCGGAGACCGCCAGGCGTACCGCGGTGGTCTCCGGTAGCCCCTCGCGGCGGGCGAGCCGGTCGGTGAGGACCGCGCCGACCACGGCGGCGGTCGCCGCGAACCAGCCGACCCAGGCGAGCTGGGCCAGCCACCGGTTGACGTCGGGGAAGTCGCCGGCGAGCCGGACGATGCCGAAGCCGTACGCGATGCCGAGCTGGCCGGCCCCGGCCAACATGCTCACCCCGAATGCGGTGAGCAGCAGTCTGCCCCACGTCCGAAAGGCCATGTCGGGCACGTTACGGCCCGGTGCGCCCGATCGCCACTGCGGCGCGGCGTGGCCGGGACCAGCTGTTACCCAAGCTCTACCAGCGACTACTTGAGTTCCACCAGACGGGCCAGGTAAGTCGTGTCCCCGACATTGGTGAGCATGTGGACGGCGCCCGGATCCCGGTAGACCACGCCGCCGGTGGGTTCGTCGGCGTCGATCCGGGTGCCGTCGATCGTCTGCACCACGTTCTTCGCACCCTCGATCGCGATCACCAGGTACGGGTGGTCGTGCCGGTGCAGCGGCTGCCGCTCGCCCGGGGCCAGCCGGATGTGCCAGACCCGCACCCGGTCGTTCTCGTAGACGATCTCCTGGCCGACCGGGCCGAGTTCGAGGTCGTGCGTCACGTCGGTCATCAGGATCCGTCCAGTTGGGGGAGCACTTCGGCGGCGATGAGCTCCAGCTGGTCGAGGTCGTCGAGGTCGATCAGCCGGAGGTGGACCCGGGTGGCGCCGACCGCCGCGAACTCGCCGATCCGGTCGACCAGCTGGGCGGGGGAGCCGACCACCGGGTCCTCGGGCGGCAGCGCGCTCTTGACGTGCAGCGGCGCGGCCCGGCGCTGGGCTTCGACGTCGGTCCGCCCGATCGCCACCACGATCCCGGCGGAGTACACCAGTGGCGCCCGTCCCGAGTCGGCCCGGCCGGCCCGGTCGCAGGCCTCCCGTACCCGGTCGTACGCCTGGGCGGTCTCCCCGACCGACGTGAACGGCACGTTGAACTCGTCGGCGTACCGGGCGGCCAGGTCGGGGGTGCGTTTCGGGCCGCGGCCCCCGACGATCACCGGTGGCCCCGGCTGCTGGACCGGTTTGGGCAGGGCCGGGGCGTCGACCAGCCGGTAGTACTCGCCGGCCCAGGTGTAGCTCTCGCCGACCGGGGTGCGCCACAGGCCGGTGACGATCTCCAGCTGCTCGGCGAGCCGGTCGAAGCGCTCGCCGACGCCGGGGAAGGGGATGCCGTACGCGGTGTGCTCCCGCTCGTACCAGCCGGCGCCGATGCCCAGCTCGACCCGGCCGCCGCTCATCTGGTCGACCTGGGCGACCATCACGGCCAGCGGGCCGGGCAGCCGGAAGGTGGCCGAGGTGACCAGGGTGCCCAGCCGGATGCGGGAGGTCTCGCGGGCGAGCGCGGCCAGGGTCAGCCAGGCGTCGGTGGGGCCGGGCAGCCCGGGTTCGTCGCTCATCGCCCGGTAGTGGTCGGCCCGGAGGAACCCGTCGAAGCCGCCGGCCTCGCAGAGCCGGGCGAACCGGAGCTGGTCGTCGTAGCTCGCGCCCCGGTGCGGCTCGGTGAAGACGGCCACCCGCACGGTCATCGTCCCTCCACCCCGGCCGCCGCCGGCAGGTCCCGTTCCATCAGCAGCTCGTGCAGGTCGGCACTGACCCGGGCGACGTCGGCGAGGTGCGCGTTGCGGCCGAGGGTGCGGGGGCGGGGGATGTCCACCTCGACGATCTTGCGGATCCGGCCGGGGCGGGGGCTGAGCACGACCACCCGGTCGGCCAGCAGCACCGCCTCGTCGATGGAGTGGGTGACGAAGACGACGGTCGCGCCGGTCTCCATGTGCACCCGTTGCAGCTCACCGGAGAGCTCCTCCCGGGTCAGCGCGTCCAGGGCGGAGAAGGGCTCGTCCATCAGCATCACCCGGGGCTGGCCGATCAGCGACCGGCACAGCGACACCCGCTGCTGCATGCCGCCGGAGAGTTCGTGCGGCAGCCGCTTCTCGAAGCCGGCCAGCCCGGAGAGTTCCAGCAGCTGCCGGGCGCGGTCGCGGTGCTTGGCCCGGCTCCAGCCGAAGATCTCGGCGGGCAGCAGCACGTTGTCGAGCACGGTGCGCCAGGGGAGCAGGGCGGGCTTCTGGAAGAGCATCGCGACGTCGCGGCGGGGCCGGGTGATCGGGCTGCCGGCGACGGTGATCTCGCCACCGGTGACCGGCAGCAGCCCGGCGATCATCCTGAGTAAGGTGGACTTGCCGCAGCCGGAGCGGCCGAGCACGGCGACGAACTCGCCCTCGGCCACGTCGAGATTGATCCCGCGCAGCGCCTCGACCCGCCCCGAACGGCCGTCGAAGGTACGCGACACATCGGACAGTCGGATCATCGCCGTCGGTCTCCCCTGAGTCGGCGGTCAGGAATCTGACAAGGGTATCCCCAGCGTGCTGGCTGGTCACCGTCCGGGGTGGAGTGCAGTTGTTTCCGTTCCGCAACCCGATCCGCCTGGTGTGGTGACGGTAAGTGTCTCGTACGCTGTGCCAGCGAAGAGTCCCTTCACGACGGCGGCATCGGTGCCCCCTCACGCCGGTTGCCGCCGGAACGACAACCCCCTCCGGGTACACCGCCCGGTCGGAAAGGACATGGTGCACAGATGACAAGGCTGACCCGCACGGTCGCCGCGGCCACCCTGGCCACCGCCCTCGCCCTGGTCTCCGCCTGCAGTGGCGGGTCCGACTCGGCGGACGCAAAGGCCGGCGACGGTACGTCGCTGGAAAAGGTGACCTACCTCACCTCGTTTGGTAACTTCGGCCGTGACTCGTACGCCTGGGTGGCGAAGGAGAAGGGCTTCTTCAAGGAGGCCGGCTTCGACGTGGAGATCAAGCCCGGTCAGGGCACCGGCGCGGTCATCCAGACCATCGTCGGCGGTCAGGCCGACTTCGGCCCGATCGACCTGACCGGTGGCCTGCTCCAGGTCGGCAACGGGGTGGCCAAGGACTTCGTGGCGGTGGCCGCGATCCAGCAGCGCACCATGGCCGCCATCGTCTCGGTCGAGGGCAAGAACATCGCCACGCCGAAGGACCTGGAGGGCAAGAAGCTCGCGGACACCCCCGGCTCCGTCGTGCGCAACCTCTTCCCGACGTACGCCCGGATGGCCGGGGTGGACTACAGCAAGGTGACCTGGGTCAACGGTGACGCGCAGGGGCTGATCGGCCAGCTCGCCGGCGGCCAGGTGGACGGCATCGGCCAGTTCGTCGTCGGGCAGCCGACCGTCGAGGCGGTCACCAAGAAGAAGCCGGTCGTGCTGCCGTACAGCAACGTGATGCAGGACCTCTACGGCAACGCGCTGATCACCTCCAGCAAGATCGCCAAGGAGAACCCGGAGAAGGTGAAGAAGTTCACCGCGGCGCTGCTCAAGGGTCTGGAGTACGCCCTGGCCAACCCGCAGGAGGCGGCCGAGCTGCTGAAGAAGAACGTCGACGCCACCAACCCGGCGGCCGCCGCCGCCGAGCTGCAGCTGATGGCCGGCTACGTCCGCTCCAGCAACTCCGGCACCGCCATCGGCACGTTGGACAGCGACCGGGTCGCCAAGAGCATCGCGATCCTCCAGGGTGCCGGCGCGCTCAAGTCGAACATCACCCCGGACCAGGTCATCGACTTCAACCTCGTGCCGAAGGCCTGACCGACACCGACGGTGCCACGGGGGTGCGACCCAGCGGGACGACCGGTGGGCGCACCCCCGTCGCGTGCCGGCCAGCGTGCCGGCAGGAGAGGAGGACCCTGTGACGGAGTCGATCCGGACCCGTCCCGTACCCGGGTCGGCCGGACCGCCGACCGCCGCGGGCGGCACCGCGCCGACCGTCCCCCCGGCGGCCGGCCGGTCACCCCGGTCCCGGATGCGTCCCGCGACGGTCGGTCTGCCGCTGCTCGGCCTGGTGGTCACGGTGGCCGTCTGGTGGGCGGTCACCTCCGGGCTGCACCTGGTACACCCGGCGTCCCTGCCGCCGCCGCAGGCGGTCTGGTCGTCGCTGACCGCATCCGCGGACGTACTCTTCCCGGCGCTGGGCACGACCACCCTGATGACGCTGCTCGGCTTCCTGCTCTCGACGGTCGCCGGGGTGCTGATCGGGATGGCGCTGGCCGCCTCCCGGCGGGTCGAACGGATGTTCGCCCCGCTGCTGGTGGCGGTCAACGCGGTGCCCAAGATCGCGCTGGGGCCGCTGCTGGTGGTCTCGGTCGGCTGGGGTGCCAAGCCGATCCTGACCATGGTGTTCCTGCTCTGCTTCTTCCCGATCGTGCTCTCCACCGCCACCGGGCTCACCACCACCCCGGCTGACCTGGCCGAACTGGCCCGGTCGCTGAACGCCTCCTGGTGGCAGTCGTTCCGCAAGGTGCGGTTCCCGGCCGCGTTGCCGCAGATCTTCGTCGGCCTGAAGGTGGCGATGCCGCTGGCCGCGATCGGCGCGGTGATCGGGGAGTTCTACTCCGACAAGCCGGGCCTGGGTTACCAGATCCTCCAGTACAACGGGGTCGGCGACACCGCCACGGCGTGGGCGGCGATCGTGCTGATCGCGACGATGAGCATCGTGCTCTACTCGGCGCTGTCGCTGGTCGAGCGGCTGGCCCTGCCCTGGGTCCGGGCCACCACCTCGGCCCGCTGACCCCGGGGACGCCCGGCCACGGAGCACCGACGGGCCGACCCCACCTCGGGGGTCGGCCCGTCGGTCACGGCGGACACCCGGGCCGCCCCCACGGTGGAGACACCGGGGGCGGCCCGGCCGGTCAGCGCGGAAAGTCCGGCCCGTGGGCGCGGCCCGTCAGCGCGGCGAGCCCGGCCCGTCAGCCGGCCAGCCGCCATCGGCCGCCCCGGGCCACCAGCGTGGTCAGCGCCTGCGGCATCAGGCCGGAGTGGTTGTCCGGGGTCATCCGGATCGGTCCGGACAGGCCGTCGAGCTGGGACGTCTCCAGGACGTCGCGGAGGCCGTCCCGGTTGACGCTGCCGGTCGGACCGCCGGCCCGCAGCGCGGAGTCGGCGATCAGCTGGACCGCGTCGGCGGCGAACGACGAGAGTCCGTTGTAGCCGCCGAACCGGGCGGTGTAGTCCTGGAACCACTGCCGGCGGGCGGCCTTGGCCGGGGTGGTGGCGATGACGTCGTCGATCACCATGGTCTGGGTGAAGATCAGGGTGGCCCGCTCGGTGGCCCGGCCGGAGCCGCCCAGGAACAGGTCGCCGGCGGCGGCGGCGTCGAAGAAGAGCGACCCGGCGTAGCCGGACTGGTCGGCGGCGGTGGCGGCGAGGGCGGCCTGCTCCGGCGGGGTCCAGATGATCAGGCCGGCGGGGTCGCGGTTGGCGAGCCGGCGGATCGGCTCGCCGAGTTCGGTGTCGGTGGTGCGGACCGCCTCGGCCCGGACCCGCTTGATGCCGACCTTGCGGAACTCGTCGTCCAACGCGGCCAGGCCCTCCCGGCCGTAGTCGTCCGCGCTGTGCAGGATGCCGACCTCGGTGATCCCGCGCCGGCGCAGCTCGACGGTGAGGGCGGCGGCGCTGTCGGCGGCGTTCGGCGCGAGCTTGAACACGTACCGGCGTTCAGGGGCCGGGCTGGCGACCGCCCCCGACGGGGCGAGCGCGATCGTCGGGATCTTCCGCTCGTTGATGGTGCGGACGGCGCCGACGGCGCACTCGTTGCAGCCACCCATGATGATGGCGTGGACCTTGGCGTCGTTGCTGAAGTCGCCGACGTTGCGCAGCGACTCGTTGACGTCGGACCGGTTGTCCTTGACCGTCAGTCTGACCTTCCGCTTGCCCAGTGCGCCGGAGGCGTTCAACTGGTCGACCTTCAGTTCCAGGGCGCGCTGGTACGCCTTGCCGACCGGCGCGGCGGCACCGGAGAGTTCGAGGTCGGCGCCGATGGTGATCGGGCTGTCGTCCTCCTCTGCCGCCCCGAACGAGCAGCCGGTGAGCGTGGTGGCCAGCACGGCCGATGCGAGCGCCACGATGGTCGCGGAGCGGATGGGGCTCAACTCAGTCCTCCATGTGCGGCGTGGGGCAGGCCCCTCACCGCCGCTAGTCCGTCCTCAGTGGAGAAACGGGATTGGGTGCCGTACGGTGTGCGCGAAAGCCTGCAAAACCTTGCCAATGCGGGGGCGCTGCGGTCAAGCGCGGAGCTGTCGGCGGTTTCGGGACGCGAATCTCACATCGTGGGGACATCAGATATTTACCGATGCTCACTCATCAGAGGCGAACGAACACTCTGGAGTGACATGCCCTGTTCAGGGGTGGCCTGCTAATGAGGGCAAAAGGCGACCGACGTGTCGGCCGACCGATTTCTGCCTCGTTGCCGACTTCCCAAACAGGATCTTCTCTGATGAAATCGCGGCCGTGCCGCGCATGGCGCTGTCCGTTGCACCAGGCGCGGGTCGGCGGGTCAGGCGTGTGGAAGATACGACGGAGGCGATGTCGTGAGCACCGGACCGACGGCCCTGCCCGAGCCAGGCGAAAGCGCCGGACCTGAACGGGGACGCCGACTGCCCCGGCTGCGGGACGCGCGCATTCGCTCCAAGCTCGCCCTCATTCTGGTCGTGCCGGTCGCCGCAGTCGTCCTGTTGGCAACAATGCGACTGGTGTCCACTACCGAGGGTGCTGTAGACGCTACTCAGATCCGGTCACTGACGGCACTGTCCATCGAGGTTTCCGCGCTGACGCAGGATCTGCACAAGGAACGGATGGCCGCCGCAGCTTTTCTGGCCAACCCCCAGCTGCGCCCGGACGACTACAACCTGCGGGTGCGGGCCACCGGTGAGCGGGTCAACAGCTACCGGGCCGAGCGCACCGACCTCGGCGAGGTGCCGACCGCCGTGCGGGACCGGCTCACCGTGATCGACGACCACCTGCGGACGCTCGACGCGACCCGCCAGGAGGTGCTCGACCGCCGGCAGATGCCGGTCGCCGAGGCCACCCTGCGGTACGGCGTGATCCTCACCGACCTGGTCTCGTACGGCGACACCCTGGCGCAGCTGTCCGGGCAGGAGAGCCTGGCGGACGCCCGCCGCGCGGTGGCCGCGTTCAGCCGGGCCAAGGCCGCCGTCGCCGAGGAGGAGGCGGTCGCCTACACCGCGCTGGTCGGTGGACGCCTGGACGAGGAGCAGTTCTCCTCCTTCGTGGCGACCCTGACCAGCCAGCAGGAGGCGCTGCTCGGCTTCTCCCTCGCCGCCGACCCCACCCAGCGGGCGCTGGTCGACGGCGCGGTCTCCGGGGACGCCGTCGGTCTGGCCGACCGGGTGGCCGCCGACATCACCCGCTCGGTCGGGCAGCGCAGTCCGGTCAGCGCGGGCGACGCCAGCGCCTCGATCGGCGCGGTCAACGACCTGATGCGGTGGACCGAGATCCAGCTCCAGGACACCCTGCTCGCCCGCTCCGAGCAGGCCCGCAGCGACGTGATCCAGCAGGCCGTCATCGAGTCGGTGCTGGTGCTGCTCACCCTGATCACGGCGATCACCCTCGCCGTGGTGCTGGCCCGCTCGCTGAACCACTCGCTGCGCCGGCTGCGCGAGGGTGCCCTGTCGGTGGCCAACCACGACCTGCCGGACGCGGTCAAGCGGCTGCAGAACATGGGCAGCGTCAGCGACGGCGGCGTGGAGGAGATCGTCCGGCAGGTACGGGATCCGATCCGGTTGACCAACCGGGACGAGGTCGGCCAGGTGGCGCTGGCCTTCAACGTGGTCCACCGGGAGGCCGTCCGGGTCGCCGCCGAGCAGGCGGCGCTGCGGACCAGCGTCTCGGCGATGTTCCTGAACCTGGCCCGGCGCAGTCAGACCCTGGTCGACAAGATGATCGGCGAGCTGGACGCGATCGAGCGCGGCGAGGAGGACCCGAAGCGGCTGGCCCAGCTCTTCGAACTCGACCACCTCGCCACCCGGATGCGCCGCAACGACGAGAACCTGCTGGTGCTGGCCGGTGCCGACTCGGCCGTACCGCGTCGCGACGACGCGTTGCTGGTCGACGTGCTGCGGGCCGCCCAGTCCGAGGTGGAGCTCTACAACCGGATCGAGTTCGGCACCGTCGACACCGACATCTCGGTCGCCGCCCACGCCGTCAACGACGTGGTACGGCTCGTCGCCGAGCTGCTGGACAACGCCACCCGCTTCTCCTCGCCGACCACCACCGTGGTCGCCGACGGCCGACGCATCCGCGACTACGTGCTGATCCAGATCGAGGACCGGGGACTGGGCCTGACCGACGAGCAGTTGGACTCGCTCAACCGTCGGCTCGCCGCGCCGCCCACCGTGGACGTGGCCGCCTTCCGGCTGATGGGTCTCGCCGTGGTCAGCCGGCTCGCCGGTCGCTACAGCATCCGGGTGGAGCTGCGCCGCAACGTCGAGGGCGGCACCGTGGCGCAGGTGACGCTGCCCAACGCCACCGTGGTGCTCCCCGCCCACCGGGGTCGGGACCAGGCGGTCAACCGGCCGCGCCAGCCGCTGGCGGTCGAGCAGCCCGCGCCCGCCACGACCGGTATCGGCAACGCCTTCGCCGGTGCCCGCAGCGCCGCGGCGACGTTGACCGACCAGTGGCGGACCACCCCGCCGGCGCCGGCCGCCTGGCAGTCGCCGGTGGACGCCCGGGACACCGCCCCGGCCGTGCAGTTCGGCGGCCCGGTCTCCGCGCCCCCGCTGACCCCCGTCTCCGCCCCCGCTGCCGACTCCGGGTTCTCCGCCTTCTCGGCCGGCAGCCCCACGGTGGCGAACCCGACCATCGACCCGCTGCCGAGGCGGGCCGCGCCGGCCGAGGCCACCCCGGTGCTCCCGGTCGGCCCGGTCGCCGGTGCGCTGGCCGCCCCCACCACCGCGGATTCCTACGGTGGCCCGGCGATGCCGTTCGCCGGCACCCCCGCCGCCGGTCCGTACGCGGGTGCCCCCGCCGCTGCTCCCTACGCGGGTGCCCCTGCCGCCGGTCCGTACGCGGGTGCCCCCGCTGCGGGTCCGTTCGCGGGTGCCCCCGCCGCCACCCCGTTCGCGGGTGCCCCCGCCGCCACCCCGTTCGCGGCACCGGCTGCGTCGTCGTACGCCGCCCCCGCCGCGCCGTACAGCCCTCCGGCGGCGTCGTACGCGCCGCCGACGCCGGCTGCGCCGGTGGTGGCCCGCCCGGACCGGCCGGCCGACTCGCCGATCTTCCGGGAGATGGAGGCGGTGTGGTTCCGGTCCCACGGGGACGACGCCACCGCGATCTTCACCCGGCCCCGCTTCGACGACGAGCCGCCCGCCGCACCGGCCCGGTCGAACGGCGCGGCCCGGCCGTCCCGCCCACCGCTGCCGACCCGGGTACCCGCCGCGCCCACCGCGGCCGGCACCCCGACCGTCACGCCCGCCCCGGCCCCTGCGGAGGCGCCCGCCGTGACCGTCCCCGACACGCCGGCCGCCACCGTGCCGCCGACATACGCCACCACCGACGCGCCGCCCGCGCCACCGCACGCCGCCACCGAGGCCCCGGCGGCCCCGGCCGGTGGCGACTCCGAGGCCTGGCGGACGGCGGCCGACGAGGGATGGTCCCGGGCCAGCCAGGCGGCCGAGCCCGCCAGCGCCGGCACCACCCGCTCGGGCCTGCCGAAGCGGGTGCCGCAGGCCCAGCTCGTGCCCGGCGGGATCGAGCCGAAGGGCGGCCGGGACCGCAGTCGCCGTACCCCCGACGAAGTACGCGGCCTGCTCTCGGCGTACCACCGCGGTGTGCAGCGCGGACGCACCGCGGGCGCGGACCTCAACAGCACCTCGACCAAGGAGACGAACCGATGAACAGGCCAGCTGCCATGCAGGACATGGGTTGGCTGCTCACCAACTTCGCCGACAGCGTGGCGGGCATCGCCCACGTGGTGGCGGTGTCCGCGGACGGGCTGCTGCTCGCCTCCTCGCGGGACCTGCCCACCGACCGGGCCGACCAGCTCGCCGCGATCACCTCCGGCGTGGTGAGTCTGACCGAGGGTGCCGCCCGGATGTTCAGCGCTGGCGGGGTGCTGCAGACAGTGATCGAGATGGACAGCGGTTACCTGTTCCTGATGTCGATCAGTGACGGCTCGTCGATGGCGGTGCTCGCGGCCCGCAGCTGCGACGTCGGCCAGGTCGGTTACGAGATGGCGTTGCTGGTCGAGCGGGTGGGCGCGGCGCTGGTGCCGCTGCCCCGGGACGCCGTGCGTTCGTAGCACGCCGGAGGGGTGGCCGGGCGCGACCGCGTCCGGCCGGGGACGAGGCGACCGGGGCGGACCCGGGCGGGAGGAGGTGATCGCGGCATGGACCCCCGACGGGATCCCCGTGGAGCACTGGTCCGTCCGTACGCGGTCACCCGGGGCCGCACCGAGCCGAGCCGGGACATCGCGCTGGAGGCGGTGCTCACCTCCAGCGCGACCCAGGTGGCCGAGTCCCGCTTCGCCGGGCACGACAAGTACCGCATCGCCACCGTCTGCGAGGGTCGGGCGCAGTCGCTGGCGGAGATCGCCGCGTACACCCGGATGCCGTTGGGCGTCGCCCGGGTGCTGGTCGCCGACCTGGTCGCCGACGGTCTGCTCACGCTACACACTGCCGCTCCCGCCGAGGGGTTCGAGGAGCGAATGGAAATCCTTGGAAGGGTGCTAAGTGGACTTCGCAGGCTATGACCCCGTCGGGTCGCGCCAGAGCCGGGGAATCGTCTCCGCGAAGATCGTGGTCGCGGGCGGCTTCGGCGTGGGCAAGACGACCCTGGTCGGAGCGATCTCCGAGATCACTCCGCTGACCACAGAGGCGTTGATGACCGCCGCGGGCGTCGGGATCGACGATCCGTCGAAGGTGCCCGGCAAGGAGACCACCACGGTCGCCATGGACTTCGGCCGGATCACCATGGCGCAGGACCTGATCCTGTACCTCTTCGGCACCCCCGGGCAGACCCGGTTCTGGTTCATGTGGGACGAGATCATCCGGGGGGCGGTGGGGGCCGCCGTCCTGGTGGACACCCGGCGGATCACCGACGCCTTCGCCCCGCTGGACTACTTCGAGAACCGCAAACTGCCGTACGTGGTCGCGCTGAACCGGTTCGACGGCTCGGACCTGTACGAGCCGGAGGAGGTCCGGGAAGCGCTCGCCATCTCGGCGGACGTGCCGCTGGTGATGTGCGACGCCCGGGACCGGGAGTCGGTCAAGCAGGTGCTGGTGACCGTGGTCGAGCACGCCATGCTCCGGCTCCAGGCCGAGCACGGCCGGGGCTTCCCGACCCCGGTGGGCTGAGCGCGGGCGGGTCGCCGGTGGTGACGGCGCAGGCCCCGGGCCGGGTCGTCACCACCGGCGACCCCGGCCGCCACCGTGCGCCGCCCGGGGTCAGCCGTGCCGGGCGCGGGGCCGGCCGCACTCTGCCCGGGGTCAGCCGTGCCGGGTCCGGGGCCGGCCGCACTCCGCCCGGGGCCGGCCTCACTCCACCCGGAGCCGGTAGCCGCGCTTGACGACGGTCTGCACCACCCGGGGTGCCCGCAGCCCCACCCGCAGCCGGGCCACCGCCATCTCCACCGCGTGCTCGTCGGCCCCCCGGGGCAGCGTGCGCAGCAGTTCGGTCCGGGACAGCACCCGGCCGGGCTGGGCGGCGAGCGCCCGTAGCACCGCCATCGGCGCGGGGGCCAGGGGCCGCAACTCCCCGTCGATGACGGCCGCGTGCCCGCGCAGGGTCAGCAGGTGCCCGGCCGCCTTGACGGTGAGGGTACGGCGCGGCAACTCGTCCACGATGGTGCGGACCAGTGCGCCGAGCCGCGCCCGGCTCGGCGCACTGACCGGCACCCCCCGGCGCACCAGCGGTTCGGCGGTGACCGCGCCGACGCAGCTGACCAGCACGTCCCCGCGCAGGGCGGCGAGCACCGTCTCGGTGCGGTCGCCCGCGGCGCGCAGCAGCGCCTCCGCCGCCGGGGCCGACGTGAAGGTGACGGCGTCGACCAGCCGGCCGGCGACCAGGTCGATCAGCCGGTGCAGCGGGGCCGGGTCGGTCGGCGGGGCCCACCGGTAGACGGGCACCTCGATCACGGTGGCTCCGGCGGCCTCCAGCGCCTCGGTGCACTTCGGCTGCCGGTCGCCGTGCAGCTGCATGGCGATCACCTGCCCGGCCACCCCACGCCGGCACAGGTGCTCGACCACCTCCTCGCAGCTCTCCGAGACGGGCGACCACTGGTCGTGCAGGCCGGCGGCGCGGATCGCGCCGCGCGCCTTGGGACCGCGGGCCACCACGTACGCCCGGGACAGCACGGCCTTCAACGGCTCGGCCAGCCCCCAGCCCTCGGCGGCCTCCAACCAGCCGCGCATCCCGATGCCGGTGTTGGCCATCAGCACGTCCGGTGGCCGGTCCAGGCAGGCCCGGGTGGCGTCCCGCAGATCGGTGTCGTCGGCCAGCGGCACGATCCGCAGGGCCGGGGCGAGCACCACCCGGGCACCGCGTCGTTCCAGCAACGCGGCCAGTTCGTCGCGTCGCCGGTCGGCGGTCACCCCGATGGTGAAGCCGGCCAGTTCGTCCCGCATCACTCCTCCTGTCGCAGCCGCACCTCGACCAGGCCGTCCCGGCAGCGGACGTCGTACCGGGGCAGGGTCACCCCGGGCAGGTCCAGGCAGAGCCCGGTTCGCAGGTCGTACACCTGCTTGTGCAGGGGGGAGGCGACGGTGGGCACCCCGCCCCGGCTGCCGACGATGCCCCGCGACATCACGTACGCGCCGCTGAGCGGATCGAGGTTGTCGACCGCGAACAGCTCGTCGTCGAGCCGGAAGAGCGCCACCTGCACCCCGTCGACCAGGGCGGCGACGCCCCGCTCGGGCTCCAGCCGGTCCAGTGGGCAGACCGGGGTCCAGCTGACGGTGGCCGTGTCGCTCATCGCCGTACCTCCGGCAGACCGAGGGCGACCGGCTGGCGGCGCCGGGCGGGCGTCCCGTCGGGTGGCGCGGCTCCCCCGGGTGGCGCGATGCCGACGGTGGCGCGGGCGTCGCGCGCCGGCACCGGCTGGCCGCGTTCCACCGCGAAGGTGATCGACGGGTCGGGCACGTCGGGGGCGTTGACGAAGGAGGTGAAGCGACGCAGCCGTTCCGGGTCGTCCAGCACGTCGCGCCACTCGTCGGAGTAGGACGTGACGTGCCGGGCCATCGCCGAGTCGAGTTCGGCGCAGAGCCCGAGCGAGTCGTCGACGATCACCGACCGGAGGTGCTCCAGCCCGCCGTCCATCGCCTCGATCCAGGCGGCGGTGCGTTGCAACCGGTCGGCGGTGCGGACGTAGAACATCAGGAACCGGTCGATCAGCGTGATCAGCTCGTCGGTGGACAGGTCGGTGGCGAACAGGTCGGCGTGCCGGGGGCGGAAGCCGCCGTTGCCGCCGAGGTAGAGGTTCCACCCGGTGTCGGTGGCGATGATGCCGAAGTCCTTGCTGCGGGCCTCGGCGCACTCCCGGGCACAGCCGGAGACCGCCGACTTGAGCTTGTGCGGGGCACGCAGTCCCCGGTAGCGCAGCTCCAGCGCGACGGCCAGGCCGACCGAGTCCTGGACCCCGTACCGGCACCAGGTCTCGCCGACGCAGGACTTCACCGTGCGCAGCGCCTTGCCGTACGCGTGGCCGGACTCGAAGCCGGCGTCGACCAGCCGCCGCCAGATCTGCGGCAACTGCTCGACCCGCGCGCCGAACAGGTCGATCCGCTGCCCGCCGGTGATCTTGGTGTAGAGCTGGAAGTCGCGGGCCACCTCCCCGATCACGATCAGCTTGTCCGGGGTGATCTCGCCCCCCGGAATCCGGGGCACCACCGAGTAGCTGCCGTCGCGTTGCAGGTTGGCCAGGAAGTGGTCGTTGGTGTCCTGCAACGACGCCTGCTCGCCGTCGAGCACGTGGCCGGCACCCAGCGAGGCGAGGATCGACGCCACCACCGGCTTGCAGACGTCGCAGCCGCGGCCCCGGCCGTGCTCGGCGACGAGCTGCGAGAACGTCCGGATGCCGCGCACCCGGACGATGTCGAACAGCTCCTGGCGGCTGGCGTCGAAGTGCTCACAGAGGGCGGTGGACTGCTGCACCCCGGCCGCGTCGAGCAGAGACTTGAGCATCGGCACGCAGGAGCCGCAGCTCGTCCCGGCCCGGGTGCACGCCTTCAGCGCCGGCACGTCGCACGCCCCGCCGGCGATCGCCGCGTCGATGTCGTCCCGGGTCACCGCGTTGCAGGAGCAGACCTGCGCCGCGCCGGGCAGCGCGGTCACCCCGCCGCCGCCCTCACCGGCCGGGGCGAGCAGCGCCAGCGGGGGAGCGGGCAGCGGCCCGCCGACACTGGCCCGCAGCGTCGGGTAGGCGCTCGCGTCCCCGACCAGCACCCCGCCGAGCAGCGTCCGCGCGTCGTCGGAGAGGACCAGCTTCGCGTACGAGCGGGTGGCCGGGTCGGTGAACGTGACGTCCAGGCAGCCCGGCGTGGTGCCGTGGGCGTCACCGAACGACGCCACGTCGACACCGAGGAGCTTGAGCTTGGTGGCGCTGTCCGCGCCCGGGAACGTGGCCGCGCCGCCGAGCAGCCGGTCGGCCACCACTTCGGCCATCGCGTACCCGGGGGCGACCAGCCCGTGGCAGGCGCCGTCGACGGCCGCGCACTCGCCGACCGCCCAGATCCGCTCGTCGTCGCTGCGGCAGCTCCCGTCGACCAGCACCCCGCCGCGCGGGCCGAGCGACAGCCCGGCGGCGCGGGCCAGCTCGTCGCGGGGACGGATGCCGGCGGCCACCACCACCAGGTCGGCGGCGACCGTGCCGCCGTCGGAGAGGTCCAGCGCGGCGACCGTGCCGTCCGGGCCGGGCCGCAGCGCGGTGGTGCCCACCCCGAGGTGGGTGGTGACGCCCAGCTCCTCGACGTAGCGCCGCAGCATCGCGCCGCCCGCCTCGTCGACCTGCACCGGCATCAGCCGGGGGGCGAACTCCACCACGTGGGTCCGCAGCCCCAGCAGCCGCAGCGCGTTGGCGGCCTCCAGACCGAGCAGGCCACCCCCGATCACCGCCCCGGTGGCCCGGCCGCGGGCGTGCGCCCGGATCGCCTCCAGGTCGTCCAGGGTGCGGTAGACGAAGACGCCGGGCAGGTCGGTGCCGGTCACCGGGGGCACGAACGGGTACGACCCGGTGGCCAGCACCAGCGCGTCGTACGGGTGCTCCCCGGCCGCGGTGGTCACCACCCGCCGGTCCCGGTCGATCCCGGTCACCGGGTCGCCGAGGCGCAGCTGCACCCCGTCGTCCGGGGTGTGCAGGTTCAGCTCGTCGGCGGTCACCCCGTCGAAGAACGCGGACAGCCGGACCCGGTCGTACGCCGGGCGGGGCTCCTCGGCGAGCACCGTCACCTGCCAGCGCCGGTCGTGGTCGCGGGCGCGCAGCGCCTCGACGAACCGCTGGCCGACCATGCCGTTGCCGACGACGACCAATCGTCCACCGGTCATCGGGTCACCTCCTCGTGGTGTCATCACGGTCATCGGGTCGTCCCCACCGAGTCCACCTCGGACAGCCAGTCGACGATCCCGCCGACGGCCTGCCGGCAGCCTCCGCAGCCGGTGCCCGCCCGGGTCGCGGCGACCACCTCGTCGACCGTCCGGGCACCGGCCCGCCAGCAGCGGACCAGGGTGCCCTTGTCGACGTCGTTGCACTGGCAGACGGTCGCCGCGTCCGGCATCAGCGCCGGGGAGGCGGCGGGCGTCGCGGGGGCGACCCCGAGCGACCGGCCGAGCAGCAGCGCCCGCCGGTCGGTGGGGACCGGGCCACCCCGGTCGAAGAGCTGCACGACCGTGCCGACCGACGGGTTGTCACCGAGCAGGATCGCCCCGGTCAGCCGGTCGTCGTCGATCCGCAGCCGGGCGTACGTCCCCCGGGCCGGGTCGGCGAAGGTCAACTCCTCACCCGGCCCGCCGGTCGGGTCGCCCATCGCGGCCAGGTCGATCCCGGCGGCCTTGAGCCGGGTCACCACCGGCCGGGGCCGGTAGCGGGCCGTGTCGTCCTCGCCGGTGAGCAGCCGGGCCACCACCCGGGCCTGGGCCCAGGCCGGGGCGACCAGGCCGGTCGGACCACCGGCGGGGCGGGCACAGTCGCCGATCGCCGAGATCGCCTCGTCACCGGTGCGCAGCCGGTCGTCGACCAGCACCCCCCGGTCGACGGCCAGTCCGGCGGCGGCGGCCAGCCCGGTATCGGGGCGGACCCCGCAGGAGAGCACCAGCAGGTCGGCGTCGAGGTGGGTGCCGTCGGCCAGGTGCAGCCGGACCCGGTCGGCGTCAGCGGCCAGCCCGGTGGCCGGCACGCCCAGCCGGCTGGTGACGCCGAGCCCGGCCAGGGTGTCGGCGAGCACCGCGCCGGCGGCCGGGTCGAGCTGCCGTTCCATCAGGTGCGGGTGGGGGTGGACCACGGTCACCGTCAGCCCCCGGGCGGCCAGCCCGCGGGCCGCCTCCAGGCCGAGCAGACCGCCACCGAGCACCAGTGCGGTGCGGGCGGTGCGGGCGGCGGCGAGAATGCGGCGGCAGTCGGCCAGGGTGCGGAAGACGGCCACCCGGGCCGGCAGGGCGGCCGGGTCGAGGCCGGGCAGCGGCGGCACCACGGCCCGGCTGCCGGTGGCGAGGACCAGGTGGTCGTAGTCGATCCGCTCGCCGTCGGTGGTGCGGACCGTCCGGGCCGCCCGGTCGACCGCTTCGGCTGCCACGCCGGTCCGCACGTCGGTGCCCTGCCCGGCGACCTCGGCCAGCTCCACGTCGGGCTCGTCGATCTTGCCGGCCAGCAGCGTGGAGAGCATGATCCGGTTGTACGCCCGGTGCGGTTCCGCCCCCAGCACGGTGACCTTCCGGTCGCCGTTGCGGGCGTGCAGCTCGGTGGCGAGCCGGGAACCGGCCATCCCGTACCCGACGATCACGATCCGCCCGGTCATGCCCGCTCCACCCGGACCGCGCAGATCTTGAACTCGGGCATCCCGGAGACCGGGTCGACGGCGTCGTTGGTGACCGAGTTGGCGCGGGCCGCCCCGGGCCAGTGGAACGGCGCGAAGACGGTGTCCGGCCGGATCGTCGGGCTGAGCCGGGCCGGTGCCAGCAGCTCACCCCGGCGGGAGGCGACCCGTACCTCGTCACCCTCGGCGACCCCGAGCCGGGCGGCCAGGTCGGGGTGCAGCTCGACGAAGCCCCGTGGGGCGGCCCGGCGCAGCGCGGCGACCCGCCGGGTCTGCGTGCCCGACTGGTACTGGGCCAGCACCCGCCCGGTGGTGAAGTGCAGCGGGTAGTCGGCGCAGACCTCCTCGGCCGCCGGCCGGTGCTGGACCGGATGGAACCGGGCCCGGCCGGACGGGGTGGGGAAGGTGTCGGCGAAGAGCCGGGGGGTGTCCGGCCCCTCCGGGTCGGGGCACGGCCAGAAGACGCCGTCGGACGACTCGATCCGGTCCCAGGTGACCCCGGCGTAGTCGGCGACGCCCCCGGCGGAGGCCCGCCGCAGCTCGGCGAAGACCACCCTCGGGTCGGTCGGGAAGCGGGCCGGGACGGTGCCGTCCGCCACCCCCGCCGGATCACCGCCGGTCGGGGCGGTCCCGTCCGGCATCCCCGCCGGACCGCTGCTCGTCGGCTCGCCGCCGGTCGGGCCGGCCGCGCCCCCCGGGGCGGGGTCGTCGAGGCGGGCGGCGAGGGCGGCGAGGACCGCCAGGTCGGTGCGGACGCCGGGGGGTGGCTCGCGCAGCGCGCGGCGACGCAGCACCCGACCCTCCAGGTTGGTCATCGTGCCGTCCTCCTCGGCCCACTGGGCGACCGGTAGCACCACGTCGGCCAGCTCGGCCGTCTCGGAACGCAGGAAGTCGGCCACCACCAGCAGGTCCAGCCCGCGCAGCCGGGACTCGACCCGGGCCGCCCGGGGCGCGGAGACCACCGGGTTGGAGCCGAAGACCAGCAGCGCGCGGGGACCGCCGGGGGTGCCGAGCGAATCGAGGAGCTGATAGGCCGGCACGCCGGGACCGGGCAGCTCGGCGGGGTCCACCCCCCAGACCGCGGCGACGTGGGCCCGGGCCGCCGGATCGTCGATCTTGCGGTAGCCGGGGAGCTGGTCGGCCTTCTGGCCGTGCTCGCGTCCACCCTGGCCGTTCCCCTGGCCGGTGAGGCAGCCGTACCCGGAGTAGGGGCGGCCGGGCAGACCGAGGGCGAGGGCGAGGTTGACGTACGCGCTGACCGTGTCGACGCCCTTGGCGTGCTGTTCGGCGCCCCGGGCGGTGAGGATGACCGCCGAGCCGGCGGTGCCGAGCGCGCGGGCGGTCTCCTCCAGGTCGGCCACCGGCACCCCGGAGAGCCGCTCCACCTCGGCCGGCCAGTACCCGGCGACGGTACGGCGTACCGCGTCGAAGCCCTCGGTGCGGGCGGCCACGTACTCCCGGTCGACCAGGCCCTCGGTGAGCGCGATGTGCAGCAGCGCGTTGGCGACCGCGAGGTCGGTGCCGGGCAGCGGTTGCAGGTGCAGGTCGGCCTGGCGGGCGGTGGCGGTCAGCCGGGGGTCGACCACGATCAGCCGGCCGCCCCGGGCCTGCTGGTCGGCCAGGTGCCGCATCAGCGGCGGCATGGTCTCGGCCGGGTTCGCGCCCACCAGCAGCAGGGTCTCCGTGCGGCCCAGGTCGGTCAGCGGGAAGGGCAGTCCCCGGTCGACGCCGAAGGCGCGCAGCCCGGCCGCGGCGGCCGAGGACATGCACCACCGGCCGTTGTAGTCGATGTGCCGGGTCCGCAGCGCCACCCGGGCGAACTTGCCGAGGGCGTACGCCTTCTCGTTGGTGAGCCCGCCGCCGCCGAAGACCGCGACCGCGTCGCGCCCGTGGTCACGTCGGACGGTGCGCAGCCCGGTGGCGATCCGGTCCAGCGCGACGTCCCAGTCGGCCGGGCGCAGTTCGCCGGACGGGTCGCGGACCAGGGGGGTGGTCAGCCGGTCGGGGTGGTCGAGCAGCTCGGCGGCGGTCCAGCCCTTCTGGCACAGCCCGCCCCGGTTGGTGGGGAACTCCCGGGGCCGGACCTCGATCCCGCCGCCCCCGTCGTCCCGCAGGACCATGCCGCACTGGAGGGCGCAGTACGGGCAGTGCGTCTCCGCCTCCCGGGGAGGTGGCCCCGTTCGCGTCGCGGCGCGTGCACCGTCTGTCATGTCGGGAAAGCGTGCCGCCGGGCGGTTTCCGACCCGCGTCCCTTCTGTTTCGGTCCTGTCAAGAGCGGCTCACACCGCACAGGGGAAACGTGTCGGCCGGCAGGGTCTATACTGTGAGACAGTTTTCCCATGATGTGAGAGGAGCTGAGCATGGACGTGACGGCGGCCTTCGATGCGGTGGCGGGCTCGTACGACCAGGCCCGTCGCCGGCTCGTCCCCTGCTTCGACGACTTCTACGCCGCCGCCGTCGAGGTGGCCGCCCCACCGCTGCGGGCCGCGCTCGCCGCCGGGCGTACCCCCGAGGTGCTCGACCTGGGCGCCGGCACCGGGCTGCTCTCGCTGCTGCTCACCGCCGCGCTGCCCGGCGTGCGGGTGACCCTGGTCGACGGGGCCGCGCGGATGCTCGCGGTGGCCGCCGAGGGGCTGGCCGCCCGGGGGGTGGCGCACCGCACCGTGCTGGCCGACCTGGCCGGCCCGCTCCCGCCCGGCCGGTACGACGCGGTGGTCTCCGCGCTGGCCGTGCACCACCTCGACGACGACGGCAAGCGGGCGCTCTACCGCCGGGCGGCCGACGCGCTGCGGCCCGGCGGGGTGTTCGTCAACGCCGAGCAGGTGGCCGGTCCCACCCCGGCCCTGGACCGCCGGTACGACGAGGTCTGGCTGGCGCAGACCGCCGCGCGCGGCTCGGACGACGCCGAGATCGCCGCCGCCCGGGAGCGGATGCGGCACGACCGTCCGGCGGCGGTGGCCGACCAGTGCCGTTGGCTGGCCGACGCCGGCCTGGTCGACGTGGACTGCTTCTACAAGGCGTGGCGGTTCGCCGTCTTCGGCGGCCACCGCCCGGTCGCCTGACCCGCCTGGCCGGGTTGCCCGCCCGGCTGTCTGGCCGCCCGCCTCGTCGGCTGGCCCACCCGTCCGGCTGGTCCGGGCGGGGAATGACCGGTGGTCATACCAGGGGTAGGATCGGTGGCATGACTGCGAAGGTGACTCTCTCGTTCTCGGACGAGACGATCGAGCAGGCCCGCCGGTTCGCCAAGCGGGAAGGTCTCTCCCTGTCCGCCTGGATGGACCAGGCCGCCCGGGAGAAGGCGCTACGGGAGGTCTTCACCGCCCACGCCGAGGCGGTCGGCCGGGCCGGGCTCGACCTGGAGTCCGCCGCCCTCGCCGACGCCCGCGAGGTGGGGATGGTCGCCGACGTGCTCTTCGGTGGTCGCCCACGTGCTGCGTAGGGGAGAGGTCTGGCGCATCGAGGGCGCCCGGGAACGGCTCGGGCTGGTGATCAGCTCCGACGTCTACAACTCCACCGACGTGCCGATCGTGATCGTCGCCGAGGTGGTCGAGACCGCGCTGCTGCGTGACTCTCCGCTCGCCGTGCCGATGGGCGCGAACGTGGTGATGCCCGACCGGCTGTCGGCGCCGATGAAGAAGTGGTTCACCGAGTGCGTGGACGTCGCCGACACCGAGACCATGCGCCGGGTCACCCGGGCGCTGCGTATCCTCCAGGAACTCTGACCGCCCGGCTGCCGCTCCGCCGGGCCGTTCGGCCGCCGTCCGGTCCGGCCGTCGTGTCGTCCGGCCGCTGCTCCGTCCGGTCGCCGGGCCGTTGCGTTCCGTGGGCCGTCTCACCACCGGATCCGGGCCGAGGTGCGATCTCCGTTTCCGGAACGACCCGGAGGAGGCACCCTCCGGGAAACCAGGCCTGCCTAGCGTTCGGCTCACCACGACCAGCAGGAGGAGTCGCCGTGAGCACGCTCGCCCGCAGCACCGCCGCCGATCCGCCGGCCACCGGCACCGACCCGCAGGCCCCGGCCGCCGACCCGCAGGCCCCGGCCATCGCCACCCACGGGACCATCGCGTCCGACGGGACCATCGCGTCCGACGGGACCATCGCGTCCGACGGGACCATCGCGTCCGACGGGACCATCGCGTCCGACGGGACCGCCGTGACCGGGGCGGCCATGACCGGGGCGGGTCGGCGGCACCGGATCGACGACTGGCGTCCCGAGGACCCCACCTTCTGGCGGACCACCGGAGCCCCGATCGCCCGACGCAACCTCTGGGTGTCGATCTTCGCCGAGCACGTCGGGTTCTCGGTGTGGAGCCTCTGGTCGGTCACCGTGCTCTTCCTCGGCCCAGCGTACGGCATCGACCCGGCCGGGAAGTTCCTGCTCACCGCCGTGCCGGCCGCGCTGGGGGCGGTGCTGCGGCTGCCGTACACCCTGGCGGTGGCCCGCTTCGGCGGGCGGAACTGGACGATAGTCAGCGCGCTGCTGCTGCTGGTACCGGCGGTGCCGATGGCGGTGCTGCTGGAGCCGGGGGTGTCGTACTCGACGCTGATGGTGCTGGCCTGCCTGACCGGGGTCGGCGGCGGCAACTTCGCCTCGTCGATGGCGAACATCAACCTGTTCTTCCCGGACCGGCTCAAGGGCCGGGCGCTCGGGCTCAACGCCGGTGGCGGCAACCTCGGCGTGCCGGCCGTGCAGCTGGTCGGGCTGGCGGTGCTGGCCACCGCCGGGGCGGCGTACCCCCGGTTGGTGCCGGCGGTCTACCTGCCGCTGATCGTGCTGGCCGCGCTCGCCGCGGCCCGCTGGCTGGACAACATCCCGGACGCCCACAACGAGCCCGGCGCGCTGCGCGAGGCCGCCCGCGACCGGCACACCTGGGTGATGTCGCTGCTCTACGTGGGCACCTTCGGCTCGTTCATCGGCTTCGGCTTCGCCTTCGGCCAGGTGCTCCAGCTCCAGTTCGCCGAGCGGTTCCCCACCCCGGTCGACGCGGCCTGGCTGACCTTCCTCGGGCCGCTGATCGGCTCGCTGATCCGGCCGCTCGGCGGGCAGCTCGCCGACCGGCTGGGCGGGGCGCGGGTGACCTTCTGGAACTTCGTCGCGATGGCCGCCGGGGCCGGGCTGGTGCTCTACGCCGCCCGGGAGCGGTCGTTCCCGCTCTACCTGGCCGGGTTCCTGGCGCTGTTCGTCTTCTCCGGCATCGGCAACGGGTCGACGTACAAGATGATCCCGGCGATCTTCCGGGTCCGGGCGGTGGCCGAGGCGGAGCTGACCGGCGACCCGGCCGCGGCGCAGCGCCGGGCGCGACGGCGCTCCGGGGCGCTGATCGGCATCGCCGGCGCGGTCGGCGCCTCGGGTGGGGTGCTGGTGAACGTGGCCTTCCGGCAGTCCTTCCTCACCTCGGGCAACGCGGACGCCGCCTACCTGGCCTTCATCGGCTGGTACGCGCTCTGTTTCGTGGTCACCTGGGCGGTCTACCTGCGGCCCGGCCCCGGGAAGCTGGTCGGTGTGTGACCCTCGTCATGCGGTGGAATCGTCGGCCACGCCGGCCGACCCCCCGTTTTGACCAGCCGCTGGGGTGCCGGGTATCGTTGCCTGCTGTTGTACGACATCCAGAGGCGTGCCGCTCAGGTACGCTTGGTCGTTCGTGCGCGCTGGTCCGGCCGGGAAGCCTCTGGTCACCTCGGCGCGCGACCCCAGACCGACGACGAGACAAGGTAGACCTGTGCGTACGTACAGCCCGAAGCCGGGTGAGATCGAGCGTCAGTGGCACGTTATCGACGCCTCTGATGTCGTGCTGGGCCGCCTGGCCACCCACGCCGCCACGCTGCTGCGCGGCAAGCACAAGCCGACTTTCGCGCCGCACGTCGACACGGGCGACTTCGTCGTCATCGTGAACGCGGGCAAGGTGGCGCTGACCGGCAACAAGCGGCAGACCAAGGTCGCCTACCGGCACTCCGGTTACCCGGGCGGCCTCAAGCAGGTCGGCTACGACGAGCTGCTGACCAAGCGGCCCGAGCGGGCCATCGAGCTGGCGGTTAAGGGGATGCTCCCGCACAACAAGCTCGGCCGTCAGCTGATCAAGAAGCTGAAGGTCTACGCCGGTGCCGAGCACCCGCACCTGGCGCAGCAGCCGGTGCCGTTCGAGATCAAGCAGATCGCGCAGTGAGCGAGGGCGAAGGAAACAGCATGACCGACATCATCGAGACCGAGGTCGCCCCCGAGGCCACCGAAGCGCCCGCGCCCGTCGCCCGCGCGCCGCATGGTGACCGGCCGATCCAGACCGTCGGCCGCCGCAAGGAGGCCATCGTCCGGGTCCGTATCGTCCCGGGCAGCGGCAAGATCACCTGCAACGGCCGCGACCTCGAGGCCTACTTCCCGAGCAAGGTGCACCAGCAGCTCATCAAGGACCCGCTGGTCACCGCCGAGAAGCCCGAGATGTTCGACGTCATCGCCAACCTGCGGGGCGGCGGCACCACCGGCCAGGCGGGTGCGCTGCGGCTGGCCATCGCCCGCGCGCTGATCGTCAGCGAGCCGGACGACCGCCCGGCCCTGAAGAAGGCCGGCTTCCTCACCCGGGACGCCCGGGTCAAGGAGAGCAAGAAGTACGGTCTCAAGAAGGCCCGTAAGGCTCCGCAGTACTCGAAGCGCTGATCACCAACGGCGCGTTGTACTTCTGACGAACGGCCGGGTCCGCCTCCCCTCCGCGGGAGGTGGCCCGGCCGTCGCGCTTTCTCCACTCATCGCAGTTGCACCGGAGGTTGGCGGGTATGGGGCGGTTGTTCGGCACGGACGGCGTACGCGGGCGGGCGAACGTCGATCTCACCCCGGAGTTGGCGCTCGCCGTGGCGGTGGCCGCCGCGCACACGCTGGCCGAGTCGGACCGCAGCCACCCGCCGCTGGCGGTGGTCGGGCGGGACACCCGGGCCAGCGGCGAGATGCTGGAGGCCGCCGTGGTCGCCGGCCTGACCAGCGCCGGAGCGAGCGTGGTCCGGGTCGGCGTGCTGCCCACCCCCGCCGTGGCGTTCCTGACCGCCGAGGCCAAGGCGGACCTGGGTGTGATGCTCTCCGCGTCGCACAACCCGATGCCGGACAACGGGATCAAGCTGTTCGCCGCCGGAGGGCACAAGCTGCCCGACGAGATCGAGCTGCGGATCGAGGCGGCCGTCGAGGCGAACGCCACCACGGCCTGGGACCGCCCGGTCGGCGCGGGGGTCGGCCGGGTGCACGACCTGCTCGACGGCGCCGACCACTACGTGCAGCACCTGGTCGGCACCGTGCCGCACCGCCTCGACGGCATCAAGGTCGTGGTCGACTGCGCCAACGGCGCCGCCGCCGAGGTCGCCCCGGTCGCCTACCGGGAGGCCGGCGCCGAGGTGATCGCGATCCACGCCGAGCCGGACGGCCTCAACATCAACGACGAGTGCGGTTCCAACCACCTCGACGGGCTGCGGGCCGCCGTGGTCGAGCACGGCGCGCACCTGGGCCTCGCCCACGACGGCGACGCCGACCGGTGCGTGGCGGTCGACGCCGACGGCGCGGAGGTCGACGGTGACGAGCTGATGGCGATCCTCGCCCTGGCCCTGCGGGACGCCGGCGAGCTGACCCGGGACACCCTGGTCGCCACCGTGATGAGCAACCTCGGCCTGCGGCTGGCCATGTCCGCGCAGGGCATCCGGCTGGTCGAGACCAAGGTCGGCGACCGGTACGTGTTGGAGGAGCTGCGCGCCTCCGGCCTCGCCCTCGGCGGCGAGCAGAGCGGCCACCTGGTGATGCCCGCGCACGCCACCACCGGGGACGGTGTCCTCACCGGCCTGCACCTGATGGCCCGGATGGCCGCCACCGGCCGCTCCCTGGCCGAGCTGGCCTCGGTGGTCACCAAGCTGCCCCAGGTGCTGATCAACGTGCCGGTCGGCGACCGGACGGTCGGGGCCGCCGCGCCCGCCGTGCGGGCCGAGGTCGAGCGGGCCGAGGCCGAGCTGGGGGAGACCGGCCGGGTGCTGCTCCGCCCGTCCGGCACCGAACCGCTGGTACGGGTGATGGTCGAGGCCGGCACCGAGGAGACGGCCCGGTCGGTGGCCGAGCGGATCGCCGAACACGTCCGTACCGCCAGCCCTGCCAGCTGAGCCGGCACCGGTCAGGCCTGCCGGTGCGGGTGTGCCGGTCGCCGGGTGATCGCCGCCGCGCGGTCCGCCGCCGTCGACGGGCGACCAGGGTGCCGGTCAGTGCGGGTCGGCCGGGGTGACCAGGGTGCTGGTCAGTGCTGGTCGGCCAGCGTGCGCAGCCGGGTGACCGCCTCGCTCAGCACCTCGGGACGCTTGCAGAAGGCGAACCGGACCAGCCGGCGACCGGCCTCGACGTCGTCGTAGAAGACCTGGGTGGGTACGCCGACCACGCCGCAGCGCTCCGGCAGGGAGCGGCAGAACTCCAGCCCGTCGCGACCGCCGAGACCGGTGATGTCGGCGGTGACGAAGTACGTCCCCTCCGGGGTGAGCACCGTGAAACCGGCGTCGGTCAGGCCGTCGATCAGCAGGTCCCGCTGCCGCTGGAGGGCGTCTCGGAAGCCGGTGTAGTAGTCGTCGGGCAGGGCCAGTGCCACGGCGACCGCCGGTTGCAGCGGTGCCGCGTTGACGAAGGTGAGGAACTGCTTGACCCGCAGCACCGCCGAGACCAGCGCGGCGGGGCCACTGACCCAGCCCACCTTCCACCCGGTGCAGGAGAACGTCTTGCCGGCCGACGAGATGCGCAGGGTGCGTTCCCGCATCCCGGGCAGGGTGGCCAGCGGTAGGTGAGCGGAGGCGGCGTCGGTGAAGACGAGGTGCTCGTACACCTCGTCGGTGACCGCGTACACGTCGTGCTCCCGACAGAGGTCGGCGACCAGCGCCAACTCCGGCGCGGTGAAGACCTTCCCGGTCGGGTTGTGCGGGGAGTTCAGCAGCACCAGCCGGGTACGCGGCCCGAACGCGGCCCGCAACTCGGCCGGGTCGAAGGCGTACCGGCCGTCGTCGCCGGGGCGCAACGTCACCGGTCGCCGTACCGCGCCGGCCAACGCGATCGACGCCGCGTACGAGTCGTAGTACGGCTCGAAGCAGACCACCTCGTCGCCCGCCTCGCAGAGCGCCAGGATGCTCGCGGCGACCGCCTCGGTGGCCCCGGCGGTGACGATCACCTCGCCGTCCGGGTCGTACGTCAGGCCGTGGAAACGGTGCTGGTGCTCGGCGACGGCCCGGCGCAGCACGGGGATCCCCGGACCGGGCGGGTACTGGTTCTGCCCGGAGCGCAGCGCCTCGGCGGCGGCGGCCAGCATCTCCGGCGGCCCGTCGGTGTCCGGGAAGCCCTGGCCCAGGTTGACCGCCCCGGTCCGGACGGCGAGCGCGGACATCTCGGCGAAGACGGTCGTCCCGAACGGGCGCATCCGGGCCACCAGCGGGTCGACATCGGTCGGCGTCGTCACGCCCGTCAGCCTACGGCTCGGGCACGCCCGGTTCCGCACGGCGCGGGGTCGCCATGTCCGGGACGGTCGCGGGGCTGCGCCCGCCCGGCGTGCCCCGGGCCGGTGGGCGGGTCAGCGGACCGGGCCGGCATGGCGTGGCACCGGTCAGCCGGCGGAACCCACCGTACGGTGTGCCCCGCCGGACCGCGGGTGGGCACGGCGACGGGCGTGGCCGGTCGGTGCGGCTGCGGTGGCCAATCGGGCTCGGGATCGTCGTAGTCGTAGTCGTCCCCGGTCGTCGACTCCGGCACGAGTTGACCCAGCAGCGCACCGCCCCCGCAGGCGCAGGCGCAGAAGCCCAGGACGAGCAGCACGACCACCGCCACCACGATCGCCACCACCTGACCGGTGGAACTCCGGCCGCCCGGCGGCGGGTACCCCGGGTGGGCGAACGGCGGCGGGTAACCCGGGGGCGGCCACCCGTGGCCGGGTAGTCCACCGGGCATCGCGCCGGGCCTGGTCGGGTCCACGCCGGCCCAGCCCACGGCAGGTGGCCTGCCGGGCATCCCGCCGGGCGGAACCGGGGCCATGCCCGCCCAGCCCCCGGCGGGCGTGCCGGGAGGAGCCGGGGCGGCCCGACCACCGGTCGACGGCGGCCCGGGCCATGGGTCGGGGGCCGCCCAGGGTGGTGGCACCGCGAGCGGATCCGGCGCAGGCCAGGCGGACGCGCCAGCCGCCGCGTCGGCGGGGGGCGGCGTGTCGCCGGCCGCGGGTGAGGGGTCGCCGGGTGGGGGCGCGTCGGACATGGTCGCTCCGGGGACGCGAGGGTGGGAAAGGGGGCGAGCGGGCCGTCCCTGGGCGTCCCAGGGTCGCCGAGAGACTGTCGTACGGTCGGGCGGTCCGCAAGCCCGCGTCGTCGAACGGGTGGGGCGGGCGTCCGGTTGTCGCCGGTCACCATCCGTTCGCTCAATTTCGGTGATTGTTTACCCGGCTTCTGCGCACGCGCGATGAGCGAAACTGGGTTAGGCTGCGGACCATGTGTGGAATCGTGGGTTACGCCGGCTCGCGCCCGGCGCTCGGCATCGTGCTCGACGGGCTGCGCCGGCTGGAGTACCGGGGGTACGACTCGGCCGGGGTCGCGATCGTGTGCGACGACGAGCTGCTCACCGAGAAGAAGGCCGGCAAGCTGGCCAACCTGGAGAAGGTGCTCTCCGAGCGGGCCGCCAGCAACCCGGAGGACTGCGCCGCCAGCCCGGTCGGCATCGGCGACGGCACCACCGGCATCGGGCACACCCGGTGGGCCACCCACGGCGGGCCGACCGACCGTAACGCCCACCCGCACGTGGCCCCCGACGGCCGGGTCGCCGTGATCCACAACGGCATCATCGAGAACTTCGCCAAGCTCCGCGCCGAGCTGGAGGACGACGGGGTCCAGTTCACCAGCGACACCGACACCGAGTGCGCCGCTCACCTGCTCGCCCGTGCGCTCGCCGAGCTGCGCGCGGCGGGTGGGACCGACGGCCCCCAGCTGCTCGCCGCCGGGATGCGGGTGGTGTGCCGACGGCTGGAGGGCGCCTTCACCCTGCTCGCCGTGGACGCCGCCGTCCCCGGTGCGGTGGTCGGCGCGCGGCGTAACTCGCCGCTGGTGGTCGGCCGGGGCGACGGGGAGAACTACCTGGCCAGCGACGTCGCGGCGTTCATCGAGCACACCCGCGAGGCGGTCGAGCTGGGCCAGGACCAGCTCGTCCTGATCACCGCCGACAGCATCGAGATCACCGACTTCGACGGGGAGCCGGCCACCGGCAAGGACTTCCACATCGACTGGGACTCGTCGGCCGCCGAGAAGGGCGGTTACGACTGGTTCATGCTCAAGGAGATCGAGGAGCAGCCGCAGGCCATCGCGGACACCCTGCTCGGCCGGCTCACCGAGACCGGGGAGATCGCCCTGGACGAGGTCCGCCTCAGCGACCAGGACCTGCGCGACGTCGACAAGATCTTCATCGTCGCCTGCGGCACCGCGTACCACTCCGGCATGGTCGCCAAGTACGCCATCGAGCACTGGACCCGGATCCCCTGCGAGGTGGAACTGGCCAGCGAGTTCCGCTACCGCGACCCGGTGCTCGACCGGTCCACCCTGATCGTGGTGATCTCGCAGTCCGGCGAGACGATGGACACCCTGATGGCGCTGCGGCACGCCAAGGAGCAGAAGGCCCGGGTGCTGGCCATCTGCAACACCAACGGCTCCACCATCCCGCGTGAGTCCGACGCGGTGCTCTACACCCACGGCGGCCCGGAGATCGCGGTCGCCTCCACCAAGGCGTTCCTCACCCAGCTGGTCGCCTGCTACCTGATCGGCCTGCACCTGGCCCAGGTACGCGGGATCAAGTTCGCCGACGAGGTCGGCGCGGTGGTGGCCCAGCTCCAGGAGATGCCGGACAAGCTGCGCGAGCTGCTCGGCCGGATCGAGCCGGTGCGGGAGCTGGCCCGGGAGCTGAAGTCCGAGCCGACGGTGCTCTTCATCGGCCGGCACGTCGGCTACCCGGTCGCCCTGGAGGGTGCGCTCAAGCTCAAGGAGCTGGCGTACATGCACGCCGAGGGGTTCGCCGCCGGTGAGCTGAAGCACGGGCCGATCGCCCTGATCGACAAGGGCACCCCGGTGATCTGCGTGGTGCCGTCGCCGGTCGGCCGGGGCATGCTGCACGACAAGGTCGTCTCGAACATCCAGGAGGTCCGGGCCCGGGGGGCACGGACCATCGTGATCGCCGAGGAGGGCGACCAGGCGGTCGTCCGCTACGCCGACCACCTGATCTACGTGCCGCGTACGCCCACCCTGCTCGCGCCGCTGGTCACCACCGTCCCCCTGCAGGTGCTCGCGGCCGAGATCGCCGCCGCCCGGGGGCACGACGTCGACCAGCCGCGCAACCTGGCGAAGTCGGTCACCGTCGAGTAGGACGCCGGTCATCGGCCGAGCACGATCCGGGCCATCCCGTCCAGGGCGGGGTTGCCGGGCTCCCAGTAGCCGGTGTGACCGTACCGGCCACTGGGGAAGGTCCGGCCGCCGAAGCCCGGATCGCTCGGGTCGTGCCCGAACCACAGCTGGTGGTCGTCCGGGCGGAGCAGCCAGGCGGCGCTGGCCAGCGGCGAGGTGGCCAGCACCGCCCGACCGGCCAGGTCGCGGGGCGGCTCGACCAGCGCGATCACGTCGTCGCGGGCGGTGCTGGCCCAGACCCGGTCCGGCGGTAGACCGAGCGCGTCGGCCCGGTCCACCCCGACGCCGGGTGAGCCGACGAAGGCCAACGCGTCGGCGGCCAGCCCGTGGTCCCGGGCGGCGCTGCCCACCACCAGCGAGCCGTAGCTGTGCCCGAGCACGGTCTGCCGGGCCGCCGGCCCGTCGTGGGTGGCGCGCAGCCCCTCCTGGAACCGGTGCAGCGCCGACCCGGCGTCCCGGGCCTGGGCCGGCGAGGAGGCCTCGGGCAGGAAGTCGGGGGCGTCGTAGTCCAGCCAGAGCACCGCCGCCGTCTCCTCGCCCGGGGCGATGGCGGTGCACCGGGCCTGGACCCGGGCGGCCCGGCCCAGTTCGCCGGGGACGTCGGCGAGGTCGCTGGTCATCCCCGGCACGTAGGTCAGCACCCGGGCGGCCCGGTCCGGGTTGCCCAGCGCGACGATCGCCCGCCCGTCGCCGGCCGGGTCGAGCCCGAGCAGGTAAGCCCTGGGCGTCCCCGTCGAGGCCAGCCGGCCGGCGAGCCGGTCCAGGACGGCCAGCGCCCGGTCGATCCGCCGTAGCGCGGCGCGCTCGCCCGGCCGGCGGGCCGACAGCGACCGCCGTTCGGCCAGCAGCGCCTCCCGGTGCCCCGCCAGCAGCAACCGGTTCGCCTGGTCCCGCGCCGCCGCCGGCACCCCGTCACGCGGCCCGGTCCGGGCCGGCTCGTGCAGCACCAGCCAACGCCGCTGGGCCGGGGTGAGGCCGGCCCACCAGGCGCGGACCGTCGCCGGGGTGGCGTCGTCGGCCGGTCGCCCGGGTGGCGGCGGCTCGACCCAGCCGGTACGGGCCGCCCCGGCCAGCTCGGTCAACCGGGCGGTGGCCTCCCGGTCGGCCGCGTCGGCCTGGGTGAGCGCCTCCCGCAGGGCCGCCGCCACCTGACCCACCGCCGCCGGGGAGACCGTCCCCGCCCCGGCGGGTCGTGGGTCGGGGTGGCCCGGCAGCGCGCCGGACTCCGGGCCGTGCCAGGCCTGCGGGGCCGCCCGTGCCCCGCCGTGCCGGTCGACCGCCACTCCGGTGCGGTCGGCGACCGCCACCGCCTCGGCGAGGCGGGCCTTCGCCACCCGGAGCCGACCGGCGAACTCGGCGAGCGCCTGCTCGGTCTCGACCAGCGCCGGCAGGATGGTCGTCAACTCCGCCCGCAGCCCGCCGAGCCGGACGTCGGCCGCCGTGGCCGCCGTGCCGCGCCAGCCCGTGCGTAGCGCCGCCGCCCGGTCGGCCAGCCCGGCCCGCCGCCGCCCGACGGGCGCGTCCACCCCGCGCCAGGCCACCCCCGCGGCGTCCCAGTCACCGGGGGAAGCGGTCCAGAGCTGGGCGTACCCGATCATCGGAGTCGGCCGACCAGCCGCCCGGCGGCCCGGTCGTCGGCCGCCGCGTACGCCTCGGCGGCGGCGCGCAGGGCGGCGCCGGTCTCCGCCACCCGGACGCCGAGCGCCCCGTGCCAGGCGTGCACCGCCGACTCCAGCCCGGCCAGCGCCGTGCCGGCCCGCCATCCCGGCGCGGACGGCACCAACCCGGGCCGGCCCATCAGCCCCTGCGCCAACGCGTGCGCCTCGTCGGCCAGCCCGCCGGCCGCGACCCGCAGCACCGACACGTCGACCTCCACCGGTTCGTTCGTCATCGCCCGCCTCCCGTGCCCACCTCGTCGGCCCCCACCGGTGACCGTGCCCCGACGCTAGGTGACCCGGCGGCTGCCGGCGCGGCCCTGTGGACGACGGGCGGCGGTCGTACCCGGGGGTCGTCCACAGGACTTGCCTGCCGCGCCGCCGATGGCTAACCTGCCGCCCCCACCGTCGGTAGGGTGATGCCGGCCAGGACGGGGGCGCGTCGACCGCGACGGGCGGGTCGTCCGGGTGATCGACGGGCCGTCGGTGCGGACGGACCGGCCGGCGGGAGGACGGGGGCGGGATGAAACCGGTGTGGCGGGTGGCGGACGTACGCGCGGCGGAGGCCGGTCTGATGTCCACCGTGGCGCCCGGGACGCTGATGCAGCGGGCGGCGGCGGGGCTGGCCCGGCGCTGCGCCCTGCTGCTCGCCGACCGGGGCGGGGTGTACGGCGCGCGGGTGCTGCTGCTGGTCGGCTCCGGCGACAACGGCGGCGACGCGCTGTACGCGGGCGAGCGGCTGGCCCGGCGCGGCGCGCAGGTCGCCGTGTTGCCGACCAGCCCCGGCCGGGCGCACGCCGAGGGCCTGGCCGCGCTGCGGGCCGCCGGGGGACGGTTGGTCGACGCCCCGCCCGCCGTGGTCGACCTGGTGCTCGACGGGATCGTCGGGATCGGGGGCACCGGCGGCCTGCGGGAGAATGCCGACCGGATCGTCGCCGACCTGCCCGCGCTGCGGGGTCGCGACGGCGGCCGGGCCACCGTGGTCGCGGTGGACGTGCCCAGCGGGGTGGCGGTGGACACCGGGGACGTGCCGACGGACGACACGGGTCGGCCCCGCGCCGTGCGGGCGGACGTCACGGTGGCGTTCGGCGCGCTGAAGCCGGCCCTGGTGGTCGGCCCGGCGGCCCCGCTCGCCGGTCAGGTGGAGCTGGTCGACATCGGGCTCGGTCCGTGGCTGCGCGGGGATCCCGCACTGCGGGTCACCGAGTGGTCGGACGTGCGGGCCTGGTGGCCCCGCGCCGGGGCGTCGGCGGAGAAGTACAGCCGGGGCGTGGTCGGGGTGGCCACCGGGTCGCGGACCTACCCGGGGGCGGCGGTGCTCTCGGTGGGTGGCGCGCTGGCCGGCCCCACCGGCCTGGTCCGGTACGCCGGTGGGGCCCGGGACGAGGTGGTCCGCCAGCACCCGTCGGCGATCGCCACCGACCGGGTGGCCGGGGCGGGCCGGGTGCAGGCCTGGGTCTGCGGCTCCGGCCTGGGCACCGACGAACAGGCCGGTGCGGAGCTGCGCGCGGTGCTGGCCGCGCCGGTGCCGGTGGTACTCGACGCGGACGCGCTGACCCTGCTGGTGGACGGCTCGCTCGCCGACCGGCTGCGCCACCGGGACGCCCCGATCGTGGTCACCCCGCACGACCGGGAGTTCACCCGGCTGTGCGGCGAGGAGCCGGGGGCCGACCGGGTCGCCGCCGCGCTGCGGCTGGCCGCCTGGATGAACGCGACGGTGCTGCTCAAGGGGGACCGCACGGTCGTCGGCACGCCGGACGGCCGGGCGTACGTCAACCCGACCGGCAGTCCCGCGCTGGCCACCGGGGGTACCGGGGACGTGCTGGCCGGGCTGCTCGGCGCGCTGCTCGCCGCCGGGTTGGCCCCGGAGCGGGCGGCGGCCGTCGCGGCGTATCTGCACGGGCTGGCCGGTCGGGAGGCGGCCCGGGGCGGCCCGGTGACCGCGCCGGACGTGGTGGCGGCGCTGCGCCCGGTGGTCGCTCCGCTGCTCTGACGGCATGGGTGCGGCGGTCGGGGTCGGCGTCCGGCGACCGGGTGATCACCGACGCCAGTAGGCTGGGCGCATGTGGCAGGCCGAGGTACGCGTCGATCTGGACGCGATCCGTGCGAACGTGACCCGGCTCCGGTCGGGCACCGGCGCCGAGCTGATGGCGGTGGTGAAGGCCGACGGGTACGGCCACGGCATGGTCCCGTCGGCGCGGGCCGCGCTCGACGCGGGGGCGGACTGGCTGGGGGTGTGCACCCTCGACGAGGCGTTGACCCTGCGCCGGGCCGGGATCACCGTGCCGGTGCTCGCCTGGCTGCTCACCCCGGGGCTGCCGCTGCACGAGGGGGTGGCGGCCGGGGTGGACCTGGCCGCCGCGAGCCTGGCCCAGCTCGACGAGATGGTCGAGGCGGGTCGGGTCGCCGACCGGCCGGCCCGGCTGCACCTGAAGATCGACACCGGGCTGTCCCGGGGCGGGGCCACCGTCGCCGACTGGCCCGCCCTGCTGGAGGCCGCCGCGAAGGCCCAGGCCGACGGCCTGGTCGAGGTGGTCGGCGTGTGGAGCCACTTCGTGTACGCGGACTCGCCCGGCCACCCCACCACCGACCGGCAGTTGGCGGTCTTCCACGAGGGGCTGGCCATGGCCGAGCGGGCCGGACTGCGCCCCCGGTACCGGCACCTGGCCAACTCGGCGGCCACCCTGACCCGGCCGGACACCCACTTCGACCTGGTCCGGCCCGGGCTCGCCGTGTACGGGCTGTCGCCGATCGCCGGGCAGCAGTTCGGGCTGCGCCGGGCGATGACCGCGCGGGCCCGGGTGATGCTCGCCAAGCGGGTTCCCGCCGGCACCGGTGTGTCGTACGGCCACACCTACACCACGGCCGAGGAGGCGAACCTGGCGGTGGTGCCGCTCGGCTACGCCGACGGGGTGCCCCGGCACGCCTCCAACGTCGGCCCGGTGCAGCTCGGCGGGAAGCGGCGGACCATCTCCGGCCGGGTCTGCATGGACCAGTTCGTCCTCGACTGCGGCGCCGACGAGGTGGCCGCCGGTGACGTGGCGACCCTCTTCGGCAGCGGCGACGACGGGATGCCGACCGCCGACGACTGGGCCGAGGCGGTCGGCACGATCAACTACGAGATCGTCACCCGGTTCGGCGGGGTCCGGGTGCCCCGGGTCTACGACGGCGAGCGACAGTGAGCGCGGTCAGCCGGTTCCGGGTGCCCCGGCCGAGGACCGCCGCCGGGCGGGTGGCCGGCGTGGTCGGGGCCGCGGTGGGGGTGGCCGCCGCCGGGCTGGCCGCCGGGGTGGCCACCGAGCGCGCCCTGGTCCGCCGGCTCAAGGCCGACCCCGCCGACCCGTACACCGGGGAGGACTTCGGCGCGCAGCGCTACGACGAGGCGTACCGGCTGCAGTTGCCGGACGGCACCGACATCCACGTCGAGGTGGTCGAGCCGACCCGACCGGTGCCGGGGCACCCGACGGTGGTGCTGGTGCACGGCTTCTGCCTGGACATGGGGACGTTCCACTTCCAGCGTCAGCTGCTGGCCGAGCGGGGCGACTACCGGATCGTCGCGTACGACCAGCCGGGGCACGGCCGGTCGGGCCGGTTGGAGACCGGCGAGTACGACCTCGCCGCGCTCGGCCACACCCTGCGCCGGGTGATCGACCGGACCGCCCCGGAGGGGCCGTTGGTGCTGGTCGGGCACTCGATGGGTGGGATGACCATCATGGCGTTCGCCGAGGCGTACCCGGAGCTGTTCGGTGACCGGGTGGTCGGCACGGTGCTGATGGCCACGTCGGGCGGGTTGCTCGCCGAGACGAAGCTGGTCGCCCCGGCCCTGCTCGGCCGGGTCGGCTCGCCGGTGCTGTTCATGATGAACAACGCCACCCGGTACGGCGGGATCGTGATCGACCGGGCCCGCAGGTCCACCTCCAACGTGGCCTGGCTGCTGACCCGCCGGTACGGCTTCGGCACCCCGAAACCGAGCCCGGCGCTGGTGTCGTACGTGGAGCGGATGAACTCCCGGACGTCGGCCGACACGGTGACCCGCTATCTGCGGACCCTGGCCACCCACTCCCGGTTCCCGGCGCTGGCCGCGCTGAGCGGCACGCCGGTGCTGGTCGTGGTGGGCGACAAGGACATGATCACGCCGGTGGTGCACTCGGACGAGATCGTCCGCCGGCTGCCGCACGCCGAGTATCTCAAGATCCAAGACAGTGGGCACGTGGTGATGCTGGAACACGCCGACGAGGTCAACGCCGCGCTGGAACGTTTCCTGGAGGCGCTGTGACGGTGCGCGTCACGTTGCCCACCGTCGAGGACACCCGGGACTTCGGCCGGCGGCTGGCCGCCGTGCTGCGCGCCGGTGACCTGCTGCTGCTCACCGGCCCGCTGGGGGCCGGCAAGACCGCGCTCACCCAGGGGCTCGGCACCGGCCTGGGGGTACGCGGCGACGTCACCTCGCCGACCTTCGTGATCGCCCGGGTGCACCGGCCGGATCCGGCGCGCGGCGGCGCGGTGGCCATGGTGCACGCCGACGCGTACCGGTTGGGCGACGCGACCGACCCGCGCGCCGAGATCGACGACCTGGACCTGGACGCCTCGGTGGACGACTCGGTGACCGTGGTCGAGTGGGGCGAGGGGCTGGTCGAGCAGCTCGTCGACGCCCACCTGCGGGTCCGCATCGACCGCCGCGACGACGACACCCGGGTGGTCGAGTTGGAGCCGGTGGGCGGGGACTGGGCGCGGCGGCTGGCCGCCCTGGGCTGAGGGGTGTCGTACCCGCTGCCTAGAGTTCCGGGGACTTCGTTGCGAAAGGTTGCCGATGCCCGACGACACCCCCACCCTCGACCTGCTGGCACTGCTGCCGCCGGCGTGGCGTGCCGTGCTCACCCCGCACCTGGATCCGGCCCGGACGGCGGCGCTGGCCGACTACGTCGCCCGCGAGTACGCCACCCAGACCGTCTTCCCGCCGGTGGAGGATCTCTTCTCCGCCTACCGGTTGTGCGAGCCCGAGCAGTGCCGGGTACTGATCCTCGGTCAGGACCCTTACCACAAGGCGGGGCAGGCGCACGGGCTGAGCTTCAGCGTCCGCGAGGGGGTGTCCGTGCCGCCGTCGCTGCGCAACGTCTTCAAGGAGCTGAGCGAGGACCTGGGGGTGCCCAAGCCGCGCAGCGGGAACCTGGACGGGTGGGCGGCACAGGGGGTGCTGCTGCTCAACGCGGTGCTCACCGTCCGGCAGGCCAGCCCGGGCTCGCACGGCAACAAGGGGTGGGAGGAGTTCACCGACGCGACCATCCGCGCCCTGGACGCCCGGGACGAGCCGGTGGTCTTCCTGCTCTGGGGCGGCTACGCCCGCAAGAAGGCGGCCCTGGTCACCAACCCCCGGCACGTGGTGCTGGAGGCGGGTCACCCGAGCCCGATGAACCCGCGTGGCTTCCTCGGCAGCCGCCCGTTCAGCGCCACCAACAAGGCCCTTGCCGATGCCGGTCTGCCCCCGATCGACTGGGAGCGCTCGGCCGGCTGATTCACCCGCCGCCTCACCCCTCACCACCCGCCGCCTCGCCACCCACCCCTCGCACCCCACCCCTCGCGCCCCACCCCTCGCGCCCCACCCCTCGCGCCCCACCCCTCGCCCCTCACTCCCCACCCTCTCGCCACCGCGCATCGCCGGCTGACGTCGGCGGTGTGCGGTGGCGGAGCCCCCGGCACGGGGCAGCAGCGTCGACGCCTACCGCCCGGTTCGCGCGCCGGGGCCGACGGCCGAGGCCGGGTCGTGGGCCGAGGTGGGGTCGTCGGTCGAATCGCGGTCGTCGGGTGTGGCGCGGTCGTCGGGTGTGGCGCGGTGGTCGGCCGAGCGGCGGCGGTGCCGGCGCAGCAGGGCGGCGGCCTGCGGGTCGGTCAGCTCCACCGTGACCAGCGGCACCACCCGGTAACTGTGCTCCCCGTGCCGTACCTCGATCGCTGCGGGAAGCTCGTCGCACATCTGGGCGCGGATATCGCCGTACCGGGTCGACCAGTAGTGCTCGCCCGGCTCCTCCGGGGCCAGGTACAGCCCGCCGAACTCACGCCACCGGGCGTTCCACCGCTGCCCGTAGGCGGCCTGCAGCCAGGCGGTGAACCGGGCGGAGTCGCGCCACCGCACAGCGATCTCGACCGCGTCGGCGGGGACCGGGGCACCCTGGAGCAGGGCGGCGGTGGCGCCGGTCAGCAGGTGGGGCAGGTCACCCAGCCGGTCCAGCAGCCGGTCCAGCCCGAGTTCGTCGATCCGGTCGGCGAGCGACCGCGTGGCGAGGGCGTCGATCCGGGCGTCGAGGTGGCTGTCCAGCTCCTCGACGGTCACGGTGAGCTGCCGACCCAGGGCGGCGAAGAGGCGTTCCACCAGCGGCATGCCCGGCACCCGTTCCCCGCGCTCGATCCGGGCCACCGCGCTCTGACTGGTCCCGGCCCGATCCGCCAGTTGCTGCTGGGTGAGCCGTTGGGCGCTGCGCTCCCAGCGCAGCATGGCGGCGATCTCCGTGGTGAGGCGACTACTCTCAGGCATCCCCGCATGATGCAGTGATGGGAGTGAGTGGTATGCCTGGCTGTCATATTTATGACGCACAGGCATACCACTGAACATCGGATATAACTTCCCGTCGCCCGTCGCCCGTCGCCCGTCGCCCGTCGCCCGTCGCCCGTCGCCCGTCGCCCGTCGCCCGTCGCCCGTCGCCCGGCGGGGACGGCGGCCGAGGGGCGGGGCGGGCTGTGACCGGGTGGCCCAGGTGGACGGCTAGGCTGGCTTACCGTGCTCGTACTGGTGGTGGACTCCTCGACTCCCGCGGTCACCGCGGCCCTGGCCGAGGTCACGGCGGACGGCGTCGCGCTGCGGGCGCACCGGTGCACGGTCGACGCCCGCGCCCACGGTGAACTGCTCGCCCCGCAGGTGGAGACGGTGCTCGCCGATGTCGGCGCGCGGCCAGCCGACCTCGGGGCGATCGTCGCCGGGCTCGGCCCCGGCCCTTTCACCGGGCTGCGGGTCGGGCTGGTCACCGCCGCCACCATGGGCCAGGTGCTCGGCATCCCCACCTACGGCGTCTGCTCCCTCGACGGTATCGGCCACCCGACCGCGACACCCGCGACCGTCGCCCCCGGGACCGAGGCATCCGGGACCGAGGCGCCCGGAACCGCGACACCCGCGACCGCCGCATCTTCGGCCACGGCACCCGCGACCGCCGCATCTTCGGCCACGACACCCGCGACCGCCGCATCTTCGACCGCGGCAGCCTCGACCGAGGCAGGCCCGGTGGCGCCCGGGGACGCTCCCGCCGGCCGGGCCACAGCGGGGGTGGGGCGGGTGCTGGTCGCGGCCGACGCCCGGCGGAAGGAGGTCTACTGGGCGGTCTACGACGAGAGCGGCCAGCGGATCGCCGGGCCGGCAGTGGACGCCCCGACGGTCGCCGCCGCCCAGGCTCGGGAGCTGGCGGTCACCGTGGCGGCCGGGGACGGCGCCCACCGCTACGCCGACGTGCTCGGGCTGCCGCTGCGCGTCGTACCCCGGTATCCGGACGCCGCCGCCCTGGTCGCCCTGGCCGCCGAACGGATCCGGGCGGGTGCCCCGGGTGAGGCGCTCACCCCGCTCTACCTGCGCCGGCCGGACGCGGTGGCGGCGACCAGCCGTAAGTCGGTGCTGCCGTGACGGTACGACTCGACCGGTTCCGCTGGTGGCACATCGGCGAGGTGCTGCTGATCGAGGCGGACCTGTTCGGCGCGGAGCAGTGGTCGCCGGCGATGTTCTGGAACGAACTGGCCAGCGGCCACCACTACCGGGTGGCCCTGGACGCCGACGGCTCGCTGGTGGGCTACGCGGGCCTCACCGTCGATCCGGCCGGTGAGTCGTGGGTGCAGAACATCGCGGTCCGCCGGGACGCCCAGCGGCGCGGGATCGGCCGGGCGCTGCTGGAGGACCTGCTGGCCGAGGCCGCCCGACGCGGGATCGACAGTGTCCTGCTGGAGGTGGCCGTCGACAACGCCCCCGCCCAACGGCTCTACGCGACGTACGGGTTCGAGCCGATCGGCGTACGACGGGGCTACTACCAACCGAGCAACACCGACGCGCTGGTCATGCGGCGCGACGCGGCACCGGTCGCAGACGGGACGGACCATGGGTGACGAACCGCTGATCCTCGGCATCGAGACCTCCTGCGACGAGACCGGGGTGGGCATCGTCCGTGGGCACACCCTGCTCGCCGACGCGCTGGCCTCCAGCGTGGACGAACACGCCCGGTTCGGTGGGGTGGTGCCGGAGGTGGCCAGCCGGGCACACCTGGAGGCCATCGTGCCGACCATGGACCGGGCGCTGCGCGAGGCGGGGGTGACCATCGCCGACATCGACGCGATCGCGGTCACCGCCGGCCCCGGTCTGGCCGGGGCACTGCTGGTAGGGGTGGCCGCCGCCAAGGGCTACGCGGTGGCCGCCGAGAAGCCGGTGTACGGGGTGAACCACCTGGCCGCGCACGTCGCGGTGGACACCCTGGAACACGGCCCGCTGCCGGCACCGGCGATCGCCATGCTGGTCTCCGGCGGGCACTCCTCGCTGCTGCTCGTCGACGATCTGGCCCGGGGGGTCACCCCGTTGGGCGCGACCATCGACGACGCGGCCGGGGAGGCGTTCGACAAGGTGGCCCGGCTGCTCGGGCTGCCGTTCCCGGGCGGCCCGTACATCGACCGGGAGGCGCGGGCCGGCGACCCGGCGTCGATCGGCTTCCCGCGCGGCCTCACCGCCGCCAGGGATCTCGCCGCCCACCGGTACGACTTCTCCTTCTCCGGGCTGAAGACGGCGGTGGCCCGCTGGGTGGAGGGCCGGCGGCGTGCCGGTGAGCCGGTGCCGGTGGCCGACGTGGCCGCCTCCTTCCAGGAGGCGGTCTGCGACGTGCTCACCGGCAAGGCGCTGGCCGCCTGTCGGGCGCACGGGGTGGACACCCTGGTCATCGGTGGGGGAGTGGCGGCCAACTCCCGGCTGCGGGCGATGGCCGAGCAGCGGGCGCAGCGGTACGGCATCCGGGTCCGGGTGCCCCGCCCGGGGCTGTGCACCGACAACGGGGCGATGGTCGCCGCGCTCGGGGCGCACCTGGTGGCGGCCGGGGTGGCACCGAGCCGGCTGGACCTGCCGGCCGACTCGGCACTGCCGCTGACCACTGTCAGCGTGTGACGGAGGGGAGCCGACATGATCGTCCGGATGTGGGAGGCGCGGGCAGAGGCGTACGGCGTCGCCGACCTGATCACCTGGGTGTGCGACACGGCGCTGCCCGAGTTCGAACACGACCCGCTGCACGTGTCCAGTGAGGTCTTCTCGTCCACCGACCACCGGGTGGTGGTCGTCTCGAAGTGGCGCAGCAGCCCCCGGGCGCTGCCGGAGCCACCGGCCATCCTGGTCGCCCGGCCCCCGCACTCCTGGGACTTCACCCAGGTCGACCGCTGACCGCACGCCGCCGGACAGCCGAACGGCCCGCCTGCGGTGAGGCCGGCGGGCCGTCGTCGCACGTGGAGGGTCAACTGCGGCGCATGACCCGCCAGGTGGCGTAACCGCCCGCGCCGAGCGCGAGCAGGAAGACCGCCCAGACCACTGTGGTGCTGACCCCGACCGACGGGCCGGAGGCGGCCCCGGCCTGGGCGGCGGCGACCAGCGAGTCGTTCTGCGCGGCCGGGATCGCGGCCGGCGGCATCTGCTGCCAGCGGACCAGCCCGGTGCTCTCCAGCATGGCCATGTGGTCGCCCACGAACTTGTTGGCCTCGTCGGCGAGCTTGCGTACGGTGTTGTCCCGGGTGCTGGCCCGTACCGCGCCGATCACCGGGAAGATCTTGCCGTGCGCCAGCCGGAGCCGGGTCACGAAGATCTGGTCGAACTGAGCGCCGGAGGCGTTCTGCATCTCGGTCAGCCACCCCTTCTGCTCGGTGGTGGGATCGGTCGGCAGCGTCGCGCCCAGCTTGTTGGCGGCCTGCACCACCAGCTCGTCGAGGACGCCGTGCTGACGGGCGATCTCCGCGCCGACCTCCCGTACCCGCGCGGACTGGCCCTTCTCGGCGGCCATCGTGCCGGCCGGCATCTCCCACAGGCCAGCCAACCGGACGCCGTTGAGCAGCGTCATGTCGGCGGCGTTCAACTGGACGCCGGGTGCGGCGACCGCCATGCCGGGTAGCACGACCAGACCAGCCAGGAAGGTGACGAGCAGCACCGCCACCCGGTGGGTCCGGTGCCCTCGCCGACGACGTACGGAATCCAGCGGTGCCATGCTGCGGTGCCTCCTCGATCCGGGCCGACCTGTCGCGCCGGGCAGCGAACCGCCCGGCTGCCCTCCGCCCACTGGTACGGACCGTCGGGCCGATCGGTTCATCCGGCCGGTCAACTCGCCCGGACGGGGCCGGACCGGGGCGGTGGGGACGGCCGGCGGGACGCCGCGCGGCGGCAGCTCAGCCCACGTCGAGGGGGTCGGCGAGGAGCCGTTCGAAGGCGAGTTCGGCCGCGCCGATCAGCGCCGCGTCGTCACCGAGCTTGGGGGTGCGCAGCCGGACGTGCTCCAGGCAGGCGGGCAACCCGGTCTCGTTGAGCCGGCTGCGGACCTGGGCGGCGGCGGCCAGGTAGAGGTCCCGCATGGTGCCGCCGAAGATGACCATCTCGGGGTTGAAGATGTTGACCAGGTTCGCCACCCCGAAACCGAGCCAGTCACCGGCGTGTCGTACCGCGGTCTGGGCGCGGGCGTCGCCCCGGTCGGCGGCGTCGAAGACGGCCAGCAGCGCCTCGCGGCCCCGGGCGTCGGACCGGCCGGCGGCCCGGAGCAGCCCGTACTCGCCGATCTGGGTCTCCCAGCAGCCCCGCGAGCCGCACTCGCAGGGGGTTCCGTCGCGCACCACCACCATGTGCCCGACCTCGCCGCCGTACCCGCCGTGACCGGTCAGCCGGCGGCCCCCGGCGATGATGCCGGCACCGACGCCGACGTCCCCGTAGAGGTAGATCACGTTGTCGCAGCCGGCGGCGACGCCCCGGGCGTGTTCGGCGAAGGCGGCGACGTCGGCCACGTTGCCGACGGTGACCGGCAACTCCACGCCCACCTCGGCGGCGAGCGCCGCGCCGATCGGCTCGTCCACCCATCCGGTGGTCGGGCCGAGCCGGACCAGCCCGTCGGCCTTGCGGACCATGCCGCAGACGGCGACGCCGGCACCGACGCAGATGGACCCGGCGGGCACCCGTTCCCGCATCTGTTTCAGCGCGCCGGCCAGCATCGGGGTGGTCTCCGCGGCGTCCAGGTCGCGCGGCCGGTCCAGTTCACGGCGGTCGAGCACCTCGCCGCCGAGTCCGACCCGCGCGGCCCGCAGCCGGTCCACCTCGATCGAGTACGCGTACGCGTAGACCCGGGCCGACTCGGGCCGGACGACCAGCGACGGTCGTCCGGCCCGGCCGGTCTCCTTCGGCGTCCCCTCGCTGACCAGCCCGGCGCCGGCCAGGTCGGCGGTGAGCGCGCCGATGGTGCTGCGGTTCAGCCCGAGGGCGGTGGTGAGTTCCGCGCGGGAGGTGGCGCCGTGCACGTGGACGTGCCGGAGCAGCGCCCCGAGGTTCTGCCGCCGGATCTCGTCCTGGCTCGGTCCTACCCGCATCGTCGCTGGCACCCCATGTCCCGCCGGTGGCGTCCGCGGATCAGCGGGTGCCGGAGGCGGCGGCCCGGCGGCGCGACAGCGCGTCCACGCTGGCGGCGAGGAGCAGCACCACGCCGGTGACCACGTACTTCACCCCGGCGCTGTAACCCATCAGGCCCATCCCGTTGTCGATGACGGCGACCACCGCGCCACCGAGTACGGCGTCGAGGACCCGGCCCTTGCCGCCGAAGAGGCTGGTGCCGCCGATCACCGCCGCGCCGACGGCGTAGAGCAGCACGTTGCTGCCGCCGGTGTTCGGGTCCACCGAGTTGGCCCGGCTCGCCGCGACGATGCCGCCGACGGCCGCCATGGACGAGCAGATCACGAAGACCGAGATCCGGATCCGGTCGACGTTGATGCCGGCCCGGCGGGCGGCCTCCTTGTTGCCGCCGACGGCGTAGACGTGCCGGCCGTAGCTGGTGCGCTGGAGCACGAAGGTCCAGACGATCAGCAGCACCGCGATGACCGGCACCACGATCGGCACGCCCTTGAGCGAGTTGATCAGGACGTTGCGGCTGCGCTCCTGGTTGAGGATGTAGACCGCGATGCCGAGGATCAGGGTCAGCCCGCCGATCCGGGCGAGCACCACCGCCATCGGGTCGGCGGTGAGGCCCCGGGCCAGCCGCTTGCGGTGCCGCAGCAGCTGCACGGCCGCGTACCCGCCGACCGCGATGGCGGCCAGCGCCCAGCCGAGGGTGGGCGGGAGGTTGCGGTTGGCGATGGCCACCAGCACCTCGTCGTTGACGGGGATGTTGGAGCCTCCGCTGATCAGCATCAGCACGATGCCCTGGAAGGCGAGGAACCCGGCCAGGGTGACCACGAAGGACGGGATGCCGATCTTGGCGACCAGGAAGCCGAGCACGGTGCCGATGAGCACGCCGGTGAGGATCGCGGCGAGCACGGCCACGTACCAGGGGTAGCCGGCCTTGGTGGCGACGTTGGCCAGGACGGCCGCGCAGACCCCGCTGGCGAAGCCGGCGGAGAGGTCGATCTCGCCGAGTAGCAGGACGAAGACCAGCCCCATGGCGATCAGGGTGACCGCCGCGCCCTGGGTGAACAGGTTGGCGAAGTTGCCGGCGGTGAGGAACGACGGCCGCATGACGGAGAAGACCGTGCAGAGCACGATCAGTCCGAGCACGGCCGGCAGCGCGCCGATGTCGCCGCCGCGTACCCGGCCCCAGTAGCCGCGGAGGTGGCTGCCGACGGTCGGCGACGGCGTGACCGCCGCCGGGCCTTCCTTGCGCACGGCGGTGGTGGTCATCGAACGCCTCCTGGAGTGGTGTCGGCGGGGGCCGCGCCGGTGCCGTTGCCGGCGGTGACCGGCTCGCCGGTGAGGCCGAGGTTGCCGGAGCGGCCGGCGGTGATCAGCTCGACGACCTGCGAGTGGGTGATGTCGGTGGTCTTCACCTGGGCGACCATCTGGCCGAGGTAGAGCGCGGCGATCCGGTCGGAGACCGCGAAGACGTCGTTCATGTTGTGCGAGATCAGGACCACGGCCAGGCCGTTGTCGGCCAGCCGGCGGACCAGTTCGAGGACCTGGGCGGTCTGTGCCACGCCCAGCGCGGCGGTCGGCTCGTCCAGGATGACCAGCTTGCTGTTCCAGAGCACCGCCTTGGCGATGGCGACGGTCTGCCGCTGGCCGCCGGAGAGGCTGGAGACGTGCTGGCGCAGCGACTTCACCGTCCGTACGGAGAGCCCGGCCAGGGTCTCCGCCGCCATCTGCTCCATGGTCGGCTCGTCGAGCACCAGCCCGCTGTGCTTCTCCCGGCCGAGGAACATGTTCTGCACGATGTCGAGGTTGTCGCAGAGCGCGAGGTCCTGGTAGACGACCTCGATGCCGAGCGTGGCGGCGTCCCGGGGGCTGTTGATGCTCACCGGGCGGCCGTCGAAGAGGAACTCGCCGGCGTCGGCCGGATAGATGCCACTGATGCACTTGACCAGGGTGGACTTGCCGGCGCCGTTGTCGCCGACCAGTGCGGTCACCTCTCCGGCGTGGGCGGCGAGGGCGACGTCGCGCAGGACCTGGACGGGACCGAAGCTCTTGTCGATCCCGCGCAGTTCCAGCAGGGGGGTCGCGGACACGGGGGTCTCCTTCGGACGGAGGGAAGGTCTCGGAGCCCGTCCGGCGGCGAGCGCCGCCCGGCACGAGGTTCCGTGCCGGGCGGCGTCGCGTCGACGGGGTACGACGCTCGTCGTACGGGTCAGCTGATGCCGTTCGCCGTGCAGAGCGCGGCGTACGCGCCGGTGCAGAGCTTGGCCTTGTCGACGTAGCCGTCGGCCACCACGTCCTTGACGGTCGACTTGTCGATCGCCTTCGGCTCCAGCAGGACGGACGGGACGTCCCGGCCGCTCTCCGGGTCCTTGACGGTCTGCCCGGTCTCCTTGCGCTCGCCCTTCGCCACGGCGATGGCCAGCTCGGCGGCCGCGTCGGCCTCCTTCTTGACGGCCTTGTAGACGGTCATGCACTGGTCACCGGCGAGGATGTTCTGCAGGCCGGTCACGTCGGCGTCCTGGCCGGTCACCGGGACCTTGCCGTTGAGCTTGTTCTTCTTCAGCACCGAGATGGCCGCGTTGCCCAGGCCGTCGTTGGCGGAGAGCACACCGTCGATCTTGCCGCCGGTCTGGGTGAGCATCTGCTCGAAGATCGTGGCACCCTGCGCCGGGTCCCAGTCCGGCACCGACTGGTCCGGGCCCTTGGTGTATTCCTTCGACTCGAACTTCGGCTTGAGCACCGAGTCGTAGCCGTTCTTGAACAGGGTGGCGTTGTTGTCGGTCGGCGAGCCGTTGAGGTAGGCGACCGTCGGGTTCTTGACGCCCTTCTCGGTCAGGCACTTCGCCAGGCCCTCGCCCTGGAGCTTGCCGACGGCCTCGTTGTCGAAGCTGACGTAGTACTGGGCCGAGCCGCCCAGGGTGAGCCGGTCGTAGTCGATCGTCGCGACACCCTGCGACTTCGCCTTGTCCAGCACGGCCTTGCCGGTGCCGGAGTCCAGGTTGACGATCATCAGGGTGGTGACCCCACCGGTGATCATCTGGTCGGCGATGGTCTGGAAGGCGTTCTTGTCGTTCTGGGCGTTCTGGATGTCCGATTCGACACCGGCGGCGTCGAACGCCTCCTTGAGGAACCTGCGGTCAGCGGTCTCCCAGCGGGCGGAGGACTTGCTGTCCGGCAGGATCACGCCGATCTTCGGCTTCTTGTCGGTGCTGCCGCCGGCCTCGTTGCTCTTGGAGTCGTCGCCACAGGCGGCCATGCTGCCGGTGGCCAGCAGGCCGACGGCGGCGAAGGTGAGGAAGCCCTTGCGCATGTCTGCACGGGTCCTTTCGAGGGTGGGGGAAGGAGTGGTCGGTGTTTTGTTGTGTCCGGCAACGTATTCCCGCTCACATCCCGGGCGCAAGGGTGCCGAGGTCAGAAGTTTGTTGGCGGCGGTAACAATTCAGCAACGCGGTTGTCACCTCCGGGACACCCGTCCGGTAATCACGCTTCGTGTCCGGTCCGCAACCGTCGCCCCTGGCCGGTCCGCGACCGCCGCCGCCCGGTCAGCCGGCGGCGATCCGGGCGGTGCCGGCCCCGCTCAGGGCGACCAGGTCGGCCGGGGCGAGTTCGAGCTGCAACCCCCGGCGGCCGGCCGAGACGTAGACGGTCCCGTGGGCCAGCGCGGAGACGTCCACCACCGTCGGCAACCGGCGTCGCTGACCGAGCGGGCTGATCCCACCCCGCACGTATCCGGTGCTCCGCTCGGCCACGGCCCGGTCGGCCAGCGCGGCCCGTTTGCCGCCCAGCGCCGCCGCCAGCGCCTTGAGGTCCAGCTCGCCGGTGACCGGGACGACCGCCACCGCCAGCGCCCCGTCCACCTCGACGACCAGCGTCTTGAACACCCGCTCCGGCGGCACCCCGAGCGCCGCCGCGACCAGTGCGCCGTAGTCGGGCGCGTCCGGGGAGACGTCGTACGGATGGGTGCGGTGCGCGATCTTCCGCTTGGTCAGCAGCGCCGTCGCCGCGGTGGCCCGTCCCGCCATGCCGGTCACGCTAGCCGGGCGCACCCTCATCCGCACCCGCGACCGGTCTGCCGATCAGCACCGTCGGCGCCCCGGCCACCCGGGTCAGCACCAGGCTGGCCGGGTTCTCCCCGGCCAGCCTGAGGTCCCGGCGCAGCTGTTCGGGCACCAGCGCCGAGCCCCGCTTGAGGATCTCCACCCGGCCGATCCGCCGCTCCCGCAGTAGCGCCCGCAGCCGCTTCAGCGAGAACGGCAACACGTCGACGATCTCCAGGCAGCGGCCGAACGGTGTCGGCCGCGGGGTGTCGGCGTACAGGTAGGCGATGCTCGGGTCGGCCAGGGTCGCGTCCAGCGTGCCGGCCAGCTCGGCGACCAGGTGTGCCCGGACCACCGCCGGATCCGGGTCGTACAGGTAGCGGCGCACCGGTCCGACCGTCGCCTCCGTGTCGCCCGCGCCGGTCAGCTGGTGGCTGCGCGTCGTCGGTTCGCCCGGGCCGCCCGGCGGGCGCTGCCGGGCGGCGGGCCGCTCCGACCGCAGCACGGTCGCCCGGCGGGGCACCCCGGCGAGCGGGCCACCCCAGAGGGCCGCCTCGACCAGGTCGCCGTCGACGCTGACCCACTCCGCTTCGGTCCCGGCCGGGATCCGCGCGTGGTCGAGGCCGGGGGCCACCTTGACCACCGTGTGCGGCACCCGCCCGGCCAGCCCGGTGACGAAGTCCCACGGTGGCGAGTAGGCGTCCGGTTCGAAGATCCGTCTCCCGGTGCCGGCCCGCCGGCGGGCCGGGTCGCAGAAGACGGCGTCGACCCGGGTCACGTCGAACGCGGTCGCGTCGCCGCACTCCACGGTGAACATCGCGGCCAGCCCGGCCGCCTCGGCGTTCGCGGCGGCCAGCGCGGCGGTGACCGGGTCGGCCTCCACCCCGTACACCCGGATTCCGGCGCGGGCGGCGGCGAGTGCGTCGGCGCCGAGGCCGCAGCCCAGGTCGGCGAGGGTGTGCACCCCGGCGGCGGCGAGCCGGGCGGCCCGCCGGTCGGCGACCACGCGGCGGGTGGCCTGCTCCAGGCCGGGGCGGGTGAGGAACATCCCGGCGGCCTCCGGGCCGAACTTGCCGACCGCCCGGCGGCGCAGCTCGGCCTGGGTCAGCGCGGCGGCGGCCAGCCCGGCCGGCACCCCGCGCGAGCGCAGCGCCGCCGCCGCGACCAGCGGGTCGCCGCCGGCCACCTCGGTCGCCGCGGCGAGCACGGCCGACCCCTCGGGGGTACGCAGGGCGGCGAACTGGTCCAGATCCACCCGCCCATTGTCCGCTCCGGTGCCGGACCGGGGCGACACGGGGAGGTGTCTCGTTGGCACTCTCCTTGACGGAGTGCTAGCCGAGGAATAACCTGCGATTAGCACTCTCACCCCGAGGGTGCCAGCGTCCGGGCCATCCGGTCCGGGTGCTGAACGCCAGGCGGACCGGCACCCGCGACGACGGCCCCGCCCGGTGGCATGTGGCAATTGACGCCGGTCGGACTCTCGGCCGGCAACGAAACCAAGTACCCCAGGAGGGTATGCCCGTGACTACCGCGACCAAGGTTGCGATCAAGCCGCTCGAGGACCGCATCGTGGTCCAGGCGAACGAGGCTGAGACCACCACGGCGTCGGGCATCGTGATCCCCGACACCGCCAAGGAGAAGCCGCAGGAGGGCACCGTCCTCGCCGTCGGCCCCGGCCGGATCGACGACAAGGGCAACCGCGTGCCGCTCGACGTCAAGGTCGGCGACACCGTTCTCTACTCGAAGTACGGCGGCACCGAGATCAAGTACGCCGGCGAGGAGTACCTGGTGCTCTCCGCCCGCGACGTTCTCGCGGTCATCGAGAAGTAACCAACCGATTCCAGTGTCGTCGCCCCGGTCCGGCTCGCCGGGCCGGGGCGACGTCGCTTCGAAGGGACATTCATGGCGAAGATCCTGAGCTTCTCGGACGACGCCCGGCACCTGCTGGAGCACGGTGTCAACGCCCTCGCGGACGCGGTCAAGGTCACCCTCGGCCCGCGCGGGCGCAACGTCGTCCTGGACAAGAAATTCGGTGCGCCCACGATCACCAACGATGGTGTGACCATCGCCAAGGAGATCGAGCTCACCAACCCGTACGAGAACCTCGGCGCGCAGCTGGTCAAGGAGGTGGCGACGAAGACCAACGACGTCGCCGGCGACGGGACCACCACCGCGACCGTGCTGGCCCAGGCGATGGTGCGCGAGGGCCTGCGCAACGTGGCCGCCGGGGCCAACCCGACCGGCCTCAAGCGGGGCGTCGACGCGGCGGCCACCAAGGTCTCCGAGGCGCTGCTCGGCCGGGCCGTGGAGGTGGCCGACAAGGAGTCGATCGCGCACGTCGCGACGATCTCCGCGCAGGACGCCACCATCGGCGCGCTGATCGCCGAGGCGATGGAGAAGGTCGGCCGTGACGGTGTCATCACCGTCGAGGAGGGCTCCACCCTCACCACCGAGCTGGAGGTGACCGAGGGTCTCCAGTTCGACAAGGGCTTCATCTCGCCGAACTTCGTCACCGACGCGGAGTCGCAGGAGTCGGTGCTGGACGACCCGTACATCCTCATCACCACGCAGAAGATCTCGGCGATCGAGGAGCTGCTGCCGCTGCTGGAGAAGGTCCTCCAGAACAGCAAGCCGCTGCTGATCGTCGCCGAGGACGTCGAGGGCCAGGCGCTGTCCACCCTGGTGGTCAACGCGCTCCGCAAGACCATCAAGGTCTGCGCGGTCAAGGCCCCCGGCTTCGGCGACCGGCGCAAGGCGATGCTCCAGGACATGGCGATCCTGACCGGAGCCGAGCTGGTCGCCCCGGAGCTGGGCTACCGGCTCGACCAGGTGGGCCTGGAGGCGCTCGGCACCGCCCGGCGGGTCGTGGTCGACAAGGAGAACACCACCGTCGTCGACGGCGGCGGCAAGTCCGCCGAGGTCACCGACCGGGTCGCCCAGATCCGCAAGGAGATCGAGGCGTCCGACTCCGACTGGGACCGGGAGAAGCTGGCCGAGCGGCTGGCCAAGCTCTCCGGTGGCATCGCGGTCATCAAGGCCGGCGCGGCGACCGAGGTCGAGATGAAGGAGCGCAAGCACCGCATCGAGGACGCGATCGCCGCGACCAAGGCCGCGGTCGAGGAGGGTACGGTCCCCGGCGGCGGTGCCGCGCTGGCCCAGATCCGCTCGGTGCTCGACGACGACCTCGGCCTGACCGGTGACGAGAAGGTCGGCGTCTCGATCGTGCGCAAGGCGCTGGTCGAGCCGCTGCGCTGGATCGCCCAGAACGCCGGCCACGACGGTTACGTGGTGGTGGAGAAGGTCGCCGGCCAGGACTGGGGCCACGGCCTCGACGCCGCCAAGGGCGAGTACGTCGACCTGGTGAAGTCCGGCATCATCGACCCGGTGAAGGTGACCCGCAACGCGGTCACCAACGCCGCGTCGATCGCCGGCCTGCTGCTGACCACCGAGAGCCTGGTGGTCGAGAAGCCGGAGCAGCCGGAGCCGGCCGCCGCCGGTGGGCACGGCCACGGCCACCAGCACGGCCCCGGTTTCTGACCCCGCGCCAGATCCGGTTCAGGGCGCACCGTCGTACGTCGGCGGTGCGCCCTGACGCATGCGGGGCACCTGCTTACGGAACGGTGACGTGGTTGGCGGCCGGGGCGGTCGATCGACGACACTTGCCCGATGAGCACCCCCCGCGGCTTCGCCGCGCTGGCCGGGGTCACCGCCGCCGTGGTGGCCATCGGTGTCGCCGAGCCGGTCGCCGTCCTCACCGGTCCGCGTTCCGCGCCGCTGATCGCGGTCGGCGGGGTGGTGGTCGACGTGGTGCCCGAGCCGCTCAAACAGTTCGCCATCGACGTCTTCGGCCGGTACGACAAGATCGCCCTGCTGGTCGGCACGGCGGTGCTGCTGGCGGCCTTCGCCGCCGGGATCGGCGTGCTGGCCGCGCGCCGGCTCGCCGTCGGGCTGGCCGGTATCGCGGCGTTCGCCGGTGTCGGTGCCGCCGCCGCGCTCACCCGGGCCGGCGCGGATGCCGCCGACGCGCTCCCCGCCCTGGTCGGCGGGGGGTTGGGCGGGCTGGTGCTCTGGGCCTTCGTGGCCGGTCCCTGGCAGCTCGACCCGTGGCCCTGGCAGCCGCCCACCCCGCTACCGGCCGCCCACCCCGGGCCGCTTCCGGCCGGCGGGCCGCCCGTCGGGTCGGAGCCGTCGGAGTCGACCGACCCGGAGTCCCGGCGGCGGTTCCTGCACGGGGCCGGCCTGCTCGCGGGCACGGCGACGGTGGTGGGGCTGGGTGGGCACTGGCTCGCCGGCCGGCGGGGTGTCTCGGCGGCCCGGGAGGCGGTCGCCCTGCCCACCCCGGCGGTGGCGGCGCCGCCGGTGCCGCCCGGCGCGGACCTGTCCCTGGCCCAGCTCGCCCCCTACACCACCCCGAACGGCGGGTTCTACCGGATCGACACGGCGCTGGTGGTGCCGCAGGTCGACCCGCAGACCTGGCGGTTGCGCATCCACGGTCGGGTGCGCAACCCGATCGAGCTGACCTTCGCCGAGTTGCTGGCCCGGCCGATGGTCGAGCGGTACGTGACCCTGGCCTGCGTCTCCAACGAGGTGGGCGGGGACCTGATCGGCAATGCCCGCTGGCTGGGGGTGCCGATCAGGGAGCTGCTGGACGAGGCCGAGCCGGAGGAGGGGGCCGACCAGGTGGTCGGCCGCTCGGTCGACGGTTGGACCTGCGGCACCCCGACGGCGGTGCTGCGCGACGGCCGGGACGCCCTGCTGGCGGTGGGGATGAACGGCGAGCCGCTGCCGGTCGAGCACGGGTTCCCGGTGCGGATGGTGGTGCCCGGCCTCTACGGGTACGTGTCGGCCTGCAAGTGGGTCACCGAGCTGGAGCTGACCAGCTTCGCCGACTTCGACGCGTACTGGGTGCCGCGGGGCTGGTCGGCGCAGGGGCCGGTGAAGACGCAGTCGAGGATCGACACCCCGCGTCCGCGCAACCGGCTGACCGCGGGTGAGGTGGTGGTGGCGGGGGTGGCCTGGGCACAGCACCGGGGGATCAGCCGGGTGGAGGTGCGGGTGGACGGCGGCGCCTGGCAGCAGGCGACCCTCGCCCCGGCGGTGTCGGTGGACACCTGGGTGCAGTGGTCGTGGCGGTGGCCGGCGACCCCGGGCGAGCACACCCTCCAGGTGCGGGCGACCGACCGGAACGGTGAGACCCAGACCGCGCTGGCCGCGCCGGTGGCCCCGGACGGGGCGACCGGCTGGCACCGGGTCACGGTCACCGTCCGCTGATTCTCCACCACCTGTCAGTCATCAAGCATGATCAATATGTTGATGGATGGAAAATCCTCCGCGGTATCGAGGGTTGAGGCTGTGGGAGCGCTCCCGTAACATCCCTGATGCGACTGTTAACGTTCACCTAACACCGACCACCACCAATGTGCACGTCCCGTCCCGTCAGGAGGATGTTTTATGTCCAGATCCAGATCGGCCAATGTCGGCCTGGTCTCGGCCGGTGTCGCAATGCTGGCATCGGCATCGATCGTCACCGCGTTGCCGGCGGGTGCCGCAGCGGCGGGTTGCTCGGTGAACTACACCGTGTCCTCCGAGTGGGGTGGCGGCTTCGGTGCCAACGTCGCGATCACCAACCTGGGCGACGCGCTGAGCAGCTGGACCCTGACCTGGTCCTTCGGCTCCGGGCAGTCGGTGACGCAGGCATGGAACGCCACCGTGACGCAGAGCGGCTCGGCGGTGACCGCCAAGAACGTCAGCTACAACGGCGCCATCCCGACCAACGGCTCGGTGTCGTTCGGCTTCAACGGCGCGTGGACGTCCAGCAACCCCGTCCCGACGAGCTTCGCGCTCAACGGGGTGGCCTGCAACGGGGGGACGAACCCGACCACCCCGCCTCCCACCACCCCGCCCCCCACGACCCCGCCGCCGACCACCCCGCCCCCCACCACCCCGCCGCCGACCACGCCCCCGCCGACCACCCCGCCGCCGACGGGCAACTGCTCCCTGCCGACGACCTACCGCTGGTCGTCGACCGGCCCGCTGGCGCAGCCGAAGTCCGGCTGGGCGTCGCTCAAGGACTTCACCATCGCCCCCTACCAGGGCAAGCAGCTGGTGTACGCCACCACCCACAGCAGCAGCGCCACCGGCGGCTGGGGTTCGATGAACTTCGGCCTGGTCGACAACCTCAACCAGCTCGCCACGGCCCCCCAGAACACCATGAGCCAGAGCACCGTCGCGCCGTCGCTGTTCTACTTCGCGCCGAAGAACATCTGGATCCTCGCCCACCAGTGGGGCCCGACGTCGTTCTCGTACCGCACGTCGACCAACCCGGCCAACGCCAACGGCTGGTCGGCCGCGCAGACCCTGTCGACCGCGAAGATCACCGACTCCGGCACCGGCGTGATCGACCAGACGATCATCGGCGACGACCAGAACATGTACCTGTTCTTCGCCGGTGACAACGGCAAGATCTACCGCCAGATCATGCCGATCGGGAACTTCCCGGGCAGCTTCGGCTCCAACTACACCACCATCATGAGCGACACCTCGGAGAACATCTTCGAGGCGCCGCAGGTCTACAAGGTCGCGGGCCGCAACCAGTACCTGATGATCATCGAGGCCAGGACCAGCGGCTGGGAGCGCTACTTCCGCTCGTTCACGGCGACCAGCCTGGGCGGCACCTGGACGCCGAACGCGACGACCTACAACAACCCGTTCGCGGGCAAGGCCAACAGCGGTGCCACCTGGACCAACGACATCAGCCACGGCGAGCTGCTGCGCACCAGCGCGGACCAGACCAACACGATCGACCCGTGCAACCTGCAGCTGCTGTACCAGGGCCGCGCCACGAACTCGGGCGGTGACTACGGCCTCCTGCCGTACCGGCCGGGTCTGCTGACCCTGCAGCGCTGACGGCGTGACGCAGGTGCGACCCCGCTGTTCCTGACCTCCGCGACCGGCGGCGAACGCCGCACCGGGTGAGCCGCACGACGGCTCGGAGCAGGATCGGGTGGCATGAAGGGGCGGGTCCGGCTGTGCCGGGCCCGCCCCGCTTCTCGTGCATGTCGGCCCGACGGCGGACCATGGGCCGGGAAACGACGAGGCCGCGCTCCGGAGATCGGAGTGCGGCCTCGTCGAGGTGTGCTGGGTCGGTCAGGCGATCTTGCGCTGGGCCGGCACGGCGGTCTTGTGCGGAGCGCCGAGGCGGGCCTCCATGCGGGCGATGTCGACCCGGGTCTGCCGGCGGTCGGCCAGGTCCTCCCAGCCGAGGGCGAGCAGCCGCAGCCGCTCCGACTCGCTGAGCCCGCCCCAGACGCCGTACGGCTCGCGGACGGACAGGGCGTGGGCGGCGCACTCGGCCCGGACCGGGCAACCCCCGCAGACGGACTTGGCGCTGGACTCCCGGCGCAGGCGGGACGACCCCCGCTCACCGTCCGGGTGGAAGAACTGGGCGCTGTCCCGGCCCCGGCAGGCACCGAGACGCTGCCAGTCCCACAGGTCGACGATGGGACCGGGCAGTCTGCGTACGTTCGACATCAGCACCCCTCCTCCCGCGCGGCACCGCGGAGATCCTCGTTGAACCGGCGTCCGGGCTGTGGTCCGCGCTGGCGTACCGCGCTTCCGGCGTGCAGCCTCGGTACCCGAACCCTCGCCGACTCACACGTGTTGAGATCGAAAAGCCGAACAGCTTGCGCCAGATGCCCCAAATGTCGGAAAAGTTCGGAGGATTGCCGGGAACCTCCTCCCCGGTGGAGCCCGTCATGGTCTGCTCGTGTCCGGAGAGGAGAACACCGTGCGTACCGTTCTCGTATGCGTTCGGACACCGATCGCCGCGCAGCAGTTGACCAACGCGGCGGCGCGACTCGGCCTGGCTTCGGTCGTCCGGACGGCTGTCTCCGATCCCGAGGCGATGCTGCGGCTCGCCGAGCGCCCGGTCGACGTGGTGCTCGCCGACACGGCGCTCACCCGGCCGGACAGCGCCGGCTTCGTCCGCCGGGTGCTCGCCCGCGCCCCGCAGGCCGCGGTGCTGCTGCTCGGCACCGAGGAGTCGGAGGCGGCGGCGGCCACCATCAACGCCGGTGCGCGGGGCCTGATCCAGGGCGCCGACCATGACCTGACCAGCGCGGTGGCCAAGGCCCTGCTGCTGCTCTCCGCGCCCGGCCGGCCCGCCCGGCACCGGGTCGCCGACCCGGCCCGGGACACCGCCGCGGTGGGCGCGCCACCCCGGCCCGCCGCCGGTCGACCGCCGGCAGCGGGCTGGTCGCCGCCGGCCGCCGAGGGGCCACCCGGAGCGCCTTCGGTGGTGCCCGTGCAGCGCGGGGACGACGAGGTCGAGGGGGAGCCGGACGCCGGCGCGGCCGAGCCGCCACCGACCGGCACCCTGCCGCGCCCGACCTCCGGCGCCCGTGGCGGCCGCAGCTCCGTCGGGCTGACCGAACGGGAACTCCAGGTGCTGCTCGGCATGGCCGAGGGCAAGAGCAACGCCGAGATCGGTCGGGAGCTGTTCGTCTCGGAGGACACCGTCAAGACACACGCCCGCCGGCTGTTCCGCAAGCTCGGTGCCCGCGACCGGGCGCACGCCGTGGCCGCCGGCTTCCGCGCCGGCCTGGTGGCCTGAACGCCCCTGCGACCGACCCGGCCCCGACCGGATGGCCGGCCCCGACCGGATGGCCGGCCCCGACCGGATGGCCGGCCCCGACCGGATGGCCGGCCCCGACCGGATGGCCGGCCCCGACCGGATGGCCAGCCCCGGTGCCGGCCCGTTCGCGGACCGGCCCGGTGGACGCGGTCCGGTGGGTCAGTCGTCCGGGTCGGCCTCGTCGCCGGTGGACTCGGTCAGCGTGTCGTGCACCCCGTCGGCGTAGCCCCGCGCGTAGTCCCAGGTGACGTAGTGGTCGGGGTCGGGGTCGTAGGCGGGCTCGTGCACCCGGGGCCGACCGGAGCTGAGCAGGTGCCGCAGGTTGCCCCGGAGCAGGTCCCAGTCGAAGTAGTGCGGCTCGCGGCAGTCCTCGCACTCGATGACCAGCCCACGGACCCCGATCGGGGCCAACAGGGCCTGGTAGATCTCCAGGTCGGCGAGGTCTTCCAGCACGTCCTGCCGCTCGACCTCGGTCAGCGGGTCGAGCGGGGCGTCGTCGCCCGGGTCGTCCAGCCCCGCAGCCGGATCGGCCGGGTCGCCGTTGAACGGGTCGATGGGCTCGTCGTGCACCCCCTCACCGTAGACCCAACGCCCGCGGCACGCGCCCCCCGGCGGTCGCGGGGGCCGCGCCGGCGTCGACCGGTCGCCGGCGAGGGCGGCCCAGGTCACTGGGTACGATGAGACGACTCGCCGTCACCCCGGCGTGCGCCGGTCGCCGCGTGCGCCGCCTCGCTGAATCCCGTTCGAGCAGCTCAGGGGAGCAATCGTGGAGAATTCGCCCAGCACCGATCTTCCGGCCGGCGTCGACAACGGCGAGTTTGCGGGCCATCTGCCGGAGCTGCCCGCCGGCTCGGCCCGGGTGGTGCCGCTCGGTCTGACCTTCGACGACGTGCTGCTCCAGCCGGGCGAGTCGGACGTGGTGCCCAGCCGGGTGAACACCCGCACCCGGCTCACCCGCAACGTCGAGCTGACCATCCCGCTGCTGTCCAGCGCGATGGACACCGTCACCGAGGCCCGGATGGCGATCGCCATGGCCCGCCAGGGCGGTATCGGCGTGCTGCACCGCAACCTCTCCCTGGAGGACCAGGCGCTCCAGGTCGACCTGGTCAAGCGCTCCGAGTCCGGCATGATCACCAACCCGGTGACGGCCAGCCCCGAGGACACCCTCCGCGAGGTCGACGAGCTGTGCGGTCGCTACCGCATCTCCGGCGTCCCGGTGGTCGACGGCGACGGCCAGCTGGTCGGCATCGTCACCAACCGGGACATGCGCTTCGTCTCCGACCCGACCACCCCGGTCCACGCGATCATGACCCGGACGCCCCTGGTCACCGCCCCGGTGGGGGTCAGCAAGGACGACGCGCTGGCGCTGCTGCGTCAGCACAAGGTCGAGAAGCTGCCGATCGTGGACGACTCGGGCCGGCTGCGCGGCCTGATCACCGTGAAGGACTTCACCAAGAGCGAGCAGTACCCGGAGGCGACCAAGGACGACGCCGGCCGGCTGCGGGTCGCCGCCGCCATCGGCGTGGGCGAGGACGCCTACAAGCGGGCCCGCACCCTGGTCGACGCGGGCGTCGACGTGCTGATCGTGGACACCGCGCACGGCCACCAGCGGGCCGTGCTGGACATGGTCCGCCGGCTCAAGGCCGACGTCACGATCGACATCGTGGGCGGCAACGTGGCCACCTATGCCGGGGCGAAGGCCCTGGTCGACGCCGGTGCCGACGGGGTCAAGGTCGGGGTCGGCCCGGGTGCCATCTGCACCACCCGGATCGTGGCCGGGGTCGGTGTGCCGCAGGTGACCGCGATCATGGAGGCGGCCCGCGCGGCCCGCCCGGCCGGTGTCCCGGTGATCGGTGACGGCGGCATCCAGTACTCCGGCGACATCGCCAAGGCCCTGGTGGCCGGCGCCGACACGGTGATGCTCGGCAGCCTGCTGGCCGGCTGCGAGGAGAGCCCCGGCGAGCTGATCTTCGTCAACGGTAAGCAGTTCAAGGCGTACCGGGGGATGGGGTCGCTGGGCGCGATGCAGTCCCGGGGCCAGGCCAAGTCGTACAGCAAGGACCGCTACTTCCAGCAGGACGTGCTCAGCGACGACAAGCTGGTCCCGGAGGGCGTGGAGGGCCAGGTGCCCTACCGGGGGCCGCTGTCCCGGGTGGCCCACCAGCTCGTCGGCGGGCTGCGGCTGGCGATGGGGTACGCCGGCGCGGAGAACATCGTCGACCTGCACCACCGGGGCCAGCTCATCCGGATCACCGCGGCCGGGCTCAAGGAGAGCCACCCGCACGACATCCAGATGACCGTCGAGGCGCCCAACTACCACACCCGCTGACCCACCACCCCCAACCATCTGGAGTCCCTCATGCGTGACGTGGTCGAGATCGGGCTGGGCAAGACCGCGCAGCGCGGTTACCACCTGGACGACATCGCCATCGTGCCCAGCCGGCGGACCAGGGACGTCGACGACGTCTCCACCGGCTGGCAGCTCGACGCCTACCAGTTCGACATCCCCTGTGTCGGTCACCCGTCGGACGCCACCATGAGCCCCGCCTCCGCGGTGCGGCTCGGCCAGCTCGGCGGCCTCGGCGTGCTCAACGTCGAGGGCCTCTGGACCCGTTACGAGAACCCGACCAAGGTGCTGGAGGAGCTGGCCGGGCTGGGCGAGGACGCCCGCGCGACCAAGCGGCTCCAGGAGGTCTACGCCGAGCCGATCCGCCCCGACCTGATCGCCGAGCGGGTCCGCGAGCTGCGGGCCGGTGACAGCACGGTGGCCGTCCGGGTCTCCCCGCAGCACACCCTGGCGCTGGCCCCGGTGATCCTGGACGCGGGCGTCGACATCCTGGTCATCCAGGGCACCATCGTCTCGGCCGAGCACGTCTCGACCACCGACGAACCGCTGAACCTCAAGGAGTTCATCGCCGACCTCGACCTTCCGGTGGTCGTCGGCGGTTGCACCGACTACAAGACGGCGCTGCACCTGATGCGGACCGGGGCGGCCGGGGTGATCGTCGGCATCGGCGGCGACGACTGGTCGACCACCGAGTCGGTGCTCGGCATCCGGGTGCCGATGGCCACCGCGATCGCCGACGCCGCCGCGGCCCGCCGCGACTACCTCGACGAGACGGGCGGACGCTACGTCCACCTGATCGCGGACGGCGACATCCAGACCTCCGGCGACATCGCCAAGGCGCTCGGCTGCGGCGCGGACGCGGTGATGCTCGGCGAACCGCTGTCGCTGTGCGAGGAGGCCCCGGCCGGCGGTGCCTGGTGGCACTCGGCGGCCAGCCACCCGTCGCTGCCGCGCGGCGCGTTCGAGGTGGCCGGCGAGTCGCTCGGTTCGATGGAGCGGCTGCTCTTCGGCCCGGCCGACGAGCCGGACGGCCAGCTCAACCTCTTCGGCGGGCTGCGTCGGGCGATGGCCAAGTGCGGCTACCGCGACCTGAAGGAGTTCCAGCGGGTCGGCCTGGTCCTGGACCGCTGATCCGCCCCGGTGACCGGCCGGTCCCGCCCGGGTCCGGCCGGCCGCCACAGGTCCCGCCCGCCGGTCCGCTGTTCGGGGTACGTGGGGCCGGAGCGCTCGGTAGGCTGCGCGCACGACGGGGTGGGCGAACGGGGGTGTGCAGGGTGGCCATGAGCCGGCACCGGCGCGGCCTCGCGCTGCTGGTGGCCGTGTCGCTGGCGCTGGCCGGCTGCACCGCCGACCGCAGGCCGGGGGCGGGCTCCCGGTCGACGCCGACGTCCAGCCCGAGCCCGACCCCCGGCCCGGCCGGCGTCGGTGACCCCTACTTCCCGACCGCCGGCAACAGCGGGTACGACGTCGACCGGTACACCCTCAGGGTCCGCTACGACCCGGCCACCGACGAGCTGCGCGGCACCACCACCGTGCGGGCCACCGCCACTGCCGAGCTGCCCCTGTTCCACCTCGACCTGGCCGGCCTGACGGTGCGGCGGGTGACCGTGGACGGCACGCCGGCCCGGCACGCCCGCGAGGGAGCCGAGCTGGTGGTCACCCCGGCCGCGCCGGTCCGCGCCGGGGCGGTCTTCACCGTCGAGGTCGGCTACGACGGTCGGCCGGTGCCGCTGCGCAACGAGACGATCGGTGAGGGCGGTTGGCTGCACACCGCCGACGGGGCGGTCGCGCTCGGCCAACCCGAGTCGGCGAGCACCTGGTTCCCGGTCAACGACCACCCCTCCGACAAGGCCACCTACGACGTCGAGATCACCGTGCCGCAGGGGCTGGTGGCGGTCGCCAACGGCGTGCCGCAGGGGCAGCGTCCGGCGGCCGGCGGCTGGACCACGTGGCGCTGGTCCGAGGCCACCCCGATGGCCAGCTACCTGAGCACGGTGGTGATCGGGAAGTACCGCACCACCACCGGCGAGCACCGGGGCAGACCGGTGTTCAGCGCGGTGGCCAGCAGCCTGCCCCGGGGGGCCGCCGACGCGTCGGTCGCCCGCACCCTGGAGGTCGCCGACCACCTGGAGAGCATCTTCGGGCGGTACCCGTTCGGGGCGTACGGCGGGGTGGTGGTCGACGAGCCCCGGATCCGGTACGCGCTGGAGACGCAGAGCCGGCCGGTCTACTCGGCCAACTTCTTCCGGGCCGGCGAGAACACCGGGGTGGTGGCGCACGAGCTGGCCCACCAGTGGTTCGGCGACAGCATCACGGTGGCCCGCTGGGAGGACATCTGGCTCAACGAGGGGCTGGCCACGTACGCCGAGTGGCTCTGGGCCGAGCACCAGGGCGGGGACACCACGCAGGCCGCCTTCGACCAGGAGTACGTCTCCTCCGACGACCAGCTCTGGCGGGTGCCGCCCGGTGCGCCCGGGGTGGCGAACCTGTTCAGCAGCTCGGTCTACCAGCGGGGTGCGATGACCGTGCACGCGCTGCGGGTGACGGTCGGCGACGACGCCTTCTTCCGCATCCTGCGGACCTGGGTGGCGGAGAAGCGTAACGGCAACGCCACCACCGCCGAGTTCGTGGCCACCGCCGAGCGGGTCTCCGGGCAGCAGCTCGACGACCTCTTCGCCGCCTGGCTGTACGGCACCGAACGCCCCCCGACCCCCACCCGGGCCGGCTGAGCCCGCCGCCCCGCGTCGGCCTGCCACCCTGCACCGGCCCGCCGCCCGGTGACCGCCGGGCCGGGTCGGGTGGCCGGACCGGTCAGTTCTTGACCCGCAGCTCGGGGTGGGCGTCCAGGTAGCTCTCGGCCCGGCCGGCCTTGAGTGCGGGCAGGAAGCCCTTACCGACCTTGGTGAGCTGCTCGCCCCGGTAGCTGCTGCCCTTGCCCACCCCGTCGCCGGGCAGCCCGACCAGGGTGATCCGGTCGGCGCTCAGCCCGCCCAGCGCGTACGCCAGGTCGACGATGCGCGGCCCGCCCGCGTAGACCAGGGTGTCGCCGAGCGCCGCCACCACCTGGTCCACCCGCTCGGGTTCGCGGGCCAGGTTCTCGCCGAGGATCTTGGCGGCCAGCGCCCGGAGGAGCTGCTGCTGGTGCCGCTGCCGGGCGTAGTCGCCGCCGGTGATGTAGCGCTGCCGGGCGTAGTCCAGCGCCTGCCAGCCGTTGAGGTGCCGCTCGCCCTTCTCGTAGACCATCTGCGGGCCGGTGTACCCGCCACCGCCGGGGGCCGGGTCGCGGTACCTGCCGTCCGGCCGGCGGTGCAGCGAGGGAACCCGCTGGTCGACGTAGAGGTCCACCCCGCCGAGGCTGTCGACCAGCCGGTCGAAGCCGTTGAAGGTGATCACCGCGCCGGCGTCGAAGCGCAGCCCGGTGTACCCGGCGACGGTGCTGCGCAGCAGCTCGTACCCCTGGGCGGCGCTGGGGTTCTTGGGCTTGCCCGGCACCCGGCTGCCGTAGCTCATCGCATGGGTGAGCTTCGTCCGACCGCCCCGGTAGCCCGACTTGGGGAACGCCGGGATGTCGACGACCAGGTCGCGGGGGAGCGAGAAGAGGTACGCCCGGTCCAGCCCGGCCGGCACGTGCAGGATCAGCACCGCGTCGCCGTGCGGTTCCCAACCGGGCACGCTGACCCGGGTGTCCACCCCGACCAGGAGCAGGTTGAGCGGGCCGGTGATGGCCGCGCCGGGGGGCGGGGTCGGGCTGGGGGTGGGGGTCGGCGTGGGGCTGGCGGTCGTGGCGACCGGCCCGGCCGTACGCCGTGGCCCGTCGTCGCGGACCTGCCGGGTCACCACCAGGGCGACCACCGCCACCAGTACGACACCGACCAGGGCGGCCAGCCCCCACACCCACCGCGGGCGTCCCGTTCCGGTTTCCTGAGTCATCGCTCGCCACCCCCGTCTGCACAACGCTCCGACCGGCCCTGCGGGTTGCGGTCGGCGACGGTCAGCATGATCGCGCGAAATCCGGCACTGGCGCGATGGCTACCCGCCGGTAATGATGCGTTCATGCGGTACGACGTGCTCGTCATCGGCTCCGGCTTCGGCGGCAGCGTCGCCGCGCTGCGGCTGGCCGAGAAGGGCTTCGCCGTCGGGGTGCTGGAGGCGGGTCGACGGTTCGCCGACGACGAGTTCCCGCAGACCTCCTGGCGGCTGCGCCGGTTCCTCTGGGCGCCCCGGCTCGGCTGTTACGGGCTGCAACGGATCACCCTGCTCCGCCCGGCCGACCGCAAGGCCGGCGGCGGCGTGCTGGTGCTCTCCGGGGCCGGGGTGGGCGGCGGCTCACTGGTCTACGCCAACACCCTCTACGAGCCGCCGGAGGCCTTCTACACCGACCCGCAGTGGCGCGACGTCACCGACTGGCGGGCCGAACTCGCCCCGCACTACGACCAGGCCAGCCGGATGCTCGGGGTGGCGAGATACCCCCGGCACACCGCGGCGGACCGGGCGATGCGGGCGGTGGCCGAGCGGATGGGGGTCGGGCACACCTTCGGGCCGACCCCGGTTGGGGTGCACCTGGGCCGTCCCGGCCAGCGGGTGGCGGACCCGTACTTCGGTGGCGCGGGGCCGGCTCGCACCGGCTGCACGCACTGCGGCTCGTGCCTGACCGGCTGTCGGCACGGTGCCAAGAACACCCTGGTCAAGAACTACCTGTGGCTGGCCGAACGGCTCGGCGCGCGGGTCCACCCGCTGACCACGGTCACCGCCGTCCAGCCGGCCGACGGTGGGGGCTACCGGGTGCACGCCGTACGCACCGGGGGCTGGTCGCGGCGTCGTCAGGTGTTCCACGCCGACCAGGTGGTCTTCGCGGCCGGTGCGCTCGGCACCCAGCGGCTGCTGCACGAGATGCGGCAGACCGGCGCGCTGCCCCACCTGTCGGAGCGCCTCGGCGCGTTGACCCGGACCAACTCGGAGGCGATCCTCGGCGCGTCGGTGGGCCGCCGGCAGGCCCGGCGGCGCGGCCTGGACTTCACCGACGGGGTGGCGATCACCAGCTCGTTCCACCCCGACCCGCAGACCCACGTCGAGCCGGTCCGCTACGGCCGGGGCGCCAACGCGATGGGGCTGCTCCAGTCGCTGCTGGTCGACGGCGGCCCGCACCGGTTCCGGCGCTGGCTGGGGGCGATCGTGCGGCAGCCACGGCTGGCCGTCCGGCTGCTCTCGGTACGCCGCTGGTCGGAGCGGACGGTGATCGCGCTGGTGATGCAGTCGGCGGACAACTCGCTGACCACCCACTGGCGGCGGGGCTGGCTGGGCCGGCGGCGGCTGGTCTCCGGCCCCGGGCACGGCGCACCCAGCCCGACCTGGATCCCGGCCGGCAACGAGGCGGTCCGGCTGCTCGCCGAGGAGATCGACGGCACCCCCGGCGGGGCGCTGACCGAGCCGTTCGACATCCCGCTGACCGCGCACATCCTCGGCGGGGCGGTGATCGGCGTCACCCCGGCCGACGGGGTGATCGACCCGTGGCACCGGGTGCACGGGCATCCGGGGCTGCACGTGGTCGACGGGGCGGCGGTCTCGGCCAACCTCGGGGTGAACCCGTCGCTGACGATCACCGCGCAGGCGGAACGGGCGATGTCGTACTGGCCGAACAAGGGTGAACCGGACCCCCGGCCGCCGCTCGGGTCGGCGTACACCCGGGTGGTGGCGGTGCCGCCGCGGCACCCGGCTGTCCCGGCGGACGCCCCCGGCGCGCTGCGCTCCGGTCCGCGGTGACGTGGCCCGGCTGGTCCGGGGCGGCCCGCGCCCGGGCCGGGGAGTGACTGTCGGTAGGCTTTGCGCGCATGAGCACGCCTCGCCCCGTCCTCGTGGTGGACTTCGGAGCCCAGTACGCCCAGCTCATCGCGCGCCGGGTGCGCGAGGCGAAGGTCTATTCGGAGATCGTCCCGCACTCCATGCCGGTCGCCGAGATGCTGGCGAAGGACCCGGCCGCGATCATCCTGTCCGGCGGCCCGTCCAGCGTCTACGCCCCGGACGCCCCGCAGATCGACGCCGGGCTGTTCGACGCGGGCGTGCCGGTCTTCGGCATCTGCTACGGCTTCCAGGCGATGGCCCAGGCGCTCGGCGGCACGGTCGCCCGGACCGGCAACCGGGAGTACGGCGGCACCCCGCTGCGGCCCCGGCTGCTCGACCCGGGGGTGCTGCTGCGGGACCTGCCGGCGGACCTGCCCGTCTGGATGAGCCACGGCGACGCGGTGACCGAGGCCCCGGCCGGTTTCACGGTGACCGCCGAGTCGGCGGGCGCCCCGGTCGCCGCCTTCGAGGACCTGGCCGGCCGCCGGGCCGGTGTGCAGTTCCACCCCGAGGTGGGGCACACCGCGCAGGGCCAGGAGATGCTGCGCCGTTTCCTCTACGACATCGCCGGCATCGAGCCCACCTGGACGCCGCAGGGCATCATCGACGAGCAGGTGGCCCGGATCCGCGCCCAGGTCGGCGACAAGGAGGTCATCTGCGGCCTGTCCGGCGGGGTCGACTCGGCGGTCGCCGCCGCGCTGGTCCACCGGGCGGTGGGGGACCAGCTCACCTGCGTCTTCGTCGACCACGGCCTGCTGCGCGCCGGTGAGGCCGAGCAGGTGGAGAAGGACTACGTGGCGGCCACCGGCATCAAGCTCAAGGTGGTCGACGCGGCCGACCGGTTCCTCGGCGCGCTGGCCGGGGTGACCGACCCCGAGCAGAAGCGGAAGATCATCGGCCGGGAGTTCATCCGGGTCTTCGAGGCCGCCGCCCGTGAGGTCGCCGCGCACGGCGACGTCGAGTTCCTGGTACAGGGCACCCTCTACCCGGACGTGGTGGAGTCCGGCGGCGGCACCGGCACCGCCAACATCAAGAGCCACCACAACGTCGGCGGCCTCCCGGACGACCTGAAGTTCGCCCTGGTCGAGCCGCTGCGCACGCTGTTCAAGGACGAGGTCCGGGCGCTCGGGCTCCAGCTGGGCCTGCCCGAGGCGATGGTCTGGCGGCACCCGTTCCCGGGGCCGGGCCTGGCCATCCGGATCATCGGCGCGGTCGACCGGGAGCGGCTGGCCCTGCTGCGTCAGGCCGACCTGATCGCCCGCGAGGAGCTGACGGCCGCCGGCCTGGACCGGGGCGTCTGGCAGTTCCCGGTGGTGCTCCTGGCCGACGTGCGCAGCGTCGGGGTGCAGGGTGACGGGCGCAGCTACGGGCATCCCGTGGTGCTGCGCCCGGTCTCCAGCGAGGACGCGATGACCGCCGACTGGTCCCGGCTGCCCTACGAGGTGGTGGCCCGGATCTCCACCCGGATCACCAACGAGGTCGCCGAGGTCAACCGGGTGGTCCTGGACGTGACCAGCAAGCCGCCGGGCACCATCGAGTGGGAGTGAGCCGGGCTCAGCCGGCCGTCGGCGGGGTCGTCGGCCCGCCCGGCTGGACCCCGGTGGTCGGGGCCGCCGGCTGCGGCCAGGTGGTGGCCGTCTCCGCCGGCTGCGGCCAGGCGGTCGGCGCGGCTTCCTGCGGCCAGGCGGTCGGAGCCGTCCCCTGCGGCCAGGTGGTCGGACCCGTCGGCGGCTGTGCCGCCGGGTCCGTCGGGTGCGGCCAGGCCGGTGCGCCGGCCGGCTCCTCGGGCATCAGGAACCACATGATCGGGTACGCCAGCGCGGCGAGACCGCCGGTGACCAGGGTCGCCACCGCGAACAGCACCCGGACCAGGGTGGGGTCGACGGCGAAGTAGCGGCCGAGGCCGCTGGCGACGCCGGCCACCATCCGGTCGGTGGTCGGCCTGCGGAGCTGCTTGTACGGGGCGTGGGAGGTGCTCGTCGAGGTCATGTCTCCACGGTCCGCGCCGGCCGCCCCGCCGACCTCGGTGACCGCCCGGAGGCTTACCCTGATCGGTCCCTGAGTAGCCAGCCCTGAGTCAGGAATCCGACTCTTTTCCGCGTCGGTAACGCGACCCGGGGAGAATTTGGCTCCGTGACCACCTTGCTGGAGCCGCTCCGCAGGATCGCGGCATATGCAGTCTGTGCAGATTCAGTCGGCCGAGTGTTGCTGGTCCGCGCATCGGAGCGCTCCGGCACCCCCGGCGTATGGTCCCTGCCCGGTGGGGCGGTAGACCATGGCGAGGACCCGAACCACACCGTCGTCCGGGAGACCGCCGCCGAGACGGGCCTCTCGGTCGCCGTCGCCGGCCTGGCGGACGTCCTGGCGGACATGCGCGCCCTGCCCGAGCGGCGCATCACCATCCACACCGACCGCCTGATCTACCAGGTCTCGGTGCGCGGCGGCACCCTCACCGACCGGGTGGACCGCTCCACCGACCTGGCCCGCTGGCACACCCTCGACGAGGCGCGGCAGCTGCCGTTGCGGGCCTTCACCGCCCGCGCCCTCGGGCTGCCGGCCTCCTCGGCCGACGTGGTCCCCGACGAGGCCCCCGAGTTCCCCTCCTTCTACGCCGTGCCCGGCCCGGACGGGCTGCACCGGGCGCAGCGCTTCGCCGCGTACGCGGTGGCCACCGACCCGGCGGGCCGGGTGCTGCTGACCCGGGTCTCCGACGGCTACCCGGGCGCGGGCTGCTGGCACCTGCCCGGCGGCGGCACCGACTACGGCGAGCAGCCGGGCGCGGCGCTGATCCGTGAGCTGGTCGAGGAGACCGGGCAGACCGGCCGGCTGGTCGAGCTGCTCGGGGTGGCCAGCCACCGGGACGCCGCCTCGCTCGGCCCCGAGGGCTACCCGATCGACTGGCACGGCGTACGGGCCTTCTACCGGGTGATGGTCGACCAGCCCGCCCCGCCGACCGTCACCGACGTGGGCGGCTCCACCTGTGAGGCCCGCTGGTTCGCCCGGGAGGAGCTGGGCGCCCTGCCCACCGACCGGCTCACCGAGGTCACCGCCGAGGCGGTGCAGGCCGCCCGCCTCACCTGACCTGACGGCTCCCGCACCTGACCCGACGCCCGGCCGGTGCCGAACCGGCCCCCGCCCTGGGCGGTGCCGAGCCGGTCGCCGCCCCGGCCGGTGGCCCGGGCGCCGCCGCGGTCGGTGGCCCGGTCGCCGCCCCGGTCGGCGACCGCCGGTCGCCTCCACGCCGTCCGATCCGGGCCGGCGACCGCTAGCCTCATGATCGACGGGGCGGCCGGGACGGGGAGCACGACATGCGGGAACGGCGACGGATCGCGGCGTACGGCCGGGGTGTGGACGACACCGGCCGGGTGCTGCTGGCACGCGGAGCGGCGGCCGACCCGTACCCGGGGATCTGGCGGCTGCCGGGCGCGGTCGTGCGGCATGCGGAGCACCCGGCCGACGCCGTGGCCCGCGGGTTCACCCACCGCGCCGGGCTGGACGTGACGGTGGGCGGGGTGCGCGCCGCGGTCGCCGACGTGACCGTGCACCGGGCCGGGGACGCCGAGGTGTCGATGCACACCGACCGGTTGGTCTTCGACGTCACGGTGCGGGACGACCGTCCGCGCTCCCGGGCGGGCGGGGACGCCGACGGGCTGGCCTGGTGCACCCCGGAGCAGGCGGCGGCGCTGCCGCTGCTGCCGTTCACCGCCGAACTGCTCGGCCTGCCGGTCACGTCGCCGCCCGTCGCCCCGCGGCCCTTCATCGCCCCGCCCGGCGAACCGCCGGCCGGGTCGGCGGAGGCGACAGCTCCACCGGTCGGGTCGGCGGGCGCGACGGTTGCGCCGACCCGACCGACGGATACGACAGATCTGGGCGGCGGATCGGCGGACGCGACGGAACCGGCACCCGGATCGGTCGATGCGCCGGATCCGGCCGGCCCGGCGGTTGACCGCAGGCAGCGGTTCGCCGCGTACGGCCTGGTCACCGCGCCCGACGAGCGGCTGTTGCTCACCCGGATCGCCCCCGGTTATCCGGGGGCCGGCAAGTGGCACCTGCCCGGCGGCGGCACCGATCACGGTGAGCGGCCGGTCGACGGGCTGTTACGGGAATTGGTCGAGGAGTCCGGTCAACTGGGTCGGGTCGATCGGCTGCTCCTGGTCGACAATCTCCACAATGCGGCCGCAATGGGTCCGGAGGGGCGACCGCTGGACTGGCACGGAGTGCGGGTGATCTACCGGGTGCTGGTCGACGAGCCCGGTGAGCCGGTGGTCACCGAGCAGCCGGGTGGATCGACGGCGAGCGCCGCATGGTTTGCATTTTCCCAGCTCAGTGGCCTTGATCTGACTGATGTCGCCATTCTGGCAACCGGACGTACGGTCGGATGACGGTCGCTCGACGAGCCGGTCGGGGCGGGCTCCGGTAAAGTCAGGCCTGCGGTTGGCGAAGAAAACAGGTGATGAAGCCCGAGATGGGAATAAGAGGGCGGTTCGCGCGGTTTAAGGGATATGGAACACCGCCGGCAGCTATCGCCAATCACCACGCCCCTGTGCAATGGTGTACTCCGCTTGAACGGCTGCCGGGCCAAGAGCGGTCCGGCACGAGACAGCCGGACACCCGCCCGCACGGGCGGCCAGCCGATCCGGTGATGGAGGAAATCGTGCCGAGAGCCCCATGGCGCCGGCGTCGTACGACCGACAGTCCGCGCCCCGCAGGACGTCGCTGGGCGGGCCGGTTGCGCCGCAGCAGCACATTCGCCCGCCAGGTTCTGCTGGTGCGGGTGGGGCGTCGCGACGGTGACCAGCTCAACGGTACCGACCTGGTCCTGCCCGAGCACCGCGTCGACCGTCAGCGTCGCCGGTACGGGTTCGACCGTCGGGGGATCGGCCTCGACCGCGCCGAGATCGAGGCGGTCGTGCCGGTCAGCCCGGCGCTCGCCCCGGCCACCCCGGTCGACGACGCGCCGGCGATGGCGGTCCCGCTGCTCCCCGGCGCGCGTACCCCCGCCCGCCGGATGAAGTTCGCGCTGGTCAACGCCTGCACCCTGGCCAGCCTGGTGCTCGGCATCAACGCCATCTTCGTCGCCATGAACGGCCAGGCCCGGATCGCGGCCCTGCTGCTGATCGCCTGTGTCGTCTTCGACGGTCTCGACGGCGCGCTGGCCCGCAAGTTCGGCGTGTCCAGCCCCTTCGGTGCGCAGATGGACTCGCTGGCCGACATGTGCTCCTTCGGCCTCGCCGCCCCGGTGGTGGTCTACGCCTCGCTGGCCGGGGCGGCCCCCACCGCCGCCGCGGCGGTCGCGGCGGCCCTCGTGGCGTCCTGCGCCGCGATCCGGCTCGCCCGGTTCAACGTCTCGCCCAAGGACGGCCGGTTCTTCTGCGGCGTGCCCACCACCATGGCGGCGGCGGTGCTCGCGCTCACCGTGGCCATCGGGCTGCCGCTGCCGGCGACCGTGCAGATCGGCGGGGTGGCGCTGCTGGCCTTCGCGATGGTCTCCAGCTTCCCGTACGCCAAGCTGGCCCGGCTGGTCAAGCTGCCGCCGTGGCTCTGGCTGGCCCCGGCCGTCGGCGCGCTGGTCGACATCCGGCTCACCTTCGCCCTCGTGGTGGTGGGCTACCTGGTCAGCGGGCCGCTGCTCTGGCTGCACCAGCGTCGGGCCGCCTGACCGTCCCCCGCTACGAACAGGGGCGCCGCGATCCGCGGCGCCCCTGTTCGCGTGGGTGTCGGCTCAGCTCCAGCGGGCGATGACCGTGGACCCGCCGACCACCTTGTCGCCCGGGCCGACCAGCGGCTCGGCGGCGTCGGCCGGCAGGTAGACGTCGGTACGGGAGCCGAACCGGATCAGCCCGAACCGCTCACCCCGGGCCAGCAGCGCCCCCACGGGTGCCCGCTGCACGATCCGGCGGGCGATCAGCCCGGTCCGCTGCGCCACCACCACGGTGCCGTGCGCGGTGTCCAGCACCGTGTAGGCGGCGACGTTGTGCTCGGCGTCCGGCTTCATCGCGTTGACGAAACCGCCGTCGGCGACGAAGTAGTCCACCACCTTGCCGGCCACCGGCGTGCGGTTGACGTGCACGTCCAGCACCGACAGGAAGACCGCGATCCGCAGCCACTCACCGTCGCCGAACCGCTCGTCGTGCAGCCGCTGCACCGACAGCACCCGGCCGTCCGCGGCGGCGACCACCGCCGAGGGGTCCTCCGGCACGTCCCGCTGCGGATCCCGGAAGAAGGCGGCCACCGGTGCGGCGGCGAGCGCCGGCACCAGCCACAGCTTCGACTTGGGCCGGACGACCCGGGCGACCGCCGCCAGACCCAGCGCGATGCCGGCCGCCGCGACCCCGTTCGAGTCGATGTGCATCCCTCGGGTCAGCGGCACGCTCGACGGCCGGTACGCCGGGGCGAGCTGGGCGGCCGAGGCGGCGCCGGCCGGGGTGAACCGCAGGTGGTGCACCCGTACCGGCGGGGAGTTACGCAGCACCAGGTCGGTGCGGACACCGTGCAGCACCCCGTACCGGTCGAGTTCGGCGGCGGACCCGTCGGTGCGGAACACCGGTGCGGCCACGCTCAGCACCGCGCCCCCGGTCAGGTACTTGGTGAGGCCGTCGATCGCGTCGCGGGTCTGCTCACCGGTGCCGGTGAACGGCTCGGCGGCGATGACCAGCTCGGCGGCGTCCGCCTCGACGAGGGAGTCGACCACCCGTACCCGGTCGGCGACCCAGCGGCCCTGGGCCGTCACGTGCTCGCGCAGCGCGGCGGCGTCGGTCGTCGGGGCGGGCACGACGGTCAGCGTGTCCCCGGGCAGCAGCGCGTCGATCGCCGCGGCGAGGACCGCGGCCCCGGGGGCCGCGCCCACCAGCAGGGCGGCCTTCGGGTCGTTGCGTCGGGCGAGTTCGGCGACGAGGGTACGGGCGGCACGCTCGCCGATGCGGACCGGACCGGTGGGACCGGAGGGGCGCACGGCGGGGGACTGGGTCATGTCGGGCGGACTCCTGACGGGGTAGGGACGGACGTCGCGGCGGGACCGCCTCGGGTGCGCCCCGGGCCGGGCGCCCCGGCGCAGCCACCGGCGGACCCGACAACAGGGCGGCCGGGCGGAGGCGGGATCTCCCCGGCCAGCATACGAGCCGGCGGACGCCACCCGCACCGGTGCGGGTGGCGTCCGCCGGCTCGTCCGTTCAGCGGGACGGCGGTGGCGGGTCCAGCCGGTCCGGGGTCGAACCCGGGCCGGTGGCCGGTGCGCCGGGGTCCGGCCGGGCCACCGCGTCACCCGCCGAGAGCCGACCGTCGCCCGGCCCGGGGGTCTCGTCTGCCTCGCCCCGGTCGTCCGGCCCGCCCGGCCGGTCGGGGCGGAAACTGTCGTGCAGCTCGGCCGTCTCCCGGCTGCCCAGGTGCAGCTCGGCCGTGTCCCGGGTGCCGGGGCTCGGCTCGGCCGTGTCCCGGGTGCCGAGGTGCAGCTCGGCCGTGGGGGAGCTGGTCGTGGGGGCGGCGTCGGCCGCGGGCTGCCGGTCCTGGTTGCGGGCCGACCGTACGGCCCCGACCAGTCCGAGCAGCCCGATCAGCACCAGCGCGCCGGCCAGGAACCAGCCCACCGCCGGCAGGGCCAACCCGAGGATCTGGGCCAGCAGCCACCAGAGGGCGAGCCCGACGAAGATCAGTCCGAACACGAACGAGACCAGATCGGTGCGGTGGGCCTTCACCGGGTCACCTCCAGGTTGCCCGCGTTGACCTGGACGGTGAGCCGCAGCGTGCCGCCACCGGGTCCGTCCTGCCCCAGGTCGGTGAGCTGCCGGGCCCGCCCCTCCAGGCCGGCGGTACGCCGTCCGAACACGGTGGCCTCCCCGGCCTTGACGTTGGTCACCGCGGTGACGTCCACGTTCGGCGGCACCACGATGAGGGCCTCGCCGAAGTTCACCACCACGGTGAGGTCGGTGTCCTGCTTGTCGAAGTCCACCGCGCGCAGGTCCAGGGTCGCGTCACCGAAACTGTTCTCGTAGCGGTCGGCGAGTTCCCGGTAACTGGTCGGCGCCCAGGTGACCGCCCCGTCGACGCCACGGACCCGGTCGTAGGACTCGGCGACGGTGGCGACGCCGAGGGCGGCAGCGGCGACCAGGCCGAGGGCGATCAGCCAGCGGGCCCGGCCGAACCAGGTGCCCACCAGCAGGCCGAGCCCGATGGTGGCGAGCACCGCGGCGAAGTAGCCGGCCGCGCCGATCGGGAAGACGTCGAGCAGGTCCAGGATGGCGACCACGCCGACGACCAGGAAGATCAGCGAGAAGGTCGCGGCACCCAGCGCCGACCGTTCCCGGGGCTTCTTCGGTGGCTTGACCCGGGGTGCGGGCCGTGCCACCGGTGCGCCTCCGCCGGCGTACGGGCCGTGCGGGGCGAACGGCGGTCGGTAACCCGCACCGGGTGACGGGGGGACCACCACCGGCGGGGTGGCCGGGCCACCCGGCTGTGGGGGGCGGGGCGGCCAGGTCGGCGTGTCCGCCCGGGGCGGGGTGATCTCCATCGGCCCGGCCGCGGGCCAGGCCGGCGGCGGAGCGGTGCGGGCCGGCGCGGGCCAGCCCGGCGACCCTTCGGCACGGGTCGCCGGCCACCCCGTCGGGGCACCGGTACGCCCCGACGGAAACGGCACGGCGGGCGCGGCCGGGGCGGGGGACGGGTAGCCGACCGGGGTGACCGGCCCGAATGGTGGGCCGCCCGGCCCGGCGGCCGGGACGGCGTCCCGGCTCTCCCGGTTGAGCAGCAGCGCGCCGCCGATGAGGATGGCCGCTCCCAGCAGCACCGCCCGGAACGCGTCGGTGACGATGTACCCGAAGCTGACCGCGACCAGGATGGTCAACACGATCACCGTGATCGGGGACATGCTCGACCGGCCCCGGCCGAGCATCGACTCCAGCGGCGAGGCGCTGTCGCCCTCGCCCGGGATGATCAGCCAGGCGGCCACGTAGACCAGGATGCCGACCCCGCCGAAGAACCCGAGCACGGCGAGCAGCACCCGCCACAGCACCGGGTCGGTGTTGGTGGCCCGGCCGATCGCCGCGCAGACCCCGGCGAGGTAGCGGCCGTCGCGGGGCCGGACCAGGCCGTACCGTGAGGTGAAGCCGGCACCGCCGGACGGCGGGGGATAGCCTCCGGGCGGTCTCGGCGCGTCGTCGCCCCCCGTGGGCGGCGTGGGCGCCGTCGGCGGTGGCCCGGCGGCGGAGCCGGGCGGTGGCGTGCCACCCGGTGCGGCCACCGGAGGGTACGGCGGCGGGGCGGGGTCCTCGGTCATGACTCGATCCTGCGGCGTCCCCGGGCCGAGTTGCCTCCGGAACCGACCCTGACCCCACCCTGAGATCCCGGCGGGCGGATGTCCGGGGCGTCCCCGTGGCCGGTGCCGTCCCCCACGTGTGACGATCGGAGCGGCACCGCACCGCACGGTGTCCGTCCGCCACCCACCGTGACCAGGGAGCCTCTGATCAGCGTCGTGACCCCGCCACCGCGTCTGTACCGGGCGCCCGAGCACCGGCTGGCCGCCGGTGTGGCCGCCGGCATCGCCGACCACCTCGGCATCTCGGTGCTGCGGGTCCGCGTCGCGTTCATGGTGCTGCTCGGGCTCAGCGGCCTGGGCCTGCTGTTGTACGCGGCGTTCTGGGCGGTGGTGCCGCTGCGGCCCGGGGACACCGCCTCCCCGCCCCGGCGCGATCCCGGGCAGCTCCTGCCGTTCGTGGCGATCGGCCTCGGTGTGCTGCTGGTCCAGGTGCTGGTCTTCGACTCGGTCGGCGCGGCGGGCACCGCCGGCTGGCTGGTGGCGATCATCGCGGTCGGGGCCGGGGTGATCTGGCACCAGTCCGCGCCGGAGCGTCGCCGGCAGTGGAGCGGGTCGATGCCGGTGCCGTGGCTCGGGGCGGTGGTGGAGGAGAGCGACCGACGGGCCTTCCTGCTCCGCTTCGCCGGCGGTGCGGTGCTGGTCGCCGTCGGCATCATCGGCGTCGCCGCGGTCTACTCCCCGGTGCAGAACCTCGACGCGGTGGTCAACGGTGTGATCTTCGCGCTGGTCGGGCTGGTCGGTGTCGGGGTGGTGGCCGCCCCGCTGCTGTGGCGCACCTGGAACCAGCTCCGTTCGGAGCGGGAGGGGCGCATCCGGGAGCAGGAGCGTGCCGAACTGGCCGCCATGGTGCACGACCAGGTGCTGCACACCCTCGCCCTGATCCAGCGCAACGCCAGCGACGTCAAGACGGTGCAGCGACTCGCCCGGGGTCAGGAGCGGTCGTTGCGCAACTGGCTCTACAAGCCGACCGCCTCACCGACCGAGCGGTTCGCGGCGGCGCTGGAACAGGCCGCCGCCGAGGTGGAGGACACCTTCGCGATCACCGTCGAGGCGGTGGTGGTGGGTGACCGGGAGACCGACGAGCGGGTCGGCGCGCTGGTGGCGGCGGCCCGGGAGGCGCTGGTCAACGCCGCCCGCCATGCCGGGGTGCAGACCGTGTCGCTCTATGCCGAGGTGGAGCCGGAGCAGGTGAGCGTCTTCGTCCGGGACCGGGGGAAGGGCTTCGACCCGGCTACCGTGGAGGATCACCGGCACGGGGTCCGGGGGTCGATCATCGGGCGGATGAAGCGGCACGGTGGCCGGGCGGAGATCCGTTCCGAGCCCGGGGAGGGCACGGAGGTCCGGTTGATGCTGCCCATCACCAACACCGGTACCGGCACCAACGCCGGCACGGGCACCGGCACCACGGCGGAAAGGGACAGCTGAGATGGCGGAGCAGTCGATGGATCCGGGCGCGGACGCCCCGGCCCGGGTGGAGCGGTTGCGGGTCTTCCTCGTCGACGACCACGCGATGTTCCGGGCCGGGGTCCGGGCCGAGCTGGGCCGGCACGTCGAGGTGGTGGGAGAGGCGAGCACGGTGGCCGAGGCGGTCACCCGGATCGCGGTGACCGGGCCGGACGTGGTGCTGCTCGACGTGCATATGCCCGACGGCGGCGGCCGGGCGGTGCTGGACGCGATGCGTCGCAGTCACCCGCAGGTGAAGTTCCTGGCGCTGAGCGTGTCCGACGCCGCCGAGGACGTGATCGGGCTGATCCGGGCGGGTGCCCGGGGGTACGTCACCAAGACCATCTCCCCGGACGAGCTGACCGACGCGATCCGCCGGGTCGCCGACGGGGACGCTGTGTTCAGCCCCCGGTTGGCCGGTTTCGTGTTGGACGCCTTCGCGGCCCGGCCGGACACCCCCGTCGCCGACCCCGAGCTGGACCAGCTCACCAACCGTGAGCGCGAGGTGCTGCGGCTGCTCGCCCGGGGGTACGCGTACAAGGAGATCGCCAAGGAGCTGTTTATCTCGATCAAGACGGTCGAGACGCACGTGTCCAACGTGCTGCGCAAGCTCCAGATGTCCAACCGGTACGAGCTGTCCCGCTGGGCGGCGGACCGACGACTCGTCTGACACCCCTCATTCCGGGAGTATCGCCCCAGGGGCTGACAAGAGATCAATTCGTGTCGGATAATGCCCCGTCGCCTTCGCGCGTGCGGTGCCCACGGCCCCGCGGGACGGCGACGCACGCCGGCCCGCCGGGAGCGGGCCGGCCCACCCCTGGGGAGAGGTGCACGGAACTGATGTTCGTTGAACGAGGACGACGCTGGGCGGGTCTCGCCGCGGCGCTCGTCACCGGTGGCGCGCTGGTGCTCGCCGTAGCCGGTCCGGCCGCCGCCGAGCCGACCGTCAAGGGTGTGGCGCGGGCGGTGCCGGGCACCAGCGTCACGCTGAAGCTGGACGGCCGGGCGCAGAAGACCTCGGCGCTGGCCCTGGAGCTGAAGGACGGCACGGTGCCGGTCTTCTGCATCGACTTCCACACCCCGGTGGCCCGCGACGGTGAGTATGCCGAGGGCACCTGGAGCCAGTCGGAGGTCAAGAACCTCGGCCGGGTGCAGTGGGTGCTCACCCACGGTTACCCCAACGCCGACCGGGCGAAGCTGCTCGCCGCCGCCGGGGCCACCCTGCCCGCCGGGCTGTCCGACACCCGGCGCGACACCCTGCTCTACTTCGGCACCCAGACGGCGGTCTGGCACTTCAGCGACGGCGTCGCCCTGGGCGAGTGGACGCGCGGGCTGACCGCCGCCGCCGAGTACGACGTGATCCGGCGGGTCCACGACTACCTGGTGCGCAACGCCACCGACCAGCCGGAGCCGAAGGCCGAGCTGAGCCTGGACCCGGCGTCCGCCACCGCGACCACCGGCGGGCGGGCCGGGCCGTTCACCGTGCACGGGCCGTCCGGGGAGATCGCGCTGAAGGTCGACGGTGGGACGGCCGTCGACGCCGACGGTCGTACGGTCGGCACGACCACCAACGGTGGCCGGTTCTGGCTGACCGCCACCGCCGCCGGCCGGGTCACGGTGACCGTCTCCGCGCCGGACTCGGTCTCCTTCGGGCGGGTCTTCCTCTTCTCCGGCGGCAAGAACGCCAAGCAGAAGCTGATCCTGGGCGGGAGCACCGGCACCTCGGTCACCGCCGCCGCGGCGGCGAGCTTCGCCGCCGCCCCCGCCTCGCCGTCGCCGTCGGCCACCCCGTCCGGGTCGCCGTCGCCGTCGCCCTCCCCGTCGGCCTCGGTGGAGTCGCCGTCGCCGTCCGCCCCGGCGGAGTCCTCGTCGCCGGCGAGTCCGGCCCCGTCGACCTCGCCGGCCAGCAACGGAGGCGGGCTGCCGTTGACCGGTTCGCCGATCGCGATGGCCGCCCTGGCCGGGCTGGCGCTGCTCGCCTTCGGCGCGGTGGCGGTGCTGCTGGTCCGCCGTCGCAAGGTCCGCTTCACGGTCTGACGTACCGGTACGGTCGGCCCCGGCACCCGGTGGTGTCGGGGCCGACCCGTTTCCGGCTCCCCGCGCCGGGTGTGCCGGGGTGTCCCCGCTGTCCCGGTAGCGCGGGCCGGAAGGGGGAGGGGCGGGGGACCGGAAGGTGCTGGCCGGCTGGCCGGCAGCCGTCTCCGCCCGGCCACGTCGGCATCATCCGGATGGGCAAAAACGGCCAACGCTCGGTGGACGTCGGGACGCCCCAACCGGGACGCGGGAAAGCTCACACCGCTCGTCCCCTGGTCGCGGCCTGTCGGAGCTGACTTGCTGTCTTTCCTGCTCAGAGCGGTACGACCAGGGCATCTCATGATCTTTTCTCAAGTATCGGCAACGCGGCACCCGATTAACGGCTTGATAACGGCACCTTCACGTCATGGGCCGGTTGGTGTCACAGTTGCAGCACCTCACCCTTGAAGCGAGGCGCCCCGCACGTCCCGCCTGCCACGCTGCCGTACCCGCGCGTGGTCGTCGGTCCTGCGCGGCGTCGCGTGTGAGAGGTGGGGTGGCCCGGCGGATCGGCCCCCCTGGGGTGTCCCGATTTCTCTGCGGTAAACCGGTGACCTGCGACAACGGGGTCGTCGGCGGCGTCACCCCCCATACGTGCGTGAAACCCACGACGGAACTGGTTAGAAAGAGGAGGCCCCTCGGAATGAGAGTCTCGAAGCGGGCAACCGGCGTCATCGCGGCCGGCATGGCCGCCGCGCTGGTCGCCAGCGGTTGCTCCAGCAGTGAGGGCGGCGGTGAGAGCGACTCCGGCGCGACCGCCGACGGTTCGATCACCATCCACGGCGTCCAGCCCGAGAACCCGCTGGTTCCGGCGAACACCACCGAGACCGGTGGCGGCAAGATCATCGACGACCTGTGGACCGGCCTGGTCGAGTACCCGAACGACGGTGGGGCTCCGCGTAACGCGCTGGCCGAGTCGATCGAGACCAAGGACTCCAAGGTCTTCACCATCAAGATCAAGAAGGGTACCAAGTTCCACGACGGTACCGAGGTGAAGGCGGAGAGCTTCGTCAAGGCCTGGAACTGGGCCGCCTACTCCCCGAACGGTGCGGCGAACGGCAGCTTCTTCGCTGACATCGCGGGCTACGACCAGGTGACCGCGGTGGACCCGGACGACGACGGCCCGAAGAAGGCCCCGGAGCCGGCCGCCAAGGAGATGTCCGGCCTCAAGGTCGTCGACGACCAGACCTTCGAGGTCACCCTGTCCGCCCCGACCGCGGTCTTCCCGACCAAGCTCGGCTACAGCGCGTTCATGCCGCTGCCGGACGTGTTCTTCACCCAGAAGCCCGAGGAGTTCGGCAAGAAGCCGATCGCCAACGGCCCGGTGAAGTTCGTGTCCTGGGAGGACAACGTCTCGATCAAGCTGACGCGGTTCGACGACTACAACCTGCGCGACAAGGTCAAGGTCAAGGACGTCAACGTCAAGCTGTACCAGGACGAGAACGCCGCCTACGCGGACCTGCTCTCGGGCAACCTGGACTTCCTGGAGTCGATCCCCACCTCGGCGCTGGCCGGCGAGAAGTACAAGGCCGACCTGGGTGCGCGGGCGCTGAACACGGTCACCCCGACGACCGCGTTCATCGCGTTCCCGATCTACGACAAGCGCTTCCAGGACCCGAAGCTGCGTCGTGCCGTCTCGCTGGCGATCAACCGGCAGGACATCTCGGACAAGATCTTCTTCGGCACCCGCAAGCCGGCCGACAGCTGGGCCAACCCGCTCACCCCGGGTGCCCCGGCCGGTAACTGCTCCTCCTGCAAGTTCGACCCGACGCAGGCGAAGCAGCTGCTGACCGAGGCCGGTGGCTTCACCGGCGAGATGGTCTTCTACTACAACGCCGACTCCAGCCACAAGGACTGGATGGAGGCCGTTGCCCAGCAGGTCAAGACCAACCTGGGTATCGAGGCGCGGGCCGAGGGTGTCCCCACCTTCGCGGTGTTCCGTCAGAACATCAACGCCCACAGCATGAAGGGCCCGTACCGCGCTGCCTGGCAGCAGGACTACCCGGACATCGAGAACTGGGTGAACCCGCTCTTCGTCAAGGGTGGCTCCTCCAACGACGGCCTCTACAGCAACCCCGAGGTCGACGCCGGCGCCAAGGCCGCCAGCGGCGCGCCGAGCCTGGAGGCCTCGCACCAGCAGTTCGCCGAGGTGCTCAAGAAGGTCGACGCTGACGTCCCGACCATCCCGATCTACTTCTACGGCCAGCAGTCCGGCCACTCGGAGAAGATCAAGAAGATGGAGCCGAACAACGTCGGTGAGCTGGACCTTTCCTCGGTCGAGCTCTGATCGATCCGCGCTGACCCCGGGTCGGGCCCGCCACATCCGGCGGGCCCGGCTCGGGGCAGTTCCGCGAGCAGGGTGTCACCACATCCGCCTCGCACGTCGTCGCCACCGTGTCGGCCGTCCGACGCGCCCCCTGTCTGGAGGACCACCCCATGGGCCGCTATCTCTTGAGACGGCTGCTCCAACTCGTGCCGGTGTTCATCGGCACCACATTCATGATCTACGCACTCGTCTGGGCCGTGCCGGGCGACCCTTTCGCGGGCAAATGCGGTGAGCGGAAGTGTCCGCAGGCCTACGTCGACTTCATGACGGAGAAGTACAGCCTCGACGAGAACGTGTTCGTCCAGTACGCGATCTACATGCAGAACCTCCTCAAGGGCGACTTCGGGCAGACGTACAGCGGCCAGTCGATCAACGACATCATCGCGACGGCGTACCCCAACACGATGAAGCTGGCCCTGGTCGCGCTGGTCATCGAGGCGGTCATCGGCCTCACCGCCGGCGTGCTGACCGGTCTGCGTCGCAACGGCTTCCTGGACAACCTGGTGCTGGTCTCCACGCTGTTCCTGATCGCACTGCCGGTCTTCGTGGTCGGTTTCGTGCTCCAGTGGCTCTTCGGCGTGCAGTGGGGCCTCGTCAAGCCGACCGTCTCCAGCGAGATGCTGCTCTCCGAACTGATCATCCCCGGCTTCGTGCTGGGTAGCGCGTCGACGGCGTACATCGCCCGGGTGGCGCGGACGAGCATCGCCGAGAACCGGCGGGCCGACTACGTGCGTACCGCGATCGCCAAGGGTCTGCCGATGCGCCGGGTGGTCGGGGTGCACCTGCTGCGCAACTCGCTGATCCCGGTGGTCACCCTGCTCGGCACCGACCTCGGTGCGCTGATGGGCGGTGCGATCGTCACCGAGGGCATCTTCGGCATCAACGGGATCGGCCGGCAGGTCTACCGGTCGATCGTCACCAAGGAGAGCGCTACCGTTGTCTCCATCGTGGTGGTGCTGGTGCTGGTCTACCTGCTGATGAACCTGCTGGTCGACCTGCTCTACGCCGCCCTGGACCCGAGGATCCGCTATGAGTGACCCCTCTACCGCCTCGATCGTCAGCACCCCCCGTGCCGAACAGCCCGGCCAGATCGGCGCCCCCGCGGACGCCGGTCTGCCGGAGAGCGCCCGCAAGGAGAAGCCCCGCGGTCTGCTCGGCGACGCCTGGCGCGACCTGCGCCGCAAGCCGCTGTTCTGGATCTCGGCCTTCTTCATCCTCCTGTTCATCGCGATGGCGGCCGTCCCGTCGCTGTTCAGCTCCGGCGACGCGGTGAACGGCACCCTCGACAACAGCCTGGGCAAGCCCTCCTCGACGGCCTGGTTCGGCTACGACGTGCAGGGCCGCGACGTCTACGCCCGGGTCATCTACGGCGCCCGCGCCTCCGTCGTGGTGGCGCTGCTGTCCGTGGCCGGCACGCTGCTCTTCGGTGGCCTGATGGGGGTCGTCTCCGGCTACCGCGGCGGCTGGGTGGACGCGCTGCTCTCCCGGATCGCCGACGTCTTCTTCGGCCTGCCGTTCGTACTCGGTGCGATCGTCATCCTGACCACGTTCAACGGGTCCGGGACGAGCAACAGCAAGTGGCAGATCATGGGCCTGGTGATCGCCTCGTTGGTGCTGCTGAGCTGGCCGGTCGTGATGCGACTGATGCGCTCCTCGGTGCTGTCCACCAAGGAGGCCGACTACATCATGGCGGCCCGCGCGCTGGGTGCGGGGACGGGCCGGATCATCCTCAAGCACCTGCTGCCGAACTGTCTGGCTCCGCTGCTGGTGTACGGGACGATCATGGTCGGCTCCTTCATCGGCGCCGAGGCGACGCTCTCCTTCCTGGGTGTCGGCCTGAAGAGCCCGGTGGTGTCCTGGGGCATCATGATCAGTGAGGCGCAGAACTACATCCGCGTCGCGCCCTACCTGCTCTTCTTCCCCGCCGCGTTCCTCGTCACCGCCGTGCTGAGCTTCGTCATGCTCGGTGAGGCCGTCCGCGAGGCCCTCGACCCGAAGCTCCGATAGGGGAACTGAGTTGTCCGAGATTCTCGTTTCCGAGCAGTCCGCGCCGGGCGCCGACGGACCCGGCCGCCCCTCGGGCCGACTGCTCGAGGTCGACGACCTGCGGGTGGAGTTCCGCACCCGGGACGGCGTCGCCAAGGTCATCAACGGGGTCACGTACCACGTCGACGCGGGGGAAACCCTCGCCGTGCTCGGCGAGTCCGGCTCCGGCAAGAGCGTCACCGCGCAGACCGTCATGGGCATCCTGGACATGCCGCCCGGCTTCGTCACGGGTGGTCAGGTCCGCTTCCACGGCAAGGACATGCTCACCATGTCCGCCGAGGAGCGTCGCCGCATCCGCGGCGAGGGCATCGCGATGATCTTCCAGGACTCGCTCTCCGCGTTGAACCCGGTCTTCACCGTCGGTTTCCAGATCGCCGAGCAGTTCCGGGTACGGCGCGGGATGAGCCGCTCGGACGCCAAGAAGCGGGCGATCGAGATGCTCGACCAGGTCAAGATCCCGAATGCCAAGGGCCGGTTCAGCAACTTCCCGCACCAGTTCTCCGGCGGTATGCGGCAGCGCGCGATGATCGCCATGTCGCTGGCGCTGGACCCGGAGGTGCTGATCGCGGACGAGCCGACCACCGCGCTGGACGTGACCGTGCAGGCCCAGATCATGGACCTGCTCGGCGAACTCCAGCGGGAGCGCCGGATGGGCATGGTCCTGATCACCCACGACCTCGGCGTGGTGGCCGACGTCGCGGACCGGATCGCGGTCATGTACGCCGGCCGGATCGTCGAGGAAGCCGACGTCTACGACCTGTACGCCAAGCCGGCGCACCCGTACACCCACGGCCTGCTCAACTCGATCCCCCGGCTCGACGAGAAGGGCCAGCAGCTCCGGACGATCAAGGGCCTGCCGCCGAACCTGATGAACATCCCGCCGGGCTGCCCGTTCAACCCGCGTTGCCCGATGGCGCAGCCGGTGTGCCGGGAGAAGCTCCCCCCGCTGCTGCAGATCCGCCCCGGCCGGGCCAGCGCCTGCCACTTCGCCGAGGAGCTGGTGAACCGTGACTGATCCCATCATCGAAGTCCGTGACCTGGTCAAGCACTACCCGGTCACCCGGGGCATCGTGCTCAAGAAGACCATCGGCCAGGTCAAGGCGGTCGACGGCGTCTCGTTCGAGCTGAAGGCCGGCGAGACGCTGGGCGTGGTCGGCGAGTCGGGCTGCGGCAAGTCGACGCTGAGCCGGGTCCTGATGAACCTGGAGAAGCCGACCTCCGGCAGCGTGTACTACAAGGGTCAGGACATCTCCAAGCTCTCCGGTGGCGCGCTGCGGCGGCTGCGCCGGCAGATCCAGCTGGTGATGCAGGACCCGTACACCTCGTTGAACCCGCGGATGACGGTCGGTGACCTGATCGGGGAGCCGTTCGAGATCCACCCGGAGGTGGCGCCGAAGGGCAGCCGCCGGGACAAGGTCCGGGAACTGCTCGACCTGGTGGGCCTCAACCCGGAGCACATCCACCGGTACCCGCACCAGTTCTCCGGTGGCCAGCGGCAGCGCATCGGCATCGCCCGCGCGCTCGCCCTGCGTCCCGAGGTGATCGTCTGCGACGAGCCGGTCTCCGCCCTGGACGTCTCGATCCAGGCCCAGGTGATGAACCTGCTGGAACAGCTCCAGAACGAGTTGGGCCTGTCCTACGTCTTCATCGCGCACGACCTGTCGGTGGTCCGGCACCTCTCCGACCGGGTCGCGGTGATGTACCTCGGCAAGATCGTGGAGATCGGCACCGAGGACGAGATCTACGAGCGGCCGACCCACCCGTACACCCAGGCGCTGCTGTCGGCGGTGCCGGTGCCGGACCCGACGCTGCGGGACAACAAGGCGATCATCCGGCTCACCGGTGACGTGCCGTCGCCGATCAGCCCGCCCTCGGGCTGCCGGTTCCGCACCCGGTGCTGGAAGGCGCAGGACCTCTGTGCCGAGCAGCCGCCGCTGCTGGAGATCCGCTCCGGCTCGGACCACCCGAGCGCCTGCCACTTCGCCGAGAAGCGCGAGATCGTCGCCACCCACGAGGCGTGAGACACCCGGGCCGCCTGCCACCGTCAGCCCGACGGTGGCAGGCGGTTCGTCATGCCCCGTCCCCGGAGGGCTACAGCGGTCCGCGCCCGGCCCGCAGCAGCAGCAGCGCGAGCTGGGTGCCGTCGGCCCCCAGTTCGCTGCGGAAGCGCTCCAGGATCTCCCGTTCCCGGGAGAGCACCAGCCGGGTGCCCCCGGAGGCCATCCGGGTCACCCCGACCTCCTGGGAGAGCGCCGCACGCTCCTGCCAGAGCGCGATGAGCGTACGGTCGATCTCGTCGATCCGTTGCCGGATCGCGACGATCCGTTCGGCCGCCGCCGTGTCACCGGTACCGGTGCGGGCCGCGACGTCGCCCGGATCGGCACCCGCCGGGCCGGCACCGATCGGGCCGACGTCACCTGGGCCGGCATCCACCGGGCCAGCCTCTCCCGGGCCGGTGCCGATCAGGCCGGCGTCTCCCGGGTCGGTGCCGATCGGGTCGGCCGGAGCCGGGTCGTCGTGCCGCGCGGGGACACCGCTGGACTCCACCACGTCAGTCATCATCGTCGTACCCCTCGGGTCTCGGGCCCGGTGTTCGGATCCCGGGACGAAAAAGCCCCGGGCTCTCCGAGCCCGGGGCTTTCGTAGGTCCTGTCGATCAGGCGCGACCCACGGCAGCCGGACTCCCGGTGCCGTAGTAAAAGTAGGAACGCCGATCGGACACGCCGTCGAGTATGCCGACCGGTGGCCGTTGCGCGCAAGCACATCCCGGCCACCGGTGGGAGGGATCCCTGGTCGGCGCGTACGCGCGATGACCAGGGATCCCTCCCGTCCGGTCAGCCGAGGCGGGTGATGCGGTCGGCCGCGGTGGGGGCCACCGGCTCCCCGGCGGCCAGGTACGCCACCAGGGCGTCCACGTCGAAGCCGGGCGCCGTGGTCCGACCCGCGCCGCCCGCCAGCTCGGAGAACCCGTCCCCGCCGTTGGCGAGGAAGTCGTTCGTGGTGACCCGGTAGCTGCCCGCCGGGTCGACCGGGGTGCCGTTGAGGGCCAGCGCGCTGACCCGGGAGCCGGCCGGGGCGGTGCTGTCGTACGAGTAGGTCAGCCCCGCCGACGGCTGGAGGATGCGCTGGGTGGTCTGCCCGTTGAAGCCGACGAACTGCTGCTCCAGCACGTTCTTGAGCTGAGTACCGGTGAACGTCTGGGTGACCACCAGGTTGTTGAACGGCTGCACGGTGAACGCCTCACCGTAGGTCACCTCACCCGGTGCCTCGCCACCGATCGACGCCCCGTACGACAGGGAGGCCCGGACGCCGCCGGGGTTCATCAGCGCGAGCTGCGCCCCGTCGCCCTTCGTGTACGCCAGCTGCGCGTCGGCGATCACGTCGCCCATCGGGCTCTCCCCGTTGGGCCGGGCGTCCCGGACGATGTCCGCGCTGATCTTCCCGACCACCCGGTTGGCGATCGGGGCGACCGCCGTGCGGTACTTGTCGGCCAGCGTCTTCGCGCCCGGGTCGACCAGGGCCGGGTTCTTGGCGAACACGCCCCCGGTCTGCTGCCAGGTGCCGTCGGCGTTGCGCACGCCGTTCTCCACGACCACGTTCTTCGCGGTGATGCCGGTGAACCGGCCGGTACGCCGGTCCAGCGAGTAGTCGATGTCGGTGACCAGCTGGCCGTTGTTGCCGGCGCTGGTGACCACGCTCGGCTTGCCCGAGGAGTTCGGCAGCGAGCAGGAGTAGAAGCGGTGGGTGTGCCCGGAGACCACCACGCCGAACTCCGGCCGCAGGCCCTTGACGATGTCGACGATCGGGCCGGAGAAGTTGGCGCAGTCGGAGACCCCCGGGGTGGTCGGCGGCGCGGACTGGGTGCCGCCCTCGTGCACCAGCAGGACCATCGCCTTGACCCCGAAGAGCTTGAGCACGGCGCCCCACTTGTTGGCGGTCTGCACCTCGTCGGCGAAGGTGACGTCCTTGATGCCGGCCGGATTGACGATGCCCGGGGTGCCCTCCAGGGTGACCCCGACGAAGCCGACCGGCACGCCGCCGACGAACTTCACGTCGATCGGGGGCAGGATCGGCAGCTTGGTCTTCTTGTTGATGGTGTTGGCGGCGAGGTAGGTGAACTTCGCCCCGGCGAAGCCGTCGCCGTCCTGGCAGCCGTCGACCGGGTGGCAGCCGCCCTTGTTGATCCGGAGCAGCTCCTTGACGCCCTCGTCGAACTCGTGGTTGCCGACCGAGCTGACGTCCAGGCCGATCTGGTCCATCAGCTCGATGGTGGGTTCGTCGTGGAACGCGGCGCTGACCAGTGGGGAGGCCCCGATCAGGTCACCGGCGCCGACGGTGGTGGTGACCCGGCCCTCGGCCTTGGCCTCGGCGCGCAGCTTCTTGAGCCAGGTGGCGAGGTACTCCACCCCACCGGCCGGGGTGCCGTTGACGGTGGCGCCACTGCCACCGGGCGGGTCGATCGCCCCGTGGAAGTCGTTGTAGCTGAGGAACTGGCCCTTGACCTCGCCACCGGTCGTGGTGGCGTACGAGACGGCGACCGGGGCGAGACCGGCCCCGAACGCGGCGTCGGCCGGCGGCGTGGTGGTGCGGCCGGTGCTGGGCAGGCTGGCCACGACAGCCAGGGCGAGGGCCGGCGCGGCGAGGTGACGCAGCACGGCCCGACCGCGCGAGCGCGGTTGACTCATGGTTGTTCTCCCAAGTCGTCTTCGGGGGAGCAGGTGGGGATTTCCCGCGTCATCGTCGCGCCTTGGGGACGAAGATGCCAGTGGGGCCACCGTGACAGCTTCGTCTCAGTCCGGGTCGGTGCCGCCGTCGGGCGGCGGCGGTGGCGCTCCGGCGGGTGGGCGGTGTCCCCGCGGGTCGCCGAACCAGGTCTCCACCGCGGCGAGCAGATCGTCGTCGCCGTCCGGGCCGCGCGCCCACGCGACGTAGCCGTCCGGTCGGACGAGCAGGGCGTCGGCGGGTGGCGCCGGTGCGTGGCCGGTGACGAATGCGATGCGGTCGCGCCACGGTTCGGTCAGTTCGGCGAGGCCACCGACGCCGGTGAGGTCGACCAGCAGCGGCCGGCCCGGCCGCAGGAGCTCGGCCAGCCGGGTGTCGCGGGAGCCGATCCGGAGCGCGAGGTCGGGAGCGAACCGTCCGGTCAGCGCATGGGGGGTGCCGGGGTGCATCCGGTAGCGGACGTCCGAGCCGGCCAACAGGTCGGCGAGTTGTCCGGTGACGACGGGGTTGTCCAGCAGTTCGGCGACGACCTGACGCAGGGCGGTGACCGCCGATCCGGGAGCCATGAGCGCCAACTGTGCCCGGGTCTGCATGGTGACCCGCTCGGCGGCGGGACGGCGCTCGGCCTGGTAGCTGTCGAGCAATCCGGATGGTGCCCAACCGTGCACCTGCGCGGCGAGTTTCCAGCCGAGGTTGGCCGCGTCCTGGAGCCCGAGGTTGAGGCCGGGTGCACCGACTGCGGGATGCACGTGGGCGGCATCTCCGGCGAGGAACACCCGGTCGCGTCGATACTGGTCCGCGACCCGGGCGTTAGCGGCGTACCTGCGGCGCAGCAGGTGCGGCCCCGCGGTGGCCGGCGCGGCGAGGGGCAGGTCCCGGCCGAGGACCCGGTGCAGGCTGGCGCGTACCTCCCCGATGCTGACCGGGATGTCGTCGGTGGCCGGGGGACCGTCCCACTCGATCACCGAGACCATCGACACGCCGGGTCCGTGCGGCACCACGACGTAGGCACCGCGCTCGGTGCGGTGCCAGGCGTACATGCCGATCCGGTCACCGTCGGGCAGCACGATCGTGGCGGTGGCGGTGTCGATCGACGAACCCGGCACGGTGACGTGCGCGGCGCGTGAGACGACGCTCGGATCGGTGGAACCGGAGAACGGCACACCGATCCCGTGGCGTACCTCGCTGCGGGCGCCGTCGCATCCGACGAGATACCTGGCGCGTACCTGGTAACCGCCGTCGGGCCCCTGCACCTGCACGGTCACCGCGGTGTCGTCCTGGTGCAGCTCCCGCAGTCGGTGCCCGCGTCGGACATCCACACCGAGATCGCGCGCCCACTGTTCCAGTGACGATTCGAGGCGTTCCTGAGGGATCTGCAGGCCGTACAGGGGGTTCTCGGCGATCCCGGACAGTTTCAAAGGCAGCGCGCCGAACAGGAACGCCGCGGCCGGTTGCGGCCGGTCGCCACGGCCACCGAGCGACCGGTACAACCCTCGGTGGTCGAGGAACCGGACCACCTGGCCGATCAGGGCGTTGGCCCGGTAGGCGGTGCTGCGCTCGGGCAACTGTTCGAGCACCACCGGCTGGACACCGGCGAGCACCAGTTCGGCGGCGAGCAGCAACCCGACCGGGCCGCCGCCGACGATCAGCACATCGACGTTCTCCTGGACATCGGCAAGCATGCCGGGCACCGTAGCGACGACCGGGCCGGCCGGTCGCCGCGACCCCTGATGATCCACGACAACGCCGGTGGGATAATGGGCAGGACACCGGGTCTGCGGTGAACCGGGTGGCGGGCTCGACGACCTTCCGGGTGTGCGTGGCGGGAAGTGTCCGGCCCACGGCATAGACTCGCCGGGCGATGCATCCTCTCTTCGACATCCCCGCGTCCCCCGCCGAGCCCGAGCCCGCGTCGGTCCCGCCGCGCCGCCCCGGCCCGGCCCGCCGTCTCGACCCGCAGGAACTGGTGGAGGGCCTGAACAGCCCGCAACGGGACGCGGTCACCCACGCCGGCTCGCCGCTGCTGATCGTGGCCGGGGCCGGCTCCGGCAAGACCCGGGTGCTCACCCACCGGATCGCCTACCTGCTCGCCGCGCGGGACGTCCACCCCGGCGAGATCATCGCGATCACCTTCACCAACAAGGCCGCCGGTGAGATGAAGGAGCGGGTGGCCCATCTGGTCGGGCCGCGCGCCCGGCTGATGTGGGTGTCGACGTTCCACTCCGCCTGTGTCCGCATCCTGCGGGCCGAGCACGAGCACGCCGGCCTCAAGTCGACCTTCTCCATCTACGACGCCGACGACTCCCGCCGGTTGATGCAGCTGGTCACCCGGGAGCTGGATCTCGACCCGAAGCGCTACCCGGCCCGAGGGCTGGCCGCCCAGGTGTCCAACCTCAAGAACGAGCTGGTCGATCCGGAGGAGTTCGCCGGCCGGGCCAAGGGGCCCAACGAGCGGGCGCTGGCCGAGGCGTACACCCTCTACCAGCGGCGGCTGCGCGAGTCGCACGCGTTGGACTTCGACGACCTGATCATGACGACGGTGCACCTGCTCCAGTCGCACCCGCACGTCGCGGAGAGCTACCGTCGCCGGTTCCGGCACGTCCTGGTCGACGAGTACCAGGACACCAACCACGCGCAGTACACCCTGATCAAGGAGCTGGTCGCCGGCACCGAGGGGATCGCGCCGGCCGAGCTGTGCGTGGTCGGCGACGCCGACCAGTCGATCTACGCGTTCCGGGGCGCGACGATCCGCAACATCCTGGAGTTCGAGCGGGACTTCACCGACGCCCGGACGATCCTGCTGGAGCAGAACTACCGTTCCACCCAGACCATCCTCAACGCGGCCAACGCGGTGATCGACCGGAACACCTCCCGCAAGCCCAAGCGGCTGTGGAGCGACGCCGGTGCGGGCGAGCAGATCGTCGGCTACGTCGCCGACACCGAGCACGCCGAGGCCGACTGGGTGGGCCGGGAGGTCGACCGGCTGGTCGACGCGGGGGAGACCCGCCCCGGTGACGTGGCCGTCTTCTACCGCACCAACGCCCAGTCCCGGGTCTTCGAGGAGGTGTTCATCCGGGTCGGCCTGCCCTACAAGGTGGTCGGCGGGGTGCGCTTCTACGAGCGCAAGGAGGTCCGGGACGCGCTGGCCTACCTGCGCGCGGTGGTCAACGAGGACGACACGGTCAGCCTCCGCCGGGTGCTGAACACCCCCCGCCGGGGCATCGGCGACCGGGCCGAGGCGTGCGTCGAGGCGCTCTCCGGCCGGGACCGGATCTCCTTCGGCGCGGCGCTGCGCCGGGCCCGGGAGGCGCCGGGCATCTCCACCCGGGCCGCCAACTCCATCGGTGAGTTCGTCGCGCTGCTCGACGGTGCCCGCGAGCTGGCCGAGGAGGGCACCCCGGAGGAGGTGCTGGAGGCGCTGCTGACCCGTTCGGGCTACCTGACCGAGCTGGAGGAGAGCCTCGACCCGCAGGACGCCGGCCGGGTCGACAACCTCCAGGAGCTGGTCAGCGTCGCCCGGGAGTACACCGAACGGATCGAGGCGCTGGGCGGCGAGGACGAGCGGGCCACCCTGGCCGGCTTCCTGGAGCAGGTGGCGCTGGTCGCCGACGCCGACCAGATCCCTGTCCAACCGGGCTCGTCACCTGACGACGCCGAGGCGGACGACGCCGTCCCTCACCAGGGCGTGGTCACCCTGATGACCCTGCACACCGCCAAGGGGCTGGAGTTCCCGGTGGTCTTCCTGACCGGCCTGGAGGACGGCGTCTTCCCGCACCTGCGCTCGCTGGGCGACACCCGGGAGCTGGAGGAGGAGCGCCGGCTGGCGTACGTGGGGATCACCCGGGCCCGGCAGCGGCTCTACCTCTCCCGGGCGGTGACCCGTTCGGCCTGGGGGCAGCCGTCCTACAACCCGCCGTCCCGGTTCCTGGAGGAGCTGCCGCCGGAGCTGGTCCGCTGGGAGCGCACCGAGGGCACGTACACCTCGTGGGCCGGTGGAGGCGGTGGCGTCGGCGGCCGGGCGGACCGTGCGCCCGGCGGGCGCGGCGGTTTCACCGGGGGTACGCCGAGAGCCGCCGAACTGGCGAAGCGACTCGGGGTGGACGCCAGCCGGCTGGCCACCGCCAGCGAGCTGCCACAGGGGCCGAAGGTATCGGCCGGCGACCGGGTCAACCACCAGCGCTACGGGCTGGGGCGGGTGCTCGCGGTGGAGGGGCACGGACCGAGCGCCCGGGCGCAGATCGACTTCGGCGACCAGACCATGTGGCTGGTGCTGCGGCACGCCCCGCTCGACAAGCTCTGATCGGTCGGCCCCGCCCCCGACCGGGCGGGGCCGACCACCTCGGCGGGCCGGCTCAGCAGGCCACGTCGATGCCCCGGGCGCGCAGGAACGGCGCCGGGTCGATCTGGTTCCACATCTGCCCCTGGTGCACCTCGAAGTGCAGGTGCGGGCCGGTGGAGTCGCCGGTGGAGCCCTCGTAGCCGATCACCTCGCCGACGCCGACGCGGTCCCCGACGGCGACCTTCACGCTGCTCTGGTGGGCGTAGTGGGTCAGGTAGCCGTTGCCGTGGTCGAGGAAGACCGAGATGCCGTAGCCGTCCCCCGCGTCCCCGGCCTTGACCACGGTGCCCGCCGCGGCGGCGTGGATCGGCGTGCCGGCCGGCATGGCGAAGTCGATGCCGGCGTGCAGCGCGCCGCCCCGTTGCCCGTAGCAGGAGGTGATCGCGGCACCGGCCATCGGGATCACCCAGGACGGCTTCGGCTTCGGCGTGGTCGCCTGCCTGGCGGTGACCTTCGGCTTCGCGGTGACCTTCGGCTTCGCGGCGGCCTTCCGGGTCGCCGTGGCCGTCGGGGTGGGGCTGGCGGTGGTGGGGGTCGGCCCGGCGGTGGGGCTGGCCGGGGTGGCCGACTCGCGGGCGGACCGGTCGGCGCGGGCGGCGGCCTCGGCCCGCTCCCGGGCGTCGAGCGCGACGGCCGCCGGTTCGGGGGCGCCGTCCCGGTCGAGGGTGGTGACCGTGGCGACCCCGGCCAGGCCGAGGCCGACCAGCGCGGCGACGCCGACGGCCAGGGTGCGTACGCCCCGCGGGTGACGCCGTCGGTGCCGGACCACGGCGGCCGAGATCCGGGCTCCGGGGCCGGTGCGGGTGGGCTTCTGGTCACGGGTGGTGCCGTCGTCCGGGCGGTTGTTGTCTTCCTGCACGGTGGACCTTCAACTACTCAGGGGGTTTCGGACCCGGACCATCCTGGGTGTCGAAGTGCGCCGGGCCGGGTAGGGGTACCAACTGGTAACCCGGGTGCCGCGGCGGCCTGTCCAGCTATGTCCCGCCCGGGGGGCGTCTGACCTGTTGCAGGGTAGGACCCTGACGTGCCCTCGGTCACACTGCGGCGTGTGACGCAGCAGACTTGGCCACAAACAGAACCGCCCGGATCCGTAGATCCGGGCGGTGAACAGGCGTTACCGAGCGTCAGGAAGCGGCTGCTTCGGTGTAGTACGCCTCGACTTGCAGCTTGATGTCCACTCCGCGCTCCTGGAGCCACGGCACCGGGTCGAGGGGCTGCCCCTTGACATGGACCTCCAGGTGCAGGTGGGCGCCGTACGAGTGACCGGTGTTGCCGACCAGGCCGAGCTGGTCACCGGCCTTGACCTGCTGGCCCTCGTGCACGCTCACCGCCGAGGAGTGCCCGTAGATGGCCTCGCTGCCGTCGGCGTGCTGCACGATCACCGCGTTGCCGTAGCCGCCGAACCAGCCGGCCTTGGTGACCGTGCCGGCGTGGATGGCCACGTACGGGGTGCCCTCCGGGGCGACCAGGTCGATGCCGGTGTGCAGCTTGCCCCACCGCACGCCGTACGGGGAGTTGAAGTCGTAGCCCTGCATGGGCAGCAGCCACGGGTCCTGCGCGGTGGTGCCCGCCTCGGCGCCCCGGGCGTCGCTCCGGGTGGCCCGGTCGGCGGCGTCGGCCCGCGCGGCGGCGTCCTGGCTGGTGATCGAGGCCTGTCGGAGCTCGTCGAGCACCGAGGGGCTGACGCTCTTGGCGTCCGGCATCGCCCCCGCGCCGAGCGCGACGATGCCGGCACCGACGAACGCGCTGGTGACGACCGCCGCGTAGCGGCTCCGTGGCGGGGTGGGTACACGGCGACGGCCGCGATATCTATCGGGCTCAGACGACAGGCGCTGGCGCACGCACACCCTCCGTTGTCGGGGATCCGATGCGATCTCCGTCCGTTCGGTGTTGCCGGTCGAACGGTCGGCGGTCGCGTCATCACCCGTCCGTGGACCTGATGACAACCGTGGACACGTTAGCCCTCCGCCGCTTCGGTCACAAGCGGCAGCGCCGGGGCGTCGATGCAAAATGTCCGCTTCCGTGCTGCATTGTCATAGCCCGAGGCACCGGACGGCCGTCCCTCTTCCTGCCCGTTCGTCGCGCACTGTGACCGTTCGGCGGAGGCGTCCGGCTTCCGGTCGACGCGCCCGGACGGTAGGCGTCCCGGCCCGGCTCCGGTGCCCCCGTGGGGTGGGTTACCGTTCGTTCAGCTGGTAGCCGCGAAGCCGGGAAAGGTGTGCGCCTGATGAGCTCTCGCATTCGGGTAGTCGTCGCGAAGCCGGGCCTCGACGGGCACGACCGGGGTGCCAAGGTGGTGGCCCGGGCGCTGCGCGACGCCGGCATGGAGGTCATCTACACCGGGCTGCACCAGACCCCGGAGCAGATCGTCGAGACCGCCATCCAGGAGGACGCCGACGCGGTCGGCCTCTCCGTGCTCTCCGGCGCACACATGACGCTCTTCCGCCGGGTGCTGGAACTGCTCGCCGAGCGCGACGCGCGGGACATCGTCGTCTTCGGTGGCGGCATCATCCCCGACGCCGACATCCCCGAGCTGGTGGAGCTCGGCGTCGCGAAGATCTTCACCCCGGGCGCCACCACCCAGGCGATCGTCGAGTGGGTCCGGGCCAACGTGGCGCAGCCGGTCTCCTGACGAGCCCGGGGCGTGCCCGCGTCCTACCGAATCGGTGGGGGTGCGGGTTCCGGGGCGTCGCCGCGCGGTCGCCCGGGGGGGCTGTGCCGGCGAATCCGGGCAGGGTGAAGGGCCGGACGCACCCCTCACACGCCCGGCCCTTCTATGCACGATGCCCCGCCGCCACCCCTCGACCGACAGGGCATCGGCCGCTCCCGTCTTCGCGCTGATCAGCGCTCCGACATCAGACTCAACGACGCCCGTACGGTGGGGTTACGCGTCACGCGGGACAACCTGTGGACGGTTCTGTGCCGTCGGCGAGTCGCCCACGGCGCGCTGTGCATTACCGCACACCGCGCACCCGCTCGGTTGCCGCCGGTGCCCACCTCGCTAGGCTGCGGCCAATGGCCTGTTTCAACTGATGACAGGCGTCAACGGAGTTTCACAACGCTGGCGGCGGCGCGACGGCGCGCCGCGGAGACGGGACGGGACGCGCAATCGTGGACCTGTACGAGTACCAGGGGCGGGACCTGTTCGAGCGGCACGGCTTGCCCGTGCTCGCCGGCGGCGTCGCCACGACCCCGGAGGAGGCCCGCGCGATCGCCGAACGCCTCGGCGGTCGGGTGGTCGTCAAGGCGCAGGTGAAGGTCGGTGGCCGAGGCAAGGCCGGCGGCGTCAAGCTGGCCGAGGGCGCCGACGAGACGGTGGCCAGGGCCACCGACATCCTCGGCATGGACATCAAGGGTCACACCGTCCACAAGGTCATGATCACGGTGACCGCGGACGTGGCCGAGGAGTACTACTTCTCCTACCTGCTCGACCGGGCGAACCGTACCTTCCTCTGCATCGCCAGCGTGGCCGGCGGCATGGACATCGAGCAGGTCGCCGCCGAGACCCCCGACAAGGTGGTCAAGGCCCCGATCGACGCGGTCGAGGGCGTCGACGAGGCGAAGGCCCGGGAGATCGTCGACGCGGCCGGTTTCCCGGCCGAGGTCGCCGACCAGGTGGTGTCGGTCGCGGTGGGGCTGTGGAAGGCGTTCGTCGCCGAGGACGCCACCCTGGTCGAGGTGAACCCGTTGGCCAAGACGGGTGACGGCACGCTGCTGCTGCTCGACGCCAAGATCACTCTGGACGAGAACGCCGGCTTCCGGCACCCGGACCACGAGGCCCTGGTCGACCAGGCCGCGGTGGACCCGCTGGAGCAGGCCGCCAAGGAGAAGGACCTCAACTACGTCAAGCTCGACGGCGAGGTCGGCATCATCGGCAACGGCGCGGGTCTGGTCATGTCCACCCTCGACGTGGTGGCCTACGCGGGTGAGCGGCACGGCAACGTCAAGCCGGCCAACTTCCTCGACATCGGCGGTGGCGCGAGCGCCGCGGTGATGGCCAACGGCCTGGAGATCGTGCTCTCCGACCCGTCGGTGCGCAGTGTCTTCGTCAACGTCTTCGGCGGCATCACCGCCTGCGACGAGGTCGCCAACGGCATCATCCAGGCGCTGGCCCTGTTGGAGGAGCGCGGCGAGAAGGTCACCAAGCCGCTCGTGGTCCGGCTCGACGGCAACAACGCGGAGGCCGGTCGGGCGATCCTCGACGGCGCCGAGAACCCGCTCGTGCAGCGGGTCGACACCATGGACGGCGCGGCCGAGCGGGCCGCCGAGCTGGCAGCTGCGGGGGTCTGACGATGGCGATCTGGCTGACCAAGGAGTCCAAGGTCATCGTGCAGGGGATGACCGGCTCCGAGGGTTCCAAGCACACCCGACGGATGCTCGCCGCCGGCACCTCGGTCGTCGGCGGGGTGAACCCGCGTAAGGCCGGTACCACCGTCGACTTCGACGGCACCGAGCTGCCGGTGTTCGCCTCCGTGGCGGACGCGATGCGGGAGACCGGGGCGGACGTCACGGTGATCTTCGTACCGCCGCAGTTCACCAAGGGGGCGGTGGTCGAGGCGATCGACGCCGGGATCCCGCTCGCCGTGGTGATCACCGAGGGCGTGCCGGTGCACGACACCGCCTCGTTCTGGGCGTACAACGTGGCCAAGGGCGAGCAGACCCGGATCATCGGGCCGAACTGCCCCGGCATCGCCTCGCCGGGCGCCGCCAACGCGGGCATCATCCCGGCCGACATCACCGGCACCGGCCGGATCGGCCTGGTCAGCAAGAGCGGCACGCTGACCTACCAGATGATGTACGAGCTGCGCGACATCGGCTTCTCCACCTGCGTCGGCATCGGCGGTGACCCGATCATCGGGACCACCCACATCGACGCCCTCGCCGCGTTCGAGGCCGACCCGGACACCGACGCGATCGTGATGATCGGCGAGATCGGCGGCGACGCCGAGGAGCGGGCCGCCGACTTCATCAAGGACAACGTCACCAAGCCGGTGGTCGGCTACATCGCCGGCTTCACCGCGCCCCCCGGCAAGACCATGGGGCACGCCGGCGCGATCATCTCCGGCTCGGCGGGCACCGCGGAGGCCAAGCAGCAGGCGCTGGAGGCGGTCGGCGTCAAGGTCGGCAAGACCCCGACCGAGACCGCCAGGCTGATGCGGGAGCTGATGTCCGGCCGCTGAGCCGCCGACCACACCGCCCGGCCGAACCGGCCACCCCGACCGGCCGGGCGGCCCGACGGTGACCGGGCTGTCCGCCCGGCCGGGGTCGGGCACACCACCGAGGCCGGTCCGGGACCGGGGCGCACCATCGAGGGGGCCGACCGTCGACGGTCGGCCCTCAGTCGTTCCAGAGCGGGTACGTCCCGCTGGCCCGCCAGATCGCCGTACCGATGATGTTGATCACGCCGAACGCGATGGCCAGGTAGCCGAGGACCGGCGACTGGCCGTACCGCTTGGCGTCCCGGATCGACAGGTAGCCGAAGATGATGCCCAGGATGCCGCAGCAGATCAGGCCGAGGACGATGCCGAGCACCCCCCAGAGCGTGGTGCGGTCCCGCCCGGCCGCAGCCGGCGGCGGGGGAGGTGGGTACGAGGCGTTCACGGCTTCCTCCGGGCGATCGGTGCCACGACTTCGGTCATGTCCCTGCGCCGAGGCTAGACCGGATCGGCGGCCGGGGTCGGTGGATCACGGAACTCGCCGGCTCCGCGCGGCCCGGACGGGCAGCCGCCACCGGGCTAACGTGCCAGAGTAGACCCGATGTCCCCGACCACCCCTGATCAGCCACGCCGTCCCGCCGGTGTCCGTGCCGGCGGGCGGCCGCCCGGTCGTGCCGGCGGGCCGCCCCGGGTGTCCGCCGCCCGCGCGCCGGAGCGGTCCGGGCGTTCCCGGGCACCGCTGCCGGTCGCCGCCGGGGTGGCCGCCGCCGGAGCCGCCGTCACCTCCTACCTGCCGGTGGCGCTGGTGCTGGGGTCGGCCCAGCTCAGCGAGGACGCCGGCTCGGTGCCGGGTGCGCTGCGCGCCGGGCTGGCCGGATGGCTGCTCGGCCACGGGGTGCCGTTGCAGACCACCGCCGGCCCGCTCGGTCTCGTCCCGCTGACGCTCGCCGTGTTCGCGTTCTGGCGGCTGTGCCGGGCCGGGGTGCACGCCAGCCGGGCGGTGGGCGCCCGGGGTGGCCGGTCCCCCCGGCAGGCGGTCGCCGTCGCGGTCGCCGTCGGCACCGGGTACGCCCTGCTCGGCGTGCTGGCCGCGCTGCTGGTCGACGATGCCGGCCTGCGGGTGTCCCCGCTGCGGGCCGGGTCGACCCTGCTGTTCTTCGGCACGCTGGCCGCCCTGCTCGGGGCGGCGCGCACCACCGGGGTGGCCGCCGTGGTCGCGGCCCGTGCGCCCGCGGTGCTGCGCGAGGGCGTCCGCACCGGCCTGGTCACGGGTCTGCTACTGCTCGGGGCCGGGGCCGGGGCGGCCGGGTTGGCGGTGGTGAGCGCCGGGGGAGACGCCGCCGACCTGATCGGGGCCTACCGGACCGGGGTCGCCGGCCAGGCCGGGATCACCCTGGTCAGCCTCGCCTACGTGCCGAACGCCGCCGTCTGGTCGACCGCCTACCTGCTCGGTCCCGGGTTCGCCGTCGGCACCGACACGGCGGTACGGCTCAGCGAGGTCTCCGTCGGGTCGTTGCCGGCCGTGCCGCTGCTCGCCGGGCTGCCCAGTGGCCCGGTCGACGGGCTCGGGGCGGCGCTGCTGGCGGTGCCGGTGCTGGCCGGCATGGCGGCCGGTTGGCTGCTCGGCCGCCGACTACTCCGCCCGGACGCCGCGGACGGCCCCACCGCAGGCTGGGCGGCGCTGCTCGGCCCGGCGGCGCTCGCCGGCCCGGTGGCCGGCCTGGTCCTCGGACTGGCCGCGGCGGCCTCCGGTGGCCCGCTCGGTGGCGGCCGGCTGGCCGAGATCGGCCCGGTGCCCTGGCAGGTGGCGGCGGTGGCGGCCTCTGTGGTCACGGTCGGCGCGCTACTCGGGGCCGCCGCCGCCAAGGCGCTCGACCGCCCCTCGACCGCGCCCCGCCCACCCGCCCGGCCACGGCCACCCGTCGGCCGCCCCCGGCCGCCCCAGGACCGGCCCGGCGCGACCGGGGACAGGCTCCCCCCGACCGGGGACCGACGCCACCCGCCCGGGGACCGACCGGCACGCCCGGTGCCCGACTGAGCGGCCCGCCGGCCGGCTGAGTCGCCGCGCCCGATGTCCGGCTGGGCGGCCGAGTCGCCACGCCCGTGTCCCGCTGGGCGGCCGAGTCACAGCGCCCGGTGCGAGACCCTCGACCGGGCCGATCCGTGCACCGACCCACCGTGGTCTCGCGGCGCCCTCACCGTGGTCCCGCAGCGCCGGCCGATACGGCGAGGGGCGCCCCGGACGGTGCCGGGACGCCCCTCGATGTCGCGCCCGGTCAGGGCGAGGTGGGCAGCGTGAAGGAGCCGACGATATTGAGGAGCACCAGCAGGAGGCCCAGCCCGACCGCCACCGCGCCGCAGATCAGACCGGCCTTGGCCTGGCCGCCGTTGCTGGCCAGACCCTGGTTCGCCTTCTGCATGCCCAGCCAGCCGGTGACCGCCGCGCCGATGCCGACCGGGATGCCCAGGAAGGCGCAGCAGACCAGCGGGATCGAGGCGATACCGAGGATCAACGACACCAGGCCCAGGGTGTTCTGCTGCCCCTGGGGCGCCGGGTAGCCGGCCCCCGGGTACGAGGCCGCGCCGTACGGTTGCGGCCCGTACGGGTCCTTTCCGACGGGCTGGCCGTACGGGTCGGGTTGGCCGTACGGCTGGCCCGACGTGGGCTGGGGGCCGTACGGGTCGTGCGGCTGTTGCCCGTATGGCGCCGGCGGCTGTTGCCCGTACGGAGCCGGCGGCTGCTGACCGTACGGCGCCGGCGGCTGCTGACCGTACGGCGCCGGCGGCGCGGCGTACGGGTCCTGCGGCTGGCCCGGGGCAGGCTGCTGCCCGTACGGGTCGTGCGGGGGCTGCTGGCCGTACGGGTCCTGGCCGGGGTTTCCGGGCTGCATGGCGGGTGCTCCTCAGTCGTGGTCCGTCAGTAGCTGCTCGTGCTGGTGCTGCCGTCGATTGCGCCCATCACACCACCGAAGATGCAGCAGAGCAGCACGATGACGAGCCAGACCCCACCGATGATGAAGGCCAGCTTCGACCACTTCTTGGATTCCCGGGCGGCGGCCTCGGCGCCCGCGTAGTCGCCCTGCTGGAGGGCCGGGTTGACCTTCGAGGCGTTGATGATGGCGGGGATGGCCAGCGGCCAGAAGAAGAAGATGGCCACGATCGACGCGGTCATGTTGTTGTTGATCGGCTGCTGCGGGTTGGGGTAGCCGGGCTGCATCGTGGTGCTCCTCGTTAACGTCGGTACGGCGTCCGTACCTGATCATTGGTAAGAGTGCGGCGGCCGGACGTGGCCCGGCCACCGGGCGACCGGCAGCGTATCGTGCCGGAGCGACATGCGTGATCACCCGAAACGTCGCTGCCCGCCAGATGGGCGTCCCGACCTGCCCGCTAGGGTGGCCCGGTGACCGAGCCCGCGTCCGTCGCCCGCCTCGTCGTCCTCGTCTCCGGCTCCGGCAGCAACCTCCAGGCGCTGCTGGACGCCGCCGCCGACCCCGCCTACGGTGCCCGGGTGGTGGCCGTCGGCGCCGACCGGGACGGCATCGCCGGCCTGGACCGGGCCGCTGCGGCCGGGGTTCCGACCTTCGTCGAGCGGGTGAAGGACCACCCGACCCGCGCGGACTGGGACGGCGCCCTCACCGCCCGGGTCGCCGCGCACCGGCCCGACCTGGTCATCTCCGCCGGCTTCCTCAAGCTGGTCGGGCCGGAGTTCCTGGCGGCCTTCGGCGACCGCTACCTGAACACGCACAACACCCTGTTGCCGGCGTTCCCCGGCATCCACGGTCCCCGGGACGCGCTGGCCTACGGCGTCAAGATCACCGGGGCCACCCTCTTCTTCGTCGACGCCGGGATGGACACCGGCCCGATCGTCGCGCAGGTCGCCGTGCCGGTCCGCGACGACGACGACGAGGAGACGCTCACCGAGCGCATCAAGGAAGCCGAGCGCCGCCAGCTCGTCGAGCAGGTCGGTCGGCTGGTTCGTGCAGGTTGGACGATCACCGGAAGAAAGGTCACCGTTCCGTGAGTGCCCCGCAGGACTCCCGCCGCCCGATCAGGCGGGCGCTGGTCAGCGTCTACGACAAGAGTGGCCTGGTCGAGCTGGCCCGTGCGCTGCACGAGGCCGGGGTGGAGATCGTCTCGACCGGTTCCACCGCGTCGACGATCTCCGGCGCGGGCGTGCCGGTGACCCCGGTCGAGCAGGTGACCGGCTTCCCCGAGATCCTCGACGGCCGGGTCAAGACCCTGCACCCCAAGATCCACGGCGGTCTCCTGGCCGACCTGCGCAGGGACGCGCACGCCGCCCAGCTCGACGAGCACGGCATCGCCGGGATCGACGTCCTGGTCTCCAACCTCTACCCGTTCCAGGCCACCGTCGCCTCCGGCGCGTCGCCGGACGAGTGCGTCGAGCAGATCGACATCGGCGGGCCGGCGATGGTCCGGGCCGCCGCCAAGAACCACGCCTCGGTCGCCGTGGTGACCGACCCGGCCGCGTACCCGACGCTGGTCGCCGCGCTGGCCGAGGGCGGGTTCACGCTGGCCCAGCGCCGGGCGCTCGCCGCCCGCGCGTTCGCCGACATCGCCGAGTACGACGTGGCGGTCGCCGACTGGTTCGCCACCACCCTGGCCCCGGCCGCCGAGGGCTGGCCGGACTTCGCCGGGCTGGCCCTGCGCCGGCAGGCGACGCTGCGCTACGGCGAGAACCCGCACCAGGGCGCGGCCGTCTACGCCGACCCGGCCAGCCCGGCCGGGCTGGCCCAGGCCGAGCAACTGCACGGCAAGGAGATGTCCTACAACAACTACGTCGACGCGGACGCCGCCTGGCGGGCCGCGAACGACTTCCCCGACCAGCCGGCGGTGGCGATCATCAAGCACGCCAACCCGTGCGGCATCGCCGTCGGCGCGGACGTCGCCGAGGCGCACCGCAGGGCGCACGCCTGCGACCCGGTCTCCGCCTTCGGCGGCGTGATCGCCGTCAACCGGCCGGTCTCGGTGGAGCTGGCCGGGCAGGTCTCGGAGATCTTCACCGAGGTGCTGGTGGCACCGGAGTTCGAGCCCGGCGCGGTGGAGATCCTCCAGGGCAAGAAGAACATCCGGCTGCTGCGCGCCCCGGCCTTCGCCCCGCTGCCGGCCGAGTGGCGGCAGGTCACCGGCGGCGTCCTGGTGCAGCAGCGGGACCAGCTCGACGCCGCGGGCGACGACCCGGCCAACTGGAAGCTCGCCACCGGCGAGGCGGCCGACGAGGCGACCCTGCGGGACCTGGCCCTGGCCTGGCGGGCGGTCCGCGCCGTCAAGAGCAACGCGATCCTGCTGGCGAAGGACGGTGCCTCGGTCGGGGTCGGGATGGGCCAGGTCAACCGGGTCGACTCGGCCCGGCTGGCGGTCAGCCGGGCCGGTGCGGAGCGCGCCCGGGGCGCCGTCGCCGCCTCCGACGCCTTCTTCCCGTTCGCCGACGGCGCGCAGATCCTGATCGACGCCGGGGTGAAGGCGATCGTCCAGCCCGGCGGCTCGATCCGCGACGAGGAAGTTGTCGCCGCCTGCCAGCAGGCCGGCGTCACGATGTACCTGACCGCCACCCGCCACTTCTTCCACTGATCCACCCCGGTCGGACGGGCCGCCACCGCCCGACCCGGCGCACCGCCTGCGTGACCACCTACGGCCGAGCGGCACCCCTGGTGTGCTCGGCCGCAGGTGTGTCCGCCAGCGGCGAACCGACGCCCCGGTCACCGCCCGGGCCGGCCCAGGTGTGTCCGCCCGCGGCGACCGTCGGTCAGCCCCCGTCCCGCGGCTCACGCAGGGCGGCGAAGTGGCAGGCGCTGGGGTGCGGGTCGGCGGGGCGGGGGACGGTCGGGGGGTCCTCGCGGGCGCAGATCTCCTCGGCCTTCCAGCAGCGGGTGCGGAAGTGGCAGCCCGACGGCGGGTCGGCCGGGCTGGGCACGTCGCCGGTCAGCCGGATGATGCCGGTGGCGTCGCGCGCGTCCGGGTCGGGCACCGGCACCGCCGACAGCAGCGCCTGGGTGTACGGGTGGGTGGCCCGTTCGTAGACCTCCTCCTCGGTGCCGGTCTCGACGATCCGGCCCAGGTACATCACCGCCACCCGGTCGCAGATGTGCCGGACCACCGACAGGTCGTGCGCGATGAAGACGTAGGAGAGCCCGAACTCGTCCTGGAGCTGCTCCAACAGGTTGATCACCTGGGCCTGGATCGAGACGTCCAGGGCGGAGACCGGCTCGTCGCAGACGATCACCTCGGGACGCAGGGCGAGCGCGCGGGCGATGCCGATGCGCTGCCGCTGGCCGCCGGAGAACTGGTGCGGGTACCGGTTGACGTGTTCGGGGTTGAGCCCGACCACGTCCAGCAGCTCCTGGACCCGGCCGCGCTTGCTGCCCTTCGGGGCGGCGTCCGGGTGGATGTCGAACGGCTCCCCGATGATGTCGCCCACCGTCATCCGCGGGTTCAGCGACGTGTACGGGTCCTGCATCACCATCTGCATGTTGCGCCGCAGCCGGCGCAGCTCGCCCCCGGAGGCGGAGAGCAGGTCCCGGCCCTCCAGGGTGGCCCGGCCGGAGGTCGGTGTCTCCAGCCGCATCAGCACCCGGGCGAGGGTCGACTTGCCGCACCCGGACTCGCCGACGATGCCGAGCGTCTCGCCCCGGCGCAGCGTGAAGCTGACCCCGTCGACGGCCCGCACCGCGCCGACCTGCCGGGGGAAGAGCACGCCCCGGGTGATCGGGAAGTGTTTGACCAGCTCGTCGACGGCGAGGATGGTCTCCCCCCGGACCTTGGCGGGGCTAGCGTGCCCGGTCATCGTGCACCTCCTGGGCGAAGTGGCACGCGCTGGTCCGGCCGTCGGCGAGCACCAGGTCGTCCGGCACCACGTCCACGCAGACCTGCCGGGCGTACGGGCAGCGCGGGTGGAACGGGCAGCCGGTGGGGATCCGCATCAGGTTCGGTGGCAGTCCCCGGATGGTGGCCAGTTCCCGGCCGCGCACGTCCAGCCGGGGGATCGAGGCCAGCAGCCCCTTGGTGTACGGGTGGGCGGGCGCCCGGTACAGCGCGCGGACGTCGGCGTGCTCGACGATCCGGCCGGCGTACATGACGGCGATCCGGTCCGCCACGCCGGCCACCACGCCCAGGTCGTGGGTGATCAGGATCATCGCCATGTCGAGGTCGCGCCGCAGGTCGGCCAGCAGGTCCATGATCTGGGCCTGCACGGTGACGTCGAGGGCGGTGGTCGGCTCGTCGGCGATCAGCACCTTCGGGTCCAGCGCCAGCGCCATGGCGATCATGACCCGTTGCCGCATGCCGCCGGAGAACTGGTGCGGATGGTCGCCGAGCCGGCCGGCCGCCCCGGGGATCCGCACCAGGTCCATCAGCTCGACGGTCCGCCGTCGGGCGTCGGCGCGGGACATCCCGTCCCGGTGCCGCAGCGTCTCGCCGATCTGCCAGCCGACCGGGAAGACCGGGTTCAACGCCGACAGGGCGTCCTGGAAGATGATCGCGATCTCCTTGCCGCGCACCTGTCGGCGCTGTTCCTCGGGCAGGGTGAGCAGGTCGCGGCCCCGGTAGCGGATCTGACCGGAACGGATCACCGCCGGCGGGGTGTCCAGGATGCCCATGATCGCCTGGGCGGTGACCGACTTTCCGGAGCCGGACTCGCCGAGTACGGCCAGCGTCTCGCCCGGATCCAGGTGGTAGGAGACCCCGTTGATCACCCTGGCCACCCCCTCACCGGTGCGGAACTCGACGTGCAGGTCCCGTACCTCCAGCAGGTGACCGCCGGGCGGGGTGGGGGAGGCCGGCGTGGGCCGGGCCGCGGAACCGGTCACCATGGCCGCCTCTCACCCGCGACCGCGGGACACACCGCGCCCGGCCGGGGCGCGCGGGGGACTCGTCCTCCGCCCACGGTGGTGGTCACGGCGCTCACCGGAGCTTCGGGTCGAAGGCGTCACGGATGGCGTCGCCCAGCATGATGAAGGCCAGCACGGTCAGCGCGAGGAAGGCGGACGGGACGACCAGCGGAACGGCCGACTCGCGCATGTGCACCCGGCCGGCGTCGATCTCGATGCCCCAGGAGATGGTGGGGGCCTTCAGGCCGATGCCGAGGAAGCTCAGGGTCGCCTCGGCGGCGATGAACGACCCGAGCGCGATGGTCAGCACCACGATCGCCGGGGCGAGCGCGTTGGGCAGGATGTGCCGCCACATGATCCGCCCGTGGCCTGCGCCGAGCATCCGGGCGGCGGCCACGTAGTCCTGCTCCTTGGCGGTGATCACCGAGGAGCGGACCACCCGGGCGGCGGTGGTCCAGCCGAGCACCGCCAACACGAAGATCACCGCGAACAGCCGGACCGTGTCGCTGCCGGTGCTGACCCGCTTGAGCAGCACGATCGCGGCGAGCAGCAGCGGGATGCCGAGCACGATGTCGATCACCCGGGAGAGCACCGCGTCGACCCAGCGGCCGAAGTACCCGGCCAGCATCCCGACCACCAGCGCGATGATCCCGGTGAGCAGCGCGGAGAGCGCGCCGACCAGCAGCGAGGCGCGGGCCCCGTAGACGGCCCGGGCGTACGTGTCGCAGCCCTGGAAGTCGTACCCGAAGACGGCCCCGCCGGACGCGGCGGCGTGCTGGCGGGAGAGCACGCAGTCGCGCGGGTCGTTCGCGGTGAACAGCGACGGCACGGCGGCCATCGCGGCGACCAGCACGACCAGCACCAGACTGATCCAGAAGACCGGCTTGCGGCGCAGGTCGCGCCAGGCGTCCCCGGCCAGGCTGCGGGGCTTCTGGGGTACGCCCACCCGGTCGGGGGTGCCGGGCTCGCCGGAGACCCCCCGTCGGGCGGACTGGTCCTCCGTCGCCGCCACCGTCTCGAAGTCGCTCATGCCGGCACCCCGTCGCGTTCACTCATAGCGGATCCTCGGGTCGAGGACGGCGTACAGCACGTCCACCATCAGGTTGGCGACCAGGTAGACCACGACGAGGACGCTGACGATGCCCACCACCAGCGGGCCGTCCTCGGTGCGGATGCCCCGGAACAGGTTGAAGCCCACCCCCGGGATGTTGAACACGCCCTCGGTGATGATCGCGCCGCTCATCAGGTTGCCCAGTTCGACGCCGAGGAAGGTGATCACGGGGATGAGCGAGTTGCGCAGCACGTGCACCCCGATGATCCGGCGCCGGGCCAGGCCCTTGGACCGGGCGGTGCGGACGTAGTCGGCGCGCAGGTTCTCGGCGACCGAGGTGCGGGTCAGCCGCAGCGCGGTGGCCAGCGACAGCGAGCCGAGCACGATGCCGGGCAGCAGCAGGGCGTACAGGTCGGGGTCGGCCCCGGCGGTGGGTGGGAAGACCGCCCACCGGACGCCGAGCAGGTACTGCGCGAGCGGGGCCAGCACGATGGTGGGGATGCCCAGCACCAGCAGGGTGAGCACCAGCGTGGCGTTGTCGAAGACGCCGGTCCGGCGGATGCCGGCGAGCACCCCGGCGGTGACCCCGAACAGGATCGTCACCGCCATCGCGATCACGGCGAGCTTGACGGTGACCGGCCAGGCGGCGGCGAGGACGTCCCCGATCGACCGGCCGGTCAGCGACTGCCCGAGGTCACCCTGGAGCAGGTTTTTGAGGTAGTCGAGGTAGCGGTAGAAGAAGCCGCCGACGCCGGTCCGGTCGAGGTGGAACTTCTCCGTCAGGTACGCCCGCTGGGCCGGGGTGACCGGCCGTTCGCCGGCCAGCGCCTGGATCGGGTCGCCCTGGCCGGCGAACATCAGGGCGTACACGATCAGCGTGGTCCCGAAGAAGGCGAGGACCATCTGGAGCAGACGCCGCAGAACGAAGCGGAACATACTGTGCAGTCTTGCCCAAAAGTAGCGGAGACGGAGGCGGGTCGGGCCACCGTCCACCGATGACCCGACCCGTCGCCCCCGCCGACGGCTCCGCTGCCGCCGACGCGCCGGACGGCCGACGGCTCCGCTGCCGCCGACGCGCCCGGACGTGCCGGCGGCCCGCTCGCCGCCGACGTCCTCACGGACTCAGCTGACCGCCTCGATCTTCAGCAGGTCGACCCGGTCGAAGAGGTCCATCTGGACGTTCTTCACCTTGGTCGAGTGGCCGAAGTTGTTCTGGCCGTAGCGCAGCGGGATCACCGGCATGTCCTTGGCCAGCAGGTCCTCGGCCGCCTGGTACTTGGCGATCGCGGCCTCCTCGTTCGGCGCCTTGGCACCCTCGGCGAGGAGCTTGTCGAACTCGGGGTTGCTGTAGCCGTAGTAGTTCGACGAGCCGTTGGTGCTGTACAGCGGGCCGAGGTAGTTCTCCATCGACGGGTAGTCCATCACCCAGCCCATCCGGAACAGGCCCACCGGCTGCTTCGCCTTGACCTTGGTCAGCAGGTCGGCGAACTTGGGCTCGGCGGTGCCGACGCACTCCACGCCCAGGTTGGCCTTGAGCTGGTTGCAGGTCGCGTCGATCCAGTCCTTGTGCCCGCCGTCGCCGTTGTACGACAGCTCGATCTTCTTCGGGCCGCCGGCCGCCTCGTACGCCGCCTTCGCCCTGGTCGGGTCGAACTCGCCGGCCGCGCCGATGGTGTTCTCCCGGTAGCCCGCGACCACCGGCGAGACGAACGAGCGGGCCGGCTGCTGCGAGTCCTTGAAGATCGACTTGGTGATCTCGTCCCGGTCGATCGCCATCGAGATCGCCTTGCGCACCTCGGGCTTGCTGAACTCCTTCTGGAAGGTCGGGAAGGCCAGCACCTGCAACGACGAGGCGGGGCTCTGCCGGAACCGGTCACCCAGGTCGGTGCCGGCGGTGGACAGGTTCTCGGTCGGGATCGTCTTGATCACGTCGAGGTTGTCCGACAGCACGTCCGCGTACGCGGCGGTGAGCTGCTGGTAGATCCGGAACTCGACCCCGCCCACCTTCGGCCGCTCGCCGGGGAAGGCGTCGTAGCGCTCCACCTCGACCTTGGCGTCGTGCTGCCAGGAGCCCTTCATCCGGAACGGGCCCTGCCCGATCGGGGCCTGCTCGTAGCCCTCCCGCAGCACGCCCGGCCCGGAGAAGGCGGCCTTGGGCAGCGGGTAGAAGGCGGTGTAGCCGAGCATCGTCTTGAACTCGCTGTACGGCTCGGTCAGCGTGACGGTGAAGGTGAGGTCGTCGACCTTCTTCAGCCCGGACAACCGCTCGGCCTGCGCCTTCTCACCCTGGAGGTCGGCGTACCCGGCGATCTTCTCGAAGAAGTAGCTGGAGTTCTGCCCGTTCGGGGCGTACGCGCCGTAGTTCCAGGCGTCGAGGTAGTTGTCGGCGGTGACCTTCTCGCCGTTGTGGAAGGTGTAGCCGTCCTTGAGCTTCACCGTCCAGACCTTGTTGTCCGACGAGCTGACCGACTCGGCGGCCACCTCGTACGGCTTGTTGGCCTCGTCGTAGTCGACCAGCGGGCTGAACAGGGCGGCGAGCACCTGCGAGCCGCTGGTCTCGTTGGTGTTGGTCGGCACCAGGTGCTGCGGCTCGGCGATCTCGATCCGCACGGCCGCGTCGGGGTCGGACTGGCCGGAACCACTACCGCCGCCCGAGCCGCAGGCCGCCAGGCCCAGGGTCACCGCGAGCGGGAGGGCGGTCCAGGCAGCGAGCCTGCGTACACGCATGGGGGTCTCCTCATCTCATCACGAAGCGCAGCCGTACCCGACGCTGGGTCACTCTGAGCAACGTTCGGCAACGGTAGGTCAGGGTCGGTCCATCGACAACGCGCGGGTTGCGAACGAGTAACGGATCGCGCCTGCGCCACTTGTCGCCGGCGCTCTCCGCTGGTAGTGACTTCGGCCTGATCTGCTGCTCATGGTGGGTGTGCTCGGGGGTTCTCCGTGGGGTGGTGTGGTCGGACGGGTGCTGCCGTCCGGTAGGGGCACCGGTCGTCCGCTTCGTGTCCGATGCGGTGCCACCCTCCGGCGCGGGTGGTGACCCGCTCCACAATCTGTTACTCAGAGTGACCAACGGCACGTCACGGAACGTCACGGTTCCCCGTCGCCGGTCCGCCGTCCGCGCGCCATGAGACGATCAGGTCGTGACGGCGATCATCCTGGACGGCAAGGCGACCGCAGCCCAGATCAAGGAAGAACTGCGGGTACGGGTCAAGGCGTTGGCTGAGCGGGGGGTCACCCCCGGCCTGGGCACCGTCCTGGTCGGGGCGGACCCCGGCTCGGAGGCGTACGTCAACGGCAAGCACCGCGACTGCGCCGAGGTGGGCATCGCCTCGATCCGCCGGGAGCTGCCCGCCGACGCCACCCAGCAGCAGCTCGACGACGTGCTCGCCGAGCTGAACGCCGACCCGGGCTGCCACGGCTACATCGTCCAGCTGCCGCTGCCGGCGCACCTGGACACCCAGCGTGCCCTGGAGCTGATCGACCCCGACAAGGACGCCGACGGCCTGCACCCGGTCAACCTGGGCCGGCTGGTGCTCGGCTACGACGGCCCGCTGCCCTGCACCCCACGCGGCATCGTCGAGCTGCTCCGCCGGTACGACGTGCCGCTGCGCGGCGCCAACGTCGCCCTCGTCGGCCGGGGCAACACCGTCGGCCGACCGCTCGGCCTGCTGCTCAACCGGCGCAGCGAGAACGCCACCGTCACCCTCTGCCACACCGGCACCCTGGACCTCGCCGCGCACACCCGCGCCGCCGACATCGTCGTCGTCGCCGCCGGGGTACCCGGCCTGCTCACCGCCGACATGGTCACCCCGGGCACCACCGTGGTGGACGTCGGCATCACCCGGGTGATCGGCGACGACGGCAAGGGCCGCTACACCGGCGACGTGGACCCGGAGGTGGCCCAGGTCGCCGGTCGGCTGGCGCCGATGCCGGGCGGCGTCGGGCCGATGACCCGGGCCATGCTGCTCACCAACGTCGTCGAACGCGCCGAGCGGGGCTGAGTCGACCGGTCAGGCCCGGACCACCCGCGCAGGGCGGAGCGCGACGCGGCGGGGCCGGTCCGTCCGAGCCGGCCTGCGCCGGTGGGCCACCCTGGAAGACTCCGCTGCTCGGCGGTGTCCACGGTGGTGCCGTCCGGCCGTTCCGCCCCGGGGAACCGTGCGGTGGTGACGTTGGCCCCATCCCGGGGATGCTCGCCGCCCCTGGCCTGAACAGTGCCAGGTTGACTGTTACGGTCTGGAAAACCGACTGGTAGCAGGGAGTGGGACGACCATGGGTAAGAAGGTCACTGTCGTCGGGGCCGGCTTCTACGGCTCCACCACCGCACAGCGCCTGGCCGAGTACGACGTCTTCGACACCGTCGTCATCACCGACATCGTGGAGGGCAAGCCGGCGGGCCTCGCGCTGGACCTCAACCAGTCCCGCGCCATCGAGGGCTTCGAGACCACGATCGTCGGCGTCACCACCGGCCCCAACGGCGAGGGCTACGAGGCCATCGAAGGCTCGGACGTCGTGGTGATCACCGCCGGTCTGCCCCGCAAGCCGGGCATGAGCCGGATGGACCTGCTGGGGACCAACGCCAAGATCGTGCGGCAGGTCGCCGAGAACGTCGCCAAGTACGCCCCGAACGCCGTCGTCATCGTGGTGTCCAACCCGCTCGACGAGATGACCGCGCTGGCCCAGCTCGCCACCCAGTTCCCCAAGAACCGGGTGCTCGGCCAGGCCGGCATGCTCGACACCGCCCGGTTCACCAACTTCGTCGCCGAGGCCCTGGACGTGCCGGTGAGGTCGGTGACGACGCTCACCCTCGGCTCGCACGGTGACACGATGGTGCCGGTGCCGTCCAAGAGCACGGTCGACGGCAAGCCGCTGCGCGAGGCCATGCCGGCCGCGCAGATCGAGGAACTGGTCGTCAAGACCCGCAACGGCGGCGCCGAGGTCGTCGCGCTGCTCAAGACCGGCTCGGCGTACTTCGCCCCGTCGGCCGCCGCTGCCCGGATGGCGAGGGCGGTCGCCGAGGACTCCGGTGCGGTCATGCCGGTCTGCGCCTGGGTGGACGGCGAGTTCGGCATCTCCGGGGTCTACCTGGGTGTCGAGGCCGAGATCGGCGCGGAGGGCGTCAAGCGGGTCGTCGAGACCGAGCTGGACGCCGACGAGCTGGCCAGCCTCAAGGAGGCCGCCGAGGCCGTCCGCGCCAAGCAGGCCGACGTAGCCAACATGTGATCCGCTGAACCATCCGCCGCAGGGGCGGGACGGCTTCCGCCGTCCCGCCCCGGTGATCGCCCCCCGCCCCGGTGATCGCCCCCCGCCCCGGTGATCGCCCCCCGCCCCGGTGATGTCGCCTCGCCCGGGGTGATCGCCCCCCGGCCCCGGTGAGTGCCCCCCCGCCCCGGTGATGTCGCCTCGCCCGGGGTGATCGCCCCCCGGCCCCGGTGATCAAGAGCTTTCGGTCAAGAGACCGCCCTGACGCGACCAAAACTTCTTGATCACCGCCGGAACCGGGGCGCTGACGGCGGTGATCAAGAGGTTCAGGTCAGGAGATCGGCCTGGCGTGACCTGAACCTCTTGATCACCCGGGGCGGGGCGCGATCACCGGGGGCGGGGCGCGATCACCCGGGGCGAGGCGCGATCAGTGGGGCGAGGCGCGATCAGTGGGGCGGGGCGCTTCGGGGCGGGGCGGTGCTGATCAGCGTCGGGGCGGCGTGGGGGCGGGCGGGGAGAACGAGGGGTGGACGACGGGGGAGTGGGGAGCGGGTGGGGGGTGAAGGGGTGGGTGAGGTGGGGGGTGGCCAGGAGGGTGGGGGTGCCGGCGAGCTGGTCGAGCAGGGTGGTGCGCGAGTGGCGGGCGGTCGCCGGGTCCGCCTCGTGGGCGTACGCCAGGTCCGGGTCGACCAGCTGCACCACGTGCACCAGCAGGTCGCCGGTGAACAGCACCCGCTCGTCGCCGGTGTCGAGCAGCACGGACTGGTGGCCCGGGGTGTGCCCGGGGGTGGGCAGCAGTCGTACCCCGGGGGTGAGGGCGGTGTCGCCGTCGACCAGGCGGAGCTGGCCGGTGGCGCGTAACGGGGCGATCAGCCCGGCCGGCAGCCCGGGGTTGATGCTCTCCACGGCGGCCAGCTCGGATCGCTGGAGCAGGTAGGCGGCGTTGCGGAAGTAGGGGCGGCCCGGGGTGCCGGTGACCGCCCAGCCGATGTGGTCGCTGTGCAGGTGGGTGAGGACCACGGTGTGCACGTCCGCCGGGTCGATGCCGGCGGCGGCCAGTTCGGCCGGCAACCGGCCGGGGACCGGTGCCCAGCTCGCGGCGGGGGAGCCGGCCGGTCCGATACCGGCGTCGACCAGGGTGACCGGCCCGTCCCCGACGCGCAGGGCAAAGGCGCGGAACGGCAGCCACCACCCGCCGTCGGCGGTGACCGAGCCGGGTTCGCGCCGGTCCGCCTCGTGCCAGTGTGCGGCGGTCGCCCCGGGGAATGCCTCTGCCCGGGGCTGGAAGAATGGTCCCTCACCGTCGGTGAGGGCGGTGACCGTGATAGACCCGAGGATGCGGCTCAGTGGCATCCGGTGATGGTGCCAGGGTCCGCCGTGGCCCGGGCGGTGGTTCCGGCCGTCCGGGGCTGCCGGGTCGAGGCCGGCTCGGTGTCGCGAACCGGTTTCCAGTACGCTCGTACTGCTAGAGCACGTGTCCCCCGAGAGGAGCGCCGGCCGATGGCGAAGATCAAGGTAAACAACCCGGTCGTGGAGCTCGACGGCGACGAGATGACCCGGATCATCTGGAAGCAGATCCGGGAGCAGTTGATCCTGCCCTACCTCGACGTCGACCTGCACTACTACGACCTGTCGATCCAGCACCGGGACGCCACCGACGACCAGGTGACCATCGACGCCGCGAACGCCATCGCCGAGCACGGCGTCGGCGTCAAGTGCGCGACCATCACCCCGGACGAGGCCCGGGTGGAGGAGTTCGGCCTCAAGAAGATGTGGCGGTCGCCGAACGGCACCATCCGCAACATCCTCGGCGGCGTCGTCTTCCGCGAGCCGATCATCATGTCCAACGTGCCGCGGCTGGTCCCCGGCTGGACCAAGCCGATCATCATCGGCCGGCACGCCCACGGTGACCAGTACAAGGCCACCGACTTCGTGGTCCCCGGGCCAGGCACCGTCACCATCAGCTACACCCCGGCCGACGGCGGCGCCCCGATGGAGCTGGAGGTCGCCAACTTCCCGGGCGGCGGCATCGCCATGGGCATGTACAACTACGACGAGTCGATCCGGGACTTCGCCCGCGCCTCGTTCCGGTACGGCCTGGACCGGGGCTACCCGGTCTACCTGTCCACCAAGAACACCATCCTCAAGGCGTACGACGGCCGGTTCAAGGATCTCTTCGCCGAGGTGTTCGAGACCGAGTTCGCCAGCGAGTTCGCCGCCGCCGGCATCACCTACGAGCACCGGCTCATCGACGACATGGTCGCCGCCGCGCTCAAGTGGGAGGGCGGCTACGTCTGGGCCTGCAAGAACTACGACGGCGACGTGCAGTCCGACACCGTCGCGCAGGGCTTCGGCTCGCTCGGCCTGATGACCTCCGTGCTGCTCTCCCCGGACGGCCGTACCGTCGAGGCGGAGGCCGCGCACGGCACGGTCACCCGGCACTACCGGCAGTACCAGAAGGGCGAGAAGACCTCGACCAACCCGATCGCGTCGATCTACGCCTGGACCCGGGGCCTGGCCCACCGGGGCAAGCTGGACGGCACCCCGGCGGTCACCGAGTTCGCCGACACCCTGGAGCAGGTCATCGTCGACACCGTCGAGAGCGGCAAGATGACCAAGGACCTCGCGCTGCTCATCTCGCGGGACGCCCCGTGGCAGACCACCGACGAGTTCATGAACACCCTCGACGAGAACCTGGCGCGCAAGCTCGGCGCCTGACCCTCGCCCGCATCCACGGAACCCGCCGGCAGTCCGCCGGCGGGTTCCGTCGTACCACCCCCGGGGTCCGAGGCGTCGCTGCCAAGGATCCGGGGGTCAGCCGGCGCGTAGGAGTTCGGCGGCCCGCTCGGGGGCGATGTCGTTGATGAACACACCCATCCCCGACTCGGAGCCGGCCAGGTACTTGAGCTTGTCCCTGGCCCGGCGCACGGTGAACAACTGCAGGTGCAGGTGGCCCAGTCCCCGGTCGATCCGTACCGGTGCCTGGTGCCAGGCCGAGATGTACGGCATCGGCAGGTCGAACAGCCCGTCGAAGCGGCGCAGCACGTCCAGGTAGAGCGGGCCGAAGGCGTCCCGTTCGGCGTCGTCGAGCGCCGGGATGTCCGGCACCGGCCGGTGCGGTGCGACGTGCACCTCGAACGGCCAGCGGGCCGCCGCCGGGACGAACGCCGTCCAGTGGTCGTTGGCCGCGACCACCCGGTCGCCGGTGGCCCGTTCGGTGGCGAGCACGTCGGCGTAGAGGTTGCCCCCGCCGGTACGGTCAGCGTGCCGGCGTGCCGCCGCCAGCAGTGACCGGGTGCGTGGCGTGACGAACGGGTACGCGTAGATCTGGCCGTGCGGGTGGTGCAGGGTGACCCCGATCTCCACCCCCCGGTTCTCGAAGCAGAACACCTGTTCCACGCCGGGCAGCGCGCCGACGGCCTCGGTCCGGTCGGCCAGCGCGTCCAGGACCAGCCGGACCCGCCGGGGGGAGAGGCTGGCGAAGGAGGCCTGGTGGTCGTCGGTGAAGCAGACCACCTCGCAGCGGCCCTGACCGGGGCGGACCGGGGTGAACCCGGTGATCTCGGCCGGTTCGTCGGCGATCCGTTGGCTCAGCGCGGGGAACCGGTTCTCGAAGACCGCCACGTCGTAGTCGGGCGCGGGGATCTCGCTGTGCCGGTCGCCGCGGGACGGGCACAGCGGGCACTGGTCGGCCGGGGGGAGGAAGGTCCTGGTCTGCCGGTGCACCGCCACCGCCACCCACTCGTCGGTGAGCGGGTCGTACCGGAGCTGGGAGGCCGGTGGGGGCGGGGGGAGTTCCCGCTGGTCCGGTTGGTCCCGGACGGCGTCGTCCCGCTCGTCGAAGTAGATCAGCTCGCGGCCGTCGGCCAGCTCGATCGCCGTACGCTTCACCGCGTCGTCTCCTGCCCGGCCGCCCGGCCCGTGCCTGTCACGATCACCAACTCGCCCACCTTCTCGTCGATCACCTGGCGCGCTTGCGGGGCCAGCCGGTCGTCGCTGACCAGCACGTCGGCGGCGCCCAGGCCGACGATGGAGGAGATGCCCACGGTGCCCCACTTGGTGTGGTCGGCGAGGACGACCAGCCGGTCGGCGGCCTCCACCAGGGCCCGGTCGGTCTCCGCCTCCATCAGGTTGGGGGTGGTGAAGCCGGCCCGCTCGGTGATCCCGTGGACGCCGAGGAAGAGCAGGTCCAGGTGGAGCGAGCGGATGGCCTCGACGGCCAGCGGCCCGACGAGCGCGTCGGACGGGGTGCGTACCCCGCCGGTCAGCACCACGGTCTGGTCGGGGCGGCCGGCGGTGTGCAGGATCTCGGCCACCGGCAGCGAGTTGGTCACCACGGTCAGCCCCGGCACGTCGACCAGGCGGCGGGCCAGCTCGGCGGTGGTGGTGCCGGCGGAGAGGGCGATCGCGGCACCCGGGCGGACCAGGCCGGCGGCGTGGCCGGCGATGGCGGCCTTCTCGGCGGACTGCCGGACGGACTTGGCGTGGAAGCCCGGCTCGTCGGTCGAGCCGGTGGCGGTGGCGCCGCCGTGCACCTTGGCCAGCAGCCCCTGCTCGTGCAGGGTGTCCAGGTCACGCCGGATGGTCATGTCGGAGACACCGAACTCGGCGGCCAGCTCGGTGACCCGTACGCCACCGGCGGCCCGGACCCGGTCGAGGATGGTGGCCTGCCGCTGCCGCGCCAGCATCCGCCGCACCTCCCCGGTCCCCGCACCTGCACGCGCTCGAACGTGTTCCAACAAGATTGAACACTAGCGCGCAGCAGGCAACGGTGGAAGTGGAAACCCCGGGATCAGGCGGACGGCAGGCGCGGCTCCACCCACCCGGTCTCGGTGAGGTGGTTCAGCACCGCCTGCACCGCCTCCTCGATGCTCTGGTCGGTGGTGTCGACCACCAGGTCGGCATCGGTCGGGGCCTCGTACGGGTCGTCGATCCCGGTCATCCCGGTGAGCAGGCCGGCGCGGGCACGGGCGTACAGGCCCTTGCGGTCGCGCTGCTCGCAGACCTCCAGCGGGGTGGCCACGTGCACCAGCAGGAAGCCCGCCCCGGCCGACCGGGCCATCTCCCGGACGGCGGCCCGCGCCTGGGCGTACGGGGCGATCGGGCAGCAGATGCCCACCCCCCGGTGCCGGGCGATCTCGGCCGCCACCCAGCCGATCCGCCGGACGTTGGCGTCCCGGTCGGCCCGGCTGAAGGTCAATCCGGCCGACAGTTCCCGGCGCACCACGTCGCCGTCGAGCAGGGTGATCGTCCGCTCGCCCTGCTCGCGGAGCAGGTCGGCCAGGCCCCGGGCGATGGTCGACTTGCCGGAACCGGAGAGCCCGGTCAGGAAGACCACCAGCCCCCGGTGCCGGCGCGGCGGGCGGGCCCGGGCGAGTTCCTTGGCCACCGCCGGCGGGGTGTGCCACTCGGGCAGCGGGAACCCCCGGTCGAGCAGGTCGTCGATCTCCGCCTCGCTGAGCGCCAGCTTGCGGTTGCGCGGCGGGATGTCGTCCCGCCAGCGCCACTGGCCGTCCCGGCTGTCGTAGGCCAGCTCGCGGGGGACCAGCACCCGCAGCCCGGCCCCGGAGAGCATCCCGCCGGTGGACAGCAGGTGGGTGACCCCGTAGGCGGCGGAGATCCGGGCCCGCAGCAGGGCGTCGCTGATCTCGTCGGTACGGCGCGGCAGCGGCACCGCGACCAGGGTCGCCGGGGGCATCCGGTCCCGGGCGGCGAAGACGCTGCGGACCAGGGCCTCGGTGGGCAGCCCGCCCGCGCCGTCCTCACCGACCGGGATCATCACCAGCAGGTGTGCGCCGAGGGTACGGGCCGCGTGCGCGATCTGGGCGAGCTGCGGCCGGTGCAGCGGCCGGTCGGCGATCACCCCGAGCACCCGGCCCGGGGGCAGCAGCGGGCGTACCTCCTCCGGGCCGCGCCGGAGCCGCTGGAACGGGCCGTGCCCGCCGTCACCGAGCCGGCGGACCGGGCCACCCAACCCGGCCACGCCGTCGCGGACGGGCCAGACGTCGGTCACCTCCAGCGCGGCCACCGGGGCACCCTCGCCGTCGGTGAGCACCAGCGTCCGGCGGCCCGGATCGGCCGGGTCCAGCCCGTCGGCGACCGGGGTGGGCACCTGGAGGGTCACCGGCACCGGCCAGGACGTGCCGTCGTCCAACCGGCCACGCCGCTGCAACGACACCAGGTCGGCGCGGGTCATGAAGCCGGCCAGCGGGGTGTACGCCCCACTCAGCAGCAACTCCAGATCGGCCAGCTCACCGGGGCGTGGCGCGTACGCGGGAGCATCCCGTAGCACGTCCTCGGGCAGCACTGAACCGTTGCTCATCCGTACCCCTCACTCGCCGGCCGGCTCACAGTTTCTCAGCCGGCCGGCGATCGGTCGAGAGCGCCACTCCACCCCCCGGCCCGGAAGTGGATCAACGGTTGGTGTGCCGGTCGCCCGACAGGGCTGGTCAGCCGCCCGCGACCAGGGGCGCGGCCCCGAACGAGACGGCGAACCGTGCACACCAGATCGTGACGCTGGTCAGCCCGGTGAGGTCGGTGCCGGCCGGAATGGCGTACGCCTGGTCGCCCCGGTTGCCCTTGAGCCGGCCCAACTCCACCCGGCGACCGTCGTCGAAGACGCCCCAGCCGGCCCGGCTGGTGTGCACCGGCCGGTCGGTCAGCCAGACCTTCAGATCGGGGCCGTTGGAGGTGTCCAGCCCGACCAGCTCCAACCGGTGCCGGCCGTCGGTGGTCCGGACGATCCGGGCATCGCCCGAGGTGTCGTGCTTGTGGCTGACGAACGCCCCCCGGCTGACCACCACCGGCCGGCCGGTGGTGGGGCTGCCGGCGGGGGTCGGTTCCCCCGGGACGGGCGGCACGGTGCCGGTGGGCGTGACACCGGCGGGCGCGGTGCCGGTGGGCGTGCCACCGGTCGGGGCGGCGTCCACCGCGGAGAGCTGTTCGTCGACCCGGTTGTCGGTGACCACCTTCCAGGGCTGGAACCAGTAGAGGCCGAAGGCGGCGCCGACACCGAGGACGGCGACGGCGACCCAGGTCAGCGGGGCACGGAACAGACGACGGGACATGCGGCCCAGTCTCGCCGGACCACGGCGGCCGGGCACCGGCCGGCGGCGTTACGAAAGCCTTACCGCCGTCGGACATCCACGATCCATAGCTCGTTCATAGGTCGTTCACATCGACTTTCCGGTCCGGTCACCTTAGCTGCCGGCGACCCTTCCGCGACCAGAGAGCACCCACCGCATGCGACCACGATTCCCCCGCCGGACCCCCGGATCCGATCCGTCCACCGTCGCCGAACCCTCCGCCGGAGGGCATCGCGAGTCGTCGCCCCCTCCCGGCGACACCGACCACGCCGGCCACGCCCTCCGGGCACCGAGCAAACTGCACGCGTTCAACCGGTACGAGATCAAGTACCTGGTCGAGACGACGAAGGTGCCGGCGTTGCGGGCCGCACTCGCCGCCCGGATGACGCCCGACGCGCACGGCGGTGACGGTGGCTACGGCGTCTGGAGCGTCTACTACGACACCACCGACCTGCGTTTCTACTGGGAGAAGATCGAAGGACTGAAGTTCCGTCGCAAGCTGCGGGTACGCCACTACGGCGACCGCTCCGGCGTGACCGACGACGGGACCGTGCACGTCGAGATCAAGCAGCGGGTCAACCGGGTCACCCAGAAGCGCCGGATCGCCGTGCCCTACCGGGTGGCCCGCCAACTCTGCGACGAGCGCGTCATGATCGGACACGATCCCTCCCAGCGCGGTTTCGTCGAGGAGGTGCTGGGACTCGTCTCCGGCCTCGACCTGCGTCCGGTGGCGATGACCGGCTACCAGCGTGAGGCGTTCGTCGGCCAGGCGGCCGACCTGGGCCTGCGGGTCACCCTCGACCACCGGGTACGCGGCCGGGACCGCGACTTCCACCTCGGCGCGGACGCCGAGAACCGCCTGATCATTCCGGCCTCGAAGTCGATCGTCGAGGTCAAGGCGAACGAACGGGTTCCGTACTGGCTCACCGACCTGGCCGGCCGGGCCGAGCTGTCGGTGGTGCGGGTCTCCAAGTACTGCCAGAGCGTCGAGGCGTTCGGTCGCGTGCCGCGCTCGATCTTCCACGTCCAGGATGCCGATCCCGCCGCCGACCTGGTGGCCCCCACCCCGAGAAACGAGGCCTGAACCCCGATGGACATCACGTTCCAGGACCTGTCCGGCACCTTCAGCACGGGCGACATCGCCCTCACGCTGTCGTTGTCCTTTCTGCTCAGCGCTATGATCGGCTGGGTCTACCGGGCCACCCACCGCAACGTGTCGTACAGCCAGTCGTACGTCCAGACGCTGATCATCCTGGGCATGCTGATCTCGCTGATCATGCTGGTGGTGGGCTCCAACATCGCGCGGGCCTTCGCCCTGGTCGGCGCGCTGTCGGTGGTGCGGTTCCGCAACGCCATCAAGGAGACCCGCGACGTCGGCTTCATCTTCCTGGTGATGGGCGTCGGGATGGCCTGCGGCACCCGGTTCTACAGCCTGGCCGTCGCCGCCGCCGTGGCGATCAGCCTGATCATCGTGGTGATGTACCGGTTCAACTGGTTCGCGCTCAACGTGCAGCGGCAGGTCGTCAAGGTCCAGGTCCCGGCCGGCGGCAACCACACCGCTGACATCCAGGACGTGCTGGTCCGGTACACCACCGAGTTCGAACTGGTCAGCATGGAGACGATCCGGGCCGGTGCGCTCACCGAGATGACGTACACGGTCCGGTTGAAGAAGGGCGGCGAGCCGGGCGACCTGATCAGCGCGCTCAGCGAGCGGACCTCGGGCCAACGGGTGACGGTGCTGACCGGCTACGACCAGACGGACCTGTGATGGCGCGCTCCCTGCGTACCCGGTCGGTGCTGCCGCCCCGGCTGCGTCGTCGGCTGCCGGTCCGGGTGCGGCAGAACTGGAAGCTGCTCACCACCTGCGCGGCCTTCCTCGCCGTGCTGACCCTGGTGCTGGGGACGGAACGGATCCGCCCCTACGTGACCAGCACCGGGGACTCCGGGGGCGACGTGGTGAGCGTGGACATCCCCGGCACCGTCGACCTCTTCGACGCCGGTCGCGCGCACGAGATCTCGCTGACGTTCCGGAACGCGGACTACGAGCGGATGCTCGACGTCTACTGGAAGGAGGGCGAGAAGGGGTACGTCGAGGCCGACCTGACCGTCGACGGGACCACGATCCCCAGCGTGGGCATCCGACTCAAGGGCAACTCGACGCTCGGCCAGCTCAGTTGGAAGGGTGAGACGCGGCCCTCCGGGGGCCGGGGTGAGGACGGCGGTGGGGCGCGACCGGGCGGCGGGTTCCCGGGCGGGCGACCCGACGGCGGGCCGCCGCAGGGCGCCAGGTTCCCCGGCGGCGGGATGCCGGACGGCGCTGCTCCCGGCGCTCAGCAGCCCGGAGCGGGCGAGCAGGCCGGCGGCGGTCAGCAGGCGGGTGGTGGTCAGCAGGCGGGTGGTGGTCAGCAGGCCGGCGGCGGTCAGTTCCCCGGTGGGATGACCCGGACGGGGTTGAAGGCCGAGGAGCCGGAGACGTTGCCGTGGCTGCTCAGCTTCGACGAGTTCGTCGACGGCCGGCGCTACCAGGGGCACCGGGAGGTGGCCGTCCGGGTGGGCGGCATGGGCGGCGGTTCGACGGTGCTCAACGAGGCCCTGTCGCTGTCGCTGCTCGACGCCACGGGTGAGGCCGCGCAGCGGTACGCGTACTCCTCGTTCAGCGTCAACGACCGGCCCACCACCGCCCGGCTGCTGGTCGAGCACCCGGACGAGCACTTCGCCGATCAGATGGACGGCACCGGGGTGCTCTACAAGTCGCTGGCCAGCGGCAGCTTCACCGACCAGGGCGACGACCCGACCGAGTACGCCGACGACTTCAAGCAGATCACCATGAAGGGCAGTCAGGACCTGCAACCGGTGATCAACCTGATCCGGTGGGTGACGTCGGCCAGCGACGAGGAGTTCGCCGCGCACCTCGCCGACAAAGTCGACGTGGCGTCCTTCGCCCGGTACGTCGCGTTGCAGAACCTGCTGCTCAACTTCGACGACATGGCCGGCCCGGGCAAGAACTACTACCTCTGGTACGACCTGGGGACGAAGAAGTTCAGCGTGATCAGCTGGGACCACAACCTGACCTTCAGCGGCAACGCCAGCCAGGGCCCGCACGACAGCGGCGGGTTGGGCACGGGCCGGGGCGTCCCCGGCGCGGCCGGTCCCGACGGCGCGGGCCAGGCAGCACCGGGCGGGACCGGTCAGCAGCCCGGTCGGCCCGCAGGCCAGGCCGGACAGCCGGCGGGGCCGGACGCCCGGGACACGGAGAACGGGGATGGTCCGCGCGGCGGGATGATGACGGGTCACCAGCTCAAGGAGCGCTTCCTCGCCAGTGCCGCCTTCACGGGGACCTACGAGGACGCCTACCGGGAGCTGTACCAGCAGGTGTACGGCAGCGGGAAGGCGGCCGGGTCGCTCACCGCCATCAGCACGGTGCTCAAGGGCGTCGAGGGGGCGGACGACGCCACCGTCGACGCCGACGCGGCCCGGCTGCGTACCCTCATCGGCCAGCGGACCGAGGCCCTGGCCAAGCACGAGGTCATCGCCCGGGGCTGAACCCGGTGGGACGCGGGACCTGCGGGCCCGCGTCCCACCGCCGACCTCAGGGATGTCCCCGGGCGATTCCGGATGCCCCCCAGGGTGGCGGCTCCCTAGGCTGGCGGGCGTGACACTGATCGCGACCGAGTCGCTGACCAAGACGTACGGAGGCCGGGTCACCGCGTTGGCCGACCTCACCGTCGCGGTCGAGCCGGGGATCATCGGACTGGTCGGCGCGAACGGCGCCGGCAAGTCGACCCTGATAAAGATCCTGCTGGGCCTGCTCCCGCCGACCAGCGGACGGGTCTCCGTGCTCGACCTCGACCCCACCACCGACCCGGCGGCGGTCCGCGCCCGGGTCGGCTACATGCCCGAACACGAGGCGCTCCCGCCCGACCTCTCCGCCGCCGAACTCGTCACCCACCTCGGGCAGATGAGCGGGCTGCCCCGGACGGTGGCCCGCGAGCGCGCCTCCGAGACGCTGCGCCACGTCGGCCTCTACGAGGAGCGGTACCGGCCGGTGGGCGGCTACTCCACCGGGATGAAGCAGCGGGTCAAGCTCGCCCAGGCGCTGGTGCACGATCCGGACCTGCTGCTGCTCGACGAGCCCACCAACGGGCTCGACCCCGCCGGCCGGGACGCCATGCTGGCCCTGGTCCACCGGATCGGCACCGAGTTCGGCATCTCCGTCCTGGTCTGCTCGCACCTGCTGGGCGAGGTGGAGCGGATCTGCGACACCCTGATCGCCATCGACGGCGGCCGGCTGCTGCGCGCCGACCGGATCGACGCGATGACCTCGGCCACCGACGTGCTCGCCGTCGAGGTCAGCGAGGGCACCGACGAGTTGGCCGGCCGGCTCGCCGCGCTCGACCTGCCGGTGACCCGGGACGGCCGGATGCTGCTCGTCCCGCTCGTCGACGAGCGCACCTACGACCTGATCCTCGGCGCGGTCGCCGAGCTGGACCTGCCGCTGCACCGGCTGGACCAGCGCCGGCACCGGGTGGCCGAACTCTTCGCCCCGAGGGAGCCCAGCAATGCCTGAGCCGACCGGCGTCATCCACGACATCGGCTACCAGCGCTACACCGGCCCGAGGCTGGGCCGCCGGCACGTCTTCGGCGCGCTCTACCTGCACGGCCTGCGGACCGTCTTCGGGTTGGGCCGCAGCGCCAAGGCGAAGATCTTCCCCTGGCTGGTGGTCGGCATCGTGACCGTGGTGGCCGCCGGCGTCACCGCCGTGCGCAGCCAGCTCGGCCAGGTGGTGATGACGTACGCCCAGTTCGCCGACTCGATGAGCTGGCTGGTCATCTTCTTCGTCGCGGTGGCCGCCCCCGAGCTGGTCTCCCGGGACCTGCGCAGCGGCGTGCTCCCGCTGTACTTCTCCCGGCCGCTGCCGCGCGACGACTACGCGCTGGCCAAGCTGCTCTCCCTGATCAGCGCGATCTGGCTGCTGCTGGGCGGGCCGCAGCTGGTGATGTTCCTGGGGGCGGCGTTCACCACCCCCGACGGCCTGCGCGGCACCTGGAACGAGCTGCTGGACCTGCTGCCCGGGTTGCTCTACGCCGGGCTGTGGGCGGTGGTCTTCGCCTCGATCGGCCTGTTGATCGCCTCGCTCACCGGCAAGCGGGCGTTCGCCGCCGGGGGGATCGTGGCGGTCTTCCTGATGACCACCCCGGTCGTCGGCGTGCTGTCGATCCTGCCGTCCCGCGCGGTCAACGAGCTGGCCTTCCTCGCCTCGCCGTCGACACTGGTCGGTGGAGTGGGCACCTGGGCGCTCGGCGACCTGCTGGTGCCCGCCGACCAGGGCGGCGGAATCCCGATCGGGAGCTTCGGCCCGGTCTACGCGATCGTCGCCGTGCTGCTGGTCTCCGCCTGCACCGCCCTGCTGCTGCTGCGATACCGGAAGGTGGCCGCCCGATGACCACACTCGACACCGACGCCCGGCCGGCGGTCACCACCAGCACCCTGGATCTCGCCGGGGTCTCCCGCTGGTACGGCAACGTGGTGGCGGTCAACGACGTCACCATGCGGCTCGGCCCCGGGGTGACCGGCCTGCTCGGCCCGAACGGCGCGGGTAAGACCACCCTGCTGCACATGATGGCCGGCTTCCTCGCCCCCTCCCGGGGCACGCTCACCCTCGACGGCGAGTCCACCTGGCGCAACCCGGCCGTCTACCGCCGGCTCGGGCTGGTCAGCGAGCGCGAGGCGGTGCACTCCTTCCTCACCGCCAAGGAGTTCGTGCTGGCCAGCGCCAAGCTGCACCGGCTGACCGATCCGGAGGCCGCGACCCGCCGGGCGATCGAGCTGGTCGAGATGACCGACGCGCAGGACCGCCGGATCGGCACCTACTCCAAGGGGATGCGGCAGCGCACCCGGGTGGCCGCCGCGCTGGTGCACGACCCGCAGGTGCTGCTGCTCGACGAGCCGTTCAACGGGATGGACCCGCGCCAGCGGCTGCACATGATGGGCCTGCTGCACTCCCTCGGTGACGCCGGGCGGACGATCTTGTTCAGCTCGCACATCCTGGAGGAGGTCGAGCAGGTCTCCGGCACGGTGCAGGTGATGGTGGCGGGCCGGCTGGCCGCCTCCGGCGACTTCCGGACCATCCGCCGGCTGATGACCAACCGGCCGCACGTCTTCGCGGTCCGCTCCACCGACGACCGGGCGCTGGCCGTGGCGCTGATGGCCGACCCGTCGGTCGCCGGCGTCGAGCTGGACAAGACCGGCCTGACCGTACGCGCCGGCGACTACGGCGCGTTCACCCGGGCGCTGCCCAGGATCGCGCTCGCCCGGCAGATCCGGGTCCGGCAGTTGACCCCCGAGGACGAGTCCCTGGAGAGCGTCTTCTCCTACCTGGTGGAGGCCTGATGTCGACCGTTTCCTGGATCACCGCGCGCGGACTCTTCGGCCGTCGCCGGTTCCTCATGCTGCTGCCGCTGCCGGCGGTGCTGGTGCTGCTCGCCGTCCTCTGCCGGTCGCTCGGGGTGGACCCGGGCGAGTGGGCGCCGCCGGTGCTGGTCGGCCTCGGCCTGGCCGTGGTGCTGCCGGTGGTGGCGCTCATCGTCGGCACCGGCGTGCTGGGCGCGGAGATCGACGACGGCACGGTGGTGCACATCCTGACCAAGCCGCTGCCACGCTGGCAGATCGTGCTGCCGAAGCTCGCGGTGGCCGCCGGGGTCAGCGCGGTCACCGTCGCCGTGCCGCTCTACGTCGCGGGCGTGCTGGCCGACTCGGTACGCCTCGGTCTGGCCCTCGTCGTCGCCTCGGCGGTCGGCGCGCTGGCCTACTCGGCGCTGTTCCTGGCGCTCAGCCTGGTCACCCGGCGGCCGGTGCTGCTCGGCCTGGTCTACGTGCTGATCTGGGAGGGGCTGCTGGGCAACTTCGTCAGCGGCACCAGGGTGCTGTCGATCCAGCAGTGGGTGATCGCCCTGGCCGACCGGATGGCCCCCACCGCGCTGCTGTCGACCACCGTGTCGGTGCCGGTCGCGCTGGTGCTGACCGCCCTGGTGAGCGTCGGCTTCACCGTGCTGGCGATCGACCGGCTCCGCTCCTTCAGCATCGCCGGCGAAACCAGCTGACCGACCCGTCGGGGTGGCGGTGTCCGCACGGGCACCGCCACCCCGACGTCGGCGGGTGGCCGCCGACGGTCAGAAGGCGCTGGCGATGACGAGTTCGGGGGTGCGGTCGGGGAGCAGGTCGAGGGTGGTGATCCGGCCGGCGGCGCGCACGTCGTCGGCGATCAGGGTGAGCTGGTCGAGCAGGGCGGCCGGCCCCAGCGCCTCGGCCAGCGGGATCTCCGCCCGCATCGACAGCTTGCGGTCGGACTTGGCCCGCCGGACCTGGGCCAGGGCGTCCCCGGCCAGCCGGAGCAGGGCCGGGTCACCGGTGCCGGTGATCGCCCGGTCCACCTCGTAGGTGGTGGGCCAGGTGGCCCGGTGCACCGAGCCGTACCGCCACCACGACCAGACCTCCTCGGTCACGTACGGCAGCACCGGGGCGAAGAGCCGTAGCTGCACCGACAGGGCGGTGGCCAGCGCCGCACGGGCCGAGTCGGCCCCCGGCCCGGTCCCGTAGGCGCGTTCCTTCACCAACTCGATGTAGTCGTCGCAGAACCGCCAGAAGAACGCCTCGGTGGCCTGCAACGCGGCGGTGTGGTCGTACCCGTCGAAGGCGGTGGTGGCGGCGGTGACCACGGTGGAGAGTTCGGCGAGCATGGCGGTGTCCAGTGGGGCGGTGGCGGGGGCGCGCAGCGCGTCGGCGGCGCCCAGCCCGAGCGCGAACTTCGACGCGTTGAGCAGCTTGGTGGCCAGCCGCCGGCCCACCCGGATCTGCGCCGGGTCGAAGGCCAGGTCCATGCCGGGCCGACCGTTGGCCGCCCAGTAGCGGACCGCGTCCGAGCCGTGCTGCTCCAGCAGCGCCATCGGGGTGACCACGTTCCCCTTGGACTTGGACATCTTCTTGCGGTCCGGGTCGAGGATCCAGCCGGAGAGCACCGCGTCCCGCCAGGGCAGCACCCCGTGTTCCAGGTGGGCGCGGACCACGGTGGCGAAGAGCCAGGTCCGGATGATCTCCTGCCCCTGCGGACGCAGGTCCATCGGGAAGACCCGGTCGAACAGCTCCGGGTCGGTCTCCCAGCCGCCGACGATCTGCGGGGTCAACGACGAGGTGGCCCAGGTGTCCAGCACGTCCGGGTCGCCGACGAAACCGCCGGGCACGCCGCGCTGCGACTCGTCGTAGCCGGGCGGCGGTTCGCTGGACGGGTCGATCGGCAACGACGCCTCGTGGGGTGTGAGAGGGTTGGCGTGGTCCGGCTCGCCAACGGCGTCGAGCCGGTACCACACCGGCACCGGCACCCCGAAGAAGCGCTGCCGGCTGACCAGCCAGTCGCCGGTCAGCCCACCCACCCAGTGCGCGTAGCGGTGCGCCATGTGCTCCGGCACCCAGCGCAGCTCGTCGCCCCGGGCCAGCAGCTCCGCCCGCAGCCCGGCGTCCCGCCCGCCGTTGCGCAGATACCACTGCCGGGTCGAGACGATCTCCAGCGGCCGGTCGCCACGCTCGTAGAACTTCACCGGGTGGGTGATCTCGCGCGGCTCGCCGACCAGGTCGCCGGTCTCCCGCAGCAGCTCCACCAGGGTCCGCCGGGCGGCGTTGACCGGCTGCCCGGCCAGCGCCGCGTAGGGTGCGGCCGGCACGCCGGCCGGTGGCTCGGCCAGCAGCCGACCGTCCCGGCCGATCACCACCCGGGTCTCCAGGGTGAGGTCCCGCCACCAGGTCACGTCGGTCAGGTCACCGAACGTGCAGACCATCGCGACGCCGGTGCCCTTGCCCGGGTCCGCCAGCGGATGCGCCCGCACCGGCACCTCGACCCCGAACACGGGGGTACGCACGGTCGCGCCCACCAGATCGGCGTACCGCTCGTCGTCCGGGTGGCAGACCAGCGCCACGCAGGCCGGCAGCAGCTCAGGCCGGGTGGTGTCGATCAGCACCTCCCGCCCGCCCGGCCCGGCGAACCGCAGCCGGTGGTACGCCCCCGGGCGCTCCCGGTCCTCCAGCTCCGCCTGCGCCACGGCGGTGCCGAAGCCGACGTCCCAGAGCGTCGGCGCCTCCGCCTGGTACGCCTCGCCCCGGGCCAGGTTGCGCAGGAACATCCGCTGCGAGGTGGCCCGGGCGGCCCGCCCGATCGTGGTGTACGTCAGCGACCAGTCCACCGACAGCCCGAGCCGCCGCCAGAGCGCCTCGAAGACCTGCTCGTCGTCGGCGGTCAACCGCTCGCACAGCTCGACGAAGTTGCGGCGGGAGACCGGGGTCGGCTCCCGGCGGCGGGCCTCGGTGACCGGGGCGTCGGGCGGCTGCCACGCCGGGTCGTACGGCAGGGACGGGTCACAGCGCACCCCGTGGACGTTCTGCACCCGGCGTTCGGTGGGCAGGCCGTTGTCGTCCCAGCCCATCGGGTAGAACACGTTGCGGCCCCGCATCCGTTGGAACCGGGCCACCGTGTCGGTGTGCGTGTACGAGAAGACGTGCCCCATGTGCAGCTCGCCGGAGACCGTCGGCGGCGGGGTGTCGATGGAGTACACGTCGTCGCCCCGGCCCCGGCGACCCGGCGTCCCGGCGGTCGCCCCGCGACCCGCTACGGTCGCCCCCGCCCGGTCGAACGCGTACGTGCCCTCCTCCTGCCAGCGACGCGCCCAGCGCTCCTCGATGCCGTCCAGGGTGGGACGTTCGGGAACACCGGCGCGGGCCGTCCTCGCCGTGTCAGTCATCGGTCGATCGTAGGCAGCCACCGACCGCCCGCCCACCGGCTTTACCCGGTGTGGTCGGACGGGTCCTGTCGGGTGGGCGTCCCTACCGGCGGGAGGAGGTGGTCGGCGGGGCGAGCAGCGGCCCCTTGGTGGCGATCTGGAAGTCGAGCCCGGTGCGGTCGTTGACCCGGTCGAGGATCACCGAGACCGCCGCGTAGGTGTTCTTCTCGTTCGGGTTGGTGCAGGGGCCCTCGCCGGGGTCGCCGTTGTTGAGGATGCCCAGCGCCCGCCCGTCGGACTCGGTGAACAGCGGGCCGCCGCTGTCGCCCGGCCGGGCGCAGACCCGCACGTCGATGCCGCCGCTGGTCTTGCCGATGACCTCGCCGCAGCGGGTGCCCGGCAGGTAGCCGGCCCCGGCCCCGGAGTCGACGTACTGCTCGCCGGCCTTCGGGGTGTACGCCGATCCGGTGGCGCAGACCACCCAGCCGGCCTGCACCGAGGCGTACGGCGTGACACCGGTGACCGGCACGTCCCGGCTACCCTTGCCGGCGCAGGCCGGATTGTCGGCCACGCACCAGTAGTTGACCAGGCTGGGCGTGCTGCCGACGCTGCGCCTCGGGTACGCCCACCGGGTCGCCGCACCCTCGGCGTACGGCAGGATCGAGTAGTCGTAGGGGAAGTCGTTCTCGGCCAGCACCGGGTTGGTCGACTCGACGCCCACCGGCACCTTCGGCCCCAGGAACTGGTGCCAGGTGTCGTCCACGCGCTGGTGCCGGCCGCCGACCACGCAGTGCCCGGCGGTCAGCACGTAGTACCGCCCGGACTTCGCCCGGACGTTGAACCCGCTGGTGCAGCCGCCGACGCTGCCGTCGTCGCGGGGTACGTCCAGCCGGATGCCGCCGCGCATCGGCGGCTGCGGGCAGTAGCGCGGGTCGCACGCCTTGGGGATCGTGGCGCCGTCGAGGCGGGCCTGGGCCCGGACCGGCACCCCGGCCGAGCCGAGCGCACCGGCCAGCCGGGCGTCGTCGGCCGGCACCGCGTCGCCGGTGAGCACCAGCACCGTGTTGGCCCGCTCGTCGACCAGCACGTCCCGACCGGCGGTGACGCCCAGCGTGCCGGCCAGCCGGGTCGCCGCCGCGTCGAGGTCACGCCGCGAGTGGCGGACCGGGACGACGGTGACGTGCCGGGCGTCCGGCAGCCCGGCGACCGCCGCGGCGACCGGCGTCGGATCGGTGGCGGCGATGGTGAGCACCCCGCCGCCCGCCTGGTCCAGCCACATCCCCGCGTACGAACCGGGGAAGCGGGCGGCGAGCGTGTCGGCCAGCGGCGCGGACAACTCCTGGAGGGCGAGTCGGCGGGCGGCCTCGCCCGGGGTGACCCGGTAGCGACCGCTCAGGTAGCCCACCGAGGCGGGCGCGGCCTGCGCCACCTGCGCCGCCGGACGGGTCACCACCGGCGCCGGGGGCGGGGCGGCCGACGCCGCGGCCCGCCCGGCGGTGCCGGCGCGGGTCGCCGCCGGAACCTCCGCGGCGACCGGGACCGACCCGGCGGACCAGGCCCCGCCGGTCGAGCCGGTGGCGACGGCCGGGCCGGCGGGCCTACCGACGGCCAGTGCCACCCCCGACGTTCCCACCGTGCCCAGCGCCAACGCCGCTGCCAGCACCGCTCGCCCACGAATCCGCACGCCGCAACCTCCCCGTATGCCCGGCGATCCGACCGGCCCTGCCCGGCCGCCCCGGGTGTACCGGGAGGTGGACGGGGTGCGGCCGATCGACGAGAGCCGAGTCTAACCGCCGTCGGGGCTCCCGGACGCCCCGCCCGGGCGCCCTCAGACCAGCGAGTCGCGCCACTGCCGGTGCAGCGCGGCGTACCGGCCGTCGGTGGCGGCCAGCCGGGCCGGCGGGCCGTCCTCGACGATCCGTCCGCAGTCGACGACCAGCACCCGGTCGGCGGTCTCCACGGTGGAGAGCCGGTGTGCGATCACCAGCGCCGTCCGGTCCCGCAGCACGGTGGCCAACGCCCGCTGGACGAGCCGCTCGGTCGGCACGTCGAGCGACGACGTGGCCTCGTCCAGGATCAGCACCCGGGGGTCGGCCAGGAACGCGCGGGCGAACGCGACGAGCTGTCGTTGCCCGGCGGAGAGCCGGCCACCGCGCCGGTGCACCTCGGTGTCGTACCCGTCGGGCAGGGCGGCGATGAAGTCGTGCGCCCCGATCGCCCGCGCCGCCGCCTGCACCGCCGCGTCGGTGGCGTCCGGCCGGCCGAACCGGATGTTCTCCGCCACCGAGCCGCCGAACAGGTGGTTCTCCTGGGTCACCAGCACCACCGCGCGCCGCAGGTCGGCGTCGGCCACCTCCCGCAGGTCGACGCCGTCCAGCTCGATCGTGCCGTCGTCCGGGTCGTGGAAACGGGCGAGCAGCTTCGCCACCGTCGACTTGCCCGCGCCGGTCGGGCCGATCAGGGCCACCGTCTGCCCGGCCGGCACGACCAGGTCCAGCCCGGCCAGGATCGGCGTCTGCGGCCGGTAGCCGAAGGAGACCGAGCGGAAGGTCACCGCGCCCCGCCCCGGCCCGGCCGGCAACGGCACCGGCGACGTCGGTTCGGGCACCCCGGGCCGCTCGTCGAGCACCCCGGCCAGCTTCTCCAGGGCGGCGGTCGCCGACTGCAGGGAGTTGTAGAACTGGCTCAGCTCCTGCATCGGCTCGAAGAACCGGCGCAGGTAGAGCAGGAACGCGGCGAGCACCCCCACGTCGGTGTCACCGCCCAGCACCCGCCAGCCGCCGTACCCGAGCACCGACGCCACGGTGACGTTGCCGATCACCTTGATCCCCGGCGAGTAGGTGGCGATCAGCCGGAACCCGTGCAGGCTGGCCTGCCGGAACTCGTCGTTGACCGCCACGAAGATCTGCTGGTTGCGCGGCTCGCGGCGGAACGCCTGCACCGCCCGGATACCGCGCAGCGACTCCACGAAGTGGACGATCACCAGGGCCATCGCCTCCCGACTGCGCCGGTAGGCGTGCGCCGAGGAGCGGGCGAACCAGCGGGACAGCCAGAACAGGAAGGGGAACGCCAGCAGGGTCACCGCCGCCAGCGGCAGGTCCAGCCAGAGCAGGATGGCGGCGACCGACAGCACCGACAGCGCGGCGGCGACCAGGGTGTCGATCCCGCCGTCGACCAGCTCGGCGATGGAGTCCACGTCACTGGTGAGCCGGGACACCACCCGACCCGAGGTGTAGCGCTCGTGGAAGCCGACGGAGAGGGTCAGCAGGTGGCCGTACACCCGCTGGCGGAGCTGGAGCAGGACGGCCTGGCCGATCCGGGCGGAGCGGACGAGGTAGCCGCGGCGGGCGGCGTACTCGGTGACGGCCGCGACGGTGAACGCGCCGGCGACGGCGGCCAGCGGACCCGGGTCACCGGCCCGCAGCGGCGGCACCGCCCTGTCGATACCGAGCATGACCAGGTACGGCCCGGCCATCGCGGCGGTGTTCTGGGCGAGCAGCAGGGCCACCGCCACACCGAGCGGTCGGCGGTGCGGGCGGAGCAGGTCCCGCAGCAGCGCCCGACTGCGCCGACGCAGGCGGGCCACCGCCTCGGGCGAGTCGTCCTCGGCGTGGCTGCGGTCGGCGTCCGGATCGGTGGCCAGCCCCCGCCAGTGGGACAGCGCGGCGGTGGTCCGTTCGTCGCCCCCGGCGGTGCCGTGCTGCCGGTGCGGGTGGTCGCCGCCTCCGGCGGTGCCGTGCTGCCCGTGCGGGTGGGGGCTCACGAGCGCACCAGGCCCGGCGTCGCCGACGGGTCGGCGGCGAGCACCGCCCGGTACGCCGGCACCGTGGCCAGCAGCTCGGAGTGCCGGCCGACGGCGGTGATCCGACCACCGTCGAGCAGCGCCACCCGGTCGGCCAGCGCCACGGTCGACGGCCGGTGCACCACCAGCAGCGCGGTCGTGTCCCGCAGCACCCGGCGCAGCGCCGCCTCGACCAGCGCCTCGGTCTGCACGTCCAGCGCGGAGAGCGGGTCGTCCAGGACCAGCAGCGCCGGTCGTCCGAGCACCGCCCGCGCCAGCGCCAGCCGCTGCCGCTGCCCGCCGGAGAGCGACAGGCCCTGCTCGCCCACCCGGGTCGCCAACCCCCACGGCAGGTCGTACGCGAAATCGGCCTGGGCCAGCGTCAACGCTGCCCGGACCTCGTCGGCGTCGGCATCCGGCCGGCCCAGGGTGAGGTTCTCCCACACCGACATGGAGAACAGGGTGGGCTCCTCGAAGGCCACCCCGACCAGCCGGCGCAGCGAGTCCAGGCGTACCGCCCGTAGGTCGTGCCCGTCCAGGGTGATCCGGCCGTCGGTCACGTCGTGCAGCCGGGGCACCAGGGAGAGCAGGGTGCTCTTGCCGCAGCCGGTCGCCCCGACCAGGGCCAGCGTCTCGCCCGGCTCGACGGTCAGCTCGATCTCCCGCAGCACCGGCCCGGCGCTGCCCGGGTAGCCGAAGGACACCCGCTCGAAGCGGAGCCGCCCGCGCACCTGCGACCGGGCCAGCGGTACGGCGTCCGGGGCGTCCACGATCGACGGCGGGGTGTCCAGCACCTCCTGGATCCGGTCCGCCGCGGTCGCCGCCTCCTGCCCGTTGGCGATGATCCAGCCGAGCGACTGCACCGGCCAGATCAGCATGAGCTGGAGGCTGACGAAGGCGACCAGCTCGCCGATGGTGAGCGCGTCCCGGGCGACCAGCGTCGCCCCGCCGACCAGCACCGCGCCCAGGGTCAGGTTGGGCACCAGGTCGAACAGTGCCGAGGCGCGCGACTGGAGGACGCCCTTGCCGACCCCGGTGTCGTGCAGCGTGCGGGTCCGCCGGGCGAACCGGTCGGCCAGCTCCGGCCCCCGCCCGTAGGCCTTCACGGTGCGCAACCCCTGCGCGGTCTCCTCGACCAGGGTGGCCACGTCGCCCTGCTGGTCCTGCATCCGCCGGGAGGCCGCGTGGTAGCGCCGCCCGAACCGGCGGCTGATCACGAACAGCGGCACCGCGCTGGCCGCCACCAGCAGGCCCAGCGGCCCGTGCAACCGGACCAGCAGGATCACCACGGCGACGTAGGTGACCAGGTTGAGCACCAGGAAGAGCAGGCCGAAGGAGAGGAACCGGCGGAGCACCGAGAGGTCGCTGGTGGCCCGGGACAGCAGCTGCCCGGACTGCCAACGGTCGTGGAAACCGACCGGCAGCCGTTGCAGGTGGGCGTAGAGGTCGGCGCGGATGGTGGCCTCCATGCCGACCGAGGAGGAGGACTGGCTCCACCGGCGGATGAAGATCAGCACCGCCTCGACCAGCCCGAGCAGCAGGGCCAGCCCGCCGAGCCGCACCAGCCCGGCCGGGTCGTGCCGGGCGACCGGCCCGTCCACCACCCGCTGCACCACCAGCGGTACGGCGAGACCCGCGCCGGTGGCGGCAAACGCGGCCAGCAGGAGCAGGGCGTACGCGGGGACGTACGGGCGCAGGTAGCGGCGCAGCCGCCAGAGGTTGCGCAGCGGCCGGACCCGGCCGTCCGCCCTCGGGGCCGGGTCGCCGTCACGCTGCGCAGGCACTACCCGACGGTAGCGTCGATCCGCGTCGATGCGGTTGTCAGGTTGCCGTCAGCCGGCGCTCGTGACCGAGCAACCACGCCTTCACCGCCAGCCCGTACCGGTAGCCGCCCAGGGTTCCGTCGGTGCGCAGCACCCGGTGACAGGGGACGAAGAGGGCGGCGGCGTTGCGGGCGCAGGCCGCGGCGGCCGCCCGGACCGCGGCGGGTCGGCCGGCCAGCGCGGCGTAGGCGGTGTAGGTGACCGGCTCGCCGGGGTCGACGTCGCGCAACACGTCCCAGGCGTGGGTCAGGAACACCCCGCTGCTGTGCTGCGTCACCGGCACCTTGTCGATCGCGGTCAGCTCCCCGTCGAGATAGGCGTGCACGGCGGCGGTCACCGGGCCGAGGTCGGCGTGCGGTCGCAGCGGGCCGCGCAGGGTCGGGTGCACCAGCGGCAGCAGGCTCTCCGGCGCGGCGGTGAAACCGGCGGCCCGGACCGCGCCGTCCGGGTCGACCAGCACGCTGAGCGGGCCGGTCGGGGTGTCGATGGTGGTGGTGTCGATGGTCGTCATGCCGCTCTCCAGAGTCTGATCACCGCGTACGACCGCCAGGGTCGCCAGCGGTCCGCGTACGTGTCGAGGAGGGTGGGGGAGTCGGGCAGGCCGAGGGCGGCGGCGCCCCGGCGTACCGCCAGGTCGGTGGGGAGCAGCACGTCGGGGTCGCCGAGCGCCCGCATGGCCAGGTAGCCGGCCGTCCACGGGCCGATCCCGGGCAGCGCGGTCAACCGTCGTACGGTCTCCGCCCGGTCCCCGCCCGGGTCCAGGTCCAGCTCACCGGCGGCGACCGCCCGGGCCAGCGCCCGGATCGTCTCCCGCCGCGCGACCGGCATCCCGAACGCCGCGTCCGGCAACCCCAGCACCTCCTCCGCCCCCGGGAACCCCCGCAACCCCCCGCCCGCCCGGCTCGCCCGGCTCGCCTCCCCTGCCTCCCCCGCCTCCCCCGCCCCGCCCGGCTCGCCCGCTCTGCCGGCCCCGCCCGGCTCGCCCCGGTGATCAAGAGGTTTGCGTCGTGCGGGAGCGCTCTCCGTGACCGAATCCTCTTGATCACCGGGGTCAGCGGCGGGGGTGGGGCCGGGGGTGGGGTCGGGGGTGGGGTCGGGGGTGGAGGTAGGAGCAGGGAGGTGGGTGAGGAGGGTGGTGAGGGTGGTGGTGGCGGCGCGGAGGGAGATCTGTTGGCCGATGACGGCACGTAGGACCATCTCGAAACCGTCCACCGCCCGGGGGAGTCGGATGCCGGGCTCGGCGGCGACGGTCCGGGCGAGGGCCGGATCGGCGGCCAGCGTCTGGTCGGCCGCCGAGGGGTCGGCGTCCAGGTCGAACAGGCGACGGCAGCGGGCCACCGCCGGAGCCAGGTCACGCAGGTCGGCCAGCCTCAGCGTCGCCGCGACGTACCCGGTGGTCGGGGTCAGCGCGATCTCCGCCGGGCCGTGCGGCAACCGCAACCCCCGGCGGTACGTCCCGTCGCGTACCTCCTCCACGCCGGGCAGCGCCCGGTCGCCCAGGAACTCCAGTAGCGCGGCGGCGTGCAGCGGCGGCCGGTACGCCAGCCGGAGCGTGATCGTGCCCGGCCCGCCCTGTCGGCCCGGCCCGCCCGGCGTCGGCCGGCTGCCCCGGGCGGCGCGCAGCTGTGACGGCACGGTGCCGTACACCTCGCGGACGGTCTCGTTGAACTGCCGCACGCTGCCGAACCCGGCCGCGAACGCCACCTCCGCCAGGCCCAGCCCGGTGGTCTCGATCAGCGTCCGGGCGGTCTGGGCGCGTTGCGCGCGGGCCAGCGCCAACGGCCCGGCACCCAACTCCGCCCGGAGCATCCGGTGCAGGTGCCGCTCGGTGTAGCCCAGCCGGGCGGCCAGCCCCGGCACGCCCTCCCGGTCGACCACCCCGTCGGCGATCAGCCGCATGGCCCGACCCACCACGTCGGCCCGGACGTCCCACAGCGGTGAGCCGGGTGCGGCGTCCGGCCGGCACCGGCGGCAGGCCCGCAGCCCGGCCCCCTGCGCGGCGGCCGCCGACGGGAAGAACCGGACGTTGGGCCGCTTCGGCGTCATCGCCGGGCAGGACGGCCGGCAGTAGATCCCGGTCGAGGTGACGCCGGTGTAGAACCAGCCGTCGAAGCGCTGGTCGCGGCTGTCCACGGCGCGGTAGCACCGTTCGAAGTCCAACTCCACGCCACCGATCATGCCCGCAGCTCACCGGCGGTGGCTCGCGGGAATCGGACCTGAGCGTGCGGGTGGCGGGGCCTCCCCACCCCGGACGGTCCCGGGGTGGGGAGGCCGTTGGGTCAGCGCGCGGGTACCGGGGCTGCCGCGGCCGTCCGGCCGGTCGCGGGGGCCTGGTCGACGGGCGATGCGGTGCGTGCGGGGGCCGGTGCGGTGACCGGGCCGGTCCGCGGCCCGTCGACGCGCGGCGCGGGCGAGGCGGGGACGGGCGAGGCCGGGATGGGTGAGGCCGGGATGGGCGAGGCGGGGATGGGTGACGCCGGGATGGGCGAGGCGGGGATGGCGGTCGAGGCCGGCTTGCCCGGCGATCCGGGGACGGTGCTCCGGGCCGGTACGGGTGGCGGCGGGGCACTGTGGCGACCGGTGCGGGCGTCCTGGTCGACGGGGGGTGCGGTCACCCCTGCCGGGGCGGGTGCGGCGGGTGGCCCGCTCGGCGTCGAGGCCGGTGCGGCCGGCGGGGCGTCCCCGCTGCTGGTGGCGGCCATCGCGAGCGGGGTGGCGATCAGCATGGCGGCGAGGACCCCCGCCGCGCTCATCGTGATCGTGGCGCGGCGGCGGGACCGGGCCCGGCGTTCCGCGCGGTTCAACTGGTCGTGCACTGTCGGTGCCTCCTCGGCGAGGTCGGAGAGGGTGGTGCGGATGAGGTTCTCGAGGGGCGTGGTCACCGCCGTACCTCCAGCAGTTCGATGTCCGGCAGGAGTTGCCGCAGCCGGGCCACGGCCCGGTGGGTGCGGCTGCGCACGGTCCCGACCGAGCAGCCGAGCGCGGCGGCCACCTGGGTCTCGGTCAGGTCCTCGTAGTAGCGCAGGACCACGACCGTGCGCTGGGCCGCCGGCAGGGCGCGCAGCGCGGCCCGCATCGCCAGCCGTACGTCGGTGCCGCCGAACAGGTCCGGCCCGGCCCGGTCGTCGCCGCCGGTGAGCAACGTCTCCCGGTACCGGCGCAGTCGCCGCCACCAGCTGACCTGCTCCCGGTACATGACCGTGCGCAGGTAGCCTTCCGGATCGGTGTGGCGCAGATCACGCCAGCGCGGAATGGTCTTGGCCAGCGCCGACTGGAACAGGTCCTCGGCGGCGTGCCGGTCCCCGGTGAGCAGGTACGCGACCCGCATCAGGGCCGGTGCCCGGCTGGCCACGAACTCGGCCAGCCGGGCTCGATCGTCCTCGTCCACCCACCCTCCCCGTCGTTGTCTGTCACCGATACAGACGCCCCGGGCCACTCCGCCTATCCCGGCAGCCGGGGACGTTTCCGGTTCGGAAAGTGTCGGTAGTGGTCGGTAGCGTCCCGGCACCAACTCCAGAAAGGGTGCGGCGATGGCGAGCATGACCGGGCGGGGCGACCCTCGGTCAGGGCGGGGGCAGCTGGACGACGCCGCCGCGCAGGGCCTCTACGACCGGATGCGGGTGGTCGCGCCGGCCGCCTTCGGCGCGATCGAGCGGGACCGGGCCGACGATCCGGCGCGGCCGTTCGCCGACACCGCCTGCGGCCGGCTGGCCGGCTCGCTCGACGGGGCCGGCCTGCGGGCGCTGGGCATGTGGGCGCACCACTGGTGCATGCGGTTCTACGATGACGACACCCGGGTCGGTCGACGGCTGGTCCGGGAGATCGCCGGCCGGCGCGGGCTGGGCTGGACGCCCGACGAGGTGCGGTGGATGCTCGGCGAGTCCGAGCGGGCCGGGCCGGCGGCGCGGGAACGACTCACCCTGCCGCTCGCGGCGGCCGGCGAGCTGCCCGGCGCGGTGGACGGCAGAGCGGCGGACACCGGAGCGCTCGACGGCGGCACGGTGGACGGCAGAGCGGCGGACGGCGCGGTGCCCGACGACGGCGCGGCGGACAGCGGGGCGGGCTGGCGGCTCGCCGGCTGAGCTGTCCCGACGGGGCTGCCTGCCGGGTGCCGGTGGCCGACGGCGTAAGCTGGCCCGTCGTGAGTCTCACCATCGGCATCGTCGGCCTGCCCAACGTCGGCAAGAGCACCCTGTTCAACGCGCTGACCAAGAACGACGTGCTCGCGGCGAACTACCCGTTCGCCACCATCGAGCCCAACGTCGGGGTGGTGGGGCTGCCGGACGCGCGGCTCGACAAGCTCGCCGAGATCTTCTCGTCGCAGAAGGTGCTGCCCGCGCCGGTGTCGTTCGTCGACATCGCCGGTCTGGTGCGGGGCGCGTCGAAGGGACAGGGCCGGGGCAATGCGTTCCTGGCGAACATCCGGGACGCCTCGGCCATCTGTCAGGTGGTGCGGGCCTTCTCCGACCCGAACGTGGTACACGTCGACGGCAAGGTCTCGCCCGCCGACGACATCGAGACGATCAACACCGAGCTGATCCTGGCCGACCTGCAGACCCTGGAGAAGGCGCTGCCCCGGCTGGAGAAGGAGGCCAAGCTCCGCAAGGACCGGGCCGCCGCCGTGGCCGCCGCGAAGCAGGCCGTCGAGGTGCTCGACGGCGGCACCACCCTGTACGCCGGGGCCGCCGCCGCCAAGATCGAGCTGGAGCACCTGCGGGAGCTGCACCTGCTCACCACCAAGCCGTTCCTGTACGTCTTCAACGTCGACGAGGCCGAGCTGGGCAACGCCGGGTTCCTCGACGAGCTGCGCGCCCTGGTGGCTCCCGCCGAGGCCGTCTTCATGGACGCCAAGATCGAATCCGAGCTGGTCGACCTGCCCGAGGACGAGGCCCGCGAGCTGCTGGAGTCGATCGGGCAGTCCGAGCCGGGGCTGGACCAGCTCGTCCGGGTCGGCTTCCGCACGCTCGGGCTCCAGACGTACCTGACGGCGGGGCCGAAGGAGGCGCGGGCCTGGACCGTGCCGGTCGGCGCGACCGCCCCGGAAGCCGCCGGGGTGATCCACAGTGACTTCCAGCGCGGCTTCATCAAGGCCGAGGTGGTCTCCTACGACGACCTGGTCACGGCCGGTTCGATGGCGGCGGCGAAGGCCGCCGGCAAGGTCCGGATCGAGGGCAAGGAGTACGTCATGCAGGACGGGGACGTGGTGGAGTTCAGGTTTAATGTCTAGTTCCGGTTCAACGTGCAGCGGGCCGGCCCGCCGGTAATACCGTGGTGTGGTCACGACATGGCGAAGACGAGGAAGGTCACGATCACGCTTCCGGTCGAGCTGCTGGAAAGCATGAAGACGCACACCGACAACGTCTCCGGCTGGGAGCCGCGTCGGGCGGCCCCGGCGCCCGAACCGCGTTGTCAGGTCGATTGACCGGATCTACGGTGGTCCGATGCTGATCCGAGACGCCGAGGACGGCGACTGGCCCGCGATCTACCCCTTCTTCAGCGAGATCGTGGCGCAGGGGCGCACGTACGCGTTCCCCGAGAACCTGTCGCTGGAGCAGGGTCGCGGGTGGTGGATGGAGTCCCCGCCGGGGTGCACCGTCGTCGCGGTGGACGGGTCGACCGTTCTCGGAAGCGCGAAGATGGGCCCGAACCGGCCCGGTCGGGGCGCACATGTGGCGACGGCCAGTTTCATGGTCGATCCACGGCATGCCGGCCGTGGTGTCGGTCGTGCTCTCGCTGAGCACGTCGTCGACCGGGCGCGGGCCACCGGTTACCGGAGCATCCAGTTCAACGCGGTCGTCGAGACGAACGAGGTCGCGGTGCGGCTGTGGCGTTCGCTGGGCTTCGAGGTGCTCGCCACCGTCCCGGAGGCGTTCGACCACCCCGAGCACGGCCTGGTGGGGCTGCACGTGATGTTCCTGGATCTGGGGTCGACCGGCCGCGCCGTCGAGCGGTGACGGAACGCGGTGGGGTTCCGCGTCGACGTCCGACCCTCCCGGTACGGTCGCGCCATGGTCACGACGTTGACGCCCGCCCTCCCGGACGGCCGCAGCGGCGGGCGCATCGGCGGCGCACCGCCGGTGGCGATCGAGTCCGATCCGGTGCTGGCGACGCACCGCTACCTCCTCACGCTCCCCGCGGACTGCGCGTCCTGGACAGGTGGTCGTGAGGTGTCGGTGCTGCTGCGCGAAGGGTTCGAGATCACCGACGACGATCTCGAATATCCGGGCATGGCGATGCGGGCCGTCCTGCACCGGCCGTCGCCACGGGGCTCGCGTACGGAGCTCGGCTGGCCCGGGCTGCGCTGCGCCGCGTTGACGGAGTGCGACGGCGACGTCGTTCCGTTCGTGCGCCTCGGCACCGAACCGGTGCTCATCCAGAACGAACCGGGTTACGCGGACGCGGTGCTCGCCGACGGGCACGTTTTCCTCTTCCAGATCGACGAGGAAGGGTGGCCGGTGGCCGGCGAACTGGCGGACATGGTCGACTCGTACCTCTGGGGATACGGCTCGGTGTACTTCTACGGCACGCCGCGCGACGACGGCACCGTGGACGAGGTCGTAGCCGGGTTCATCGACTTCTGACCACCGCCCCGGTGACCTGCCGGGCCGGGTGGCGACGCACCGCCCGACCTCGGGCAGCGGGCCGGGGCGGTGCTGGCCTACCGTGGCTGCGTGACCCTGCGACTGGCACCGATGACCGACGAGCAGTACCTCCGTTACCGGGAGCGCGCCGAGGAGGAGTACGCGCGGAACATCGCGGCCTCCGGGGCGATGCCGCTGCCGGACGCGCAGGAGAAGGCCCGGCAGGACTACCGGAACCTGCTGCCCGACGGGTTGGCCACCGAGGGCCACCGGCTGTGGACGGCGTACGCCGACACCGACGAGGTCGGCATGCTCTGGCTGCACCTGGAGCAGAAGTCCGACGGCCTGCACGCCTTCGGCTACGACTTCGAGGTACGCGAGGAGCTGCGTCGCCGGGGCTACGGCCGGGCGATGATCGAGGCCGCCGAACGGGTGTGCCGGGAGTTGGGCGTGGTCGCCATCGGGCTGAGCGTGTTCGGGTTCAATACCGGCGCGCGGGCGCTCTACGAGCAGATGGGGTTCGAGGTCACCGCCATCCGGATGACCAAGCGGTTGTAGCGCGGCGGGCCGGTCAGCCGGCGCGCAGCGCGTCGTCCACGCCGGTCTCCCGGCGGCCGAGGTGCACCGGGTCACGCCCGGACAGCAGGTCGAGCGCGGCCTTGACGCACGCGCCGTACTCGCGGGTGGAGCTGATCCACCACGTCCGGTCGTCCGCGCGGGCGGTGTCGTCGCCCACCCCGCTGGCGTCGATGCCGAGCCGCCGGCACACCGCGACGGCGCGGGGCAGGTGGAAGGACTGCGTCACGACGGTGGCCCGGTCCACCCCGAAGATCCGCTTGGCGCGGGCGCAGGAGTCGTAGGTGTCGAAGCCGGCGTAGTCGAGCACCACCCGTTCCGCCGGCACGCCGTGGGCGAGCAGCCAGCGCCGCATCGCGGTGGGCTCGTCGTAGCCCGGGTGCATGTTGTCGCCGGAGAGCAGGATGGCGTGCACCCGGCCGGCGGCGAGCAGCCGGCGTGCGATCTCCAGGCGGGCGGTGAGGAACGGCGACGGTGTGCCGTCGGACTCCACCATGGTGCCCAGCACCAGGGCGACCGGTGTCTCGGGGACGTCCTGCTCGGCGAAGAGGTGCCCGTCGGCGTCGGCCCGGATCCAGGCGACGCTCGCCACGGTGGCACCGGTCAGCAGCACCGTGCCGACGAGGGCCGTCACGACGGCGCGGCGGAGCCAGCGGGCTCGCCGGCCGTCGGGACGGCGCAGTCGTCGGACCACAGTGGAGAGGCTGCTCCGCATGCGGACGAGTATCGCAGGGCCGCCGGTCGCCGGGCTCAGCCGGAGCGGACCGGTGTGAGGAACCGGGCCAGTCGGGCGAGTCCGTCCTCGCCGTGGCCGGCGGTGACGGCCCGCGCGATGACCGACCGGGCGGCGCGCAGCACCGCGGAGTCGATCCCGTGGGTGTCGGCGGTCTCGATGACGTGGGTGATGCCCGAGTGGGCCGAGGCGACGGTGGACAGGTCGCCGGGGAACCGCTCCTCGGTGAGCTGGTCGGCGAAGCGGGTCGTCATCTCGCCGAGCATCGGGGCGATGCCGGCGGCGTACCGGGCGAACGACCGGGGGTCGATGCCCTCGGCCGAGGCCAGGGCGAAGGCGTGGGTGAGTCCGCTGACCGCGGTGCCGAACAGGTCGAGCAGCGCCATGTCGTACGCCGCCGCCGCGCCCGGGTCGGCGCCGAGGTGGGCGGGGGTACCGCCGAAGGTCGCCAGGGCGGGCAGGGCGGCGTCGAAGGCGGGTCGGTCGCCGCACCACAGCGTGATGGCGGCCGGTGTGCCGATCGTCGGGGTCGGGGTCAGGATGGCGCCCTTCACCAGGTGGACGCGGTGGCCGTCGGCCCAGTCCGACAGCCTGCGGGCCTCGTCCGGCCGGCTGGTGGTGACGTCGACGACCGTCCGTCCGGCCCAGTCGTCGTGGCCGGCCAGCACGCTGTCGACGGCCGCCGGGTTCCGCAGGCAGGTGATCACGAGGGTGGCGGCCCGGACCGCCCCGGTGACGGTCGGCGCGGCCGTCGCGCCGCGCGCGACCAGGGCTTCGGCCCGGTCCGGGGTACGGTTCCAGACGGTCGTCGGAACCCCGGCGGAGATCAGGGTGGCGGCGAGCGCCCGGCCCATCGGACCCAGGCCGAGCACCGCCACCGGGTCGCGGTACGTGAGTTGTGGATCGCTCATGCCGAGGACGCTAGACCTTCACGTTGACGTGAAAGTCAAGTCCGCGGTCTGCTGTCCGCATGCGAATCGGTGAACTGGCCCGGCGGGCCGGGGTGAGCACCCGCGCCCTGCGCTACTACGAGGAACAGGGCCTGCTGCGGCCCGACCGGCGGCCGAGCGGCTACCGCGACTACGGCGAGCAGGCCGTGACCACCGTGCGGCACATCCGGTTGCTGCTCTCGGCCGGGCTCGGCACGGCGGTGATCGCCGAGATCCTGCCCTGCGTGCCGGACGACACCACGGTGCTCGCCCCGACCTGTCCCGAACTCCTCGACGGCCTGGCCGAGGAGCGGGCGCGGATCACCGCGTCGATGCAGCGGCTGGCCGCGGCCCGGGACATCCTCGACGCCCTGATCGCCACCGGGGCTCCTCCCGCCGACCGGCAGCCGGCCGCCCTGGCCGCCCCGGCCGCCACGGCCGCCCCGGCCGGTGCTGCCGGGCGGGGCGCGGGTCAGGAGATGTAGTGCAGGATCACGTTGTGCACGTGGTGGCTCTTCTGCGCGCCCCGGAACTCCACCTCGTAGGTGTGGGTGCCGACGTGCACCGCGATCGAGCCGGTGGAGAAGAACTCCCCGCCCCATGACTTGTTGCTCACCACGCTCACGCTGGTGATCTTCGAGTACGGGATGCTGGTGATCGCGTACCGCTTGCCCACGAAGGAGCGGTCCTGGATGATCACGCGCCGGTCGGTCAGGCCGATGAACCCGGTGCCGGTGCCGACGGCGTCGTAGACGGCGATGATCTGTTCCCCGTCGAGCAGTCCACTCTGGATCTGCTGGAACTGCTCCTTGCGGTCGTACGTCACATTTGCCATGGATCCCACGGTAGGAGGTGCCCGCCAGCCTCCGCAGTTCCCCGTCGGTTGGTCCGGTCGACTAGTCTCGCCATGCCTGGCCGGACGCGGGCGACGGGGGAGGGCGGCGGCGTGACCAGCGAACATTCCAAGACACAACCCGGCGACGAGCCGCAGGGGCAGTCGACGTCGACCGGTGACGGGGAAGCGGCCCCGACCGGTGCCGGGGAGGCGGCCCCGACCGGTGCCGGGGAGGCGGCCCCGACCGGTGCCGGGGAGGCGGCCCCGACCGGTGCCGGGGAGGCGGCCCCGACCGGTGACGGAGAGGCGGCCCCGACCCCTCCCGCACGCCCCGCCGCCGTCGGGGACTGGGAGCCGTGGCCGCAGCGGTCGGCCGACCGGGGCCGGCTGAACCGGCTGGCCGTCGTCACCCTCGTCCTCGGCCTGCTCGGCGGCGTGCTCGCCCTGGTCACCGCCGGGTTCGCGCTGCGCCGGATCCGGCGCGACGGCGAGCGGGGGAAGGGCCTGGTGGTCGCCGGGCTGGTGTTGTGCGGTGGGTGGCTGCTGGCCGGGCTGGTGGCGTGGGGCGTCACCTGGACGGGCTCCGCGCCGGACACCGGGCTGCGCGCCCTGCGGGTGGGCGACTGCTTCCGGGTTCCCACCGGGGCCACCGCCAGCCGGACCGCGCCCGAGCAGGTCACCCGGGTGCCGTGTGACACCCCGCACCAGGCCGAGTACGTCGACGACTTCCCCGCGTACGAACGGTCCGCCGACGAGCGGTACCCCGGTGCGGCGGTGCTCTCCCAGCGGGCGGAGGCGCTGTGCCGGCAGCGGCAGCGCAGCTACGTCGTGGATCCGCTGGGGCTGCCCGCCGAGGTGCGGTTGAGCTGGTACCTGCCGACCCGGGTCGACTGGTCCACCGATCCCACGATCACCTGTTACCTGACCGCGCCGGAGGCCCTGTCCCGGCCGCTGCGGATGGACGGCACGGTGCTCGACCCGGCCCAGCTCGGCTACCTGCTGGCCACCCGGGACTGGGTCGAGACCCGGGCCGCGCTGGTGGCACAGGCGCCGGCGGCTCCCCCGGCCACCCTGCGGGACGCGGTCCGGCGGGCCGAGACGACGCACACGGACATGTGGTTCCGGCTGCGCCGGGAGCCCTGGCCGGAGCCGGTGCGGCCGGCGATGGAACGGATGCTCACCGAGATGGAGCAGGCCGAGCCGGCCTGGCGGAACGCCGACGGGGAACCCGACCGGGGCAAGCTTCTCCAGATCGTGGCGCAGGCCGGGCAGCACCCCGACCCGGCCACCGAGCTGGCGGTACGCCAGGCGCTGGGACTGCCCACCGCGCAGGGCGAGCCGATGCGGTGACGAGCCCGCTCAGCCGATACGGTGACCGGTGCGCTCAGCCGACGCGGTGACGAGCGCGCTCGGCGGGCACGGTGACCGGTGCGCTCAGCCGACGCGGTGACGAGCGCGCTCGGCGGGCACGGTGACCGGTGCGACAGCCGACGCGGTGACGAGCGCGCTCGGCGGGCACGGTGACCGGTGCGACAGCCGGCGCGGCGACCGGGGTCAGTCCTCCGTCACCGTGCGGTACGCGTCCTCGATCCGGGCGGCGAGGAGCACCTCACCCTCGGTGAGCGGCTCGCCGTCGCCGTGGCCGACCCGGATGCGCGTCTCGGTGTCCCGCCGGCTGATGTCCGGCCGCAGCCGCAGCGCGTCGGCGACCACCTTGATGCGTTCGGTCAGCGCCGCGTGCTGGGAGTCGTCCATGACCAGGGTGCGGCGGATCTGCTCACCCTCGCGGGTCCACCCGTGCAGGAGCGTGAGGGCGTCAGTGAGATAATCGTGCTTGGCTCGGCTGGTGAACAGCACGCGCATCACCGCACCTCCCAGGCGCCGTTGCCGGCTTGTGGCCAAATCGTCGCCGTCCCGTGTCCTCGTGGTGCTAACAGTCTGTCGACCCGATGGCGGTGTGTCCACGCCCACACTTCCGTCTCTTATTGGCCTACCGGTCGGCCACGGTACCCAAACCGACGATTGATCTGGCACGCTGGATGCCCGTGCAGACCGAACGGCGTAGCGGTAACGGACAGACCGACCGGCGCGAGCCGCGGGTGGTCGTGGGCGCGGCGATCATCTCCGCCGGGCGGGTGCTGGCCTGTGCCCGCACCGCACCGCCCGAGGTCGCCGGCATGTTCGAGTTCCCCGGCGGCAAGGTCGAGCCCGGGGAGAGCGAGACGGCCGCGCTGATCCGCGAGTGCGCCGAGGAGCTGGCCGTCCGGGTCGAGATCGGCGAGCGGGTCGGCCGGGACGTCCGGATGGCCCACGGCCGTTCGGTGCTCAAGGTGTACGCCGCCCGCCTGCTGCACGGTGACCAGCCCCGCGCGCTGGAACACTCCGCGATGCGCTGGCTCACCGCCGGTGAGCTGCACAGCGTCACCTGGCTCCCGGCCGATGCCCCCATCGTCGCCGCCCTCGGCCCGCTGCTGGCCTCCGACTGACCGGTATCGGACACCCGGCTGGGAAACGCCGACGGGGGCCGACGGCTCTCGCCGTGGCCCCCGTCGCGTGTCGTGCCGCCCGGCGCCGGTCGCGCTGGGTCAGTGCCGTGCTACCTCGTTGCCCGACCCCGTCGTGCTCTACCTCAGTGCCCGTCGCCGTGGCTCGTCGGCTTGTCGTCCTGGCTCGGGTGGGCGAAGTTGAGGTGCTCCGGCGGCAACGGGAAGGTCACGTCGTCACCGAACGGCGACGGGGCCGCCGCCCGGTCGAAGGTCAACTCGGTCAGCGGGAGCCGCCCCCGGTCGTCGACCGCCGGCATGGTCGGGTGCGGGACCTCGCGGTGCCAGTTCACACCCTGCTGCGCCTGGGCCTCCGCAGCCGGGTCGCCGGAGCCTCCGGCGTGCGAGTGGACTCCGGTCTGACGAGTTCCGCTGTGCACCACGGACCCCTTTCCCGCGCTGTTCGCGGTGCTCTGGGGCGTCTCACCCCGACGGAAGATCTTGCTACCGAGCCATACCAGGGGATCGTACCTGCGGTCGACGACCCGCTCCTTCATGGGGATGATCCCGTTGTCGGTGATCTTGATGTGCTCGGGGCAGACCTCGGTGCAGCACTTGGTGATGTTGCAGAAGCCGAGACCCTGCTCCTGCTGCGCGTACTGCTTGCGGTCGGTCTTCGCGTCCAGCGGGTGCATGTCCAGCTCGGCGGCCCGGATGAAGAACCGCGGGCCGGAGAAGGCCGGCTTGTTCTCCTCGTGATCGCGGATCACGTGGCAGACGTTCTGGCACAGGAAGCACTCGATGCACTTGCGGAACTCCTGCGAGCGCTCCACGTCGACCTGCTGCATCCGGTACTCGCCCGGGGCCAGGTCGGCCGGCGGGGCGAAGGCCGGCGTCTCCCGGGCCTTCTCGTAGTTGAACGAGACGTCCGTGACCAGGTCCCGGATCACCGGGAAGGTCCGCAACGGGGTGACCGTGACCGTCTCGGACTCCTCGAACGTCGACATCCGGGTCATGCAGCTCAGCCGGGGCTTGCCGTTGATCTCCATCGAGCAGGAGCCGCACTTGCCGGCCTTGCAGTTCCACCGGCAGGCCAGGTCCGGCGCGTCGGTGGCCTGGAGCCGGTGGATGACGTCAAGGACGACCTCGCCCTCGTTCACCTCGACCGAGTAGTCCTGGAGGTCACCGCCGGTCTCGTCGCCCCGCCAGATGCGGAACTCCCTCTTGCTTCCCATCAGTTCGCCTCCTCGCCGACGACGTCGAGGTCGGCCAGCTCCTCGTCGGTCAGATACTTGGCCAGCTCGGTCCGGTCGAAGAGGCCGATCAGCTCGGCCCGCATCGTCGGCAGCGGCTTGTGCTCCAGCCGGACGGTGTCGCCGTCCAGGGAGCAGACCAGGTTGACCCGACGCCAGGCCGGGTCCATGGTCGGGAAGTCCTCCCGGGTGTGCCCGCCGCGCGACTCCTGGCGCTCCAGCGCCGCCTTCGCGGTGCACTCCGAGACGACCAGCATGTTGCGCAGGTCCAACGCCAGGTGCCAGCCCGGGTTGTAGCGCCGGCCACCGACCGCGCTCACCTTCGCCACCCGCTCCCGCAGCTCGGTCAGCCTGCGCAGGGCGTCGACCAGCTCGCCCTCCCGGCGGATGATCCCTACCAGATCCCCCATCACCGCCTGGAGGTCCTGCTGGAGGGTGTACGGGCTCTCCCCGGTATCCCGCTGCAACGGCGCCAACGCCGTCTCCACGGCGGTCTCCACCGCACCCACCGGCACCTTCGGCCGCGCGGTCAGCTGATCGGTGTACGACGCCGCGTGCCCGCCGGCCCGCTTGCCGAAGACCAGCAGGTCGGACAGCGAGTTGCCACCCAACCGGTTGGAGCCGTGCATGCCACCGGAGACCTCACCGGCGGCGAACAGCCCCTGCACGGTGCCGTGCGCCGCGCCGGAGTCCGGGTCCACCTCGACGCCGCCCATCACGTAGTGACAGGTCGGCCCGACCTCCATCGGCTCGGCGGTGATGTCGACGTCGGCCAGCTCCTTGAACTGGTGGTACATCGACGGCAGTCGGCGACGGATCTCCTCGGCCGAACGCCGGGAGGCGATGTCCAGGTAGACGCCGCCGGCCGGCGTACCCCGACCGGCCTTGACCTCGCTGTTGATCGCGCGGGCGACCTCGTCGCGGGGGAGCAGCTCCGGCGGACGCCGGTTGTTGTCCGGGTCGGTGTACCAGCGGTCCGCCTCCTCCTCGGTCTCCGCGTACTGCTTGCGGAAGACGTCGGGGACGTAGTCGAACATGAACCGCTTGCCGTCGGAGTTCTTCAGCACGCCGCCGTCGCCCCGCACCGACTCGGTGACCAGGATGCCCTTCACCGAGGGCGGCCAGACCATGCCGGTCGGGTGGAACTGGAGGAACTCCATGTTGATCAGCGTGGCCCCGGCCCGCAGGGCCAGCGCGTGCCCGTCCCCGGTGTACTCCCACGAGTTCGAGGTGACCTTGTAGGACCGGCCGACGCCACCGGTGGCCAGCACCACCGCCGGGGCCTCGAACAGGATGAACTCGCCGGACTCCCGGTAGTAGCCGAACGCCCCGGCCACCCGGTCCCCGTCGAGCAGCAGCTCGGTGATGGTGGTCTCGGAGAACACCTTGATCCGCGCCTCGTAGTCGCCGAGGTCGCGCTTGTCCTCCTGCTGGAGGGAGACGATCTTCTGCTGGAGGGTGCGGATCAGCTCCAGACCGGTGCGGTCACCGACGTGCGCCAGCCGGGGGTACTCGTGACCGCCGAAGTTGCGCTGGGAGATCTTCCCGTCCTTGGTCCGGTCGAAGAGCGCGCCGTACGTCTCCAGCTCCCAGATCCGCTGCGGCGACTCCTTCGCGTGCAGCTCGGCCATCCGGAAGTTGTTGAGGAACTTGCCGCCGCGCATGGTGTCGCGGAAGTGCACCTGCCAGTTGTCCCGGCTGTTCACGTTCCCCATCGCGGCCGCCGCGCCGCCCTCGGCCATCACGGTGTGCGCCTTGCCGAAGAGCGACTTGGAGATGATCGCGGTCTTCTTGCCGGCGAGCCGGGCCTCGATCGCCGCGCGCAGGCCGGCGCCGCCGGCCCCGATCACGACGACGTCGTAGTGGTGTCGTTCGATGCGAGTGGTAGTGGTCATGTCGCGCGCCCTCTAGTTGATGAACCGCAGGTCGTCGAACCATCCGGCGGCGACGGCCATCACGTAGAAGTCGGTGAGGGCCAGCGTGCCGAGGGTGATCCAGGCGAGCTGCATGTGCCGGGTGTTGAGCTTGGACACGAACGTCCAGGCGCGGTAACGCACCGGGTGCGCGGAGAAGTGCTTCAGCCGGCCGCCGATGATGTGCCGACAGGAGTGGCAGGAGATGGTGTACGCCCAGAGCATCACCACGTTGAGCAGCAGGATGACGTTGCCCAGCCCGAAGCCGAAGCCCTCCGGTGAGTGGAAGGCCAGCACCGCGTCCCAGGTGTTGATCAGCGAGATGATCGCGGCGGCGTAGAAGAAGTAGCGGTGCAGGTTCTGCCCGAGCAGCGGGAACCGGGTCTCCCCGGAGTAGGACCTGTGCCCGTCGGGAACCGCGCAGGCCGGCGGCGACAGCCAGAACGACCGGTAGTACGCCTTGCGGTAGTAGTAGCAGGTGAGCCGGAACAGCAGCAGGAACGGCAGGGTCAGCGCCGCGTCCGGGATGATCCACCAGCCGGGCAGGAAGCTGCCGAAGTGCGACGATCCCTCGACACACCGGTCGGTCACACAGGGGGAGTAGAACGGCGTCAGGTAGTGGTACTGCTCCACCCAGTACCACTTGTGCATGAAAACCCGGACGGTCGCGTACGCCACCCAGGCGGTGAGCCCGACGACGGTGATCAGGGGGGCGAACCACCAGCGGTCGGTTCGCAACGTCTTCGCCGTGATGGCGGCGCGCGCCCGCGCCCCCCGCGGCTTCGTTGCCGTTGATGTCATTCGAGTTGTCTTCCTGACGGGACGGGCCCTCGCGGGCGGCGGTTCACGTTCCGTGCGGTCAGCGGACCGGCCGGACCGTGTCCACTGCCACGTCTTGCGGCACGCAGGCGACCGCGCCGGGACATCGGCGCAGCTAAGTGACACACGTTACGCCGATCTCCACGGTCGGGCCGCGCAACGCAGTGTCCCGTGTGTCCCGCACCTTGGAAAGCCCCGCGCCACGATCAGTTCCGGCCGGCACCGCGGGGCGGCCGGACCGGTGCCCCGGCGGTGACCGCTCAGCCCGAGGCGCCGCCGGTGAAGTTCCACGAGGCCAGCCGCAGCGGCGGCGCCTCCCACCAGCCGCCGTCGGTCCGGTCCGGCTGGCGGACCGGCGACCGGCCGAGCCCCAGCACCGCACCCGGCCCCAACGCCCGTGGGTACGCCTCGGTGAACCGGAGGTTCCGGACCGCCCGGGTCGGCACGCCGTCCTCCACCAGCCACACCCCGTTACGGGTCAACCCGGTGATCACCAGACTCTTCGGGTCCAGCACCCGGGTGTACCAGAAGTCGCTGACCAGCAGCCCCCGGGCCATCGGCGCGACCAGCGCGGCGGTGTCCGCATCGGCCACCGCCCCGGTGCCGTCGCCGGTCGGGGCGGGACCGGCGTCGCCCGCCCCGGCCCGGCCGAGCAGGCGCACGGTACGCGGGACCGGGCCGAAGGTGGACCCGCCCGGGGCACCGTGGCCGGTCGACGTGGCGCCCGCCCCGGCGGCGCTGCGCCGGTCGTGGGCCACCGCCAGGGTGGTGCCCGCCTCGACCAGGGTGAGTGCCCGGCACGGGGTGCCCTCCAGGTCGAACGGCATCGCGCCGCCGTACGTCGGGTCGTCGACCAGGGTCACCGCCGGATCGAACTGGGCGGTGCCGGGGCGGGCGAACGACTGACCTTCGGCGTGCCGCTTGCCGTTGAAGCCGTACCAGGCGAGGTTCTGCAACAGGTCGGCCACGGCGGCCGGTTCGAGGACCACCTCGTACCGGCCCGGTGGCAGCTCGACCGGGTCGGCGGCGGCCCGCGCCTTGGCCGCCGCCCGCCGGCCGAGGGCCGCGCCGTCCAGCCCGTCGAGGCGGCCGGCGCAGATCCGGGCCACCCCGTCCGCGCCGTCCGCCCGGGCGATGCCGTCCATCGCCGCCTCGGTGGTCCGCCCCTGCGCCGACTGTCCGAGCGAGTTGGCGAACGCCCCCGACCGGTACGAGGTACGGCAGTAGCCGGCCGCCTCCAGCCCGCCCACCGCGTCGACGAAGGCCCGGACCCGCTCGGCGCGGGCCGCCGGCTCGGCGGTGGCGGTGGCCTCGTCGAGCAGGCCGTTGGAGTGCACCGCCGACGGTGGGGTCAACCCCGGCCAGGCCGGGTCGGGTGGGCAGAGCCGGGCCGCGGCGAGGGTGCGCCCGACCAGGGCGCGCAGCCCGTCCGCGTCGACCAGGCTGCCGCCCCCGGCGGCCGTCCGGCCGTCGACGTGCACCCGCAGCCGGACCCGCACCCCGGACTCGGCGACGTTCTGGTGGATGAACGAGTTGGCGAACCGGGTCAGCGCCAGCTCGTGCCGGACGACGGTCACCTCGGCCTGGGCCGACGGACCGGCGACCTGGTGGACCAGCTCCACCACCCGGGCGGCGACGTCCAGCTCGGTCGCGCCGGTGTCCCCCGGGCCGGTCATGCGCGGACCCCCACCCGGACGCCCCGGAACCGGGCCGGCGCGGCCGGATGGCCGGTGTGCCCGATCTGGCCGGGCTGGCCCTTTCCGCAGTTCGGGGTGCCCCACGGGACGATCTCGGAGGAGAGCATGTCCATCGACCGCCAGAACAGCGGCCCGATGCCGGTGTAGGTGGGGTTGCGCAGCATCCGGCCCCGCCGGCCGTTGCGCACCTCCCAGGCGATCTCACAGCCGAACTGGAAGTTGAGCCGCCGGTCGTCGATCGACCAGGACCGGTTGACGTCCATCAGCACCCCGTCGTCGGTGGCCGCGATGATCTCGTCGAGGGTGTGCGGGCCGGGCTCCAGGCCCACGTTGGTCATCCGCACCATCGGCAGCCGGGCCCACCCGTCGGCCCGGACGCTGCCGCCGTGGTCCAGGCCGGCGACGGCGGCCGAGTCCCGGCCGGCGAGCACCCCGACCCAGCGGCCCTCGCGTACCGCGTCGCGTTTGACCGCCGGGGAGCCCTCGTCGTCGAAGCCGAAGCTGCCCAGCGCCCCGGGGATCGTGGGGTCGATGGTGATGTTCATCAGCTCGGAGCCGTAGCGCAGCGACCCGAGCCGGGCCAGGTCGAGCCAGGAGGTGCCGGCGAACGCCGCCTCCCAGCCGAGGATCCGGTCCAGCTCGATGGCGTGCCCGACCGACTCGTGGATCTGCAACGCGAGCTGCTCGTCGCCGAGGATCAGGTCGGTCTCGCCGGCCGGGCACTCGGGCGCGGTGAGCAGCGCCCGGGACTCGTCGGCGATCCGGGCGGCGTGCCCGGTCAGGTCCAGCGACTCGACCAGCTCCCAGCCGGTGGTGCCGTACTGGCCCCGGTAGCTCGGCCAGGAACGGCGCTGCGTCTCGTGTTCGCCGATCGAGGTGGCCGAGATGCCGCCGCCGCACTCACGGATGTGCTGGTCGATGCGGTGCCCCTCGCTGGAGACGAACCACTTGCGGGTGTCCCAGATCTGGTAGAGCCCCTCGGCCAGGTCGGCCCCCTGCCCCCGGGCCGCCCCGGTGGCCCGGACCAGCAGGTCGCCCTTGTCGGACAGCGCCACGCCCAGCGGATCGACCGCGCAGCCGGACGCCCAGCTCGCCACCGTCGGCTCGGCCGGGGTCAGCGTGATCGGTGGACCGGGCACCCGGGCGCTCGCGGCGGCGACCTCCGCGGCCCGCCGGCCGGCCGCCCGCGCCGCCGCGTCGGACAGCTCGGGTACGGCGTGGAAGCCCCACCCGGACCCGACCAGCGCGCGTACGCCCAGGCCGAGGCTCTCGTCCTGGGTCAGCTCCTCGATCTCGCCGTTGCGCGCGGACATCGACTCGTAGCGCAGGTGCATCACCCGGGCGTCGGCGTACCGGGCGCCCGCGTCGAGGGCGGCCTGGACGGCGGCGGACGCCGCATCGAACTCGGTCATGGACCGACCCTAGGCCAGTCCACCGACATCCGTCAGGGCACCAGATCCTCGGGCCGGATCGTGGCCCGCACCGGCTCGAGTAGGTGCAGGGCCTCGCCCCGTTTGGTGGCGGAGTGTTCCGTGTAGTGGCGTCCCCGCCGACGGTAGGGGCGTAGCGCGCCGGTTCCCTGCTCCACCAGCAGATACCACCCGATGCCGGCGGCCGCGTAGTAGTGCATCTTGAGGACCTTGTCGGTGGACGCGTTGCTCGGCGAGATGATCTCGCAGACGAGGTGTACCTCGTCCGCCTCGATCATCGGCTCGTCCAGATTCACGGGGTCGGTGATGACGAGGTCGGGGATGGGGATGCGGCCGGGGCGAAGCCGGACGTTCACCGCCTCCAGCAGTTCCAGACCGGCCTGCTCGGCCGCCGGTTCGAGTATGTTGCCCAGTCTGCGCGAGATGCGCTGGTGGCGGGGGGTGGGGGCAGGGGTCACGTGGAGGCTCCCGTCGAAGAGTTCGACGCGTTGAGATGTCTCGTCGAGGGAGAGGTACTCCTCTTCGGTCCACGGTCCGTCGTGGCCGAACACCGCTGCGGTCATGGTCGGTCACCTCCACCTCGTGTCGTCCGGCATCCTCCGTCGGGCACCAGGGCCATGCTCGCACCCCTGGTGCGACCGGCGGGCGACGACACCGCACGACGACGCGGGCCGCGACGGTCCGGGCCGGTTCGGACGGGGCGGTCGAGGGTGCGCGGCGGAGTCATCGACTCGCTACGCTGTGGTCCGGCGCCAGCTCGCTGTCCGTAGCTTATTTTCAGCCTCGGCTGTTTGTTGTAGGTTCCCTACAACCCGAGGGAGGCGGTCGTGGACAGTCCGCAAGCAGCGCCGCCCGGCCCGCCGGACACCGGCCCGGCCGTGCCGGAGCCGCGCGGTGGCGACGACCCGTACCTGCGGGTGGACGACCTACGGGTACGGTTCGACACGGCCGACGGCGTGGTGCGCGCGGTCGACGGGGTGTCCTTCGCCGTGCCGCGCGGCCGGACGCTCGGCATCGTCGGTGAGTCGGGCTCCGGCAAGAGCGTCACCGCCCTGGCCGTGCTCGGCCTGCACGACCCCCGGCGGAGCACCGTCACCGGCGGGATCGCCGTCGGCGGCCGGCAACTCGTCGGCCTGGCCGAGGAGCAGGTACGCCGGCTGCGTGGCCGGGACCTGGCGATGATCTTCCAGGACCCGCTCTCCGCGCTGCACCCCTACTACAGCGTGGGGCGGCAGATCGCCGAGGCGTACCGGGTACACCACCCCCGGACGGGGCGGCGGGCGGCACGGACCCGGGCGGTGGAGATGCTCGACCGGGTGGGCATCCCGCAGCCGGCCCGCCGCTACGACCAGTACCCGCACGAGTTCTCCGGCGGCATGCGGCAGCGGGCGATGATCGCGATGGCGCTGGTCAACGACCCGGCCCTGGTCATCGCCGACGAGCCGACCACCGCGCTGGACGTGACGGTGCAGGCCCAGATCCTCGACCTGCTCGCCGACCTCCAGGCCGAGTTCCGCACCGCGATCGTGCTGATCACCCACGATCTGGGGGTGGTCGCCCAGGTCGCCGACGACGTGCTGGTCATGTACGCCGGGCGGGTGGTCGAGCAGGGCAGCGCGGCGCAGGTGCTCCGCCGGCCGCAGCACCCGTACACCTGGGGGTTGCTCTCCAGCGTGCCGTCGCTGCACGGCGACCCGGACGCGGACCTGGTGCCCATCCCCGGCAACCCGCCCTCGCTGATCGACGTGCCGTCCGGCTGCGCGTTCCACCCGCGTTGCCGGTACGCAGGCGACCGCTCCCGCACGGTGGTGCCGGCGCTCGGCCCGGCGGGCGCGGGCGGCCACCTGGTCGCCTGCCACCTTCCCGCCGACGACCGCGCCGCCCTCTCCCACCAGGCCGTTCCCGGGGCGGGGGTGTCCCGGTGAGCACGACGGACGTGCCGCGGTCGCGAGCGGAGGGCGGGCCGGTGAGCGCCGCTGAGCCGTTGTTGCGGGTACGGGGTTTGACCAAGCACTTCCCGGTCCGCACCGGCCTGCGGTCCCGGGGGCTGGTGCGGGCGGTCGACGGGCTGGACTTCGAGGTGCGGCCCGGTGAGACGCTGGGGCTGGTGGGGGAGTCCGGCTGCGGCAAGAGCACCACCGGCCGGCTGCTGGTCCGGCTGCTGGAGCCGACCGCCGGGACGATCGAGTTCGCCGGCCGGGACATCACCCACGCCCGCCGTCGTGAGCTGCGCCCGCTACGGCAGGACCTCCAGATCATCTTCCAGGACCCGTACGCCTCGCTGAACCCCCGGCACACCGTCGGGCGGATCGTGGCGATGCCGTTGCAGGTCAACGGGATCGACCCGCCCGGCGGGGTGAAGCAGCGGGTCCGCGAGCTGCTGGAGCTGGTCGGGCTCAACCCCGAGCACTACAACCGCTATCCGCACGAGTTCTCCGGCGGGCAGCGGCAGCGGGTCGGGATCGCCCGCGCGCTGGCTTTGCGGCCGAAGCTGATCGTCGCCGACGAGCCGGTCTCCGCGCTGGACGTCTCGATCCAGGCGCAGGTGGTGAACCTGCTGCGGGACCTGCAACGCGACCTCGGGCTGGCGTTCGTGTTCATCGCGCACGACCTGGCCGTGGTGCGGCACTTCTGCCAGCGGGTGGCGGTGATGTACCTGGGCCGGATCGTGGAGATCGGGGACCGGGAGGACGTCTACCGGCGGCCCCGGCACCCGTACACCCGGGCGTTGCTGTCGGCGGTCCCGGAGGTGGCGGCGTCGGGTCGGGCCGGGCGGATCCGGCTGACCGGGGACGTGCCGACGCCGTTGGATCCACCGTCGGGCTGCCGGTTCCGTACCCGGTGTCCCCGGGCGCAGAACGTCTGCGCCCGGGAGGAACCGGCGCTGGTGGTCGACGCCGGGGGTCGGCACGCCACCGCCTGCCACTTCCCGGAGACCGGACCGCCGACGGCCGGGCGGGGTGCCGTGGCGGCTGCCGGCACGGGCCGGGTCGGCGACGACGACGGAGAGGTGGCGGGATGAGCGTGTCCCCGGTCGACCCGACGACGCTGGCCGGAGCCGGAGCCGGAGCCGGGGTCGGGGCCGGGGTCGGAGCGGCAGGCGGCGGGCCGGAGAGCGGCGGGCCGGCGGCCGGTGCGGATATCGTCGGGCGGTCGCCCGGCCGGCTCGCCTGGACCCGGCTGCGGCGCGACCGGACCGGGATGGTCAGCGGCGGCATGCTGGTCTTCTTCGTGCTGGTGGCGCTCGCCGTCCCGCTGATCGAGTGGGCGTACGGGACCGGCCCCCGGGAGCAGTTCCAGTCCCGGCTGGACGGCTTCGGCATGCCGCTGGGCTATGCCGGCGGGGTGACCGGGGAGCACTGGTTCGGGCTGGAGCCGGGGCTGGGGCGGGACATCTTCATCCGGATGGTGCACGGGCTGCGCACCTCGCTCTTCATCGCCTTCGTGGCGGCGGTGGTCACGGCGACGATCGGTGTCGTGTTGGGCACCGTCGCCGGCTACCTGGGCGGCTGGGTGGACGCGGTGGTCAACTGGGTCACCGACCTGACCCTGGCGATGCCGTTCCTGATCATCGCGTTGGCGTTGACCCCGACCGTCGCGCTGCGCTTCTACGGCCAGCGGGAGGAGGTGCCGGCGGCGTTCCAGGTCGGGGTGCTGATCGCCGTCTTCGCGCTGTTCGGCTGGACGAGCACCGCCCGGCTGGTGCGGGGGCAGGTGATCGCGTTGCGCGAGCGGGAGTTCGTGGACGCGGCGCGGGCCAGCGGCGCGGGGCTGGGGCACATGCTGTTCCGGCAACTGCTGCCGAACCTCTGGGCGCCGATCCTGGTGTCCTTCTCGCTGGCGGTGCCGGCCTACATCACCGGCGAGGCGGCGCTGTCGTTCATCGGGGTCGGGCTGACCGACGCCACCCCGAGCTTCGGCCGGATGATCTACCGCAGCCTGGACTACCTCCAGACCGACCCGGCGTACGTCTTCTTCCCCGGCGTCACGATCTTCGCGCTCGTGTTCGCCTTCAACCTCTTCGGTGACGCGCTACGCGACGCGCTCGACCCGAAGTCGTCCCGGTAGGAGGTGCGGCGGTGGCGCGGTTCCTGCTCAAACGGCTCTTCTCCGCGACGTTGACGCTCTTCGCGGTCAGCGTGCTGAGCTTCCTGATGTTCTTCGCCCTGCCCCGGGATCCGGTCAGCGGCATGTGCCCCAAGAACTGCAACCCGGAACGGCTGGAGCGGGTCCGCCAGGAGCTGGGCCTGAGCGATCCGCTGCTCAGCCAGTACGCCGGCTACATGAAGGGCATCGTGACCGGCCGGGACCTCGGCAGCGCCCAGGGTGGCCGGTGTGACGCGCCCTGCCTGGGCTGGTCGTACGTCGCCAACGAGGCGGTCAGCGACACCGTCGCCCGGGTGCTGCCGGTGACGGTGAGCATCGTCGTCCCGGCGGCGGTGCTCTGGCTGCTGATCGGGGTCGGCCTGGGCATGCTCTCGGCGCTGCGCCGGGGCAGCTGGCTGGACCGGGCGGCGATCGGCTTCTCGCTGGCCGGGGCCTCGTTGCAGCTCTACTTCGTCGGTGCGGTGCTGCTGCTGGTGTTCGTCTACACGCTGCGCTGGCTGCCGGTGCCGAGCTACACACCGCTGCTGGACGACCCGGTGCGCTGGGCCAGTGGGCTGGTGCTGGCCTGGCTGTCGCTGGCGTTCCTGTTCTCGGCGATCTACGCCCGGCTGTCCCGGGCGCAGATGCTGGAGACGCTGTCGGAGGACTTCGTCCGGACCGCGCGGGCCAAGGGCCTGGCCAGACGCACGGTGTACGGCCGGCACGCGCTGCGCGCGGCGATCACGCCGGTGGTCACCATCGCCGGGCTGGACGTCGGCGGCGCGCTCGGCGGAACGGTGATCACCGAGACGACCTTCGGCCTCAACGGCCTGGGGCGCACGGCGGTCGACGCGGTCCGCGCCGGTGACCTGCCCACCATCATGGCCACCGTGCTGATCGCGGCGGTCTTCGTGGTGCTGGCGAACGTGCTGGTGGATCTGCTGTACGCGGCCATCGACCCCCGGGTGCGGCTGCGCTGAGCCGGCGGCCGGTCGGCCGGTTGCTCCGGTACCGCGGACGCCGGCCCGTCGGGCGGCAAGAGTTGTCGATATCTGTTAGACAGTCCGAAGTTTTTCTTCTTGACGGTCCTCGGGGCGTCGGCGTTCACCGCCCGACCGTGACGGGGTGGAGGAGGTAGGGATGCGACCACGCGCAGCAGCCGCCGCAGGCGGCGCGATCGCCCTGGTGGTGGCGTTGGCCGCCTGTTCGGAGAACACGGGCGGGGGCACCACCGTGGACACCGGCCGGCAGCAGACCGGGGTGATCGCCACCGATCCGAAGGACTCGCAGGGGCCCGCCGCCGAGGTGGCCGGCGCGGCGAAGGGCGGCACCTTCACCGTCATCCGGGAGACGCCGATCTCGCATCTGGACCCGCAGCGGACGTACTCGTTCGCCGGTCTGATGGCCAACCCGCTCTTCGCCCGCTACCTGACCACCTGGAAGGACGACGGCAAGGGCGGCCTGGTGCTGGTCGGTGACCTGGCGCAGACCCCCGGCAACAACGTGAACAGCGACTGCCGGGTGTGGGAGTTCACCATCAAGGACGGGGTGAAGTTCGAGGACGGCAGCCCGATCACGTCCAGGGAGATCGCCTACGGCATCGCCCGCTCCTTCGACCCCGACCTGACCGGCGGCCCCACCTACCTCCAGGAGTGGCTCGCCGACACCCCGCAGTACGACACGAAGTGGGACTTCCGGAAGAACAAGGGGTCGCTGCCGCCGGGGTTGACCATTCCGGACCTGAAGACGCTGCGGTTCGAGTTCGCCAAGCCCCGGTGTGACCTGCCGTTCGCGGTCTCGCTGCCGACCACCGCGCCGCTGCGGCCGGACCGGGACACCGGGGTCAACCTGGACCAGAAGCCGTTCTCCTCCGGGCCGTACAAGATCGCCAAGAACCAGGCGGGCGTGCAGCTCACCCTGGACCGCAACCCGCACTGGGACGCCGCCACCGACCCGGTCCGCCACCAGTACCCGGACCGGTTCGTCTGGACCTTCGGGCCGACCGCCGACGCGGCCGTCAACCGGGTGATCGCCGACAACGGCGCCGACCAGAGCGCGCTGGCCTGGAACTACGTGCCGGCCTCGCTGGTCGCCCGGGTCGCCCAGGACCAGGCGCTCAAGGCGCGCAGCGTGCTGTCCCCGACACCGAGCGCCAACCAGCTCGTCATCAACAACCAGCGGGTCACCGACCTGGCCGTCCGCCGGGCGCTCAACTACGCCGTCGACCGCGACGGCCTGGTCAAGGCGCTGGGTGGGCAGACCGTCGCCCAGCCGATGACCACCCTGATGCCGCCGTCCACCATCGGCTACCAGGCGTACGACGCCTATCCGGCCGGCGCCAACGGCGACGTCGACAAGGCCAGGGAGCTGCTCGCCGGCAAGACCCCGGAGCTGGTCCTCGGGGTGGCCGACAGCACCACCGAACAGCAGATCGGCACCCAGCTCAAGGCCAACCTGGAACGCGCCGGCTTCAAGATCACGGTGCGCAACATCCCGGACGACGCGAAGCTCGACGAGATCAAGAAGAAGAACAACCCCTGGGACCTCTACATCGGCAACTGGGCCGCCGACTGGCCCAGCGGCGCGTCGATCCTGCCGGTGCTCTACGACGGCCGCACCATCAGGGCCGAGGGCAACAGCAACCAGGCGTACTTCAACGACCCGGCGGTCAACGCCGAGATCGACCGGATCCAGGCCATGCCCCCGGCCGACCAGGGGCCGGAGTGGGGCAAGCTCGACCGGCGGATCATGACGGAGTACGCCCCCGTGGTGCCGCTCTTCGTCGACGTGGCCTACACGGTGCACGGCTCGAAGGCCGGCGGCGTCTTCATCTCCAGCGTCTTCGGCTACCCCTCCTTCGTCAACGCCCACGTCAAGCAGTGACGTCACCCTGAGCTGGATCGGGGCTCCCTCCCGGCCCGCGTCGGGAGGGAGCCCGTCAGCTCGTGGGCGCGCGGCGCGGTACCGGCCGCGCCCGTAGCCGCTGGTACGACTCGTACGAGTGGTGCGATCGGCACCATGAGCGAGCCCGCCGCTGAACTGCCGATCCCCGATGCCCGCGACAGCCTGGCGGACGTCGTCTCCCGCGCCCACTACGCCGGGTGGATCACCTGCGTCACCCGGCGTGGGCAGCGACTGACCGCCATCGTCCCCGCCCCGTCCCCGCCCGAGATCGTGCTGGATCCAGGATGTAGTGGGCTTCCGGCGACTCCGAGGCCACTACATCCTGGATCCGGTATGACCTTGGGTGACTCGGGTGACGACTCCGGTGTACGGGTGGGCTCCATCGGCGGGCTGGGCTCTACCGCCCGGGAGCCTTCGCGCTCGTCCCCGGCCTCTGTCGGTGCTTCGGCCGCCCGTTCGGCAACTGGCTGGCCTGATCCACCCCGTGGGGCCGATGGTGCGGTGTCCGCGTGCCGGGGCACCGCACCATCGGCTCCTTACCTTTCCGGCATGACGCGGACGCCGCCCAGACTGGCAGGACGATTTCCAAGGTTTCTGAGAAGAACGCCGGGAAAATGGTCACCCGTGGCGCACCGCCCCGCCTCCGGAGACCCGGCCGGCACCGCCACCCGTGCCGACGGTCAGCCAAAGACGTATATCGATTGACCCCCCGGTGGGTCGGTCGGGACAGTTCGGGGTATGGATCCGATCTCGCGAGCCAACCGGACCGCCTGGGAACTGGCCCACCAGGAGCGGGTCTGGGCCGACGGCGAGATGCTGGCCGAGGCGGCGGCCGGCGGCACCCTCGTCGCCAGCGAACGCGCGCTGCTCCGGGACATCCTGGCGGCCCGACCGCTGGTGGTGCACCCACAGAGCGGCAACGGTCAGGACGACATCGCCCTGGTCCGGGCCGGTGCCCGGATGGTGGTCGGGGTCGACTACAGCGAGAACGCGATCACCGGCGCGCGGGGCCGCGCCGACGCCCTCGGTGCCGCCTGCCACTACCTGGTCGGGACGGTCCCCGGGGTGCCGCTGCGCGACGGCTGCGTCGATCTCGTCTACACCGGCAAGGGCGCGCTGATCTGGATGCCCGACATCGACGCCTGGGCCGCGGAGCTGGCCCGGCTGCTGCGCCCTGGTGGCCACCTGTTCGTCCACGACGGGCATCCGGCCACCGACCTGTGGACCTGGGACCTGGACGAGCCGCGCATCCGCCCCGACCGTAGCTACTTCGGCCGCTCGTTCGTCTGCGCCGACGACAGTTTCCCGGCCCACGGGGCGGTGATGTTCCAGTGGACGCTCGGCCGGATCGTCACCGCCGTGGTCGACGCCGGCCTGGAGGTCCGGCAGCTCGCCGAGTACGCGGAGCCGTTCTGGCGGATGGGTGACGTCGACGCGGCGGCCTTCCATGGCCGCCTGCCGAACGCGTTCGCCCTGCTGGCCCGCCGCCCCGCCGGGGAGTGAGCTGGCCGTCGTCCCGCCGGGGAGTGAGCTGGCCGTCGTCCCGCCGGGGAGTGAGCTGGCCGTCGTCCCGCCGGGGAGTGAGCTGGCCGTCGTCCCGCCGGGGAGTGAGCCCGTCCACCGCCCGCTGAGCCAGGCTGCCGGCCCGACGGGCGGTGAGTGGTCCGCACCATGGCCCGGCCCGCCCGGGGACTCGGCTCAGCCCAGGTGGGTGCGGAGGAAGTCGAGTTCCAGGCGGAGCAGGCGTTCGGACAGGCCACCCGCCGCCAGGTGGGTCGCCCCGGTCAACGGCAGCACCGCGTGCGGCCGGCCGGTGGACAGCAGCGCCGCCGACAGCCGCAGCGTGTGCGCGGCCACCACGTTGTCGTCGACCATCCCGTGCACCAGCAGCAGCGGACGCGCCGGCTCACCGGGGTACAGCGGCTCCGCCGCCAGCTCCACCAGCGAGTGGTGGCCGTACACGTCGATGCCGTCGTCGGGCAGGCCCAGGTAACGCTCGGTGTACGCGGTGTCGTACAGCGCCCAGTCGGTGACCGGGGCACCGGCGATACCGCACCGGAACAGCTCCGGATGCCGCAGCACCGCCAGACCGGCCAGCCAGCCGCCGAACGACCACCCCCGGACCGCCACCCGGTCCAGGTCCAGGTCGGGATGTTTGCCGGCGAGCGCGGTCAGCGCGTCCACCTGGTCGGTCAGGATCACATCGGCCAGCCGCCGGTGGATCGCCTTCTCGAACGACGGCGCCACGCCCGGCGTACCCCGGTTGTCGACGGTGACCACGGCGAACCCGTTGTCGGCCCACCACTGCCGCTCCAGCCAGGCCGACCGGGCGGCCACCACCTCCTGGTGACCCGGACCGCCGTAGACGTCGAGCAGCACCGGCAACCGGGTGCCCTTGACGTGCTCGGTGGGGTAGAGCACCGCCGTCGGTAACCGCCGGTCGGTCACCCGGACCAGCATCGGCCGGGGCGCGGACGACGGGGTGGCCGCCAGCGACCGCAGCCGGGCCACCTCCCGGTCACCGCGCCACACCGACCAGACCGTCCCCGCCTCGTCCAGCGACGCCGTGCCGACCACCAGCGTGTCCCCGCCGACGATCGCCGTGTGCCAGCCCGGGGCGCTGCTCATCCGGCGGGTGTCCACCCCGCCGCCGATCACCGTGCGGACCCGGTAGAGGTGCCGCTGGCTCGGTTCGCCCTCGCTCGCCTCGACCAGCAGGTCGGCCGGGCCGGAACCGGTGGGCAGCCGGCCCACCACCCGCCGCACGTAGAGCGAGGGCGGGGTGAGCAGGGTGCCGTCGGCGAAGAGGCAGCGGGCGTCGTACCCGTCATGGGCCAGCTCGCCGCCGACCAGCACCCGGCCGTCCGGCAGGTGCGCCGGGGTGCCCGGGATCGGCTCCACCCAGCGCGGGTCGGCCAGCTCGGCGTGCACCTGGGTCTCGCCGGTACGCGGGTCCACCGCCAGCACCAGGCCGTGCTGCTGCGACCGGCGCAGCACGGTGATCAGCGGGTTGCCGTCGGCCCAGTCGGCCGAGGCCAGGTAGGGGTAGGTCTCCCGGTCCCAGTGCACGTCGACCCAGCCGTCGTCCAGGTCGAGCAGGTGCAGGCTGACCTCGGCGTTCGGGCCGCCGGCCCGGGGGTACGCGACGACGGTCGGCGGGGTCGCCGGGTCCGCCGGGTCGTGCAGGTGCCACCGGGGCAGCCGCGACTCGTCGACCCGGGCGGCGAGCACCATCCGCCCGTCCGGCGCCCACCAGTAGCCCCGGAACCGGCCGAACTCCTCCGCCGCGACGTGCTCGGCGAGGCCCCAGCTGACCCGGCCGTCCTCGCCGGCCAGCAGGGTGTCGGTGCCGTCCGGGTCGATCACCCGCAGCTCGCCCCGGCGCACCCCTGCGGCGGCGTCGGTGACGTACGCCAGCCGCTGCCCGGTGGGGTCGGGGCGCGGGTCGACCACCGGGCCGACGGTGGTCACCTCGATCACGTCGCCGTGCACCAGGTCGGCCCGGAACAGCCGTCCGGCCAGCGCGAACACGGCCACCCGGCCCGCGCCGTCCAGGGCGTACGAGCCGATGCCGGCGGCGCTGAGCCGGCGTCGTTCGCGCAGCGTCCGCTCGCCCGGGGCCAGCGCCACCGGCTCGGCGTCCTCGCCGAGCAGCACGGCCGGGTCGGCGATCAGCCGCTCCTCGCCGGAGGCGGTTTCCAACGCCCAGAGCGCGTCGGCCGGGTCCTCCGGGCCGCCGGAGCGCAGGAAGACCACCCGGGAACCGTCGTCGGCCACGGAAACGGCACGCGGCGCCCCGTGGCTGAACCGACGGGTACGGGCGGCCAGCTCGGGAAAGTCCACAACCCGGATCGTAGAGCGGTGTCGGGCGTGATGTGGCCGACCTGCCTGGACGCGTACGCCCCGGGGCACCCGGACCGCCGGTTAGAGTGACCGTCGTGACGACGCTGCCCGACCGACGCCTGCTGCTGGTCCACGCGCACCCCGACGACGAGTCCATCGGCACCGGGTCGACGATGGCGCACTACGCCGCCGCCGGTGCCCACGTCACGCTGGTGACCTGCACTCTCGGCGAGGAGGGCGAGATCCACGTGCCGGCGCTGGCGCAGCTCGCCGCCGCCGAGGCCGACCAGCTCGGCGGGTTCCGGATCGGGGAGCTGACCGCCGCCTGTGCCGCGCTCGGCGTCAGCGACCACCGCTTCCTCGGCGGCGCGGGCCGCTACCGGGACTCGGGCATGATGGGCATGCCCACCAACGGGCACCCGCGGGCGTTCTGGGCCGCCGACCTCGACGAGGCCGCCGGTCAGCTGCTGGACGTGATCCGGGAGGTCCGGCCGCAGGTCATGGTCACGTACGACCCGAACGGCTTCTACGGGCACCCGGACCACATCCAGGCGCACCGGGTGGCGATGCGGGCGCACGAGCTGGCCACCGCGGAGGGCGTCGCCCCGGCCAAGGTCTACTGGACGGCGCTGCCGCGTACCGTCCTGGAGGCCGGGATGAGCCACTTGACCGCCTCGTCGGACAACCCGTTCGACGGTGTCGACAGCATCGACGACCTGCCCTTCGGCACCCCGGACGACCAGATCGCGGCCCGGATCGACGGCACCGGGCAGCATGCCGCCAAGGAGGCGGCGATGCGGGCACACGCCACCCAGATCCCGGCCGACTCGTGGCTCTACGCGATCGCCGGGAACTTCGGTGCGGAGTTCATGGGGGTGGAGTACTTCACCCTGGCGGTGGGGGAGCGGGGGCCGGGCGGCGGGCCGAACGGCTGGGAGGACGACCTCTTCGCCGGCATCGACGTCACCGCCCCGCAGTGGGCCGTCCGGCTGCCGGAACAGCCCGGCCACGACCTCGCCGACCCGGCGTCGGCCGGGGACGGGCCGCAGCGGGCCGCCGCGACGGCCGGGCTCCGGTGACCCTGCCCGCCACGCCGGTGCCGGTCGTCGAGGAGGAGCCCGCCGCCGAGGCCCCGCCACCCGGCCGGGTCCGCCGGCTGCTCGACGTCGTGCTGCGGGTCGTCGGTGGGCTGGTGGCGGTGGCCGGTGGGGTGCTCACCGCGCTGATCGCCCTGCTGCTGTCCACCGTCCGGGTCGGCGGTCAGTTGATCGGGGTGTCGGTGGTGGTCACCATCGCCGGGGCGGTCGCGGTGAGCTGGTTCGCGTACGCCACGGTCGGCCGCCGGTGGGCGGTGGCGTTGCCGGCGCTGCCGTGGTTCGTGCTGATGGCGGTGGCGGCGGTCCGCACCGACGAGGGTGACCTGCTGGTCGCCGGGGAGAACTGGGTCGGGCTGGCGATGATCACCACCGGGGCGATGACCTTCGCGGTGATGGCGTTCCGGCAGATCCTCAGCCCGCAGCCGCGCCGGCACGACGGGTGATGACGACACTCGGTCGGCGGTGGTAGATATTCCTGCCAGGAGACCCGCCGACCGGGCGGGCGGTACGGCGGGAGGCGTGTGATGACGCAGCGGTGGCGGGCGGTCGGGGTACTCGCGGCGGCCCTGTTCGCGGTCAACGTGGTGGCCCGGCTGATCATCAAACTCGGCTTCGACGGCAACGACACCGCCGCCGACCGGGTCTCGCTGGGGATGTTCGTCGTGGTCGGGCTGATCCTGGCCGGGGTGGTGTTCACCTGGGGTAAGGCTGTTCCGGCGGCGCGGTGGGGTGCCGACGCGTCCGCCGCGGTGGCCGTGGCGCTGCTGCTGACGGTGCTCGTCGGCCCGTTGCTGGTCGGGAACGACCCGTTCGGCGGGGGTGCGGGGCTGTTCTTCGCCCAGATCTGGCTCTACCTCGTCGCCGCGGCGGCCGGCGTGGCGCTCGGCTACCTGGTGCTGATCACGCTCGGCCGGGACCACCGCTCGCAGCAGCTGCGGCGGTACGCCGAGCGCAACGTGGGCAAGCCGCGCCGGGTGGTCCGGCGCTGACCGCCGCTCACGGCGACGGGCCGGGTCAGGCCGACGGGGCGACCCGGGTCAGGTAGGTGTGGTGGGTGGTGAAACCGAGCTTGCGGTAGAGCGACACCGCCTCGGTGTTGCGCTGCTCCACCTGGAGGAAGGCGTGGGTGGCGCCCTCGGCCGCACCCCAGCCGGCCAGCTCCCGGACCACCCGGGCGGCCAGCCCCTGCCGGCGTGCCGACGGGGCCACCTCGATCAGGCTGAGCCCCAGCCAGCGGCCCTGCCCGGTGACCGTGCCCCGGGCCGTGGCGACCAGCGCGCCGTCGGCGTACACCTGGGCGAAGCGGACCCGGTCCACGGCGGTGAGGACGTGCCGGGCGGCGGCCGGCAGGCCACCCTTGCGGCCGGCGGCGACCGCGAGCCACTCCTCGGACGGCGCGTCGGCCAGGGTGACCGGCGGGCCGTCGGCCGGGGTGGGTTCCGGCGGTCGCAGGGTGGTCAGCGGGACGGTCTGGACCAGGGTCAGCGGCCGGGCCGTCCAGCTCCGGGCGTCGAGCTCGGCGCCGACCGGCACGGCCAGCGGCAACGGCGTGTTGACGAGGGCGGGCTGGCCGCGCTCGGCGTACCAGCGTTCGATCGCGTCCACGGCCGCCGGCAGCGGACGGTCCGGGTCGCCGACCGGCAGCGCCGAGTTGGCCCGCCCGGTCCAGCCGTCGGCGGAGCGCAGCAGCCAGTCGCCGAGCCGGCCGCGGACCGGTGCGGGCCACGCCTCGTCGGCCGCCAGTTCCAGCTCGACCACGGCGGTGGCGGTGGGCCGCCGGGTGGGGGGCACCCGTTTGGCCCGGTGCACCTCGGCCACCGGCACCCGGACCCGACCCTGGGCGGTAGCGATGGTGAGATGGGTCTCGCTCAGCTCCACCAGCTCGCCGAGGGCGTCCGAGAAGAGGGGCCGGCCCTCACGAATCCCCACAATGCGGCGAACCACGATCCGGTGTCCCACATCCTGCTGTCTGAGCACGATCGACCTCCTCCCCGGCGAGATACTAGGCTCTTAGCGTCGCGGGTGATCGCGACGAGTCTTGCGGAGGAGAAGACCGGTGACCTACATCATCGCCGAGCCGTGCGTGGATGTGCTCGACAAGGCATGCATCGAGGAATGCCCGGTCGACTGCATTTACGAGGGCAACCGGATGCTCTACATCCACCCCGACGAGTGCGTCGACTGTGGTGCCTGTGAGCCGGTCTGCCCGGTGGAGGCCATCTTCTACGAGGACGACGTCCCGGAGCAGTGGAAGGACTACACCGGGGCCAACTACGAGTTCTTCGAGGACCTGGGCTCGCCGGGCGGCGCATCGAAGATCGGCAAGGTGGACAAGGACGCCACCTTCGTCGTCGGCCAACCGCCGCGCGGCGAGGACAGCTGAACCGGCCGGTGGCGCCGGGGCCGACGGTCGGGTCCGCGCCGGGGCCGACGGTCGGCTCCGCCGCGGTGTCGGCCCGGTTGCCCGAGTTCACCTGGGACGCCCTGGACGCCGCGGCCACCCTGGCCGCGGCGCACCCGGACGGCCTGATCAACCTGTCCATGGGTACGCCGGTCGATCCGGTGCCCCCGGTGATCCGGCAGGCGCTGGCGGACGCTTCCGACGCGCCGGGCTACCCGCTGACGGCGGGCAGCCCGGCGCTGCGGGACGCCATCGCGGGCTGGGTGGGCCGGGCCTGCGGTGCCGGCGTCGACGGGCTCGGGGTGCTGCCGACGATCGGCTCCAAGGAGCTGGTCGCCTGGCTGCCCACCCTGCTCGGGATCGGTCCCGGTGACGTGGTCGTGGTGCCCTCGATCGCCTATCCGACATATTCCGACGGGGCCGCGCTGGCCGGCGCGACCGTCGTCCGCGCCGACTCGCTGACCGCGGTCGGCCCCACCTCCCGGGTACGCCTGGTCTGGGTCAACTCGCCCGGCAACCCGACCGGTCGGGTGCTGCCCGCCGCCCACCTGCGCAAGGTGGTCGACTGGGCGCGGGAACGCGGCGCCGTGGTGGCCAGTGACGAGTGCTACCTGCCGCTGGGTTGGACGGCCGACGCCACGCCGGTGTCGGTGCTCGCGCCGCAGGTGTGCGGCGGGTCGTACGACTCGGTGCTGGCGGTCCACTCGCTGTCCAAGCGGTCCAACCTGGCCGGCTACCGGGCCGGGTTCGTCGCCGGGGATCCGGCGCTCGTCGCCGAGCTGCTCAAGATCCGCAAACACGCCGGCATGATCGTCCCGGCCCCGGTGCAGGCCGCGATGGTGGCCGCGCTCGGTGACCAGACGCACGCCGACGAGCAGCGGGAACGCTACCGGGCGCGGCGGGCGACGCTGCTCGCCGCGTTCACCGGGGCGGGGTTCCGGCTGGACCACTCCGAGGCGGGCCTCTACCTCTGGCTCACCCGCGACGAGGACTGCTGGCGCACCGTCGACTGGCTGGCCCGGCGGGGTGTCCTGGTCGCCGCCGGCGCTTTCTACGGCCCGGCCGGGCAGCGGCACGTCCGGGTGGCGCTGACCGGCTCCGACGCCCACGTCGCCGCGGTCGCCCAGCGGCTCGCCCAGCCGTAGGGCGAAGCGGTGGGGGGCGACGTGGGCCGGCTCCGGGCCGCCGTGGTGGGCACCGGCCTGATCGGCGGTTCGATCCTGCTGCGGCTGCACGAGGCCGGCCTGCGGGTGGTCGGCTGGGATCCGGATCCGGCGACCCGGGCCGCCGGCCGCCGACGGGGGCTGACCTTCCCCGACGACCTGGCCGACGCCGTCCGGGACCGGGACGTGGTGTTCCTCGGCGGCCCGCTGCCGAGTCTGCCGCAGACCCTGCTCACCGTGGCCGGGCTGACCGACGACCGGTGTGTCGTCACCGACGTGGGCAGCACCAAGGCTGCGGTCGCCGAGTTCGCCGGGGCGCACGGGCTGACCGGCCGGTTCGTCCCCGGTCATCCGATGGCCGGCGCGGAGCGGGCCGGGCTCACCGCCGCGCTGGCCGGGCTCTTCGTCGACGCGGCCTGGGTGCTCTGCCCGAGCGTCGACGGGCTGGGGCCGTTCCGGTCGCTGGTGGGGCTCGTCGTCGACGTCTTCCACGCGCATGCCGTACCGATGTCGCCGGGGGTGCACGACTCCGTCGTCGCGCTCTCCTCGCACGTGCCGCACCTGCTGGCCGGCAGCCTGGCCGGGGCCGCCGCCGACTCGGCGGTGCGCGACGCGGTGGTCCGGCTGGCGGCGGGCAGTTTCCGTGACGGCACCCGGGTCGCCACCACCCCGGCCCGGCGCACCGCCGACATGCTGCTGGCCAACCGGGCGCAGGTGCTCCGGCAACTGGCCGAGGTGCGGGCCGCGCTCGACGGCCTGGCCGAGGCGGTCCGCGCCGACGACCTGCCCACGCTGGTGGACCGCTACGAGCGGGCGGCGGCGGTACGCCGGCCCCGGCCGGAAAGCGCGCCACCCGTGCGCCGGGAGTTCGCGCTCGACGGCGACCCGGCCGACGAGCTGGCGTTCGTACGGTCGATCGGCGAGTCGGGCGGGCACCTCACCGGGTGCACCGTGGCGGGAGGGCGGGTGACGTACACCGGTGTGCGCCCCGCCGACGCCCCGGCCTGACCGCGCGGAAACCGGCGGCGGCCCGGTCGCGCCGTTAGGGTGGGTGCGTGGCGGACGGACCGGTGGTGGCGGTACGCGGCGAGGCGTACCGGGAGGTGGCACCCGAGCTGGCCCGGTTCGAGGTGACCGCGACGGCCCGGGAACGGGACCGTCAGGTCGCCCTGACCCGGCTCGCCGAGCGGGCCGCCGCCGTCCGGGTGCTGCTCGACGAGCACGAGCCGGCGGTGGACCGCCGGGAGGCCGGTGAGCTGCGGGTACGCCCCGAGACCAACAGGTCCGGCGAGCGGGTCGTCGGCTACCTGGGCAGCGTCTCGACCACCGTCACCGTCACCGACTTCGGCACCCTCGCCGAGCTGATGCTGCGACTGGCCGAGCTGGACCAGGTCGAGGTCGCCGGCCCATGGTGGTCACTGCGTCCGGACAGCCCGGTCCACCGCGACGCCCGGCACGCGGCGATCACCGACGCGCTGCGCCGGGCCCGGGAGCACGCCGAGGCACTCGGTGCCCGGGTGACCGCGCTGGTGGAGCTGGCCGACACCGACGAGGGCTTCGGCGGGGGCGGGGCGATGTACGCCCGCCAGGACCGGATGGCCGGCTCGCCGGAGCTGGAACTCGACCCCCGTCCGCAGCCGGTGCACGCGGTGGTGCGGGCCCGGTTCACCATCAGCGAGCCGGACCTGGCCTGATGCCCGGGGCGCGTCCGTTCTCCGTCGACGACCTGGTGGCCCGGGCACGGTCGCTGGCCGACGCCGGCCCCCGGCAGCTGCTGGGGATCGCCGGTGCGCCCGGCGCGGGCAAGTCCACCCTGGCCGAGCGGGTCGTCGCGGCGGTCGGCCCGACCGCCCGGCTGGTGCCGATGGACGGCTTCCACCTCGCCCAGGCGGAGCTGGTCCGGCTGGGCCGGGCCGACCGCAAGGGCGCGGTGGACACCTTCGACGCCAACGGGTACGTGTCGTTGCTGCGCCGGTTGCACCGGTTGGAACCGACCGCCGTGTACGCGCCGCTGTTCCGCCGTGACCTGGAGGAGCCGGTGGCCGGGGCGGTGGAGGTGCCGCCCTCGGTCCGGCTGGTGGTGACCGAGGGCAACTACCTGCTGCTCGACGATCCGCCCTGGGACGAGGTGCGGTCGCTGTTGCACGAGGCATGGTTCCTCGACCTGGACGTCGAGCTGCGGCTGCGCCGGTTGGTGGCGCGGCACGTCGCGTACGGGCGGTCGCCGGAGGCGGCGCAGGCCTGGGCGTACGGCAGCGACGAGGCGAACGCCGCCCTGGTGGCGGGCACCGCCGGCCGGGCCGACCTGGTGATCCGGTCAACCGACCCGGGGTGACGGGATGCCACGCCGCAGCAGCCGGGCCGCCACGGTCCGTTCCCGGTGGAACTCCAGCGCCTCCGGGTAGCCGCTGTGGTTGCGGATCGGCGGGTCGGCGACCTCGCCCCCGCTGGGGTGCAGGGCCTCCGGGTCGCTCACCGGCACGTCCCGTTCCCCGGCGTCGACCTGCCAGCCGAGCGGGTCGGTGCCGCGCCAGAAGTTGGTCCACGCGACGTAGCCGGAGGGCCAGGTCAGGGCGTCGGCGAGCACCCGGAGCCGGTCCGGCCCGAAGTAGGCCGGGAAGATCCGTCCGTAGAGCCGGGTGAGCTGGCAGCCGTAGGACAGGAACCAGATCCGCCGCCGCCACCGGGTGGGCAGTTGGAGCAGCATCGCCGCGCAGAGCACGGTGCCCTGGCTGTGCCCGGAGAGGATCACCCCGTCCATCCTGCGCGGGTCGGGCTCGGCCAGCGCGAGGATGCCGGCGACCCGGGTCTGCAGCTCGGGGACGGCCCGCTCGGCGTAGCTGGGCGGGGCGAGCGGATGGGCGGCGCGGGGCCAGAACGTGCCGATGTCCCAGAGCACCCCGACGCTGCGCCGGACGGTGTCGTTGCGGTAGACCAGCATGCCCAGGCCGGCGACCACCAGGGGGAGCCAGCCCAGCATGGTGTCGCCGAGGTCGGCGGCGGCGTGCACCAGACCCGCCCAGCCGGACGCCCCGGCCGGCGCGGGCCGGGTACGGCTGAGCATCGCCACGCAGGAGAGGGCGACCAGCACCGCCGAGACGGTGGCGTAGCAGCCGGTCAGCCGTACCGCGTGCTCGCCGACCAGGCGGTGCAGCGCGCGGTAGGTGCTGACGTCCCGGCAGCGCCGCAGGTCGTGTGCGGAGACGGCCTGCCCGTCGGTGGTGAGGCGGGCGTACTCGACGCGGCGCAGCCGGTGCAGGATCACCCCGGCGTGGATCAGCGTGCCGATCAGGGCGGCCGTGGTGACGGTGCAGGCCAGCCCGGCCCAGAGCGCCGGCAGCGGCGGCACGATCGGCGAGTAGCCGCTGGGCGAGGAGGGGCCGTTGAGCCGGTCGGTGATCCAGTAGTGCAGGCCGGCGCAGTAGGCGATGGCCATCATCCACCCGAAGCCGGCGATCACCGCGGCCCCCCGGCCGCCCCAGGCCATGGCGGTGTGCCCGGCGGCCGGTCGCCGGTCGACGTCGGCGCGGGGCAGCAGCAGGCCGGTCGCGGCGAGCGCGATGGTCGCCGTGGCGAGCAGCCAGATCCGCAGCCCGTCGGGGGCGGCGGGGAGGCCGGGCAGCCGGCCGTCGAGCCAGGCCGTCCCGAGGGGGAGCAGTACGCCGGCGGCGGCGGGGGCGAGCAGGGCGCGGCGCCCGGACCGGGCGACCGCGCCGATGGCGATCAGCAGCAGCACCTGGTAGGTGGCGAGCCAGGCGACGATGCCGTCGTAGCCGGGCAGGGAGCGGTCGGCGAGGCAACCGGCGGGGGTCGGGTCCAGGGTGCAGCCGGCCGGTGGGCGGAACTGCGCCAACGGGGGGCCGGCGGGGCCGTCCGGCAGCAGCAGGAGGGTGAAGGTGCCGGCCAGGGCGAGGCCGGTGAGCACCCCGACGGCGAGGCTCCACCGGCCGAGCGGGGTGGCGCCGCTGCGCCGGGTCAGCCAGGGCCGTCCCACCGCCACCACCGCGATCGCCACGACCGCGACCAGGGCCGCGACGGTGGGGACGGCGATCATGGCCCGGACCCCCCGGGGCGGGTCCATCACCAGCACCGCGCCGACGGGCACCGCGGCGGCGAGGGCCACGCCGACACACAGGTGCAGGACGGCGGCGCGGCGCAGCTGGCCCTCCCCGCACCAGAAGGTGGGGTCCTGGAGGGGGTTCGCCAGGGGCGTCGGCCCGGCGGGGCGTTCCCCGTCGTCCGGCACCGGGTGGCGCGGGCGGGGCTCGGCGGGCATCTCGGCCTCGTACTGGTAGGTGCGCCAGGCGACGACCCCGAGCACCAGCAGGACGGCCAGCGGCAGCAGCAGGCCGACGGCGAGCGCACGGGCGTCGGTGTGCCACCAGCCCTGGCCGAGGAACTCCCACGGGCCGGGCAGTTGCCGCAGGCACGCCTGGTCGACGCACTGCCAGGCGATCAGGTCGACGCCGATGCCGGTGGCGGCGATCACCAGCGTGCCGGTGAGGCTGAGGCAGAACAGCCGGATCAGCCAGGCGGTGATGCCGGAGCGGCTGCCCCAGCGTTCGGTGTCCGGGTCGGACGGGATGCCGGGGCGGGCGTGCAGGGCGACGTTGGCCAGGGTGAACGGCAGCAGGAACGTCCACAGCGCCCGTTCGACGTCGCGCGCGGTCCGCGCCCCCGAGGTCAACTGCCCCCAGCTGTACGCCTCCACCACGACCGGGTCGTCCGGGGTGGAGGTGGCGGCGCGGTAGAAGCCGGTGACGTCACCGCCGGAGACCCGTCGGGGCGGCGGGCCGGCACCGGTGGTGTCGGGGGGCAGCCCGAGGATCTGGTCGGGCGGGGTGTTGGACACGCCATGCACCCGAAGTTCGAGTACCCGCTCGGCCATCGGTGCTCCCTGGTGACGTATTCACTACCCAGAGTGCATCGATTTTCTCGGTTCGCCCACCGATTTCGGTATCGTTTTCGCAGCTCAAGGCATTTATTCCAGGGTGCGGATCACCCGGGCGGGGTTACCCACGGCGACCACGTTGGGTGGTAGGTCGCGGGTGACCACCGCGCCCGCGCCGACCACGGTGTTCTCGCCGACGGTCACCCCGGCGAGAACGATCACCCCACCGCCGAGCCAGACGTTGTCGCCGATGGTGATCGGTCGGGCCGCCTCCCAGCCGGCCCGGCGGGGTTCCGGCTCGACGGGATGGGTGGCGGTGAGCAGCTGCACGTTCGGTCCGATCTGGACGTCGACGCCGATGGTGATCCGTGCGACGTCGAGCAGCACGGCGTTGAAGTTCACGAAGCTGCGGGCACCGAGATGGACCTGCCAGCCGTAGTCGCAGTGCAGCGGTGGGCGGATCCAGGCGTCCTCGCCGAGTGTGCCGAGCAGCTCGCGCAGGGCGGCGAGTCGACCGTCCGGGTCGTCGGCGCTGCTGCGGTTGAAGCGTTCGGTGAGTCGGGCGGCGCGGTCCAGGTCGGCGGTGATCTCGGGATCGTCGGCGCGGTACGGCTCGCCGGCGAGCATGCGTTCCCTCATGGACGTCACCGGCTGATCGTCGCCGATCGGCAGGTCCGATGCGGTGACGACGGGGTGGTGTCTCGACAATGTGGTCGGAAGGTCATCATCCGGACTTCTTTTTGCATACCGAGTATGCAATTCTAGGGCGTCGATATGACTCCTGTCATGGAGACGTCCCAGAAGGAGGGATCCGTTGCACAGAACCAGAAGAACCGCCACCGGCGGCCTCGTGCTCGCCCTGGCCCTCGGCCTACCGGCGACGAGCGCGGCGGCCGCGCCCGGCACGCCGGCCATGCCCCGGTCGGCCGCGCCGGCCGTGGGCTCCACCACGGTCACCCTGATCACCGGTGACCAGGTCACCGTCACCCGCGCCGGAGGGACCGCCATCCGCCCCGGCGCCGGCCGGGAACACCAGCAGTTCCTGGTCCGCCGGGAACGCGGCCACCTCTCCGTGGTGCCCCGCGACGCGGTGCCGCTGGTGCGCTCGGGGCAGGTCGACCGGCGACTGTTCGACGTCACCGGCCTGATCGCCGCCCGCTACGACGACGCCCACCGCGACAACCTGCCGCTGCTGGTGTCGTACCGCGAGGGGCAGGCCCGGCGCGGCGCGGCCGTGCTGCCGGGCACCCGGGTGACCCGCGACCTGCCGGCGATCCGGGGCGCGGCCCTGACCGCCGGCAAGTCCTCGGCCGGCACGGTCTGGTCGACGCTCACCGACCGTGCCGGCGGTGCCCGGCTCGACGCGGCAGGGGGCGTCGAGCGGATCTGGCTGGACGGCCGCCGCACGGTCTCCCTCGACCACAGCGTGCCCCAGATCGGCGCACCCACCGCCTGGGCGGCCGGCTGGACCGGCAAGGGGGTGAGCGTCGCGGTGCTCGACACCGGTGTCGACGCCACCCACCCCGACCTGGCCGGCAAGGTGGCCGAGGCGCGCAACTTCAGCGACACGCCGGACCAGAAGGACACCGTCGGGCACGGCACCCACGTGGCGTCCACCATCGCCGGCAGCGGTGCCGCCTCCGGCGGGAAGTACCGGGGCGTCGCGCCGGACGCGACGCTGCTCGACGGCAAGGTCTGCGAGGAGTTCGGCTGTGCCGAGTCGGCGATCCTGGCCGGCATGCAGTGGGCCACCGTCGACAAGAAGGCCGCCGTGGTCAACATGAGCCTCGGCGGCGGGGACACCCCCGAGGTCGACCCGCTGGAGGAGGCCGTCCAGACGCTGACCGCCCAGACCGGCAGCCTCTTCGTCATCGCCGCCGGCAACGACGGCCGGGACGGCTCGGTCGGCTCACCGGGCAGCGCCGACGCCGCACTCACCGTCGGCGCGGTCGACCGGGACGACGAACTCGCCGACTTCTCCAGCCGGGGCCCCCGGGTCGGCGACGACGCGCTCAAGCCCGACATCACCGCCCCCGGCGTCGACATCGTGGCCGCCCGCTCCGCCGACGGCCAGATCGGCGACCCGGTGGGGACGCAGTACGTCGCGCTCTCCGGCACCTCGATGGCCACCCCGCACGTCGCCGGCTCGGTGGCGTTGCTGGCCCAGCAGCACCCCGGCTGGAAGGCCGGGCAGCTCAAGGCGACCCTGATGGCCGCCGCCAAGCCGCACCCCACGCAGACCAGCTACGAGCAGGGCGCCGGTCGGGTGGACCTGACCCGGGCCATCACCGAGCAGGTCACCACCGACCCGGTCAGCGTCTCGTTCGGCCGGACCCTGTGGCCGCACGGCGACGACGCCCCGGTCACCCGGACGGTCGCCTGGCGCAACGGCGGCGCCACGCCGCTCACCCTCGACCTGACCGTCGAGGTCAAGGGGCCGGGCGGGGCCGCCGCGCCGGCCGGCATGTTCACCCTCGGCGTCGACCGGATCACCGTCCCGGCGGGCGGCCGGGCCGAGACCACCGTCACCGCGGACACCCGGCTCGGCGTCGACGGCTACTGGACCGGCCGGGTGGTGGCCCGCTCCGGCGGCACCGTCGCGGTGACCCCGCTGGCCGTGCACCGGGAGGTGGAGAGCTACCCCGTGACGCTCACCCACCTCGACCGCAGCGGCAAGCCGGGCGGCGACTACTCGACGAGCCTGGTCGACCTCGCCGACGGCGACGTGCGCGACGTGTTCGAGGCCGACGGCGTCGTCGAACTCCGGCTCCCCAAGGGCCGGTACGGCCTGAGCAGCGTCTTCTTCGAGCCGGGACCGGACGAGGAGTCGGGTGGGCTGGGCATGCTCGCCCAACCGGAGCTGGTGGTCGACGGCGACACGGCGGTCACCGTCGACCTGCGGAAGGCCAAGCCGGTACGGATGACCGTCCCGCAGGCCGACGCCACCGTCGCCCTGGTCGACATCAGCGCCAACTACCTGCTGCCCGACGACGGCAGTTACGGGTTCGGCATCGTCTCCTTCGACACCTTCGACGGGCTGTCCACCGGGCAGCTCGGCCCGGCGGTGTCGGACGACGAGTTCGTCGCCACCTTCAACAGCCAGTGGGCCGACACGGAGGCCGAGTCCAGCCCCTACCTGTACGCGCTGGGCGAGGTCGTGCCGGGCAAGCTGCCCAGCGGGCTGGTGCGCGACTACCGGCGGGGCGACCTGGCCACGGTGGTGCACACGTTCCGTGACCCGTACCCGAAGATGACGGCCGAACGGATGGTCTTCCCGGACAGCGGCCACAACCTCGGCGGCTGGGCGGTCGTCCTGCCGACCGACCTGCCCGGCCAGCGCACCGAGCACTACAGCACCAGGGGCGTGCGCTGGGAGTCCGAGCTGGACTTCGGCGTCCGTGACCCGGAGGCGGGCTGGCTCGACGTCCAGGCGGTCCTGGTGGGCCTGCCCACGAAGTACCCGGCCGGTCGCCGGACCACCGAGACCTGGGGGGCCGCGCCGCTCGGGCCGTCGCTGCCCGCCCCACGCTGGCCGGGGGACGGTGTCACCCGGCTCGGGGACACCATCATGGTGAGTGTGGCGCTGCACAGCGACGCGGCCGGGCACCCCGGCGGGTCGCTGACCGACAGCGCCCGTACCGCCCTGTGGCGCAACGGCAAGCTGGTGGCGGAGCTCGACAACCCGGGGTACGGCGAGTTCACCGTGCCGGCCGGGGCCGCCGACTACCAGCTGACCGTCGGGGCCGGGCGGGACCTCACCGACCTCGGCACCGAGGTGGAGGCGAGCTGGACCTTCCGCTCCGGGCACGTGGCCGGTGACACGCCGAAGCGGCTGCCGCTGTCGGAGATCCGCTTCACCCCGCGGCTGAGGGCCGACAACACCGCCCCGGCCGGTCGGGTCTTCGCCGTCCCGGTGCAGGTGCGGCGGCAGCCGGACACCGGCACCGCCAAGCTGGTGAAGCTCGGCGTGGACGTGTCGTACGACGGCGGGAAGACCTGGCGGCGGGCGACCGTGGTGAAGGTGCCGGGCCAGGGCACGGTGGCGCTGGTCGACCACCCGGCCGGTGCCGGGTACGTGTCCCTGCGGGCGACCGCCCGGGACGCCGACGGCAACACCGCGAGCACCCGGATCATCCAGGCCTACCGCCTGAGGTGAACCGACGTCCGGGCCCGCGACGGTCTCGTCGCGGGCCCGGACCCGTGCGCCCACCGACGGTGCGACCCGGCCCCGCGGTCGGTGGGCGGGGCGGCTCAGTCGGCGGGGGCCGGGGCGGCTCAGTCGTTGGCGTGCAGGGCGGCGTTCAGGGTGATGCCCCGACCGGTGCGCGGCTTCGCCTCCAGCGCGCCGGTGACCGAGTTGCGCCAGAACAGCAGCCCGTCGACACCGGACAGTTCCCGGGCCTTGACCACCCGGCCGTCCGGCAGGGTGATCTTCGAGGCGGCGGTCAGGTAGCAGCCGGCCTCCACCACACAGTCGTCGCCGAGCGAGATGCCGACCCCGGCGTTCGCGCCGACCAGGCTCCGCTCGCCGATCCGGACCCGGTCGGTGCCGCCCCCGGAGAGGGTGCCCATGATCGACGCGCCGCCGCCGATGTCGGAGCCGTCGCCGACCACCACGCCCTGCACGATCCGGCCCTCGACCATCGAGGTGCCCAGCGTGCCGGCGTTGAAGTTGACGAAGCCCTCGTGCATCACGGTGGTGCCGGTGGCCAGGTGGGCGCCGAGCCGGACCCGGTCGGCGTCGGCGATCCGCACCCCGGCGGGGACCACGTAGTCGGTCATCCGGGGGAACTTGTCCACCCCGTACACCGCCAGGTGGCGGCCGGCGGCCCGCTCGATCACCCGTAGCTCGTCCACCCGCTCCGGCGGGCACGGGCCGGCCGAGGTCCAGGCCACGTTCGCCAGTTTGCCGAAGATGCCGTCGAGGTTCAGCTCGTTGGGCCGCACCAGGCGGTGGGAGAGCAGGTGCAGCCGCAGGTACGCGTCGGCGGCGTCCTTGATCGGCTCGTCCAGCGCGCCGATCACGGTGACCACCTGCACCGTACGCAGGCCGGGCAGGGACCGCTCGCCGACCGCGCCCGGCGGCAGGTCGAGCACGTCGGCCTGGTCCTCGCCGGGGACCAGCGGCAACTCGCCCAGCCCCAGCTTGCCGGTCGGGTACCAGGTGTCGAGCACCTGCTCGGCGGCGGTCACGGTGGCCAGGCCGATACCCCAGGCGGATTCCGACGTCACTGTTCTACCCTCTCGTTCGCGGCTGCGGGCTCACCCCTCGTGCCCACCGTTCAGGACGGTACCGTGCGAACCATGGAGAACCCGCTTACCCCCGAGGTCCTGGCCGACCCGGTGGCGCTCACCCGTGCCCTGGTCGACATCGAGTCCGTGTCCCTCGACGAGAAGGCCATCGCCGACTGCGTCGAGGAGGTCCTGCGCCGGGTGCCGCACCTGAGCACCTTCCGGCACGGCAACACGGTGATGGCGCGTACGGACCTCGGTCGGGGCTCCCGGGTGGTGCTCGCCGGGCACCTGGACACGGTGCCGCACAACGACAACTTCCCGTCGACCATGCGCGGGGACCTGATGTACGGCTGCGGCACCTCCGACATGAAGTCCGGGGTGGCCTTCGCGCTGCACCTGGCGGTGACCCTGCCCGACCCCCGGTACGACGTGACGTACTTCTTCTACGAGGCCGAGGAGATCGAGTCGCGGTACAACGGGCTCACCCTGGTCGCCGAGGCGCACCCGGAATGGCTCCAGGCCGACTTCGCGGTGCTGCTGGAGCCGACGTACGGCATCGTCGAGGCCGGTTGCCAGGGCACCATGCGGGCGGTCGTCAGCACCCACGGGGAACGCGCCCACGCGGCCCGGTCCTGGCACGGGGTCAACGCCATCCACGGTGCGGGCGAGGTGCTGCGTCGGCTCGCGACCTACCAGGCGCGGCGGGTCACCATCGACGGTTGCGACTACCGCGAGGGCCTGAACGCGGTACGGATCCAGGGCGGGGTGGCCGGCAACGTGGTGCCCGACCGCTGCGACATCGAGGTCAACTACCGGTACGCCCCGGACCGTGACCCGGCGGCGGCCGAGGCGCACCTGCGGGAGGTGCTGGACGGTTTCGAGCTGACGGTCACCGACGCGGCGGCCGGTGCGCGTCCCGGGCTCGACGCGCCGGTGGCGCAGGAGTTCCTGGCGGCGGTGGGCGCGGCCCCGATCGGCAAGCTGGGCTGGACCGACGTGGCCCGCTTCGCGGCGATGGGCATCCCGGCGCTGAACTTCGGCCCGGGCGACCCCAACCTGGCCCACCACCGCGACGAGCACGTCGAGCTGACCAAGATCCGCGACGGCGCCGCCACCCTCCACCGCTGGCTCACCCCGGCCTGACCCAACCACCCCCCACCCCCCAACCCCCACCCCCGCCTCCCGCCGCCGCACCCCGCGCCGAGCCCGGTGATCAAGAGGTTCAGGTCACCCGGGGGCTCGCGGATGACGTAAACCTCTTGATCACCGGCCGGTGCGGCGGATGGCGGGCGGGGAAGGGGTCGGGGACGGGTTGGGGGTCAGGCGGGGGTGAGGTGGGAGGTGTCGGGTTCGGCGGCGGGGTCGAGGGGCTGGGCGGCGGGCTCTGCCGGCACCTCGAGCTGCCGGGCACGCCGGCGCTCGGCCACCACCTCGTTGATCCGTCGCTGCATCTGCCGGCGGATCCGCATCCGCTCGTTGTTGCTGATCACGCTTGCTCCTCCCCCGAAGGCGCGCGCCGGGCCATACCCGGTATGTGAATAGTAAGACGTACGGGCGACAGAATTAGTTGCCCAAGATCGCGAACTTTTTCCTCGGCCCGCCGGCCGCCACCGGCGTGACGTGCGCCTCCACTACGGTGGCTGTCATGAGTCAGAGCAACGGGCGGCAGTCGGGCCGCGATCCGGAGCGGCACCGGGGAGCGGTCACGCTGCGCCGGGGCGCGATCCCCACCAGCACCGCTGACCAGCGGTTGTTGGACTCCCGGGGGCGTGGCGACTGGAAGACCAAGGACGCCTGGCGGGCGCTGCGGATCCTCTCCGAGTTCGTCGAGGGGTTCGACACGCTGGCCGATCTGCCCTCCGCGGTGAGCGTCTTCGGCTCCGCGCGTAGTAAACCCGACAGTCCGGAGTGCCGGTTGGCCGAGGAGTTGGGTGCCGCCCTCGCCCGGGCCGGTTACGCCGTCATCACCGGCGGTGGTCCCGGCGTGATGGAGGCGGCCAACCGGGGTGCCCGTGAGGCCGGTGGCCTCTCCGTCGGGCTGGGCATCGAACTCCCCTTCGAGCAGGGGCTCAACGACTGGGTCGACCTGGCCATCGACTTCCGCTACTTCTTCGCCCGCAAGACCATGTTCGTCAAGTACGCCCAGGCGTTCGTCGTGCTGCCGGGCGGCTTCGGCACCATGGACGAGCTGTTCGAGGCGCTCACCCTGGTGCAGACCGGCAAGGTGACCCGCTTCCCGGTGGTGCTCATGGGCACCGACTACTGGCGCGGGCTGCTCGACTGGCTGCGGGACAGCATGGCCGCCGAGGGCAAGATCGGCCCGGTGGACCTGGAGCTGATCTGCCTCACCGACGACGTCGACGCGGCGGTGCGGCACATCGTCGCCGCCGAGGCGGCGCTCGCCACCGACCAGGAGGAGGTCCGCGAGGAGGCGGTGGCCCGGACCGCCGCCGACCAGCAGGCCGCCCGCCGGGCCGCCGACGCCGGCGCGCCTACCGGCGGTCCGGGCCGGTCCGCCGGCGTGGGTGCCGGCGACCCGGGACCGGACGACACCGGGGCCGGCGGCCCGGGTCGGGGCGACGCCGACGGACGGGAGGGCTGAGGCGATGGCGGCGATCTGTGTCTTCTGCGCGTCCTCCCGTACGCTCGACCAGCGCTGGCTGGACCTGGCGGCCGAGACTGGGGCGGAGCTGGCCCGGCGCGGGCACACGCTGGTCAGCGGTGGTGGCTGCGTCGGGATGATGGGCGCGCTCGCGGACGGGGCGCGGGCGGCCGGCGGGCGCACCGTCGGGGTGATCCCGCAGGCGCTGATCGACCTGGAGGTCTCCGACCGGGACGCCGACGAACTGCTGGTCACCGACAGTATGGCCAGCCGCAAGACCCTCATGATCGACAAGTCGGACGCGTTCCTCACCCTGCCCGGCGGCCTCGGCACCCTGGACGAGCTGTTCGAGGTCTGGACCACCGCCACGCTGGCCATGCACGCCAAGCCGATGGTGCTGGTCGACACCGACGGCTTCTACCGGCCGCTGCTCGACTGGCTCGCCACGATCACCGACCAGACCTTCCTCAAGCCCGCCGGTCTGGAGCTGCTCACGGTCGCCCCGACCGTCGCCACCGCGCTGGACACGCTGGAGTCGCGGCTGCCCTGATCCCCGGGGACCGGTCCGGGGGTGTGTCGTACCGACATGGTGGGATGTGGGGGTGCAGGGGTACCGGCTGGTGCGCCGACCTGCCGGACCTGGCCCCGACGACGGGCGGTCCGCCGCGGACGTCCGGGGGGACGGCCGGCACGGCGGGGCGACCGGGGGGCCGGGCCGGGCCGGGCCGGACGTCGAGGGGGAGCCGCGGCCCGGGGGGTCGACGGATGACGCCGCGCGCCCCGACGCGACCCGTACCCCGAGCCACCGGGCACCCGGCCGGGCGGGTCCGGGTCGGACGCGCAGCGGCGGGCGTGACGACCAGGCGTCAGCCGGAGCCGTCGGACGGGCCGGTGGCCGGCGGCGCGATCCGCTCCAGGACGAAGTGGTGGCGCACACCGACGGGCCGATGCTGGTCCTCGGGGGGCCGGGCACCGGCAAGACCGGCACCCTGGTCGAGGCGGTCGCCGCCCGGGTCGCCGAGGGGGTCGACCCGGAACGCCTGCTGGTGCTCACCTTCGGCCGTCGGCAGGCCACCGGGCTGCGGCACCGGATCGAGGCCCGGATCGCCGCCGACGGCCACCGGGTGCTGCGGGAACCGCTGGTACGCACCTTCCCGGCGTACGCCTTCGGGCTGCTGCGCCGGGCCGCCGCCGAGCGGGGTGAACCGTCCCCCCGGCTGCTCACCGGCCCCGAACAGGATCTGATCATCCGCGAGCTGCTGGACGTCGTGGGCACCGCACCCGACGACGACCCGGTCGGCTGGCCGGACGACCTGCTCCCCGCCCTGCGTACCCGGGCGTTCGCCGCCCAGCTCCGCGACCTGCTGATGCGGGCCGCCGAGCGGGGGGTCGGCCCGGTCGAGCTGGCCCGGCTGGGGGAGAAGCTGGGCCGCGCCGACTGGCCGGCCGCCGCCCGGTTCCTCCGCGAGTACGTCGCCGTCCTCGCCCTGCGCGACGTCGGCAACCGGGGTTCCGTGGCGTACGACCCGGCCGAGCTGGTGCGCGCCGCCACCGGGATGCTCCTCGACGATCCGGAGCTGCTGGCGGCCGAGCGCCGCCGACTGGCCCACGTCTACGTCGACGAGCTGGCCGACACCGACCCGGCCCAGCAGGACCTGCTGGCCGTCCTGGCCGACGGCGGCCGGCCCCTGGTCGCCTTCGCCGACCCGGACTCCTCCACCTACGCCTTCCGGGGCGCCGACCCGGCCGTGGTGGCCGCCTTCCCGCACCGGTTCCGGACGGCCTCCGGGGCACCGGCGGCGCAGGTCACCCTCACCACCTCCTACCGGGCCGGCGCGGTGCTGCTGGGCGCGACCGGCCGGCTGGCCCGGCGGCTGCGCGGCCCGGCCGGGCACCGGCGGCTGCGCCCACTGCCCGACGCGCCGCCCGGCAGCGTCGAGGTGCGTACCTTCCGCTCGGCCACCAGCGAGGCCGCCTGGCTGGCCCACGCGCTGCGCTCCGCCCACCTGCTCGACGGGGTGCCCTGGTCGGCGATGGCGGTGCTGGTCCGCTCGACGCACCTGCACCTGCCCTCGTTGCGCCGGGCGTTGCACACCGCCGGGGTGCCCACCGTCGTGCACGGCGAGGACCTGCCCCTGCACCTGCAACCGGCGGTGGCCCCGCTGCTGCTCCTGCTGCGCTGCGCGCTCGAACCGGCCCGGCTGGACGAGGAGTCCGCGATCGCCCTGCTGCACTCCCCGCTGGGCGGGGCCGATCCGCTCGCCGAGCGGCGGTTGCGGCAGGGGCTGCGGGCGCTCGCGCTGGCCCGCGGCGACCGGCGGCCCTCCGGCGAGCTGATCGTCGAGGCGCTGGCCGACCCGGCGGAGCTGGCCGGCATCGAACGGCGCTGGGTCGCACCGGCCCGTACCGTGGCGGAGCTGCTGGCCACCGCGCGGACGGCCGCGGCCGTGCCCGGCGCGACCGCCGAGGACGTGCTCTGGGCGGTGTGGAGCGCCAGCGGCCTGGCCGAACGGTGGGCCGGGGCGATCACCCGTGGGCAGGAGGCCACCGGCGAGCACGAGACCGCCCAGCGCTGGCGGGCCGAGGCCGCCGACCGGGACCTCGACGCGGTGCTGGTGCTCTTCGACGCGGCGGCCCGGTTCGTCGACCGGTTACCCGGCGCCCGGACGGAGGTCTTCCTCGACCACGTGCTCGGCCAGGACCTGCCGGCGGACACCCTGGCCGCCAGCGCCGACCGGGGCGAGGCGGTCCGCCTGCTCACCGCACACGCCGCCAAGGGGCTGGAATGGGACCTGGTCGCGGTGGCCGGCGTGCAGGAGGGCGTCTGGCCCGACCTGCGGCTGCGCGGCAGCCTGCTCGGCTCGGAGCGGCTCGTCGACGTGCTGGTCGGCCGGGCGGACGGCACCGGTGTCCGGGCCGGTCTGGTCGGGCAGACCTCCGCGCTGCTCGACGAGGAACGTCGGCTGTTCCACGTCGCGGTGACCCGGGCCCGGCGCCGGCTGCTGGTCACCGCCGTCGCGTCGGCGGCCGTCGGCGGCGACGACCACGAGGAGCAGCCCAGCCGTTTCCTGCACGAACTCGGCGTCCCCGACCAGGACGGCAACGCCCCCGCCGCACATGGCCCCACCGGCAACGCCCCCACCCCACCCACCCCCGATGGCAGCCCCACCCCCACCCCACCCACCCCCACCCCACCCACCCCCACCCCACCCATCCCCACCACCCCGCCCGTCGCCGTCGGTGTGGGCGACCAGAGATCTTGGCGGGAAACGGCCCCCGGAGGGGCACTTTCCCTCCAAGATCCGCTGGCTGCCCACGGCGGCGGGGTCGGTGGGGGCGATAGGCCGGCTGAGGTGCTGTCCGGAGGGCCGGGGGAGCACCCGTCCGGAGGGCCGGCTGGGGAGCTGTGCCGGGGGGCCGGGCCGGGGGAGGAGTCGTCCCGGGAGCTTCCGGTCGGGCGGGTGCCCCGGGCACTGACCCTGTCCGCGCTGGTGGCGGAGCTGCGTACCGCGATCGTCCAACCGGGGGCGTCGGTGGCCCGGCGGCGCGCGGCGGCGGCCGAGCTGGCCCGGCTGGCCGCCGCCGGCATCCCGGGCGCGCACCCCGACGACTGGTGGGGGTTGCGCGGTCTCTCCGACGACCGGCCCCTGGTGGACGAGGGCGAGGCCGTCCGGGTCACCCCGTCGGGGATGGAGAGCGCCCTGCGGTGCAGCTTGCGCTGGCTGCTCGAACGGCACGGCGGCAGTGGACCGGCCAGCGCCGCCCAGGGGGTCGGCAACCTGGTGCACGCCGCCGCGATGCTGGCCGAGGACGCCAGCGCCGACCGGACCGCCCTGCTGGAGTACGTGGCCGCCCGGTTCGACGCGATCGAGCTGGCCGCCCGCTGGATGGTCGGCCCGGAACGGGAACGCGCCGAGGCCATGGTGGACAAGCTCCTGCGCTGGCTGGCCGGCAACCCGCGCCGGCTGCTCGCCATCGAGCACGAGTTCGCGGTCCGCCTCGACGACCCGACCCGCCCGGTCGAGCTGACCGGACGGGTGGACCGGTTGGAGGTCGACGCCGACGGCCGGCTCGTGGTGATCGACCTCAAGACGGGCAAGTCGACGACGGTCACCGAGCGGGAGGTGGCGGAGCATCCGCAGCTCGGGGCGTACCAGGCGGCGGTGGAGGCGGGCGGGTTCGCCGAGTTCGGCGACGAGGCCGGGGGCGCGGCGCTGGTGCAGCTCGGCACCGGCGCGCGGGACGCCCGCGAGCAGACCCAGGCCGCCGCCGGGCAGGGCCCCGAGGCCGGCTGGGCCACCGCCCTGGTCCGGCGCACCGCCGATACGATGGCCGCCTCGACCTTCGCCGCCGTCGCCAACGCGAAGTGCCGGGTCTGCCCGGTGCGGACCAGCTGCCCCGTCTCCGGTCAGGGCCGGCAGGTCGTCGAGCCGCCGGCCGCCGGCGACCAGCGGGCGGGTGAGCAGTGAACGTGCCGGTCGTGCCACCGACGGCCGGGCGGCCGGCGTCACGGTGCGGGACGAGGGGGCAGCGGTGACCCAGCCGACCCTGTTCGGCACCGGCACCCCCGCGCCGCGTGCCGCCGACGCCGGCCCGCGCTACACGCCGGTGGAGCTGGCCCGGCTGCTCCGGCTGCCCGCCCCGACCACCGAACAGGCCGCGATCATCTCGGCACCGGTCGCCCCGCTGCTGGTGGTGGCGGGCGCCGGGTCGGGCAAGACCGAGACGATGGCCGCCCGGGTGGTGTGGCTGGTCGCCAACTCGTACGTCCGTCCGGAGCAGATCCTCGGGCTGACCTTCACCCGGAAGGCGGCCGGCGAACTGGCGCACCGGGTGCGTACCCGGCTCGACCAGCTCGTCCGGCGGCTCGGCCGGCGCTCCCGCAACCCGCTGGACGATCCGCTGGCCGGTGAGCCCACCGTCGCCACCTACCACTCGTACGCGGGGCGGATCGTCGCCGAGCACGGGCTGCGGGCCGGCTACGAACCGACCACCCGGCTGCTCACCGAGGCGTCCCGCTGGCAGCTCGTCGACCTGCTGGTGCGCAACTACGACGGCGACATGTCCGAGGTCGACCGGATGCCCAGCACCGTCACCGACGCGGTGCTGGCCCTGGCCGGCGAGCTGGACGAGCACCTGGTCGACCCGGACGAGCTGGCCGCCTGGACGGGCCGGTTCTTCGCCGAGGTGCAGGCCCATCCCGGCCGGGTCTACGCCGACGTCCGCAAGGCGCTCCAGCTCCAGCGGACCCGGCTGAAGCTGCTGCCCCTGGTGCGGGCGTACACCCGGCGCAAGGACGACTTCGAGGCGATGGACTTCGCCGACCAGCTCGCCCGCGCCGCCCGGGTGGCCCGGGACCACCCGGCGGTCGGCGCGGTCGAGCGGGACCGCTACCGGGTGGTGCTGCTCGACGAGTACCAGGACACCAGCCACGCCCAGGTGGTGCTGCTCAACCACCTGTTCGGCGGCGGCCATTCGGTCACCGCGGTCGGCGACCCCTGCCAGTCGATCTACGGTTGGCGCGGGGCCAGCGCCGGCACGCTGGACCGGTTCCCCACCGACTTCGCCCGCGCTGACGGCACCCCCGCCGGGTCGGTGACCCTCACCACCAGCTGGCGTAACCGGCCGGAGATCCTCGGCGTGGCCAACGCGCTGTCGGTGCCGCTGCGGGCCGCCGGCGCCCGGGTGCCGGAGCTGCACGCCGCGCTGAGCGTCCGGGATCCGATCCCGCACCGTAGCCCGCGCGGGCGGGCCGCCGGCACCGTGCACTGCGCGCTGCTGCCCACCTACGTCGACGAGGCGGACTGGATCGCCGACAGCGTGCTCGCCGCCTGGCGGGGGGCGGCCCGGATGCCGGGCGCGCTGCCCGAGCACATCCCGGTGCCGCAGCGCCCCGCCACCGCCGTGCTGGTCCGGCTGCGCAGCCAGATCCCGGCGATCGAGGCGGCGCTGCGGGCGCGGGGGCTGCCGGTCGAGGTGGTCGGTCTGGGCGGGCTGCTGGACACCCCCGAGGTACGGGACGTGGTCTGCACCCTGCGGGTGCTCGCCGACCCGACCGACGGCGCGTCGCTGCTGCGCCTGCTGACCGGGGCGCGCTGGCGGATCGGGCCGCGTGACCTGGTGGCCCTGCACCGGCGGGCCCGGGTCATCGCCCGGTCCCGCCGGGAGCTGACCGGCGACGACGGGCCGGAGATCGTGGTGGACACCCTCGACGAGGCGACCCTGGTGGAGGCGCTGGCCGACCTGGGGCCGGCGCAGGCGTACTCGGCGGAGGGGTATGCACGGCTGCGGTCGTACGGGATGGAACTGGCCCTGCTGCGGTACCGGCTGGACCAGACGCTGCCGGAGCTGATCGCGGACGTCGAACGCACCATCGGCCTGGACGTCGAGGTGGCGGTCCGGGCCGGCCGGGACGGCACCGGCGACGCCGGGCTGGCCCGGGGGCACCTGGACGCGCTCGGTGACGTGGCGGCCCGGTTCAGCGGCGAGACCCCGGCGGCGACGCTGGCCGGTTTCCTGGCCTACCTGGCCGCCGCCGAGGACGAGGAGCGCGGGCTCTCCCCGGGGGAGGTCGAGGTGGTGGCGGGTGCGGTGCAGGTGCTCACCGCGCACGCGGCCAAGGGCCTGGAATGGGACGTCGTCGCGGTCGCCGGGCTGACCCGGGGCGGCTGGCCCGGCCAGGTCCGCAACTCCGACCACTGGCTGGGCGGGCTGGGGGTGCTGCCCTTCCCGCTGCGCGGCGACGCCGACGGGCTGCCCGTGCTCGACCTCACCGAGGTGGCCGACCAGCGCGGGGTGGCCCGGTCGATGGCCGACTTCACCGACGCCTGGCGGGCGCACGACGAGCGCGAGGAGCGCCGGCTGGCGTACGTGGCGGTGACCCGGCCCCGCCGGCTGCTGCTCTGCTCCGGCTACTGGTGGGGCGAGGGGACCAAGCGGTTCCGGGGGCCGTCGGTGCTGCTCCGCGAGGTGTACGACGCGTGTCTGGCGGGTGGGGACGGGCTGCTGGTCGACGAGTGGGCGCCCGAGCCGGCCGGTGACGCGGTCAACCCGACCACCGAGCTGGTGCTACGGGCCGACTGGCCGGCCGACCCGCTCGGGCCGCGACGACCGGCCCTGACCGAGGCGGCGGCGCTGGTCCGCCGCTACCTCGCCGACCCCGACGCGGCCCGCCGGGAGGCCACGACCGATCTCGGGGAGGCCGGCGGGGCGGCCGCCACCGGCTTCGACGCGGCCGGGCGGGAGGCCGCCACCGATCACGACGGGGCCGGCGGGGAGGCCGTCACCGATCCCGACGCGGCCGGGCGCGCAGCCGGGCCGGAGGCGGTGGATCCGGAGCCGGTGCGGTGGCGGCGGGAGGCGGACCTGCTCCTGGCCGAGCGGGCGGAGCTGCTGCGGCGGGCCGAGGCGGTCGAGGTGCTGCTGCCCGACCATCTGTCGGTGACCCAACTGGTGGCGCTGCGCCGGGATCCGGCCACGCTGGCCCGTACGCTGCGCCGACCGATGCCCGGCCCACCCAGCCCGTACGCCCGGCGGGGCACGGCGTTCCACGCCTGGCTGGAGACCCGGTTCGGAGCCGACCGGCTGCTCGACCTGGACGAGTTGCCGGGTGCCGCCGACGCTGACGCCGCACCCGACGCGGCGCTGGCCGAGCTGCAGGAGCGCTTCCTGGCCAGCGAGTGGGCCGACCGGGTGCCGGTGGAGGTGGAGGTGCCGTTCGCCACGGTGCTGGGCGGTGTGGTGGTCCGGGGCCGGATGGACGCCGTCTTCGCCCGTCCCGGCGGGCGGTACGACGTGGTCGACTGGAAGACCGGGCGACAGCCGACCGCCGGGGAGGCCGAGGTGGCCGCGGTGCAGCTGGCCGTGTACCGGCTGGCCTGGGCAGAGCTGGCCGGGGTGCCGGTGGACCGGGTGGGGGCCGCCTTCCACTACGTCCGGGACGGGGTGACGGTGCGGCCGGCCGACCTGCTGGACGCCGACGGGCTGACCGCGATCATCGCCGGGTTGCCGGAAAATCCGGTGGGGGGTGGCGTGGCGGAAGATCCGTGGTAGGTTGTTCTTGTTGCAGTTTTGGTTTCCAGAGACTCTGTGTGCGCCTGGCGGATTGTGGCCCCAGGCGCTCTTTGTTGTGTCCGGAGTTCTCCGGGCGGGGCGACCAAAAACAACAGGCGATTCGCGCATCCCGCGCGGAGCGCTCCTCTTCGGGTCCGCGAGGTGCGGGCTCGACGTTCCGTCAAGGAGACGAAACAGATGGCAATTGGCACCGTCAAGTGGTTCAACGCTGACAAGGGCTTCGGCTTCATCACCCCGGACGGCGGCGGCGCTGACGTCTTCGCCCACTTCTCGGCGATCCAGTCCTCCGGCTACCGGAGCCTGGACGAGAACCAGCGGGTCGAGTTCGAGGTGACCCAGGGCCAGAAGGGCCCGCAGGCGGAGAACATCCGCCCGCTCTGATCTTCGGATCGTCCGGTAACACCCACCGGGTCCACCGGACCCGGTGACGGGCCGGTCCGCCGCGCCGCCCCCCGCTCCGGCGGGACGCGGCGTGCTGCGGCGGACCGGCCCGTAACCCATCGGTTCGTGCTTGTGAGTCCCGACGGCCAGTCCGTCGGAGACCGCGCCGGCTCTCGGCGCCCTCCCTCGACACGTGCCGCGTCGAGGAAGGCATTCCGCATGACCATGACCGTTCCCACCTTCGCCGCGACCGGCCTCGCGCCGGCGCTGCTCGCCGAGCTGACCGCGCAGGGCATCACCGAGCCGTTCCCGATCCAGACGGCCACCCTGCCCGACTCGTTGGCCGGTCGGGACGTGCTCGGCCGGGGGCGCACCGGCTCGGGCAAGACCCTCGCCTTCGGGCTCCCGCTGCTGCACCGCACCGCCGGCCAGCGGGCCCGCCCCGGCCGCCCGCTCGCCCTGGTGCTGGTCCCCACCCGGGAACTGGCCGCCCAGGTCACCACGGCCCTGACCCCGTACGCCCGGGCGCTGGGGTTGCGCTGCGCCACCGTGGTCGGTGGCCTCTCCCTCCAGCGGCAGGCGGACGCGCTGCGCGTCGGCGCCGAGGTGCTGGTCGCCACCCCCGGCCGGCTGCACGACCTGATCAACCGGGGTGACGCCCGGCTCGACCAGGTCGCCATCACCGTGCTCGACGAGGCCGACCAGATGGCCGACATGGGCTTCCTGCCGCAGGTGACCAAGCTGCTGGAGCAGGTCGCCCCGAACGGCCAGCGGATGCTCTTCTCGGCGACCCTGGACGGCGGGGTGGACCGGCTGGTCCGCCGGTTCCTCAGCAACCCGGTGTCGCACTCGGTGGACCCGGGCACCGCCACGGTGACCGCGATGACCCACCACGTGCTGCACGTCGACGCGGCGGACAAGCCCACCGCGCTCACCCAGATCGCCGCCCGCGAGGGCCGCACCATCCTGTTCATGGCGACCAAGCACCGCGCCGACCGGATGGCCCGGCAACTGCTCGCCAAGGGCGTACGCGCGGCGGCGCTGCACGGCGGGAAGTCCCAGCCGCAGCGCACCCGGATCCTGGAGCAGTTCCGGACCGGGCAGGTCACCGCGCTGGTCGCCACCGACGTGGCGGCCCGGGGCATCCACGTCGACGGGTTGGACATGGTGGTCAACGTGGACCCGCCCACCGAGGCGAAGGACTACCTGCACCGCGGTGGCCGGACCGCCCGTGCCGGGGAGGCCGGCCAGGTGGTCACCCTGGTCCTGCCCGAGCAGCGTCGGGACGTCTCCCGGCTGATGAGCGTGGCCGGCATCAAGCCGCAGTCCACCCAGGTACGCCTCGGCGACGGGGCGCTGGCCCGGGTGACCGGCGCGCGTGAGCCGTCCGGCGTGCCGGTGACCATCGTCGCCCCGGCCCCCGCTCCGGCCGCCCGCCCGCGGGCCGCCGTCGGTGGCGGTAACGGTGGCGAGGGCGGCCGGTCGCACCGGGCGTCGGGCCGCTCCCGTCGGCCGCGTCGCCCCCGTACCGCCTGACCGACGCACCGTCCCCCCGGCGGCCGACACCGAACGCCTGGACCGACCCGACGGGACCGCTGGTGTGGTGTCGGCGTGCTGCCGGTGCCGCACCGTCGTCCGGTCGGGTCGGTCCCGTTGCGGGGTCGTCACCTCGTGCCGACCGGGAGTGGGTGGCCGCGCGCCCCGTCGGTCGGGAGCGGATCCCGGCCGTCGGATGGACGCTGCGGGGTCGTCGGAAGACCCTCGGTGATCATGCTGGCTGATGGGTCGGTTTGCCGGCTCGATTGCGTCCGATCGGTGACTGTTCCACCGGGTGCGGCTGGTCGAAGCTAGCTGCCGGGGGAAAGAACCGGCCGGCACGGCCGGGCACGGGAGGGGTGACCATGGCGGGGGACGCCGATTCGGGGGCGGGGCGCGAGCTGCTGGTGGTGTTCGCCGTGGCGGGTGCCGGGCTCCTGCTCGCCATGGTCGCGGCGTTCGCGCCCTGGCACCCGAGGCCGGGACGGGCCGCCCCGGCCGGGTTGGTCGAGCTGCACACCCCTGACGAGGTACGCCCGTCCACGGTCGAGCTGACCGTGGGTTGAGTCGGGCCGGCGGTCCGGGCGGCCGTCCGAGCGTCGGATCCTGGGGGGTCGACGGTCGGACGGCCACCCGGGTGGCCGCCGTCCACGGGTCAACGGGCCGCGGTCTGCTCCCGGTGGACCAGCAGGTCGGTCAGCGTGGTCCGGTCGACCACCACGGCGATCGCGCCGTCCACCGCGAGCCATACGTCGCGCAGGCCGGCAGCCACCCCGTGGTAGCCGGCGTCCTCGGCGGGCAGTCCGCGGACGGTGGTCAGTGAGCCGCCGACGGCGCGCAGCACGTCCCCGACGCTGATCTGCGCGGCGGGGCGGGTCAGCGCGTAGCCGCCCTCGGTGCCCCGGTGGCTGAGCAGCAGACCGGCACGGCGCAGGTCGAGCAGGATGCCCTGGAGGAAGCTCAGCGGGATGCCCTGCGCCTGCGCCAGGCTCGCCGCCTTCACCAGGTCCCCACCCACCCCACCGTCGGGGCGGCCGGTCCCGTCGTCGGGGCCGGCGTGCCCGCCGCCGGAGGCGGCGACGGCGAGCATGGCCCGGAGCGCATAGTCGCTGCGCGCGGAGATGTACACGTCACTGACCAGCCTGGTCCAGGACGCCCCAGCGGCGGCGGATCGCCCGGTCCGCCGCCCCGAACGCGGCGTCGACCACCAGCCCGACCACCAGGATGACGATCATCGTGGCGAGCAGCCAGGGTGCGTCGGACAGTTCCCGGGAGTAGGTGAGCTGGGCGCCCAGCGACGTCTGGGAGATGCCGACCACCAGCAGCTCACCGGCCATCAGGCTGCGCCAGGAGAAGGCCCAGCCCTGCTTGAGCCCGGCGACGATGGCGGGCAGCGCGGCCGGCGCGATGACGTACCGGTAGAGGTTCAGCCCCCGGGCGCCGAGGTTGCGGCCGGCCCGGACCAGCAGCGGCGGCACGTAGTCGACCCCGCTGATCACCCCGTTGGCGATGGACGGCGCGGCACCGAGCACCACCACGAAGAAGATCGCCTTCTCGCTCAGCTCGAACAGCAGGATGGCCAGCGGGAACCAGGCGATCGACGGCATCGTCTGCAATGCGGTGATCATCGAGCCGATCGCCGCCCGGAGCACCGTGAACCGGGCCACCGCCAGGCCGACCAGCAGGCCGACCGCGACGGAGAAGAGATAGCCGAGCGCCGCCCGTTGCAGCGTGGTGGCGAGCCCGTCCCAGAGCTGCCGGCCGCTGGCCTGCCGGACCAGCTCCTCGGCGACGGTGACCGGGCCGGGCAGCGAGTACGGCGGCTTCCACCCGCTCCAGACCACCAGCTGCCACAGGCCGATGGCGATGCCGAGCGCGGCGAGCTTGGGCCAGGTGGACGCCCAGAGCCGGGCACCCCGGGAGACCTCCTTCTCCTGGCCGGCGATCTCCAGCGCGTCCAGCCCGGAGATCTCCGCGTCGGTGCGGGCCGCGCCGGTCAGGGTGTCATTTGCCATGGCGGCCCACCTCGGTACGGAGTCGGTCGGTGACCTCGGAGGCGATCGCGGCCACCTCGGGGGAGTCGATGCGCCGGGGACGGGCCACGTTCACCTCCGTGGACCAGATGATCCGGCCGGGTCGGCTGCTGAGCAGGATGATCCGGTCGGCGAGCCGGGCCGCCTCCCGGACGTTGTGGGTCACGAACAGCACGGTGAGCTGCCGCTCGGTCCAGATGCGTTCCAGCTCGTCGTGCAGGATGTCCCGGGTCATCGCGTCGAGCGCGCCGAACGGCTCGTCCATCAGCAGCACCGGGGTGTCCAGGGCGAGGGTGCGGGCCAGGGCGACCCGCTGCCGCATGCCGCCGGAGAGCTGGTGCGGCCGTTTGCGCCCGAAGTCGGACAGGTGGACGGTGCTCAGCAGCTCCGCCACCCGTTCCCGACGCTCGGCCCGGGGCAGCCCGCGCAGCTTCAACGGGACCTCGACGTTGGCCTCGACGGTCAGCCACGGGAAGAGCGCCGGCTCCTGGAACATCAGGCCGGGGTTCGCGTCGTCGGCCACCGTGATGGTGCCGCCCTGCGCCCGGTCCAGCCCGGCGACCAGGTTAAGCAGCGTGCTCTTGCCGCAGCCGGACGCGCCGACGAGGCAGACGAACTCGCCCGGACGGACGTCCAGGCTCACCCCGTCCAGGGCGAGGACGGCGTTCGTCCCGCGCCCGTACACCTTGGTCACCCCGGAGAGCGCGACCGCGGCGGTCGCGCTCTGCGGGGTCGTCGTGGTCGACGTCACGGCTGGGTGACCTCGGCCTGGCCCTGGGTCCTGAGCACCTCGTTGAGGTACTTCAGGTCGTACAGCCCGTCGAGGTCGACCGGCTGGGTCAGCTGCACCGCGACGGCGTGGTCCAGCCCGGTCTTGAGCGAGGACGCGATGGGGTCGTTGGTGAACAGCAGGGTCGGCCACGCCTGCTTGATCAGCTTGAGGTCCAGCGGCTTACCGGTGATCTTGCCGATGTGGTCGGAGATCGCCTGCTGGGCCTCGTCCGGCTTGGCGTTGACGAAGTCGTTCGCCGCGACCTGCGCCTCGACCAGCTTCTTCACCGTCTCGGGGTGGGCCTTGAGGAACTTGGTGGAGACGATCAGGTTGGTGATGACGAACTTCTTGTCGGGCCAGAGGTCCCGCTCGTCGACGAGGACCTTGCCGCCGGCGTTGACCAGCCGGGAGACGAACGGCTCGGGCACCCACGCGCCGTCGATCGTGCCGCTGGAGAAGGTCTCCACCGTCTGGGCGTTCTCCTGCGGGACGATCTTGACGTCGCCGCCGCCCTCCTTGGTGGTCTTCAGGCCCTTCTCCTGGAGCCAGTAGCGGATGGCCACGTCCTGGGTGTTGCCGAGCTGCGGGGTGGCGATCTTCTTGCCGCGCAGCTGCTCGACCGAGGTGATCTCCGGCTTGACCACCAGGGCGACCCCGCCGGAGGCGGCGCCGGAGATGACCCGGACGGCCTCGCCCTTGGACTTGGAGAAGGCGTTCACCGTCGGGTTCGGCCCGATGTACGTGGCGTCGAGCGCGCCGGAGAAGATCGCCTCCACGGCGGCCGGGCCGGCGTTGAACGTCTTGGTGTCGAGCTTGACGTCGCTGCCGAGCTTCTCGGCGAAGATGCCCTTCTCGACACCGACCACGGCCGGCGCGTGGGTGATGTTGGGGAAGTAGCCCAGCCGCAGGGTGACCGGGCCGGAATCGCCGCCACCGGCGCTGTCGTCGTCACCGCACGCCGCGGTGGTCCCCATCGTGGCCGCGCCGATGACGGCGAGGGTGGCGAGGGAGACCAACCGACGGAAGGGGAGCCGTCTCATCGTCCATCCAATCCGCAGTATTCCTATTTAGTTGGTAGGAAGAGTGGGGCAGGGGTCCGGCAGCGTCAAGAACAGTCCACATCGTGGGATTAACAGTCCCGGATATTGCCGGCTTACCCCTTCTCTTGGGGGTTTTCGGGCTCATCGCCGCACACCCGTCGACACCCGGAGCGGCCGCCGCACACCCCCGGCACCCTTGGCGACCCGAGGACGGCCGTGTCGCCGGTGGCGACACGCTAGGGTCGATCACGTGCCGACCCGGAGAGCGAAGATTCCCACGACGAAGTACCCGGTCGAGCGGTTCACCCTCGACAACGGCCTACGGGTGGTCCTCACCCCGGACCGCAGCGCCCCGGTGATCGGGGTGGCGGTCGTCTACGACGTCGGCATCCGCTCCGAGCCGCAGGGCCGCACCGGCTTCGCCCACCTCTTCGAGCACCTGATGTTCCAGGGCTCGGAGAACCTGGAGAAGCTGGCCCACTTCCGGCACGTCCAGGGTGCCGGCGGCACCTTCAACGGCTCCACCCACCTGGACTACACCGACTACTACGAGACGCTGCCCGCCAACGCCCTGGAACGGGCGCTGTTCCTGGAGGCCGACCGGATGCGCGGCCCCCGGCTGACCGAGGAGAACCTGCGCAACCAGGTCGACGTGGTCAAGGAGGAGATCCGGGTCAACGTGCTCAACCGGCCGTACGGCGGGTTCCCCTGGCTGACCCTGCCGCCGGTCATGTTCGACACCTTCCCCAACGCGCACGACGGCTACGGATCCTTCGACGACCTGGAGTCCGCCACCGTCGCCGACGCCGCCGACTTCTTCCGCCGCTACTACGCCAGCGGCAACGCCGTGCTCGCGGTCAGTGGGGACGTCGACGTCGCGGAGGCGACCGCCCTGGTCGAACGGCACTTCGGTGACGTGCCGGCCCGGCCGGCCCCGGAACGCCCCGACTTCACCGAGCCCGACCTGACCGCCGAGCGGCGCACCTCGTACACCGATCGGCTGGCGCCGCTGCCGGCGGTGGCCTCGGCGTGGCGGGTGCCCGATCCGGTCGGCGACTTCACCGGCTACCTCGCCTACGCGGTCCTCGCCGAGGTGCTGACCGACGGGGAGGCGTCCCGGCTGGTCGAGCGGCTGGTCCAGCGGGACCGCAGCGTCACCGGCCTCGGCGGCTACCTCGGTTTCATGGGTGACCCGTTCGACGTCCGCGACCCCACCGCGCTGCTGTTCCAGGCGCACCTGCCGCCCGGCGGCGACGTGGACAAGGTGCTGCGCACGGTCGACGAGGAGCTGGACCGGCTGGCCACCGACGGGCTGACCGACGGCGAACTGGCCCGCACCCAGGCGCGGATGGCTACCCACCTGCTGCGGGACACCGACGCGGTGCTCGGCCGGGCGCTGCGGATGGCGGTGCTGGAACAGCAGCGCGGCGAGCCGGGCCTGCTCAACGAGCTGCCCCGGCTGGTCGGCGAGGTCACCGAGGCGCAGGTCCGCGCCGCCGCCGCCACGCTGCGCCCGGACCGCCGCGCCTCCATCGAGATCATCCCCGGAGGTGCCCGGTGAGCGCGTTGACCCCTACCGTCCGGGCGCTGCCGGCGCTCGGACCGACCCGGCGGCTCAAGCTGCCCAGGCAGGCCGAGCGGCGGCTCGGTAACGGGCTGACCGTGATCGCGGTACGCCGGCCCGCGGTGCCCCTGGTCGAGCTGCGGCTGTGGCTGCCGTTCGGCCGGACCCACCTGGCCCGCAGCGCGATCCTCGCCGAGACGCTGCTCGCCGGCACCGCCACCCTCACCGCCACCCGGATCGCCGCCGAGCTGCAGAAGGTCGGCGGCGGGCTCTCCGCCGGGGTCGATCCGGACCGGCTGATGGTCTCCGGCGCGGGGCTGGTCACCGGGCTGGACCGGATGCTGGAGATCCTGGCCGACGTGCTGACCGGGGCCAGCTACCCGGCCGACTGGGTGCAGACCGAACGGGACCGGCTGGTGGACCGGATCCAGGTGGCGCAGAGCCAGCCGGCCCAGGTGGTGCGTACCGCGCTGCTCCGGCGGATCTACGGCCGGCACCCGTACGCGGTCCAGACGCCGGAGCCGGAGCAGGTCCGCGCAGTCCGTCCGGCGGCGCTGCGCCGGTTGCACGCCGACCGGGTGCACCCGGCCGAGGCGGTGCTGGTGCTGGTCGGCGACGTCCAGCCGGAGCGCGCGTTGGACGCTGCGGAGAAGGCCCTGACCGGCTGGACCGGGGACAGCCGGGGGGCCGACCTGCCGCCCGCGCCGCCGCTGGAACCGGGGCCGCTGCTGCTGGTGGACCGGCCGGGTTCGGTGCAGTCGTCGCTGCGGATCGCGTTGCCGGCGGTGCCCCGCACCCATCCGGACCACGCCGCGCTGCAACTGGCGAACCTGATCTTCGGGGGCTACTTCTCGTCCCGCTGGACGGAGAACATCCGGGAGGACAAGGGCTACACCTACGGCCCGCACTCGTCGGTCGAGCACTCGGTGGCCGGGTCGGTGCTGGTCGCCGGGGCCGAGGTGGCCACCGAGGCGACCGGCCCGGCCCTGCTGGAGACGACGTACGAGCTGGGTCGGCTGGCGTCGCTGCCGCCCGGCCCGGAGGAGCTGGAGCAGGCCCGCCAGTACGCCCTGGGCACCCTTCAGCTCGGCATCTCCACCCAGGCCGGGCTGGCCGCGTTGACCAGTGCGTACGCCGGCAACGGGTTGCGGCTGGACTTCATCGCCGAGCATGCGGCCCGACTGGCGAAGGCCACCGTGGACGACGTCGCCGAGGCGGCGGCCCGGTACCTCGCCCCGGCAGGGGCGGTCGTGGTGGTGCTCGGGGACGCCGAGCGGGTCGCCGGTCCGTTGGCCGCCCTCACCGCGGTGCGTACGGAGTCGGCGTGAGCGGTGAGACCGCTCCGCCGCTGGCCCGTTCCACGCTGGACCGGGCCGCGCACCGGCGTACCGACCCGCAGTGGTTGGCGCAGGCCTGGCAGCGGGCCCGGGTGCTGGTCCTGGACTCGACCAGGGAGGGGCGGGCGCTCGTCCGGGCCGACGTGAACCCGCCGGTGCTGGTGTTCCGCGACGCCGCCCAGGTCGAGGCGCCGGGACAGGTCGGGTCGCCGGGGCAGGTCGGGTCGCCCGGCGAGGCGTACCCGCTCTTTCTCGGGGTGGAGCCCGACGGTGTGCCGGTGTTCGCGGTGGACGCCCCGCTGCCCGAGCTGCCGGACACCCGGGCGGCCCACCTGCGGGAGATCGGCCATCTGCTCGGTGACCGGGACGCCGGGATCTTCACCACCGCGCTCGCCCTGGTCAACTGGCATCTGGGGCATGGTTGGTCACCGCGGACCGGGAAGCGGACCGAGGTCGACGAGGGCGGCTGGTCGCGGGTGGACGCGGACGGCCACCGGGCGTGGCCGCGTACCGACCCGGCGATGATCGTCCTGGTGCACGACGGGGTGGACGGTCCGGAGGGTCGCTGCCTGCTGGGCAACAACGCCACCTGGCCGCGTACCCCGGGGCAGCGGCGTTTCTCCTGCCTCGCCGGCTATGTCGAGCCGGGGGAGTCGGTGGAGGCGGCCGTGCTGCGTGAGGTCCGCGAGGAGGTCGGCGTCGGGGTCGAGCGGATCCGGTACGCGGGCAGCCAGGCCTGGCCGTTTCCCGGTTCGCTGATGCTGGGCTACCTGGCCGAGGCGGACCCGGGGGAGCCGGTGCGGCTCGATCCGACGGAGATCGCGTACGCCCGCTGGTTCACCCGGCGGGAGATCGGCGCGGTGCTGGCCGGACGGGCGGTGGATGCGGGGGACGGTGACCGGGTGCTCCTGCCGCCGCCGTCGTCGATCGCCCTGTTCCTGGTCCACCGCTGGCTCGACGGTCACTGCTGACCGCGCCCGACCGGGGGTGTCCTCCGGTCGGGCCTGACCACGTTGTGCTCCGGTCGGGCCGGACCGGGACGGTGCGGGACCGCCGGCGGTCCCGCCGACGGCCCCGCGCGGTCGCCGGATCAGTCCAGTGCGAACTGTCCGTTCTTCGTGCCCTCGATGAAGCCGAGCCAGCCGGCCCGGGGGAAGAGCAGGATCGGGCCGCCCGGGTCCTTGCTGTCCCGCAGCGCCACCGCCGCCGCCGCGGTGCGCAGCTGGGCGACCTCGACGCAGTTGGAGGTCTGGCTGCGGGTGCTCTTGTGCCAGCGGGCGTCGGCGGGCACGGTCTCCTGGATCTCGTTCATGACTCTGCTCCTGGTTTCTGGAACTGCTTCGACGAAACGAGCGGCGGTCGCCCGGCCCTGACGGCAGGTGGGTGTCACCGATCCGTCAGACGCCCGGTTTGTCGGCGGCGCTGGGCCGGCGCTGCTGTCGGACCCGGGGCCGCTGTGGACGAGGTCGCCGTCTCGGTCAGCCGTCCCGTCGCCGTGAAGAGCCAGGTAAGGGTGTCCGATGCGGAGAGCGCCGCCGAGCACAACCACTCAAATGCCACTTTATATCGATTTACCGTGGTTGCCTCGGTCGACATGACGTCGATGAAGCCTCCTTCGATCGCCAGCGTCTCCGGATCCTGGGCGTCGGCGAACCGGTAGAGCGAGAACGCCGTCGGCGGCAGGTAGAACTCCCCGATCCGGGTGTCCCGGAGCAGCAGGTGCAGCGTCACGTTCGGCAGGATGGCCAGCTCACAGAGGTGGGCGAGCTGGTCCCGCAGCACGTCGGGCGGGCAGGCCCGCCGACCCAGCGCGGCCTCCTCCAGCACCGCCGTGTACTCCGGACCGTCCGCGCGGTCGAGCAGGGACTGCCGGGCGCGGCGGGCCTTGACCTCGGTCTCCGGGTCGTGTCCGGCGGACGGCCCGGCCGACTCCGTGGCGGCGGCGTTGGCCGAGACGATCCGCAGCCGGGCGTACCCCTCGGTCTGCAACAACCCCGGCACCAGCACCGGGTTGTACTCCCGGATCTGGGCGCAGCCGGCCTCCAGCTCGGTCCAGCCCAACTGCTGCTGGGTCATCACCGGATACGACCTGCGCCAGGCGCGCATGTCGCCGGCCTCCTCGGTGATGACGAGCAGCTCGTCCCGCAGGGCGGCGCCGGCCCCGTAGAGGTCGAGCAGGATGCCGACGTCCTCCGGGTCGGGGCGGCTGCGGCCGTTCTCCAGGCGGGAGAGCTTCGACGCCGACGCCCAGCCGATCCGCTCGATCACCTGGTCACCGGTGAGTTCCGCCGCCTCGCGCAGCCGGCGCAGTTCATTGCCGAGCCTGCGTCGCCGCAGGATCGGGCTCGGTACGGCAGGAGGCACGATGTCCTCGATTCCGTCGACCGCCGCAGGACGCGACGGTAACTGTATGAAATTCGCCCCCCACGGTCAGTATGGACGGCGCGACCGGAGTCGGAGGTCCCGACGAGGGCGTGTCTTGCGACAAAAAGAGGACTGTGGAACCTGCCCACCGGGCACCGGGGACGATGCCGTCCCACCCGGCGGCAGTTCCCCCGTACGCGCCCCACCCGGGCGCCACTCCCGCCGGAGGGAACCCCATGCACACCGTCCTGCGCCGCCCCGACTTCCGTCTGCTCTTCGTCGCGCTGCTGGCCAGCATGGCGGCCGAGTCGATGCTGCTGCTCGCCCTCGCCATCTGGGTCAAGGATCTGACCGGCTCCGACGGGCTGGCCGGCGCGACCATCTTCGCGATCATCGCGCCGATGGTCCTTGCCCCGCTGGTCGGCTGGGTCGTCGACCGGTACCGTCGCCGACCGTTCTTCGTGGTCGCCAACCTCGGCACGGCACTGCTGCTCAGTCCGCTGTTCGCGGTCCGCGACCGGGATGACGTCTGGATCGTCTACCTGGTGGCGGCCTGCTACGGGTTGTCCTACCTGACACTGCACGCCACCCTGAACGGACTGCTCCGCCAGCTCGTGCCGAGCGAGCTGCTGGCCGACGCGAACGGGGCGTTGCAGACCGTGCGGCAGGGCCTGCGCCTCGGTGGTCCGCTGGCCGGCGCGGCCCTGTACGCGGCGGTCGGTGGCTGGCTGCTCACCAGCCTGGCGATGACCGGGTTCGTGGTCGCCGCCGCCGTGGTGGGCCTGCTCCGGGTGACCGAGCACCCGCCCGCCGCCGCCACCCTGCGCTGGCCCGCCGAGCTGGCCGCCGGGCTGCGTCACCTGACCCGCGAGGCGGCCCTGCGCCGGGCGCTGCTCGGGTACGGGCTGGGCTCGCTCGTGATGGGCTTCACCGAATCGCTGATCTTCGCGTACGTCGACCAGGGGCTGGACCGCGACGCCGCCTTCGTCGGGGTGCTGATCACCGTGCAGGGGGTCGGCGGCCTGGCCGGCGGTCTGCTCTCGCCGACGGTCGTCCGCCGGGTGGGTGAGCTGGGGGCGCTCGCCGCCGGGGTGACCCTCTTCGGCCCGGCCGCCCTGGCCCTGGCCTGGCCGGATCTGCGGCTCGGCGTGCTGGCGCTGCTGCTGGCCGGGCTGTCCCTGCCGTTGACCATGGTCGGGCTGAGCACGCTGGTCCAGCGGCGTACCCCGCCGGGGCTGCTCGGCCGGGTCACCGCGGCCTCCGAGGCGCTGGTCAGCGGCCCGCAGGCGGTCTCCATCGGCACCGGGGCGCTGCTCGTCGGTGCGATCGACTACCGGCTGCTCTTCGTCCTCGTCGGGGTGGTCACCACACTCGCCGGTCTCTGGCTCTGGCAGGGCCGTCGGCTGACCCCGCCGACGGCCGTCCTGCCCGTCCCGCCGAACGCCGTCCCGCCGAACGCCGTCCCGCCGAACGCCGTCCCGCCGACGGCCGTCCCGCCGACCCCGCCGACCCCGGCGACCGCCGTCCCGCCCGCCCCGGCGGTCCACGTCCCGGCCCCCGCCGGCCGCTGTCCGACCCCGCGGTCGACCGGATCCCCGGCCGGTGACCCCGACGCCGCGCGGGCGGCCCGACCGGTGGGTTGGACCGCCCGCGCGGTGGGCCGGTAGGGTCAGCCGGTGAGTGCGGCCAGGTGCTGCTTGACCTGGACGATGGACGGGTTGGTCAGCGCGCTGCCGTCGGCGAAGCGCAGGGTCGGGACGGTCTGGTTGCCGCCGTTGACGCTCATCACGAAGTCCGCCGCCTGCGGGTCCTGCTCGATGTCGACCACCTCGTATCCGATACCTTCCCGGTCCAGCTGTGACCTCAGCCGGTGGCAGTAGCCGCACCACGGGGTCGAATACATGGTCAACATCGTCGGTCCTCCAGGGGTCGCCGCATCGGCCCGGTCAGGCCAGGCTAACCGCTACAACATCAGCCGGAGCTGAGATGATTCCTGGCTGTGGGGGATCACTCGGGGGTGGAGGCGGTGCTCAGCGGGCTGGATCCGGACCAACGGTCGGCGGTCACCGCGCCGGCCGGCCCGGTCTGCGTGCTGGCCGGTGCCGGCACCGGCAAGACCCGCGCGGTGACCTCCCGGATCGCCCACCGGGTGCTGACCGGCGAGATCGTCGGCCGGCACGTGCTGGCGGTCACCTTCACCGCGCGGGCCGCCGCCGAGATGCGCAACCGGCTGGCCCTGATCGGGGTGCCGGGAGTGCAGGCGCGGACGTTCCACGCCGCGGCCCTGCGCCAGGTGCGGTACTTCGCCCCCCGGCTGCTGTCCGGGCGGGCCATGCCGGAGCTGCTGGACAGCAAGGTCCGAATGGTCACCCTGGCGGCCGCCAAGGTGGGCCTGCGGGCCGACCGGGCCGCCGCCCGGGATCTGGCCGGCGAGATCGAGTGGGCCAAGTCGTCACTGGTCGAGCCGGGGGAGTACCCGGTCGCCGCCGCCAAGGCGCTGCGCGAGACGCCCCACGACCCGGCCCGGGTGGCCGAGGTCTTCACCGCGTACGAACGGCTGAAACGGTCCTCCGGGGTGATCGACTTCGAGGACCTGCTGCGGGCCGCGGTCTGGGGCATCGAGGAGCACCGGGACGTGGCCGAGCAGGTACGGAGCCAGTACCGGCACTTCGTCGTCGACGAGTACCAGGACGTCAACCCGCTCCAGCAACGGCTGCTCGACGTCTGGCTGGGGGGCCGGGACGACGTGACGGTGGTCGGTGACGCCAGCCAGACCATCTACTCGTTCACCGGGGCCACCTCGGCGTACCTGATCGACTTCCCGCGCCGGCACCGGGACGCGACAGTGGTCCGACTGGTCCGTGACTACCGGTCCACCCCGCAGGTGGTCGGGCTGGCCAACGCGGTGATCGGCCAGGCCCGGGGCACCGAGGCGCGGCTGCGGCTGGAGCTGCACGGCCAGCGCCCGCCCGGCCCCGAACCGGACCTGCGGATCTTCACCGACGAGCCGGCCGAGGCGAACGCGGTGGCGGCCCGCTGCCGGACCCTGATCGAGGGGGGCACCCCGGCGCGGGAGATCGCTGTGCTGTTCCGCACCAACGCCCAGTCCGAGGCGTACGAGAAGGCGCTGACCGAGGTCGGCGTGCCGTACGTGGTGCAGGGGGCGGAACGGTTCTTCGAGCGGGCCGAGGTGCGCCAGGCGATGGTGGCGTTGCGGGCCGCCACCCGGTCGATCCCGGGCGAGACCCCGGTGCCGGTCGCGGCCCGGGAGGCGCTGACCGCCATCGGGTGGGCGCCCGACACGCCCCCGCCGGGTGGCGCGGCCCGGGAGCGTTGGGAGGCGCTCGCCGCCCTGGTCCAGCTCGCCGAGGAGTACGCGGCCACCCCCGAGGTGCTGCCGATCGGCGAGGCGGCGGCGGTGGAGCGCCCGGCGACCCTCACGGGCTTCACCGACGAGCTGGCCCGGCGGGCCGCCCAGCAGCACGTGCCGACCGTGGACGGGGTGACCCTGGCCTCCCTGCACGCGGCCAAGGGGCTGGAGTGGGACGCGGTGTTCCTGGTCGGCCTGGCCGAGGGCACCCTGCCCACCTCGTACGCCCGGACCCCGGAGCAGGTGGAGGAGGAGCGGCGGCTGCTCTACGTCGGGATCACCCGGGCCCGGCAGTGGCTCTGGCTGTCGTACGCCTCGGCCCGCTCGCCGGGTGGCCGGTCCCGTCGCCCGTCGCGGTTCCTGCCCCAGCTGGACCGGACCGGGGGCGGCGAACGGGCCGGCGCGGCCCGGGCGGGTGGTGCGGCCGGGGTGAAACGGGCGGTGGAGCGCCGCCGCAGCCAGGTGGTCTCCTGTCGGATCTGCGGCGCGACCCTGCTCGCCGGGGCGGACCGCAAGCTGGGGCGCTGCCCGAGCTGCCCCTCCGACATCGACGAGAACCTGTACGAGCGGCTCTGCGACTGGCGGGCCCGGGTGGCCGGGACGCAACGGGTGCCGGCGTACGTGGTGTTCACCGACGCCACCCTGGTAGCGCTGGCCGAACGGCGTCCGGCGCGGATGGAGGAGCTGATCGCGATCGCCGGCATCGGCCCCCGCAAACTCGGCCTCTACGGCGAGGCGGTGCTGGCGTTGGTGGCCGGTGCCGCGGTGGAGGACATCGGTCCGGAAAAAACTTCCCCAATCTCGTCGTAAATTCGTTTGCTCTCGCCCCGGGGCGAGGAATAGCCTCAGAACGCACCTCGGGAGCAGCGCCGTTTCGGCTGCTCACGGGGTTGGTCCCAGTCGGCACGAGGAACGTTGAGGGAGGTGGCACCCGTGGAGATCTTCACCTATGAGCGTCCGGCGGCGATGCCAGCTGCCCACGCTCCGCTGTCGGCTGTTCGGGTGGCCCCGGCTGCTCCGCGACCGTCGGCTCCGCAGGTGCACCAGGTCTCGGTTCAGGCCGAGCTGAACCTGACTGTTGTGCCCACTGCGGGAGTCGAGGGGACCAGTGGCTTCACGGGTCTGGGCATTGATGTCGCTACGAAGCGCATGGATGTCCGCGGCGTTCCACCTCGAGGGAGACCGGTCTGATCTTCAGACCACCGGCTCACCTCGAGGCCGCGGAACCCGCTCACCGGGATCCGCGGCCTCAGTTTTTTGCCCGTCGAAGTACGTCGGAATGCGATCCATGAGATCGAAGTGAGAGAGAGGTGACCGGGAGATGAGTCTGGCGTTGGCCCCCCTCGATGTGAGCGTCGAGCTGGAGGCGAACCTTCCCTGCCGGAAGTTCGACCCCGACCTGTGGTTCTCCGACTCGCCCACCGACCTGGAGCTGGCCAAGTCGCTCTGCGGGGACTGCCCGCTGCGCGTCGAGTGCCTGGCCGGTGCGGTCGAGCGGGCCGAGCCCTGGGGCGTCTGGGGCGGCGAGATCTTCGAGCGTGGCGCGGTCGTCCCGCGCAAGCGGCCCCGTGGCCGTCCGCGCAAGGAGGACCTCGCCCGGGACGCGGCCCTTCAGGTCGAGGCCGAGGCGCGACTGGCGGCCAGTGGTGTGGCCACCTCGCGTAACGCGGTCCGGTTGGCAGCCTGACACCTACCCGATCCGTTCCACCCACCCGCCGACGGTCGTCGGCCACGAGAAAGTTGACGTTGATGCTGCACCTGCCGAACGTGACCGAGATGCAACTACTCCACGAAGCGTTGTCCCGGGCTCGAATGCGCCGGCCTCAGGCCGGTCGTACCACCACGAGCACTGAGGCGCACCGCTCCGCCCGTACCGTCGCGATGGAGAGCCGCAGCCAGTCGGCTCGCGACCTGGGCGTTCTCTAGACCACCACCGACAGACGGGGGCGGTGACCGGAAATCCGGTCACCGCCCCCGCGTGCGTCAGTGGTCAGGCCCCCGCGTGCGTCAGTGGTCAGGCCACCGGTGCGAAACCGGGCAGCCACCGTTCCAGGATGCCCCGGTACGGCGCCTTCGCCTCCAGCTGGCAGAGCACCCCGATCGAGCCCAGCGTCACCCGGTGGATGAGCAGGTAGGACGGGGGCAGGTTGAGCTGCCGGCTGAGCTGGAAGGCGGGTGACTTCGGGCTGGCCAGCCGGGTCGCCTCGGCGCGGAGCCAGGCCCGGGTGAACCGGAACTCCTCCTGGGCCACCGGGTCGAGCATGGGACGGATGTAGTCCAGCAGCGCCGTGGCGTCGATCGGCTCGGTCGGCTTGACGAAGCCCTCCTCGCGCAACCCGGCGACGACCGCGTCGGCGTCACCGCGCAACGACAGCCCGAGCAGCCGGCCGATCGGCTCCGGGGTGCCCTCGGGCATCCGGGCGACCGCCCCGAAGTCGATGACGCCGAGCCGGCCGTCCGGCAGCAACCGGAAGTTCCCCGGGTGCGGGTCGGCGTGCAGCAGCCCGGCCCGTGGTGGGGCGGACAGGTGCAGGGTCGCCATCAACCGGCCGGCGGTGTTGCGCTGCTCCTCGGTGCCCTCCCGGATGATGTCCGCCAGCGGAGTCCCCTCGATCCACTCGGTGACCAGCACCCGGGGCGACGCGGAGAGCACCGCCGGGATGAAGATCTCCGGGTCGTCGACGTACGCTGCGGCGAAGGCGCGCTGCGACTCGGCCTCCAGCTCGTAGTCCAGCTCCTCGGTGATCCGTTCCCGCAGCTCGGCCAGGAGCGGCTTGACGTCCAGGCCCGGTTGGATGGCCCGGAACATCCCGCCGAGCCGGGAGAGCTGCTTGAGGTCGGCGAGCAGGGCGTCCCCGGCACCCGGATACTGGATCTTGACGGCGGCCGTCCGGGACACCCCGGTCTCCGGGTCGCGCCACACCGCCCGGTGCACCTGCCCGATGCTGGCCGCCGCGGCCGGGGTGTCGTCGAACTCCACGAACCGGTCCCGCCAGTCCGGCCCGAGCTGCTCCGCGAGCACCTTGTGCACGCTGGCCACCGGCAGCGGCGGGGCGGCCTCCTGGAGCTTCGTCAGGGCCTGCCGGTAGGGGGCGGCGATCTCGTCCGGCAACGCCGCCTCGAACACCGACAGCGCCTGGCCGAACTTCATCGCCCCGCCCTTGAGCTGCCCGAGGACGCTGAAGAGCTGCTCGGCGGTGCGTTGTTGGATCTCGGCGGAGATGACGTCGGAGGCGATGCCGGTGACGCGCTTTCCCATTCCGAGGACGGTCCGACCGGCGAAGCCGAGCGGCAGAGCGGCGAGCTTGGCGGTCCGGGACACGGCGCGGCGCGGGATGTCGGTCACCCGGCCATTGTTACCGACTTCGAGCCCTTGTTGCTGCTCGGCGGCCGGGCTGGTGGCCGCATCCCGCCTTCCGCGCCCCCCCGGGCCGGCTCGCCGGCGCTGTCCGGCGGTCACCGGCGGCGGCCGGGGTCGGCGCAGGAGCACCCGGGGTGTGGGGCCCAGGCCCGGCGACGGAACCGGCCGGCGGGCCCGATCTCCACGGCGCAGCCCACCGTCTCCGGGGTGCCGCCGTCGAGCTGGGCCAGCACCTCGGCGACGGCGTAACCCACGGCGGTGAGCAGGGTGGCCGTGCCGCAGGACTGGTCGGCTGTGCCGGTGGCGAGCTGGGCGGCCAGGCCGGGCCAGCCCGGATCCCGCTCGGTGCGGTGCAGGTCCAGACAGTTCAGGCAGGGGCCGACCGGCGGCCGGACCAGCGGGCCGACCACCGGCACCCCTTCCCGGAGGGTGAGCAGCAGGTGCGGTTGGCGACGCCGGGCGTACCCGCTGGCGAGCAGGCCCGCCGGCCGGTCCGCGCCGACCTGCACCACCAGGTCGACCCGGCGTCGGTCGACCGGGCCGGTCCGGGTGCCGGGGGCGACCCGGTCGACGGCGGCCCGGATCGCGGTGGCCAGCGGCCGCCCCACCTCGGTCGCGGCCAGCCCGGTCCCCACCAGGTCGCCGGGGTGGACCGGGCCGGTCAGCTCGGCGGCCACGTGACCGACGCCGGCCTGGGCCAGGGCCACGGCGACGGGCGCGCCGAGCCGGCCCGCCCCGGCCACCACCACCCGGGCGCCGCGTCGTCGGCGGAGCACCTGGGCCGGGGTGCCGGGCCGGGCGGCCGGCGCGGTCAGGGCGAGTGCCCCGGCCTCCGCGGCGAGCCGGGCGCGGTCCGGGCCGGTGAGGTCACGGGGAAGCAGGGTGTGCGCCGGTACGACGAGCCCGGCGGCGTGCAGCGTGTCGATCAGCCCGCGCGCCTGGCCGGGGTCGACCCGGGCTGCTGCCGCGTCCGCCAGGACGACGCGTTCGCTACGGGTGCCGTCGAGCAGGTCGAGCAGCCGGGTGATGCCGGTGCCGGTCACCTCCAGCAGCACGGCCCGGCCCGGGGTGAGCCCCAGTTGCAGGGTGTGCCGGTCACGCCAGAGCCGGGTCAGCCCGGGCAACAGGGCCGGGCGGAGCAACGTCGACCGGGCGGGTGCGGGGTGGGGCGGGCTCATGACAACAAATCGTGATCGAATCCCTGCGGTCCGTCGATCGTTGTCCACAGGTATGCAGCGCCAGATCCAGCGTTGTCCACAAGAACCGGCGAGTTATCCACAGACTACCGCCAGTGATGTCGCCTAGCTGACAGGCAGGTGGTCGCCCGCGAGCTGACCGGCGCTGTGGTCCCCTCAGCGGGCAGGTGCTGTGGTCACCCACGGCGGGCAGGTGGGTGGTCACCCGCGGTTGGGCGGGCGCTCTGGTCGGCTGCGGCAGGTCGGTGTGCGAGTCACCCACGGTGGGTCGGCGCGGGCGGGCCGACGCCCGGCGGTGGTCCGGCGTCGCCGGGCCGGACGCGCGGGAGGGGCGGCCGCGCCGGCCGCCCCTCCCGAGTCGCACCCGGACGGGTCAGACCTTGGCCTTGCCCAGGATGCGGTTCACTGTTGTGCCGCACACCGGACACTTGCCCTTGGCCATGTTCATCCCGGTCTTCGAGACCTCCACGTGCCCCTCGAAGTCCCGCTTCTCCTTGCACTTGACGCAGTAACCGTTGTAGGTCTGGGCCTGGTCGGCCACGGTAGCCTCCTCGTCTCGTCCGCCGGGCACGTCGGCCCGACGGTTCTCCCGACGGCGGGCCACGCGGGGCGCCGGCGTCGGGTCCTTCTCCGCGGCCACGCACGTGACCGCCGGTTGGCGGACCCTACCCAGCTCTGGGCGGTTCCATGTCAGCTGTACATCGACACTGTGAGCAAGTCGACGTCGAGAGTGTGCATCCCGAAATAGGCGGGATAAGTGAGTTTGCCGGGGACACGCCGTGTGGAACCCTGCCCGGGGTCACCCGGACGGGGTGCGGAGGCCCCGTCCGGGCCGCTCACCCACCGTGGAGATCACGTCCGGTGGACGCGGCGACGGTCGCCACGAAGGGTGACGACTGCCGAAGCTCATGGTCATCACCAGTTTTTTTCGGACTCCTCACCACCAAACACCATTTTCCGGGCGCGAGTCGGGGTGTTGACTCTTGCGGACCCCTGGTCAGTACGCATTAGCTTTCCCTCGTGGCAGGAAACCACGGCTGCGCGGCCCACTGATGGTGGCGGCGCGGAAGCCGGTCGTCGAGGTACGGCGCAGTCAGCGCCGGCGACGCACGGTGTCCGCCTACCGGGACGGCGAGCGGGTCGTGGTCCTCATCCCGGACCAGTTCTCCCGGGCCGAGGAGAGCGAGTGGGTCGACCGGATGCTGGCCCGGCTCGCCGCCCGCGAGGGCCGGTTGAGCCGCAGCGACACCGAGCTGCTCGACCGGGCGCTCCGGCTGATCGGCCTGTACCTGTCCGACCAGGGCGGCGACGCCCTGCCGGCCAGCGTCCGCTGGGTCACCAACCAGAACGGCCGCTGGGGTTCCTGCACCCCTGCCGACCGGACCATCCGGATCTCGCACCGGCTCCAGGACATGCCCGACTGGGTGCTCGACTACGTGCTGCTGCACGAGTTGGCGCACCTCATCGTGCCGAGCCACAACGCCCGCTTCTGGGAGCTGGTCGGCCGGTACGCCAAGACCGAGCGCGCCCGGGGCTACCTGGAGGGGGTCGCCGCCGCCTCCGCCGTCCCGGTCGCCGGTTGACCGCCCCCACTTCGGCCCACAGGAGTCGATCATCGGCACCAGGCGCACTACAGTCGGAGAATGGTCCGACGGGTGGTGGTGGCGTTGCTCGCGCCGGTGGCCTGGTCACCGCCCGGCGTCGAGCTGATGCGCTGGCGTACCGCGCTGGCCGAGGACGTGGTGGACCTGCTCGCCACCCTCGCCGAGGTGGAGACCGCGCTCGTGGTGACCCCGGCCGACCGCTGGCTGGCCGACGCGGTGCGCTGGCCCGACACCCCCGTGTACGAGGTGCCCGAGCCCACCGTCAACGCCACGCTGGCCGCCCTCGACGGGTACGACCAGGCCGCCGTGGTCGCCGCCGACGCCCCCGACCTGCCGGGACTCACCCTCGGCAAGCTGCTCCGGCCGCTGACCAGTCGACCCGTCGCCGTCGCCCCCGTCGAGGGCGGCCCGGGGCTGCTCGGCGTGGCGTGCCGGTTACCCGTACCCGCGTGGTTGCCGGCGCTGGACCTGGACGTCGCCGGGCCGGCGGACCTGCGTCGCGCGGCGTCCGCCCCGGCCGACGTGGCGGTCACCCCCGGCTGGCACCGACTGCGCGGCCCGGCCGACCTGGCCGCCCTGGACCCGGCCGTCGAGGGCTGGGAGGCGACCCGCGCCCTGCTGACCGGCCAGCGCACCTGACCGGCCAGCGCACCTGACCGGTCACCACACCTGGCCGGCCCGCGGCCAGCGGGCCTGAGTGGCTACCGGGTCTGCGTGGTCCCGGGCTGGGCCGGACGGCGGGGCCGAGCCGGCCAACGGCGACCGGCCGGCCCCCGGGAGTCGGGTGGGCCGGCCGGCGTGCCGGATGGTCCGCAGCGGTCAGGGCCGGTCGGGTTCGCCGTCGGTGTCGTCGGGGCGGGGGCGGCTGCCCGGTGCCTGCTCCTCGGGACCGCCGGGGGCGGTGAAGTCGAAGGTGGCCAGCTCGTCGTCGAGATCCGCCGAGGTGGTCGCGAACGCCACCGGGTCGGCGAAGTCGGCGTCCGAGGGGAGCAGGTCGGGATGTCCCCAGACCGCGTCCCGCCCGGCGATGCCCCGGTGCTCGGTCAGCGCGGCCCACAGCGCCGCCGCCTCCCGCAGCCGGCGCGGGCGCAGCTCCAGGCCGACCAGGGCGGCGAAGGTCTGTTCGGCGGGCCCGCCGGCCGCCCGACGGCGCCGGAACGCCTCACCGAGCCGGACCACGTTGGGCAGCCGGTCGGCGGCGGCGCTGTCGACCACGTGGCAGACCCAGCCCTCGACCAGCGCCAGCGCCGTCTCCAGCCGGGCCAGGGAGGCCTTCTGCGCCGGGGTGTCCTCCGGGGTGAAGATCCCCTCCAGGGCGATCGCCTGCATCGACTCCGGGTCGGTCGGGTCGACCCGGCCCATCGCCTCCTCGATCGCCTCCCGGTTGACCCGGATGCCGGCCGCGTAGTTCTCGACCGCGGTCAGCACGTGCCCGCGCAGCCACGGGACGTGCTCGAAGAGCCGCTGGTGGGCCGCCTCGCGCAGGGCGACGTAGAGGCGTACCTCGTCCTCGGGCAGCTCCAGACCCTCGCCGTACACCCGGATGTTGGCCGGGATCAGCGCGGCGGTGCCGGCCGGGCCGAGCGGCAGGCCGATGTCACCGGCGGAGAGCACCTCGGCGGCGAGCTGGCCGAGGGCCTGGCCGAGCTGGCCGCCGAAGAGCGCCCCGCCCAGGGTGGCGACCATCGACTGCATCGGGCCGAGCTGGGCGCGGGCCTCCGGCGGGACGAGGTCGCCCATCGCGCCGACCATCCGGCTGGCCACCGGGTCGCAGAGCTTGCGCCAGACGTCCAGCGTCTTGAAGATCCACTCGTTGCGGTTCCAGGCCAGGGAGGTGCGGATGCCGGTCGGCCAGGCCGACGCCGGCTCCAGCCAGAGGTCGGCCAGCCGCAGCGCCTCCTCCACGGCGTGCCGCTCGTACGGCGAGGCCATCGGGTCGCCCGTGGCGGCGAGCTGGCTGGCGGCCACCTGGCGGGCCAGGTCCCAGTTGACCGGCCCGCTGCCCGGCGCGGAGAGCAGGTGCTGCAACTGCGACATGAACTGCTGCATCTGCGCGGGATCGTTGGGGTCTGGTGGTTGCCCACCCGGGAGCGCGAAACCGAACGGAATATCAGGCACGACGTCTACGGTACGCGCGCCGCGCCCCTGGTAGCCGCCACTGGCGTTGCGCTGAGGGCGAAGTCCGCCGCAGCGCGCCGACCCCGCCGCCAACGGTCGGTACGCTCTGCCGCATGCGACGTCGCGGCGTGACCGTACTCCTCGGTGCTGTGCTCACCACCCTGCTGAGCATCGGCGTGCTCGGCGCACCCATCCCGTACGTGGTGCTCGGCCCGGGGCCGACGGTGAACACCCTCGGCACCTCCGACGGCCGGGAGGTGATCCAGGTCAGCGGCCGGGAGACGTCCACCTCCGCCGGTCAGCTCCGGATGACCACGGTCGGCGTGCAGCCGACGGTGAAGCTGCGCGCCGCGATCGCCGGCTGGCTGTCGAAGGACGAGGCGGTGGTGCCCCGGGAGCTGGTCTACCCGCCGGGGGAGTCGCAGGAGGAGGTCGAGAAGCGCAACGCCGAGGACTTCCAGAACTCGCAGAGCAGCGCGGAGACCGCCGCCCTGGTCAAGCTCGGCTACCCGGTCGAGGTGGTGGCGAAGGAGGTGGCCGCCGACGGGCCGGCGGCCGGCGCCCTGAAGGCCGGTGACGTGGTCACCACCGTCGACGGCGCGCAGGTCACCTCCGCGACCCGGCTGGTCGAGCTGGTCCGGGGCAAGCCCGCCGGCAGCCGGCTGACCATCGGGTACGTCCGCGACGGCACCCCCGGGACCGCCACCGTGACCAGCCGGGAGTCCGACGGCCGTCCCCGGATCGGGGTGGTCCCGGACCAGCGGCAGCCGCACCCGTTCACCCTGAAGATCGACCTGAAGGACATCGGTGGTCCGAGCGCCGGGCTGATGTTCGCCCTCGGCATCATCGACAAGATCAAGCCGGAGGATCTCACCGGCGGGAAGATCATCGCCGGCACCGGCACCATCGACGACGAGGGTCAGGTCGGCCCGATCGGCGGCATCGCCCAGAAGCTGGTCGGCGCGAAGAAGGCCGGCGCCAAGGCGTTCCTGGTCCCCGCCGACAACTGCGCCGAGGCGGTCCGCAACCCCCAGCCCGGGCTCCCCATGCTCAGGGTCGCCTCGCTGGACGACGCATTGACCGCGTTGGACACGCTGCGCGCCGGTGGCGAGCCGACCCGCTGCTGAGAGCGGGCACGCCGGACCGACCGGGCGCGACCTGACCCGACACCTCCAGGAACACCCCGTACTCTGGGTGCCTGTCCGGAGCCGATCACATCGAGCGTGCGGAGCCAAACAGTGGTCATGCGCAGCAGCCCCCTGCCGAGGATGAGTCGGCGCGGACGCGTCACCATCGGGGTCCTGGTCGGGGTGTTCCTCTTGTTCACCCTGCTCGGCTGGGGGGTGCAGGCGTGGACCGACTGGCTCTGGTTCGACGAGGTCCGCTACACCCAGGTCTTCACCGGTGTGCTGCTGACCCGGGTGCTGCTCTTCCTCACCGTCGGGCTGGGCCTGGCCGCCTTCGTGGGCGGCAACCTCTGGTTGGCGTACCGGTTGCGGCCCAAGCTGCGCCCGCACTCGCTGGAGCAGGCCACCCTGGAGCGGTACCGGGTGCTGATCACGCCCCGGATCGGCACCTGGATCAGCCTGACCGCCGTGGTGCTCGGCCTGTTCGCCGGGCTCTCCGCGCAGGGCCGCTGGACCCAGTGGCTGCTGTTCCGCAACGGCGGTGACTTCGGCGTCAAGGACCCGGAGTTCGGCATCGACGTCGGCTTCTACGTCTTCCAGTTGCCGTTCTGGCGCTACCTGCTCGGGGTCGGCTTCACCGCGGTGGTGCTGGCCCTGATCGGCGCGCTGGCCGTGCACTACGTCTTCGGCGGGGTGCGCCTGCAGGGCGTCGGCGACCGGATGACCGGGGCCGCCCGGGCCCACCTGAGCACGCTGGTCGCGGTCTTCGTCCTGCTCAAGGCGGTCGCGTACGTGCTGGACCGGCGGGCCATGCTGCTGGAGTACAACGAGGGCGCCAAGCTGTACGGCGCGGGCTACGCCGACGTCAACGCGCTGCTGCCGGCGAAGGAGATCCTGGCGTACATCTCGGTGGTGGTGGCGATCGCCATCATCGTGTTCTCCAACGCGGTGATGCGGAACCTGGTCTGGCCGGGCATCTCGCTGGCCCTGCTCGGGGTCTCGGCCGTGGCGATCGGCGGCATCTACCCCTGGGCGGTGCAGACCTTCGAGGTCAAGCCGAGCGCCCGGGACAAGGAGGCGCCGTACATCCAGCGCAGCATCGACGCCACCCGCGCCGCGTTCGACATATCCGAGGTGCAGACCAAGGGGTACGCGGCCAGCAACCTGGTGCCACCGGCCAGCCTGGCCACCGACACCTCGGTGGTGCCGAACGTCCGGCTGCTCGACCCGCAGCTGGTCTCCGAGACGTACACCCAGCTCCAGCAGGTCCGCGGGTTCTACGACTTCGGCCCCAAGCTGGACATCGACCGGTACTCGGTGGAGAACAAGACCTCCGACTACGTGGTCGGGGTCCGCGAGATCAACTACGGCGAGCTGACCGACCAGCAGAACAACTGGATCAACCGGCACACCGTCTACACCCACGGCTACGGCCTGGTCGCGGCCCCGGCCAACCAGGTGGTCTGCGGCGGGCAACCGTACTTCGTCTCCGGCTTCCTCGGCGAGAAGGCGCAGGAGGCCTGCTCCTCGCAGGCCGAGCAGATCCCGGCCAGCCAGCCGCGGATCTACTACGGCGAGCGGATGCAGCCCGACGACTACGCCATCGTCGGCCAGACCAGCGCGGACAAGGACGTGGAGTTCGACCGGCCCACCCCGACCACCGGCGGCGAGCAGTACTACACCTACACCGGCGAGGGCGGCGTCGAGATCGGCTCGTTCACCCGGCGGCTGCTCTACTCGATCAAGGAGCAGGAGACGAACTTCCTGCTCTCCGAGGCGGTCAACGACAACTCCAAGCTGCTCTACGTGCGTAACCCCCGGGACCGGGTGGAGAAGGTCGCCCCGTTCCTCACCCTGGACGGCGACCCGTACCCGGCGGTGGTGGGCGGCAAGATCCAGTGGATCATCGACGGCTACACCACGGCGGCGACCTACCCGTACGCCGAGCGGATCAACCTCCAGCAGGAGACCACCGACGAGCTGACCAACCGGGGCACGTTCCAGCTCGCCCGGGAGAACGTCAACTACATGCGCAACTCGGTGAAGGCCACCGTCGACGCGTACGACGGCACCGTCCGGCTCTACGAGTTCGACGACGGCGACCCGGTGCTCAAGGCGTGGAACAAGGCGTTCGGCGGCGACCTGGTGCTGCCCAAGAGCGCGATCCCGGCCGACCTGGCGGCGCACTTCCGCTACCCGGCCGACATGTTCAAGGTGCAGCGCAACCTGCTCACCAAGTTCCACGTCACCAACCCCGGCGACTTCTACTCCGGCCAGGACTTCTGGCAGGTGCCCAACGTGCCGGACGCGCCGGACAGCGGCCAGAAGCAGCCGCCGTACTACCTGTTCACCCAGTTCCCCAACCAGGACGCCCCCCGGTTCCAGCTCACCTCGGCGGTCACCCCGAACGGCCGGCAGAACCTCGCCGCGCTGATCTCCGGGTCGTACGTCGACGGGCAGCCGAAGCTGGAGGTGCTGGAGCTGCCGGACCAGACCCGGATCTCCGGCCCGGTGCAGGTGCACCAGCAGATGACCAACAACGCCACCATCCGGACCGAGCTGAACCTGCTCTCCTCCAACCAGGCGCAGGTGCAGTACGGCAACCTGCTCTCCCTGCCGTTCGCCGACGGGATGCTGTACGTCGAGCCGGTCTACGTCAAGAGCAACCAGCAGGACGCGTACCCGCTGTTGCAGAAGGTGCTCCTGTCGTACGGCGACGGCGGCTCGTACGTGGTGCTGGCCAACAACGTCACCGACGGCATCAAGCAGCTCGTCGAACAGGGCAAGCGGGCCGGGCAGGGGAGCACTCCGCCACCGTCGAGCGGCGGCACCCCGCCCACCCCGCCCCCGTCGGCGTCGCCCTCACCCTCGGCCTCGCCCGGGGCGAGCAGCCCGCCGCCCAGCGGCGACCTGGCCGCCGCCACCCAGCGGGTCCAGGCGGCGATCGCTGAGGTCAAGGCCGCCCAGGCTTCCGGTGACTTCGAGCGGTACGGCCGGGCGCTGAAGGCGCTGGACGACGCGATCAACGCTTTCCAGCAGGCCCAGCAGGGCAACCCGCCCAGCGGCAACCCACCCGCCACCCCGTCACCGTCCGCTGGCGGCTGACCCGCCCGTTGCGCTGTCGACGGAGCCACGATCCGGACCCCGGGTCGTGGCTCCGCGCCGTTCCGGCCCCGTTTTGCGGCTCGGGGGGGCGGTAGGCTACGGTTAACCAGTCGACGCGGGGTGGAGCAGCTCGGTAGCTCGCTGGGCTCATAACCCAGAGGTCGCAGGTTCAAATCCTGTCCCCGCTACTGTGGAGAAATGGTCCCGGAGTTCATCTCCGGGGCCTTTTCTCGTTTCCGGGCTCTTCTCGTTTCTCCCGCCGGTTTCCTGTCCACGGGGTCACGGCCGGCGCTCGGGTGCTCCGGTCCTCCGGTGCCTCCGCCGGTCGCCGGTCACCGGCCGGTCGGCACGGGACCGTCGTGCACCGCGCTGAGCTGGGCGGATGCCGGATCGAGGACCCCGCTGATCTCCGCCGCGGCGATGGGCTAGGCTTATCTAGCCGACGCGGGGTGGAGCAGCTCGGTAGCTCGCTGGGCTCATAACCCAGAGGTCGCAGGTTCAAATCCTGTCCCCGCTACTGCCCAAGAGGTCCCGGAGTTCATCTCCGGGGCCTCTCGTCGTTCGTACCCCGCCGGCCCCGCCTCCGGGCACCCGGGCGCGGGTGGGGCGGTCGGTGCTTCGGGGTGCCGGACTTGCGCTCCTCGGTCAGGATGAGGGCATGTCTACTGGGATCAACATGTCAACTCCGACCAAGTGGTGGGGCCGGCTGGCCGCGGTGTTCGGCGCGGTGGTTCTCTCGGTCTTCGTTCCGGTGGCCGCCTGGGCGTCCACCGGCACCGGTGAGCTGGTGGTGGAGGCCGCCCGGCGCCGGTCGAGGGGCGGCGGGTTCGGGGTCTTCGGGCTGCTCTGCTGCCTGGTGGTGGTCGGCGGGATCGTCCTCCTGGTGGTCCTGCTGACCCGGAACCGCCGTAACCGCCCGCCGCGCTGATCCGTCACCTGCGGCCGGGGACACGGTGACCGTCACCCGGCCCGACGGCACGGCTCGTCCGCCCCGGCACCTGCCCGTCACCGGGCCAGGGCCGCCTGGGCGCGGGCCATGAACTGCGCCGTCGCCGCTCGCGCCCCGGAGCGCCCCGCGCGGATGCTCCGGGCCGCGTCGGCGAGCAGGGTGCGTACCTCGCCGTGCCCCTTCGGGGGTGGCGCGGGGGCCGGGCCGACCTGCTGGTGCAGCGCCTCGCCGAGGGCGGCGACCCGCTTGGCCAGCGGATCGTCGAGGGTCTGGACGACCGCCTGGCGGACCGTCAGGCTGGCCGGCAGGCCCCGCTCGGTGCCGAGGAGCCGGCCCGCCTCGATGCTGCCGGTGAGGAAGTTGACCACGTTGGCCACCACCCCGGCGTGCCGGGTGCCGCGGAACCCGGCCCAGTACATCGACGCCCGGTCCCACTGGGCCGCCCGGGGGCCGGGAAAGCCGACCATCGCCAACTCGTCGTCGGAGTAGCGCTGGAGTTCGGGAAACTGGTGTGACCAGGCGAACGACGCGGCGGTGTGCCCGGTGACCACCAACTGCCGGGCCGGCTCACCGCTGTCGGCCCGGTCGACCAGGGCGGCGGCCGGAGTGGCCTGCTGGCTGCGCGCCCGCTCCCAGAACTCGAACCAGTCGAGCAGCGCCGCCGAGCCGAACCCCAGCTGACGGCCCTGGTAGAACCGGGTGCCCAACCCGCGTAGCCAGAGCCACAGTGCCCCGTGGTCCCCGGACGGGTCCATCGAGCCGGCCACCCGGCCGCTGCCGGCCCGGGTCACCCCGGCCGCCCAGCTCAGATAGTCGGCCCAGGTCATCGAGGTGGTCGGTTCGGGGATGCCGAGCCGGCGGAGCAGGTCCCGGTTGAACACCACGGCGGGGTGGGTCTGCCCGGCCGGCACCCCGTAGACCCGGCCGTCGATCGTGCCGTAGTCCGTCAGGCCGGGGGGCAGCGTGTCCAGGTCGATCCGGCCGTCGTCGACGTAGCCGCCGAGATCCAGGACGATGCCGCGCTGGGCGTACTCGCCGAGCATCGAGTCGTCGATCTGGAACAGGTCGGGCACGTTGCCGCCGCCGGCCTGGGTGGCGAGCCGGTCGTAGTAGCCGCCCTGGCTCTGCCAGGTCACCCTGAAGGTGACCAGCGGGTTCCGGGCCGAGTACAGCCGCAGGGCCTGCTCGGTGGCCTCCGCCCGCCGGGTGCCGCCGTACCAGAAGACCGACAGCTCCACCGGGCCGTCCCGGGCCGGCGTCTCCTCCCCGCCGCCGCACCCGCTGAGCCCGCCGGTCGCCAGCACCGGCAGCCCGAGCAGCCCGCCGAGCAGTCGCCGCCGGGCCGGGTCGGCACCGCGCCGGGGGAGCGGGGAACGCGCAACGGACAACGGGTGCTCCTGGGGACGGGTGGGCCGGTGGCCGGATCATTCACGCAGGTGGCGCGGGCGGGTGTCAACGGCTGGCCGGGCCGTCGCGCGCCGGCCGCCGGGTGGGCGCACCGGACGACCCGGTACCCGTGGTGTACTAGGGCGCGTGGAACTTCTGCACTCGGGCAAGGTCCGGGACGTCTACGCCGACGGCGACGACCTGATCCTGGTCGCCTCGGACCGGATCTCCGTCTACGACGTGGTCCTGCCCACCCCGATCCCGGACAAGGGCCGGCTGCTCACCGCCCTGTCGCTGTGGTGGTTCGGGCAGCTCGCCGACCTGGTGCCGCACCACGTCGTCTCGGCCACCGACGTGCCCGCCGAGTTCGCCGGGCGGGCGATCCGCTGCCGCCGGCTGGACATGGTGCCCGTCGAGTGCGTCGCCCGTGGCTACCTCACCGGAGGCGGCCTCAAGGAGTACGAGCGCACCGGCGCGGTCTCCGGCGTGCCGCTGCCGCGTGGCCTGGTCGAGGCGTCGATCCTGCCGGAGCCGATCTTCACCCCGTCGACCAAGGCCCCGGCGGGGCAGCACGACGAGCCGATGACCTTCGCCGAGGTGGTGGACAAGGTGGGGGCGGAGACCGCCGAACGGCTGCGCCAGATCACCCTGGACGTCTACCGCCGGGGCGCGGAGCTCGCCGCCGACCGGGGGATCCTGGTCGCCGACACCAAGATCGAGCTGGGCTGGACGCCGGACGGCACCCTGATGCTCGGCGACGAGGTGCTCACCTCCGACTCGTCGCGGTACTGGCCCGCCGAGTCCTACCAGCCGGGCCGCACCCAGTTCTCCTACGACAAGCAGTACGTCCGGGACTGGGCGACCAACAGCGGCTGGGACAAGCTCTCCCCCGCCCCCGAGGTCCCGGCCGAGGTGGTCGAGGCGACCCGGGCGCGTTACGTCGACGTCTACGAGCGGCTGACCGGCGAACGCTGGTCCTGACCCGTCGCCGGCCGGACCACCCCACGGTGGCGCAGAGTCGCCGTCGGCCGGCGGCGGGCGGGTTACGCTGCGACGGTGAGCCGGCGTGAGCGGTACCGGGACGAGCTGCGGGCGGCCGGCCCGGCGCGCTGGCCGGCGTTCCTGCGGGACCACTCGGGGCTGCCCGGACCCCGGGCCGACCTCGAACTCGCCCAGGCCGTCGCCGACGAGGGCGAGCCGGCCACCTTCGATCGGCTGATCGGCACCGACGACGAGTACCTGGTGCTCTGCGGGGTGCTCGGCCTCGGCCGGCTGCTGGCCGGCCAGACCCGGGCGCGGGCCAGCACCGGCATCGAGGCACGGCTGCGCGGTCACGCCACCGACCCCCGCTGGCGGGTCCGCGAGGCGGTGGCCATGGCGTTGCAGCGGCTCGGTGACGCGGACCTGCCGCGCCTGCTCGACCTCGGCACGGCGTGGGTCGCGGACCCGCACCCGCTGATCCGTCGGGCCGCCGTCGCGGCGGTGTGTGAACCACGCCTGCTGACCGCCCCGACGGCCGCCGCCCGCGCCGTCGCACTCTGCGAACGGGCGACGGCGGGCCTGGCCGCGCTGCCGGCCGACCGGCGTCGCGGCGCCGACGTCCGAGCGTTGCGCCAGGCGTTGGGCTACTGCTGGAGCGTCGCGGTGGCCGCCGACCCGAAGGTCGGCCTGCCGGCGTTCCAGGCCCTGGCCGCCGTCGATGACGCCGACGTGGCCTGGATCGTCCGCGAGAACAGCCGGAAGAAGCGCCTCGCCACGCTGCTCACCGGTGCTGGGGCGGGCACCCGGGCTCAGCCGACCCGGAAACCGGTCCGCGGGTCGGCCGCTGCGCCCGCGCGGTAGGCGGCGAGCGCCGGCCGGTCCGAGTCGATGACCCAGTCGCCGGAGCCCTTCTGGTTGAAGTAGACGAAACCGAGCAGGTCAGAACGTTTTCGGATGGCGGTGAAGAGTTCGTCGACCGCCCGGCGGCGCATCGCGCCCGGCTCGGACCCGGTCTCCACGATCAGCAGCGGCCGGTCGGTGAACCTGCGGACCTGTGTGATGGTGGGGCCGAAGAGACCGTCGAAGGTCTGCTCCCCGCGCCGGGTGAAGTAGCCGTCGATGCCGACCCAGTCGACGTACGCGTCGCCGGGATACAGCGGGGCGAGCTTCACCGACGGGACCGGGTTGACCACGTTCGGGGTCCAGGCCCAGATCACGTTCGTGGCGTCGGCCTGGGCGAAGACGGCGTGGATGTGCCGCCAGGCGGCGACGAAATCCCTGGCCCGGTTGTCGTGCGCGCCCCAGGAGTACCAGTGGCCGTTCATCTCGTGCGCGACGGTGAGCGCCACCGGCAGGTTGAGCCGGCGCACCGCGACGGCGAACTCCACCAGGTACGGATCGTGCCGCCCGGCGGCGATGTCCTTCAGCTTCACCGTGAACGGTTCCCAGCGGACGATCGGCAGTGCGCCGTACCGGTGGACCCGGCGGACCTCGGCGGCGGCGAACTCGTCGTCGAAGCTCTCGTAGATGGTGACGATGTTGGGTTTCCGGCCGACCAGGTCGGCGAACCGGTCGACCCGGCTCATGTCCTGCGGCGCCCCGTTCAACGCCACCCCGAGGTACCGCCCCGCCGGCCGGGTCAGCGGGCGGACGTCGTACGCCGGGGGCGGGCCGGTGGGCGGGGCCGCGACGCTGGGGGCGGTGGCGAGCCGGGCCGGGCGGCTGACCGGGCCGGGGGCGAGCGCGGCGTAGCCGAACACCCCGATCACGAAGATCGTCATGACGGTGAACAGCTGGCGGGAGGTCACCGGGAACCCTCCGGGCGGACGTCCCGTGTCGGCCGCACCAGCAGCGCCTGCAACGCGACGGTCAGGTAGAACGTGCCCCCGAGGAAGGCCGGGGCGAAGGTCGGCAGGTCGTCGGTGATCATCCGGTGGGCGGCCAGCCCGGTCCACAGCGCGCCGCTGCCCGCCGTGCAGACGGCCATCCCCCACCACAGCCGGGCCGTCCTGTTCTTGGGTGCCGTGCCGCCGGTGGGTTGCCAGCCCATGCTCTGCCCGCGCAGCAGGTCCCAGATCGCGAAGGCGTGCGACCAGCCGTAGATCATCTTGACGGTCCACGCCTCCACCCGGTAGGCGCACCGGTGCCAGAGCGGGAAGACCACCAGGTTGTAGACCAGGCTGGGCACGATCCACAGGTAGTTCGCGGGGGCCACCGACTCCGGGAACCGGGCCAGCAGCACGATCGGCACCAGCGGCCCGACGAAGGTGAACAGCGCCGTGTGCAGGTAGTAGCAGAACCCGGAGAGGTACGACAGCCGGGTGCGCAGCCGCATCCGGGTGTTCCAGAACTTCGTCGACCCGAGCAGGCTCATCGAGCCGGCGCACCAGCGGTACTGCTGGGTGAAGAACGAGTTGACGTCGGCCGGGCACAGGCCGGTGGCCAGCGGCACCGGCAGGTAGCGCAACCGCCAGCCACGCCGCCGCATGTCGAACCCGGTGTGGACGTCCTCCGAGTGCTCGATCAGGGTGGAACCGCCGATCGCGTCGAGCGCCTCCCGGCGGTAGAGCGCGCAACTCCCCACGCAGATCGCCGCCTCGTGCCGCTGCCGGGACACCTGCACCACCCGGTAGAACAGCTCCTGCACCGCACCGGCCCCGCGCTCCAGCCACCCCTGCCCGGCGTGCACCCGGAAGTACTGCGGGGACTGCACGATCCCGAGATCCGGCTCGGTGGCCAGATAGGGCACCAGCTCGTCGAGGATGTCGTGCCGGGGGGTGAAGTCGGCGTCCAGCACCAGGATGTACTCGCCCAGTGTGCGCTGGTACGCGTACCGCATGTTGCCGGCCTTCTTGTACCAGCCCCGGTTGGGGCGGCGTTGGTAGACGAAGCCGAAGGCGAGCGCCATCGCCTCCCGCTCGTCGGTGGCCGAGTCGTCGAGCACGTAGACGTGCACCCGGCCCGGGTAGTGGTCGACCATCCGGCTGACGTGCTCCCAGGTGTTGCGCAGCACCTCGGTCGCCTCGCCGCAGACCGGCAGGAAGACGTCGACCGACGGGTGCACGGGCGGCCGGAAGTCCCGGACCAGCCGCCGGTGCCGGTCCAGGTCGAACCCGGGCGTGCCGAGGTTCACCCAGGTCGAGACCAGGTAGTAGAGCACGGTGAAGCCGAACAGCGGCAGCAGCAGGAGCAGCCAGGGAGCCATCCGGACGAACAGCACCTGGCTGACGAGCAGCCCGCCGAAGCTGACGGACGAGGTGAGCATCAACACCGGCAACCGGCGGTGGCGGTAGGCGGCCTTCTCGTCGTCGTCCGGTGGCAGCGGCAGCGACGGATCGACGGTCGCCGGGCGGCCCGGCGTCGCCGGTGCCACCGCCCGCCGCGCCACCGTTTCCCGGGGAGCCGCTACCGCGGCGGCTTCCCGTGGGGCCGGTACCGCGACGCCCTCGCGTCGCGGCGGTGTCGCGACCGGCTCCCGTCGCGGCGGTGCCGCCGCCGGCCCACGGGGGGCGGGTACCGCCGGACGGAGGAACTCCGTGGTCTCGTCGGTGCGGCCGGTGCCGGCCCGGGTGCTCACTTCGTCCCCTCGGGCCTACGCACCAGCAGGGCGATGCTGAAGCCCCGGACCCGCCAGGTGCGCGCGACGGCGTACGGCTTGAGCGCGGCCTCCTTGGCCGGCCCGATCCGCTGCACCGGATCGTCGAGCGCTCCCTTGCGGACGATCCACACCCGCTCCGGGCGGCCCAGGCACACCGGGACGTCCCGGTCGGCGCACTCCTGCGCGCCCAGGGTGCCCTGCCGGCGGGCCGGCACGGTCATCAGCGCGTCCCGGGGCCGCCAGCTCTCGTCGACGTACCGGTTCACCGCGTCCCGGCTGGTGCGCTGGTCACCGGCGTCGAACGGGCCGTACACCAGGGTGTCGCCGGGGGCCGCGTGTGCCCGCAGCACGGCGGCGATCTCGCTGGTGCCCTGGCCGTGGCCGGTGACACCACGGATCTCCACCTGCACCGGGACGCCGAGCAGCCCGACCGCCAGCACCGCGGCGGTGCCCCGCAGCAGCGAACTGCGACGCAGCGCCAGCGAGGCGACCAGCACCCAGGCCGGCACCGTGAACAGCAGGTAGCGCGGCAACCAGAGCGGGACGAGCCGGGCGGCGACCAGCAGGCCGAGGGTGGGCAGCACCAGCCAGGCGGTGGCCACCGCCGACCGCTGCCGCATCGACATGCCGAGGAAGGCCAGGGCGAGCACCGCGCCCGCGAGCAGCGGCCCGCCGAACAGCGCCTCGGGCGTGTCGGCCAGCCGGTCCGGGGTGACCGGTGGAATCCAGGTGATCTGGGTACCGGTCTGCCGGCCGCCCAGCCAGAGCACCGGCAGGGCGGGCAGCACACCGGCCGTCGCCGCGCCGAGCCAGCCGAAGAAGGTCCGCCGCCGGTCCGCCGCCCGCCAGGCGATCAGCGCGTGTGCGGCGAGCAGCAGCAACCCGACCAGGTGCAGCAGCCCGAGCAACGCCACCGCGGCGGCGTAGCCCAGGTAGCGGACGAACCGGGGACGTTCCAGCAGCCGGAGCAGCAGCAGGGTGGCCAGTGCGGCGGCGCACACCGCGAAGGCGTACGGGCGGGCCTCCTGCGCGTACCGGGAGGTGGTCGGCAGCACCGCGAACAGCACCCCGGCGACCAGCCCGACCCGCAGCCCACCGATCCGCAGGCCGATCGCGGCGACCAGCCCGGCCGCCGCCGCCATGGCCAGCAGCGAGGGCGTCCGCAGCGCGACGTCGGAGCTGCCGGCCAGCGCCACCCAGCCGCGCAGCAGCAGGTAGTACGCGCCGAGGGAGGCGTCGACGTTGCGCAGCACCGCCACGAAGTCGTCGGTCCCGACGGTGACCATGCCCCAGGTGGCCAGCTCGTCCTCCCACAGGCCGGGCCGGTTGATCCCGATCCCGCCGAGGACACCGACGACCGCCACCGGCAGCAGCCGGGCGAGCTGCCGCAGCCAGGGCGCGTCCAGCGGCTCCGGTGGGGCCGGCCGGTCGGCCTCGGTGGGCTGCCAGGGGGCGGCCGGCTCGGGCGGCGCGTCGCGGACCCGGACGATCAGGGCGGTCGGCGCATCGCTCTTCGCGCCGCCCCCGGGAGGTGGGTTCCCGGTCACCGGGCGGCGACGACCGCGTCGTCCGGAGCGGTCTCCGGCGCACCCGCAAGGGTCGGACAGGGGGAGACGGTCAGCATGCGTACGTGGCCCCGCTCGGTCGTGGAAGGGACGGACCGGAACGTCGTCGGCATCCGGCCGAAGGGTACCGGTGGGCCGCCGTCGACCCGGCCCCCGCGCGAGGGGGTGCGGGCCGGCTCGGGGGCCGGGTCAGATGGTGAAGGTGGCCTCGCGGACGGAGGCGGCCACCTTGCGCACCTCGTCCGCGCGGTCCAGGGGAGCGGTCATCCGGAGCACCAGCTGCCGGTCGATCGCGTCCTCCGGCACGCTGCGCCAGTAGGAGAGGTAGACCAGGCCGTACCGGGGCGCACCGTCCACCCGGGAGGTCTCCGCCCAGGTGGTGAACTCGCCACTGCGTACCCACTGCAACCCCCATGCCTCTTCCTGCCGGCGCAGCGCGGTGCGCCGCTCGTCGGTGCAGAGCCGGGGGCACTGCCGCACGACCAGGTCGCCCCCGATGATCGACCCGTCGGCGGCCGGGACGCCGCACCGGTAGTGCGCCGAACCGCTGGTGCGGCCGGCTTCGGTGCAGCTCCACCCGGTGGGCACCCGGAAGCTGAAGTCCACCCCGGCCAGGCCGCTGATCTCCCGGGTCGGGTCGGTGCCGGCGAAGGTGGGCGCGGCGGTCGGCCAGCCCCCGCCGACCGGTGGTTCCACGCCCGGCTGGCGCGGCGGTGTTTCCGGCAGGCCCAGGTCGGCGCTCGGGGTCGGCGCGGCGGTGCCGGCGACGCCGCCGCGGCCGCCCTCCGACCAGCGCGCGACGCCGAACCCCCCGGCCGCGCCGACCACCGCCGCGACCAGCACGACCAGTGCGACCAGCGCCGACCAGACGCCGGTACGACCCCGGGCGCGCGGCCCGGCCGGCGGATACCCGGCTGGCGGTCCGGCCGGCGTGGGGCGCGCCCCGGCCGGCGGGTGCGGATAGGGCGCCGCCTGGTGCGGGCCGGACCGCTGCGCAAGCGGCATCCCCCGGGGCGGTGCGGGCGGTTGCGGGACGGGCTGCGGCGGGGTCGGGGGCGTGCCGGCCGGTGTTGCGGTGGCCGGTGCGGCGGTGCCGGCGGTGGCCGGGCCGGCGGCGGGGGTGGCAGCCGCCACACCCGGGCCGACGGTCGGGGGAGGGGACGTGTCGCCGCCGGGCCGCCCGGTCGGCGGGTCGGCCGCCGGCCCCGCGCCGTCCGTCGGGCGCACCGGGGCGGTCACGCCGGGCGCACCGACCGGCTGCTGCCCGGCCCCGACCGGCGGCGGCTGCCCGGCCGGGGTGAGCCGCTGGCCGAGGGCGAGGAAGACGTGTGCGGCACCGGCACCCTGGTCGGCGGCGCAGGCCACCCAGGGCACCGGGCCGGTGTGGTTGGCTCCGGTGATCGGCAGGCCGTCCGAACGGGCCAGCGTGTTCGCCGCCGCGGCGAACGCCTCCCGCCAGCCGCCCTCGGCGGCGGCCGGCGCGAGCACGGCCACGGTGAACAGCCGCTCGGCGGTGTCCCGCGCGGCCCAGACCTCACCCAGCTCGCAGAAGCTCAACTTCCGGTGCAGCGCGTACGGACCGACTGTCTGCATGTGGCATCCCCCCGACCGATCGTATCGGTCGCAGCGGCGTGGACCGATCGACCGGCGGGTCGCCGGGCGGTCAGTCGACCCAGTCGAGCGTGCGGGCGACCGCCTTGCGCCACCGGCCCAGTTCCCGCTCCCGGTGGGCCGGGTCCATCCGGGACTCCCACTGTGCGTCGGAGCGCCACTGGGCGCGCAGGGTGGCCAGGTCCGGCCAGAAACCGACCGCCAGACCGGCCGCGTACGCCGCGCCGAGGCAGGTGGTCTCGGTGATCCGGGAGCGAACCACCGGCACCGCCAACACGTCGGCGAGGACCTGCATCAGCAGCCCGTTCGCGGTCATCCCACCGTCCACCCGCAACCGGCGCAGTGCCACGTCGGAGTCGGCGTTCATCGCGTCGACCACCTCCCGGGTCTGCCAGGCGGACGCCTCCAGCGCCGCCCGCGCCAGGTGCCCCTTGGTGATGTAGCCGGTCAGCCCGGCGATCACCCCCCGGGCGTCCTGCCGCCAGTGCGGCGCGAACAGCCCGGAGAAGGCCGGCACCACGTAGCAGCCGCCGTTGTCGTCCACGGTGGCCGCCAGCTCCTCGATCTCGGCGGCCGAGGAGATCAGCCCGAGGTTGTCCCGCAGCCACTGCACCAGCGAGCCGGTCACCGCGATCGCCCCCTCCAGGGCGTACGCGGCCGGCTGGCCGTCGATCCGGTAGGCCACCGTGGTCAGCAGGCCGTGGCTGGACGGCACCGGGCTGGCACCGGTGTTGAGCAGCAGGAAGCTGCCGGTGCCGTAGGTGCACTTCGCCTCGCCGGGCTGGAAGCAGGTCTGCCCGAACAGGGCGGCCTGCTGGTCGCCGAGCGCGCTGGCCACCGGCACCCCGGCGAGCACCCCGTGGGCGGTCCCGTAGACCTCCGCCGAGCTGCGGATCTGCGGCAGCATCGCGGCCGGGATGCGGAGCGCGTCGAGCAGCTCCCGGTCCCAGTCGAGGGTCTCCAGGCTCATCAGCATGGTCCGGCTGGCGTTGGTCACGTCGGTGACGTGCCGGCCGGTCAGGTTCCAGATCAGCCAGCTGTCCATGGTGCCGAAGAGCACCTCGCCCCGCTCGGCGCGTCCGCGCAGCCCGTCGACGTCGTCCAGCAGCCAGCTCAGCTTCGGGCCGGCGAAGTAGGTGGCCAGGGTGAGGCCGGTGCGCTCGCGCAGCCTCTCCTCGCCGTACGACGTGGCCAGCTCGCGCAGCAGCGGACCGGTGCGGGTGTCCTGCCAGACGACGGCGTTGGCGACCGGGCGGCCGGTGACCCGGTCCCAGACCACGGTGGTCTCCCGCTGGTTGGTGATGCCGACGGCGGCCAGCCCCTCCGGGCCGGTGCCGGCTTCGGCCAGCGCGTCGCGGACCACCTGCTCGACGTTGGTCCAGATCTCTGCGGCGTCGTGCTCCACCCAGCCGGGCCGGGGGAAGATCTGCCGGTGCTCGCGTTGGGCGACGGCGACGATCTCACCGGCCCGGTCGAAGACGATGCACCGCGACGAGGTGGTGCCCTGGTCGATGGCGGCGACGTACTCTCCGGTCATCCCGGCACCGTACCCGGCGGGTACGCCCCGGAGCACCGCCGCGGCTCCGTACGATCTCCAGACGTGCGCGACATCGCCGTGTTCAGTGGAACCGCCCACCCCGACCTCGCCGCCGAGATCTGCTCCCACCTCGGGGTGCCGCTGCACCCGGTGCGGGTGTCCCGGTTCGCCAACGACTGCCTGGAGGTGCAGTTGCAGGCGAACTGCCGGGAGCGGGACGTCTTCCTGATCCAGCCGCTGGTGCCGCCGGTGCAGGAGCACCTGGTCGAGCTGCTGCTCATGATCGACGCGGCCCGGGGCGCGTCGGCCGGGCGGATCACCGTGGTGCTGCCGCACTACGCGTACGCCCGGTCGGACAAGAAGGACGCGCCGCGCATCTCCATCGGCGCGCGGCTGGTGGCCGACCTGCTCACCTCGGCCGGCGCGCAGCGGGTGCTGGCGATGACCCTGCACTCGCCGCAGGTGCACGGCTTCTTCAGCGTCCCGGTCGACCACCTGCACGCGCTGCGGGAGCTGGCCGCCCACTTCCGGGGACGTGACCTGGGTAACACGGTGGTGGTCTCGCCGGACCTGGGCAACGCCAAGGAGGCGGCGGCGTTCGCCCGGATGCTCGGCACCCCGGTCGCGGCCGGGGCCAAGCAGCGGTTCAGCGACGACCGGGTCACCATCAGCACGGTGATCGGCGAGGTGGACGACCGGGACGTGATCGTGCTGGACGACGAGATCGCCAAGGGCAGCACGGTGATCGAGCTGATCGCCCACCTGCGGGAGCGCAACGTCCGGTCGATCCGGCTGGCCTGCACCCACGGCCTGTTCTCCAGCGGCGCGTTGGCCCGGCTCAGCGCCACCGACGGGGTGTGCGAGATCGTCTGCACCAACACGGTGCCGATCCCGCAGGACAAGCGGGTGCCCAAGCTGGAGGTGCTCTCGGTGGCCCCGGCGCTGGCCGAGGCGATGCGTCGGATCCACAACGGCGAGTCGGTCAGCGCCCTGTTCGGCTGACCGGACGCCCGCCCGGCGGCCTGCCCCTTGCCGCCGGCCCGGTCGCCGCCTGATCAGTCGCCCCGGCCCGGTCGGTGCCGGCCCGGTCGGTGCCGGCCCGGTCGGTGCCGGCCCGGTCGGTGCCGGCCCGGTCGGTGGCGGATCAGTCGGTGGCGGTGGCGCTGATCCGGACCGTGGTGCCGGCGGCGCCGCTCTCGACCTCCATCGCGTCGCTGAGCTCCCGGGCCAGCCAGAGGCCCCAGCCGCCGGCGGTGTCCGGGGCGGGCCGGCTGCGGTCGTGGAGCTGGCGCTCGCTCAGGCCGTGACCGTGGTCGGACACCTCGCAGACCAGCTCGCCGGGGCGTCGCCAGAGTCGCAGCCAGCCCCGGCCGCCGCCGTGCCGGACGGCGTTGGTGATCAGCTCGTTGACCGCGAGCACGAAGTCGTCGAGCCGCTGCCCCACCAGCCCGGCGGCGTGCGCGCAGGAGCTGACCGAGTGTCTCAGCTCGGTCACCTGTGCCTGGTCGAACGCCTCGGCGATGAGAAGGGAAGGTTCGATGGGCACCACCGTACGCGGTGTGGGAAGCTCTGCGTTCGTCATGGGCCCTGTCCCGACAGCGATCTCGGAGTTTCGCGGTATTTCTACCGTACGTCAGGGTTGTTGACGCGGCAGCGGGCGGTCCGGCAGCCGACCGGGGCCGTTGTGGCATCGTGACGGCCATGCCGTCGTCCCCGCCGGGTGGTTTCGAGGTCCCGCTCTGGCGCTCCGTCGCGGTCTTCCGCTTCGCCTCGCTGGTCTACGTCGGCCTGCTGGTCCTGCGGGACGCCGACCGGTACGCCCACCCGATCGCCGCCGGCGGCGTGCTGCTGGTGATGCTGGCCTGGTCCGGGGTGACCGCGGTCGGCTACGCCCGGCCGGCGAACCGGGGCTGGCCGCTGCTCTCGGCCGACCTCGGTGTGGTGCTGCTGATTCTGGCCGTCACCCCGTGGGTGGTGGGCCGTCCGGCGCTGGCGGCCGGGGTGCCGGCCCTGGCCGTGGCCTGGCTGGCCGGGCCGGTGCTGGCCTGGGCGGTCTCCGGCGGGCGGCGACGCGGCACGGTGGCCGCCCTGCTGGTCGGCGGCACCGACCTGGTCACCCGGGGCCGGTTCGCCCCGTCCTCGCTGACCGGGGTGATCCTGCTGCTGCTCGCCGGTGCGGTGGTGGGGCACGTGGCCCGGTTGGCGGCGACCACCGAGGACCGGTTGCAGCGGGCGGTGGAGCTGGAGGCGGCCACCCGGGAACGGGAGCGGCTGGCCCGGGACATCCACGACTCGGTGCTCCAGGTGCTGGCGCTGGTCCAGCGGCGCGGCGCGCACCTGGACGGCGAGGCCGGTGAGCTGGCCCGGCTCGCCGGCCAGCAGGAGGCGGCGCTGCGCGCGTTGATCTCCGGGGTGCCGCCGGCCTCCGCCGCCGACCCGGTCGGCGAGCTGGACCTGCGCTCCCTGCTCACCGGCTACGCCTCGGCGGAGGTGCAGGTCTCCGCCCCGGCGACCCCGGTGCCGCTGCCCCTGCCGGTGGCCCGGGAGGTGGCCGCCGCGACGGCGGCGGCGCTGGACAACGTGCGGCGGCACGCCGACGGGCGGGCCTGGGTGCTGGTCGAGGACGAGGGGGAGGCGGTGACCGTGTCGGTGCGCGACGCCGGTCCGGGTATTCCGGCGGGCCGGCTGGTCGAGGCGGCCCGGCAGGGCCGGTTGGGGGTGGCCCAGGCCATCCGGGGTCGGATGACCGACCTGGGCGGCGAGGCCCGGATCGTCTCGACGCCGGGGGAGGGCACCGAGATCGAGCTGGTGGTGCCGAGGAGGGGCCGATGAGCGAGGGACCGACGACCGGGGTACGGGTGATGGTGGTCGACGACCACCCGATGTGGCGGGAGGGGGTGGCCCGCGACCTCACCGAGGCCGGGCATCTGGTGGTGGCGACCAGCGGTGAGGGCCGCCAGGCGGTCCGGGTGGCCGCCGCGGCCCGGCCCGACCTGGTGGTGCTCGACCTCCAGTTACCGGACGTCTCCGGGGTGGCGGTGATCCACGGACTGCGGGCCGCGCTGCCCCGGGTGCGGGTGCTGATGCTGTCGGCCAGCGGCGAGCAGCAGGGCGTGCTGGACGCGGTGAAGGCCGGGGCCACCGGCTACCTGCTGAAGTCGGCGGCCCCGGCGGAGTTCCTGGACGCGGTGCGCCGGACCGCCGCCGGGGAGCCGGTGTTCACCCCCGGCCTGGCCGGTCTGGTGCTGGGCGAGTACCGGCGGCTCGCCGCCGGCCCCCCGGCCGCCGGCCCCGGCGACGGCGGGGCCGGCACGGCACCCCGGCTCACCGAACGGGAGACCGAGGTGCTGCGGCTGGTGGCCAAGGGGCTGTCCTACAAGCAGATCGCCGGCCGGCTCGGGTTGTCCCACCGCACCGTGCAGAACCACGTGCAGAACACCCTGGGCAAGCTCCAGCTGCACAACCGGGTGGAGCTGACCCGGTACGCGATCGAGCAGGGCCTCGACGGCTGAGGTCAGTGCGCCCCGGGCGGGCGGGTCTCGTGGATGGCCAGCTCCTCGGCGCTCGCGCCGCCGCCGGCCGCGCCCGCGTCGTACGCGATGCTGTCGGTCTCCTGGTCGGTGCGGGCGCCCTCGTCCGGTTCGACCAGGCGGCCCACCTGCGCGTCGGCGACCGTGCCGAGCTGACCGTGGTCGTAGATCGAGACCGGGGAGTTCGGGTCCGAGGTCGGCCCCGGGTCCAGCACGTCGGCGTCGAGCTGGGCCTGGGCGGCGGCCTCCTCGTTCTCCGCCTCGGCGGCGATGTCCGGGTCGACCGGTCCGGCCAGCGGGTCGTCGGCCCGCCGCTCGTACTGCTCGCGGTCGAGCTTGTAGTCCAGCGACTCCCCGTCGAGCTGCTCCTCGGCGGTGGTGCCGAAATCGTCGACGGCCACCGGGGTGCGGTCCCCGGGCAGCTGCGCCGGGTCCGGACCGTCCGCCTCGCGGCCGGTCAGGACGTCGTCGTGGGCGGTGGAGTCGTCGTCGGCGGTGTCGGGCAGGCCGAGCGCCTCGGGGTCGGACACGGGGGTCGGGAACTCGTCGTCGCGCATGGCTGAGCACTACCCACTGCCACGGCCCGGGTAACCGGGTCCAGCCTCCCGGATCGGGACGAAGGCACCGAAATCAGTCGCGGTACCCGGGTGACTCGTCCTCGGCGTGCAGCACACACCAGATCACCTTGCCGTCCGGGAGCGGGGTGCTGCCCCAGCATCGGGCCACCGTGTCGATCAGCAGCAGCCCCCGGCCGCCGGCCGAGGTGAGCGGTGCCGGCCCCGCGTACCAGGGCTGCCGTGGGCTGTGGTCCCGGACGGCCAGGTGCAGGGTGCCGTCCGCCGGGGCCAGCCGCAGCGTCATCGGGGTGCCGGCGTGCGCCACCACGTTGTTGACCAGCTCGGTGACCGCGATACAGGCCGGCTCGGTCAGCTCCGGCACCCCCCACCGGTCGCAGCCGTCGGTGACCAGTTGCCGTGCCCGGCGTGCCGCCCCGACCGTCGGCGTGAACTCCTCGGTCAGCACCGCCGCCATCGGCTTGCGGGCCAACGCGGCCAGTGCCTCGTCCGCGGTGCGGAAGACCGCCAGCTCACCCGCGGCCACCCCGGTGACCGCCCCGGCCGGGTCGATCACCAGCAGCTCGGCGGCGGGCCAGTCGACCACCTCCTGCCGTACCCCGGCCAACAGCCGGCCGACGGTCGGTCCAGCGCCCCGCAGCCCGGCCAGGTCGACCACGATCGGACCGGGCCGGTCGACGAGGCGGGCGAGCAGCGCGTCGCGCACCCCGTCGAGATCCGTCGGGGCCAGCTCCCCGCTGAGCCGGACCAGCGCCGAGGTGTCGTCGGCCACTACCCGGCAGCCCGCCCCGGCCGGGCGGACCGTCGCGGCGGAGCCGGGCCGGGCCGGCGGCCGGTCAGCGACGCTCACCGTCGTTCCCCTCGTCGCGGCCGCAGGCGGACGGCCGCCGTGGGGCACCGGGCGACGCCGGGCCGGGCGAGGGGGTACGTCGTCGCGGTGTCGGTCCCGCCGGCCACCGTGGCGGCCCCGGCGGGGATGCGGGTCATCGGCATCTCTGCCCGGTACCCCCGAGCGGGCCGGGTCATACCGGGGCGGGACCACGGATCGCGGTGGAGCGTCACCGCCCACACCCGGCCCGACCAGCGCTGACCGGTTCCGATCTGCGAGGTTTCGGGGTGTAGGCCCGAGGTTAATGGGACGCTCTGACCGGACCATCCCTCGCAGATCGCATGGAGGTGCACCATGCGCGTCGGCCTCGTCTGCGCGCACGCCGGGCCGTCCCGGCCCGCGGAAGGACCACCCGTCGGCACCCACGAGCACGTCGCGCGGGTCGCCGGGGAACTGGCCGTGCGTGGCCACGACGTCCGGGTGTACGAGCGCCGCGACGACCCGGCCCTGCCGGCGAGCGCGGAGATCGACGGCTACCGGGTGGAACGGGTGCCCGTCGGCCCGGCCCGGCCCGCCGGCACCGCCGAGCTGGTCGGGTACGTCTCCGAGTTCGGCCGCTGGCTGGCCGACCGCTGGGTCGGGGAGTGGACGCCGGAGGTGGTGCACGGGCACTACTGGGTCGGTGGCCTGGCCGCCGCGCACGCGGTCCGCGAGACGGACATCCCGGTGGTGCAGACCTTCCACTCGCTCGGCATCGAGCAACGACGCCACCTCGGCCGGGAGTACGACGGCCCCGGTGAGCGGATACCGCTGGAACGGGCGCTCACCCGGGCGGTGGACATGGCCGTCGCCCAGTGCAGCGACGAGGTCGACGAGCTGACCCGGATGGGGTTGCGACGCGCCTCGGTGGCGATGGTGCCGACCGGGGTGGACATCGAGCGGTTCCACCCCGACGGCGAGGCGGCCCCCCGGGACCAGCGGGCCCGGATCCTCTCCGTCGGCGGGCTCTCCGCCGGGCACGGCCAGGACGACCTGATCCGGGCGATGCGGCTGGTCGGCGACGCGGAGTTGGTGATCGCCGGTGGACCGCCACCGGACCAGTTGGCCACCCACGCCGAGGCCCGGCGGCTGCGCGAGCTGGCCGAGCGCGCCGGGGTGGGCGACCAGGTCACCCTGGTCGGTGCGGTGCCGCACGACCAGTTGGCGACCTGGTACCGCTCCGCCGACGTGGTGGCCTGCACCCCGCACTACGCGTCCGCCGGTCGGGTCTCCCTGGAGGCGATGGCCTGCGGGATACCGGTGGTCGGCTACGCCATGGGCGGGATCGCCGACGCGGTGGTCGACGAGGTCACCGGCCGGCTGGTCCCGCCGGGCGACATCCGGACGCTCGGGATGACGCTGCGGCGGCTGCTCGCCGACAACGCCGGACGGTTCGCGTACGGGCACGCGGCGGTGGACCGGGTCCGGTGCAGCTACACCTGGGAACGGACGGCGGGTGCCCTGGAGCGGCTCTACGAGCGGGTGGTGGGCCGGCGGGCACCGGCCGAGGTGCCCGTCGAGGTGCCCGACACGGTGCCGGTCGACACCGACACCCCGGTCGAGGGGACGACCGCCGGCCCGGTCGGCGTCTGAGCGGTCCGCCCGGCCCGCGGTGTTCGGCCGGGCGGGGTGGCCGCTGGGCGCGGGGCCGGCCTACGACCGGCGGTTGGCTGCGGCGGTACGCGGGCCGGCCAGGTGCGCCGGTCGGTCGGGTGCGGGGACGACACCCACCATGACGCGTTCCGGCGCCCGGGTCACCGCCTGGTGGTGGTGCTGGGGCGCGGCGTACCGGGTGAGCCCGATCACCGAGGCGAGGGTGATCAGGAAGCCGACGGCGGCCAGCCATTCCCGGCCCGGCCAGATCTTGTCGTCCAGCAGGAGCAGCCCGACGATCGCGGCGGGCACTGCCCCGGCGGCGTCCATCGCGGCGACGGCCGCCGTGGTCGAACCGCGCTGCATCGCCAGGCCGAGCAGCAGCTGACCCACCAGCGAGTGGACGATCAGCAGGTAGAGCAGCGGATCACGGACGAACGCCTCGGCCGACGGGGCGGAGGCGAGCGGTCGGGCGGCCACCGCGGCGGCGGAGAACGCCAATCCGGCCAGTGAGCCGAGGGCCACCGAACCGGGCGCCCCGTGCAGCCGTACCGCGAAGAAGCCGAGCAGCCCGATCCCGCCGAGGGCCGCCGTCAGGGCGATCAGGCCGGCGGTGCCGAGCCCCTTGGAGGGGGCCGGTTGGGCGGAGAGCACCAGCGCGGTGATCCCGGCGAAGAGCAGCACCAGCAGCGCCACCTCGGCGGCGGGCAGCCGCCACTTGAGCACCACCACCCCGAGCAGCGCGGTCACCCCCAGCCCGGCCGCCACGCTCGCCTGGACCAGGAACAACGGCAGATCCCGGCGGGCCAGGAAGGCCAGCACGAAACCGATGACCTGGCAGAGTAGCCCGACCAGGTACGTCCGGTGCCCGGCCAGCCGCAGCAGCAGACCCGGGTCGAAGGTGTGGTGCACGGTCGTCCGGGCGGCGGCGACCGACTGGAGCATGTTGGCGAAGCCGTACGCGACGATCATCGCCGCGAGGAAGCACCAACCGGAGGACACCACCTGGCGAGGATAAGGGGTTGCGTGGGTTCAGCGCGCGGTTGGCCGACCCAGCCGGGACAGGACGTCGGTGTGCAGCAGCCCGTTGGTGGCGATCGCGCTGATCTCGCCGGATGCCGTCCCACCAGGGGCGGGAACCCCCTCGCGGGTGGTCACGGTACCCCCGGCGGCGGTGACGATCGGCACCAACGCGGCGACGTCCCAGAGCGAGAGTTCCGGCTCCACCATCACGTCCAGTGCCCCCTCGGCCAGCAACATGTAGCCGTAGAAGTCGCCGTACGCGCGGCTGCGCCAGGTGTCCCGCATCAACTGGAGCACCGCGTCCAGCCGGCCGGCCGCCTCCCAGCCGGTCAGCGAGGAGTAGCAGAAGCTGGCGTCGGCGAGGTCGCCCACCCCGGAGACCCGGATCGGCTCGCCGGAGGAGGCGTCCGGGCCGGCGTACGCGCCCATGCCGGAGGCGCCCCACCAGCGCCGGCCCAGGGCAGGGGCGGAGACCAGGCCGGCCACCGGCCGGTCCCCTTCCAGCAGGGCGATCAGGGTCGCCCATACGGGTACCCCCCGGACGAAGTTCTTGGTGCCGTCGATGGGGTCGATCACCCAGCGCCGGTCGTCCGGGCCGGTCGCCGGCTGTTCGCCGTACTCCTCGCCGAGCAGCCCGTCGCCGGGCCGGTGGGTGGCCAGCAACGCCCGGATCGCCCGCTCCACCGAGGTGTCCGCGTCGGAGACGGGAGTGAGGTCCGGTTTGGCGGTCACCCGCAGATCCAGCGCCCGGAACCGGGCCATGGAGATGGCGTCGGCAGCATCCGCGAGCCGATGAGCAAGATCGATGTCCGCCGCATACCCCGTCACCCCGAAACCCTAACCCCCCACCTCTCCTACACCCCCGCCCCTCCCCTCCCACCCCCGTCTTTCCCGCCCACCCCCACCTCCCGCCCCTCTCCCGCCCCCACCCCCTCTTCCGCCCCTCCTGCCCCTCCGCCCCTCCTGCCCCTCCGCCCCTCCCCGGTGATCAAGAGGTTCAAGTCACCGGCAAGCGCGCCCCCCACCCCAAACCTCTTGATCACCGACCGCCAACGTGGTCTCGCCCGTCTGCCCGGCTGATGGGTCCGGTGATCAAGAGGTTTGGGGCATCGGGTGGCCGGTGGGGTGACGCGAACCTCTTGATCACCGGGGTGGGTCGACTACGTGCGGAGCGTCGGGGTGGGGGGTGCGGGGGAGGGGGCGGGGTCAGGAGCCGGCGAGGGGGTCGCCGGGGTTGCGCTCGGGCTCGCGGGGGTCGCCGTCGCCGGACCGGGAGGCCAGCAGCCGACGGTACGAGGCCAGCCGGCGTTGGTCAGCCTTGCCGGTGGCCACCCACGCGTCCAGCGCGCAGTCCGCCTCGTCCGGGGTGTGCGGGCAGTTCGGTGGGCAGTCCACCGTCCCCTCCACCAGATCGGGGAAGCCGTGCAGCAGGCTCTCGGCCGAGACGTGGGCCAGCCCGAAGCTGCGGACCCCTGGGGTGTCCACGATCCAGCCGGGGTCGCCGTCGGCGTCCGGGGTCCGGGGCAGCCGCAACGCCACCGCGCTGGTCGAGGTGTGCCGGCCCCGGCCGATCGCGCTGACCACGCCGACCGTCCGCAGCGCGTCCGGCACCAGCCGGTTGACCAGCGTCGACTTGCCGACCCCGGAGTGTCCCACCAGCACCGACACCCGGCCGGCGAGCAGGGTGCGCAGCGCGTCCAGGTCGGAGTCCGGCCGGACCAGCACGTACGGCAGCTCCAGCTCGGCGTAGTAGCCGACCACCTGGTCCGGGCCGGCCAGGTCGGCCTTGGTCAGGCAGAGCAGCGGCTCGATACCGGCGTCGTACGCGGCGACCAGGCAGCGGTCGATGAATCCGGTCCGGGGCGGCGGGTCGGCCAGCGCGCTGACGATCACGAGCTGGTCGGCGTTGGCGACCACCACCCGTTCGTGCCGCCCCTCGGCGGTGTTCTCGTCGTCGTCGGCGGTGCGCCGCAGCGCCGAGCGCCGTTCGACGATCCGGACGATCCGGGCCAGCGCCCCGTCCGCGCCGGACACGTCGCCGACCAGGCTCACCCGGTCGCCGACCACCACCGACTTGCGGCCCAGCTCGCGCGCCCGCATGGCGGTGACCGCGCCGTCGTCGGGGGTGTCCGGGAGCACGCAGGTGTACCGGCCCCGGTCGACGGCGATCACGAACCCGTCCACCGCGTCGTCGTGCCGGGGGCGGGTCCGGGTACGCGGACGCGAGGACCGGCCGGGCCGGATCCGTACGTCGTCCTCGTCGTACTCCCGTCGTCTGGTCGTCAGGACCTGCCCCCTCCGCCGTCAGCTCTCGCCGGTCACCATCGCCGACCATAGTGCCGGGAACTCCGGCATGGTCTTCGAGGTGCACGCCACGTCGTCCACCTCGATGCCGCCGACGACGAGCCCGGCGACCGCGGCGGCGTGTGCCATCCGGTGGTCGGCGTAGGTGCGGAAGGCACCCCCGCGCAGGGGCCGGGGCCGGATCTCCAGCCCGTCGGCGGTCTCGGTGAGGTCGGCCCCGAGGGCGGTGAACCCACGGGCCAGGGCGGCGAGCCGGTCGGTCTCGTGCCCCCGGATGTGCCCGACCCCGGTGAAGGTGGACGGCGAGTCGGCCAGCAGGGCCAGGGCGGTCAGCACCGGGGTCAGCTCGCTGACGTCGGACAGGTCGGCGGACAGGCCGTGCACGGTGCCGGTGCCGCGGACGGTGAGCCCGGCGGTGGTCAGGGTCACCTCGCCGCCCATCCGGTGCAGCAGGGAGCGGAGCTGCTCGACCGGCTGGACGCTGCTGTGCGGCCACCCCTGCAACGTCACCTCACCGCCGGTGAGCAGGGCGGCGGCGAAGAACGGCACCGCGCCGGAGAGGTCGGGCTCGATCTCCCAGCTCCGGCCGGCGAGCGGTCCCGGCTCGACCACCCAGAGATCGGCGACGCTGTCGTCGACGGCCGCCCCGGCGGCCCGCAGCATCTGCACCGTCATCCGCAGGTGCGGCGCGGACGGCACCGGCGGCCCCTCGTGCCGGACCACCACGCCCCGGTCGAAGCGTGCCCCGGCGAGCAGCAGGCCGGAGACGAGCTGACTGGAGGCGGAGGCGTCGATCACCACCTCGCCGCCGGTGACCCGGCCGCCGCCCTGCACCACCAGGGGCAGGCTGCCGGTGGCCGGCGTGTCGATCCGGACGCCGAGGGAACGCAGCGCGCCGATCAGCGGGCCGAGCGGCCGGACCCGGGCCTGCGGGTCGCCGTCGAAGGTGACCCGGCCCTCGGTGAGGCCGGCGACCGGCGGGACGAACCGCATCACCGTGCCGGCGAGCCCCACGTCGACGTGGGCCGGGCCGACCAGCCGGTGCGGCCGGACCAGCCAACGCTCGTCGTCGGAGACCGACACGTGCGCGCCCATCGCGCGCAGCCCGCCCGCCATCAACTCGGTGTCCCGGGCGCGCAGCGGCCCATGCAGCGTCGACGGGCCGCCGGCCAGGGCGCTGAGCACCAGGGCGCGGGCGGTCATCGACTTGGAGCCGGGCAGGCGGAGCGTCGCCGTCACCGGGTCACTGGCGGTCGGTGCGGTCCAGGGCTGTTGCGCACGGGTGGCGGTCAGGTTTCCCACGGTCACATTCTGCCAACCCGGCGGGGGCGTCGGGTCGGCCGTCGGTCGACTCCCGGCTGTCGGGACAGCCGCCGGTGGCGCGGCGGGTTACCGTGGGCGCCATGTGCGGCAGGTACGCGACGACCCGGAGCGCCGGGGACCTGAGCGCCGTCTTCGAGGCGTCGGACGACACCGACGGCGGGCTCCGGCCCGACCACAACGTCGCGCCGACCGACCCGGTGCCGGTGGTCCGGGTCGACCCGGACCGGGGGCGGGTGCTCTCGGTGGGCCGCTGGGGGCTGGTGCCGCACTGGGCGACGTCGGCCGCCGGAGCCGCCCGCATGATCAACGCGCGGGTCGAGACGGTCGCCACCAGCCGGGCGTACGCCGTGCCGTTCGCCCGCCGCCGCTGCCTGGTCCCGGCCGACGGCTGGTACGAGTGGGTGCGCCGGCGCGACGGTGGCAAGCAGCCGTACTTCATGACCCCGCGCGACGGGTCGGTGCTGGCGCTGGCCGGTATCTGGTCGGGCCGGGAGTCGCTGACCTTCAGCGTGCTCACCACGGCGGCGGTGGGCGAGCTGGCCGAGGTGCACGACCGGATGCCGCTGCTGCTGCCCGCCGACCGGTGGGCGGACTGGCTGGCGCCGGCCGACGATCCGGCGGCGCTGCTCGTCCCCCCGTCGCCGGGGTGGCTGGCCGGGCTGGAGATCCGGCCGGTCGGTCGGGCGGTGGGCGACGTCCGTAACGACGGTCCCGGGCTGACCGAGCGGGTGGCGGTGGACCGGGAACGCTCCCACGGGGAGAGCGCCCTGTTCTGATCGCAATAGGTGACATTGGCGCGCACGAATTAGCCGAGTTGTAGATGAAAAGTCGCTCGGACCTTTCGTCATCTTTCCGGCACACCTCTTGTCCCGGTAGCCGACAGTGCGATAGAACACAGCGCTGGCACTGAGAGCGTCTTCGCGCGGTGCGAACGACGCCGGTCGATCTTGCCGGTCCCACGGGGGAGGTGGGTGTCATGACCCGGGCGCGTATGCCCCGACCACACGAGGTGGCCGCCGCACGACGAGATCCGCGACTGCTGCGGGCACTGCGGGACCGCCGTTCCGACGAAGCCTGGCGTACCAGGGGAACCTGTCAGAGCGTGGATCCGGAGACGTTCTTTCCGGCACCCAACGAACCGGCCGACGCGGCGGTCGAGCTGTGCCGAAGCTGTGACGTCCAGGGATCCTGCCTGGCCTGGGCACTGGAGGTGGGCGACACCCACGGGGTGTGGGGCGGCACCACGCCCCGCGAGCGCCGGGCGATGCTGGTCGCCTGGCGCGGCGAGGTCGAGTCCGACCCCGACGCCGCCGACGCCGCCGGCCCACCGGTACGGGACCGCCTCCTCACCCTGGTGCCGTTGAGCTGAGCCCTGGCGTCGTCGAGCCGGCCCCTGGCGTCGTCGAGCCGGCCCCTGGTGCTGTCGAGCCGGCCCCTGGTGCCGTTGAAGCGACCTCTGGCGCGGTCGAGCTGAGCGCTGCGCCGGGGGCGGCGCAGAATGACCGGGTGCCGCACCTCGCGCAGTTCGACACCCCCCGTGGCCCGGCCCGGATCGACACCGACCTGCCGGTGGGGCCACCGGTGTCCCTGCTCGTGCTCGGTCACGGGGCGGGCGGGTCGGTGGACGCGCCCGACCTGCTGGCCCTGCGGGACACCGCCTGCGCCGCCGGGGTGCTGGTGGCCCGGATGACCCAGCCCTACCGGGTGGCCGGTCGCCGGGCGCCGGCCCCCGCGCCGCACCTGGACGAGGCGTGGACGGCGGCCCTGACCGTGCTGCGCAACCGGCATCCGGACGTACCGCTGCTGGTCGGTGGGCGGTCCAGCGGTGCCCGGGTGGCCTGCCGGACGGCACGTACGGTGGGCGCGGTCGGGGTGGTCGCGCTGGCCTTCCCGCTGCACCCGCCCGGCCGCCCGGAGCGGTCCCGGGCCGACGAGTTGGCCACCGGGCTGCCGACGCTGGTCGTCAACGGCGACCGGGATCCGTTCGGGGTGCCCACCGCCGGTGGCCCGGTCGAGGTGGTGGTCCGCCGTGGCGAACGTCACGACCTGCGCCAGGATCCGAGCGGGGTGGCCGGCGCGGTGCTCGCCTGGCTGCGCGACCGCCGGTGGGCGCGCTGACCGGTTCCGACCCCTGGGCGGGCCGGCCGGCCTCCGCACGCCGGGCGGCCGACCGGCGCTGCGCCAGGGTCGGCCGGCGCTGCGTCGTGGGTCGGCCGGCGCGCTGGCCACCCGTTTCCGCCCCGGCGGAGCCGTCGTTGCATCCGATGGTGTCGGCCTTCCGGTTCGGGTGGTCGGGACCGTCCCTCCCAGGCCCTTCCTGGTCCCAGCTCCCCGGTAGCCGACCGGTCGGGCCGGGACCAGGAGCGGGGGCCGGTGGAATGCCCGGCCCACGGGCGGGCGTTACGACTCCCGGACGAGCAATCTGGCGAGGGGGGTGTGACCGGTGCCGACCGAGACACGGAGCCGGGAGCGTGACGAGCGGGGCGCGCGGCGGCTCAGACGGCTACTGGACGGCCCGGACTGGCCGGCGGTGGGGGACGGCGCCGCGGCGGTGAGCACCGGCACACCCGGCGGAACCGAAGCTGCGGACCGGTTCGTCCGCGTATCCTCGGCGGGACAGCATCCGACGCGAGGGGATGTGCGGTTGACCACCGAGAAGACGGACGAGCGCAGGGCCCGCTTCGAGCGGGACGCAATGCCCTTCGTCGATCAGCTCTACGCTGCCGGGCTGCGGATGACGCGGAACCCGGCCGATGCCGAGGATCTGGTCCAGGAGACGTACCTGAAGGCGTACGCCGCCTTCCACCAGTTCGAGCAGGGTACCAACCTGAAGGCCTGGCTCTACCGGATCCTGACCAACACCTACATCAACTCCTACCGCAAGCGGCAGCGGCAGCCCATCCAGGCGCCGACCGAGGAGATCACCGACTGGCAGCTCGCCGAGGCCGAGTCGCACACCTCCAGCGGGTTGCGGTCGGCGGAGACCGAGGCGCTGGACCGGCTGCCGGACAGCGACGTCAAGGACGCGCTCCAGCAGCTGCCGGAGGAGTTCCGCCTGGCGGTCTACCTCACCGACGTCGAGGGCTTCTCGTACAAGGAGGTCGCCGACATCATGGGCACGCCGATCGGCACCGTGATGTCGCGGCTGCACCGCGGACGTCGTAATCTGCGCAAGCTGCTTGAGCGGTACGCCGCCGAGCGCGGGTTCAGCGCCGCCCAGCCCGCGAAGGGCTCCACCGCCGCTGCCAGCCGGGAGGTGTGACGTGAGCTGTGGGAAGCCGCACGAGACGGACTGCCGGGAAGTGCTCGCCGAGGTCTACCTCTACCTGGACCTGGAGTGTGCCGAGGAGCGGCGCTCGCTGATCCGCTACCACCTGGACGAGTGCGGGCCGTGCCTGCGGGAGTACGGCATCGAGCAGGAGGTGCGGGCGTTGGTGGCGCGGTGCTGCGGCAACGAGACCGCCCCCGACCAGCTGCGGGAGCGGCTGCGGGTGCGCCTCACCGAGCTGGTGGTCTTCGAGGCCAGCGAGTCGCGCGAACTCGCCGAGTAGGGCACGTGACGACGGTGGCCCGGGTCGGTTCGACCCGGGCCACCGGCCTGTCCGGCTCCGGGCCGGACCTGGTGTCGCGACGGATGCCCGTCGGGAGACTCAGGAGTTGGGGCGCTTGCCGTGGTTCGCGCTGCTCTTCTTGCGGGCCTTCTTCTTGCGGGCCTTCTTCGCCATGCTGACCTCCTCGTGATCGGTCCGACCCCTGCCGCGGCGACCCTCGGCACCGGTGCCGCCGCCGGTCCGCCCGGCGTCGGGGTCCGACCCGATGATGCTAGTGCGACCGCCCCCTGCCACCGCGCCGGGGCGGCGACGGTACCCCGGTCGGTGCGCGGACACCGGTGGATCCGGTGCCGCGCTCACCGCGCCCGGGTCCGCACTCCGCTGTCGCGCTCCCTGCCCGTGCGGGGCCGGCACGTGATTGGATACCGACGCAGACACACCCGGTGGAGAGGGAGGGCCGTGATGGCCGAGGAGATCCGCGCCGAGATGGTGGCCAACGTGTGGAAGGTCGTGGCGTCGACCGGGGACAGCGTGTCGGAGGGGGACACGCTGGTGATCCTGGAGTCGATGAAGATGGAGATCCCGGTCCTCGCCGAGTCCGACGGCGTGGTCGAGCAGCTCGCGGTCAACGAGGGCGACGTGGTGCAGGACGGTGACCTGATCGCGGTGATCGGTTGATCCCCGGCGACCGGTCGGCCGGGCTGCTGGTCCGGCGGGCGGTGCCGGCCGAGTTCGCGGCGGTGGCCCGGCTGACCGTCGCCGCGTACGAGGCCGACGGCCAGCTCAAGGGCGAGAACGGCTACGGGGTGACGCTGGCCGACGTGGCGACCCGGGCGGCGGAGGGTGAGGTCCTGGTCGCCGTCGACCGGACGACCGGGGTGGTGCTCGGCTCGGTCACCTTCGTGCTGCCCGGCAGCCCGTACGCGGAGTTGTCCGCGCCGGGCGAGGCGGAGTTCCGGATGCTGGCGGTGGACCCGGCCGCCCAGGGGCGGGGTGCGGGTGTGGCGCTGGTCCGGGCCTGCCTGTCCCGGGCCGCCGCACAGGGCTGCTCGGCGGTGGTCATCTGCGTCCGTAGCGGGCTCGCCGAGGCCGCCCACCGGTTGTACGCGGGGCTCGGCTTCGCCCGCACCCCGGACCGGGACTGGTCGCCGCTGCCGGGCGTCGACCTGCTCGCCCTGCGCTACGACCTGACCGGCGGGCCGGCCTGACCGGCGGGCCGGCCTGACCGGCGGGCCGACCTGACCCGTCCGCCCCGGGGCACGCCGGCCGGTGCCGGTCTAGTCGTCGAAGCCGGCCAGCAGCTCGTCGGCCACCTCAAGGGCGATCGCCTTGCGTTCGTCGTCGGAGATGTCCGGATTCCGGACGGCGAACCAGCTGCTGTGCACGGCGAACAGGAGCAGGGCGGCCCGGATCTGGGCGCGGGGCGAGTCGTCGCCGAGGCAGATGGCGTCGGCCAGCCGGTACATCCGTTCCCGCATCTGCTGGCCGGCGGTGAGGCTCTTGAGCACCGTCTGGTTCTGCTCGAAGAAGCGCATCACCGGGGGCTGCCCGGCGGCGAACATCGTGTCGGCGTACTGGCTGACCAGGGCACGTCGGGTGGCCCGGGTGGCCGGTTGCCCGTGCGCCCAGTCGATCAGCTCGTCCATTCGGTACAGCCGGTCCTCGACGTAGCTGTTGACGATCTCCTCTTTGCTCTTGAAGTGGTAGTAGAGGGCGGCCTTGGTCACGCCGAGCCGTTCGGCGATCTCCCGCAGCGAGGTCTTCTCGTAGCCCTGCTCGGTGAAGAGCTCCAGTGCGACGGCCCGGATGCGCTCCCGTGTGCCGCCTGTGCTCTGACTCACCTGCACCACCCAACTCACTTGACGGGCCACTGCTGCCCAACTTACCGTGCGGCTAGTAAGGTGACTAGCCGGGCGGCAAGTAAGTGTGACAGATCTCCGGGGGAGCTTACCCATGACTCAGGAAACTCAGGCGACGGCGAAACCCAACATCAGGGTGGTGCTGTTCGGTCTGATGATCGCGATGATGCTCGCGATGCTCGACAACATGATCGTCAGCACGGCCCTGCCGCGGATCGTCAGCGAGTTCGGCGGCGTCAACCACTTCACCTGGGTGGTCACCGCGTACGTGCTGGGCACCACGGTCTCCACCCCGATCTGGGGCAAGCTGGGTGACCTGTACGGCCGCAAGGCGGTCTTCCTGACCTCGGTGGTCATCTTCCTGATCGGGTCGATGCTCTGCGGGATGTCCGGTTCGGAGCTGCTGGGCGGCACCGGCAACGGGATGGTCGAGCTGATCGCGTTCCGCGCCCTCCAGGGCCTCGGCGCGGGTGGCCTGATGGTCGGCGTGATGGCGATCATCGGCGACCTGGTGCCACCCCGGGAGCGGGGGCGTTACCAGGGCATGATCGCCGGGATCATGGCGGTCGCCATGGTGGCCGGCCCGCTGGTCGGCGGCTTCATCACCGACAACCTCTCCTGGCGCTGGGCGTTCTACGTCAACCTGCCGCTCGGCGGCCTGGCGCTGCTGATCCTGGCCACCACCATGCACCTGCCGAAGTACCGGACCGAGCACAAGATCGACTGGCTGGGTGCGGCCTTGCTCTCCGTCGGCATCACCGCCATCGTGCTGGTCACCACCTGGGGCGGCAACGAGTACGACTGGACCTCCCCGCAGATCCTCGGGCTCGCCGTGCTGGCGCTGGTCAGCCTGCTCGTCTTCGGCCTGGTCGAGCGGCGGGTCGTCGAGCCGATCCTGCCGCTGGGCCTGTTCGCCAACCGCAACTTCACGCTGATCTCGGCGATCGCCTTCCTGCTCGGCTTCGCGATGTTCGGCGCGATGAACTTCCTGCCGCTCTACCAGCAGACCGTGCAGGGGGCGTCGGCCACCAACAGCGGCCTGCTCCTGCTCCCGCTGATGTTCGGGATGCTGGTGGTCTCCCTGGTGGTCGGCCGGGCCATCACCAAGACCGGTCGCTACCGGATGTACCCGATCGCCGGCGGCGTGCTGATGGCCGCCGGGATGGCGCTGCTGTCCCGGCTGGAGGTCGACACCGGCAAGGTCGAGACGTCGCTGTACATGCTGGTCCTCGGGGCCGGCATGGGCTTCCTGATGCAGACCTCGATGCTGATCGCGCAGAACAGCGTGGAGCAGAAGGACCTCGGCGCGGCCAGCGGCGCGGCCACCTTCTTCCGGTCGATCGGTGGCTCGTTCGGCATCTCGCTGTTCGGCGCCATCTTCGCCAACCGGCTCGCCGGCTCGACCGCCGGCGGCGCCTTCGGTGGCGGCACCGGCGAGGGCCGGGGGCTGGATCTGGAGAAGCTCGGGGAGTTGCCGGCGCAGGCCCGCGCGGCGGTGCTCGGTGGCCTCTCCGACGCCATCTCACACGTCTTCTTCTGGGCGATGATCATCACGATCGCGGTGCCGGTGCTCGCCTGGTTCATCAGGGAGATCCCGCTCCGTACGGCGAACGACGTCCCGGCGGCGGACGCCACGCCCGAGGAGAAGGCCGAGGTCGCCCTCGGTAAGGCCCCGGTCTGACCGACCCACCCCACCGACCCGTTCGTCGCGGCCGGTCCGCTCCCAGCCGGGGGTGGACCGGCCGCGCGCCGTTCCCGACCCCACCCACTCCATGATCGACTCGCCTGGGCCGATGTGGCGGCGTTCCGGCGCGGCGGATACCGCTACCTCGCCTCCCGAGAGTGGATCATGCGGCGCGGCGACGGCGCAGCACGGCGGTGAGGCGACGCCAGGCGCGGGCCAGCCGACCGCGCCGGCCGGGCCGGGCCGGCGCGACGAGCAACCGGTGGGCCAGCGCGGTGGTGGTCGGATCCACGGCCGGGGTGGCCAGCGCCAGGTGGGCCAGGGAGACGGCGATCGGCACCGGCCGGCCCTGCGCGACGGCCGCCACGTCGGCGAGGCGCTCGGCCACCAGCCCGGCCACGTCGGCGCGTACCTCCGGGTCCACCCAGGCGGCGGTGACCAGCGCGAACAGCGCCGCCTCGGTGATCCAGTCCTCGACGCCCCAGATCAGTTCGACCAGCACCCGGCGGCGGGTCGAGCTGGCCCACGCCTCGTCGGTGCGGTGGTGCAGCAGGCCGAGGCAGGCCCAGACCTGCACGCAGCGCACCCAGAGCGACGGATCCTGGCCGGTGAGCACCCGGCCCAGCGCGGTGGGCGGCGCCTCGGGCGGGTGCACCAGCAGGCCGAGTAGGTCGGTCAGCTCCAGGGTGGCCAGCCCGACCGCCGCGTCGTACGCGGCCGGCGGGTGCGGCCACGCCGGGTGGGCGAGCTGGCGTACCCGGTCGGCGGCGGCGGTGGACGGGGTCGGCAGGGTGGGTGCGGCGGTGGTGCCGTCGTAGCGCCAGAGCCGGCACTCGGTGGCCCGGCGCGGCTCCCGCGGATCCGGGTCGGCGACCCCGGTCACCTCGACGTAGAGGCCGGGCACGGCGGCGGTGACGGTCCGCATCGCGCTCGGCGGCTCCAGCGTGTCGAGGTGGACCGCCGCGTCGGGGAGGCCGTCGGCGGCGAGCGCCCGGCGCAGCGCGTCGACCATGGCGCCGGTGGCCGGGGTGACCTGACCCAGCCAGGGGCGGCTGCGGCAGGATTCGGCGAGGTCGGTGTGCTCGTGGCTGTCGTCGGGGTGGTCCCGGGTGAAGTCGGCCAGGGCGACCAGGTGGCCGACGTCGCCGTCGCGCAGGAAACGCAGCCGGTGCGCGGTGTGCACCGCGCAGTCGAAGGTCGGGTCGCGGGCCAGCGCCCGGTCGATCCAGGCGAGGGCCTGGTCGAGCCGGCCGTGGTCGGCCAGGGTGCCGGCGATGTCCGCGTAGACGGCGAGGTCGTCGGGGTCGTGCCCGACGGCCCGTTCCAGCGCGGCCAGGGCCTCCCGGGTCCGGCCGGCGCTGCGGTACGCGTACCCGAGCCAGACCTCGCCGAGCTTGGACGGCGCGAGGCGTACCCCCCGGCTGGCCCAGGTGACCGCCAGGGTGACCTCGCCGAGCCGCCGGGCCAGCGCGGACGCCGCGCCGAGCAGGAGGGCGTGCCGGGGGTACGCGGCGACCGCGTGCCGGGCGAGGGTGAGGTAGGGCTGTAGCGGCGCCCGCCCGATCCGGGGTACCGGGTCCGGCGCGGCGGCGCAGACCTGCATCAGGATCCGGGCGCACCGGTCCGGATCGAGCCGGCCGGCGAGGTCGGGATCGGTCACCCAGGGCACCCCGGCCCAGTCGACGCCGGGCGCGTGACCGGTGGCGGCGACCAGCAGGTCGAGCCCCTCGGCCGGGCGGCCGGCGGCGGCGAGCAGATGGGCGCGGGCGACCACGGCCCCGACGTGTGCGCGCTGGCCGAGCGGGAAGAGGTCGAGGTCCCCGCCGGAGGCGGCGGCGATCCGGGTGAGCGTCTCGTGCGTGTCGGGCAGGGTCGGTGCCAGCACCAGCGCGGCGGCGAGGTGGTCGGCGGCGTGGGTCAGGTCGCCCTCGTCGAGGGCGAGCCGGGCGAGGGCGAGTTCCTCCGCCGCGGTCAGCGCGGGTGGCTCCTCCGACACGTCGGCCTCTCGCTCGCAGGGGGTTGCCAGGGCTGGGCAAGCGTAGGGGATGCCGGCAACATGTGTGGATCTTCTGCGCGTTACTGCTCACATGGATGGTGAGGGCGACTGGATCGTGCAAGAATGAACACGGATTGCGCGTCGATCGCGCAGCGAGAGGAGTCCCCGTGACACAGCCAGGGGCCGGGATGGCCGCCGACATCGACGAGCAGCCCGCCGGTTACGCCCGCCTGCTCTCTGCCGGGCCCGCCGGGGAGATCGCCCGGGTCGCGGCGGTCGTCGCGCGCCGCCGCCCCCGGCACGTGGTGTTCACCGCCCGGGGCACCTCGGACCACGCCGCCCTCTACGGGGCCTACCTCACCGAGATCCGGCTCGGACTGCCCGCCGGCCTCGCCTCGCCCAGCGCGGTCACCGTCTACGGCGCCCGCCCCGACCTGTCCGGGGCGCTGGTGGTCGGGGTCAGCCAGAGCGGCGGCTCACCCGACCTCACCGAGGTGCTGCGTACCGCCCGCGAGGCCGGGGCGCTCACCCTGGCGGTCACCAACGCCCCCGACTCGCCGCTGGCCCGGGCCGCCGAGCTGAGCGTGGACATCGCCGCCGGGCACGAGCGGGCGGTCGCCGCCACCAAGACGTACACCGCCGAGCTGCTCGCCCTGCTGCTGCTGGTGGAGGGGATCCGGGCCGGCGACGGTGTGCTGCCGACCGACCAGCGGGCCGCCCTGGAGCGCCTGCCCGAGCTGGCCGGGCGCACCCTGGCCGACCCCACCCCGACCCAGCTCGCCCCGCGCTACCGGTTCGCCGGTCAGCTCGTCACCACCGGCCGGGGGTACGCCTACCCGACCGCCCGGGAGGCGGCGCTGAAGCTGATGGAGACCAGCTACCTGCCGGCGCTCGCCTTCTCCGGCGCCGATCTGCTGCACGGTCCGCTGGCGATGACCGACCCGGACGTCCCGGTGCTGGCCGTGGTCGGCTCCGGCCCCGGTGGCCGGTCGATGGGCGAGGTGCTGCCCCGGCTCGGCGAGCGGCGGGCCGACGTGGTGGTGGTCGGCTCGGCCGAGGTCGAGGGGGCCACCCGGATGGCGGTGCCCGAGGTCGACGAGCGGTACGCCCCGCTGCTGGACATCCTGCCCCTGCAGCGCCTCGCGCTGGCCCTGGCGCTGGCCCGGGGTGAGGACCCGGACGCCCCGCGCGGCCTGAAGAAGGTCACCGCGACGATGTGACGGGTCGGCCAGCGGGACGGGACACCGGCGGCCGTGGCACGCTGTGTCCGTGTCCACGCTGCGCGACCTCGCCGAGGAGCACACCAAGCTCCGCCCGGCCGACATCGACCACCTGCACCGGATCGCCGGCGACTGGCAGTTGCTGTCCGACCTGTCCTTCGCCGACCTGCTGCTGTGGGTGCCGGTGGACGACGACGGCACGTTCCTCTGCGTCGCCCAGGTCCGCCCGACGACCGCCCCGACGGCCTACCTGGACGACCAGGTGGGGCGGATCGTGGGCGGGCCGGAGGTGGCCCACCTGGAGGTGGCGTACCGGCAGGGCCGGATCTGGCGGGAGGGCGACCCGGTCTGGTACGGCGACGTGCCGGCCCGGCACGAGGCGATCCCGGTCCGGCTGCGCACCGCCGAGGGGGAGGCCGGCGAGGTGATCGCGGTGGTCGGCCGGGACACCAACCTGTCCACCGCCCGCACCCCCAGCCAGCTGGAGCTGAACTACCTCACCACCGCCGACGACCTGGCCCAGATGATCGCCGACGGCACCTTCCCGCCGCCCCGGCACCCGGGCGAGACGACCTCCGCGCCCCGGGTCGGCGACGGGCTGGTCCGCCTCGACGCGGACGGCAAGGTCACCTACGCCAGCCCGAACGCGCAGTCGGCGTACCGCCGGTTGGGTTACGCCTCCCACCTGGTGGGCGAGGACCTGGCCAAGCTGCACCGCCGGCTGGCCAGCGACCCGCTGGACGGCACCGAGGCGGCCAACGGCATCCTCGCCGCGCTGCGCGGCGAGGGGCCGCCGCGCCGGGAGATCGACGCCCGGGGGGCGACCATGCTGACCCGGGCACTGCCGCTGATGCCCGCCGGGGTGCCGATCGGCGCGCTGGTCCTGGTCCGCGACATCACCGAGGTACGCCGCCGCGACCGGGCCCTGATCACCAAGGACGCCACCATCCGGGAGATCCACCACCGGGTGAAGAACAACCTCCAGACCGTCGCCGCGCTGCTGCGCCTGCAGGCCCGCCGGGTGTCGATGCCGGAGGCCCGGGTCGCCCTGGAGGAGTCGGTACGCCGGGTCGCCTCCATCGCCCTGGTGCACGAGACGCTCTCCATGTCCAGCGACGAGGCGGTCGAGTTCGACGGGATCGTCGACCGGGTGGCGAGCGCGGCGACCGAGGTGGCCGCGACCGAGGTGAGCGTCGGGATGCGCCGGACCGGCAGTTTCGGGGTGCTGCCCGCCGAGATCGCCACCTCGCTGGTGATGGTGCTCAACGAGCTGCTGCTCAACGCGGTCGAGCACGGCTTCCCACCGGTCGAGGAGGGCGGCGAGGCGGCCGAGCCGGACGTCCGGCCGGAGGTGGTCGTCTCGGCGCACCGGCAGCGCAAGCAGTTGCACGTCTCGGTGACCGACAACGGGCGCGGGCTGCCGGCCGAGTTCGACGCCGACCGGGGCGGGCGGCTCGGGCTCCAGATCGTCCGGGCGCTGGTCACCGGGGAGCTGCGCGGCAGCATCGAGCTGCGCCCCGGTCCGACCGGCGGCACCGAGGCGGTGCTGGTGCTCCCGCTGGCCAAGGTCTGAGCCGGGCCGTCCGACGGCCCGGTTGCCTGCCGGTGACGCCGGGATGAATGTGAGTGGATTGACGTGTGATCTGCGGTCCGATACGCCTTTCAGGCGATTCGCGGGCATTGACACCTTGCGGCCGACTGAATAGTTTTCTAGCTTCACCACCAAGCAGACACGGCCAGTTCACCGTGCCCGGCTTCCCTGGACGCGTCCGGCGACATCCCGCTCGCCCTGTCGGGGGAGTGCGTGCGGCCGGCGGACGGGGGAGACGAAGCGATGACCTCACCACCTGCGGTCGATCCGGCTGCGGTGCTGTCGCCGACCGCGGAGTTCCGGGTTCCGCGCCAGGTCTCGAAGTGGACCCCCCGCAAACCCTCCGACGCGACGCACCGGCCCGCGTACGCCCCGGTGCCGCTGCCGCCGACCGACGCCGAGCTGGTCTCGTACCGCAAGCGGCGGCTGGCCGCCCTGATGGTGCCGTCGCTGGTCAGCTTCGGCTGCCTGATCACCAGCCAACTGCTCTTCGTCCGGCTCACCCCGTGGCTCTGGCTGCTCGCCCCGCTCCTGTTCTTCACCATCGCCTACTACCTCGTCTCGCTGGCGGTCAACCTCTTCACCCCGGGCTTCGACCTGGCCCGCCACCAGGAGCTGGTCCGCACCTGGCGACCGGCCCGCTACCCGAGCGTCGACGTCTTCCTGCCGGTCTGCGGCGAGCCCGCGCACGTGCTGCGCAACACCTGGGAGCACGTCCGGGCGATGGGCCGCCACTACCGGGGCGAGGTGACCGTCTACGTGCTCGACGACTCGCCCAACGAGGCGATGGAACGGATGGCGCTCGCCTTCGGCTTCGTCTACCAGCGGCGACCCAACCGGGGCTGGTTCAAGAAGGCCGGCAACATGCGGTACGCCTTCGAACGCACCATGAGCGACTTCATCCTGGTGCTGGACGCCGACTTCGTCCCCCGTGCGGACATGCTCGACCAGATGCTGCCCTGGTTCGACGCCGAGCCGCGGGCGGGCATCGTGCAGTCGCCGCAGTACTTCCGGGTGCACCTGGGGCAGACCTGGGTGGAGCGCGGGGCCGGCGCGGTGCAGGAGCTGTTCTACCGGTCGGTGCAGGTGTCCCGGCAGGCCCACGACTCGGCGATCTGCGTGGGTAGCTGCGCCGTCTACCGCCGCGACGCGCTGTTCTCCATCGGCGGGTCCACCCTCATCGAGCACTCCGAGGACGTGCACACCGGCTTCGACCTGCGGATGAAGGGGTGGAACCTGCGTTACATCCCGGTGGTGCTGGCTGCCGGGTTGTGCCCGTCGGACGTGGACTCGTTCTTCACCCAGCAGTACCGCTGGTGCGCCGGTTCGATGAGCCTGCTCGGGTCGCGGAAGTTCTGGTCGACGAAGCTGCGGCTGCGGGCCCGGCTCAGCTACGTCTCCGGGTTCTGCTACTACCTGCACACCGGGCTGTTCACCTTCGTCGCGCCGGTCATCCCGGTGCTGATGCTGACCGCGTTCGCGCACCGGATCGCGCTCGCCAACTACCTGCTGATCCTGCCCAGCGTGGTCTACAACATGGTCATCTTCCCGCTCTGGCACCGCAGCCGCTACGGCCTGGAGAGCTGGACGGTCAAGATGATCTACGGCTGGGCGCACGCCTTCGCCATCATCGACATCGTCCGGGGCCGGCGGATGGGCTGGCAGCCCACCGGCGGCACCGCCAAGAAGAGCAAGACCCGGCGGCTGTGGACCGGCATGACGGTCTGGACCGCCGGCACCGGGCTGGTCTGGGCCGGCGTCGCCGGCTGGCGGATGCTCGTCGAACCGGAACCGTGGATCTTCGTACCGGCCCTGCTCAGCGCCGTGTTCTACCTGGCCGTCGTCGGGCAGGCGCTGCTGGTCGACCCGGCACGCGACGTCGAGGTCGTGCGGTGAGGACGAAATACTTGGTCACCTTCCTGCTGGTGCTCGCGCTGGCCTTCACCGAGTTCGCTGTGCTGCGCCGGGTCGACATCACGGTCGCCGGGGCGGTCGGCGGACCGGGCGGGGCCGCCGCCGAGGAGCCGGTCCCGGCGTACGACGTCACCGCGCTGAAGGCACCGAAGGGCAGGTACCTCGGCGTCACCGTGGCCGGCGGCGCGGAGATGGAGCTGGTGCGCAAGTTCGCCGCGGAGACCGGCAAGCCCCCGAACCTGGTGGCGATCTTCGAGAGCTTCGACGACAGGTTCGCCGCCAGCGAGGTCCGTGAGCTGCACAACTACGGCGCGCTGGCGGTGATCCGCTGGGAGCCGTACGACGTGCCGCTGCGGGACATCGCCGCCGGTAAGCACGACGCGTACGTCAAGGAGTTCGCCGCCGCCGTCCGCACCCTCAACCTGCCGATCGCCCTCACCTTCGCCCACGAGATGAACGGGCACTGGTACTCCTGGGGGACGAAGCAGACCAGGGCCGCCGAGTACGTCGCCGCCTGGCGGCACCTGCACGACATCTTCACCCAGCAGGGCGCCACCAACGTGATCTGGACCTGGACCCCGAACGTCGTCAACTACCTGCGCAAGGTCAGCATCAGGGCGCTCTACCCCGGGGACGAATACGTCGACTGGGTCGGCATGGACGGCTACTACACCAACCGGGGGCCCAAGACGTTCCAGGACCTCTTCGTCCCGACGATCACCCAGATCCGCACCTTCACCCGGCGTCCGCTGCTGATCGTGGAGACCGGGGCCGAACCGAGCAGCCGGCGGCCCGCCCAGATCACCGACCTGCTCACCAACGTGGCCCGGCGCAAGGACCTGCTGGGGGTGGCGTACTTCAACATCAACGGCTCCGGGAAGTGGAACATCGACCGGGACGACGCGGCGCTGCGCGCGTTCCGCCGCTCCGCCGCGAAGGACACCTTCGGCTTCGACATCCGGACCGCGAAGTGACCGCGCCGACGATCCAGTGGACCGGGCGGGCCGACCCGGCGGAGGTCACCGGCCGGGCCGTGCCGGTGCGGGCCGGGGGCCGGGGCGGCTGGTGGGCGCTGCTGCCGACCGTCGTCGCGCTCGGCCTCGGCTGGTGGCGGCTGGACGCCCGGGACCTGTGGAACGACGAACTGGTCACCTGGCACGTCACGTCGCTGTCGGTCGAGCAGTTCCGGATGCTGGTCGGCAACATCGACCTGGTGCACGCCGGCTACTACCTGGTCATGTCGGCGCTGACCACGGTGACCGGGGACTCGACGACCGCCCTGCGGCTGCCCTCGGTACTCGCGGTCGGGCTCACCGCCGGGCTGGTCACCCTGATCGGGCGGCGACTCTTCGACACCCCGGTCGGGGTGCTGGCCGGGCTGGTCCTCGCCCTGCTGCCCACCGTCTCCCGGTACGCCCAGGAGGCCCGGTCGTACGCGCTGGTCACCCTGGCGGCGGTGGCGGCCACCTGGCTCTTCCTGCGCGCGGTGGACCGGCCGACCCGGGGCCGCTGGTGGGCGTACGGCGTGCTGCTGGTGCTGGTCGGCTGGCTGCACTTCGTCGCGCTGCTGGTGCTGCCCGCGCACCTGTTCCACCTGTGGCGGTCGGTGCGCGGCGAGGAACCGCGCTGGCGGTGGGCGGCGTCCACCGCGATCGCCGGGCTGTTCGTCCTGCCGGTGCTGATCCTCGGCAGCCGGCAGTCCGGGCAGATCTCCTGGGTGGAGAACGACGCCGACGCCGTGCTCCGCTTCCTGGCCAACCTCACCGGCACCACGGCCGTGCTGGCGCTGGTCGCGGCGCTCGCCGTCCTCGCGGTGGCGGTGGCCGGGGCCGACCGGCGGGCCACGGTGCTGATGCTGCTGGTCTGGGCGGTGCTGCCCCCGGTCGCCGGCTACCTCACCGCCGGCACGCTGCACCTCTTCCTGGCCCGGTACTTCCTGTTCACCGTCCCGGCGTGGGCGCTGCTCGCCGCGTTCGCGGTCTGCCGCACCGCGCGGCTGGCCACCCGGGAACGGTTGCCGGCGGCCTGGCTGGCCGGGGCGCTGGTGCTGCTGCCGGTGCTGGCCTGGCAGACCCTGCCGGCCCAGGAGCGGGTGCGGTCCAACGAGGCCGACGGGCAGCCCCGCTACCTCGACGCGGTGCGCTACCTGGGGACTCAGGTCGAGCCGGGCGACGGGGTGGCGTACAACGACGGGTTCGGCGGCTCCAGTGACGTGGCCCGCAAGGCCACCGACTACGGCCTGCGCGACCAGGCGCGTCCCCGGGACGTCTTCGTGGCCGTGCCGGCCCGGCAGACCGGTTGGCTGACCGCCCGCGAGTGCCGGGAACCGCTGCCCTGCCTCGGCGACACCCGGCGGATCTGGCTGGTGGAGACCGGGCACCTCGACGACCCGCTGGCCGGTCTGCCGCCGGCCCGGGAGGCGCTGCTGCGGCAGCGTTTCCTGATCCGGCACGTCGAGCGGTTCGACCGGGTCCGGGTGGTCCTGCTGGAGCGCAAGCCGGCCTGACCGGTGACCGTGCCGCTCAGCCCCGGCGGACGAGCAGCGCCACGGTCACCCCCGGCCGGGGCCGGACCTCGTCGACACTGAAGCCGGCCCGCAGCGCCTCGCCTCTCGCCCCGGGCACCGCGGCGAGCGGATCGTCACGTCGCCCGGCTACCACCAGCCAGACCCGGTCGACGCCGGCCAGGCACTCGGCGGGTCGGGCGCACTCGCCGACCCACAGGTCGGCCCGCTCCCGTCGTCCCTCGGTGACCAGGACGTCCCGGGGGTGGACCCCGCCGGCCGGGTCACCGGCCGTCCGGGCCAGGTGGTAGTCGACCCCCAGGTCGAGGAAGAGCCAGCCGTCGCGGGGGGCGTAGACCACCGCGTCACCGGGCCGCTGGCCGGCGGCGATCACCGCCGCCGCCCCCCGGTAGTCGACGGTGGCGCTGCGCGGCCAGCCGTGACCGTGCCGTACCGCGGCCTGGTCCGGCAGTCCGAGCAGCCCGGCCAGCGCCACCACCGCCAGCCCCGCACCGGCCGCCGGCCGCCACCCCGTCGGCGGCGGCCCGGTCGGCACCGGCCCCGGCGGCGGCCCAGGCGGTCCCGGCGTCGGCCGCAGCGGCCCCGGCGGGCCGGGCGAGGGTCGGGCCGCCGGGGTCGGCCCGGCCAGGGCGGCACCGGCGAGCAGGCAGCCGAAGGGCACCGTGAAGAACAGGTAGCGCGGCACCCACAGCGGGACGGCCAGCGCGGCGACGAAGAGCAGCAGTACCGGCAGCAGCGCACCGGCCCCGGGCAGCAGGCCGCGCCGTCCCGCCCGGGCCGCCCCGAGCGCGGCGAGCCCGACCAGCATCCCGCCCACTACACCGCTCTGCGCCAGTCCGCCGGGCAGGGCCGCCAGGTCCGCCGGTCGGGCCGGGGCGATCCAGTCGAGTTGGTGCGACCGCTGTCCCGCCGCGGTGACCAGCAGCGGTGTCAGCAGCAGGGCGGCGACCAGCACGGCCAGCGCCCAGCCGGCCGACCGGCGGTCCCGCCACCGCCCGCCCGGGGTGCCCCCGCCGGGCTGGCCCGGCTCGGCTGTCCCGCCCGGGCGGGCGGGGTCGGCGGCCGGTCGGCCGGTCAGCACCGCCACGGCGTGCGCGGCGACCAGGCCCAGGGCGAGCAGGTGCGCCAGGCCGAGACCGGCCACCGCCGCCGCGTAACCGGCCCAGCGCCACCGGCCCGGGCGGTCCAGCGCGCGGACCAGCAGCACGGTGGCCAGCACGGCGAGGAGGGTGACCAGCGCGTACGGCCGGGCCTCCTGCGCGTACCGGGAGGTGCCCGGGAGGACGGCGAAGAGCAGGCCGGCGAGCAGGCCGGCAGCCGACCCGAACAACCGTCGACCGAGTACGGCGGTGAGGCCGGCCGCCGCCGCCATGGCCAGCACCGAGGGCAGCCGCAGCGCCGCCTCGGAGTCGCCGGCCAGCCCCGTCCAGGCGTGCACCGACAGGTAGTACGGGCCGCTCGCCGCGTCGATGGTGCGGGTGAGCCGCAGCAGGTCCCCGATCGGTCGGGTGGCCGCGCTCCAGGTGGCCAGCTCGTCGCGCCAGAGCTGGGCCCGGCCGATCCCGTAGCCGCCGAGGAGCAGGGTGGCCAGCAGCGGAACCAGCCAGACCAGTACCCGCGACAATACCGACGAATAACTTTTTCCGGACATTGCGCCCACTGATCGAGGATTCCACACCGAGTGGCGACGGTCACGGCGGGGATGCGGCCCGTGATGTGGGATGCCGCACCTAGTCATTGGCCGGTCTCCGGTGGGTGTGGGAGCATAGGCCCATGACCGCCGCTGTCGTCCGCCGCTTCGTGGCCCGCCGCCACGTCGACTACGGCCGCGTACGCAGCGCGCTCTGTCCGGCCTACTGACGACGCCCGACCCATCCGTCTCGGGCGCGCACTCCGCGCCGGCCGTTCCGACACCGTTGTCCTCGGCCCTCCCCGGGCCCAGCCGCCGCGCCCGCGCTCCCACGAGGCACCGCAGAGACAACGGAGGACGCCGCGATGGCGGTCAGCAGCACCCCGGCCCGCCCCGGGAACCCGACGCCCACCGCCGGCCCCGTCACCCGTGCCCCCCGACGTCCCCGTGGCGAAGGACAGTGGGCACTCGGGCACCGTGAGCCGCTCAACCCCAACGAGCGGATCAAGAAGGACGACGACCCGCTGAACGTGCGGGCCCGGATCGAGAACATCTACGCCCACGGCGGGTTCGCCTCCATCGACCCGCAGGACCTGCGCGGCCGGTTCCGCTGGTGGGGCCTCTACACCCAGCGCAAGGCCGGCATCGACGGCGGGCGCACCGCCGTGCTGGAGCCGCACGAGCTGGAGGACGAGTTCTTCATGCTCCGGGTCCGGGTCGACGGCGGTCAGCTCTCGCTGGCCCAGCTCCGGGTGATCGCCGACATCTCCCGGGAGTTCGCCCGGGACACCGCCGACATCACCGACCGGCAGAACATCCAGTACCACTGGATCCGGGTCGAGGACATGCCGGAGATCTGGCGTCGGCTGGAGTCGGTCGGCCTGCAGACCACCGAGGCCTGCGGCGACTGCCCCCGGATCGTGCTCGGCAGCCCGGTCGCCGGGGTGTCCGAGGACGAGGTGCTCGACCCGACCCCGGCGCTCGACGAGATCGTCCGCCGGTACGTCGGCGACAAGGCGTACTCGAACCTGCCCCGCAAGTTCAAGACCACCATCTCCTGGCTGGTCGACACCCCGTACGAGGCGAACGACATCGCCTTCCTCGGGGTCGAGCACCCGGAGCACGGCCCCGGCTTCGACGTCTGGGTCGGCGGCGGCCTCTCCACCAACCCGATGCTGGCCAAGCGGCTCGGCGTCTGGGTGCCGCTGGCCGAGGTGCCGGACGTCTGGGCGGGCGTGGTCGGCATCTTCCGCGACTACGGCTACCGCCGGCTGCGCAACCGGGCCCGGTTGAAGTTCCTGGTCGCCGACTGGGGCGTGGCGAAGTTCCGCGAGGTGCTGGAGAAGGAGTACCTCGGGCGCACCCTGCTCGACGGCCCCGCCCCGCAACTGCCCGACAAGCCGGTCGACCACATCGGCGTGCACCGGCAGCGCGACGGGCGTCACTACGTCGGGGCCGCCCCGGTGGTCGGGCGGGTCTCCGGCGGGCAGCTCGCCAAGCTCGCCGACGTGGTCGAGGCGCACGGCAGCGACCGGGTGCGGCTCACCCCGTACCAGAAGCTGCTGGTGCTGGACGTGCCGTCGGAGCGGACCGAGTCCCTGGTCGACGAGCTGCGCGGGATCGGTCTGGAGGCCCGGCCGTCGGCGTGGCGGCGCGGCACCATGGCCTGCACCGGGATCGAGTTCTGCAAGCTGGCCATCGTCGAGACCAAGGCGCGCGGCGAGGAACTGGTCGCCCGGTTGGAGGAGCGGCTGCGCGACTTCGACGCGGACATCTCCATCCACCTCAACGGCTGCCCGAACGCCTGCGCCCGGACCCAGGTCGCCGACATCGGCCTCAAGGGTCAGCTGGTGGTCGGCCCGGACGGCCGGCAGGTGGAGGGCTTCCAGGTGCACCTGGGCGGCGGGCTGGGCATGGCCCAGGGACAGACCGCCGGGTTCGGCCGCAAGCTGCGCGGCCTGAAGACCACCGCCGACGAGCTTCCCGAGTACGTGGAACGACTGGCCCGCCGCTACCTGGCCGGCCGGACCGAGGGCGAGACGTTCGCCAACTGGGTGATCAGGGTCGACGAGGAGGAACTCCGATGAGCGAAACCCGATCCGCGCCGCTGCACTGCCCGTACTGCGGCGAAGAGGACCTGCGACCGAACGAGGCCGGACACGGCGCCTGGGAGTGCCACGCCTGCGCCCGGGTCTTCACCGTGAAGTTCAACGGCCTGCTCAGCCGGGCGGTGGCCCGATGACCGGCCTGCTCTCCGCCACCGATCTGGGTCTGGTCGGCCCCGGCGGGCCGGTGTCGGCCGATCCGGCCCGCCGGGACCGGGCCGAGCTGCGGGCGTTGGCCGAGCGGGCCGGCCGTGAGCTGGAGGGCGCTCCGGCGCTGGAGATCGCCCGCTGGGCGGCCGACACCTTCGGCGACCGGCTCTGCGTGACCAGCTCGATGGCCGACGCCGTGCTCGCCCACCTGGTGTCCCGGGTGGCTCCCGGCGTGGACGTGGTCTTCCTGGACACCGGGCTGCACTTCCCGGAGACGCTGCGGGTCCGCGACGAGGTGGCCCGCCGGCTGCCGGTGAACGTCCGGTCGATCCGACCCCGGCAGACCGTCGGCCAGCAGGACGGCGAGTACGGCCCCCGGCTGTTCAACCGCTCGCCGGACGACTGCTGCCAGCTCCGCAAGGTCGAGCCGCTGGAGCGCGCCCTGTCCGGGTACGACGCCTGGGCCGCCGGGCTGCGTCGGGACGAGTCGCCGACCCGGGCGAACACGCCGGTGGTCACCTTCGACCCCCGGCGCGGCAAGGTGAAGGTGAACCCGATCGCCGCCTGGTCCCAGGCCGACGTGGACTCCTACATCTCCCGCTACGACATCCCGGTCAACGAGCTGCTCAGCCGGGGCTACGGCTCGATCGGCTGCTGGCCCTGCACCCGTCGGACCAAGGCGGGGGAGGACCCGCGCGCCGGCCGGTGGGCCATGTTCGAGAAGACCGAGTGCGGTCTGCACGTCTGACCGGGCCGGAACACGTCCCGGCGACCGGCGCGGTGACTGCCGTACCGGCCGCCGGGCCGGCGCTACCCGGCTCCGGCGTGCCGGTGGTGCCCGACTGCGGCGGGTCGGTGGCACCCGACTCCGGCGTGCCGGCGCTGCCCCGTTCCGGCGTGCCGGTGGTGCTGGTGGCGCACGGCAGCCGGGATCCGCGCGCGGCGGCGGCGACCCGGGCGCTGGCCCGGGCCGTCGAGGCGGCCCGTCCCGGTACGCCGGTGCTGCCCAGTTGGCTGGACCACACCGATCCGGGGCCGACGGAGGTGCTGCGGGGGCTGGCCGCCACCGGTCACCGTACGGCGGTGGTGGTGCCGTTGCTGCTCACCGCCGCGTACCACCGGCGGGTGGACGTCCCGGCGGCGGTGGCAGCCGCCCGGGAGGCCGCGCCGGAGCTGACGGTACGGGTGACCGACGTGCTCGGACCGGCCGACGGCACGGTGGACGCCGGGCTGCTGGCCGGGCTGGGGCACCGGCTGGCCGAGGCGGGGCCGGGACACGTCGACGCGCTGGTGCTGGCGGCGGCGGGGACCAGGGACGCGCGGGCGCGTGGTTCGGTGGGGCGGGTCGCCGCCGCCCTCTCCGCCGGGTTCGGGGTGCCCTGCACGGTGGCGTACGCCTCGGCCGCCCCGCCGGTGGCCGGGGTGGCGGTGACCCGGTGGCGCGCGGCGGGCGCCCGGCGGGTGGCGGTGTGCGCCTACTTCCTCGCGCCGGGGCTCTTCCACGACGCGGTGGTGACGGCGGCCCGGCGGGCGGGTGCGGTGGCCGTCAGTGCTCCGCTGAACGACTCGCCGGACCTCGTGGACCTGGTGCTGCGGCGGGTCGACGTGACGGTCGGCGACAACCGGGAGTAACCGGGCCAGTATTACTGTGCGTGAATGTTTCGCCACGCGTACCGGTCGGGTTGCGGTAACGGTGAGTAGGGAATGCGGAACGCCCCGGCAGGGTGGACCCGGCCGGGGCGAACAGCGTGTGGGATCGGTTTTTCAGGCGGAGTGAGCGCGCAGCACCCGGAGACCGCCACGGCGCTTGACCGCGCGGCGCTCCTCTTCGCTCATCCCGCCCCAGACGCCGGCGTCCTGACCGGACTCCAGTGCCCACTGGAGGCACTGGTCGGTCACGGAGCAGCGCCGGCAGACGGCCTTGGCCTGCTCGACCTGCAGGACAGCCGGACCGGACGTCCCGATCGGGAAGAACAGCTCCGGGTCCTCGTCGCGGCAGACGGCATTGTGACGCCAGTCCATGGCGGCAACACTCCTCATTCTGGATGGGCGGCAGATAACGCTGGTGCTTTTCTTATATCCGTCCGCAGTGCCAATCGTGACGGTTCGCGTACGACTATTCAGCATTGCGTGAGCAGACTCGTTCAGCGCCTGGGCCTGCTGGAACAGCTCGGCCCGCCGAGCGTATCCAGGCAATGTCCCGGTAACTCAAGTTCGCTTGTGAATACTTTCACGAACGAACGCGATGTCAAGGGGTGACGCGCGGAAAAACTCCGCTCGGTGAGCAAGCTCACGACCCTTTTGTCCGTTTTCCGGGCTTCCCCGTTACCCGGCGTACCACAGTCGAGGATCAATATAGTACAGTCCGCGTGACATTGCTGACATTTCCGGCACTACCTCCTCGGTGTGGCGGCCACCGCGCCGCGCGGTGTCCCGACCGCTCGACCTAGGGCGTTACCCGAGACCTAACAGATTACTCTCAGTGCGCCGGAAACGGAGGTGAATCTGACTTTGTGTCGCTCGCCGAGGTAGTCCCCGTCCAGCTGGAAGGCCTGCGGACGGGCCGAGACCAGCGTGAACTCCTCCAGATCGTGCAGTCGGAGCACCTGCTTGCCGTGCGGGTCGGGGTGTCGGGACAGGAGCTGGGTCACTGTGCGTGTGGTGCTGGCGACGCGTAGCTGACGAAGTGCCAGCACGTCCAGCCCGAGATCGAACGACGCCTCCGGGTTCGGGTTGACCTCCCGGTCGCCCAGGTACGTCCACGGCGCGGTGTTCTGGATGATCACCGTGCCCAGCTCACCCTCGGCCGGCTCGCCGGGCCGCTCCAGGCTGATCGCCGGATGACGGCGGTGCGCGCCGAGGAAGTAGTGGCTCAGGGTGGACCGGAAGTAGAGCGACGGTGACGACACCCGCCCCCGCCGCCGGGCCTGCTCCACCCGGTTGATCACCGCGGCATCCAGGCCGAAGCCGGCGCAGAAGGTGAAGTAGCGGTCGTCGGCCCGGCCCAGCCCGATCGTCCGGGACCGGCCCAGCCGCAACCCCTCCAGGATCATGCTGGTGCCGTCCGCCCACTCCCGGGGCAGGCCGAGGGCGCGGGCGAAGACGTTGGTCGAGCCGCCCGGCACGGTGGCCAGCGCCGGCAGCCGATCCGCCGGGGAACCACCGGTGCGGATCGTCGGTGGCTCGGCGGTCATCAAACCGTTGACCACCTCGTTGACCGTGCCGTCACCACCCAGGGTGACCACCAGGTCGACGCCCTCCTGGGCGGCCTCCCGGGCCAGGTCGGTGGCGTGACCCCGGCGACGGGTGTACCGCACCGACAGGTCTACTTGGCTGCGCAGTGCCCGGACCAGGACGTCCCGGCTGCGTTCGCTGGTGGTGGTGGCCTTCGGATTGACCACCAGGACGGCCCGCATGGCCGGCACTTTACGTGATGGGGCAGCGGTATCGTGGCCCGCGTGACGATCGACTCCGCGCCGGTTCCCGACACCCTGCGGTGGGCGGTACGCCTGCTGCGGGCCGAAGCGGTCGCCCTGGCGCTGCTCTCCGGATGGCTGGTCTGGGCCGACCTCACCGCCACCAAGACCGACCTCGTCTCGGCACTCTTCGTGACCGGCTTCGCCGTCGCCGGTGCCGTCGCCCTCTGGGCGCTGGGCGGGGCGCTGACCCGCCGTCGGGCCGGTGCCCGGGCCCCGGCGATGGTGCTGGAGCTGATGCTGCTGCCGGTCGGCTGGTTCATGGTCTCCGGCGGGCTGGGCTGGCTCGGCGTACCCCTGATGGCGCTCGGCCTCGGTGTCTGCGCGCTGCTGGTCAGCCCGCCCACCACCCGGGCGCTGGGCTTCGACTGACCCTCGGCCACCGGCCCGGGACGGCCGGGCGGCCGGGGGTCAGTAACCGGCGGAGCGGCGGGTCAGCAGCGAGATGGTGGCCCGCCCGTCGGCCGATTCGGCCGCCGCCGAGGTGGTCAGCGCGGTGAGCACCTTCCAGGCGAACGAGGACTCGCCCGGCAGGGCCGCGCCGCGCACGGTGGGCACCGTCACCTCGACGGTCAGCGCGTCCTCGGTGACCGAGAAACGGCACTCCAGCTCGGCGTCGCGGGTGGCGATGGCGAGCAGCATGGCGCACGCCTCGTCGACCGCGATCCGCAGATCCTCGATCTCGTCGAGAGCGAACTGGAGGCGGGCCGCGAGCCCCGCCGTGGCGGTGCGCAGCACGCCCAGGTAGCCGCCGTCGGCGGGCACGGTGAGGTGCACGACGTCGTCGTCGGTCGCTGGCTGGCCGGTCAGTTGAGTCACGCCTCATCCCCCCGGTCCGGGACTCTACCCGGCCGGGCCGACACGTGCGTGGCCGCCGTCACCCCGCGCCCGGCGAGGCCGCGCAGGGCCGCTCCACTGAGCCGGTACGGCACCCACTCGGTCATCGGATCGGCGTCGACCGAGGCGTAGAACCGGGCGGCCGGATTCCAGTGGATCATGGACCAGTCCAGCCGCTGGTAGCCGCGCTCCACACAGATCCCGGCGAGCGCGGCGAGCAGCGCCCGGCCCGCCCCGGTGCCCCGATGGGCCGGGCGGACGTACAGGTCCTCCAGGTAGATGCCGTGCACACCGGCCCAGGTGGAGAAGTTGAGGAACCACAGCGCGAAGCCGACCGGCCGGTCGTCGTCGTCCACCGCGACGTGACCGAACAGCGCCGGAGCCGGACCGAACAGTGCCCGGTCGAGCTGCGCCACGGTGAGCAGGCACTGGTCGGCGGCCCGCTCGTAGTCGGCCAGTTCGTGCACCATCGTGACGACGGCCGGCACGTCCCCGGGACGTGCCGGCCGGATCGCCGGTGCCGTGGCGGGCAGGGTCACGCCTGCTTGGTCTCCCAGAAGATCTTGGAGATCTCGTCGATCTTCTGAAGCAGCTCGTCGGCCTTGGCCGGGTCGGTCGCGCCCTTGGCGCCGGCCGCGCCGGCGGCCTTGGTGGCCTCGTTGAAGAGCTGGTGCAGGTGCGGGTACTTCTCGAAGTGCGCCGGCTTGAAGTAGTCGGTCCAGAGCACCCACAGGTGGTGCTTGACCAGGTCGGCGCGCTGCTCCTTGATCAGGATGGCCCGGGTGCGGAACTCCGGGTCGGTGTTCGCCTGGTACTTCTCGCAGATCATTTTGACCGACTCGGCCTCGATCCGGGCCTGGGCCGGGTCGTACACGCCGCACGGCAGGTCGCAGTGGGCGCTGGCGGTCACACGGGGCGAGAGGATGCGGGCAAGTCGCATCAGGGTCCTCCATGGGATGTTTGCGATGATCCGAGACGACACTACTCCTGAGGACGTCCCCGGCAGGGGCGGAGGGGAAACCTCGTGACGGTCGGCGGGCCCGGTTCCATCCCACGGCTGTGTGCCCCGGTCACCGCCGTCGGCGTCGTCGGCCCGTCCATGTCGCCGACGCTGCGCCACGGCGACGCCGTGCTGGTCCGCCGGGGTGGCCGACCGGTCCGCCCCGGCGACGTGGTGGTGGCCGTTTTCCGCAGCCGCCCGGAGCTGCTGGTGGTCAAGCGCGCGATCCGTCGGCAGGACGACGGGTGGTGGTTGCGCGGTGACAACGAGTTCGGCACCGACGACTCCCGGGCGTACGGGGTGGCCGACGTGCTGGGTCGGGTGGTGTTCCGCTACTGGCCCCGCCCCGGCCGGCTGCCGGTGTCGATATGACCCTCCTCACATGCGGCACCGGTGGGCTGACTATGCTCGGGAGGTGCCCGGGTGACCCCCGTACCGCGTACCCGCGTGTCGCCGCTCCGCCTCACCTCGCGCCATCGCGCCGGCCGCTCCGTCTGCTTCGACAGATCCTGGAGTCACCATGTCCGCATCCACAGTGGATTCCGCCGATCCCGTCTTCCGACTGCACCGCGGCGGCAAGCTGGCCGTCACCTCGACGGTGCCGCTGACCACCCGGGAGGACCTGTCCCTCGCGTACACCCCGGGGGTGGCCCGGGTGTGCGAGGCGATCGCCGCCGACCCGGTCCTGGTCGACGACTACACCTGGGTGTCGCACACCGTCGCGGTCGTCACCGACGGCTCCGCCGTGCTCGGCCTCGGCAACATCGGCCCGCGCGCGGCGCTGCCGGTGATGGAGGGCAAGGCGGTGCTGTTCAAACAGTTCGCCGACGTGGACGCGGTGCCGATCTGCCTGGACACCCAGGACGTCGACGAGATCGTGGCCACGGTGCGCGCCCTCGGCCCGTCGTTCGGCGGGATCAACCTGGAGGACATCAGCGCCCCCCGCTGCTTCGAGGTGGAACGGCAGCTCGACGAGGCGCTGCCCATCCCGGTCTTCCACGACGACCAGCACGGCACCGCGATCGTGGTGCTCGCCGCGCTCCGCAACGCGGCCACCCTGCTCCACCGCAAGCTCGGCGACCTGCGGGTGACGGTCAGCGGGGCCGGTGCCGCCGGGATCGCGGTCACCCGCATGCTGGTCGCCGGGGGAGTGGACCCGGAGCAGGTGGTGGTCTGCGACTCCCGGGGCATCATCGGCCGGCACCGGTCCGATCTGACCGAGACCAAGGCGCACCTGGCCGGGACCACCAACGCCCAGGGCCGCCGGGGCGACGTCACCGAGGCGCTGCGCGGCGCGGACGTGCTGATCGGCGTCTCCGGCGGGCGGATCGACGAGGCGGCGGTCGCCGGGATGGCCCCCGGGGGGATCGTCTTCGCCCTGGCCAACCCGACCCCGGAGGTGGACCCGGCGGTGGCCGCCCGGTACGCGGCGGTGGTCGCCACCGGGCGCAGCGACCATCCCAACCAGATCAACAATGTGCTCGCCTTCCCCGGGGTGTTCCGGGGCGCGCTGGACGCCCGGGCCACCCGGATCACCGACGGGATGAAGGTGGCCGCCGCCGACGCGATCGCCGGGGTGGTCGCCGGGTCGCTCAGCGCGGACGCCGTCGTGCCGTCCCCGCTCGACCCCCGGGTCGCCCCGGCGGTGGCGGCGGCGGTCGCCGGAGCCGCCCGCCACGACGGCGTGGCCCGCGCCTGAGCCGGCGGGTGGCGCGTCGCCGGCCGGCTGTGCGCCACCCGCTCCGGTCGGCGGCGGATCGGCGTCGCCAGCCGGGCAGTGGACGGCCGGAACCCTTCATGAACGATCGTTCCGCTGTTACGGTGCGGATCATGCGTGCCGCCTATGCCTCCCGGTTCGACGCCGACAACCCGCTCGCCGCGCTCACCGTCGGCGACCGTCCCGAGCCCGCCCACCCGGACGACGGCTGGGTGACGGTGCAGGTCCGGGCCAGCTCGCTCAACCACCACGACCTGTGGTCGCTGCGCGGGGTGGGGCTCGCCGACGGCCAGCTGCCGATGATCCTCGGCTGCGACGCGGTCGGCACCGACCCGGACGGCAACGAGGTGGTCGTCTACCCGGTGCTGCCCACCCCGGGCGACCCGCGCGGCGTCTCCATCCTCTCCGAGCACTACCAGGGCACCCTCGCCGAGCGGGTGGCCGTACCCCGGATGAACCTGCTGCCGCTGCCGACCGGCCTGTCGGCGACCGACGCGGCCTGCCTGCCGACCGCCTGGCTCACCGCCTGGCGGATGCTCACCACCCGCGGCCGGGTCGCCGACGGCGAGTCGGTGCTGGTGCAGGGGGCCGGCGGCGGCGTCGCCACCGCGGCGGTCGCGCTCGGCGTGGCCCTGGGCAAGCGGGTGTACGCCACCAGCCGCGACGCCGGCAAGCGGGAGCGCATCGCCGCGCTGGGGGCGACCGCGGTGGAGCCCGGCGCCCGGCTGCCGGAGCGGGTCGACGTGGTGATCGAGACGATCGGCGCGGCCACCTTCGACCACTCGTTGAAGTCGGCCGCTCCGCTGGCCCGGATCGTGGTCGCCGGGGCGACCTCCGGGCACCTGCCGGCGGTGAACCTGCGGCGGGTCTTCGCCATGCAGCTGGAGATCCTCGGCACCTCGATGGGCACCCCGGACGAGCTGACCGAGCTGCTCGCGTTCTGCGCCGAGCACGAGGTGCGCCCGGTGGTGGACAGCGTGGTCCCGTTCAGCCGGGTGGCCGACGCCTTCGCCCGGCTGCACTCCGGTGGGGTCTTCGGCAAGGTCGTCGTCGACCACACCGCCTGACCAGGGGTCAGAGCCGGTCGTCGAGGGTGGCGATGTCACCCCGGGCCGCCGAGGCGGGGAGCCGGCCCTTGGCGGCCTCGTCGCCGTAGAGGGACCAGCGGAGGAACTCGATCGTGGTGTCGGAGACCACCCGCAGGGCCGCCCCGTCGCCGAGCAGCGCGCGGCCGTGGTCGCCCCGGGGCAGGCTGAGCATCGCCTTCGGCCAGGGCACCGCGTCGTAGGCGGCCTTGCCGGCGGCGTAGTCGACCACCTCGTCGGCCCGGCCGTGCACGAAGAGCTGCGGTGCGGCGGTCCCGGCGAAGGCGGTGCCCACCCCCAGCCCCGTCCCGGCGAGCACCACCCCGGCGCGCAGCCGCTCGTCCCGCCCGGTGGTGAACAGGCCGATGGTGGTCACCCCGCCGGCCGAATGCCCCGCCGCCGCCACCCGGTCGGTGGCGAGCCGGCCACGCAGCGGGTCACCGGCCCGCGCGTCCAACGCCAGCACCTTGTCCAGCACGTACGACACGTCGGCGGGCTGGTTGAGCACGTCGAGGACGCTGCCGTCGGTGCCCTTGCCGGTGTGCGGGAAGGTCGGCGCGGCCACCACGAAACCGGCCGCCGCCCAGCGGGTCAGCAGCGCCTGGTAGTCGGCCGGCCGGCCGTCCAGGCCGTGGCTGAACGCCACCACCGGGAACCGTCCGGTGGCCACTGTCGCGTCGCGCTGCGCCGCCGCACCGGCGTCGCCCCGGGCCGGGTACCAGAGGGTCACCGGCAGCGGGCGGTCGCCGCCCCGGTTCAGCTTGAGCTGTCGTACGCCGACCGCGAACGCCTCGGCCGGCGCGGTGCCGGCGGGCACGCGCGGAGCCGGCGTGGTGGCCTTCGGTGGCGTCGGCGGTGCCGCGGTGGGGGCGGGAGCCGGCGTCGAGCAGCCGGCGAGGCCGCCGACGAGCAGCGCGGCGGTCAGCAGGACCGGGGTACGGCGACGGAACATGAATCCGATTGTGCCCGGCCGGGCGGCGGTCACGGACCCGGGCCGGCCAGCCGGTCGTCGAAGGTGGTGACGCCGGGTTGGGCGGCGTCGGCGCGCAGCCGGCGGCCGGCGTCCCGGTCGTCGTAGAGGGTCCAGCGGAGGAAGTCGGTGGTGGCGGCGAGGACCTGGTCGAAGCCGGGCCGGCCCGGGGTCAGGTAATCTCCGTGGCCCTGCCCGAGCAGGCCGAGGAACGCCTTCGGGCCGGTCGCCCGCCGGTAGCCGGCCTGCCCGACGGTCAACGGCACCACCGGGTCGGCGGTGCCGTGCACGAAGAGCAGCGGGGCGGCCGGGCCGGCGAAGGCCCCGGCCAGCCCGCCCCCGGCGATGATCACACCGGAGCGCAGCCGGGCCGGGTGGCCGGAGGTGAACATGCCGGCGGTCGTGAAGCCGCCCGCCGAGTGGCCGGTCGCGGCGAACCGGCCGACGTCCAGGTGCCCGGCCAGCGGGTCACCGGCGCGGGCGTCCAGCCGGACCAGGTGCCGGATCAGCCGCCAGGCGTCGGCGGGCTGGTTGCGGACGTCGGCGCGGCTGAACCGGGTCGCCCGCCGGCTGGTGTACGGGTAGGCCGGCGCGGCCACCACGAACCCGGCGGCGGCCCACCGGGTGGCCAGTGCGGCGTGCAACTCGGGCAGGCTGAGCAGGCCGTGGCTGTGCACCACCACCGGGAACCGGCCCGGGGCGACCCTGCCGCGTTCGGTCGGGTACCACAGCGTCACCGGCAGCGGGCGCGGCCCGGTCGGGTCGACGGTGAGGGTACGGACCGCGACCGGCCGGGCCTGGTCCGGGGCGTGCCGGGCCGGCGGCGGCTCGGTGGCGGCGGTGGCCGGGGCGCAGCCGGCGAGCGACGCGGCCAGCAGCACGACGCACAGCCGCCTCACCCCCATCCCCCGACGGTAGGTGGTCGGTGGCCCGTCCCGGCCCGGCCGTCCGGACCGGTGGTGGTCACCACCCCGGTCGGTCCGCCTCCACCGGTCAGTCCCCGCCGGACAGCACCGCACGGGCCTGCCGGGCGATCTCCCGTTCCTCGTCGGTGCCGACCACGCAGACGCTGACCGCCGCGCCGGCCGGGGAGATCACCCGGTCGCCGGTGCCGGCGTTGCGCTCCGGGTCGACGGCGATGCCGAGCCGGTCCAGCCCGGCCAGGGCGGCGGCCCGCACCTCGGGGGAGTGCTCACCCACCCCGGCGGTGAAGGTGATCGCGTCCGCCCCGCCCAGCAGCGCGTGGTACGCCCCGACGTAGCCGGTGATCCGCCGGCAGTAGACGTCGAAGGCGAGGACGGCGGCGGGATCCCCGGCGGCCCGGCGGGACTGCACCTCCCGCATGTCGTTGGCCCCGGTCAGCCCGAGCAGCCCGCTGCGGTGGTTGAGCAGGTCGTCGATCTCGTCGACGCCCAGCCCGCCCTCGCGGCGCAGGTGGAAGATCACCGTCGGGTCGAGGTCCCCGCTGCGGGTGCCCATCACCAGCCCCTCCAGCGGCGACATCCCCATCGAGGTGGCCACGCTGCGGCCACCGTCCACCGCGCAGGCGCTCGCCCCGTTGCCCAGGTGCAGGCTGATCGTGCGCAGCCGGTGGTACGGCCGGTCGAGCAGCTCGGCGGTGCGCCGCGACACGTACCCGTGGGAGGTGCCGTGGAAGCCGTACCGCCGGATGTCGTGGCGGCGGGCGGTCTCCAGGTCGATGGCGTAGGTGGCGGCGGCCTCGGGCAGGGTGTGGTGGAACGCGGTGTCGAAGACCGCCACCTGGGCGACGTCCGGCAGCAGTTCCCGGGTGACCTCGATGCCGGCCAGGTTGGCCGGGTTGTGCAGCGGGGCCAGCGGCACCAGCTCCCCGATGGCGGCGAAGACCGCGTCGTCGATCCGGACCGGCGCGCTGAACCGCCGGCCGCCGTGCACCACCCGGTGCCCCACGGCGGTCAGCCCGGTCAGGTCGAGCCGGCCGAGGACGTCCCGGACGGCGGTGGCGTGGTCGGCCGGTCCCCGGCCCGGCTCACCGACCCGCTCGACGGTGCCGGAGTCGACGGTCGACCCTCCGGCGTAGAGCCGGTACTTGACCGACGACGATCCGCAGTTGAGCACCAGCACCCGGTCGGTCACGACCCCTCCTCCGGCGATCCGGCCGCCTGGATGGCGGTGATCGCCACCGTGTTGACGATGTCGGCGACCTTCGCGCCCCGGGACAGGTCGTTGACCGGCCGGCGCAGGCCCTGCATCACCGGCCCGACGGCCACCGCCCCCGCCGACCGCTGCACCGCCTTGTAGGTGTTGTTGCCGGTGTTGAGGTCCGGGAAGACGAACACGGTGGCCCGGCCGGCGACCGTGCTCTGCGGTAGCTTCGTCGCCGCGACCTGCGGATCGATCGCCGCGTCGTACTGGATCGGCCCCTCGACCAGCAGGTCGGGCCGGCGCTCGCGGACCAGCCTGGTGGCGGCGGCGACCTTCTCCACGTCGGCTCCCGCGCCGGAGTCCCCGGTCGAGTACGACAGCATCGCCACCCGGGGTTCGATGCCGAACCGGGCCGCCGTGTCGGCCGAGGAGATGGCGATGTCGGCGAGCTGGGCAGCGTCCGGGTCGGGGTTGACCGCGCAGTCGCCGTAGACGAGCACCCGGTCGGCGAGCAGCATGAAGAAGACGCTCGACGCCACCGAGACGCCCGGCACGGTACGGATGATCTCGAAGGCGGGGCGGATGGTGGCGGCGGTGGTGTGGGTGGCCCCGGAGACCATCCCGTCGGCGTGCCCGGTGGCCACCATCATGGTGCCGAAGTAGTTGGGCTGGGCCACGATGTCGTGCGCGATCTCGGCGGTGACGCCCCGGTGGGCGCGCAGCGCCGCGTACCGGATGGCGAACTCGTCCCGCCAGGCGCTGCCGGCCGGGTCGACCACCTGCGCGCCGGTCAGGTCGATGCCCAGCTCACGGGTGCGGCGGGCCACGTCGTCCGGGCGGCCGAGCAGGATCAGGTCGGCCACCCCCCGGCGGAGCAGGATCTCGGTCGCCCGCAGGATGCGCTCGTCGGTGCCCTCCGGCAGCACAAGCCGGCGGCGGTCGGCGCGGGCCCGGTCGATCAGGTCGTACTCGAACATCAGCGGGGTGACCCGCTCGGAGCGGCTGACCCGCAGCCGGCGGGCCAGGTCGACGGTGTCCACGTGACCCTCGAACGCGCCGAGGGCGGCCTCCACCTTGCGCGGGTTGGCCGGGCCGGGCCGGCCCTCGATGTGGCTGGACGCCTCGACCGTGGCGTAGCTGTCGCTGGTCACCGAGAGCACGGCGAAGCCGGTGTTGAGCCGTTCGACCAGGCGCATGACCCGGGGGTCGGGCTGCTCGCCGAGGGTGAGCACCACCCCGGCCAGCGAGACCTGACCGGCGACGTGCGCGGTGCTCGCCGCGACCAGCAGGTCGGCCCGGTCGCCAGGGGTGATCACCAGCGCCCCCTCGGTCAGGTGGTCGAGCAGGATCGGCACGTGTGCCGCGCCGACCACGTAGTCGAGCACGTCCCGGCCGAGGGCGGCGTCGTCCCCGGCGAGCAGGGTGGCGTCGAGGGCCGCCGCCACCTCGGCCACCGTCGGCGCGGACACGCTCGGCACCTCCGGGATGGCGTACGCGGGGACCGGCAGCTCCGGCAGGGTCAGCGCCCCGGTCACCCGGTTGGCGATCACCGCCAGCACCGTCGCGCCCAGGTCGGCCAGATCGTGGTACGCCCCGCGTGCCGCCGCCGTGACGGCCTCCGGCTGTTGCCCGAAGCCGTCCACCACCGGCACCACCACGCTGCCGAACTCGGTGGCCAGCCGGGCGTTGAAGGCCAGCTCCCGGGGGCCGGCGGTGTCCCCGCCGTCGGTGAAGTCGCTGCCCACCACGATCACCGCCGGGCAGCGTCGTTCCACCGCCCGGTACCGCTCGACGATCCGGGAGATCAGCTCCTCCCGTCGTCCGTCGGCTACCAGGGCCGCCGCCTCGGCGTACGTCACGCCGGTCAGGTCGGCCTCGGGCAGCTCGATCCGGTAGCGGTCGTGCAGCAGGGCGAGGATCGGGTCGGGGCCGGTGTCGGAGACCAGCGGCCGGAACACGCCGATCCGTTCGACCTGCCGGGAGAGGAGTTCCGCGAGGCCGAGGGCGATGGTCGACTTACCCCCGCCGGACCCCACGCTGGTCAGGTAGACGCTGCGGGCCACGCCCCCACCCTAGAAGATCAGGTCGCGCCCCGCCCGGGACCTTCGCCCCGAACCGGCCCGGCCCGACGGTGCCGGCCCGGTGCGGGCCAGACGGTGCCGGTCCGGTGCGACCCGACGGTGCCGGTCCGGTGTGCGTCAGCGCGACGGCGAGCGTCCGCCAGTGCGACCCGAGTCTCATTAGTGGGACGGGCTAGGAGCTGAGTGATCCTCGTGCCTAGACTCGCATCCCATGGCTGCCGACCGTCTGAGCAGGAAAAATGCACACTCCGGGAAATCGAAGCCGGCAGGTGCAATCGGCGGTCAGTCTGCTGCTGATCCACATTGTATCGACGGCGTGACGGAATTCGATGGGCCGACCGTGGTGATCAGCCGCGCCGACGGCCCCACCGCGACGATCGCCGCCGTCACCCCACCGACCCCGGTCTTCGTCGACCCCAGCGGCCGACGCCACTCCCGGCTGCGCTGGTTCGCGTACGCCCTCGGGCTGGTGGGCCTGATCTACACCGGGCTGGTGGGCGTCAGCTTCGCGGGCGGCATCGCGCCGCACGCGGTGCTCCCCTTCGTCGACGAGGTGGCGCAGCCCGAACGGTCGCCGGCACCGTCGGCCGAGGCGACCACCCGCGCTCCCGCCACCACTCCCGCCGCCACCGCCGTCGCGCCGCCGACCGTCGCCTCCCGGACGCCGGGGGTGGGCACCCCGGCCGCCGTCCCGGTCACCCCGTCCACGGTCCGCTCCACCGGCACCCCGTCGCCGTCCCCGAGCGCCAGCCGGTCGCCGAGCCGCAGCCCGGCCACCGGATCGGCCTCGCCCCGGCCGACCCGGCCCGTCCCGACGACCACGACGCCGCCGGCACCGGAGCCGACGGACGAGCCGCCGACCCTGCCCGACCCGGTGCCCGGCGCGGGCGACGGCGGACGCGTCGATGGGTGAGGCGCCCGTCCGGGCGGCCCGCCGCCGCGTGGTCGGGTCGGCCCGCCGCCGCCGGGCGGTGCCACCACCGAGCTGGATCCTGCTCGGCACGGTGCTGTCGCTGCTGGCCGGCGTGCTGCTCGTCGGCGCGTACGCCAACGCGTCCTTCGCTCCGGACCGCCGGCAGAGCACCGGCGGGCAGCGGGAGGTGCCCACCTCGGTGGTGACCGGGGGGCCGATCATCAGCGCCAGCAGCGAGATGGTCCGCTCCTACCGGCTGCCGCCGCGCACCATCGCGTTGACCTTCGACGACGGCCCCGACCCGGTCTGGACCCGCGAGGTGCTGCGGGTCCTGGACACCCACCAGGTCAAGGGGACGTTCTTCGTGCTGGGGTCGCAGGTCGCCCGGCACCCCGGGGTGGCCCGGGAACTGGCCGACGGCGGGCACCAGCTCGGTGTGCACACCTTCACCCACCCCGACCTCGCCGAGCTGCCCGGATGGCGGCAGCGGCTGGAGTACGCCCAGACCCAGCTCGCCGTGGCCAGCGCCACCGGCCTGCGGACCTCGCTGGTGCGGTTCCCCTACTCCTCGCACCCGGGGGCGATCGACAACCGGGACTGGCCGGTGCTCACCGCCGCCGGTGACCTGGGCTACCTGACGTTCCTCAACGACACCGACAGCCAGGACTGGTCGCTGCCCGGGGTGGACCGGATCATCGAGAACGCCGCCCCGGAGGGCGACTCCGGCGCGGTCACCCTCTGGCACGACGCCGGTGGCGACCGCTCACAGACCGTCGCCGCCCTCGACCGGTTCATCCCGATGATGAAGCAGCGGGGATACCGGTTCGTCACCGCCACGGAGGGGCTGAACCTCGCCTTCGCCGCCGCCGGGGTGGACCACCGGGTGGACGCCGCCGTGCCCGCCTCCGCCGCCGACCGGTGGCGCGGCCGGATGCTGATCTGGGCGGTGCAGGGCGCCGACGACATGCTGACCGTGTTCGGCGGGCTCTTCGTCGTCGTCGGCCTGCTCACCGTCGGCCGTACGTTCGTGCTGTTCGTGCTGGCCGGGCGGCACGCCCGCCGTCGACGGCGCAGGGACTGGAGCTGGGGGCCACCGGTCACCGCCCCGGTCTCGGTGATCGTCCCGGCCTACAACGAGAAGGAGGGGATCGCCGCCGCGGTCCGCTCGCTGGCCGGTGGCGACCACCCGGGCGGGATCGAGGTGGTCGTCGTCGACGACGGCTCCACCGACGGCACCGCCGACATCGTGGACGCGCTCGGCCTGCCCAACGTCCGGGTCGTCCGCAAGCCCAACGGCGGCAAGCCCAGCGCCCTGAACACCGGTCTGGCGCTGGCCCGCCACGACCTGGTCGTGATGGTCGACGGGGACACCGTCTTCGAGCCCGACGCGGTCCGCCGGCTGGTGCAGCCCTTCGCCGACCCACAGGTGGGCGCGGTGGCCGGCAACGTCAAGGTCGGCAACCGGCGCAGCCTGATCGCCAAGTGGCAGCACATCGAGTACGTCATCGGGTTCAACCTGGACCGGCGGCTCTACGAGACGCTGCGCTGCATGTCGACGGTGCCGGGCGCGATCGGCGGGTTCCGGCGGGAGGCGCTGCGCTACGCCGGGGGGATGACCGACGACACCCTGGCCGAGGACACCGACATCACCATCGCCCTGGGCCGGGCCGGCTGGAAGGTGGTCTACGAGGAGACCGCCCGCGCCTGGACGGAGGCCCCGGCGACCATCGGTCAGCTCTGGAAGCAGCGCTACCGGTGGAGCTACGGCACCATGCAGGCGATGTGGAAGCACCGCCGCTCGGTGTTCGACCGGGGTGCGTCCGGCCGGTTCACCCGGCGGTGCATGTTCTTCCTCAGCCTCTTCGGGGTGCTGCTGCCCCTGCTCGCGCCGGTGATCGACCTGCTGGCCCTGTACGGCCTGTTCTTCCTCGACCGTAAGGCCACGGCGGTGGCCTGGCTGGCCATGCTCGGGGTGCAGACCGCCACCGCCGTGGTGGCGTTCCGGCTGGACCGGGAGAAGCTGGGGGTGCTCTGGGTGCTGCCCCTGCAACAGTTCGTCTACCGGCAGCTGATGTACCTGGTGCTGGTCCAGTCGGTGGTCACCGCGGTGACCGGGGGCCGGCTGGGCTGGCAGAAGCTCCGTCGCACCGGCCTGGAACCGGCCGTCCGCAGCGGCTGACCCGTCGGGGGGTTTCCGTGGGCGGTCCCGGCCGCTGGGTAGGCCGTGGGCGGTCCCGGCCGGCGGTACGCCCGACGGTACGCCGTGGGCGGTCCCGGCCGACGGTACGCGGTGGGCGGTGCCGGGCCGTGGGCGGTACCGGGCGGTGGGTACGCCGTGGGCGGTCCCGGCCGACGGTACGCGGTGGGCGGTGCCGGGCCGTGGGCGGTACCGGGCGGTGGGTAGGCCGTGGGCGGTGCTGGGCGGTAGGCCGTGGGCGGTCCCGGCCGACGGTACGCCCGGCCGGGATCAGTCCTCGTCGAGGTCGTCGAGGCGGGCCAGCCAGGTGGCGAAACGCTCGACCGGCGTCTCGAACTCGGGGTTGAGGTCGACGAAGTCGCGCAGCCGCTCGCCGAGCCACTCCAGGGTGACCTGCTCGTCACCCCGCCGCTGCACCAGTTCCTCGATCCCACGATCGGTGAAGTACATCGTGCCTCCTCACTGCTGAGTTCCGGGCCTCGGGCCAACCCGGAAATGGACATGATCCCTCCCGCTCGGGATTGCTTCGCCACCCGGGTGGCGAAGCAATCCCGAGCGGTCACCCTGCACCACCCGCCACGTCCACCGCGCAGCGGGTTCGGCCCTTTCGGGGAGAGTTGTTGTCGCTGGGGCGACAACAACTCTCCCCGAAACTGTGGTCCGTGCCGACCGCCCCACGGGGGAGCCTCGCCCGGTGCGGTGCGGTGCGGTGCGGTGCGGTGCGGTGCGGTGCGGCAGTGCGGCGGTGTGCCGGTGCGGGGTGGTGCGGTGCGGGGTGGTGCGGTGCGGCGGTGCAGGGCAGGACAGGGCGGTGTGGGGCGGTGCGGCAGTGCGGCGGTGTGCCGGTGCGGTGCGGCGGTGCAGGGTGGTGCGGTGCGGGGTGGTGCGGTGCGGCGGTGCAGGGCAGGACAGGGCGGTGTGGGGCGGTGCGGCCAGGGCGGGGTGGTGCGGGCAGGGCGGTGCGGCCAGGCCAGGGTGGGGCGGCACGGGACGGCCCGCGCCCCCGGGGAGGGGCGCGGGCCGGGTGGATCGAGTCGGGACGGTCGCGGTCAGGGGCGGGGGAGGGCGGCGTCGATCAGCGCGGTCTGCTCCACCTCGTGCATCTTGGCCGAGCCGACCGCCGGGGCGGCGGCGGCGGGCCGGGAGATGCGGCGCAGCCGGACGTCGGCCAGGTGCTCCAGCAGGTTGAGCGCGACGAAGCTCCACGCCCCCTGGTTGGCCGGCTCCTCCTGCACCCAGGCGAAGTCCTCCGCGTTGGGGTACGCCGCCAGCGCGGCCCGGATCTCCTGCACCGGCAGCGGGTAGAGCTGTTCGAGCCGGACGATCGCGGTGTCGGTGACCCCCCGCTCCTGCCGAGCCTGGAAGAGGTCGTAGTAGACCTTGCCGGAGCAGAGCAGCACCCGCTTGACCTGCTCGGGCGCGGGCGCGGCGGTGTCGGCGAGCACCGGGGCGAAGGTGCCGGTGGTGAAGTCCTCCACCGGGCTGACGCAGAGCTTGTGCCGCAGCAGCGACTTCGGCGTGAAGACCACCAGTGGCTTGCGCTTCGGCGACAGGGCCTGGCGACGCAGCAGGTGGAAGTAGTTGGCCGGGGTGGTCGGGATGGCCACCCGCATGTTGTCCTCGGCGCACATCTGGAGGAACCGCTCGGGGCGGCCGGAGGTGTGGTCCGGACCCTGTCCCTCGTGGCCGTGCGGCAGCAGCAGGGTGACCGCGGAGCGCTGGCCCCACTTCACCTCGCCGGACGAGATGAACTCGTCGATCACCGACTGGGCGCCGTTGACGAAGTCGCCGAACTGGGCCTCCCAGCAGACCAGCGCGTTGACGTTCTCCACCGAGTAGCCGTACTCGAAGCCCATCGCGGCGTACTCGCTGAGCAGCGAGTCGTGCACGAAGAACCGGGACCGCTCGCCGTCGGCGGTGAGCGACTTGAGCGGGAGGTGGTCCTCGCCGGTCTTCGCGTCGACGATCGAGGCGTGCCGCTGGACGAAGGTGCCCCGGCGGGAGTCCTGACCGGCGAGCCGGACGGTGATCCCGTCGTGCAGCAGCGAGCCGAACGCGATGATCTCGCCGTACCCCCAGTCGATGTTGCCCTCGACGGACATCTTGGCCCGCCGGTCGAGCAACTGCTGGATCCGCTTGTGCGGGGTGAAGCCCTCGGGCAGGTTGACGTGCGCCTCGCCGATCGCCTTGACCACGGCGGCGTCGGTGGCGGTCTCCACCTGCGGCTCCGGCTGGTCCTCGCGGCTCGGCCGGCTCACCTGGCGGGGGGTGGTGGCGGCGTCCCGGGTGGCTTTGAAGACCCGCTCCAGCTGCGCCTGGTAGTCGCGGAGCAGCTCCTCGGCGTCCTCGACGGTGATGTCGCCCCGGCCGATCAGCTCCTCGGTGTAGAGCTTGCGGACCGAACGCTTCGAGTCAATGATCTTGTACATCTGGGGGTTGGACATCGACGGGTCGTCGCCCTCGTTGTGCCCGCGCCGGCGGTAGCAGACCATGTCGATCACGACGTCCTTGTTGAACGCCTGCCGGTACTCGAAGGCCAGCCGGGCGACCCGCACGACGGTCTCCGGGTCGTCGCCGTTGACGTGGAAGATCGGTGCCTGGATCATCCGGGCCACGTCGGTGCTGTAGAGGCTGGACCGGCTGTACTCGGGCGCGGTGGTGAAACCGACCTGGTTGTTGACCACCACGTGAACGGTGCCGCCGGTGCGGTAGCCGCGCAGCTGGGAGAGGTTGAGCGTCTCGGCGACCACGCCCTGGCCGGCGAAGGCGGCGTCACCGTGCACCGCCAGCGGCAGCACGGTGTAGCCCTCCAGCTTGAGGTCGATCCGGTCCTGCTTGGCCCGGACGATCCCCTCCAGCACCGGGTCCACCGCCTCCAGGTGCGACGGGTTCGCCACCACCGAGACCTTGACCGAGTGGTCGCCGCCCGGGGTGGTGAACTTGCCGTTCTGGCCGAGGTGGTACTTCACGTCGCCGGAACCCTGGGTGGAGCGCGGGTCGAGGTGGCCCTCGAACTCCGAGAAGATCTTCTCGTACGGCTTGCCGACGATGTTGGCCAGCACGTTGAGCCGGCCCCGGTGGGCCATGCCGATGACGACCTCGTCCAGCCCGTCCTCGGCGGACGCCTCCAGCACCTCGCCGAGCAGCGGGATCAGCGACTCGCCGCCCTCCAGCGAGAACCGCTTCTGGCCGACGTACTTGGTCTGCAGGAAGGTCTCGAAGGCCTCGGCGGCGTTGAGTCGGTTGAGCACGTGCTTCTGCTCGTCGGCGGCCGGCTTCTCGTAGCGGCGCTCGATCCGCTCCTGGATCCAGCGGCGCTCCTCCGGGTCCTGGATGTGCATGTACTCGATGCCGAGCCGCCGGCAGTACGAGTCGCGCAGCACGCCGAGGATCTCGCGCAGCTTCATCCGCTGCTTGCCGGCGAAGCCGTTGACCGGGAAGGTGCGGTCCAGGTCCCACAGGGTCAGCCCGTGCTGGAGGACGTCCAGGTCGGGGTGCTTGCGGATGGCGAACTCCAGCGGGTCGGTGTCGGCCATCAGGTGGCCCCGGACCCGGTAGGCGTGGATCAGCTCGTGCACCCGCGCGGTCTTGTTGATCTGGCCCTCGGAGTCGACGGCCACGTCCCGTACCCAGCGCACCGGCTCGTACGGGATGCGCAACGAGGTGAAGATCTGGTCGTAGAAGCCGCGCTCGCCGAGCATCAGCTCGTGCATGACCTTGAGGAACTCGCCGGACTGCGCGCCCTGGATGATCCGGTGGTCGTAGGTGCTGGTCAGTGTGATGATCTTGCTGACCGCCAGCTCGGCCAGGGTCGCCTCGCTCATCCCCTGGTACGGCGCGGGGTACTCCATCGCGCCGACCCCGATGATCGCGCTCTGCCCCTGCATCAGCCGGGGGATGGAGTGGACCGTGCCGATGCCGCCCGGGTTGGTCAGCGAGATCGTCGTGCCGGCGTAGTCCTCCATGGTCAGCTCGTTACGGCGGGCCCGCCGGACCACGTCCTCGTACGCCTGCCAGAACTGCCGGAAGTCCATCTGCTCGCAGCCCTTGATGGACGGCACCACCAGGTTGCGGGTGCCGTCGGGCTTGGTCAGGTCGATGGCGATGCCCAGGTTGACGTGCTCCGGGCGGACCATCGCCGGCTTGCCGTCGACCTCGGCGAAGGAGTTGTTCAGCTCCGGGTGCTCCACCACGGCCCGGATCAGCGCGTACCCGATCAGGTGGGTGAAGCTGACCTTGCCGCCGCGCCCCCGGGCGAGGTGGTTGTTGATCACGATGCGGTTGTCGACCAGCAGCTTGGCCGGGACGGCGCGCACGCTGGTGGCGGTCGGGACCGAGAGCGAGGCGTCCATGTTCTGCACGATCCGGGCGGCGACCCCCCGCAGCGGCGTGGTGCCGGCGGCGCTGGCCGTCGGGGCCTTCGCCGCAGGCTTGGCCGGGGCGGGCTTGGCGGTCGTGGCCGGCTTCGCGGTCGCGGCGGGCTTCGCGCTGGTGGCCGGCTTGGCCGGGGCGGCCTTCGTGGTCGTGGTCGCCTTCGTGGTCGCGGTCGGCTTGGCGCCGGCCGCCGGTGCGGCCGGCTGCTCCGGGGCGGCGGCCGGCTGCTGCGGCTCGGCCGGCTCCGGTGTGGCGGCCGGCGTGCCCCTACCCTCGGCCGGGCGCGGGGTCGTGGTGCCGGGGCGGTAGTCGGCGAAGAAGTCGTGCCAGGCCGAGTCGACGCTCGATGGGTCGGCGAGGTAGCGCTGGTACATCTCCTCGACGATCCACTCGTTCGGGCCGAAACCCGCCAGTGGGTTCTCCTGCGAAGTCTGCTGGGTCGACACGGCCGGTAATCGCCTCTTTCACGCGGGTTTGTGTGTCACGCGGTGTCCGCCGTCGTCCGGAAGTGCGCGTGGGCGGGGGACGGCTCCCAGGCTACGCCGTGAGATTACGGTAGGCATTTCCACCTCCATGGGGTGGCCGGATTCACAGAAGATGCCAGAAGTCAATCACCTCTTCGTGTCCTGTCGACTCCGGGGCGGAGCGGGGTCCGGGATGCCGGACCGGCGCCGGGTCGGCCGGCGGCACCCCGGACACCCGCGGCACCCCGGACAGCGGCCGGCCCGGCGCGACAGTCGTCACGCCGGGCCGGCACGGTCCGCGGGCGGGTCGGGTCAGGAGATGTCCCGCCGCCGCATGGTGAGCGTGCCGATCGCGCCGGCCACCACCGCGTACCCGATCAGGACCACCGCACCCGCCCAGCGCGGCGGGTTGCCCGGGATCTCGGTCCCGCTGACCATCAGCGACGACGCCAGCGACGGCACCAGCACCTGGAGGTCGTTGATCCAGTCGCCCCACCGGGCGGCCAGGATGCTGATCGCGATGGCCGCGCCGACCGCGCCGCCCAGGTAGAGCAGGATGCCGGTGACGGTGGCGCCGATCTGGCTGCGGATCAGCACCCCGATCCCGACGCCGAGCACCGACCAGAGCAGGTAGGCCAGGCCGTTGAGCGCGGTGGCCCGCCAGACCGCGCCGCTGCCGAGCTGGGATCCCAGGTCGACGCTGTTCATCACCAGGGCACCGAAGGGCAGGTTGAACAGGGTGGTGACCAGCCAGAACAGCACGGCCAGAATGGCCGCGGCGGCCAGCTTGGCCAGCATCACCGCGGTGCGGTGCGGCACGGTGAGGAAAGTGGTGGTGACCGTCTGGTGGAAGAACTCGCTGGTCACCACGATGATGCCGAGCAGCATCACGATCATCAGACCGAAGAACTGCCCGTTGGTGTAGACGTTGGCGGCGAGGCTGTCCACCGACTGCGCGGCCTGGATCTGGTCGGCCTGGTCGGCCGGCACGTCACCGAAGTTGTTGCTGGCCAGCGCGTCGGTCTGCAACCAGTTGATCAGGGCGGTCAGCGCCCACAACGGCAGCGTGATCAGCCCGAAGATCCACCAGGTGCTGGTGGTACGGATCTTCAGCAGCTCGGATCGGACCAGGTTCATCGGATGCCCGCCTTCCCGGCCGTCAGCTCCAGGAAGACCCGTTCCAGGTCGGGCCGTTCCGGGGTCAGTTCGTGCAGCTCGACCTTCGCGGCCAGCGCGGCCCGGCCGATCGCCGGGGCCTCCAGCCCGCTGACCAGCAGCACGCCGTGCTCGTCGGTCTCCACCGTCGCGGACTGCTCGCGCAGCGCCACGGCCAACTCCTCGGCCTGCGGAGTGCGTACCCGCACCCGGCCGCCCTGCGCCATCGAGCCGAGCACCTGCTCCACCGGCCCCTGCCGGATCAGCTTGCCGGCCGCGATGATCACCACGTCGTCGGCGAGGAGCTGCATCTCGGAGAGCAGGTGGCTGGAGACCAGCACCGTGCGCCCCTCGTGGGCCAGCCCCTTGAGGAAGCCCCGCATCCAGCGGATGCCCTCCGGGTCGAGACCGTTGGCCGGCTCGTCGAGGATCAGCACCCGGGGGTCACCGAGCATCGCGGCGGCGATACCGAGCCGCTGCTTCATGCCCAGCGAGTAGCCCTTGAACTTGCGCTTCGCCGCCGGGGTGAGCCCGACCAGGGCCAACGCCTCGTCGGCCCGGCTCCTGGGCAGACCGGCCGCCGCGCAGATCACCCGCAGGTGGTTGATGCCGGTACGGCCCTTGTGCGCGCTGGACGCCTCCAGCACCGCGCCCACGTGCCGCAGCGGGTCGGTCAGGTCGGCGTACCGCCGGCCGCCGATGGTCGCCGTCCCACCGGACGGGGTGACCAGGTTCAGCAGCATCCGCAGGGTGGTCGTCTTGCCTGCCCCGTTCGGGCCGAGGAAGCCGGTCACCCGACCGGGCTCGACCGTGAAGGACAGGTTGTCGACCGCCCGTACGTTCTTGTACTGCTTGGTCAACCCGGACACGACGATCTGGCCGGTGCTGGGGCTCCACTGCCCGTCGGACATCGTTCTCCTCCCGTGCGGCGGCGCGTCGCGCGCCGCATCCTGCGGCGCCGTTGCGGAACGCGCCGCTGCCAGCCTGGCTGGTCAGGTCAAGTTACGCCATCAGCCCCGGTCGGTAGGTCCTACTCCGCCTCAGGCAGGAGCGGGTCGTCCTCAGGGACGAGGCGTGGGCGGCAGCGCGACCCAGGTGGCGCGGGCCCGGCCGAGCAGCCGGCCGGCGTCGTCGTGGAGGCTGGTGTGCACCACCGCCAGGCGTCCCTCGGCGCTGACCACCGCCCCGGTGACCACGCACTCCTCACCCGGCCCGGGCAGCACGTCGAGGGTCACCGCGATCCGGCCCAGCACGTACGGCCGGCCGGGAGCGATCACCGCCCAGCCGCCGGGGCAGTCCAGCGCCGCCCAGACCGTCGGCGCGGTCACCCGCGGCGGTGTGCGCCACGCCGCGGCCGTCCGGCCGTCCGGCAGCCGGCCGGGGAAGATCCGCAGGCCGTCCGGGTGCTCCGGGCCGCAGACGTAACAGCCGGGGAAGGGGTGGTCGCGCAGGCCCGGGTAGCCGGCCGAGGCGGCGCGTGCGGTCGCCGGGTCGACCGGGGGGACCGGGGCGGGCGGGTCGCCGGCCGGGCGCACCTCGGCGACCAGCTGCCCGTCCGGGTCGTACACGTCGCCGTCGGTGAGGGTGAGCGGGGTGTCCAGCGGCGGCGGGCGACGCAGCGTCACCTCGACGGGCCGGTCCGGGTCGTACGCCCCGGCGAAGACTCCGGCGCTCCAGCCGCCGTTGCCCGAGCCGGGCGGCCCGTTGTACCGGGATTCGACGATCATCGCCCCTCCACTGCCTCATCGTCCGGCCCCGGGACGGCCGGACGCCCGCAGGCAGCCTCGCATGTGCCCACGCAGGTCACCGTGGGGGGCCGGTCCGCCGACCGGCGTTCACCGGATCGACACCCGTCCCCGGGCACCCGGCAACCCGGGGCACCTACACAGGTCCCATGGCTGTTCTGCATGCCGCTGGCGCACCCCTGACGACCAGTGGATACACCCTGCTGATCGCCGACGACCCGACCCAGGTCGCGGCCGCGCAACGCCTGCGCCACGAGGTGTTCGCCACCGAACTCGGCGCGACCCTGCGCCCGGGCGTCGCCGGACTCGACGCCGACGACCTCGACGTCCACTGCGACCACCTGATCGTCCGGGAGGAGCGCACCGGCGCGGTGGTCGGCACCTACCGGCTGCTGCCACCGGGCCGGACCGACCGCCGGTACGCCGCCGGTGAGTTCGACCTGACCGCGCTGGACCCGCTGCGCGACCTGCTGGTCGAGACGGGTCGCTCCTGCGTCCACCCGGACCACCGCTCCGGCGCGGTGATCAACCTGATGTGGGCCGGGCTGACCCGCTACCTGCACCTGCGCGGCTCCAACTGGCTCGGCGGCTGCGCCTCGGTGCCGGTCGACGACGGCGGCCGGGCCGCCGCCGAGGCGTGGGCGCTGGCCCGGGCCGGGCAGCTCGCGCCGCCGTTGCTGCGGGTCCGCCCGCTGCGGCCCTGGTTCGCCGAGCCGGGCGCGGCGGCTGCGGAGACCGCCGTCGGGGATTCCGCCGGTCGGGCGCGGATCCCGTCCCTGCTGCGCGGTTACCTGCGGCTGGGCGCGTGGATCGCCGGTGAGCCGGCGTACGACCCGGATTTCCGCTGCGCGGACTTCTACGTGCTCTTCTCGCTGGACCGGATGAACCCGCGCTACCTGCGGCACTTCCTGGGCGGGGCGGCGCGGTGAGCGCCGAGTTGTGGCGGCCGACCGCCGGCTGTGGCCCGGCCTGCCTGCCCGGGGTCCGGCGGGCGCAGGTGTCGCCGGCCCGCCGGGTGGCCCGGTTGCTGGGGGTGCTCGGCATGGTGCTGGTCGGGGCCGGCGTGGTCGTCCTGCTGCCGGTGCTGCCGGCGGCGGAGCGGGCGGCGGTGGTCCGGAGCTGGGCGCGGGGGACCGCCGGGGCGCTCGGGGTGCGGCTGGCGGTGCGCGGGCGGCTGCCCCGGCGACGGGCGCTGCTGGTCGCCAACCACGTCTCCTGGCTGGACATCCTCGCGGTGCTGGCGGTCGCGCCGGCCCGGCTGCTGGCCAAGCGGGAGGTCCGGCGCTGGCCGGTGCTGGGGCTGCTGGCCCGTGCCGGCGGCGCGCTCTTCGTCGACCGGTCGCGGCCCCGGGAGCTGCCGCACACGGTGGCCCGGATCGCGGCCACCCTGCGGGCCGGTCACCCGGTCGCCGTCTTCCCCGAGGGTACGACCTGGTGCGGCGTCGCGCCGTCGGCCGACTGCCGGCCGCGCCGGGGGTTCCGCCCGGCGGTCTTCCAGGCGGCGATCGACGCCGGGGCACCGGTGGTGCCGCTGCGGATCAGCTACCGCTCTGCTACCACCGGGGCGACGACCACCACCGCCGCCTTCCTCGGCGACGAGACCCTGTGGCGCTCGGTACGGCGGGTGCTGGCCGCCCGGGACCTGGTGGTCGACGTCGCGGTGACCGCCGCCCTGCACCCCGCCCCCGGCGCGGACCGCCGGTTGCTGGCCCGGACCGCCGAGTCGGCCGTGCACCTGCTCCCGCCCCGCCTGATCCCCGGCCGCCCCACCCTGGCCGTAGTCGGCCCGGTGGGCGTGCCCGGTTCGGTGTCCGCGCCGGCCGCCGGGGCGGGCCTCGGCCTGGCCGCCTGAGGGTCGGCGGGGTGCGGCGTGCCGTCGAGGCGGGTGGTGGTGATCGTCCGTCCGTAGGCGAAACGGGCCGCCAGGTGCGGGGACGACCCTGGCCACTCCGCCGCGCGGGGTGACCCTGACAGGTCTGCCTCCGAGTCAGGTATGACGCTGCGGCATGAATATGACGGACAGGAATACTCGTCCGCCGGATAGGACCCTCTGCTGAATGCGGGTCGGGTCGCCGGACGGAACACGCAAGGGACCACCCGGCAGCGTGCCGGGAGGTCCCTTCAGCGTCGGTCGGTCAGTGCCGCTTGGCGAACCCGACGAAGGACCGCCAGGTCTCCGGATCGAAGGCGAGCACCGGGCCGGACGGGTCCTTGCTGTCGCGGACAGCCACGATGCCAGCCAGGTTGTCGGCCACCTCGACGCAGTCGCCACCGTTGCTGCCACTCTTGGTGCTCTTGCGCCACTGCGCGCCGGTCAGGTCCATGCTCTTGCCGCTTCTCTCAGGAGTTCCACGGATCGCCCTCGGGGTAGAGCCTCGCTGCGAATGCGCTCCCAACGTCGTTCAAGGGTACCAAGCTGCGATGGCTGCTCAATGATCTGCGCATGTGCCTGGCTGTCTACATGCGCCACTCGTGTGCCGTCGGAGAGGTCGGCGATGGTGAAGGGTCCATTCAGCCCCGGGTACGCCGTTGTCTCGCGCGGCACGATGTGGAACTCAACGCTCGGCAGGTCGGCGCACTCACTCAGATGGGCGAGCTGGGCTGCCATGACTGATCGGTCTGTGGTGATGGGGCGATCAAGCACGGCTTGATCCACTACTGTCACGAGCAGGGGTGCGCGTTCACGGGTCAGGATCGCTTGTCGGGCCATGCGGGCGGAGACCAGGTCGTCCACCTCGGAGGGTGTCAGTGCCTCCCAGGCCAGCGTCGCTCGCGCGTACGCCTCGGTCTGGAGCAGGCCGGGTATCCAGGCGAGTTGGAAGGCGCGCAATGCGACGGCCTCGCGCTCCACGTCGACCCACCGACGGAACCACGCCGGTTCTCGCCGCTTGAGTACGTCCGGCCACAGGTGTTCCACCTCGCGTTCGAGGATCGATGCGACCTGGGCGCGGTGGCGTGTCTGCGGGATACGTCCGGGGTTCGCCCACTTGGCTGCTGTCTTCGGGTCGACGCCGATCTGAGCTGCGAGGCTATCTGCCGTCTGGCCCGTCGCCGCCATCGCCTCGACCACCGCGTGGTTCATCCGCTGCCTTCCTGAAACGTTCTGAACGTCTACAGAAGATATTGCAACGCTGTGTGATGATTCCGCAACCCTGGGCAAGGTGGGTGGAGAACGGCGCGGTCGGTGGAGGTGGAGTCCGGTGGCCGCGTACGTCGGGGCTGGTTCCACACCGTGGGGTGTCGGGGCCGGCTTCGCGGGGGGACGCTCCTCTCCCTCACGAGGAGCGTCCTCCCTTTCCTGTCGCGCGAGGAGGTCGACATGGTGGGTCCGGTGACATGGTGGAGGGCGAGCGGGGCCGGCGGGGCGTCGCCTGGCCGGGTGTCCGGGGACTGGCCTTCGTTCGGGGCCGCCGGGCCGGGGGTGTGGTGATGGTGGTCCGTCCGCCGGTTCCGCACGTGGCCATGCGTCCGTTGTGGCGGTGTCGTAACTGTGGTCGGGAGTGGCCGTGCCAGCCGGCCAAGCTCGCCTTGCTCACCGAGTACCGGGGTGACCGGATGTCGTTGCTGATCTATCTCGGAACCCTGATGCACGAGGCGACGAACCAGCTCGCCCAGCTCCATCCGGAGCATCCGCCGACCGGGATGACCGAGCGTTTCCTGTCCTGGGCCAGGGCACGGGGCTGACCGGCGCCGGCCCGCTGCGCACCCGGTCGGTGTGGTGGCCGGCGGGGTGCGCGGGTTGGACGGGTTCACGACTCACGACAGTCTTGTTCTATCGCGATGTATCGCGTTACGATTCCTCCGTGCAGTGGCGCGGCCGTCGGCCGCGACCCATCGAGGGGAGTCGCCATGACCAACTGGACGGTCGACAGACCACAGCAAATCACCATCGAGGAGCCGGTCGCCCGACTCGACGTACGACTGGTCACCGGTCGGCTCAACGTGGTCGGCACCGACGGCCCGGCCCGGGTCGACGTCACCCGGGTCAGCAGCCGGCCGGTCATCGTCGAACACCGCGACGGCGTGCTCCGGGTCGGCCACGAGCGCCACCCCCGCTGGCCCGGCTTCCTCTGGTGGCTCGGCCAGCTCGGTCGCCGGTTCCGGGCCGAGGTGTCCATCGCCGTCCCGGCCGACATCCTGGTCAACCTCAACCTGGTCGACGGCGCGCTGGTCGCCTCCGGGCTGGTCAACGACACCAACGTCAACGTCACCTCCGGGCAGATCACCCTGATGGGCCTGGCCGGGCGCACCAACGCGCGGATCGTCTCCGGCCCGGTCGAGGCGCTCGGGGTCACCGGTGACCTCACCCTGGACACGGTCTCCGGTGAGGTGACCCTCGCCGAGAGCTCGGCGGGCCGGGTGCACGCCAACACCATCTCCGGGGCGATCACCTGCGACCTGGACAACCCCCGGCGCAGCGAGATCCGGCTCAGCACCATCTCCGGGCCGATCACCGTACGGGTCCGCGAGGACAGCGACCTCGCCGTCCACCTGCACACCGCCTCCGGCCGGATCACCAGCGGCTTCCCCCAGATCTCCGGCGGGATCGGCGCCGGCCCGGTCAAGGACAGCCACGGGGTGCTCGGCGCGGGCGCGGGTAAGCTCTGGGCGTCCGCGACCTCCGGCAGCATCGCGCTGCTCGCCCGGCCGGTGGACGACGACCTGGAGGAGCTGCCGTGACCGCCGTGTTCAGTCACGGGCGGCTCCGGCTCTATCTGCTCCGGCTGCTCGACGACGGCCCCAAGCACGGTTACGAGCTGATCCGGCTGCTGGAGGAGCGCTTCCTCGGCCTCTACGTCCCCAGCGCCGGCACCATCTACCCCCGGCTGCAGCGGCTGGAGGCCGACGGCCTGGTCACCCACACCGCCGCCGGGGGCCGCAAGGTCTACGAGATCACCGGGGCGGGCCGGGCCGAGCTGCGCCAGCGCGCCGACGAGGTGAGCACCCTGGAATCCGACATCACCGCCTCGGTGGAGGATCTCTCCGCCCTGGCCGGGGAGATCCAGACCGAGGTACGCGGCTCGGTGCGCGACCTCAAACGCGAACTGCGCGAGGCCACCCGGCAGACCCGGCAGACCCGTTGGGACCGGTCGGCCCCCACCCCGCAGCCCCACCCGGCGACCCCCACCCCGCCGTCGCGCCCGGCGAGCCCCGCCGACTCCCCGCTGCTGGCGGAGTTCGACCGGCGACTGGCCGAGTTCACTGTCGAGGTCGGGTCGCTGGTCCGGGCCGGACGGCTCAGCGACACCCAGCTCCGTACCGCGATCCGGGTTCTCGACGGCGCGTTGGACGGGCTGAGCCGGCTGCTGCGCTGACGGCCACCCGTCGCGGGCACCGCCCCGGTCGCCGGCCACGACCGGGGCGCCGGACAGCTTCACAGGAATTTTGCAGGAACCGTCCAGCGCCGCCGCAGCGACGTCACGGATGATGGCCAGCATGGCCGCTACCCAAACCGAGGCGCGACTGCTCGTCGTCGAGGACGATCCCAACATCCTCGAACTGCTTTCTGCCAGCCTCCGCTTCGCGGGGTTCGACGTGGCGACCGCCACCAACGGCAGCGCGGCCCTGCACGCGGCCAAGGACCACCGCCCCGACCTGGTGGTGCTCGACGTGATGCTGCCCGACCTCGACGGCTTCGAGGTCATCCGGATGCTCCGCGAGGGCGGCACGCGTACCCCGGTGGTGTTCCTGACCGCCCGGGACGCCACCGACGACAAGATCCGTGGGCTGACCCTGGGTGGCGACGACTACGTCACCAAGCCGTTCAGCCTGGAGGAGCTGACCGCCCGGATCCGGGCGGTGCTGCGGCGTACGGCCACCGGCGAGCACGCCCCGTCCCGGCTCACCTTCGCCGACCTGGAGCTGGACGAGGAGACCCACGAGGTGCACCGGGCCGGCCAGCGGGTGCAGCTCTCGCCGACCGAGTTCAAGCTGCTGCGCTACCTGATGCTCAACGCCAACCGGGTGCTGTCCAAGGCGCAGATCCTCGACCACGTGTGGAACTACGACTTCCGGGGCGACGACAACATCGTCGAGTCCTACATCTCCTACCTGCGCCGCAAGGTGGACAACACCCAGCCCCGCCTGATCCACACCCTGCGTGGCGTCGGCTACGTCCTGCGCAAGCCGGCGGCGTGAGCCCGCTCGACGAGGCGAAGGGGCGGATCCGGAGCGTCCCGCTGCGGGTGAAGCTGGTCGCGGCGGTCCTCACCCTCGTCGCCGTCGCGCTGGTGGTGATCAGCTCGCTGACCACGTACTTCCTGCGTGAATACCTGATCGGGCAGGTCGATGGGGAGTTGCAGTCGGCCAGCGTCCAGGTCGGTCGGCAGCTGCCCAACCTGGAGGCCGGGCTGGTCAGGGCCACCCTGCCCACCGACTACGTCGTGGCGCTCGGCGACGGGGGCAGCTCCCGGTTCATCGGTTACGACCCGGCCCTCGAACCGGACGACCTGCCACCGATCCCCGCCGACGTGGCCGGTTTCCGCAGCGCGGAGGGCGAACCGTTCACGGTCCGGTCCCAGGACGGCCGGGAACGGTGGCGGATGCTCTACCGGGAACTGCCCGACGGTCGGGTGCTCGCCGTCGGGCAGCACCTCACCGACGTCGACCTGGCCGTCAAGCGGCTGATCTGGATAGACATGCTGGTCGGCGGGGCGGTGCTGATCCTGCTCGCCTCGATCGGCGCGGCCATCGTGCGGACCAGCCTGAAACCGCTGGTGGAGATCGAACGGACCGCCGCCGCGATCGCCGGTGGTGACCTGACCCGTCGGGTGCCCGACCCGGAGGAGGGGCAGGAGTGCGCCACCTCCGAGCTGGGCCGGCTCTCCCGGGCGTTGAACGCGATGCTGGCCCAGATCGAGGCCGCCTTCACCGCCCGCGCCGCCTCCGAGATGGCGGCCCGGACGGCGGAGGCCGGTGCCCGGGACGCGGCCGACGCGGCGATGGCGTCCGAGGCCCGCGCCCGGCGGTCGGAGGAGCGGATGCGGCAGTTCGTCGCGGACGCCTCGCACGAGCTGCGGACCCCGCTGACCACCATCCGGGGCTTCGCCGAGCTGTACCGGCAGGGTGCGGCCCGTGCCCCGGAGCAGACCGCCGACCTGCTGCGCCGCATCGAGGACGAGGCGTCCCGGATGGGGCTGCTGGTGGAAGACCTGCTGCTGCTCGCCCGGCTGGACCGGGAGCGTCCGCTGTCGCTCGCCCCGGTGGAGCTGCCGGTGCTCGCCTCCGACGCGGTCGAGGCGGCCCGGGTGGTCGCCCCGCAACGGCGCATCGAACTGGAGATCGCCCCGGGATCCGGCCCGCTGGTGGTGCACGCCGACGACGCCCGGCTGCGGCAGGTGATCGGCAACCTGATGACCAACGCGCTGACCCACACCCCACCGGAGGCGTCGGTGACCCTGCGGCTGCGGTCGGAGACCGGGCACCTGGCCGTGATCGAGGTGGCGGACACCGGGCCGGGGCTCGCCCCGGAGCAGGCCGAGCGGGTCTTCGAGCGGTTCTACCGGGCCGACGCGGCCCGGACCCGGCGGGCCAGCGGAATCACCAGCACCGGCCTGGGGCTGGCCATCGTCGCCGCGCTGGTCACCGCGCACCAGGGCACGGTGGAGGTGGACGAGACGCCGGGCGGCGGGGCCACCTTCCGGGTCCGGCTGCCGCTGCTGCCCGAGCCCGACGGTGACGCCGAGTGAGGTTCCGCCGGCAGCGGTGTGACTTTCAGAAAACTTCCAGGCAGGATCCAGGCTGGTGACAGTGCCGCGGGGAAAACTAGGGTCATGACCGAGTTCGAGACCGACCCGCAGCGTCGGCCGGCTGCCACCGACGCCGAGCCGTCGCACCCCTCCGCCGAGCCGTCCCGCGCCGCGCGCGGCGAGTCCGACACCACCCCCACCACCGCCGGCACCGAGCAGGCCGGCAGCGGATCGCCGTACGCGCCGCCGCAGTCGTCGTCGCCGTACGCGCCGCCCGCGTACCCGCAGTCCTCGTACCAGCCGGGTGGCCAGGGCTACCGGCCCGGCTATCCGGCGTCCACCGGCTACCCGGGTTACCCGCAGGCGGGTCAGTACCCGTCAACCGGTCACCCTCAGCCCGGCCAGCAGCAGCCCGGCTCCGGGTGGTCCGCCGGGCAGTCCGGCCAGCACCACCCCGGCACGTCGGGTCAGCCGGGTGCCGGCACGTCGTCCGCGGGTTACCCGGGTCAGCCCGGTGCCGGCACGTCGTCCGCGGGTTACCCGGGTCAGCCGGGTGCCGGCGGCACCGGGCAGCCGGGCGTCGGTTACCCGGGCCAGCACGGTCAGCCGTCCGCCGGGTATCCCGGGTCGGCCGGTCCCGGCGGCCCGCAGCACCCCGGCCAGCACCAGCCGTGGGCTCCCGCCCCCGCGCCGCAGGCCGGCAGGGTGGCCAAGTTCGTCGGCGCCGGGGTGGCGGTCTTCGCCCTGATGCTCGGCTCCGGTGTGGCCGGCGGCGCGCTGGCCCTGGCGGTGGACGGCGACCGGGGCGGCATCACCCGCACCTACTCCGCCGCGCCGGTGATCAACAGCGCCGATCTTCCCAAGATCGCGGCGTCGGTCCAGGACAGCGTCGTCTCGATCATCACCGACAACGGTGAGGGGTCGGGCGTGATCCTCAGCTCCGACGGCTTCGTGCTGACCAACAACCACGTGGTCGCCTCCGCCTCCGGGGACGCCGTCCGGGTGGTCTTCGCCAACGGCAAGTCCGCCCCGGCCAAGATCGTCGGTACCGATCCGAAGACCGACCTCGCGGTGGTCCAGACCAGCGGCATCAGCGACCTCAAGGCGGCGAAGTTCGGCGACAGCGACGCCATGCAGGTGGGTGACCAGGTGCTCGCCCTGGGCAGCCCGCTCGGCCTCCAGGGTTCGGTGACGGCCGGCATCCTCAGCGCCCGGGACCGCACCATCCAGGCCGGCAGCGGCAACAGCCCGCAGCAGTCCCCGCAGGGCGGTGCCAGCTCGATCGCCGGCCTGCTCCAGACCGACGCCCCGATCAACCCGGGCAACTCCGGCGGCGCGCTGGTCAACACCCGGGGCGAGGTGATCGGCATCAACACCGCCATCGCCACCGCCGGGCAGGGCAGCACCGGCAACATCGGGGTCGGCTTCGCCATCCCGAGCAACAAGGCCAAGGACGTCGCCGAGAAGCTCCAACGGGGCGAGAAGATCAGCCACCCGTCCCTCGGCGTCAGCGTCAACGCGGCCGAGGACGGCGGAGCCCTGGTCGCCGCCGTCACCGGGGGCAGCGCCGCCGAGAAGGCCGGTATCCAGCGGGGCGACGTGATCACCAAGTTCGGGGACAAGGTGATCAACGACTCCAACGATCTGGTCGGCGCGGTGCAGGCCGGCAAGGTGGGCGACCGGGTCCAGGTGACCTACAAGCGAAATGGTGCCGAGGCGACGGCAACCGTAACGCTCGCCGAAACGTCATAGCCATCAGACCTGCCTCCTCCGGGGCGGCGGGCGGCGGAGCCAAGGGGGTTGGCTCCACCGCCCGCCGCCCTTCTTCCTGCCCGGGGTGCCCCACCCCGGCCGGGCGCGTTTGACCGCCGGGTCGACGGGAAATCGCCGCCGGTCCCGCTTCACCGGGACGACGGGAGGATCCGTGACCGTGACCCACCGCCTGTCGGAGCGGCCGCCGCCGGAGCGACCGTTGCGGATAGCGATGCTGGTTCCGCCGTGGCTTTCGGTGCCGCCACCCGGGTACGGCGGGCTCGAACAGGTGGTGCACGGACTGGTGGACGCGCTCGTCGGGCACGGCCACGAGGTGACCCTCTTCGGCGCCGGACGGCAGCACGGGACGGCTGCCGAGTACGTCTGGACGATCGACGAGCTGCAGTACGACCGGCTGGGCGAGTCACTGCCCGAACTGGCCCACCTGGCGCGCGTCCGGCAGTTGATCTCCGCTGCCGACTTCGACGTGATCCACGACCACACCACGATCGGGCCGCTGATCGCCGGTCGGCGCGCGGTGCCCACCGTGGCCACCGTGCACGGCAACCCGGTCGGGGAGTACGGGGCGGTGCTCGGCGACACCGACCACGGGGTGGGCCTGGTGGCGATCTCGCACGCCCAACGCCGGGCCAACCCCGGCCTGCCCTGGGTGGGCACCGTGCACAACGCCCTCGACGGCCGGGACGTGCCGGCCAAGCGGGAACCCGGTCGCGGCCCGGTGCTCTGGCTGGCCCGGTTCAGCCCGGACAAGGGTCCGGACCTGGCGATCCGGGCGTGCCGGGCGGCCGGGTTGCCGCTCACCCTGGCGGGCAAGTGCAACGAGCCCGCCGAGCGCCAGCACTTCGCCGAGGCGGTCCAGCCGATGCTGGGTGAGGACGTCAACGTGATCCTGAACGCGGACCGGGAGGCGACGCTGCGGCTGCTGGTCGACGCCCGGTGCCTGATCATGCCGATCCAGTGGGAGGAGCCCTTCGGCATGGTGATGGTGGAGGCCATGGCGACCGGCACGCCGGTGGTGGCGCTGCGCCGGGGGGCGGTGCCGGAGGTGGTGGTCGACGGGGTGACCGGGCTGATCTGTGACGGTGCCGAGGAGCTGCCGGCGGCACTGCGCGAGGTGGATCGGCTCGACCCGGCGGCCTGCGTCGCGCACGTCGCCGAGAACTTCTCCACCGAGCGGATGGCGCGCGGCTACGAGGCGATCTACCGGGCCGTGGCGCACTCGGCCCGCCGCCCCCACCACACCACCGGGTCCGTCCCGTTGCGCACCCGCTGACCGACCGCCGGGCGGCCGGAGGAGCACCCGGGCCGGTGGGCGCACTCGGGCCGGTGGGCGCACCCGGGCCGGTGGGCGCACCCGGGCCGGTGGGCGCACCCGGGCCGGCGGGCGGCCGGTGACGGCAGCGCCACGGCCGGCGGGTCGACCCGGGTGGCGTGGGGGGTCAGGTGGTGGTCGCGGCGAGGTCCCGGGCGGCGGATTCGAGCTGACGGCCGTACGTCGCGGTGATGCCGCCCTCGTCGACCCGCCGGGTGACCTTCTCCCGGAGCGCGACCGCCTGGGCGGGCACGTCCGGGCTCCCCGCGGCGGCGGCGCGGGTCAGGTTGGCCAGTACGTTGCGCAGGTCGATGCCGACGTCCTCGCGGATCTCACCGGTGCGGACCCCGTCGTCGACCAGCCGGCGCATCCGGTCGGCCGCCTCGGTCAGCCCACCGGCGCCCTGCCCGCCGTCCGGGGGCGACGTGGTGCGGGGTGGCGTGGGCGTGCCGGTGGCCCGGCGGGGCGCCGGTGGCGGGGTGGGGTCCGCCGGTGGCTGGGTGCGCGGTGGCGGCGGTTCGGTCGTCGGGCTCTCGGTGGGCCGGGCGACCGGCGGGGTGTGGGTTCCCGGCTCCAGGAGCGGGGCGAGCAGCAGGACCGCCGCGACCGTGAACACGACCAGCGCACCCACCGCCACCAGCGGCCGCCGCGACGGTGGCAACTCCGGCTCGGGGGGCGGGCCGCCGTCACCGGCACCGCCCGCGCGGCCGGTGGGCCGACCGCCGCCCACCACCCCGACACCCGCCGTCGCGTTGCCCGTGGCCCGGTCGCCGGCACCGCCGGCCCCCGCGACACCGCCGCGCCCCGCCCCGGCACCGGCTGTCGTGCCGGCACCGGAGCCGGCCGCCGGCACGGCACCGGCGTCCGCCGCGACCCGGGCGGTGGCGGTGGTCCGGGCGCCCGTGCCGGCTGCCGCGGCCCCCGGCGCGCCGGGTGGACCGGCGAGCGCCGGCAGGCTGACCGTCGGGGAGAGCATGGTGGCCGCCTGCGGGTCGCCCGGCAGCAGTTGGTCGCGGAGCGCGGTGGCGACCTGGTGCGCGGTCGGCCGTTCGTGCGGATCCCGGGCCAGGCAGCGCAGGCAGACGTCGACCACCAGCGGCGGCAGCCCCGGTACGCCGTCCAGCGACAGCGGTGTCTCGTCGGTGATCGCGGCGGCGAGCTGTTCCCAGGTCTCCGCCGGGTAGGGCGGCTGGCCGGTCAGCGTCTCGTAGAGCAGCACCCCGAGGGAGTAGACGTCGGTCGACGGCTGGGCCGGTGCGCCGTCCAACCGCTCCGGTGCCACGTACGCCGGGGTGCCGAAGGTGCCCCCGTCCTCGTCGTCGTCGGGGGTGCCGACCTGGGTGGCGATGCCGAAGTCCAGCACCTTCGCGCCGACCCGGGTCATCATGACGTTCGCCGGGGTGATGTCCCGGTGCACGATGCCCAGCCGGTGCGCCGCCGCCAGCGCCTCGGCCACCTGGGCACCCACCTCGACCGCCTCCGGCCAGGGCAGCGGCCCCTCGGAGAGCCGGTGCTCCAGCTCCTCACCGGTGAGCAGCTCCATCACCACGAACGAGGTGATCTCGCCGTCCGGGGCGAGCGCCTCGCCGTAGTCGTGCACCGCTGTCACGTGCGGGTGGACCAGTTGCGCGGCGGAACGTGCCTCCTCGCGGACCATGTCGCGGAACCGGGCGTCGGCGGCCAGCGACGGCGCGAGCACCTTGACCGCGACGACCCGGTCGAGCACCTCGTCGCGGGCCCGCCAGATCACCGACATCCCGCCGGCCCCGATCCTGTCGAGGAGCCGGTACCTGCGGGCCAGCAACCTACCGGCGTTCAGGGTTGCCATCAGTGTTCGCACCTGCCTGAGGGTCGGGGTGGTGTCAGGTTGCGGGAATGTGTCCTCACTGTCAACGGTTGTCCAGTTGCCCGGTGACCCTGTGCGACGGCGTGTGTTCCCACCGCCACGCGGCGGCGGTCCGGGTCGGCGGCCAGCGGCTGCGCCGCAGGTGCGGGCGGCGGCGTGCCAGGATGAACGGCATGAGTGGCGGTCCGGTGGCGTTCGTGCTCGGCGGCGGGGGAGTGCTCGGCGCGGTCGAGGTGGGCATGCTGCGCGCCCTCTTCCGGGCCCGGATCCGCCCCGACGTCGTGCTCGGCACCTCGATCGGCGCGGTCAACGGCGCGCTGGTCGCCGCCGACCCGTCCGAGGCGGTCACCGACCGGCTGGTCCGGCTCTGGGCCTCCCCGGAGGCGAGCGAGGTGTACGGCGACTCGGTGGCCCGGCAGCTGCGCCGGTTCGCCGCCCGTACCCACCTGCACTCGCCCCGGCCGCTGCGCAAGCTGTTGGAGGGCGAGCTGGGCGCGGACACCACATTCGCCGACCTGAAAGTCCCGTTCCGCTGCTGTGCGGCCAACATCGAGCGGGCCGCCGAGCACTGGTTCCACACCGGACCGCTGGTGCCGGCGGTGCTCGCGTCGGCCTCGGTGCCCGGTCTGCTGCCCCCGGCCCAGATCGACGGCCAGCACTACATCGACGGCGGGATCGTCAACTCGATCCCGATCGGCGAGGCGGTGGCGGTCGGCGCGACGCAGATCTTCGTCCTCCAGGTGGGGCGGATCGAGCGGGAGCTGACGCCGCCCCGACGGCCCTGGGAGATCGCCCAGGTCGCGTTCGAGATCGCCCGCCGGCACCGGTTCGCCCGGGAGCTGGCCGCGCTGCCCGAGGGGGTACGGGTGCACGTGCTGCCGACCGGTGGGCTGGAGCCGCGCGACGACAGCCCCTGGGCGTACCGGGACATGGCGGCCGTGGGGCGGCGGATCAGCCGCGCCTACACCGCGTCCCGGGCGTACCTGGCGACGCTGGACCGTTGATGCCGTTGCCCCCACGCTGGGTACGCCGGCTGCTGTTCGCCCCCGCTGTGGTCCTGCTCGCGGTCACGGTGCTGACCACCGTGCCGGTGTGGGCGCTGCTCGCGCTCGCCGTGTCGCCGTTCGTGCCGGGCCGGCTGCGCCCGCTGCGGCTGCTCTGGATCGGCTGCGTCTACCTGGTCTGGGATGCCGCCGCGCTGGTCGCGCTCTTCGTGCTCTGGCTGGCCTCCGGGTTCGGCCGGTGGAAGCGGTCGCCGGCCTTCCAACGGGCGCACTACGTGCTCGCCGGCTGGTTCCTCCGGGCGCTGTTCTGGCAGGCCCGTTGGACGCTGCGGCTGAGCATCGACGTGGTCGGCACCGACCCGGACACCGCGCTGCCCGGCCGGCCGGAGCTGGTGCTCTGCCGGCACGCCGGCCCGGGTGACTCGTTCATCCTGATCCACTCGCTGGTCAACTGGTTCCAGCGGGAGCCCCGGATCGTGCTCAAGGAGGCACTCCAGTGGGATCCGGCGATCGACGTCCTGCTCAACCGGCTGCCCAACCGCTTCATCGCCGCCGGTGACGGTCGGGATGCGGCGGTCCGGCAGATCGGCCACCTCGCCACCGGCCTGGACGACGACGACGCCTTCGTGATCTTCCCGGAGGGCGGCAACTTCACCCCCGGCCGGCGGGTACGGGCCATCGACCGGCTCCGCGCGCTCGGCCTGGAGCGGATGGCGGTGCGCGCCGAGCGGATGCAGCACGTGCTCGCCCCGCAGCCCGGCGGGGTGCTCGCCGCCCTGGACGCCGCCCCCGAGGCCGGGGTGATCTTCGTGGCGCACACCGGTCTGGACCGGATGCTCACCGTCGCCGACGTCTGGCGCGAGCTGCCGATGGACAAACGGATCGTGATGCGCTTCTGGTCGGTGCCGCCGGAGGACGTCCCGACCGGCCGGCAGGAGCGCATCGACTGGCTCTTCGACTGGTGGGACCGGATCGACAGGTGGATCGCCGCCAACCGGGACGGGGTGACCACCGGATGAACGTAGCGTCACGGTCAACCGGTTCGACGCCAATCCCACGTAGGGTGCGCAGGTGGACCAGATCTGCGTGGTGACGACGGTGGTGGACTCGCGCTCCGTCGCGGACCTCATGGCGGCCGCCGCGGTGGCCGGGCGACTGGCCGCCTGTGCGCAGGTCGGCGGCCAGGTCGACAGCACGTACTGGTGGCGGGCCGGGGTGGAGACCAGCACCGAGTGGTCGGTGCAGTTCAAGACCGCCCCCGACCGGGCCACGGCGCTGGTCGGCCAGATCCGCGCCAACCATCCGTACGAGGTGCCCGAGATCCTGGTCACCCGGGTGGAGAGCGGCGACCCGGCGTACGCGCTCTGGGTGCACGAGAACACCCGTACCTAGGTACGGGCACTCTGGCCTGCGGTTGCGGCCCACCGGCAGGATGGCCGCGTGGAGAACACCGGTTACCCCTGCCCCCGCTGCGGTGCGCCCGCCGAGCTGACCCGGGGGTGTGCCCGCTGCGGGCTCGGGCCGTACCCGCCCGCCGCCGAGGTGGTCCGGTTGGACCGGGAGATCGTCACCCTCGGCCGTGAGGTCGAGCGCGCCCGGGAGGCGTACCAGGGGCTCGGCACGCGGCTGCTCGCGGCGCAGCGCCGCCGGGCGGAACTGGCGGCCGGCATCCGCCGCGAGATCCCCGCCCCGACCCCGGTCGGCGCGGCTGCCCGCCCGGCCGTGCCGACCACCCAGACTGCCCACCCCGCCGGGCCGGCCGCGCACCCCGCCTATCCGGTGCCGTCGGTGCGTCGGGCCGGGAGTGGCGCGGCCGGTGGGACCGTGCCGCCGGCCGGGTTCGGAGCCCCGCCCGCGGCGGGGGAGACGCCGGGTCGGCCGGAGGCCTCGACCCGGACGATCCAGTGGCTGCTGTTCGTCCTCGGTGGCCTCCTGCTCGGTACGGCGGCGGTGGTCTTCACCGCGGTCGCCTGGGCGGCGGTGGGGGTGGGCGGACGGGCGCTGATCCTGGCCGCGTTCACCGTCCTCGCCCTGGCGCTGCCGCTGGTGGCGAGGTGGCGTGGCCTGCGCGGCACCGCCGAGACGTTCGCCGCGGTGGGTCTGCTGCTGGTGGTCCTCGACGGGTACGCCGCCTGGTCGGTGAACCTGCTGGGCACCGCCGACTGGCCGGGCACCCGCTACGCCGCCCTGGTCGGCGGGGTCAGCGCGGCGGTCGCCGCCGGATACGCCCTGCTCAGCCGGCTCACCGTGCCGTGGTTCGCGGCGTTGCTCGTGGTCCAGCCGGTGCTGCCGCTGGCGGCGGCCCAGGCCCGGCCCGGTGCCACCGGCTGGACGCTGGTGTTCCTCGGGGTGGCGCTGCTCGACCTCGCGGTGGTGGCCGCGCTGCGCCGCCGCTCGCCGGTGCCCGCCGCGGCGGGCACGGGGGGAGAGGTGGTGGTGCCCGCCGGGGGGTCGGGCACCACCACCGCCCCGGGGGCCGGCGGAGCGGTGGGAGCGGTGGCCGGTGGGGGACCGGCCGTCGGTGGGGAACCAGCCGTCGGGCCGGCCGGGTCCACCGCCGCGCTCGCCGGCCGGGTGCTCGGCTGGCTCGGCTTCGGCGCGGCGGTGACGGTCGCCGCGAGTTGCGCGCTGGTGCCGCTGGCGCTGGGCCGGGCCGGCGGCCAGCCGCTCCTCGCCGGCCTGCCGCTGCTCCTCGTCGGTCTGGTCCTGGCCGGCGCGGCACGGGTCGCCGGTGCCCGGGTGTTCCAGCAGATCACCGCCGGCTTGCTGGTGCCGTTGCTGGCGGTCGCGCTGCTGCGGCCGGTGGGTGAGCTGCGGGCCGGGTTCCTACTGCTCGCCGTGGGCCTGGTGGCGGCCGTCCTGGCCGGTGCCGTCCGGATGCTGCCGCAGCGGCACCGCAGCGGTCCCCGGATCGGCGCGCTGCTGGTCGCGGCCGGGGCGGCCCAGGTCGTCGTGCTCGCCACCGGGGGCGTCGCGGCGCTCGCGGTGGACCGGTCGCTGCCCGCGTGGCGGGGTGCCGCAGCCGGCCCCGACCTGGCCTGGGGCTGGCAGCTCCCGTTCGCCGTGCTGCTCACCGTCACCGCCGGGATCCTGCTGCTGCCGAGGGCGGCCCGTCCGGTGACCGTGTTGCTGGGGGTGGCGGTCACCGCCATGGCGTTGCCGGCGGTGACGGTCACCCCGTGGCCGGCGACCCTCGCGGTCGACCTGGCCGTCGGTGCGGCGCTGCTGCCGGTCGCGGTGCTGCGCGGCCGGCGTACCGCGACCGTGCTGGTCGGTGCCGGAGGCGCGGCGGCGCTGCTCGGGCACGGGCTGCTGGTGGCGGCGGCCGACCCGGTGGGGCTGCTGGTGGCGCTCGGGGTGGTGCTGGTCGTCGGGCTGGCGGTGGCGCTGCCCGGCCGCCCGGTGAACGCCGCCGCGCGCCGGGTCGCCGGGCTCGCGCTGGCGGTCGGGCTGCTCACCGTGCCGGCCGGTGCGGCGGTTGCGCTGCGGGCCGCCGGGTCACCGCCGTGGTGGCAGCTGCGGGCCGGGCTCGTCGCCGCCGTGCTGCTGCTGGTCCCGCTGCTCGCGCTGCGTCGCCGCCGACCCGACCTCGACGGGTACGCCGGCACCGCGCTCGCCCTGGCGCTCGCCGCCGTGGTGCTGCCGACGGCCGTTCCCGGTGGGGAGCCGGTGGCGCTCTACGCCGCTCTGGCGCTGGTCGCGGTGGCGCTGGCCGACCGGGGTACCGAGCCGGTGACCCCGGGGCGGGTGGTCGGCGTCGGGCTGGCCGGGTGCGCCGTGCTCGCCGCCGCCCCGGTGACCCTGACCGCGCTGTTCGCCCCCTACGGTGGGCCGGTCCGCCCGTGGGCGGGGGCGCCGACGGGGGACGGACCGGCCGCCGCCCCGGTGGTCGGGGTGGCGCTGCTGGTCCTCGCCCTCACCGCCGCGCTGGTCACCCACCGGAACACCGGTGGCCGGTCCGGTCCGGCCGTCGCCACGCTGCCGTTCGCGGCGGCGGCGCTGCCGGTACTGCTGCTCGGCACGCCCGTCGGCTGGCCGCTGGTGCCGGCGGTGGCGCTGCTCGTCGGGGTCGCCGCCCTGCTCACCGCCGCGCTCGGCGGCCCGGGTACGCCGGTGACCACCCCGGTCGGTCTGCTGTGGACCGCCGCCGGTCTGCTCGGGCTGTTCGCCACCCGGGCCGGCACGCTGGCCGGGCTGGCCCTGCTGGTGACCGCGGCGGCCGTCGTCGGCGCGGTCGGCCGGTGGGCCGGGGTGCGGCTGCTCGGCTGCCTGACCACTGTCGCGGCGGCCACCTGCTTCGCGCTCACCGCGACGCTGGCCGCCGGCCTGCCCCTGCGGACGGCCGGTCTCCCGGTGCTCGGGGTGGCGGTGGCGGTGCTCCTCGGCGCCCCTCTGCTGACCCGGCGCGGGCCGCTGACCGTACGGGCGTTGGAGGCGGCGGCGCAGGCGGTGGCCGTGCTCGCCCTGCTGCTCACCATCGGCGCGATCCGGCACGCGGCGGTGATCTGCGTGCTCTGGGGGGCCGCCGCCGCGCTGCGGGTGCTGTACCCGGGCCAGTCGACCGGCGGCCGGTGGGTCATGGGTGCGGTGGCCGGTGGCAGTGAGCTGCTCGGGGCGTGGCTGCTGCTGGTCAGCGGCGAGGTGGTGCTGCTGGAGGCGTACACCCTGCCGGCGGCCGGGTTGACGCTGGTCGCCGGCCTGCTGGCGCTGCGTGCCCGACCCGGGTTGACCAGCTGGCTCGCGCTCGGCCCCGCGCTCGCCGCCGGTCTGCTGCCCAGCCTGGTGTCGGTGCTGGTGGCCCCGGACCCGCAGCCCTGGCGGCGGCTGCTGCTCGGCGCGGCGGCCCTGGGGGTGGTGCTGGTCGGGGCGGTGCGGCGCTGGCAGGCCCCGGTGGTGCTGGGCGGCGGCAGCCTCGTCCTGCTCGCGCTGCACGAGCTGGTCCGGGGCTGGGACCTGCTGCCCCGCTGGATCTACCTGGCCGTCGGCGGGCTGACGCTGATCACCCTCGCGGCCACCTACGAGCGACGTCGGCGCGACGTGACCCGGCTGCGGGCGGCGGTGGGCCGGATGAGTTGACCCGGCCACCGGTAGGGTCGTGCCAAGGCAGCGCCTGCCCACCGCCGAGCCGGCGCGGGCGCTGGTCGGGCCGGCGGTGGCGGCCCGGCAGAGCGACGAGATCCCCCGGAGCGCGCGATGAGATTCGAGATCAGCAAGGTGCTGGACGCCATCGAGGGGCGGGTCTGCACCGACCCGTCCCTGGCCCGAGCCGTCCTGGACCTGGCCGAGGTGATCCGCTACCAGGACCTCGACGGGGGCCGTCCGGCGAGCCTGCTGCGGCTCGGCATGGTGATCGACGCGCTCTCCCGCGAGCTGGCCGAGGACAGCGTCCCGGTCTACGCGGTCGTGCACCGGGCGCTGCTCTCCGACGCCGACCTCACCTCCAACGAGCGGATGGTGGTCCGTCGCTGGGCCGACGACGGCCTGGTCGAGGTGCTCGACAACCCCGGTGACCGGATGCTGGAGGTGGCCGACCTGCTCGGTCTCCCGGTCGTCAGCCGGGTCCGGTGGGACGGCCTGCGCGGTCGGTTCCCGTGGCTGGTGGAGCAGCCGGGGCGGGTGGTCGCCCCGGTGCCCGGTGCCGGCGGTCCGGCCTTCGTCGCCCACGTCGGCGGCGGGCACACCCCGGTCGAGGGCGACCGCTCCCCGACCGGCGGGCAGTTGCTGGCCCGGCAGTGGCGCTGCCCCGAGCCGGGGTGCGCGCTGTTCGGCGGCGGCGGTGGCGGTGGCGCGTTCGCCGACCTGGCCCGGGTGGACCGCGCCCCGGCCGGTCAGCCGCCGCCGGCCCTGCGCAACGGTGTGCCGACCTGCCCCCGGCACGGGGTCCGGCTCTCCGACGCCGGCCCCCGGCCGCGCAGCGAGGTGCTGGCGATCCGGATCGGCGGCCTGATCCGCCGCCGCTTCGTGCTGACCGAGGACCAGCCGGTGACGGTCGGCCGGGCACCCGAGGAGTCCGGCGGCGTGATGCTCGGCCAGTGGCTCAACGACGAGGCGCGACGCTGGATCAGCCGGGCCCACGTCCGGTTCGAGCTGCGGGTCGGCGAGGTGATCGTCACCGACGTCAGCACCAACGGCTCCGGCATCCGGCCGAACGGCTCGATGACCGAGGCGGAGCGGGTCGCGTTGGCCCCGAAGCAGTCCCGGGTGCTCGGCGGCGCGGACATGGTGGAGCTTTATCCCGGGGTGCAGATCGGCCGGGCCCGCGAACTGCCCACCGGCGCGGCGTTCACCCCGACGTCGGTGATGGCCGAGGCCCCCACCATGGCGATGCGGCTGCCGCGTAACTGACCGGCACCGCTGCCGGGGGTGCGCCCCCGGCACGTGTCCGGAGCCCCGCCACCGTCACCGCCCCTGCCCGTCGGGCGGCGGCGTCCCACCGGGCGCGGGTCCAGTAGGGGTAACACCACCCCGGAATCGGGGGCTGACAGGATTGTCCGACGCGGTCGATGTGGCGAGGATTGGTCACGGAGGGTGGCACACCGAGTGCTTCCCGCGTACCGGAGGGCGACATCAGATGAGTTCTTCGACGTTGGCAGCGTCGACCGCCCGGCGGGGCAGCGACTACGCGCGCCTGTCCCGCCGGGTCGCCGAGGCGGGGCTGTTGGATCGGCGTCCCAGCCGGTACGCGGTCCGCATCGTCGGAACCCTGGGCGCTTTCCTGGCCGGCTGGGTCCTGGTGGCAATGGTCGGCGATTCGTGGTGGCAGCTGGCGACGGCGGTCGTGATGGCGGTGGCCACCACCCAGGTGGCGTTCCTCGGCCACGACGCCGGGCACCGGCAGATGTTCCGCCGCCGCGGTCCCAGCGAGGCGGCCGGCCTGATCGCCGGCAATCTCGCCGTGGGCCTCAGCTACGGCTGGTGGGTGGACAAGCACAACCGGCACCACGCCAACCCGAACCACGCCGACGACGATCCGGACGTCGGCGCAGGCGTGCTGGTCTGGACGGACGAACAGGTGATGGCGACCCGGGGCCTCGGCCGGTGGATGGCCCGCCGGCAGGCATGGCTGTTCTTCCCGCTGCTCCTGCTGGAGGGGCTGGCGCTGCACGTGGCGAGCATCCGGGCGCTGACCGACCGCGGGCCGGACGGTAGCTGGCGGGTGCCGATGCGGCACCGGGTCGTGGAGGCGCTGCTGCTGGTGGTGCACACCGTCGGCTACGTCGGCCTGCTGCTGGCGGTGATGTCACCGGGGAAGGCGCTGGTCTTCGCCACCATCCACCAGGCGCTCTGGGGGCTCTACATGGGGTGCGCGTTCGCCCCCAACCACAAGGGCATGCTGATGCCGACCGACGAGGACGACCTCGACTACCTGCGCAAGCAGGTGCTGACGTCGCGCAACGTGGCGGGCGGCCGGCTCGTCGACCTGGCACTGGGCGGCCTCAACTACCAGATCGAGCACCACCTGTTCCCGAACATGCCCCGGGGCAACCTGCGCCGGGCCCGGCCGCTGGTCCAGGCGTACTGCGCCGAGCAGGGCATCCCGTACGCGGAGACCGGGCTGATCGACTCGTACCGGCAGGGGCTGGCGCACCTGCACGCCGTGGGGCGACCGCTGCGCGAGGGCTGAGCCCGGGGACGTCGGCGGAAGGGCGCCGGGACCACCGCGGTCCCGGCGCCCCTCCCGTGGTACGGGGTCAGCCGGCCAGCACCGCGGCGAGCTGCGCCACCGCGTGGTCGATCTCGTCGGCGGTGATCACCAGCGGCGGGGCCAGCCGGATGGTCGAGCCGTGGGTGTCCTTGGCGAGCACCCCCCGCTCCATCAGCCGCTCACAGGCCTGCCGGCCGGTCATCAACGCCGGGTCGATGTCCACCCCGGCCCACAGCCCGCGTACCCGCACCGCCACCAGACCCTTGCCGAGCAGCCCTTCCAGCCCGGCCCGCAACCGTTCCCCCAGCTCGGCGGAGCGGCGCTGGAACTCGCCGGTGGCCAGCAGCCGGACCACCCCGGTGCCGACCGCGCAGGCGAGCGGGTTGCCGCCGAACGTGGAGCCGTGCTGGCCCGGCTTGAGCACGCCGAGCACGTCGGCGTCCGCGGCCACCGCGGAGACCGGCACGATGCCGCCGCCGAGCGCCTTGCCCAGCAGGTACATGTCCGGCACGACGCCCTCGTGGTCGCAGGCGAAGGTACGCCCGGTGCGGCCCAGGCCGGACTGGATCTCGTCGGCGACGAACAGCACGTTCCGCTCGGTGCAGACCCGGCGTACGCCCGGCAGGTAGCCCTCCGGCGGCAGCACGACCCCCTGCTCGCCCTGGATCGGCTCCAGCAGCACGGCGACGGTGTTCCCGTCGATCGCCGCCTCCAGCGCCGCCAGGTCCCCGTAGGGGACCACGGTGAACCCGGGGGTGTACGGCCCGAAGTCGGCGCGGGCGTCCTCATCGGTGGAGAAGCTGACGACGGTGGTGGTCCGACCGTGGAAGTTACCCTCGGCGACGATGATGTTCGCCCGCCCCGGGGCGACCCCCTTGACCTGGTAGCCCCACTTGCGGGCCACCTTGATGCCGGTCTCCACCGCCTCGGCGCCGGTGTTCATCGGCAGCACCAGCTCCTTGCCGCAGAGCGTGGCCAGCTCCCGGCAGAAGTCGGCGAACTGGTCGTGGATGAACGCCCGGCTGGTCAGGGTGAGCCGGTCGAGCTGCTCGTGGGCGGCCCGGATCAGTTCCGGGTGCCGGTGGCCGAAGTTCAGCGCCGAGTAGCCGGCGAGGCAGTCCAGGTAGCGGCGGCCGTCGACGTCGGTGAGCCAGGAGCCCTCGGCGGAGGAGATCACCACCGGCAGCGGGTGGTAGTTGTGCGCGGTGTACCGCTCCGCGTCCCGGACGGCGGACGGGGTCCGCAGCATGTCGTCGATCACTGGCTCGCCTTTCCCTGACGGAGTCGCAACGTGCAGCACTTCGGTCCGCCGCCGGCCTTGCGCAGCTCGGACAGGTCGACACCGATGGTCTGGTAGCCCCGGTCGCGCAGCTGCGCGGCCAGCCCGGTGGCCTGCGCGGGCAGCACCACGTGCCGGCCGTCGCCGACCGCGTTGAGGCCCAGCACCTCGGCGTCGGCCATGTTGGCGTGGACCGCGTCCGGGAACAGCCGACGCAGCACCGCGCGGCTGCCGGGGGAGAACGCCTCCGGCAGGTACGCCACGGTCCGCTCGTCGAGCACGGTCAGCGCGGTGTCCAGGTGGTAGAAGCGCGGGTCGACCAGTTGCAGGGTGATCACCGGATAGCCGAAGACCTCCTGCAGTTGGGCGTGCGAGGCGTGCGCGGTGCGGAACCCGGTGCCGGCGAGCAGGCGGTCGCCGACCAGCAGCACGTCGCCCTCGCCCTCGTTGACGTGCTTCGGGTCGTACACCTCGAAGCCGGCGGCCTCGAACCAGGCCCGGTAGGCGGGGGCCTCGTCGGCGCGCTGCGGGTCGCGGAACTGCACCGCCATCGCCCGGTCCCCGATGACCGTGCCGCCGTTGGCGGCGAAGACCATGTCCGGCAGGCCGGCGACCGGGTCGATCAGCTCGACGGTGTGGCCGAGGTCGAGGTAGGTGCGGCGGAGCTGCTCCCACTGCCGGACCGCCAGCGCGGTGTCGACCGGCGCGGTCGGGTCCATCCACGGGTTGATGGCGTAGTCGACGGCGAAGTACGTCGGCCGGCACATCAGGAAGCGCTGGCTGGTGGCGTCCATCGGCATTGTCCTGCTCCCGGGTTCGGGCGCGCCCGGCCTCCGTGGCCCACGGGCTGGCGCCGTGGCTCAACGGTATGCGGGCCGGGGGTACGACAACCACCGCCGACACTTGCGTCCGGCGGTGGTTCGTTGCGTCTGGGCGGTCACTGGTGGCGATCCGTTGCGTGGAGCACGCGCGAAGGGGCCGCCACCCCGGCGGAGGTGACGGCCCCTGTACGCATCGGTGGCGGCGAACCGCTGCCCCCGAACGAGTGGGTGCCCGGCTGGTGAACCACCAGACTGGTCGGGCGGTGCCGGCGAGCCGGCTGGTCCAACATCGCCGGCGAACCGCCGGCGAGATCAAATGTGCCCTCAGAACCGGTCCACAAACTGTGAGTCAAGCCACTCGCGGAACCGGGCCACCCAGTCGCCGTCCGTGGTCGGCCAGTCGAACTGCCCGGTGAAGGCGAGCACCCCCAGCACCACCGCGGTCAGGCCGACCAGCACGCCGAGCAGCGCGTCCGTGGTGCCGGCCACGTGCCGCCGCCGGGTCGCGACCAGGCCCAGCACCGCGAAGACCGCACCGAGCGCGCCGAGCGCGATGCCGTACCCGGCCAGGGTGCCGGTGAGCACGAACGCCGCACCCACCACCGAGACGACCAGGCCGAGGGTGGCGAGCAGGCTGGTCCGCGCCTTCGGACCGGCCGCCACCGGGGGCTCCGGGCGGGCCTCGTCGGCGGCCACCCGGTCCCGGTCGGCGGGGCGGGCGGCGACAACGGCCGGTGCAACGACACCGGCGGGTGCGGCGGGCGTCGTCCGGTCCCGGTCGGTCAGGCGGTCGGCGTCCACCGGGCGCGGTGCGGTCCGGACCGGAGCGGTGTCGGCGACCCGGATCGGGTCGGTCGGCGTACGCGGCTCGTCGTCGACGGGTGCGGGCCGGGTGGCAGCGGCGGCGCTACGGGTGCCGTCGACGGCGCTGCGGGCGGTCGCCGCCCGCGCCAGCGCGGCGCGCTCCGCCGCCCGCTGCTCCGCGTCGCCGTCGCGCTGGCCGTCGGTGCGTCGCGCCACGTCGGCGTCGCGCTGGCCGTCGGCGGCCGGCGACCCGCTGCGGTACGTCGTCCGGTCGCCGTCCCGGTCCGTCACCACCGGCTGGCCGTCGCGCGCGTCGACCACCCCGTCACCGTTGCTGTCCTGCGCCGTACGACGCCGCAGGAGCGAAGGAACGTTCACCACCACACCTCCTTGTCGATGCGTGCAGCCCTCGGAAGGGTCGGTGGCCGCCACGCGGGAACGACCGGTATGTACCCCGTGCGCCGATCGACCACACGCCGACCATCGGGGGTGGTCGGCCGTGGTGGTGTGAGCCCGGTGGCCGGCGACCTCGACCGGCCCACCCGGACCCGTCACGTCGGGCAGGTTCGCCCATGCGGGCTACGTCCTGTCGGCGACGAACGTTCCTCGGGCGTGAACGGTGACGACCAGGCCGCGTTCGCGCAGCTCACGCATTGCCATCCGGACGGTTCCCCGGGCGACGCCGTACGTCTGCTGCAGGTGCAGTTCGCTGGGCAACGGCTGGCCGGGGCGCAGCTTGCCCTCTTCGATCTCCCTGGCGAGCACGTCCGCCAACTGCCGGTAGAGCGGCACGTTGTTCAGCGGGCTCGTCATGGGCGGAGCGTAAACACGCACAGGATCTATACGTGTTCAGGGATGTCCAGCCTATAGACGTCTAGAAACTAGACGTACATGGACTGTACATTTGTCGTGCCCCGCACGAAGGCGGCCCCCGACCAGCGATTGCGCCGCTGGCCGGGGGCCTTGATCGCCGAGCTAGGAGGCGACCATGAGCACCCTACCTACCCTGGCCACCTGCGGAGACCCTGCGACGGTCCGGATCGAGCTGTACACGCCCGGCTCCTTGGACGCCTGTGCGTACACCTGCGCGGCGCACACCGTCCGCGCGAGCGCAGCGGTCGCCCAAGCCGGTCTGGCGGCCCACGTGACGGGTATGGCACCGGACATGAAACGGTCCTGCGGTGACGTGTTCGTCTACCCGACCGGTGCCCTTGGCGGCGCTCCGGCCGACCTGACGCACCCGCACTGGTGCAACCGGGACGACTGCGAACGTCGGGGTCGGCACCGTTCCCGCATCCTCCGCTCGGACACCAACCGACCAGAAGCATTCATCGTCGGCGTGGCCCTGGTGCAGGCCCTTCACCCGGCTGCCGAGCCGACGGTGCGCTTGACGAGCGTGGAGGGCGGCGCGGAAACGAGCCTGGTCCTGTCGGTCGGGCAGTCGCGGGTCCTGCGGTACCGGCTGGCCAATCTGCTCGACATGGCCAGGGCGGGACGCAACGGGGGGCGCTGGGCGTAGTCCACCCGGTAGGGGGCCGCCCGAACCCGGTGTTCCGCGACGCCTGACTACCCTTGGTACCCGTGCCAGAGGGACACACCATCCACCGCCTGGCGGCCCGGCACGCCGAGCTGTTCGCCGGGGACAAGGTCACCGCCAGCAGCCCGCAGGGCCGCTTCACCGAGGGCGCCGCCGTGCTCTCCGGCACCGTCCTCGACGGCACCGAGGCGTACGGCAAGCACCTGCTGCACCACCACGCCGATGAGCGCACCCTGCACGTCCACCTCGGCCTGTACGGCAGGTTCACCGACGGGGACGGCGAGCCGCCCGTACCGGTGGGGCAGATCCGGTTGCGGCTGGCCAGCGACCGGCACTGGCTCGACCTGCGCGGACCCACCGCCTGCGAACTGCTCACCCCGCCCGAGGTGGCGGCGCTGCGCGACCGGCTCGGCCCGGACCCGCTGCGCGCCGACGCCGACCCCGACCGGGCGTACGCCCGCATCCGGCGCAGCCCCACCCCGCTCGCCGCGCTGCTGCTGGACCAGTCGGTGGTGGCCGGAACCGGCCTGATCTTCGTGACCGAGGCGCTGTTCCGGGCCGGCCTGCGGCCGACGCTGCCCGGCCGGCAGTTGACCCCGGCGGGCTGGGTGGCGCTCTGGGCCGACCTGGTGGCGCTGATGACCCTGGCGGTGGGCAGCGGCCGGATCGACACCGTCCGCGACGCCCACCTGCCCGAGGCGATGGGCCGCCCCGCCCGCGTCGACCGGCACGGCGGCGAGGTGTACGTCTACCGCCGCCCCGGCGAACCCTGCCACGTCTGCGGCAGCCCGGTCAGCCGGGGCGCGCTGGCGGGTCGCAACCTCTACTGGTGCCCCACCTGCCAACCCTGACCCCGGCCGGGGCGGCTACGGGCCGTCGACCAGCCAGCTGGCCACCTCGACCTGGTTGGTGAAGACCTTGTCGCCGTCCAGGCTCCACGCGAGGCAGTGCGCGACCGTCCAGTCGGCCACCCGTTCCCGGTCCAGCCCGAGCGCGCCGGTGATCCGGTCCAGCCGCCGCCGTACCCCCGCCGGGGAGTGCCCCAGCTCGACGCCGCGCACGATCGGCACCACCGCGAACTCCCGCTCACCCAGCAACGGCTTCGGGTCGATCACCAGCCACGGTTCGCGGGTGGCCCGCAGCACGTTGCCGGCGTGCATGTCCTGATTGACCAGGACCTGCTCGCCCTGGGTGTCGACCAGCCGGTCGAGCCGGTCGAGCGCCGCGTCGACCAGCCGCCGCCCGTACGGCCGGCCGGCCCGTTCCCACCGCTCGGGTAGCCGGTGCCGCCAGCCGGCGGCCTCCTCGGCGAGCGGGGTGAACGGCCCGGCCGCCCGCCGCCACAGCCGGGGCAGCAGCGCGGCGACCACGTCCACCGCCTCGTCGGCGGGCAGCTCGTGCAGCGGCGAGCCGGGTCGGCACCGCTCCACCAGCAGCGCCCGCCGCCGCGGGTCGTGGGCGAGCAACCGGACCGCGGCCTCGCCGTCCCAGTACGCCAGCGCGTCTGCCTCGTGCCTGCTGTCCGGGTCGGGGTACTGCAACTTCAGCACCGCCGCTGTGCCGTCGGGCAGCTCGGCCGGCATCGCCAGCGAGGCGAACGCGTACGGGAAGGGCTCGCCGAGCCGCAGCGACCACTGCCGCGCGCACTCGTCCCGCCACCGGGGCAGGGTGGCCAGCCACTCCCGCCCCTCCGGCGTCTGCCGCACCCACGACAACCCGGCCGGAATCTCCACCGCCCCATTGTGGCGACCGTGGAGAGTTGTTGCTGCCCTGGCGACAACAACTCTCCACACAGAACGCGACGACCGGATGCGCCGGGGCTGGTCAGGGGTGCCAGCCAGCGGCGGTGAGGGCGGCGCGGAGCTGGGCCGCCACCTCGTCGGGGCGGTGGCGGACGTCGAACGCGGTGAACCGCAGGATCCGGTCCCCGGAGATCCACACCCCGTTCTGCCGGCGCAGGTCCGCCGCCCACTGCCGGACGTCCATGTGGTGTGCCCCGTCGACCTCGACGTGCAGCCCCCACCGCCGCCAGTAGGCGTCCAGGTAGCGGGTCCGCCCGTCGGCGTCGAGTCGCCGTTCCTGCAGCTCGGGCCGGGGCAGCCCGTACCGGCGACAGAGCCGGACCAGGTCGATCTCGGACAGCGCCTCCGCGCCGCCGGCCAGGTCGGCGACGGTGTGCCGGATCAGAGTCGACCGGCGCAGGCGGGGCAGTCGACGGGACACCGCGTCGAGTTCCCCGGGGGTGACCCGGCGCTGCTGGCAGCCGGCCGCCAGCACCGCCTGGGCGTCGTCGTCGCTGCGCATCCACTGAGCCGCGTCGATCAGCGAGCGGGCCATCGTGGTGCGGTCCGGCCGCCCCCGTTGCCGGTCCTCGTCGCCCAGGTGCCGGGTCCGTCGTACCCGCACCGCCGGCATGCCGAGCGGCAGCCGGCGCAGCAGGTCGGGAGCCTGCCGTTGGTACGGGATCAGCACGTCCACCGCCTCGTGCCGCCACCGCCCGCGCAGGCCCCCCGCCTGGGCCGCCGCGAGACCGGCCAGGACGGCGTCGGCACCGGCGGCCAGCACCGCCACCCAGCGCGACTGGTCGATAGTCACCGGGCCACCGCCGACCCGCAGGATGCCCCGGCACACCCGCTCCCAGCGGCCGGTGGCCAGCAGGTGGCGGACCCGGGAAGGGGTGAGTTCGGCGGTGGCCTGCGCCCAGCTCACCACCCCGGCCTGCGTGAAGAGCAGCCAGTCGAGGGCGGCATCGTCGTCGCCGGGCATCCGCATCCGACGAGCAGACCATGCTTTGTGGAGAGTTGTTGTCGCCCCAGCGACAACAACTCTCCACAAAGGGACGCGTGCCGACGCACCGTCACGCGATGGTGCGGCGTGCGGCGCACGGTGGAGCGGTATGGCGCGCCTTGCGCGGCGGTGCGGCGCAGAGCGGGGCGGGGCGGCGCGGGTGGTCGGTGGGGGTGGGCGGTAGGCGGTGCGGGTCAGCGGTCGAGGGCGTCGACGGCCTTGCGGGCGGCGATCAGCACCGGATCCCAGACCGGGGCGTACGGCGGGGCGTAGCCGAGATCGAGGGCGGTCATCTCGTCCACCGTCATCTCGTTCCACAGCGCCACGGCCAGCGCGTCGATCCGCTTCGCCGCCTCCGAACGGCCGACGATCTGTGCGCCGAGCAACCGGCCGGTGGGCCGCTCGGCGATCAGCTTCACCGTCATCGGTTGGGCCCCCGGGTAGTAGCCGGCCCGGTTCGTCGACTCGGCGATCACCGAGACGAACTCGAACCCGGCCGCCCGGGCGTCCCGTTCCCGCAGCCCGGTACGCCCCACCTCCAGGTCGCAGACCTTCGTCACGGCGGTGCCGATCACCCCGGGGAAGGTGGCGTACCCGCCGCCGATGTTGATCCCGGCGACCCGGCCCTGCTTGTTGGCGTGGGTGCCGAGGGGGACGTGCACCGACATGCCGGTGACCCGGTGCAGGGTCTCCACGCAGTCGCCGGCCGCCCAGACGTCGGGCACCCCGACCACCCGCATCCGCCGGTCCACCAGCACCCCGCCGGTCTTGCCGAGCGGGAGGCCGGCGGTGGCGGCGAGCGCGGTGTTGGGGCGTACCCCCAGGCCGAGGACCACGACGTCGGCCGGCACCGGGCCGGCGGAGGTGACCACCGCGGACACCCGACCGTCGCGCTGCTCGACCCCGCTGACCGTGACGCCGGTACGGATCTCGACGCCCAGCCCGCGCATCGCCTCGGCGACCAGGCGGGCCATGTCCTCGTCGACCGTGGCCATCGGCTGCTCGCCCCGCTCGACCAGGGTGACGGCGAGCCCGCGCTGGATCAGCGCCTCGGCCATCTCCACCCCGATGTAGCCGCCGCCGACCACCACCGCCCGGCGGGGCTCGGGGGTGCCGTCGAGCCAGGCCCGCAACCCCGCCGCGTCGTCCAGCGTCTGGATGCCGAAGATGCCGTCGACGTCGTCGTCCGCCCAGTCCGGCAGGTTGGGGACCGCGCCGGTGGCGTACATCAGGGTGTCGAACCGTTCGCGGACCTCGCCGCCGTCGTCGAGCCGGCGGGCGGTGACCTCCCGCCGGTCGAGGTCGATGCCGGTGACCTCGGTGCGCAGCCGCACGTCGATGGCGAAGTCGTCGCGAAAGGTGGCCGGGTCGCGGGCGATCAGCGCGTCCCGCTCCTCGACCAGCCCACTGATCCAGTACGGGATGCCGCACGCCGAGTACGACGTGAAGTGTCCCCGCTCGAACGCCATGATCTCCAGGTCGTCGACGCCCCGGCGACGACGGGCCTGGGAGGCCGCCGCCATCCCGGCGGCGTCCCCTCCGACGACGATCAGCCGCTCTGCCACGACGCCCACTCTTCCACGCACCGGCCGTCCCCGGGCGGCCCACCGACACCCCGGCCACTGTCGGGTCGGCCCGCACCACGACGGTCACCGACACCCCGGCGACTGTCGGGTCGGTCCGCACCACGACGGTCACCGACACCCCGGCGACTGTCGGGTCGGTCCGCACCACGACGGTCACCGACACCCCGGCGACTGTCGGGTCGGTCCGCACCACGACGGTCACCGACACCCCGGCGACTGTCGGGTCGGTCCGCACCACGACGGTCACCGACACGCCGGTCGCCGGAACGACGACCGGCGTCGGGTCGGCCGGCCCGACGGCGGCCAGTCCCGGGCCGGTCAGCCACGGGTCTGCCGGGCGACCTCGGCGACCACGTCCTCCAGCCGGCCCGACCGGGCGAACACGGCCCGCTGCCGGGCGGCCCCGGTGCCGTGCCGACGCAGCCCGGCCAGCAGGTCGGTCACCTCGGCCAGGTCGTCGTGCGCCACCAGCGCCGGGCGGACCCGCTCGACCAGCCGGTCCACCAGCTCCCAGGCCGGGCACAGCTCACCGTTGGCCAGGTCGACGCCGTCGCCCTCCAGCCCGTCGTGGGCGGCCCGCCAGTGCGCGGCGACCAGCAGGTGGTGGTCGGTGTTGACCGCCGGGCGGCCCGCCGCCACGTCCGCCATGGCGGTGGCTACCAACGCCCGGACCAGGGCGGCCACCAGCACCGCGTCGTCGACCGACGGGCAGACGTCGCCGATCCGGACCTCCACCGTCGGGTACTTCGCCGACAGCCGGGCGTACCAGTAGAGCATCCCCTCGTCGAGCATCACCCCACTGGAGATCAACTGCCGGATCAGCCGCTCGTAGTGCTCGTGGGACTCCAGGTAGGGGGTGGGCGCCACCGACGGCCAGCGTTCCCACTCGACGGACCGCCAGCTCGCGTACCCGGTGTCGACGCCCTCCGAGAACGGCGAGTTGGTGGTCATCGCGTGCAGCACCGGCAGCCACGGCCGGATGTGGTTGAGCACCTGCACCCCGGTGTCCGGGTCGGGGACACCCACGTGCACGTGCATGCCGTTGTTGCCGGGGCCGGGCACCAGCAGCCGGAACCGCTCGATCATCCGGTCGAAGCGGGGCTTGTCGACCACCGCCGGCACCGGTCCCGCCGCCGGCCCCGTCCCGATGGCCAGCACCCGGACGCCGGCCCGCTCGGCGGCGTCGGCCAGCGCGCCGCGCAGCACGCCCAGCGAGTGCCGGATCGACGCCAGCTCCAACCCCGGCGGGCTGCCGATCTCGATCTGGCTGGTCTGGAACTCCCGCTCCACCTGCCCGCGCAGCTCGGCCGGCACCTGCTCCATGACCAGGTCGACGGCGGGCACCGCGGCACCGGTGTGCGGATCGACCAGGAGGAACTCCTCCTCCACCCCCACCGTGAGCCGGTCGACCCCGGTCCGCTCCGGAGTCACCTCCCCGGCCGCCACCCCACTGGTCATCGCCATCACCGTCCGTCCGTCCGTCCCGGCCGCGGCGGGTCCGCTGCGGTCCTGCCCGGCCCATTACCCGCGGTGTCCGGCGGAGAAAACGCGACACGGCGAGCCGTCGCGCCGGATGCTTACCATGGCCCGGTCCGCCGACCGGTGCCGTGCCGCACCCCCGCCCCGGCCGGGGCGGGTCGGGGCGGCGAGGGAGGGAGGCCAGGTGACCCCGACGACGGTGGCCCGGGAGGCGTCCCCGCTGCCCGTCCGGCCCGGCCAGCCCGTCCGGCCGCCCGCGCCGGACTGGCGGCGGCAGGTGCCGAGGATGTTCGCGTCGCTGCTGTGGTTCGTCGCCGCGATCTGCGCGCTGGCGGCGGTGAGCAGCGCGGCCAACGCCGAGTTCCAGCCGGTCCGCAGCACCATCGACACGTTGCTGGTGCCGGCCCCCGCCAACCTGGCGTACGCCGTCTTCCTCGGCACCCTCGCCGCGGCGGTGCTGCGTCGCAAGCGGCTGGCGTACTGGGTGCTGGTCGTCTACCTCATCCTCAGCCTGGTCGTCGGCGTGCTGACCGGCCTGCTGCTGGTGACCGTCGGCGCGGACCGGCTCACCGACGACGCCGGCCGACGGCTGTTCACCCTGGTCGAGACCGTCGGCGTCTGGGTGGGGATCGGCTTCGCCGCCGTCGCGCTGGCGCTGCTGCGGGCCGCCCGACGGGAGTTCTACGCCCGGGTCCGCAGCGGCAGCACCCGACGCGCCCTCGGGGTGTTCTTCGGCCTCGCCACGGCGGCCGTCGGGCTGGGCTACCTGCTGCTCACCGCCGTGCCCGGCAGCCTGCACAGCTGGCTGGACCGGGTCGGGTACGCCATCGAGAAGGTCTTCGGCGGCGCGATCACCCTGGACGTCACCCGGCAGGGTCAGGCCCCCGGCTGGGTCAACCTGCTGCTCGGCGGGATGGGCGCGGTGGCCTTCCTGGCCGGCCTGTTCACCCTGCTGCGCTCGCAGCGCGCCGCCGCCGTGCTGCACCCCGACGAGGAGCAGCGGATCCGGGAGCTGCTGGCCCGCTACGGCGACCGGGATTCGCTCGGCTACTTCGCCACCCGGCGGGACAAGGCGGCGATCTTCTCGGCCAGCGGGAAGGCGGCGCTGACCTACCGGGTGGTCAACGGGGTGAGCCTGGCCAGCGGCGACCCGGTCGGCGACCCGGAGGCGTGGGGCCCGGCGATCACCGCCTGGCTGGACCAGGCCCGGGAGTACGCCTGGACCCCGGCGGTGATGGGGGCCAGCGAGATCGGCGCGCGGGCCTACCACCGGCACGGGCTGAAGGTGCTGCAACTGGGCGACGAGGCGATTCTGCTGGCCCGGGAGTTCGACCTGGGCGGGCGGGACATGCGGCCGGTCCGGCAGGCGGTGCACCGGGCCGAGCGGGCCGGGTACACCGCCGCCGTCCGCCGGCACGCCGACATCCCGCCGGCCGACCTGGCTGACCTCGCCGCGCTGGCTACCCGCTGGCGGGACACCGAACACGAGCGCGGCTTCTCGATGGCGCTGGGCCGGCTCGGCGACCCGGCCGACGGCGACTGTGTGCTGGTCGAGGCCAGGGACGGCAGCGGCCGGGTGCGGGCGCTGCTGTCGCTGAGCCCGTGGGGGGCCGACGGGTTGTCGCTGGACCTGATGCGCCGGGACCGCACCGCCGACAACGGGGTCACCGAGTTCATGGTGGCCGCGCTGCTCGGTGCCGCCCCCCGGCTGGGCGTCGAGCGGGTGTCGTTGAACTTCGCCGTGTTCCGGTCGGTCTTCGAGCAGGGCGCGCGGATCGGCGCCGGCCCGGTGATCCGGTTGTGGCGGCGTACCCTGCTGTTCTTTTCCCGCTGGTGGCAGTTGGAGTCGCTGTACCTGTCCAACGCCAAGTACCAGCCGCACTGGACGCCCCGCTACCTGTGCTTCGGCGAGCGGCGGGAGCTGGCCCGGGTGGGGCTGGCCGCCGCGGTCGCGGAGGGCTTCCTGGCGTTGCCCGGTGGCCGGCCGTCCCCGCTGCACGGGGTGCCCCCGGCCGGGGGCGGGGTGGGTTTCGTGCCGCCGGACGCCGGTGCGGTGCAGGCGGTCAGCCCGGAACCGGCCCGCGAGCAGCTTCCCGAGCAGGTCCGGGTCCGGCGGGCGAAGCTGGACCGGCTGCGGGCACAGGGCGTCGAGGCGTACCCGGTGGGGTGGCCGCGGACCGACGACTGCGCGGCGGTGCGGCGGCGGCACGCCGGGCTGGCCCCGGACACCGGGACCGGGGAGACGGTCTCGGTGGCCGGGCGGGTGCTGCTGGTCCGCGACCACGGCCGGATCTGCTTCGTCACCGTCCGTGACGGCAGCGGCGACCTGCAACTGGTGCTGGAGAAGGAGCTGGACCGGTGGCGGGCCACCGTCGACATCGGTGACCACGTCGGCGCGACCGGCGAGGTGTACGCCACCCGGCGCGGCGAGGTGTCGGTCCGGGTGGCCGACTGGCGGCTCACCGCCAAGTGCCTGCGCCCGCTGCCGGACAAGCACCACGGCCTGGCCGACCCGGAGGCGCGGGTCCGCCGCCGCTACCTGGACCTGGCGATCAACCCGCAGGCGCGGGAGCTGCTGCGGGCGCGCAGCGCCACCCTGACCAGCCTGCGGCGGACCCTGGTGTCGCGGGACTTCCTGGAGGTGGAGACGCCGATCCTGCAACGGGTGCACGGCGGTGCCAACGCCCGCCCGTTCGTCACCCACAGCAACGCCTACGACCTGCGGTTGACCCTGCGGATCGCCCCCGAGCTGTATCTCAAGCGGCTCGCGGTGGGCGGTGTCGAGCGGGTCTACGAGCTGGGCCGGGTGTTCCGCAACGAGGGCGTCGACTTCAGCCACAACCCGGAGTTCACCGTGCTGGAGGCGTACCAGGCGTACGCCGACTACCACGACATGCGGGAGCTGGCCCGGGAGTTGATCGTGGCGGCGGGGGTGGCGGTGCACGGCGCTCCGCTGGCCCGTCGACCCGACACCGGTGAGCTGGTGGACATCGGCGGGCCGTGGCCGGTGCACACCGTGCACGGGGCGGTCTCCGCCGCGCTGGGCGAGGAGGTCACGGTCGACACCGACGTCGCCGCCCTGCGCCGCCTCGCCGATGCGGCCCGGGTGCCGTACGACCCGGCCTGGCAGCGCGCCGAGCTGCTGTCGGAGCTGTACGAGCGGCTCGTCGAGGCGGCCACCGACCTGCCCACCTTCTATCTGGACTTCCCGACCGAGGTCTCGCCGCTGACCCGCCAGCACCGGGCCGATCCCCGGTTGGCCGAGCGGTGGGACCTGGTGGCGTTCGGGATGGAGCTGGGCACCGCGTACTCGGAGCTGGTCGACCCGACCGAGCAGCGACGGCGGTTGACCGCCCAGTCGCTGAAGGCGGCCGGCGGTGACCCGGAGGCGATGGAGCTGGACGAGGACTTCCTCACCGCGCTGGAGTACGCGATGCCGCCGACCGGTGGTCTGGGGCTGGGCGTGGACCGGCTGGTGATGCTGCTGACCGGCCGGTCCATCCGGGAGACCCTGCCGTTCCCGATGGTCCGCGAGTCCTCGTGAGCCGCCCCCGCCCGCACTCTGACCCGGACCCGGCGTCCGGGTCGGCGGGCCGTGCGGGCGACGGGCACCGGGCCGCCCGGACCGGGGCGGCGGTGGCGTTGCTGGCGGCGGCGGTCTGCTACGCCTCCTGGCTGCTCGCCCCGGTGCTCAATCCGGGGCTGCGGCCGGTGCGGAGCTACCTGAGCGAGCTGGCCGCGCGGGACCAGCCGTACCACCTGTTCTTCCAGCTCGGCGACGTGGTGACCGGGCTCTGTGCGGTGGTGGCCGGGGTGCTGCTGGGCCGGGTGGCCCGGGAGGTGCCCCGGGTGGCCCGCTGGGGGCTGGTGGTCTTCGGGGTGGCGACCGCCGTGGACGGCGGCTGGACCACGATGGACTGCGCCCCGTCGGTGGACGCCCGCTGCGCGCGGCTGGAGGAGCTGGGTGAGCTGTCCTGGCGGCACCAGGCGCACACCGTCACCTCGTCGGTGGCGGTGGCCGGGGCGTTGCTCTCCCTGGTGGCGCTGCTCGCCGTGCTGCGCGGCCCGGCCCGCCGCCGGACCGGCCTGGTGGTGGCGGTGGTGCTGGCGGTCGGCACGGTCGGGACGCTGGTCGCCTCGGTCCACCCGGGGTACGGGCTGGGCCTGTGGCAGCGGACCCAGCTGGCCGGGCTGTCCGGCTGGCTGCTGCTGGCCGCCGCCGTCGCCCTCCGGGGGACCGGCTCCCGCCCGGAGCGGTCCCGGTGACCGGCCCACCCGCCGACCGGCCCGCCGCCGGCGCCGACCGGGCGGTCCGGCCCGCGGCCCACGACGACCGGGCGGCCCGGGCCGGCGGGCCGGGGGTGCTGCTCTGCCCGGGGATGGGGGAGGGGGCGTCGACCTGGGACCGGCTGGTCCCGCTGCTGACCGCCGCCGGCTGCCGGGTACGCCGGCTGGACCGGCCGGACGACGGCCGGGTGCCCACCCTCACCACCGAGCTGGGCCGGATCGACGTGGCCGTCGCCGAGCTGGGCCGGATCGACGTGGCCGTCGCGGGGCTGGGCCGGCCGGTGCTGGTGGCGCACTCGGCGGCGGCGTTGCCCGCCGAGGCGTACGCCCGGCGGCATCCGGGCCGGCTGGCCGGGCTGGTGCTGGTGGATCCGAGCCTGGTGGATCCGGGCGGGGCGACGCGGTGGGGGTGGTGGTCGGCGCGGTCGGCCGGCGCGGCGGCGGCGCTCGCCCCGGTGCTGGCCGGAGGGCTCGACCGGTCCGGGCTGGCCCGTCGGTGCGGCCCGTGGGCGTGGCGGCGGGCGGTGCACCGGATGAGCGTCCGGCCGCCCGACCCGGCGTCGGCGGTGCCGTGGGGTTCGGGGGCGGTGCTGGTGGGGGCGTTGACGCAGTGGCTGGCGCATTCGGCGGTGGCGGCGGAGCTGCTGGCGTTGCGGGCGGTGACACCCGCGCCGGTGCTCCCGGTGCGGGTGCTGACCGCGCTCGGCGACGTGACCACCCCGGCGGGCCGGGCGGCGTGGCGGGTCGGGCACGCCCGGTTGGCGGCGAGCTTCCCGGCCGGTCGGCAGGAGGTGTTCCGGGATGCCCGGCACCTGGTGCACGTGGACCAGCCGGCGGTGGTGGCCGCCGCGGTCGCGGCCGTCCGGCGTGACAGCGGGTCCTAGTCTGGGGCGCGTGTCGGGGCTGCGGGTGGTGACGGGTCTGTGGGCGTACGCGCTCGTCGGGCTGACGTTGCTCGCGGACCGGCCGGGCGACCTGCTGGCCGGGGCGGCGGTGGTGGCCGCGCTGCTGCTGGTCGCCCTGCTGGCGGCCCGGCCCCGGCCGGCGGTCGGGTCGGGCGGCGGTCGGCGGCAGGCGGTCGGGTTACGGGCCCGGCGTCGGGACGTGCCCCGCCAGGTCGATCCGGACGCGCCGGGTCGGCCGCGTCCCCGGGCACCCGGGGGTTCCCCGCCGGTCGGCTGGTCCCCGGTCGCGGGCTGATTCCGCGCCCCGCCGACCCCCGACCGGTTCCGTCGTCATCCGTCGCACTGTGGAGCACCGGCAGCCCTGACGGGCGGCCGGCAGCCGTCCCGTGCGGACCACCGGAATTCGGCCCGAGGGGTTTCATCATGCTCGCCTTCTCACCTGTGCACGACGCGGCCGCCGCCGCGGGTTCCGTCGTCGGCTGGCTCGCCGAGCTGCTGACGCCGCTGGCCGGCGGGGCCGCCACCGCCGCCGCGATCGTCGCCTTCACCATCGTCGTCCGCCTGTTGATCTCACCGCTCACCGTCGCCCAGGTCCGCGCGGAGCGGCGTCGCGCGGCGCTCGCCCCGCAGCTGCGCCAGCTCCAGCAGCGGTACGCGGGCGACCCGGCGACGTTGCAGTCGGAGGTGTTCGCGCTCTACCGCCGGGCCGGGGCGTCGCCGGTGGCGGGGTGCCTGCCGGCGCTGCTCCAGGCACCGTTCTTCCTGGTCATGTACCGGCTCTTCGGCACCGGTGACGGTGCCGTCGGGCTGCTCGACGCGCGGTTGGCCGGGGTGCCGCTGGGCTGGCACCTGGGCGACGGGTTGTCGCCGTCGGTGCTGCTGGTCTTCGGGGTGCTGCTGGCGACCCTGGCCGGCCTGGCCACGGTGCTGTCCCGGCGGGCGGCGGCGTCGGCCGCCGTCCCGGGTGACCAGTCGGGGGCGGCACTGCTGGCCCGGGTGCTGCCGCTGCTGCCGTACGGCACGGTGCTGCTGGCGTTGGTGGTGCCGTTGGCGGCGGTGCTCTACCTGGTCACCACGACCGGGTGGACGGTCGCCGAGCACGTGCTGCTGCGCCGGCCGCTACCGGAACCGGTCGAAGCCATCGACGAGCGTTGACAAGTGCGGGGACGGGAGCGTAGAAAACCGCTCAGAGAGCGCTCTCTAAGCTCCCGTCCCCGATGGAGAGGCACCCCCGATGAACGCTGTCCCGGCGGCTCCGGTCGCCCCCACCGCCCCGCGCCGGTCCCGTCGCCGGCTCGCCCTGGCGGTCACCCTCGCCGCCGCCACCGCGCTGACCGGCGTCTCGGTCGCCGCGCAGGCCGCCGTCCCGACGCCGCCGTCGGGGTGGAGCCTGGTGTGGAGCGACGACTTCACCGGCGCGGCCGGCACCCTGCCGTCCTCGGCCAACTGGATCGTCGACACCGGCACCAGCTACCCCGGCGGCCCGGCCAACTGGGGCACCGGCGAGATCCAGACGTACACCGGCAGCACCGCCAACCTGGCCCACGACGGGTCCGGCAACCTGCGGATCACCCCGCTGCGCGACTCCGGCGGCCGGTGGACCTCGGCCCGGATCGAGACGGTCCGCACCGACTTCAAGCCGCCGGCCGGCGGGGTGCTGGCGATCGAGGGGCGGATCCAGATGCCCAACGTCACCGGCGCGCAGGCGGCCGGCTACTGGCCGGCGTTCTGGGCGCTCGGCTCGCCGTACCGGGGCAACTACCAGAACTGGCCGGGCATCGGTGAGATCGACGTGATGGAGAACGTCAACGGGCTCAACCAGGTGTGGGGCGCGCTGCACTGCGGAGTCGCCCCGGGCGGGCCGTGCAACGAGTTCAGCGGGCTGGGCGCCACCCGGGTCTGCCCCGGCAGCGCCTGCCAGGCCGCCTTCCACACCTACCGCACCGAGTGGGACACCTCGGTCAGCCCGCAGCAACTGCGCTGGTACGTCGACGGGCAGCTGTTCCACACCGTCACCCAGACCCAGGTCGGGGCCAGCTACTGGGCGCAGATGACCGGCCACGGCGGCTACTTCCTGCTGCTCAACGTGGCGATGGGCGGCTCCTTCCCGGACGGCGTGGCAGGTGCCGTCACGCCGACCGGCTCGACCGTCTCCGGCCGGCCGATGGTGGTCGACTACGTCGCGGTCTACCGCCGGGGTGGCGGGTCCACCCCGACGCCGACCCCCACCACGCCGGCCCCGACCACGCCGCCCCCGTCGGGCACCGTGGACGCCTACTCGACGATCCAGGCCGAGGCGTTCTCGGCGCAGAACGGGGTGGCCGTCGAGACGTGCGCCGAGGGCGGGCAGAACATCGCCGCGCTGCGCAACGGCGACTGGGCCCGCTACGACAACGTGGACTTCGGCACCAGCGGGCCGCGCGACTTCCTGGCCCGGGTGGCCTCCGGCGCGGCGGGCGGGGTGAGCGGCCTGGTCGAGGTGCGGCTGGACAGCCCGACCGGCACCCCGATCGGCAGCTTCGCGCTGGCCAACACCGGAGGCTGGCAGAGCTGGCGGTCGGTGCCCGGCAACGTGTCGGCGGTGACCGGCCGGCACAGCGTCTACCTCACCTTCAGCAGCGGCCAGCCGGCCGACTTCGTCAACGTCAACTGGTTCACCTTCCGCCGCTGACCGGGCGGTGCGGGGTCCGTGCCGGGGTGCGCGGACCCCGCACCCATGCGCCGGGCCGGCTCGCGCCCCGGCGACCGCCCGTGCCGGGGTGGTCGGGAGGCGGCGGGGAGCGGGCGGCCGGAACGGGCTCTGGACATTAACAGTTAAGAGTCTTAATAATGAGCGCGGACGTGGACGACCGTGGATCGGTTCCCCGGTCGTCCCGGCGGTCCCACCCCCGGACCGCGCCCCCGGCCCGCGCAGGCGGACCGGTCGCACCCCCCGCCCCGGTCCCTGGAGGCCACCCGTGAGACTCCGCTCCCCCCGCGCGGCCACCCTCGCCGCCGCGCTCGCCGCAGCCCTGGTCACCGGCACGATCGTGGCCCCGCCGGCCGCGTCCGCCGCCACCGCCGCCTTCGTCCGCACCGCCAGCTGGAGCAGCGGGTACGAGGCGAAGTTCACCGTCACCAACGACACCTCGACCGCCGTCAGCTCGTGGAACGTCCAGTTCGACCTGCCGTCCGGCAGCACCGTCGGCTCGTTCTGGGACGCCCGGCTCAGCAGCTCCGGCCAGCACGTCACCGCCCTCAACCAGAGCTGGAACGGCAGCCTCGCGCCGGGTGCCAGCACCACCTTCGGCTTCGTCGTCGCGGGCACCGGCGACCCGGTCAACTGCACGGTCAACGGCGCGGCCTGCACCGGCGGCGGCCCCGGCAACCCGACCGGCCCGGCCACCCCGGGCGGACTGCGGGTCACCGGCACCACCGCGTCGTCGGCCACGCTGGCCTGGAACGCCGTCTCCGGCACGGTCACCGGCTACCGGGTCTACGAGGGCGGCACGGTGAAGGCCACCGTCACCGGCACCTCGACCACCGTCTCCGGGCTGGCCGCCTGCTCCACGCACAGCTGGACCGTCACGGCGTACAACGCGGCCGGCGAGTCGGCGAAGTCGTCCCCGGTGTCGGCCACCACCACCGGCTGCACCGGCGGCACCGGCACGATGGCCGCCGCCCCCTACCTCTACCCGGGCTGGGGTGACCCGCCCGCGCCGGCCACCGTGATGGGGGCGACCGGGGTGAAGTGGTTCACCATCGCGTTCGTGCTCTCCGGCGGTGGCTGCACCCCGGCCTGGGACGGCTCCGGGCCGCTCACCGGGGGCGCGCACGCCAGCACCATCGCCGCGATCCGGGCGGCCGGCGGCGACGTCATCCCGTCGTTCGGCGGCTGGAGCGGCAACAAGCTCGGCCCGAACTGCGCGTCGGCCAGTGCGCTCGCCGGGGCGTACCAGCAGGTGATCAACGCGTACGGCCTGAAGGCGATCGACGTCGACATCGAGAACAGCGACGAGTTCGAGAACGAGGTGGTGCAGGACCGCATCCTCGGCGCGCTGAAGATCGTCAAGCAGAACAACCCGGGGATCAGGACGATCGTCACCTTCGGTACCTCGACCACCGGGCCGTCGTACTACGGCACCCGGCTGATCAACCAGGCCGCCGCGCTCGGCGCGAACATCGACACCTTCACCATCATGCCTTTCGACTTCGGCGGCGGGGCGAACATGTACCAGAACACCGTCAACGCCGCCGAAGGGCTGAAGACCACGCTGAAGTCGGCGTTCGGCTGGTCGGACGCGACCGCGTACGCGCACATGGGCATCAGCGGCATGAACGGGCTCTCCGACCAGCAGGAGCTGACCTCGCCGGCCACCTGGACCCAGATCCGGGACTGGGCCAAGGCGCGGGGGCTGTCCCGCTTCACCTTCTGGTCGGTCAACCGGGACCGCCCGTGCCCGGGGGGCGGGGTGGTCGCCAACTGCTCCGGCATCGCCCAGAACCTGTGGGAGTTCACCTCGATCACCGCGCGGTACTGAGCACCACCGCCCGGTGGGGCCGGCCGGTCCGGGCCTCCCGGGCGGGCCGGCTCCCGGTCAGCGGCCGGTGGTCACCGACCGCCGGTCGTCCCGGTCGCGTCGGGAGCGGATCTTCCTGGCCGCCCAGCTCCCGATCATGACGGCGAAGACCGCGAAGATGGCGTAGTTGAACCAGTCGCTGTACTTCTCCACGTCCTGCCAGCGCGAACCCAGGGTGTAGCCGAGGCCGACGACCAGTGCGTTCCACACCCCGCTGCCGAGCGTGGTGAGCAGCACGAACTCGCCCATCGGCATCCGGTTCGCGCCGGCCGGGACGGAGACCAGGCTGCGTACCACCGGCACCAGCCGGCCGATCAGCACCGCCCACCGGCCGTGCCGCTCGAACCAGCGGTCGGCCTTTTCCAGGTCGTCCCGGTCGACCAGCGGGATGCGGTCCAGCCAGTGCTTGAGCCGCTCCTCGCCGATCGCCGCGCCGAGCCAGTAGAGCACCAGCGCGCCGACCAGCGAACCGACCGTGGCGGCGGCGACGATCACCACCAGGTTGAACCGGCCCTCGGCGGCGAGGTAGCCCGCCATCGCCAGCACGATCTCGCTGGGGATCGGCGGGATGATGCTCTCCAACGCCACCAGGAAGGCGACGCCGACCGCCCCGAGGGAGTCGATGACGCTCGCCACCCAACCGGTCAGCCCGGTGAACTTGTTCGGGTCGACGTCCTGGGCGAGAGCCATTGTCGTCCTTTCCACGGGGCCGGTGGGATCGGACAGTGTTACCCGCCGGGCCGCCGCTCACACCTGGTCGTGGGCGATCCCACCCGCCGACGCCCGGCCTGCTGACCCGGCCGACCCCGGGCGCGGCCGGACCGTCCCCGACTGATCCGGGGGTCAGTCCGTCGGGTGCAGCGCCGGATCCGCCGGCCCCTGCCGCCAGCCGGTGAACCGGACGGTCAACCCGCCCCGGGAGGGCGAGCAGCAGAACGGCCCGGCCAGCGCGACCACGTCCGGGGCGAGCGGGGCGAGCCGGACCAGCCGCCACGGCGTACCGGCGGTGCGCGCCCGGACGGTCAGCGCGTCGCCGTCCCGGCTGACCCGCACGGTCACCTCGTGCCCGCTCCAGTCCGGCACCGGGGCCACCGACCAGTCCGAGACCTCCCGGGTGACCACCGCGCCGACCTGCGGCAACCCGTCGCTGATCTCCACCCCGGCCTTCACCCAGTTCCGTTCGTCCACCCGGACCAGCACCCCGGCCTGGTCGAACTGCGCCGTGTAGTCCAGCACGAAGGTCACCTCGACCGCGGTGTCGACGGGGAACCCGGCGAGCAGCGCCGACCCGTCGTCGTGGACGAAGCCGTAGCCGGTGTGCCGCCACAGGTCGCTCTCCGCCCCCGGCTCCACCAGCAGGCCACCGTCGTCGGTCCGCTCCACCCGCACGGGTGGGTGCAGCCACCGGCCCTCGTCCCAGTCCACCACGCGGGCGCCCACCGTCGGATGATCAGCCATGCCGGCACCGTACCCCGGCCGGCGGCGCGGGGGCGGTGACCCGGATGCCCGGCGCGGGAGGGTGACCCGGTGCCCGCCTGTGGGGAGGGTGACCCGGGCGCCCGCTGCGGGAGGCGGTGACCCGGATGCCCGGCGCGGCCACCGGAGGAGGGTTCGCGTTTGCGGGGCGGGCGGATCGGAGACATTAGGCCGGCATGGGTGACAGGTGGTACTCCGAGGCCGTCGTCTACTGCCTCGACGTCGACACGTACGCGGACTCCGACGGTGACGGGATCGGTGACTTCCGGGGCCTGATCGGGCGACTCGACTACCTGGCGCGGCTGGGGGTGACCTGCCTCTGGCTCAACCCGATCCATCCCTCGCCCAACCAGGACGACGGCTACGACGCGACCGACTTCTACAACGTCGACCCGCGACTGGGAACCCTCGGTGACTTCGCCGAACTGCTGCACCAGGCCCGGAACCGGGGCATCCGGGTGATCATCGATTTGGTGGTCAACCACACCTCCGACCAGCACCCGTGGTTCCAGTCCGCCCGCTCCTCGCCCGACTCGCCGTACCGTGACTGGTACGTCTGGGCCGACCACGAGCCGGCGGACCGGCACCAGGGCATGGTCTTCCCGGGTGAACAGCACGAGACGTGGAGCTACGACCGGACCGCCAAGGCGTGGTACTACCACCGCTTCTACCGGTTCCAGCCGGACCTGAACATCGAGAACCCGAAGGTCCGCGCCGAGATCAAGAAGATCACCTCGTTCTGGCTCCAGCTCGGTGTCTCCGGGTTCCGGATGGACGCCGTGCCGTTCATCATCGAGCAGACCGAACCGGGCAACCCGAACGCGCCCAAGGACTTCGACTTCCTCACCGACCTGCGCCAGCACGTGCAGTGGCGACGCGGCGACGCGGTGCTGCTGGCCGAGGCGAACGTCGAGCCCGACCAGCTCCCGGTCTACTTCGGCGACGGCAGCGGCTCGGGCAACCGGATCCACATGCTCTTCGACTTCATGCTCAACGGCCGGCTCATGCTCGCCCTCGCTCGGGAGGACCCGGAGGCGATCATCGACGCGCTGCGCGACACCCCGAAGCTGCCCACCGGCGGCCAGTGGGCCACCTTCCTGCGCAACCACGACGAGATCGACCTGTCCCGGCTCACCGCCGACCAGCGCAACGACGTGCTGGCGAAGTTCGGCCCGGACGAGAACATGCAGCTCTACGGCCGGGGCATCCGCCGGCGGCTCGCCCCGATGCTCGGCAACGACAGGCGGCACATCGAGCTGGCGTACGCGCTCCAGTTCTCGCTGCGCGGCACGCCGGTGCTGCGCTACGGCGAGGAGATCGGGATGGGGGAGAACCTCGCGCTCGACGGGCGGGATGCGATCCGTACCCCGATGCAGTGGTCGTACAAGGAGAACGCCGGCTTCTCCACGGCGGACCCGGAGAAGCTGATCCGCCCGGTGATCGACCAGGGTGACTTCGGCTATCAGAAGGTCAACGTCACCGCCCAACGGGGCGACGCGACGTCGCTGCTGGCGTGGTTCGAGCGGATGATCCGGACGCTGCGGGAGGCCCCGGAGATCGGCTCCGGCTCGACCTCGCACATCGACGTGCCGATGCCGGCCGGGGTGCTCGCACACCGCGCCGACGGCCCCACCGGCACGATGGTCTTTCTGCACAACCTCGGCACCGAGGACGTCGAGGTGGATCTGAGCAGCGTGGCCCCCGAGGCGGACCTGCCGATCGACGTCCTCACCGACCGGGGTTACGGCGACGTGGGCAAGCTGGACAGCCTCAAGCTGGCCGGGCACGGCTACCGCTGGATCCGGCTCTGCCGCTCCACCGGCTACTGACCCGCCACCACTGACCCGCACCCGTCGCCGGCCGGCAGCGTCGCCGGCCGGCGACGGGTCCGTCCGGGCCGCCGTTGCGTTAAGCTCCTCCGATCGAGCCACAAGTTACCGGGAGGTAATCGTGTCGGAGGAGACCCGCGTCGCCATCGTGACCGGAGCCGCGCGCGGCATCGGCGCGGCCACCGCCCGGCGGTTGGCCGCCGACGGCATGGCTGTCGCCGTGGTCGACATCGAGGAGTCGGCGACCGGGCAGACGGTGGACGCGATCACCGCCGCTGGCGGCCGGGCGCTCGGGGTCGGCGCGGACGTCGCCGACCGGGCCCAGGTGGAGGCCGCCGTCGCGCGGGTCGCCAACGAGCTGGGCGAGCCGACCGTCCTGGTCAACAACGCCGGGGTGCTGCGGGACAACCTGCTGTTCAAGATGACCGACGCCGACTGGGACACCGTGCTGGGCGTGCACCTGCGCGGTGCGTTCCTGTTCAGCCAGGCCACTCAGCGGCACATGGTGGAGCAGAAGTACGGCCGGATCGTCAACCTTTCCAGCACCTCCGCGCTGGGCAACCGGGGCCAGGCCAACTACGCGGCGGCGAAGGCGGGCCTCCAGGGCTTCACCAAGACCCTCGCTATCGAGCTGGGGCCGTTCGGGGTCACCGTCAACGCGGTCGCCCCCGGCTTCATCGTCACCGACATGACCGCCGCCACCGCCGCCCGGATGAAGGTCGACTTCGACGCCCTCCAGAAGCACGCCGCCGCCGAGATCCCGGTCCGCCGCCCCGGCCGACCGGAGGACGTCGCGCACACCATCTCGTTCCTGGCCAGCGAGGGCGCGTCCTTCGTCTCCGGGCAGGTCATCTACGTCGCCGGCGGGCCGAAGGACTGACCAGCCCGCCTGTCGCCTGTCGCCTGTCGCCTGCCGCCTTGGGGGCCTCAGGCGTGGGGGCGGGTGGCGGCGCGGGTACGCCAGAGCCAGAGCAGCCCCAGCACCGGCAACACCAGCGGAATGTAGCCGTACCCGCTGCCGAAGCCGGACCAGACCGTCTCGTCGGGGAAGAGTTCGGCGTCGACCAGGCTGAGCACTCCGACGCCGACCACCCCCACCAGCTCCACCGAGCAGCAGACCAGCGCGACCCGGCGGCCGGCGTGCCCGGCGCGGGCCAGCCCGACCGCTGCCACGATGTAGATCACCGCAGCCATCGCCGAGAGCAGGTACGCCACCGGCGCCTCGTCGAACTTCGTGGCGATCTGCAGCCCGGCCCGGGAGGTGGCGGCGATGGCGAACAGGATGTAGACGGCGATCAGCAGCCGACCTGGTCCCGCGTTGGTGGCGGGGTGCGCCGTCCGGGTGTCAGCCACCGGCGACCTCCCAGGTCTGTTGCAGCCGGACCACGACCACCGGCAGGACCAGGCAGACCGCGCAGACGATCGCCGACCCCCACCGGGTCGGCTCCATCCGGGCCAGCACCCAGGCCAGCGGAGGCAGGCAGACCAGCGTCACCAGGTATCCGAAGAACGCGCCCGGCTCGCCGGCCCGCTCACCCCCGGCGACGGCGACCAGGGCCAGCACGGTCAGCACCAGCAGCGCCACCTCCAGCAGGCCCAGGCCGACGGACTGCGCGAGGTCCGGCGGCCGGTGCCGGACCGCCGCCACCAGAGCCCAGAGCGCGAGTACGAGCGACAGGACGATCGTCACCGTGGCGGGGACGCCGTCCACCGGCGAACCGGCCGACGCCGCACCGGTCATCGCGGACGTCCGATGGGTGTGTCGTTCACCGGCACAGCCTACTGACCGCCACGGCACGCCCGGACGGCCATGTCGGCTGCGGCCTGCGGTACGGCGCGTCGGCTGCGGCCCGCTGGGTGGCGTGCATCGCTGCGGCCCGTGGTGCGGCGTGCATCGCTGCGGCCCGCTGGGCGGGCGACTAGCGTGGGCGTCGGCCACGGGCTCCCGTGGCCGACGACGACACCGGGGGTTCCTCGTGCTGCGGTTCGGCCTGTTCGGCACCGGTCACTGGGCGGCGCAGACGCACGGCACCGGGCTGGCCGCGCATCCGCGCGCCGAGGTGGTGGGCGTCTGGGGGCGCAACCCGGAACGGGCCGCCGCGTTGGCCGCCCGGCACGGCGTACCGGCGTTCGACGACGTCGACGCGCTGCTCGACGCCTGTGACGCGGTGGCCGTGGCGCTGCCCCCGGACGTGCAGGCCGAGATCGCCGTCCGGGCCGCCACCGCCGGCCGGCACCTGCTGCTGGACAAGCCCCTGGCGCTGGCGACCGCCGACGCCGACCGGGTCGTCGCCGCCGCGCAGGCCGCCGGGGTGGCCTCGGTCGTCTTCTTCACCCAGCGGTTCCTGCCCAACATCGACGCTTTTCTCGCCGCCACCGCCGCGGCCGGCGGTTGGCAGCACGCCCGTGCCGTCCAGCTCGCCTCGATCTACCAGCCCGGCAATCCGTACGCCGACTCCGCCTGGCGGCGGGAGCAGGGCGCGCTGTGGGACCTCGGCCCGCACGCGTTGTCGATCGTCCTGCCGGTGCTCGGCCGGGTCACCCGGGTGGCGGCGGTGGACGGCCCCCGGGGCCTGGTGCACCTGCTGCTCACCCACGACGGCGGTGCGACCAGCGCACTGTCGCTGACCCTGGACGCGCCACCGGCGGCGGTCACCCGGGACTACACCTTCTACGGCGAGAACGGCACCAGTTCCGTCCCACCGGGCGACGGCAGCGCGCTGGCCGCGTTCGGCACCGCCGTCGACCAGCTCCTGGCGCAGGTCGACGCGGGTACCCGGGACCACCGGTGCGACGTCCGGTTCGGCCGGGAGGTGGTGGCCGTCCTGGCGGCGGCGGAGACCGCCCGCGCCGAGGCCCGCACCGTCGACGTCTGACCCGGCCCGCCGAGGTCGGTGCCGCCGGCCGGGTCGCCCCGCCTACCGGCCGCCCGCGCTGTCCGCCTCCCGGCCGTCCGTGGTCAGGTGAGGGTGCCGAGGGCCTCGTGCAGCGCGGCCGGGTCGTCGAACCGCTCGACGGGCAGGGTACGCAGCGCCTGGAGCAGTTCGGTGCTCGCGCCGTTCTCCTGCCCCCAGCGGACCAGGTCCTCCCGGGAGACCGGATAGTCGAGTCCGGCCAGGTACTCCTGCAACCGCATCCCGGTGCCGCTCATGACCGTCCGGCTACCCGTTCCGGTCGCCGCCACACCGCCGACACCGAACGGCACGGGAATGGGCGGCCCCGGACCGGGATCGGGGCGGCCCGGGTCGGGACCGTCCGGGTCGGGGCGGCGGTTCGGGCGGGACCTCCGGGTCGGGCGGCGGGGTCGGGATCGTCCGGGGCGGCGGGACGGTCCGGTCCGGGCGGCGTTTGTCCGCCGACGCTGCCGGGTAGCCCCGCCCATGCTGGTACAGCGGCTCGGTACGCCGGGCGACTTCGACCCGCTGCTGAGCCGGGTCCGGGGCGCCCGTGTGGTCATGATCGGCGAGGCGACGCACGGCAGCCACGACTACTACCGGTTACGCGAGCAGCTCACCCGGCGGCTCGTCGCCGAGCAGGGGGTCGACTTCGTGGCGGTGGAGGGGGACTGGCCGGCCTGTGACCGGGTGCACCGGTCGGTGGTCGGCGCACCCGGCGGGGCACCGGACCCGCGTACCGCACTGGGGTGTTTCACCCGGTGGCCGACCTGGATGTGGGCCAACGCCGAGGTGGACCGGTTCTGCCGCTGGCTGCGGGCGTGGAACCTGCAACGTCCCGAGGGGGAGCGGACCGGCTTCCACGGGCTGGACGTCTACAGCCTCGGGGAGTCCATGCAGGCGATCTTCGACTATCTCGGCGAGGAGGACCCGGCCGCGATGGAGGCGGCGCAGGACGCGTACCGGTGCTTCGAGCCGTACGGCGGGCGGGTCGAGGAGTACGGCGCGGCCAGCCGGTTCGTCTCGGCGCGCTGCGAGGAGGAGGTGGTCCGGCTGCTGGCGCGTACCCGGGCGCATGTCCTCTCGGACGGCCCGGAGGCCTTCGCGGCCTGGCAGAACGCGGAGGTGGTGGCCGGTGCGGAACGGTACTACCGGGCGATGGTGCACGGCGGGCCGGATTCCTGGAACGTGCGGGACATCCACATGGCGGACACCCTGGACCGGTTGCTGGACCGCTACGGCCCGGGAGCACGTGGGATCGTCTGGGCGCACAACACCCACATCGGGGACGCCCGCGCCACCGACATGGCCGGCGACGGGATGGTCAACATCGGGCAGCTGGCCCGGGAGCGGTGGGGCCGGGACGCGGTGGCGTTGATCGGCCTCGGCGGCTACCGGGGGACGGTGATCGCGGCCCCGCACTGGGGTTCACCGGCCGAGGTGATGACGGTTCCGCCGGCCCGGGAGGGTTCGGTGGAACACCGGCTGCACGAGTTGCTGCCGGAGCGGGCGGTGCTCGTCTTCGGGGGTGCCGACCAGCCCGCCTGGTTCACCGGTGTGGCCGACCACCGGGCCATCGGGGTGGTCTACGACCCGGCCGCCGAGCGCTGGGGCAACTACGTGCCCACCCGGCTGGCCGACCGCTACGACGCCTTCGTCTGGTGCGACGACTCCACCGCCCTGCACCCGCTCCCTGCCGTGACCACCGTCGGCGAGCTGGAAACCTACCCCTCCGGCCTCTGACCACCCCACGCACCGCCCGGACCCCACCCTGCTGGCCGGACCCCACCCTGCTGGTGGATCATGGGGTTGTGGTGCCCGGTCGGTGGGTTTCTGCCACCATTGTCCGGCACCACAACCCCATGATCGACAGAGGGCGGGTGGGGGTCAGGCGTTGACGGGGTGCTTGTCGAGGTGGGCGCGGAGGCCTTCGCCCTCGATGTCGACGTTGGGCAGGGCCCGGTCGAGCCAGCGGGGGAGCCACCAGGCCCGGGTGTTGAGCAGCGACATCACCGCGGGCACGATGGTCATCCGGACCACGAAGGCGTCGATGGCGACACCGACCGCCAGCGCGAAGCCCATCGACTTGATCACCGGGTCGTCGAGGAACACGAAACCGCCGAAGACCGACATCATGATCAGCGCGGCGGCGGTGACCACCCGCGCCCCGTGCCCCATCCCGTTGATGGTGGCCTGCCGGGCGGTGTCCCCGTGCACGAAGTCCTCCCGCATCCGGGAGACCAGGAAGACCTCGTAGTCCATGGCCAGGCCGAACAGGATGCCGATCAGCAGGATCGGCAGGAAGCTGATCAGCGGGGCCGGGCTGTCCAGGCCGACCAGACTGGCCAGGTGGCCCTGCTGGAACACCGCGACGGTGATGCCGAAGGTGGCGGCGACGGTGAGCAGGAAGCCCAGGGCGGCCTTCACCGGCACCAGGATCGACCGGAAGACCAGCATCAGCAGCAGGATCGACAACCCCACCACCAGCAGCAGGTAGACCGGCATCGCGTCGGCGAGCTTCTCGGACACGTCGATGCCGATCGCGGTCACACCGGTCAGCAGCACCTCGGCGTTACCGACCGAGCCCACCCGGTCCCGGATGTCGTGGACCAGGGTCTCGGTGGCGGCGTCGGTCGGACCGCTCTTCGGGATCACCCCGATCAGCGCCGTGCGCCCGGACGGGTCGAGCTGCGGCGGAGCCACCGCCAACACCCCTTCGGTCCGCTGGACCAGCGCCGTGACCTGCGGCACCGCGGTCGCGGTGTCCTGCGGGGAATCCGAGGTGACCACCACGGCGAGCCGGCCGGTGAACCCCGGACCGAAGCCCTCCCGGATCAGGTCGGCGCTGGTCCGGGCCGGGCTGCCCACCGGGGCGGTGCTGGCGTCCGGCAGGGCGATCCGCATGTCCTGGGCCGGCAGGGCGAGCAGCCCCAGGCCGAGCAGGCCGACCAGGATGACCGGGACGCGCAGCCGGGTCACCCAGTGAGCCCAGCGGAAACCGAAACCGGAGCGGTCCTCGGCTGCCGGCGCAGCCCGGTGGGCGGCCCCGGTCGCCTCGGTGACCTCGGTCGCCCCGGTGGTCTCGGTCGCCCCGGCGGCGGGCGCGTCCCCGGCCCTGCGCAGCTTGCGGGGGAGCACCCGGCGGCCGGCGAAACCGAGCAGCGCCGGAGCCAGGGTGACCGCCACCAGCACCGCCACGCTGACCGTGCCGGCGGCGGCCAGACCCATCACGGTGAGGAACGGGATGCCGACGACGGCGAGGCCGGCGAGCGCGATGACCACGGTGGCGCCGGCGAAGAGGACGGCGGAACCGGCGGTGCCGACGGCCCGGCCGACCGCCTCCTCGGGGGTGAGTCCTTCGAGCAGGTGCTGCCGGTGCCGGGAGGTGATGAACAGCGAGTAGTCGATGCCGACAGCCAGACCCAGCATCAGGGCCAGGATGGGCGCGGTGCTGGTCAGCTCCACTGCGCCGCTGAGGGCGAACAGCCCGGCCATGCCGACCCCGACGCCGATCAGCGCGTTCAGCATGGTCATCCCGGCGGCGACCAGCGAGCCGAAGGTGATGATCAGGACGATCGCGGCGACCAGCACACCCAGCGCCTCGGTCGAGCCGACCTCCGGCTCGGCGTTGAGCACCTCACCGCCGGGGGCGATCTGCCAGCCCTGCGCCTCGGCCTTCGCGCCGACCTTCTCGTACGCCTCGCGCTGGTCGGCGGTGACGTCGTCGCCGCCGGTGGCGAACTGCACCTGGATCAGCGCGAACCGGCCGTTGGGGGTGATCGCCTGGGACTGGTACGGGTCGACCGCGCCGACGACGCCGGGCAGCGTCGCCGCCTCCTGGACGACCTCCTTGACCACGGCCTGCCCCTCGGGGGTGGTCAGCTGGCCGTCCGCGGGGGCCTTCACCGCGATGGTGCCGGTGGCGCCGCTGGCCGCCGGGAACCGCTCGGCGAGCAGGTCCAGCGCCTGCTGCGACTCGGTGCCGGGCATGGTGAAGTTGCTGGCCGTCGGTCCCTTCAGGGTGGCGGCGGCGATGCCGAGGCCGACGAGTACGACGAGCCAGACGGCGACGACGAGTCGCCGGCGGCGCAACGATGCCCGGCCTAGCCGGTACAGCAGGGTCGCCATCAGATCCTTGTCCTCAATCCTGGTGTTGGTGGTCGGGAGTTGGCGGTGGTGGCGGCGGTGCGGGAGTCACGAGGACCCGCTGGGCGACGGCCAGCAGGGCGGGACGCAGTTCGTCGTCGGCGATGTCGGCGAACGCGCCGCACCCCTCGGCGATGCCGGCGAGCAGCACCAGCGCGGCGACCCGCGCGTCCTGCCCGCCGTCGGGGCCGGTCATCGCCTCGATCAGCCGTTCCGAGATGCGCTGGATGTGGGCGAAGGCGGGCTGGGCGAGCAGCTCCGGGAACTCTCCGCGGAGCAGCGTGATCTCGCCCCGGAACCGCACCGCGAGGTCGACGAAGCCCTCCGCCGCCGCCCGCTGCGCCGCCGCCCCGGACAGTGCCGAGATCCGCTCGTCCAGCTCGCAGAGCGCCGAGATGGGCCCGGCCATCAGCTCGGCGAGCAGGGTCTCCTTGCCGGCGAAGTGGTAGAGCACCGCCGCCTTGGAACAGCCCACCTCGCGGGCGATGTCCTGCAACGAGGTGCCCTTGTAACCGGTCACCGCGAACCGTCGGGCCGCCGCGGCGAGGATCTCGCCGTGGGTGCGGGGGGCGCGTCGGATCATGCGTTCCAGCATGCCTGACCGATCGGTCAGACACTGACCGATCGGTCAGAGAAAGAGCGTGGCGTTCACCACAGACCCGCCTCCGCGCCCGGTGGACCGTCCGCGCCGCACACCGTGCTCCGGGGACCGCCGGCCTCCCGGAGTCGCGGCGGGGACCTCACGGCCTGTCGGGCCTCACGGCCGGTCGTGCCCGCGGTCGTAGGTGGCCCGTGCCTCGCTGATCGCCGCGCGGTGCCGCTGCGCCCAGGCGGTCAGGGCCAGCAGCGGCTCGTACAACTCCATCGCCATCGGGGTGGCCCGGTACTCGACCTTCGGCGGCACGGTCGGATAGGCCCGGCGGTGCAGCAGTCCGTCCCGTTCCAGGTTACGCAGGGTGAGGGTGAGCATCCGTCGGCTGATCCCCTCCACCCGCCGCTCCAACTCGGAGAAGCGGACCGGTCCCGGGGAGGCGGCCAGCAGGATGCCGATGCTCCACTTGCCGCCCACCCGGTCCAGCGCCTCCCGCAGCGTGCAGCCGTCCTCCCGCCCGCCGACGGCGCAGCCGTCGCCGCTGGCTTCCGCGTCGGTGTGGCCGTCGCCGCTGGCTTCCGCGTCGGTGTGGCCGTCGCCGCTGTCCGCCGCGTCGGCGCAGCCGTCGCCGTGTTCCTGGGACACGAGGCTCCTCCTTCCGCCGGTGCCATCGTCACAGACGAACGTCGGGGCGACGGATCCGTGGGTCGCCCGGGTCGGGGTTGCGCCGGGCCGGTGCGGCCGGGAGGGTGGACGGATGGCCGGGGCACAGGAGACGCGGGACGGGGTCGGCCTGACCAACCTGGGTCAGCCCCTGCTCGCCGGGGGCGAGGTGACCAAGCGGGACCTGGTCGACTACCTGGACGCCGTGCGCGACCGCATCCTGCCCGGCCTGCGCGACCGGCCGCTGTCGGTGGTCCGGCTGCTGCGCGGGCAGGAGCCGTTCATGCAGAAGAACCTGCCGACGTACACCCCGGAGTGGGTACGCCGTACCGCGATCTGGGCCGAGACCTCCCACCGCCAGGTGTCGTACGCGCTCTGCGACGACCGGCGCACCCTGCTCTGGTTCGCCAACCAGCGGGCCGTCGAGTACCACCCGGCGCTGGTCACCGCGACCCACCCGGAGCAGCCCACCCATCTCGTGCTCGACCTCGACCCGCCCGAGGGGGACGCCTTCCCGGCGGTGGCCCGGGTCGCCGGGGCGGTGCGTCGGGCACTCGCCGACGTCGGGCTGGCCGGCGCGGTGAAGACCAGCGGCGGCAAGGGGCTGCACATCTTCGTCCCGGTGCACCCCGACACCAGCGCCGAGGAGGTGGCCGCCGCCACCCGGGCGCTCGCCGTGCACACCGAACGCCTCGATCCGGAATCCGCCACCACGGCGTTCATCCGCGAGGACCGGGGTGGGCGGGTGTTCGTCGACCCGACCCGGTCCGGCGGGGCGACCGTGGTGGCCGCGTACAGCCCCCGGCTGCGCCCCGGGCTGCCGGTGTCGTTCCCGGTGGCCTGGGACGACCTCGACGCCGTCACCCCCGGCGACTTCACCGTACGGACCGTCCCCGCGCTGCTCGGCGAGCGGGATCCGTGGGCCGGGGCGATGCCCGCGCCGCAGCGGCTCCCGGCCGACCTGGTGGCCGAGGGGCGTACCATCCCGGTGCCCCGGGTGCAGGCGATGCACGAGGGGAAACGCCGCGCCAAGGCCCGCCGCGAGACCGGCCACTGACGGCCCGCCGCCCGGCCGCCGACGGTCCTGCCCCGCCTGCCGCCCGGCCGCCGACGGTCCTGCCCCCGCCTGCCGCCCGGCCGCTGAGGGTCCTGCCCCGCCTGCCGCTGAGGGTCCTGCCGGCGGCTGACGGCCGGACGCAGCCGGATACACGACGAAGGCCGCTGATCGGGTTTCCCCTGGTCAGCGGCCTTCTCGTGCTGGTCGTCCGTGGTGCCCCCGGCAGGATTCGAACCTGCGCCCCCGCCTCCGGAGGGCGGTGCTCTATCCCCTGAGCTACGGGGGCTCAGCGACCTGAGAAGAGTAGCAAACCCCTCCGGGATCACCGAATCGCCACCCGGCTCCCACCGGCACACCCCGCTGACCTGCGTGATCATGGCAGCGGGCAGGTCGGGGCCGACCGCGACGACCGTCGGCGGCGGATCGCCACCGGCAGCCGGACCGGTCAGACTGGTCACCGCCCGTGCCGGTCGGGACGGCTGGTCGCCGGCCGCGGGCAGCGCCGCCACCCGGTGGCCGGGCGGGTGGTCAGGCGGCGGCCAGGGCGCGACCGCAGCTCGGCAGCGGGTGCAGGGCGATGCGCCGGGGGAGCCGGCGCGGCCATTCGTTGCGGGGCCAGGAGCCGTCCACGATCAGGTGCACCGGGTGCTGGTCGGCGCCGCTGAGCCGGAACACGAAGTCGCGGGGCAGCGGCGGGTCCACGCTCGGTGTGGTCACCATGAACCGGACCCGGCCCCGGGACGACACCGCCGAGACGACCTCGGCGGCCGGCATGGTGCCCCGCAGCCGTACCCGGCCGATCCAGTAGACCTCCGCGTCGTGTTCCTGGGCGGCCCGGGTGATGGCCGGGTACTCGCCGCGTACCCAGCGCTCGACCGCGCCGACGCAGAGCCCGCAGGCCCGTTCGCGCGGCTCCCGGGGGCCGAGCCCCCAGGCCCGCAGGTACGCCCCGACCATGCCGGCGTCGATCGTCAGGTCGAAGCGGCGCTGGATCAGCGCGGCCAGGCTCTGCCGCGTCCACAGCTCCTCGTCCAGCCCGAACTCGTCGGGGTGGACGCCCCGCAGTACGTCGATCAGTTCGAGTTCCTGTTCCCGGCTGAGCGCTCCCGACTCGCCCTGCCGGTGTCCGCGACGGGCGGCTGCCACCGCTCCGTCACCGCCGATGGTGTGGCGTCGGCACCAACTGGTGACCGAGCGCCGCGCGTCTCTGAGTGCAACCCCCACGTCCTGCGCAACGAGCACGAATCACAACTGGTCACGATATGTAGGTAGAAAAGTCTCTTAGGTATTCAAAGGTGCGACGCACGCTAAAAACGCAAAACACCCATAACTCTCATTAGGTGTCAGGGCGTGCGTGCCGACTCCGGGGGAGGGCGCGGGGAAGGTCTGGGGCAGGCCCGCGGACGCGCGCAGGCCCGCGGACGCGCGCAGGCCCGCGGACGCGCGCAGGCCCGCGGACGCGCGCAGGCCCGCGGACGCGCGCAGGCCCGCGTCCGCCGGAGCGGGACGCGGGCCTCTCCCGGCACGCACGGGGGGCGGGTCAGCCGCCCAGGCGCTTCAGGGCGTTCTGCAGGTTGGTCAGGTCGGTCTGCTGGGTGTTCTTCATGGTCTGCGCCACCGTGCGGACGTCGTCGTCGCCACCGGCGTCGAGGATGCCCTGGATCATGTGGATGCCGCCGAGATGGTGCTTGATCATCATCTGGAGGAAGAGGACGTCCAGCTCGCGCCCCTGGGCGACGCGTAGCTTCGCCATCTCCTCCGGGGTCGCCATGCCCGGCATCAGACCGTTTTCGATCTTGCCGGTGCCGTCCGGCATCCAGGCCATTCGGGGCTGGTCGCCGGTCGGGTCGAGCCCCCACGACCGCAGCCAGGTCTGCATGGTGCCGATCTCGCCCTGCTGGCCGGTGGCGATGTCGCCACCGATCTGGCGTACCTCCGGGTCGGTGCCCCGGTCGAAGGCGATCAGCCCCATCTCCACCGCCTGGGCGTGGTGGGTGGTCATGTCCCGGGCGAAGCCCGCCTCCGCGGAGTCGTTACCCGGCCGGGTCAACGTCGGGGTCAGCAGGCCGCCCGCGTACCCGAGGAGGAGGCCGACCACGACGGCTGCGGCCAGGGCGAGCACGCCGTAGCGGCCGGCGGGCCGCCGGTCACCGGAACCGGTGACCGAGGGCTCGGCCGACGGGGTGCTGGTCGTCACGGAGGCGGTCATCGCCACGTCCTCACTGGGTGGGGGGCTGCTGCTGTTGCTGCGGGACGTTGTCGCGCGGGGCCGTGCCGGTGGCCGTGATGCCCTGGCCGCAGTTGGCGTTCGGACCCTCGACCGAGGCGTTCACCCGCAGCGTCTTGATGAACTCGTCGATCCGGCTGTCGTCGGCGTTGTCGACCTTGAGCTGGTAGCCCCACGCCTGGAGCGAGATCGGCTTGTCCAGCCCCTCGAACGGGCTGAGCATCGCCTTCTCCACGCCCTGCACCTTGCTCCGGAGCTTGCTGACCTGGTCGGCCGGCAGGTCGGGGCGGTAGGTGACCCAGACGGTGCCGTGCTCCAGGCTGTGCACCGCGTGCTCGTTGGCGATCGGGGCGTCGTAGACGTCACCCATGCAGTTCTGCCACGCCGGGTTGTGCGGGCCGGCGACCGGCGGGAGGACGTCGTACTTGATCGCGCCCTGCTGGTGCTGACCGCCCTGGACGAGCTTGGGGTCCTTCTCCCGGAAGTCGACGATGCCGTCGATGTCGGCGGCCCGCTGCTCCCAGGACTTGGAACCCTGGAAGGCGGCGTACGCGCCGTAGCCGATGATCGAGACGGCGAGCACACCCACGGCGACGAACAGGGCGATCGGACCCCAGGAACGGCCCTGGCTGACCTTCACCGGGGTGATCGGCTTGCGGGGGCCCTTGCCGCCCGACGTCTGCCGGGGTGCGGCGGACTTGGCTGCCCCGGGCTTGGCGCCGGACGCGGGCCGGCCCGCCGCCGGCTTCTTGCCGGTGCTGACCACGGTCGGACGGCGCTCAGGGCCGCCCGGGGTGCTGATGCTCATCGTGCCTCGTCAGGTCGGTCGGTCAGGGGATCTGGCGGGCCGGGTGACGCTCAGGGTCGCCGCCGAGTGCCCGAGTCTACCCCCGATAACATGGTTCGGTGACTCCCGCAGAACTCGCCGAGGTCGTCCTCTCCGCAGCCCACGCCGTTTTCACCGAGCGCGGGCTCGACCCCGCCGCGCTTCCGGGGCGTACGACGGTGGAGCGACCGCGTAACCCCGACCACGGCGACTACGCCTCGACGCTGGCCCTCCAGCTCAGCAAGAAGGTCGGCGTCCCGCCCCGGGAGCTGGCCGCCGCGCTGGCCGGGCAGCTCGGCCGGGCGGCCGGGGTCAAGTCGGTGGAGATCGCCGGCCCCGGGTTCCTCAACATCCGGCTCGACGCCGCCGCCGCCGGCCAGCTCGCCCGGGTGATCGTCGAGGCCGGCGGGGAGTACGGCCGCAGCGACCGGCTCGCCGGCCAGCGGATCAACCTGGAGTTCGTCTCGGCCAACCCGACCGGCCCGGTGCACATCGGCGGGGTCCGCTGGGCCGCCGTCGGCGACGCGCTCAGCCGGCTGCTGCGGGCCGCCGGCGCCGAGGTCGGCACCGAGTACTACTTCAACGACGCCGGGTCGCAGATCGACCGGTTCGCCCGGTCGCTGCTCTGCGCGGCGAAGGGCGAGCCGGCCCCCGAGGACGGCTACGGCGGGGCGTACATCGCCGAGATCGCCGAGCAGGTCCGGGCGGTCCGGCCGGACGTGCTCGACCTGCCCGACGGCGAGGCCCAGGAGGTTTTCCGGGTCGAGGGCGTGACGCTGATGTTCGCCGAGATCAAGTCGTCGCTGCGTGGCTTCGGGGTGGAGTTCGACACCTACTTCAACGAGAAGGACCTGCACGACCGGGGCGAGCTGGCCCTGGCCCTGGACCGGCTGCGCACGCAGGGCCACCTGTACGAGGCCGACGGGGCGACCTGGCTGCGCACCACCGACTTCGGTGACGACAAGGACCGGGTGCTGCGCAAGTCCAACGGCGAGTGGACGTACTTCGCCGCCGACTGCGCCTACTACCTGGACAAGCGGGAGCGCGGCTTCGAGCGGGTCGTGATCATGCTGGGCGCCGACCACCACGGCTACCTCGGACGGATGAAGGCGATGTCCGCCTGCTTCGGCGACGACCCGGCGGTCAACCTGGAGATCCTCATCGGCCAGCTGGTCAACCTGGTCCGCGACGGCGTGCCGGTACGGATGAGCAAGCGGGCCGGCACCGTGGTCACCCTGGAGGACCTGGTCGACGCGATCGGGGTGGACGCGGCCCGCTACGCGCTGGCCCGCTACTCCAGCGACTCCCCGATCGACATCGACGTCGAGTTGTGGACCCGGGCCACCCGCGACAACCCGGTCTACTACGTGCAGTACGTCGCCGCCCGGACGGCCAGCGTCGGCCGCAACGCCGCCGAGGTCGGCCTGGGCCGGGGCGACGGGGCCGGGTTCGACCCCGGGCTGCTCGACCACGACAAGGAGAACGAGCTGCTCAAGGCGCTCGCCGAGTTCCCCGCCGTGGTCGCCGCCGCCGCCGAGCTGCGCGAGCCGCACCGGGTGGCCCGCTACCTGGAGGACCTGGCCGGGGCGTACCACCGGTTCTACGACAACTGCCGGATCCTGCCGCGCGGCGACGAGGAGGTCACCGACCTGCACCGGGCCCGGCTCTGGCTCAACGACGCCACCCGCACGGTGATCGCCAACGGGCTGCGCCTGCTCGGCGTCTCCGCCCCGGAGAGGATGTAGCCCTGATGCGTACCCGAGGAACGGGCCTGCGTCCGCAGGTCGACGGCGCGGGCCGGCGGTCGCCGCGCCCCCGGGGCGGCGGTCGCTGATGCGCGCCCACGAAGCCGGTGCGATGCACGGCGACATCGGGGACCGGGGGCCGGGCTGGCTGCGGCCCCCGGCCGACGTGAACGCCCTGGTCCCGCAGCTCTGGCCGCGCCAGGTGGAGCGCGGCGTGGACGGCGCGCTGACCGTCGCGGGGCTCGACGTGCGCGAGCTGGCCGCCGGGTACGGTACCCCGGCGTACGTCCTCGACGAGGACGACCTGCGCTCGCGCGCCCGGGACTTCCGGGCCGCCTTCCCCGACGTGGACGTCTACTACGCCGGCAAGGCGTTCCTCTGCCGGGCGGTGGTCCGGATGATCGCCGAGGAGGGGCTGCACCTGGACGTCTGCTCCGGGGGCGAGCTGGCCACCGCGCTGTCGGCCGGGATGCCGGCGGAGCGGATCGGCTTCCACGGCAACAACAAGTCGGTCGCCGAGCTGACCCGGGCGCTGGACGCCGGGGTGGGCCGGATCATCCTCGACTCGTTCACCGAGATCGACCGGCTGACCGCGCTGGCCCGGGAGCGCGGGGTCCGCCCCGGCGTGCTGATCCGGGTCACCGTCGGGGTGGAGGCGCACACCCACGAGTTCATCGCCACCGCCCACGAGGACCAGAAGTTCGGCTTCTCGCTGGCCGGCGGGGCCGCCGCCGCAGCCGCCTTCACGGTCCTCGACGAGGGCGTGCTGGACCTGCGCGGGCTGCACTCGCACATCGGCTCGCAGATCTTCGACACCAGTGGTTTCGAGGTCTCCGCCCGCCGGGTGCTCGCCCTGCAGGCGCAGATCCGCGACGCGCGTGGGGTGGAGCTGCCCGAGCTGGACCTGGGCGGCGGCTTCGGCATCGCGTACACCACCCAGGACGACCCGGCCACCCCGGACGAGCTGGCCAAGCGGCTCCGCAAGATCGTCGACTCGGAGTGCGCGGCGGAGAACCTGGCCGTCCCGCACCTGTCGATCGAGCCGGGCCGGGCCATCGTCGGCCCCGCCGTGTTCACCCTGTACACGGTCGGCACCGTCAAGGACGTCGACGGGCTGCGGACGTACGTCAGCGTGGACGGCGGGATGAGCGACAACATCCGGACCGCCCTCTACGACGCGTCCTACTCGGCGACGCTGGCCGACCGGGCCTCGACCGCCGAGCCGCTGCTGGCCCGCGTGGTGGGAAAGCACTGTGAGTCCGGGGACATCGTGGTGAAGGATGAATTCCTGCCCGCCGACGTGCAGCCCGGAGATCTTGTCGCGGTCCCCGGCACGGGGGCGTACTGCCGCAGCATGGCCAGCAACTACAACCACGTGCCCCGCCCCCCGGTGGTCGCGGTGCGTGACGGCCGAGCCCGGCTGATCGTTCGACGGGAAACCGAAGAAGACCTGCTCGCCTTGGATGTGGGATGACGTCACCTGTGCGCTTGGCCCTGCTCGGCTGTGGAACGGTGGGCAGCGAGGTGGTCCGGCTGCTGCACACGCAGGCCGCCGACCTGGCCGCCCGGATCGGCGCTCCGCTGGAGATCGCCGGCATCGCCGTCCGCCGGGTCGGCCGGGACCGGGGTGACCTCCCCGTCGACCCGGCGCTGTTCACCACCGACCCGCTCGGCCTGATCAAACGCGACGACGTGGACGTGGTCGTCGAGGTGGTCGGCGGCATCGAGCCGGCGCGGAGCTGGCTGGTGGAGGCGCTACGCGCCGGTAAGAGCGTGGTCACCGCCAACAAGGCGCTGCTCGCCGAGGACGGGGCGGCCCTGCACGACGCGGCGGCCGAGGGCGGGGCCGACCTCTACTACGAGGCGTCCGTGGCCGGGGCGATCCCGCTGCTGCGCCCGCTGCGCGAGTCGCTGCACGGCGACCGGATCAACCGGGTCACCGGCATCGTCAACGGCACCACCAACTTCATCCTCTCCGCGATGGACGCCACCGGCGCCGGCTTCGCCGAGGCGCTCGACGAGGCGACCGAGCTGGGGTACGCCGAGGCCGACCCGACCGCCGACGTGGAGGGCTTCGACGCCGCCGCCAAGGCCGCCATCCTGGCCTCGCTCGCCTTCCACACCCGGGTCACCGCCGCCGACGTGCACCGCGAGGGCATCACCGAGGTCACCGTCGCCGACATGGCCAGCGCCAAGGCGATGGGCTGCACCATCAAGCTGCTCTGCATCGCCGCCCGGGGCACCGACGCGGCCGGCGGGGAGACGGTCAGCGTCCGGGTGCACCCCGCGATGATCCCGCTGACCCACCCGCTGGCCAGCGTCGGCGACGCGTTCAACGCGGTCTTCGTCGAGGCCGAGGCGGCCGGGCAGTTGATGTTCTACGGCCGGGGGGCGGGCGGGGCGCCGACCGCCAGCGCGGTCCTCGGCGACGTGGTGGCGGTGGCCCGCAACCGGCTCGCCGGGGCGTACGCGGCCAGCGAGTCCGCCTACGCCGACCTGTCGGTCCGGCCGATGGGCGAGGCGCTGACCCGCTACCACATCAGCCTCGACGTGGTCGACCGCCCGGGTGTGCTCCAGGCGGTGGCCGGGGTGTTCGCCCGGCACGACGTCTCCATCGCCACCGTCCGGCAGGGGCCGGCCGGGGGCGGCCCGGCGGGGCGGGGCGAGGACGCCGACCTGGTGATCGTCACCCACGTCGCCCCGGACGCCGCGCTCGCCGCGACGGTAGGGGAGCTGCGCGGGCTGGACATCGTCCGCTCGGTGGCCAGCGTGCTGCGGGTCGAGGGCGGGGCGTGACCCGGCGTCTCGCCTGATGGTTATCAGTGGGTGTGCCGGGGCCCGGTCGGCGAGGCTGGTCCAGGCTGGCAGGGGCTCCGGCACGGCCGGGGCGGCAGAGGCGAGGAGAGCGACATGTGGCGGGGCCTGATCGAGACCTACCGGGACCGGCTGCCGGTCACCGACGCCACGCCCGTGGTCACCCTGCACGAGGGGAACACCCCGCTGCTGCCCGCGCCGGCGCTCTCCGCCCGGCTCGGCGCCGACGTCTACCTCAAGGTCGAGGGGGCCAACCCGACCGGGTCGTTCAAGGACCGGGGCATGACGGTCGCCGTGTCCAAGGCCGTCGAGGCCGGCGACAAGGCGATCATCTGCGCCTCCACCGGCAACACCAGCGCCTCCGCCGCCGCGTACGCGGCCCGCGCCGGGATCACCTGCGCGGTGCTGGTGCCGCAGGGCAAGATCGCGCTGGGCAAGCTGGCCCAGGCGCTGGTGCACGGGGCCAAGCTGCTCCAGGTGCAGGGCAACTTCGACGACTGCCTCGCGCTGGCCTCGAAGCTCGCCCAGGACTTCCCGGTGGCCCTGGTCAACTCGGTCAACCCGGACCGGCTGCACGGCCAGAAGACGGCCGCCTTCGAGATCGTCGAGGCGCTCGGTGACGCCCCCGACATCCACTGCCTGCCGGTCGGCAACGCCGGCAACATCTCCGCCTACTGGATGGGCTACTCGGAGGACCTGCGGGCCGGCAACGCCACCCGCGCCCCGAGGATGTTCGGCTTCCAGGCCGCCGGGGCGGCCCCCATCGTCAGCGGCCAGGTGGTGCCGGAGCCGTCGACCATCGCCACCGCCATCCGGATCGGCAACCCGGCGAGCTGGACCAAGGCCCTCGACGCCCGGGACGCCTCGCAGGGGCTGATCGCCGCGGTGACCGACCGGGAGATCCTCGCCGCCTACCGGCTGCTGGCCCGGGAGGTGGGGGTCTTCGTCGAGCTGGGCAGCGCGGCCAGCGTGGCGGGCCTGCTCCAGCAGGGGGCCGAGGGCCGGGTGCCCGCCGGGGCGACGGTGGTCTGCACGGTCACCGGCCACGGCCTGAAGGACCCGGAGTGGGCGATCTCCACCGCGCCCGCCCCGATCACCATCGCCAACGACGCCCTGACCGCCGCCCGCTCCCTCGACCTGGCCTGATCCCGATCCCGGCCGGGGCGGCGGTGCCGGCCGGCGTGCCGTCCCCGTCGACCCGGCCGGCGGGTGACCACCCCGTTACGGGTGGGGGAGACCGGGTCGGGCAGACTTTCCTACGCCTGTCCCCTCTCCCAGGAGTGAGCCACGCCGATGTCGCTGCTCGCCAGATCAAGCCTCGCCAACCGGGGGCTCGTCGCCCTCATCGCGGTGGTGACCGCGGCGTTCGGGGCGTTCACCGTCCCCTCGCTCAAGCAGCAGCTCCTGCCGTCGCTGGAGTTCCCCGGGGCGTTCGTCGTCGCGGTCTACCCGGGCGCGTCGCCGGAGATCGTCGAGGCGCAGGTCACCGAGCCGATCGAGAACAGCCTCCAGGGCATCGCCGGGCTGGAGAAGGTCACCTCCACCTCGCGCGAGGGGTCCGCGACGATCGCCGTGGAGTTCGCCTTCGGCACCGACATCGACGACGCGGCCAACAAGATGCAGACCGCGCTGAGCCGCGTCGACGCGCAGCTCCCGGCCGACGTCGACCCGCAGGTCCTCACCGGCAGCACCGACGACCTGCCGGCGGTGGTGCTGGCCGCCACCGGTGGCGGTGACGAGCGGGCGCTCGCCGAGCGGCTGCGCGCCACCGTCGTACCCGAGCTGGAGGGGATCGACGGCGTCCGCACGGTCGCCGTGACCGGCACCCGCGAGCAGGTCGTGACGATCGTGCCGGACCCGGCGAAGTTCGCCGCCGCGAAGCTGACCCCGACCGCGATCGCCACCGCGCTGAAGACCAACGGCATCGCCGTCCCGGCCGGCGCGGTCGTCGACGGCACCAGCACGCTGCCGGTGCAGGTGGGAGCCCCGGTCACCACCCTCGACCAGTTGCGCGGCATCGCGCTCACCCCGAGCGCGCCGAAGGCCCCGGCGGTCCGGCTCGGCGACGTGGCGACGGTGGAGCAGCAGCTCGCCCCGGCCACCGCGATCACCCGCACCAACGGTAAGGAGAGCATCGGGATCCAGGTCACGGCGGCCCAGGACGGCAACGCCGTACGCGTCTCGCACGACATCCGGGACCGGCTCGACGACCTGCGGTCCGCCTCCGGTGCCGAGTTGACCATCGTGTTCGACCAGGCCCCGTTCGTGGAGAAGTCGATCGAGAGCCTGACCACCGAGGGACTGCTCGGCCTGCTGATGGCGGTCGTGGTGATCCTGGTCTTCCTGCTCTCGGTCCGCTCCACCCTGGTCACCGCGGTCTCCATCCCGCTGTCGGTGGTGGTGGCGCTGCTCGCCCTCTGGATCGGCGACTACTCGCTCAACCTGCTCACCCTGGGCGCGTTGACCATCGCGGTCGGGCGGGTGGTCGACGACTCGATCGTGGTGTTGGAGAACATCAAACGCCACCTGGAGTACGGTGAGCCGAAACAGGACGCCATCGTCACCGCCGTCCGCGAGGTGGCCGGGGCGGTCACCGCGTCGACCCTCACCACGGTGGCGGTGTTCGCGCCGATCGCCCTGGTGGGTGGCTTCGTCGGGCAGCTCTTCGCGCCCTTCGCGATCACCGTCACGGTGGCCCTGCTCGCCTCGCTGCTGGTGTCGCTGACGGTGATCCCGGTGCTGGCGTACTGGTTCCTCAAGCCGCCGCGCGACGGGGCGGACGAGGCGGTGCGCCGGGCCGCCGAGGCCAAGGAGCTGCGCAGCCCGTTGCAGCGGGCGTACCTGCCGGCGATCGGGTTCGCCACCCGGAGCCGCCGAACCCGGTGGATCACCGTGGCGGTGGGCATCCTGCTGCTGTTCGGCACGTTCGGGCTGGCCCAGAAGCTGGAGACCAACTTCCTGGACGACTCCGGCCAGGACACCCTCAACATCAGCCAGAAGCTGCCGGCCGGGGCGGGGCTGGCCGCCACCGACCAGGCGGCCCGCCTGGTGGAGGGGGTGCTGGGGCGTACCGACGGGGTCGAGTCGTACCAGGTGAGCGCGGGCGGCAACGACCAGCCGTGGCTGGCCGGCGGCGGCAACAACACCGCCCAGTGGTCGGTCGCGCTGGACGGTGACACCGACGCCAAGGAGATGCGGCAGGTCCTGCGCGGGGAGTTCGACCGGCTCGGTGCCGCCGCCGGGGAGCTGAGCTTCGGCACCGGGCAGGGTGCCACCTCGGGCAACCAGCTGGAGGTGGTGGTCAAGGCCGCCGACACCGACACCCTGAACCGGGCCGCCGAGCAGGTCCGGGCCGCGATGGCCGGCATTTCCGGGGTCGAGGACGTGGCCACCAGCCTCTCCGAGCGGGTGCCCCGGGTCGACGTCACCGTCGACCGGTTGGCCGCGGCCCGGGTGGGGCTCAGTGAGGCGGCGGTCGGACAGCTCGTGTCGCAGGCGTACCGGGGCAGTCCGCTGGGCCGGGTGACGCTCGACGGCGGTCAGCAGGACGTGGTGCTCCGTACCACCGCCACCCCGCCGACGACCGAGGAGCAGTTGCGGGCGCTGCCGGTGGGTCCGGTGAAGCTGGACGACATCGCCGACGTGAGCCGGGGGGAGGGGCCGCAGCAGGTCACCCGGATCGACGGTGAGCGCAGCGTGTCGGTGACCGGGACGGCCACCGGCTCGAACCTCGGCGCGACCACCGCGGAGCTCAAGAAGCGGCTGGCCGACGTGGACGTGCCGGGGGCGACGGTCGCCGTGGGCGGGGCCAGTGCCCAGCAGGAGGACGCCTTCGGTGACCTGGGCCTGGCCGTGCTGGCCGCGATCGCGATCGTCTTCCTGATCATGGTGGCGACGTTCCGGAGCATCACCCAGGCGCTGATCCTGCTGATCTCCATCCCGTTCGCGGCGACCGGCGCGATCGGTCTGCTGCTGGCCACCGGGACGCCGTTGGGCGTGCCCGCGCTGATCGGCGTGCTCATGCTGGTCGGCATCGTGGTGACCAACGCGATCGTGCTGCTGGACCTGGTCAACCAGTACCGGGCGCAGGGGATGGGCGTCACCGAGGCGGTGGTCGAGGGCGGTCGGCGGCGTCTGCGACCGATCCTGATGACCGCGGTGGCCACCATCTTCGCGTTGCTGCCGATGGCCCTCGGGCTCACCGGGGAGGGTGGCTTCATCTCCCAGCCGCTCGCGGTGGTGGTGATCGGCGGCCTGCTCAGCTCCACCCTGCTCACCCTGGTCCTGGTGCCGACCCTCTACACGATGGTGGAGCGCACCAAGGAGTCGCTGCGGGCGCGGCGGGCCGCCCGGCGGGGCGACGCCCCCGCCGACGGTGACCCGACCGGCACCCCCGACGACCGGGACGCCGAGGTCCCGGTCCCGGTGGGTGCCCCGGCCGCCGGGGCGTCGGCCGAGGCACCGGGCCGCCCGGCCCCCTCCGCGGCGCTGGTGGACGGCACCGACCAGTTCGAGGTGCTGCGGCTGCCGAAGAGCCGCCGGTCGCCGCTCCCGCCGGCCGAGTAACCTCCGCCGTCGCGCGTGCCGCGCCCCCGGTCCGGGTGTCCCCGGCCGGGGGCGCGTCGCGTCGGGGTCGGGACATCGGGCCTATCGGCGGGTACGGTCAGCCCGTGGATATCGACTTTCCGTCATCGTCGTCCCACCCTGGGTGATGGCGCGCGAGGCGGGGCCGGCCGGTCCCGACGGCGGACGGTGGAGCCGGCGGCGGGTGCTGGGCGGCGGGGCGCTGCTGGCCGGGGGCGTCGCCCTGGGGGCCGCCGGGATGTCGCAGGGCACCTGGCTCGCCGACCGGCACCTGCCGTTGTCCACCGGCCCGGCCAGCGCCACCGTCGGCAACCGGCGGCAGGACGTCGGCTCGGGCGGGCTCCAGGTGGTCTGGCACGTACCGACCACCGAGCGGCTGGTCGCGCTCACCTTCGACGACGGGCCGCTGCCGCAGTGGACCCCGACGGTGCTGGACACCCTCGACCGGTACGCGGTGCCGGCGACCTTCTTCCTGGTCGGTAGCCGGGTACACCGGCACGCCGACCTGATCCGGGGTCGGCTGGCCCGGCACGAGGTCGGCAACCACAGCTGGCGGCACCGGGACCTGGCCAGGCTGGCCGCCGCCGCCGTGCACGACGACCTGCGCCGCTCGCACGACGCCATCGCCGAGGTCACCGGGGTGCCGCCCCGGCTGGCCCGGCCGCCGTACGGGCACCTGGGCGGTGGGGTGCTGCACGCCGCCGTACGCCTCGACTACCGCATCGTGCTCTGGTCGTTGCAGATGGTGGAGGGCGAGTTCCCGGACGACCCGGCCGGCCACGCCCGGCGGATCGTGGCCGACGTGGTGCCGGGCACCATCCTGCTGGCCCACGACGCCGGCCCGGCGAACCGGCAGGTGGCGTTGCGCGGTCTGGGCGAGATGATCACCGGGCTACGGTCCCGCGGCTATACCTTCGTCACGGTCTCCCAGCTCCTGGGCCGCATGACCGCCCCCCGACCGGGCGGGTAGGGTCCGGGCACGTGTCGTCTCCGCTCTCGGTCCTGGTCCGCAACCGGGACTTCCGCAACCTCTTCCTGGCTGAGCTGGTCGTCTTCGGTGCCGACTGGTTCGTCATGGTGCCGCTGCTGGTGCTGTTGCCGGAGCTGACCGGCAGCGGGGTGTGGGGTGCCCTGGTGCTGGCGCTGGACACCGGGGTGCTGGCGTTGCTGCTGCCGTACACCGGGACCATCGCCGACCGGTTCGACCGCCGGAAGGTCATGATGGCCGCGAACGGCCTGACGCTGCTCGGCGTGCTGCTGCTGCTCGGCGTCCGGAGCGCCGGTACGGCCTGGCTGGCCATGGTGGCGATCAGCCTGGTGGCGGTCGGCAAGGCGTTCTACTCGCCGTCGGCGCAGGCCGCCCTGCCCAACGTGCTCGACCCCGCCGACCTGGCCGCGGGCAACGCCGTGGCCGGGTCCGCCTGGGGGACGATGACGGTGGTCGGCGCGTCCCTCGGCGGCGTGTTGAGCGCGGCGGTCGGGCCGTACGCCTGCTTCTGGGTGGGGGCGGTCGGCCTGGTGCTGGCGGCGGGCCTGGCCGCCCGGATCCGCCGCCCGTTGCAGGCGGCCCGGGAACCCGACCGGGCGGTGCCGCGCACCTGGGCGGCGATCGGCGAGGCGTTGGGTCACATCCGGCACCGGCCGAGGGTGCTGGCGCTGGTGACGGTGAAGTCGGCGGTGGGGCTGGGCAACGGCGTGCTGACCGTCTTCCCCCTGCTGGCCGCCCTGTACGGGGTGGGTCCGGTCGGCACCGGGCTGCTCTTCGCGGCACGTGGGGCGGGGGCGCTGGTCGGGCCGATCCTGATGCGTCGGGTGCTGACCAACCGGGCCTGGCTGCTGCCCGGTCTGGCGCTGTCGATGTCGCTGTACGGGCTGGCCTATCTGGGCGCGGCGGTGACGCCCTGGTTCCCGCTGGTGGTGGTGCTGGTCTTCGTGGCCCACTTCGGTGGTGGCAGCAACTGGGTGCTGTCGAACTTCGCGCTCCAGGGTGAGGTGCCCGACCGGCTGCGGGGCCGGGTGTTCGCCACCGACATGATGCTGGCGACCCTGGCGATCTCGGTCAGCCAGCTGGTGGTCGCCGGCGTGGTCGACCGGGTGGACGAGCGGCTGGTGCTGGCCGGCTGCGGCCTGGTCACCCTGGTGTACGCGGTCGGTTGGCGGATCGCGACCCGCCGGCTCTCGCTCACCGACCCGGTCACCGGCACCGACCCGCTGCCCGCCCGCTGACCGCCGGCCGGGACTCAGTCGGCGCGGTCGGCCTGCGGCGGCGTCCAGGCCCCCCACGGTCGGCCGGGTACGGGGGCCGGGGTGCGGCCGACGAACACGGCGGCGGCGATGAGCCCCAGGCCGACGGGGTAGCCGAGCCAGCGGACCACGTTGACGGTGAGGTTCATCAGCTCGAACTGCCGCATCCCGCCGGAGAGGGAGCGCGACCGGAGCAGCTCCGGCAGCGCGGTCACCCAGGCGGCGCCGAGCAGCTCCAGCAACAGCAGGATGACGGCCCCGGCGAGCAGCAACGACCGGACCCGGCCCGGCAGCCGGCGGCGGGCGGTGGCGGCGAGCACCACGATGCCGAGCAGGGTCAGCAGCACGGGCAGGTGGCCCAGCAACTGGGTGAGCCGGTAACCGAACATGTCCATCCGTCCTCCCGACCGGGGTGGGGTCGGCGTCAGGCTAACCGAGGTGATCCAGTCCCACCGTCCGGGCGAGCGGACGCGACGTCGGCCCCTGGCCCTAGCATGGGTCGGTGCCGACGACTTTCGCCTCCGGGCCGGTGCGGGTGCGGGTGCCCGCGACCAGTGCCAACCTGGGCCCCGGGTTCGACGCCCTCGGGCTGGCCCTCGCCCTGCACGACGACGTGGCCGCCGAGGTGGTCCCGGCCGGCGTCCGGGTGACGGTGGCCGGCGAGGGCGCCGGTGAGTTGCCGCCGGACGACCGGCACCTGGTGGTGGTCGCCATGCGGGCCGCCTTCGAGCAGCTCGGTGGGCAGCCGCCGGGGCTGGCGCTGGAGTGCGTCAACCGCATCCCGCAGGCCCGCGGCCTGGGCTCCTCCTCGGCGGCGATCGTGGCCGGGGTGCTGCTGGCCCGCGCGTTGGTCACCGACGGCGAACGGCGGCTCGACGACGACGCGGTGCTCCGGCTGGCGGCCGGGATCGAGGGGCACCCGGACAACGTCGCCCCCTGCCTGCTGGGCGGGTTCACCATCGCCTGGACCGAGCCGGCCGGCGGTCGGGCGGTCTCGCTGCCGGTCGCGGCCGGGGTACGGCCCACGGTCTTCGTGCCGGCCGGGCGGGGGCTGACGGCCACCGCGCGGGCGGCGCTGCCGTCGACGGTGCCGCATCCGGACGCGGCGTCGAACGCGGGCCGGTCGGCGTTGCTGGTGCACGCGTTGACCACCGAGCCGGCGTTGCTGCTGCCGGCCACCGTCGACCGGCTGCACCAGGATTACCGCGCGGCGGGAATGCCGGCGACCGCGGCCCTGGTTGGTGAGCTGCGTGCGGCTGGTGTGGCCGCCGTGGTCAGTGGGGCGGGACCGACGGTGCTGGCGTTCGACGCGCCGCCCGAGGGGTTCACCCCGGGAACAGAATGGGAAGTCTGGCGGTTGCCGGTAGAGGTGCGCGGAGCGACGGTCGCACGGGGTAGACTTGGACACGCCGAGCGGGGCCCTGTTGCCGCAGGTCGGAAGAGTTGATTACGCTCTAGACTCAGCACAGCCGCGAAGCACGCGATCTCTCTGCGGGTCGGCGCACCCCGAAGCTCTCGGCGGTCAGCCCGTCACCCCTGCCAAAGGCCCACGCCGCACCGCAGTTTCCGCAGGTCGCCGCAGACGGCGAGACCTGCTCACCGACGTTGGTGAGTTGGGAAACCGCCCGGCTGCTGTGCCACAGACTCCCGCGACGCGTCATGCGAGGCGGGTGCACCGAGGCCGCCCGGCCACCTTGCTTGTCGATCCCGGGCAGTCCCGGCCTATCGAGGGAAGGAATCCATTGAGCGACACCACCGACGTGACGTCGGATGTTTCCAACGTCGCTGGCGATGCCACCACCGCCGCCCCCGCCCGCCGTCGGCGCAGCGGCACCGGCCTGTCGGCGATGCTGCTGCCGGAGCTGCAAAGCCTGGCCGCGTCGCTCGGCATCTCCGGGACGGCTCGCATGCGTAAGGGCGAGTTGATCAGCGCGATCTCCGAGCGGCAGCAGGGCGGCGCCGCGACCGGCACCCCTCGACCGCGGGCCGAGGTGGCCGCCGCGGCTGCCCCCGTCCGGGAGGAGGTGCGCGCCGAGGTCGCCCCGGAGCGGGTGACCGAGCCGGCGGCGACCCCTGCCGTCACCGGCGAGACCGAGGGCCGGACCAGGACCCGGCGCAGCCGGGCCAGCACCGCCGAGGCGCGACCGGTCGCCGAGGCGCGGCCCGTCGAGGCCCGTACCGAGGAGCCGCCGGTCGAGACCGGTGAGCGCCCCGAGCGGGCCGAGGGACGCGGCGGTCGGGACCGTGGCGAGCGGGCCGGCGGCGACCGGGCCGAGCGCGGCGAGCGGGCCGGCGGCGACCGGGCCGAGCGGACGGACGGCGACCGGGCCGGTCGCGCCGGCAACGAGCGGTCCGGTGGCGACCGGGCCGAGCGGTCCGGTAACGAGCGGTCCGGCGCTGACCGGGCCGAGCGGGCCGGCAACGAGCGGTCCGACCGGGCCGAGCGGGCCGACCGTAACGACCGGGCCGAGCGGTCCGACCGTAACGACCGGGGTGACCGGGGTGACCGGGTCAGCGACCGGGGTCAGCGCGACAACCGGGACGACTCGGACGACGACGGCGAGGGTGGCGGCCGGCGCGGCCGGCGCAGCCGGTTCCGGGACCGTCGGCGTGGCCGGGGTGACCGGGTCGAGGGCGGCAACGACAACGGTGGTGGCCGCGAGCCGCAGGTCGGCGAGGACGACGTGCTGGTGCCGGTCGCCGGCATCATCGACGTGCTCGACAACTACGCCTTCGTCCGGACCACCGGCTACCTGGCCGGCCCGAACGACGTCTACGTCTCGATGTCCCAGATCAAGAAGCACGGTCTGCGCCGCGGTGACGCGATCACCGGTGCCGTCCGGGCCGCCCGGGACAGCGGCGGCAGTGGCGACCAGCGGCGGGACAAGTACAACCCACTGGTCCGGCTGGACACCATCAACGGCATGGAGCCGGAGGAGGCCCGTCGCCGGCCGGAGTTCTACAAGCTCACGCCGCTCTACCCGCAGGAACGGCTGCGGCTGGAGACCGAGCCGCACATCCTCACCACCCGGGTGATCGACCTGGTGATGCCCATCGGCAAGGGGCAGCGCGCGTTGATCGTGTCGCCGCCCAAGGCGGGCAAGACGATGGTGCTCCAGGCCATCGCGAACGCCATCACCCGGAACAACCCGGAGTGCCACCTGATGGTGGTGCTGGTGGACGAGCGGCCGGAAGAGGTCACCGACATGCAGCGGTCGGTGAAGGGCGAGGTCATCGCGGCCACGTTCGACCGTCCGCCGCAGGACCACACCACGATCGCCGAGTTGGCGATCGAGCGGGCCAAGCGCCTCGTCGAGCTGGGCCACGACGTGGTCGTCCTGCTCGACTCGGTGACCCGGCTCGGTCGGTCGTACAACCTGGCGGCGCCGGCCTCCGGCCGGATCATGTCCGGTGGTATCGACTCCACGGCGCTCTACCCGCCGAAGCGGTTCCTGGGCGCGGCCCGCAACATCGAGAACGGCGGCTCGCTGACCATCCTCGCCACCGCGCTGGTGGAGACCGGGTCCATGGCGGACACGGTCATCTTCGAGGAGTTCAAGGGCACCGGCAACGCCGAGCTGAAGCTGGACCGGAAGATCGCCGACAAGCGGGTCTTCCCGGCGATCGACATCAACCCCTCCGGCACGCGCAAGGAGGAGGTCCTGTTCGCGCCGGAGGAGCTGGCGATCATCCACAAGCTCCGCAAGGTGCTGCACTCGCTGGATTCGCAGGCCGCGCTGGATCTGCTGATCGACCGGCTCAAGCAGTCCCGCACCAACATCGAGTTCCTGATGCAGATCGCCAAGTCGACGCCGGGGGAGTGACCCCACCCGGATGAGACCGCCACGAAGGGCACGGCCGCTGCGGCCGTGCCCTTCGTCGTACCCGGAACTGCTGTTGTGGGGAAATTCCACCATAGAACTTTTTTTCAATGGGATTCCTGCTCTTGAAAATCCTGTGCGCGGCCGGGTTGACTGGGACACACGGGTTCGCGGTCATCCGGCCGGGGCGCGATCACCGAGGGCGGCGGGAGAGACCTGGGGAGGCGTCCGCCGCCCGGCTGCCCCGTCGGGCGGGCTCCTGAAACTGGGGGAGGAGCCCGCCCGTTCCCGCCCGGTCGCCGCGCCCGGCCCACCGCCCGGTGGCCGCGCCCGGCCCATGGCGCCCTGTCCGCCGCGCCCGGCCGCTCGCGCCGGTCTCCGCGCCGGGTGAGGAATGCGGGTCGGGAGCGGCGGGAATGCGACCCGGTGAGCGGGCGTTACCACTGCCGGACCGATCGTGTGGCCCGCCCGTCGGGCCGGCTCACGCCCATGGCACACTGGTCAATCGGCCACCGGTTCCGGTTCACGCCCGAGTCCGTCGCGCACCAGGCGGCGGGGGATCAGCGGCGACCCGGCGACCACCTGACGAAAGGACCGAGGCGACATGAAGCCCAACATCCACCCCGAATACGTGACCACCGAGGTCAAGTGCTCGTGCGGCAGCTCCTTCACCACCCGCAGCACCGCCAAGGGTGGCGCGATCAGCGTCGAGACCTGCAGCGCCTGCCACCCGTTCTACACCGGTAAGCAGCGCGTCCTCGACACCGCCGGCCGGGTCGCCAAGTTCCAGCAGAAGTACGCCAAGGTTCAGGCGAAGAAGGCCAAGTAGCTTCACCGACGACGCCCGTGTCCGGCCCCGTGCCGGACGCGGGCGTTCGTCCGTTCCGCCTACTTTCGCCGTCCTGTGACCTGCCGTCCCGTACCCGTCGAAGGAGTATCCCGTATGAGCAGCGAGCGCCTGGCCGCCCTCCTCGACGAGTACGCCGAGCTGGAGAAGCGGCTGGCCGACCCGGCCATCCACGCCGACCAGAACACCGCCCGTCGGGTCGGCCGCCGCTATGCCGAGCTGGTCCCACTGCACAAGGCCGCAGGCGAACTGGAGCAGGCCCGGGCGGATCTGGTCGCGGCCCGGGAGCTGGCCGCCGAGGAACCGGCCTTCGCCGAGGAGGCGGAGTCGATCGCGGCGACCCTGCCGGTGCTCGAGGAACGGCTGGCGGAGCTGCTGATCCCCCGGGATCCGCACGACGCCAAGGACGTGATCATCGAGATCAAGGCCGGTGAGGGCGGGGAGGAGTCGGCGCTCTTCGCCGGGGACCTGCTGCGGATGTACACCAGGTACGCCGAGCGGCACGGCTGGCTGACCGAGGTGATCGACGCGCAGGACTCCGACCTCGGCGGGGTCAAGGACGTCTCGTTGGCGATCAAGACCAGGGGAGTCCCGGACGCCGGCAACGGGGTCTGGTCCCGGCTCAAGTGGGAGGGCGGCGTGCACCGGGTGCAGCGAGTCCCGGTCACCGAGTCGCAGGGGCGCATCCACACCAGCGCGGCCGGCGTGCTGGTGCTGCCCGAGGCCGAGGAGGTCGACGTCACCATCGACCCGAACGACCTGCGGATCGACGTGTTCCGGTCGTCCGGGCCGGGTGGGCAGTCGGTGAACACCACCGACTCGGCGGTCCGGATCACCCACCTGCCGACCGGCGTGGTGGTCTCCTGCCAGAACGAGAAGTCCCAGTTGCAGAACCGGGAGCAGGCGATGCGGATCCTGCGGGCCAGGCTGCTGGCGGTGGCCCAGGAGCAGGCCGACGCCGCCGCCTCGGACGCCCGCAAGGCGCAGGTCCGCACCGTGGACCGCTCGGAGCGGATCCGCACCTACAACTTCCCGCAGAACCGGATCACCGACCACCGGATCGGCTACACGGCGTACAACCTCGACCTGGCCCTCGCCGGGGAGCTGGACGGCGTCCTGGACGCCCTCACCGAGGCCGATCGCGCCGCCCGGCTCGCCGGCGACACCGAACTGACCCGCCACTGACCCGGGGCCGGGGGCGGGTCAGCAGACGCGGGGGCGGGTCTTGGCCCGCAGCATCTCCCGGTCGGCGATCTCGAACGCGGTGCCGAGGGCGTCGCGCACCGCGGTGCCGCCACCGCCGCCGTGGACCTCGGCGAAACCGATGCTCACCCCGACCGGGGTGCCGGGCACCAGCGACTCCCAGTCCTCGGTACGCACGGCCGCGTCGATCCGGCGGGCCACCTCGGCGGCCTCGGTCATGCCGGCCCCGGAGAGCACCACCACGAACTCGTCGCCGCCGTAGCGGGCCACGACGTCGCCGCGGCGCATCACCCGGTTGATCACCCCGGCGATGCGTTGCAGCACCAGGTCGCCGGAGTGGTGGCCGTGGGTGGTGTTGACCGCCTTGAAGCCGTCCAGGTCGCAGACGCCGATCACCACCCGCTCGCCCCGGGACACCACCGAGGCGACGTGCCGCTCCAACTGACGCCGGTTGGCCAGGCCGGTCAGCGGGTCGGTCAGCGCCTCGCCCTCGTAGCGGGCCGCCTCCCGGCGCATCTCCTCGTGGTCGATCCGGGCCGCGATGCCGTCGATGTAGACGTCCCGCAGCCGGTCGTTGCGCTGTGCGGCCAGCCGGAACGCCCGCCGGTCGGCGCGGTGCGCGGCGGCGTGGTCACCGGCCCGGGAGAGGGCGATGCTGCGCAGCCGGGACGCCTCCGCCGCACCGAGCGTCTCGGCCGACACCCGGGCCGAGTCCAGCCGGGTGATCGCCTCGATCGGGCGTTCGTCGGCGACCGCCAGGCACACGTGGCCGAGCTGGCGCATGTCCCGGGCCCGGGCGCTGTCACCGCCGTAGCCGAGCAGCCGGGCCGGTTCCGGGCCGACCGGGGCCGGGTCACCGAGCGCGGCCCGGCGGACGGCCGCGTAGCCGTACGCGGCGAGACTGCTCGGGCGCAGCCGGTCGGCCCGGCCGTCGGCGGTGAACCGGGACAGGTCGGCCGCGATGTCGCGGAGCACCCGCAGGCAGCCGTCGCTGTCGCCGTTGTGGTCCAGCGCGACGGCGTTGCGCAGCCGGATGCCCGGTGCGGCGAAGGTCTCCTCCGGGATGCCGGCGGCGGCGCCGTGCTGGCGGGCCCGTTCGATAGCGCCCAGCGCGTAGCCGTGGAAGCTGAGGTAGGAGTACGCCATCGCCAGGTCGTGCCAGCCCCAGGCGGTGTCCCGGTCGCGGTCCTCCGCCGCGCCGAGCGCGCGGGCCGCCCGGACCAGGTGGGTGACGCACCGGTCCAGCGCGCCCTGGTGGTGCGCGGCCAGCGCCGCCAACGCGTTGAGGTGCCCGTGCAGGTAGGGCTCGGGGAGGTCCCGGACGGCGCCGGAGGCGTCCTCGATGGCCCGGGTGAACTCGGCGGTCCGGCCGAGGTTGATCAGCGCGCAGAGCCGCTGCACCAGGGCGTCGGCCCTGGTGTACGGGTCGGTGGAGGTGCGCAGCACCCGGTCGAGCACCACGATCGCCTCGGCCGAGCGGCTGGCCTCCTGGAGGTGGCGGGCGTGCGTCAGGGCGTCAACCTGGTCGTCGACCCGGTCGAGCCACCCCACCTGGCGAACCTCCTGTCGGCGCGCGATCGGACGATCCGTGTCACCACCGGGACGGCGCGGTGACCTACCCGCACGTGTACGGCCGGCGACGCCTCATGATTATGTCGTGACCTCACTTCCACGCCACCCGTCCGAAGGGACAGAACGCGAGCGGCCCTCGCCGGTGGTGGCCCGTGCCGCCCGTACCCTCGCCGCCGCCGGGGTGGCCTCGGCCCGTTCCGAGGCGGAGCAGCTCGCCGCGTACGTGCTGGAGGTGCCCCGGGGGCGGCTGGCCCTCGCCGACGGCTTCACCCCGGCCCAGCGGGACCGGTACGACGCGCTGGTGGCCCGGCGGGCCGACCGTGAGCCGTTGCAGCACCTGACCGGGCGGGCCGGCTTCCGGCACCTGGAGCTGGCGGTCGGGCCGGGGGTCTTCGTGCCCCGCCCGGAGACGGAGTTGCTGGCCGGCTGGGGGATCGAGCGGGCGTCGACCCGACCGGCTCCGGTGGTGGTCGACCTGTGCAGTGGTTCCGGGGCGGTCGCGCTGGCGGTGGCCCAGGAGGTCCCGACGGCCCGGGTGGTGGCGGTGGAGCGGTCCCCCGCCGCGCTGGCCTGGCTGCGGCGCAACGCGGCGGGTCGGGCCGCCGCCGGGGACCGGCCGGTCGAGGTGGTGGCCGCCGACGTCACCGATCCGGGGCTGCTCGCCGACCTGGTCGGCGCGGTGGACGTGCTGCTGTGCAACCCGCCGTACGTGCCGCGTGCGGTGGTGGTCCCGCCGGAGGTGGCCGGGTTCGACCCGGACGAGGCGGTGTTCGGCGGGGCGGACGGGCTGGCGGTGGTCCGGCCGGTGCTGCGCCGGGCGGCCGACCTGCTGCGCCCCGGCGGTGACCTGGGTGTCGAGCACGACGACACGCATGGCGCGGCAGTGCCGGCGTTGCTCGCCGCGGACGGCCGGTACACGGCGGTGCGGGCGCACCGGGACCTGGCCGGCCGACCCCGGTTCGCCACCGCGTCCCGCGGGTCGGACGGCCCGCACGCCGTCCGCGGGCCGGCGTGGCAGACTGGCTCCTCGTGATGCTCTACGACTGTCGGTCGCCCGCCGACCGGGACCGCGGGGTGGCCGCGGCGATCGAGGCGGTCAAGAACGGCGAGCTGGTCGTTCTGCCCACCGACACGGTCTACGGGATCGGCGCGGACGCGTTCACCCCGTACGCGGTGCGGGCGCTCTCCGATGCCCGGGGCGGCAGCCAGCAGGCGCCGCCGGTGCTGATCGGCTCCCGGCACACCCTCGACGGCCTGGTCTTCTCGCTGCCCAAGGCGGCCCGGGACCTGGTGGAGGCGTTCTGGCCGGGGGCGTTGACCATCGTGGTGGAGCACTCGCCGAGCCTCGCCTGGGACCTGGGCGACGCCAGCGGCACGGTCGCGGTGCGGATGCCGCTGCACCCGGTGGCGCTGGAGGTGCTGCGGGAGACCGGCCCGATGGCGGTGGCCGCCGCCAACAAGGTGGGCCAGCCGGCCGCGGTGACCGCCGAGGAGGCCCGCGACCAGCTCAGTTACTCGGTGCGCGTCTATCTGGAGGCTGGCGCGTGCCCCGACCCGGTGCCGAGCACCATCGTCGACCTGACCGGTGAGACGCCCCGGCTGCTCCGGGCCGGCGCGATCGACCTGGACCAGCTCCGGGAGGTCGCGCCGGACGTCCTCGACGAGCGGAGCGCCTGAGTGCCGCCGTTCACCGTCCTGCACGTCTGCATGGGCAACATCTGCCGGTCCCCGATGGCCGAGCGGCTGCTGGTGCTGGCCGTCCGGGAGCGGCTGGGCCGGCTCGGTGTCGACCCGGCCGGCTCGGACGCGCTACTGCACAGCCACAGCGCCGGGACGGGCGGCTGGCACGCGGGGGAGGAGATGAACCCGCCCGCGGCAAGGCAGGTGCTGGGCCGGGGCGGTGACGTCGAGGGCTTCGCCGCCCGCAAGCTGCGCTCCGACCTGATCGACGCCGCCGACCTCGTCCTCACCGCCACCGCCGACCAGCAGGAGTACGTGGTGGCGTTGCGCCCGGACGCGGCCTCGCGCACCTTCGTGCTGAGGGAGTTCGGCCGGCTGCTCGGCGTGCTGGACACCGCCGCCCTGCCGCCGGCCCGGGCCGTCCCGGAGGCGGTGTACGCCCGGGGGGTCGCCCTGGTGGCGGCGGCCGACGCGGCGCGGCAGGGTGCGGCCGCGGTGCACTCCGACGACCTGGACGATCCGTGGGGCCGGGGCGACCAGTGCTTCAGCCGGGTGGCCGACGAGATCGAGGAGACGGTGCACCCGCTCACCTCGGCCCTGCTGCCCTGATTCGCCGCCGTTTCCACCCCGGTCGGTGGCCCTGGTGGCGGTGCGGTCTCGTCCGGGTGACCGGGGCGGCGTGTCCCGCTCCGCGCGCCGTGTCCGCCCCGCGCGCTTAATCCGTTTTTGCGGAAAGATGAGAGTTCGGGTGGTTTTGCGGGTCATGCTGAACGGGTCCTGACGACTCCGGCGGGGAGTACCGATGATCCGGACCCACCTCGACAAGGCGTTCACCGTGTTGCTCGCCGGCGTGCTCGCCGGACTGGTGCTGGCGGCGGCGGCCCTGCCGCTCGCCCTGGTGTTCGGCATCGGCTTCGGCGGGCTCGCGTCCTCCTACGCCGAACTGCCCAACACCCTGCGCGCCCCGCCCACCGCCCAACGCTCCACCCTGTACGCCGCCGACGGCGTCACCCTGATCACCTCGTTCTACACCGAGGACCGGGTGGACGTGCCGCTGACCAAGGTGGCCCCGGTGATGCGGCAGGCCATCGTCGCCGCCGAGGACGCCCGCTTCTACCAGCACCGGGGCGTCGACCCGCGGGGCGTGGTGCGGGCGTTCACCGCCAACCAGCGCGACGGCCGGGCCCGGCAGGGCGCCTCCACGCTGAGCATGCAGTACGTCCGCAACGTGCTCAGCAACGATCCCCGACTGACCAAGGAGCAGCGGAAGAAGGCCACCGAGATCAGCACGGCCCGCAAGCTCCAGGAGATGCGGTACGCCCTGGCGCTGGAGCGCGAGCTGAGCAAGGACGAGATCCTCACCCGCTACCTCAACATCGCCTACTTCGGCGCTGGGGCGTACGGCATCGCGGCGGCGACCAAACGCTACTTCTCCACCACCCCGGCCAGGCTGACCCTGGCCCAGGCGTCGCTGCTGGCGGGGCTGGTCCGGTCCCCGGACACCGACGACCCGATCAACGGCGACGCCGACGCGGCGCTGACCCGCCGGTCGTACGTGCTGGACCGGATGGTGGCGCTGGGCCAGGTGCCGCCGGCCGACGCGGCGGCGGCCCGGGACGCCCCGCTGGCGCTACGGCCCAGCCGGACACCGAACGACTGCACCGCCGTGCCCGAGCAGCGCAACGACTGGGGTTTCTTCTGCGACTGGTTCACCCAGTGGTGGAGCGACCAGCCCGCCTTCGGCGCCACCGCCGCCGAACGGCAGGACAACCTGCGCCGGGGTGGATTCCGGATCGTCTCCTCGCTCGACCCGGCCGTGCAGCGGGCGGCCGTGCGCCAGGTGGCCGACATCTACGACGTCGACGATCCCCGGGCCGCGCCGGTGGCGGTGGTCCAGCCGGGCACCGGACGGGTGCTCGCCCTGGCGGTGAACCGCAACTACAGCGTGGACCCCAACCCGGCCGGGCAGCGCAACCATCCGAACACGGTCAACCAGCTGATCGCCGGTGGCAACGGCATCGAGGGCTATCAGGCCGGCTCGACGTTCAAGCTGTTCGCCCTGCTGGCGGCCCTGGAGTCCGGGCTGCCGCTGGAGACCGGCTTCGCCGCGCCGAGCCGGATCGTGACCCGGTTCCCGACCGACGACGCCCGGTCCGGCTGCGGCGGGCGGTGGTGTCCGGCCAACGCCACCCCCGAGTGGATGGACGGCTACCGGACCATGTGGACCGCCTTCGGCCGCTCGGTGAACACCTACTTCGCCTGGCTCACCGAGAGGGTCGGCGCGGACCGGGTGGTGGAGATGGCCGAGCGGCTGGGCATCCGGTTCCGCGCCTCCGACGACGCCGCGCTGGCCCGGCACAGCGCCCGGGACTGGGGGGCTTTCACCCTCGGGGTCTCCTCCACCACCCCGCTCGACCTGGCCAACGCGTACGCCACGGTGGCCGCCGAGGGGACCTGGTGCGCGCCGTTGCCGGTGGTGTCGATCACCGACAGCGCCGGCCGGGAGGTGGCCGCCGCCCGGCCCGACTGCCGGCAGGTGATCGACACCGAGGTGGCCCGGGCCGCCGCCGACGCGGCCCGCTGCCCGGTCGGCGACCAGTCGATGTACCGCCGCTGCGACGGGGGCACGGCGGAGAAGCTCCGGCCGGGGCTGGGTCGCCCGGTGGCCGGCAAGACCGGCAGCTCGGAGCGGAACGAGACCGAGTCGGTGGTGGCCTTCACCCCGCAGCTCGCGGTGGCCCAGATCGCCGCCAACCCGGACGATCCGCGGGACGCCGTCGGTGCCGCCGTCCAGTCCCGGATGGTCGACGCGGTGGGCCGGATCCTGGCCGACGCCCTGTCCGACACCCCGGTCCGGGACTTCGTCCCCCCCGGCGAGTCGATCACGTACCGCCTCGCCCCCACCCCCCGCAACGGCAACTGACCCACCCCACCCCCGCCCCGCCCCCGCCCTCGCCCCACCCCCGCCCCGCCCTCGCCCCCACCCCCACCCCGCCCTCGCCCCACCCCCGCCCGTCGATCATGGAGTTGTGGTGCCCGCAGAACGGGTCAAAGCGGTCTGATCCGTCCACCACAACTCCATGATCGACAGGAGCCGGGGGTGGGGGTGGGGGCGAGGGCGAGGGCGAGGGCGGGGTGGGGTGGGTGGGGGATTAGGGGGTGGGGGTGTGGCGGGCGATGTTGCGGGCCATGCCGCCGAAGATGACGGCGTGGAAGGGGGCCACCGAGAGCCAGTAGAGGTGGCCGGGGAGGCCGCGTGGCAGGAAGACGGCGCGTTGGACGTAGCGGCTGCGGCCGTCGCCGAGAGGTTCGGCGCGCAGCTCCAGCCAGGCCCGGCCGGGCAGGCGCATCTCGGCGCGCAGCCGGAGCAGCGTGCCGGGGACGATCTCCTCGACCCGCCAGAAGTCCAGCGCCTCGCCCACCTGGAGCCGGTGCGGGTCGCGGCGGCCCCGGCGTAGCCCCACCCCGCCGACCAGCCGGTCCAGCCAACCGCGCACCGACCAGGCGAGCGGGAACGAGTACCAGCCGTGCTCACCACCGACGCCCTCGATGGTCCGCCAGAGCGCGGCCGGTGGCGCGTCGACCTCCTGCTCGCGCAGGTCGGTGTAGACCGTTCCGCCGGACCACTCCGGGTCCGTCGGCAGCGGCTCGGCCGGCGCGTCCGGACCGCTCGCGTTCGACCAGCGGGTCTCCACCTGGGCGTCGCGCACCCGGCTCAGGGCCAGCGCCACGGCGTCGTCGAAGCCGGTCAGTCCGCCCGGCGGGTCGGGCAGCCAGCGGGCGATGTCGTGCTCGTGGGTCACCGCCTCGTGGATCAGGCTCTCCACCAGGGGGCGGGCGATGGCGTTCGGCACCGGGGTGATCAACCCCACCCAGTGCGAGGAGAGCGCCGGGGTCAGCGGGCGCACCGGCACGATGATCCGGCGACGCAGCCCGGCGACCCGGGCGTACCGCTGCATCATCTCCCGGAAGGTCAGCACGTCCGGGCCGCCGATGTCGAAGGCCCGGTCCACCTCGGGCGGCAGGGTGGCACAGCCGACCAGGTAGCGCAGCACGTCCCGGACGGCGATCGGCTGGATCCGGTTGCGCACCCAGCGGGGGGTGACCATGGCCGGCAGGCGTTCGGTGAGGTAGCGCAGCATCTCGAACGAGGCCGACCCGGACCCGATGATCACGGCGGCCCGCAGCACCACGGTGGGCACCTCACCGGCCAGCAGGATCCGCGCCACCTCGGCCCGGGACCGCAGGTGCGGCGAGGCCACCCCGCCGTCCGCCGTCGGCTCCGGTCCACCCAGGTAGACGATCCGGCGTACGCCGGCCGCCGCGGCGGCCTCGGCGAAGTGGGCGGCGGCCTCCCGGTCGGCCGCCTCGAAGTCGGCCCGGCCGAGCGAGTGCACCAGGTAGTACGCGACGTCGACGCCCGCGAAGGCGGCCGGCAGCGTCTCCGGTCGGCGCAGGTCGCCCTCGACCACCTCGGCCTCGGCGGCCCAGGGCACGTCGCGGAGCCGCCCGGCCTTGCGGGCCAGGCAGCGCACCTGGTGCCCCTCGGCGAGCAGTCGGGGCGCGAGTCGTCCACCGATGTAACCGGTGGCGCCGGTGACGAGGCATCTCACGGTCACCAGTGTGCGGCTCCGTAGACTTCTTCGCTGTGGAGAACGCGAAGCGCATCTCGTGGGGGCCGTGCCCGGCGTGGCCCGGCACCGGTCCGGAGCACGTCGACCGGGCCGGCGGCTGCCGGGCGTACCGGCGTGGCTGAGCCCGGGGTGCGCGCAGCCGTGGCGGCCGACGACCGGGGCTGGCGGCTGCGCCACCTGCCGGTGCTGCTGGTCGCCTCGGCGGTGCTGGGCGCGGTGGCGGCGCTGGTCGGCGCGGTGACCGGCGGTGGTACGGCGGCGGCCGGCGCGGCGGCCGGGGTGGCGGTGACGGTGCTCAGCTACACCCTGAGCACCGTGGTGCTGGCCCGGGCCGACGCGATCAACCCGCAGCTGGTGCTTCCGCTCGGGCTGGGCCTGTACGCCGTGAAGTTCACCGTCCTGGGCGTGGTGATGGTGGCGGTGGCGTCGGCCGGGTGGGACGGGCTGGTGCCGCTCTGTGTCGGCATCGTGGCCGGGGTGGTGGTCTGGACCGGAGTGCACATCTGGTGGCTGACCAGGGTGTTTTCCCATCGACCCGGGAGCTGACCGTCCCAATTGGTGGACATCCGCGCGACTGTGGGCGTGCGGTCATTCTCTCACTGGCCGAAGGGGAGTACCGTGCCCCCAGACGAAGGAGCCCGCCCGACGCCCACACAACGACGGTTGTGCGGGGGGTGAGGCACAGCCTCGTCTCTCCGGCTGATATCGTTCGCCCCGTCATGGCTGATGACCGAACCCCCCAACCCACCGGCGGTCCGGGCGACGTTCCGACCGGCGCCGGTCAGGGCTGGACCGCGCTCTCGTACCTCATCGGGGGCATGCTCGTCTGGGGTTTCATCGGCTGGCTGGTCGACCAGTGGCTCGACTCCGGCGGCATCGCCACCGGGATCGGTGTCGTGCTCGGCATGGCCGGGGGGATCATCCTGGTCGTCCGCCGGCTCGGCACGCCTACATAGGAAGGGACGCGGTGTTCGGACAGGCGAACGTCCTGGCAGCGGGCCAGGCGGCATTCCCACCCAGCGTGGAGGACTTCTACCTGCCCAGCATCCTGCCCTGGGGTGCACACGACTCGTACTGGTTCACCAAGATCACGGCGATGGTGTGGGTCGCCGCCGGCATCCTGATCATCTTCTTCCTGGCGACCTACCGGAAGCCGCAGCTGGTCCCGACCAAGAAGCAGTGGCTCGCCGAGTCGATCTACGGCTTCGTGCGGAACAACATCGCGGTCGACATGCTCGGGCACCGGGGGGTGCGGTTCGCGCCGTACTTCACCACGCTGTTCTGCTTCGTGCTGCTGACCAACTTCTTCGCGATCGTGCCGCTGTTCCAGATCTCGCCGAACTCGCACATCGCCTTCCCGGCGATCCTCGCGGTGATCAGCTACGTGCTGTTCAACTACATCGGCATCCGGCAGCACGGCTTCGTGAAGTACTTCAAGAACTCTCTGGTTCCGCCGGCGCCCTGGTTCATCCTGCCGCTGCTGATCCCGATCGAGCTCTTCTCGACCTTCATCGTCCGGCCGTTCTCGCTGGCCGTACGTCTGTTCGCCAACATGTTCGCCGGGCACATGCTGCTGCTGGTCTTCACCCTCGGCGGCTTCGCGATGCTCAGCGCCAACGCCTGGCTGGCACCGGTCTCGGTGCTGTCCTGGGTGATGACCATCGCGCTCACCTTCCTCGAATTCCTGGTCATCTGCCTGCAGGCCTACGTCTTCACCGTCCTCACCGCAAGCTACGTGCAGGGCGCGCTCGCCGACGAGCACTGATCCACCGGGCGGGGGTTCGCCAGCGAACACCGGTCCACGGGCGGGGGCTCGCGAGCGAGCACTGGTCCACCGCAACAACCCGTTGTCGTCCCGCGTGAGAGTCACGCGAGATACCCAGGAGGAACCACACCCATGGACGCTAGCGTTCTCGCCGAGGTCACCGGCAGCACCGCCGCCATCGGCTACGGCCTCGCCGCCATCGGCCCGGGCATCGGCGTCGGCCTGGTCTTCGCCGCCTACATCCAGTCGACCGCCCGCCAGCCGGAGTCGTCCCGGATGACCCTGCCGTACGTCTGGATCGGCTTCGCCGTCATCGAGGCGCTCGCGCTGCTGGGCATCGCCTTCGGCTTCATCTGGGCCGGCTGACCCAGTCCCGCAGACCAGGAGGTCATCCATGTACTTCCTCGCCGCTGAGGGTGGTGAGTCGACGCACAACCCGATCCTTCCGATCTGGCAGGAGATCGTGGTCGGCAGCGTCGCCTTCGCCGTGCTCTGCTTCGTACTGATGAAGTTCGTCTTCCCGCGCATGGAGCAGACGTTCCAGGCCCGGGTGGACGCGATCGAGGGCGGCATCAAACGTGCCGAGGCCGCCCAGGCCGAGGCCAACCAGCTCCTCGAGCAGTACCGCGCGCAGCTCGCCGAGGCGCGTACCGACGCCGCCAAGATCCGGGACGACGCCCGGGCCGACGCGGAGGGCATCCGGCAGGACATCCTCGGCAAGGCGCGGGAAGAGTCCGACCGGATCATCGCGGCCGGCAAGGAGCAGCTCGCCGCGGAGCGGGCCACCATCGTGCGCGAGCTGCGTACCGAGGTGGGCACGATCGCGGTCGACCTGGCCAGCAAGATCGTCGGTGAGTCGCTGGCCGACGAGGCCCGCCGCAAGGGCACCGTCGACCGGTTCCTGAGCAACCTCGAGAGCACGGGGGCCCGCTGATGCAGGCCGCCAGCCGGGAGTCGTACGCCGCCGCGGCCGAGCGCCTCGACGCGTACGTCCGCGGTGCGGAGCCGTCGGCGGTGGCCACCACCGCCGACGACATCCTCGCCGTCGCCGCCCTGCTGCGGGGCGAGCCGCGGCTACGCCGGGCGCTGTCCGACCCGGCCCGCAGCGGTGCCGACCGTTCGGCGCTGCTCGACGGCATCCTGGCCGGCAAGATCGGCGCGGACGCGCTCGGCCTGCTGTCCGGCCTGGTGTCCGGCCGTTGGTCGACGCCGTCGGAGCTGCTCGACGGCACCGAGCGACTCGGGGTGGAGGCGTTGCTGGCCAGCGCCGACTCCGCCGGTGACCTCGGTGAGGTCGAGGACGAGTTGTTCCGCTTCGGTCAGGTGGTCTCCGGTCAGTCCGCGCTCTCCGCGGCGCTGGCCGACCCGGTCGCCCCGGCCGGGCAGCGGGCCGCGCTGGCCCGCGAACTGCTCGCCGGCAAGGCCCGTCCGGTCACCGTCCGCCTCGTCGAGGTGGCCCTCGGCGGGTTCGGGGGACGCTCCTTCACCGGGGCGCTCACCCGGCTGGTCGAGCTGGCCGCCGACCGGCGGGACCGCCAGGTCGCGTACGTGACCGTGGCCGCCCCGTTGAGTGAGGCCGACGAGCAGCGGCTCGGTGCCCGGCTTTCCGCGATGTACGGTCGAGAGGTTTCCGTCAAGCAGACGGTCGACCCGGAGGTGCTCGGTGGGGTGAGCGTGCGGGTCGGTTCCGACCTGTACGACGGCACCGTCCTGCGCCGCCTCAACGAGACCCGCAACGCGCTCGTGAAGCGCTGACCAGCGGCCTCGCCGCCCCTTTGATCGACGCCATTCGGACCGGTCGGTACTAGGTATCCCGGGCCCCTGATACTTAAGGAAGCAGAGGATGGCCGAGCTGACCATCTCGACGGAGGAGATCCGCGGCGCCCTGGAGCGCTACGTCTCCTCCTACTCGACCGACGTCTCCCGCGAGGAGGTCGGCACCGTCGCCGACACCGGTGACGGCATCGCCCACGTCGAGGGCCTGCCCTCGACCATGACCAACGAACTCCTGGAGTTCGAGGACGGCACGCTCGGCGTGGCGTTGAACCTCGACGTCCGGGAGATCGGTGTCGTCGTTCTCGGTGACTCCGCCAAGCTGGAGGAGGGGCAGCGCGTCAAGCGCACCGGCCGGGTGCTCTCCGTACCGGTCGGCGACGCCTTCCTCGGCCGCGTGGTCAACGCGCTCGGCCAGCCGATCGACGGCCTCGGCGACATCGCCGACGAGGGCTACCGCGAGCTGGAGCTCCAGGCCCCCAACGTGATGTCCCGGCAGTCCGTCGACGAGCCGCTGCAGACCGGTATCAAGGCGATCGACGCGATGACCCCGATCGGTCGGGGCCAGCGGCAGCTGATCATCGGCGACCGGAAGACCGGCAAGACCACCGTCGCGCTGGACACCATCCTCAACCAGCGGGACAACTGGCGCTCCGGCGACCCGAAGAAGCAGGTCCGCTGCATCTACGTCGCCATCGGCCAGAAGGCCTCCACGATCGCCTCGATCAAGGGCATCCTGGAGGACGCGGGCGCGCTGGAGTACACCACCATCGTGGCCTCCCCGGCGTCCGACCCGGCCGGCTTCAAGTACCTCGCCCCCTACACCGGCTCGTCCATCGGGCAGCACTGGATGTACGGCGGCAAGCACGTCCTGATCGTCTTCGACGACCTGAGCAAGCAGGCCGAGGCGTACCGGGCCGTGTCGCTGCTGCTGCGTCGCCCGCCGGGCCGTGAGGCGTACCCGGGTGACGTCTTCTACCTGCACTCCCGCCTGCTGGAGCGCTGCGCGAAGCTCTCCGACGAGCTGGGCGGCGGCTCGATGACCGGCCTGCCGATCATCGAGACGAAGGCCAACGACATCTCGGCCTTCATCCCGACCAACGTCATCTCCATCACCGACGGCCAGATCTTCCTGGAGTCCGACCTGTTCAACCAGGGCGTCCGGCCGGCCATCAACGTCGGTACCTCGGTCTCCCGGGTCGGCGGCGCCGCCCAGATGAAGCCGATGAAGAAGGTCTCCGGCTCGCTGCGGCTCAACCTGGCCCAGTTCCGTGAGCTGGAGGCGTTCGCCGCCTTCGCCTCCGACCTGGACAAGGCCTCACAGGCCCAGCTGAACCGGGGTTCCCGGCTGGTCGAGCTGCTCAAGCAGCCGAACTACTCGCCGTACCCGGTGCAGGAGCAGGTCGTCTCGGTCTGGGCCGGCGTCGAGGGCAAGCTGGACGACGTCCCGGTCGGCGAGATCCGGCGCTTCGAGTCGGAGTTCCTCCAGTACCTGCGGCACAAGCACGAGGGTGTGCTGGCCTCGATCGCGGACGGCAAGTGGGGCGACGACCTCTCGTCCTCGCTCGACTCGGCCATCACCGAGTTCAAGCAGGTCTTCCTCGGCAAGGCCGACGAGCACCGGGTCAACGACGCGCCGGCGAAGCCGCTGGAGGGCGAGTCGGACCGGGAGACGGTCACCCGCTACTCCGGCGGCGACGCCGAGAAGCAGTAGGGCTGACTCATGGCGGCCCAGGTACGCGTTCTTCGCCAGCGGATCCGTTCGGCGAAGGGGATGAAGAAGATCACCAAGGCGATGGAGCTCGTCGCGACGAGCCGCATCGCCAAGGCCCAGGCCCGGGTGACGGCGTCCCTGCCGTACGCCCAGGCGATCACCGGCGTGCTCACCGCGCTGGCCTCGAACGCCCGGATCGACCACCCGCTGCTCACCCCGCGCGAGCGGGTGCGGCGGGCGGGCGTCCTGCTGGTCACCTCGGACCGGGGCCTGGCCGGTGGGTACAGCTCCAACGCGATCAGGACCGCCGAGTCGCTGATCGCCCGGCTCACCGCCGACGGCAAGGAGCCGGTGCTCTACGTCATCGGGCGCAAGGGCCTGACGTTCTACCGGTTCCGCAACCGGAAGATCGCGGCGAACTGGACCGGCTTCTCGGAGCAGCCCACCTTCGCCGACGCCCGCGAGGTCGGCGAGACGCTGATCGCGGCGTTCACCGCCGGGGCGGACGACACCGACGGTGACGCCGGGCCGGACGGCGTGCTCGGCATCGACGAGCTGCACATCGTCTACACCGAGTTCCACAGCCTGATGACCCAGAACCCGGTCACGAAGATCATCGGTCCGATGCAGGTCGAGGACCGGCCGCGCTCCGAGGGGCTGCTGCCGGCGTACGAGTTCGAGCCGGAGGCGGAGTCGCTGCTCGACGCGCTGTTGCCGAAGTACATCAACACGCGGATCTACGCGGCGTTGCTGGAGTCGGCGGCGAGCGAGTCGGCGGCCCGGCGGCGGGCGATGAAGAGCGCCACCGACAACGCCGAAGAGATGATCGAGAAGTACACGCGTGAGATGAACTCGGCCCGCCAGGCCGGGATCACCCAGGAGATCAGTGAGATCGTCGGCGGCGCGAACGCGCTGGCCGCGTCGGGAAGTGAAGTGTGATGACTGTATCCGCAGTTGCCGGGGGACCGGCAGAGACCAGGACGGCCACCGGTCGTGTGGTCCGGGTCATCGGCCCGGTCGTCGACGCCGAGTTCCCGCGCGACGCCATGCCGACCCTGTTCAACGCCCTGCACGTCGAGGTCAACCTGTCCGGCGGTGAGAAGACGCTGACCCTGGAGGTCGCCCAGCACCTGGGTGACAACCTGGTCCGGGCCATCTCCATGCAGCCGACCGACGGTCTGGTCCGGGGCGCCGAGGTGGTCGACACCGGCTCCCCGATCACCGTCCCGGTGGGCGACGCGGTCAAGGGCCACGTCTTCAACGCCATCGGCGAGTGCCTCAACCTCACCGAGGGCGAGACGCTCGACGCGGACGACCGGTGGGGCATCCACCGCAAGGCCCCCGCCTTCGCGGACCTGGAGCCGAAGACCGAGATGCTGGAGACCGGCATCAAGGTCATCGACCTGCTCGCCCCGTACGTCAAGGGCGGCAAGATCGGCCTGTTCGGCGGCGCGGGCGTGGGCAAGACGGTGCTCATCCAGGAGATGATCACCCGGGTGGCCCGGAACTTCGGTGGTACCTCGGTCTTCGCCGGTGTGGGTGAGCGCACCCGTGAGGGCAACGACCTCATCGCCGAGATGACCGAGTCCGGCGTCATCGACAAGACCGCGCTGGTCTACGGCCAGATGGACGAGCCGCCGGGCACCCGGCTGCGGGTGGCGCTCTCCGCGCTGACCATGGCCGAGTACTTCCGGGACGTCAAGAAGCAGGAGGTGCTGCTCTTCATCGACAACATCTTCCGCTTCACCCAGGCCGGCTCCGAGGTCTCCACCCTGCTCGGCCGGATGCCGAGCGCGGTGGGCTACCAGCCGACCCTGGCCGACGAGATGGGCGAGCTCCAGGAGCGGATCACCTCCGTCCGGGGCCAGGCCATCACCTCGCTCCAGGCGATCTACGTGCCCGCCGACGACTACACCGACCCGGCGCCGGCCACCACCTTCGCCCACCTGGACGCGACCACCAACCTGGAGCGGTCGATCTCCGACAAGGGCATCTACCCGGCCGTGGACCCGCTGGCGTCCTCGTCCCGGATCCTCGCCCCGGAGTTCGTCGGCGAGGAGCACTTCACGGTGGCCACCGAGGTCAAGCGCATCCTCCAGCGCTACAAGGACCTCCAGGACATCATCGCCATCCTCGGTATCGAGGAGCTCTCGGAGGAGGACAAGCTCACCGTCGGCCGGGCCCGTCGGATCGAGCGCTTCCTCTCCCAGAACACCTACGCCGCCGAGCAGTTCACCGGTGTGCCGGGCTCGACGGTCGCGATCGCCGAGACCATCGAGGCGTTCAAGAAGATCAGCGAGGGTGAGTACGACCACTTCCCCGAGCAGGCCTTCTTCATGTGCGGTGGTCTGGAGGACCTGGAGCGCAAGGCGAAGGAGCTGATGTCGGAGGGCTGAGTCCCCCGACGGTCTCCACGAAGGCCACCCCGGTGCATCCGGGGTGGCCTTCGGCGTCGTCGTGGCTGGTGGGGGCCGGTGTCCGGTTACCGGGCACGCGGCTCCCAGGCGGGCGAGGTACCGTTTCGAGCGCGACACCGGAAAACAGGTGTCGATCGGAGGCAACTTTTCGGCGGTGTACGCCCGTCTTCTGTTCGTGGGCGTGACGAATCTTCGTGACTCGTGACGAGTCCTCGTGGCGCGACGAATGGAGCTGCTCGTGGGTAAGACCGGCAAGGACGGCCGTAGGTCGTCCATCTGGTCGGGGGTGCCGCGCTGGGCCCGCGTCTGCACCGTCTTCGGGGTCGTGCTGATGCTGCTCAGCGGTGCGGTCCTGGTCGGCTACGAGACGCTGCTGTCGCGCTACGAGGGCTCGGTGGGCAAGGCCGACCTCTTCGGCGACAAGGCGGCCGGGGCGCAGGAGCGCAAGAGCAACGTCAAGGGTCCGCTGAACATCCTGCTGGTGGGGATCGACCCGCGGGACGCGAAGACCCCGCCGCTGGCCGACTCGATCATGGTGTTGCACGTGCCGGCGTCGCTGGACCGGGCGTACATCTTCTCCGTTCCGCGTGACCTCTACGTCGACATCCCCAAGTTCGACAAGGCCGGCTACCGGGGCGGCTCCGGCAAGATCAACGGCGCGATGTCGCACGGCAGCATCGTCGAGGGCAAGAACCCCAGCGCAGCGCAGGGCTTCGAGCTGCTCGCCAAGACCGTGCAGAAGGCGACCGGGATCGACCGGTTCGACGCCGGCGCGATCATCAACTTCACCGGCTTCCAGAAGATCGTCGACGCGATGGGCGGCGTCGACATGTACATCGAGCGGGAGGTCAAGTCCGAGCACCGCGAGCCGAACGGCAAGCACCGCAAGGGCAACCCGTACGGCGAGGGCTACATCGGGCCACAGGCGGTCTACAAGAAGGGCAACCAGCACCTCAGCGGCTGGCAGGCGCTGGACTACGTGCGGCAGCGCTACCCCAAGAACGGCGTCCCGGACGCCGACTACGGCCGGCAGCGCCACCAGCAGCAGTTCATCAAGGCGATGGTCAGCCAGGCGTTCAGCGCCGACGTGGTGACCAACCCGATCAAGCTGGACCGGGTGATCCGGGCCGCCGGCCAGTCGCTGACCTTCAACGGCCGGGGCAGCAGCGTGGTCGACTTCGCCATCGCGCTCAAGGGCATCCGCTCGGAGAACGTCGAGCTGATCAAGCTGCCGGGGGAGGGGATCGGCACCGGCAACGGCTACCGGGGGGAGCGGCTGCTGCCCGCCGCCGACGACTTCTTCACCGCCCTCGGCAAGGAGCAGTTGGACGCCTTCCTGCTGGAACACCCGGAGTTCCGTAACAAGGCCAAGTGATTCCCGCCCGGCGCGGACGCCACCCCCCGGTGAAGCGACACGCCGGGGGTGGCGTATGTCTCGGTACCCGCGTTGGGGTGGTCACCACGGTCCGACTAGACTTTCGACAATCCGTCGCCGCAGCAAGGAGACAGCGTGGCACAGCAGCTTCACGTCGACCTCGTAGCCGTCGAGGAGAAGGTCTGGTCCGGCGAGGCCGAGATGGTCGTCGCCCGCACGACCGAGGGTGAGCTGGGTGTGCTGCCGGGGCACGCGCCCCTGCTCGGCCAGCTCGCCGAGCCCAGCCAGGTCCGGATCAAGCAGGCCGGCGGCCAGCAGGTCGCCTACGACATCACCGGCGGGTTCCTGTCGGTCGGCGCCGAGAGCGTGACAGTGCTCGCCGAGAGCGCCACCCCGGCCACTCCGGCCCGCTGAGCCCACCCGCCGATGGAGATCGTCGAAGGGATCGGAATCGGCATCGCGGTGATCCTGGTCGCGGTCCTGATCCTCTTCGTCCGGCGGGCACTGGTCACCCGTAGCGGTGGCATCATCCGGCTGAGCGTCCGGGTGACCACCGTCCTCGACGGTCGGGGCTGGTCACCGGGCTTCGCGCGGTTCGTCGGCGACCAGCTCCGCTGGTACCGGATGTTCAGCTTCGCCCTGCGGCCCAAGCGGGTGCTCTCCCGCAAGGAACTGGTGGTGGAGCGTCGGCGGCTCCCCGAAGGGCAGGAACGGCTCTCCATGCCGTCCGACTGGGTGATCCTCCGCTGTACCAGTCAACACGCACCGGTCGAGATCGCCATGGCGCGATCCACGGTGACCGGCTTCTCGTCCTGGCTCGAGGCCGCCCCACCCGGGGCGGCCTCGCCGCGTATGGCCTCCCAGGACTGGCCCGCCGCCTGATCCACCCCGCGCGCCGCGCGGCCTTCCCCGGCACGACTCCCGTGCGGCCTTCCCGCGCGCCGTGCGGCCTTCCTCAGCACTCCCGTGCGCCGCGGCGTGGACCTCCCGCCCGCCGAGCGGAACAACTTCCCTACGCCGTGCCGGCTGCGGCGTCGCTCCCGTCGCCGGCCGGATCCGGGCCGGCCCACCGCGCCGCCGCCCCCGGCGGGGCTTGGCGGCGGCCGGGCCGGGTATCCGCACGCCGGTGCGGGGCAGCCCGGCCGGGCTCAGCGCTTGCCGCCCGGCACCCATAGCACATCGCCGCCCGGGTTGGCCGTTCTTGACAGGATGAACAGCAGGTCGGAGAGGCGGTTGAGATACTTTGCCGGCAGGGAGCTGGTGCGATCCGGATCGTAGGCGAGCAGTGCCCAGGCCGTCCGTTCGGCCCGCCGGGCGATCGTCCGTGCCACGTGCAGCAGCGCCGCGCCAGCGGTGCCGCCGGGGAGGATGAAGGAGTCGAGCTTGCCCAGACGCCCGTTGAACTCGTCGCACCAGCCTTCGAGGCGTTCCACGTACTCCTCCGTGACCCGCAGCGGCGGATACGCCGGTTCCGGCTCGACGGGGGTGGCCAGGTCGGCGCCCACGTCGAACAGGTCGTTCTGGATCGACTCCAGCACGGTCCGCAGCTCGTCGTCGAGCTGTCCCAGGGCGAGCGCCACGCCGAGCGCGGCGTTGCACTCGTCGACGTCGGCGTACGCGGCGATCCGGGGATCGGTCTTCGGCACCTGCTCGTTGTTGCTCAGCCTGGTCATGCCGGCGTCGCCGGCCTTGGTGTAGATGCGCGTGAGGTGGACAGCCATGACGCACAGCCTACGGATAGCGGACCTGACGCTCCCGGCCCGGACGGTCCCGGCCGGTCGGCCGGTGGGGACGGGCCCGGGTGACGCCGGTGACCCGGCGGTCGACGACGTCGACGTCATCCGGGTCGGTGGGAACGCCCGGCTGGCCGGCACGGTGCACGTCGTCGGGGCGAAGAACTCGGCGTTGAAACTGATGGCGGCGGCGTTGCTGGCACCGGGGCGGACGGTGATCACGAACGTGCCGCGGATCACCGACATCGCCATCATGGGCGAAGTGCTGCGCCGGCTCGGCTGCGCGGTGCGCTTCGAGGCGGACGACCCGGTGGACCCGATGGTCGGGTACGGCGGTCAGGCCCGGTCCCGCTCGGTCGTCATCGACGTGCCCGAGCAGCCCGGCGCGGACGCCGACTACGACCTGGTCCGCCGGCTGCGGGCGTCGATCTGCGTGCTCGGCCCGCTGCTGGCCCGCCGGGGGTACGTGCGGGTGGCCCACCCGGGCGGCGACGCGATCGGCTCCCGGGGGCTGGACATGCACGTCGCCGGGCTGGCCCGGATGGGCGCGGACGTCTCCGGTGAGCACGGCTTCGTCATCGCCGCCGCTCCGGACGGTCTGCGGGGCGCCGACATCGTGCTGGACTTCCCGAGTGTGGGCGCGACCGAGAACCTGGTCATGGCGGCGGTGCTGGCCCAGGGCGTGACGACGATCGACAACGCGGCCCGGGAGCCGGAGATCGTCGACCTGTGCACCATGCTCAACCGGATGGGCGCCCGGATCTCCGGCGGCGGCAGCTCCACCCTGCGCATCGTCGGGGTGCCCGCGCTGCGGCCGGTGCGGCACGCCACGGTGGGGGACCGGATCGTGGCCGGCACCTGGGCGTTCGCCGCGGCGATGACCCGGGGGGACGTGACGGTCACCGGGATCGATCCGGCCTACCTGGAGGTCGCGCTGGACAAGCTGGTGTCGGCCGGCGCGCTGGTGGAGACCCGGAGCGACGCCTTCCGGATCCGCGCCGACGCCCGGCCCGCCGCCGTCGACGTGGTGACCCTGCCGTACCCGGGGTTCGCCACCGACCTGCTGCCGATGGCGATCGGCCTGGCGGCGGTCAGCGACGGGGCCTCGCTGATCACCGAGAACATCTTCGACGGCCGGTTCATGTTCGCCAACGAGATGATGCGTCTCGGCGCGGACATCAAGACCGACGGCCACCACGCCGTGGTCCGGGGCCGGGACCAACTCTCCGGCGCACCGGTGCGGGCCACCGACATCCGGGCCGGTGCCGGGCTGATCATCGCGGGGCTCTGCGCCGACGGGGTCACCGAGGTCTCCCACGTGCACCACGTGGACCGGGGCTACCCGGATTTCGTGGCCGATCTGCGGGCGCTCGGCGTGGAGGTGGAGCGCGGCACCGTCCCGGAAGCGCCCGAGGTGACCATCTGATCCGCCCGCCGTCTCCCGTCCCCGGCCCGACCGTCAGGGGCTTAGCGTTCGTTCAGGCTCGCCGACTAGGGTGCTGGCAGACACTCAATCGCAGCGAGGGAGAAGCAGATGGCGGGTCGACTCGCGGTCGTCGGGGCCGGGCTGATGGGTTCCGGTATCGCCCAGGTGGCGGCGCAGGCGGGCTGGCAGGTGACCCTGCGGGACGTCGACGACGCGGCGACCGCCCGGGGCCTGGCCGGCATCCGGACGTCGCTGGCGAGGTTCGCCGAGAAGGGGAAGATCGACCCGTCCGACGTCGAGGCGACGCTCGGCCGGATCACCCCGACCACCGAGCTGGAAGCGGCGGCCGACGCGGACGTGGTGGTCGAGGCGGTCTTCGAGAAGATCGAGATCAAGCATGAGGTGTTCCGCGCGCTGGACAAGATCTGCCGCCCCGACGCGGTGCTGGCGACCAACACGTCGGCCATCCCGGTGACCCAGATCGCCGCGGTGACCGAGCGGCCGGAGGCGGTCGTCGGCACGCACTTCTTTTCCCCGGTGCCGATGATGAAGCTCTGCGAGCTGGTCCGTGGCTACAAGACGAGCGACGCGACCATCGCCACCGCGAAGGCGTTCGCGGAGGAGATCGGCAAGACGGTCGTGGTGGTCAACCGGGACCTCGCCGGCTTCGTCACCACCCGGCTGATCTGCGCGCTGGCCATGGAGGCGGTGCGGCTGGTCGAGTCCGGGGTGATGTCGGCCGAGGACCTGGACACCGCCTGTCGGCTCGGCTTCGGTCACGCGATGGGTCCGCTGGCCACTGTCGATCTGACCGGCGTGGACGTGCTGCTGAACGCGACGAGGAACATCTACACCGACACCGCCGACGAGAAGTTCTTCCCCCCGGAGCTGCTCCAGCGGATGGCCACCGCCGGGGACCTGGGCCGCAAGACCGGCCAGGGCTTCTACTCCTACTGAGCCTGCCCTGGCGGGCCGGTGCGCCGTGTCGCCGATGTTGCGGTATCCCCACCAGCGGATACCGCAACATCGGCACACCTGGGCCGGCCCCGGCCGGGCCGGCGTGCCCCTGGGCCGGCCCCGGCCCGGACAGCGTGACCCGGGCCGGCGGCCCGGCGTGTTGCGGGGCGGCGGGGTCAGCCGTCGCGCTTGGTGGTCCAGCGGAAGGTGGTCAGGCAGAGGACCAGGCCGATCACGCACCACAGGGCGAGGACCAGGGCGACCCGGCCCAGCTCGAAGGAGCCGCCGGGCTCCTGGGCGCCGAAGCTCTCCGGCAGGAACACCGCGCGCAGGCCCTGGCACATCCACTTGAGCGGGAAGAGCGCCGCCACCTGCTGCATCCAGCTGGGCAGGTCGGTGAAGACGAAGAACACCCCGGAGATGAACTGGAGCACCAGGGAGACCGGGGTGACCACGGCGGACCCGCTGCGGGCGGTGCGGGCCAGCGACGAGATGGCGATCCCGCACAGGGTGCAGGCGGTCACCCCGAGCACGGCCACCCAGCCGAAGGTGAACCACTTCCCGGCGGTGGCCGGCAGGTCGAGGTCGAACAGCGCCACGGCGACCGCCAGCAGCAGGGCGGTCTCGGCGATGCCGATGGCCACCACCATGATCACTTTGCCGGCGAACCAGACCCACTTCGGCATCGGGGTGCCCCGGTAGCGCTTGAGCACGCCCCGGTCCCGCTCGATCGGGATCCAGATGCCCAGGTTCTGGAAGCTCACCGTCATCAGGCCGGTGGCGATCATGCCGGTGATGAAGTACTGGGTGAACTTCACCCCGCCGCCGATCGTCCCGTCGAAGATCGACGCGAAGATCAGGATCATGATGATCGGGAAGCCCATCGTGAAGACGACGGACTCCCGGCTGCGCAGGAACTGGGTGATCTCCAGCCGGCCCTGGCGCAGGGCGAGCGCCCCCGGCCCGATCCGTCGGCTGCCGGTGGCGGCGACCGGGTCGCCCGGCCTCGTGGTGGTCGTCATCAGTGTCCGATCATGCTGAGGTAGACGTCTTCCAGGGTCGGTCGGGTCACCGTCAGGCCGGGCACCTCGCCACCGAAGCGCGCGGCCAGCTCCGCCACCAGCGCCGTCGGCGTCGCGCTCTGCGCCGACTCCGGCGTCCCGTCCGGGGTACGCCAGGAGACCGTCGCCAGGGCATCCTGCCGGTTGCCGAGCCGGTCGGGTGGGGCCACCTCGATCACCCGGCCGGCGGCGATCACCCCCACCCGGTCGGCGAGCGACTCGGCCTCGTCCAGGTAGTGGGTGGTGAGCACGATGGTGGTGCCGGCGGCGGCGAGGTCCCGGATCAGCTCCCAGAACTCGCGTCGGGCCTCCGGGTCGAAGCCGGTGGTGGGCTCGTCGAGGAAGAGCAGCTCGGGGCGGCCGATGATGCCCAGCGCCACGTCGAGCCGGCGCTTCTGCCCGCCGGAGAGAGTGTGTGTGCGGGCGTTGGCCTTGGCCCCCAGCCCGACCCGCTCGACGACGCTCGTCGGGTCGTCCGCGCCCGGGTAGAAGCCGGAGAAGTGCCGCACCACCTCGGCCACTGTCAGCTCGTCGAACTCCCCGGTGCCCTGAAGCACGATGCCGACCCGGGAACGCCAGTCGGCCGTCCGGTGCCGGGCGGTGCCGGGGGAGCGGGCCGGCGAGCCCCGCCGTCGTGGGCCGAGGGCGAGCCCGGGGTCGATACCGAGCACGCTCACCTCGCCGGCGTCGCGCTGGCGGTAGCCCTCCAGGATCTCCACCGTGGTGGTCTTGCCCGCGCCGTTCGGGCCGAGCAGGGCGAACACCTCGCCCCGGCGGACGTCGAGGTCCACCCCCGCCACCGCGACGTTGTCGCCGTACGCCTTGCGCAGTCCCCGTACGGAGATCGCGAGCTCGTCATCCATGACGTCCAGTGTGCGACCAGGCCGGCCGGCGCGGCGGCCGGGGGTGCGCCGGTGCGGCCGGCACGGGTCGGGACGCTCCGGTCGCCCCGGCCCGGGCCGGGTGCGCCGGGTCGGTCACCGGCGGGCGGCCGGGGTGCCGTACCGCCCGTCGTGGTGGGGCGGGCCGGGGCGGGGTCGGGAGCGGCCGGTCAGCGGCTCTGGTAGGTCATGCAGTCGGCCAGGTCGTTGTCGGGGCCGACGGTGATCGCCGGGGCGCGGCACTCCAGCTCGGCGTTGTGCCGGCAGTCAGCGCGGCTGCACGCGCCGACCTGGGCGATCAGCCGGTCGAGGCCACCGCGCACGGGCAGCTCGACGAAGGTGTGGCAGTGGGCGTGGTCGGTGCTGCCGATGGTGATGGCGAACGCGTGACAGTCGTTGGTGTGGTTGTAGGCGCAGGACGAGGCCGCGCACTCCTGGACCCGGGGCATTTCCATCGCTGCGGTCATGACACTCTCCCTGTAGACGGATTCGCCCCAATAGTTAGGTATGTGATGGGTGGCCGCGCGGGTTTCCGCCACCGGTCACCCCGTCGTGTGCCGCCCGCCAGGGGGACGCGGCGGGCATCCCGGGTCGCGCGGAATGTCCGGTTCATCCGACGGGATGCCGGGTGCGCGAGGTGTCCGGACCGGGCCGGGCGGGTCGTGCGTCGGTGGGCCGGTCCGGGCGGTCCGGGTGCCGTGTCCCGTGACCGGCGGCACGCCGACGGCGGAATCCCGGCCGACCCCCGGTCGTTACACCCTCTGTACGACCGCAGCAGGATCCCCGCCCGGCCAGCCCGGGACGCGGGCAGTGCCCCGGAATGACCCGGCGCCCCCGGTCGTTACACCTGGCTCCGGCGCAGGCAGGACCCGCCGGAGAGCGCAGAGACCCCCTCATGAGCGCCTCGTCGTGGTGCTTACGCCCCCACCGCCGGCCACGGCCGGTGGCCCGGTCCCCCGACCGGCCGGGTGGCGTCGACCCCCTCGAAGGAGCATCCCCCATGAAGACCACCATGCTGCGTAAGAGCGTCCTCGGTATCGCCGGTCTGGCGGTCGCCGGTGGCCTGGCCGCCGGCCCGCTGAACCACGGCACCGTCGAGTCGGGCACCACCGACCGCCCGGTGGCCGTGGTGCAGGCCGACAAGCCGGCGATGGACAAGCTGATCCCGCACGGTGTGCAGGGCGAGCAGTCCCGCATCGACCTCGACGACGAGCAGACCGCCAACGTCAAGGCCATCATCGCCGCCACCAAGAAGACCGGCATGGACGAACGCGCCGCCGTCGTGTCCATCGCCACCGCCCTACAGGAGTCGAAGCTGGAGAACCTCGGCCACCTCGGCGACCGCAACGACCACGACTCCCAGGGCCTGTTCCAACAGCGCCCCTCCTCCGGCTGGGGCACCGTCGAGCAGATCACCGACCCCGAGTACGCCACCACCGCGTTCCTCAAGGGCCTCAAGCAGGTCGACGGCTGGCAGGACATGCCCCTGACCAAGGCCGCCCAGACCGTCCAGGTCTCCGCCTACCCCGACCACTACGCCCAGTGGGAACAGCAGGCCGCCGACCTCGTCACCCAGCACTGGAACAGCTGACCGCGCACGACCACCCGCACGACACGACGGCCGGCACCCCCACCCGGGGTGCCGGCCGTCGGCGGCTGCGGGTCAGACCCGGTAGCCGGCGGCGCGGGCCGCCTCGCGTTCCCGGCGGCGGCCCCGCCGCCGACGCAGGAACCAGACCACGAACGCCGCCATGCCCAGCAGGAACGCCAGCACCAGCACCGGCAGGATGATCGCCACCAGGGACATCAGCACACTGGTCGCGTCCTCGGCGGTGCTGGCCACCGGTGCGCCGAAGCCCGCCGTGGTCGCGTTGACCACCGGCCGGGCCGCCGCCTTGAACAGGTGCACCCCGAGCGCGATGGCCACCCCGGCGACCACCGGTGCCCACTGGTGGGAGGTGAAGAACCCGCCCGGGTCGCTCACCGTCACCGTCTCCGAGCCCGAGCCGGCACCGAAGGCGAGGCCGCCGGCGGTGGGGCGGACCACCGTCTGCACGACGTCGTTGACGTGGTCGACCACGGGCACCTTGTCGGCGACCACCTCGACCGCGAGCAGCGCCGCCAGGATCGCCAGCACCCACCCGTTGCCCAGCCACTGCCAGCCGCTGGGCAGGTCGATCAGACTGGTGTAGCGGGCGAGCAGACCCATGGTGAGCAGGGGAATGTAGGCGTTGAGGCCCGCCGAGGCGGCGAGACCGGTACCGGTGAGGACTTCGAGCACCATCTCAGCATCGCACCGGCACGCCAGTGCCGCGCGACGGTGACCGGCCGGTCCTCGGCTACCCTCGTCGGGTGCGTCTGGTGATTGCGAAGTGCTCGGTGGACTATGTCGGACGGCTCTCGGCACACCTGCCGCTGGCCACCCGCCTGCTCATGGTGAAGGCGGACGGGTCGGTGTCGATCCACGCCGACGACCGGGCGTACAAGCCGTTGAACTGGATGAGCCCGCCCTGTCGGCTGGAGGAGGCACCCGGCGTCTGGCGGGTGGTCAACAAGGCCGGCGAGGAGCTGCGGATCAACCTGGAGGAGATCCTCCAGGACACCTCGTACGAGCTGGGGGTGGACCCGGGGCTGCGCAAGGACGGCGTCGAGGCGCACCTGCAGGAGCTGCTGGCCGCCAACCCGGAGACCCTCGGCGAGGGCTTCACCCTGGTCCGGCGCGAGTACATGACCGCGATCGGCCCGGTCGACCTGCTCTGCCGGGACGCCAACTCCGGTGCGGTCGCCGTCGAGGTCAAGCGGCGCGGTGAGATCGACGGGGTGGAGCAGCTCACCCGCTACCTCGAACTGATGAACCGGGATCCGCTGCTCGCCCCGGTGACCGGTGTCTTCGCCGCTCAGGAGATCAAGCCGCAGGCCCGGGTCCTCGCCACCGACCGGGGCATCCGCTGTGTGGTCGTCGACTACGACCGGCTGCGCGGCATCGTCCGCGACGAGCTGACCCTCTTCTGACCGGCCCGGCCGGCACCCGCCCCTGATCGATCCCCGCCCCTGCCCGGCCGGTCTGACAGCGGGGCGGGTAGTCCGGCAGCCGAAAGCCGGCCCGGCAGCCGGGCGGGTGGCCCGGGGTGGCACCCGCCCGGCTGCCGGGCCGGGTCAGCGTCGGCCGTAGAGCGCCTTGGTGACCTTGACGAGGCGGGCCACGTCGGTCGGGGTCCGCTCGAAGGTCATCGACGGCAGCAGCGACCGGGCCCGCCGCCTGGTGATCGACTTGGCCCGGCCGAACTCGCGCAACCCGTCCTCGCCGTGGATCCGGCCGAAGCCCGAGTCGCCCACCCCGCCGAAGGGCAGCGTGGACATCCCGGCGAAGGTGAGCGCCGAGTTGATCGACGCCATCCCCGAGCGCAGCCGTCGGGCGATCGACACCGCGTCGCGCCGGCCGAACACCGAACCCCCCAGGCCGTACGGCAGGGCGTTGGCCCGGCGGACGGCCTCGTCGGCGTCGGCGACCCGGCTGATGGTCACGGTGGGGCCGAAGGTCTCCTCGCGGACGGCCGAGGCGGACTCGGGGACGTCCACCAGCACCGTCGGGTGCACGTACGGCGGCTGCACGGCGCCGGGACCGCCCACCACCGCCCGCCCGCCGGCGGCGATGGCCTCGTCGATGTGCCGGCGGATCACGTCGAGCTGGCTCGGCATGGTGATCGGGCCGAGGTCGGCCCCGTCCGCGCCGACCGTCAGCCGTTCGGCGCGGGCGACCACCTTGCCGACGAACTCGTCGTAGACCGGTGCCACCGCATAGACCCGTTCGATGCCGATGCAGGTCTGGCCGGCGTTGGTCAGCGCGCCCCAGACGCAGGCCTCGGCGGCGGCGTCCAGGTCGGCGTCGGCGGCCACGATCATCGCGTCCTTGCCGCCGGCCTCCAGCAGCACCGGGGTCAACGACTCGGCGCAGGCCGCCATCACCCGGCGGGCGGTCGCGGTGGAACCGGTGAACGCCACCTTGTCCACCCCCGAGCGGCACAGTGCCGCGCCGACGTCGCCGAGGCCGTGCACCGCGGTGAAGACCGGTTGCTCCGGCACCACCTCGGCGAACGTGTCGACCAGCCACTGGCCGACGACCGGGGTGTACTCGCTGGGCTTGAGGACGACCGCGTTGCCGGCGGCCAGCGCGTACGCGGCGGAGCCGACCGGGGTGAAGACCGGGTAGTTCCACGGGCCGATCACCCCGACCACGCCGTGCGGCTGGTATTCGAGGTGGCCGGAGAACTCGGCGAGGATCACGCGGGACCGGACCCGGCGGGGGCCCAGCACCCGGCGGGCGTTGCGGGCCGACCAGTCGATGTGCTCGACGGCGGTGAGGACCTCGACGACCGCGTCGCCGACCGGCTTGCCGCCCTCGACGTGGACCAGTTCGGCCAGTTCCTCGATCCGCTGGGCGAGCAGTGCCCGCCAGCGCAGCAGCCGCGTACGGCGGCCGTCGAAGCCGAGCCCGGCCCACCACTGCCCGGCCGTCCGGGCGGCGGTGACCGCGGCGGCCACCTGTCCGGCGGTGGCGACCGGTAGGCTTCCGGCTTCGCGGCCGGTGGCGGGACTGGTCGACACCAGTCGACCCTCGGCGATGACCGGGACACCCGGGACCTGCACAGCCGTCATGGCGGAAGTCTAGACCCGGAGGCTACCGGCCGGTAGTTGTGAGCAGTCCTCGTCTATGGCTCGCCGGCCGCCTGTTCGGTGGACGACAGGTGTCCGCCAGGGGTCGCGGAGATGACCGGGCGGGTGGTGAGGTGGTCACGCGGAGCTGGCAGGCTGACGGCGGGCGACTCTGGGAGAGCGGACTGTTCATGCAGGATCATCCGGAACTCATGCCGCTGTTGACGGTGGCCGGTGGGCCGATGCGGGGGGCGAGCTTCCGCGTCCGGCCCCAGCCACAGGTGATCGGCCGGGCTCCGACCGCCGACATCGCGGTCGCCGACGCGCACCTGAGCCGGCGGCACGCCGAGGTGCGGCTGACCGACGCCGGGGTGGTCCTGACCGACCTGGCGTCGACCAACGGCACCTGGCTGAACGACCGGCGGATCACCGGATCCGAGCCGCTCACCGACGGCGACGTGATCCGGCTGGGCCGTACCGAGCTGCGCTACTTCGACCCCGGGCTGGCCACCACCGACCCGGTCGGCCTGCGTTTCAGTGGGGGCACCGGAGGGCGTCGGGACCACCGGCCGACGCTGCCGTTGCCGCCGCGCGTCCCCGGCCCGACCGATGCCCTGCCGGCCGCCCCGGTCGGCGGCGGCACGCAGGCCTGACCGCGCCGGTACCGGGTACGGCCGTACCGCCCACCCGCGCCGCCCCGCACCCCGCCGGACCGTGCGGACCTGCCGTCCCTCGTCCCCGTGGCGGGACTTGGTGGCCGCACCCACCCCGGATGACCCGACGATGGGTCGGCGGCCCATCCGATCTCGTCGGCACCCCGACCACCCCGGACTTCGCCGGCACCGGGGCGGGCGCCGCCAACGCCGACTTCGTGTCCCGGCTCGCCGCCGGTGACCGGGGTGTGGACACCCCGACCAGCCCCCGCGCCGTGCTCCGGGCCGCCTACGTGGCGGATCCGGCCCGGCTGGCCGGGCGGACAGGCGTGCCCACCGCAGCCGATGGTCGGTCAGACCCGGGCGGTGCTGGAGCGGTACGCCGCCGCCGGCGGCCGGTACCGGGAGGCGGCCCTGCCGGACGGCGGGCACAGCCCGCACCTGGAACGCCCGGCCGAGTTCGTCGCCGAACTCCTGGCCCCGGCCGAGGCGGTCACCGTGCCCTCACCGAGGGCCGGTGTGGCGTGGCGTGGCAGAATCCGGCGGACAACCTTAGCGTTCGTTAACGTCGGCGACGGAGCGTTCGTCGCCGTCGGCGACGGCGGAGTCAACCAGGGAGGCCTGTCGTGGCGCGGGAGTTCACCAGGGTGGGCGTGGTGGGTCTGGGCACCATGGGTGCCGGCATCGTCGAGGTGTTCGCCCGCAACGGCGTCGACGTCGTCGCGGTGGAGATCTCCGAGGCGGCCCTGGCGCGTGGCCGGGCCACCCTCGCCCGGTCGACCGACCGGGCGGTGGCGAGGGGCAGGCTGGCCGAGGCCGACCGGGATGCCCTGCACGCCCGGGTCGACTTCCAGGTCGGGCTGGACGCGCTGAACGCGGTCGACCTGGTGGTCGAGGCGGTCCCCGAGCAGCTCGACCTCAAACGGCGGATCTTCGCCGAGCTGGACCGGGTCTGCCGGCCCGACGCCATCCTCGCCACCAACACCTCGTCGCTGAGCGTCACCGACATCGCGGTCGCCACGAACCGGCCCCGGCAGGTCGTCGGCCTGCACTTCTTCAACCCGGCACCGGTGATGAAGCTGGTCGAGGTGGTCCGCACGGTGATCACCGCCGACGAGGTGGTCGACGACGTCGAGGCGCTCTGCGTCCGGCTCGGCAAGGTCGCCGTCACCATCGGCGACCGGGCCGGCTTCATCGCCAACGCCCTGCTGTTCGGCTACCTCAACCACGCGGTGAGCATGTTCGAGGCCCGGTACGTCACCCGGGAGGACCTCGACGCGGCGATGCGGCTCGGCTGCCGGCTGCCGATGGGTCCGCTCGCCCTGCTGGACCTGATCGGGCTGGACACCGCGTACGAGATCCTGAACACCATGTACCGGCGCGGCGGGCGGGACCGCCGGCACGCCCCGGCGCCGCTGCTGCGGCAGCTGGTCACCGCGGGGCTGCTCGGCCGTAAGTCCGGACGCGGCTTCTACACCTACGACAGGCCCGGCTCGTCGACGGTCGTACCCGACGAGTGGACCCCGGCCGCGACCCCCGCCGGTGCCGACGGCGCGCGGGAGGTCACCCGGGTCGGCGTCGTCGGGGCGGGGGCACTGGCGGCCGGCCTCGTCGGTCTCTTCGGCCGGGCCGGCTACCAGGTGGTCTCGGTGCCCGGCGGTGCGCAGGAGCCCGCCGGGACCGGCGCAGGGGAGTCCGCCGGGATCGGCGGGGCGGTCCGGGACTCGCTCGACGAGGAGGTGCGGCGGGGCGGCCTCGACGGGGCCGACCGGGACGCCGCCCTGGCCCGGATCACCTGGTCGGCGACCCTGGAGCAGCTCGCCGACGTCGACCTGGTGGTCGAGGCGGTCGCCGGGGGGCCGGGCGTCGAGCAGACACTGTTCACCAGCCTCGACGAGATCTGCAAGCCGGGCGTGCTGCTCGCCACCACCGGCTCGTCGCTGCCGGTGATCGAGGTGGCGATGGCCACCGGGCGCCCCGCCGACGTGCTCGGCCTGCACTTCGTCGACCCGACGGCGGCGGTGCCGCTGGTAGAGGTGGTCCGCACGGTCCGTACCTCGGCGGAGGCCACCGCCACCGCCCGCGCGGTCTGCGCCGCGCTCGGCCGGACCGCTGTGGTCTGCGGCGACCGGGCCGGCTTCGTGGTCGACGCGCTGCTCTACCCGTACCTCAACGACGCGGTGCGGATGCTGGAGGCCGGCTACGCCACCGCCGACGGCATCGACCACGCGATGACCCTCGGCTGCGGCTACCCGACGGGTCCGTTCGCGCTGCTCGACGCGATCGGCCTGGACGTGGCGCTGGCCGCGCAGCGGGCGCTCTACCGGGAGTCGCGCGAGCCGGGCCTCGCCCCCGCGCCGCTGCTGGAGCACCTGGTGACCGCCGGCTACCTGGGCCGGGGGACCGGCCGGGGCTTCCGCGACCACACCCGGCGCTGATCCGGATCCCGGCGGCGGTGCCGGCCGACGACCTCACCCGGCCGGCGACCTGGAGGTGACCGTAACCTTGGCAAGGTGAGCCCCCGTCGCAACCGTCCCCGCCGCGAGGACCCCACCCAGCTGGACGCCGACCGGGCCCGGCAGGGCGTGGAATCGGTGCAGCAGTGGCGCGACGGCGAGTGGCAGGTCCGCGGGATCAGCGGCGGGGCCTCGGTCAAGACGTACCGCTGCCCCGGTTGCGACCAGGAGATCCGCCCCGGGGTGGCGCACCTGGTGGCCTGGCCGGCCGACGGCGCGGGTGACCTGACCGACCGGCGGCACTGGCACCGTGGCTGCTGGCGGGCCCGGGACCGCCGGGGGCCGAACCTGCTGCGTGGCCGGGGCGCTCCCCGGTACGGGTGACCCGGTTTGCGGCCGGACGGGCGACCTGGATCACGTCGTTTCCTACCCGGGCGAGCGACCGGCGCGACTTCACGTCAGACTTGGGTGGTGAGCACACCGATCCGCGCGTCGTCGATCCTGCCCGGCCACCGGGAGGACATCGAGCTGCACACCGCCGACGGCCTGCGGCTCGTCGGTGAGCTGTCCCGCCCGGTCGACCGGCCGCCGGTGGGCACCCTGGTCTGCCTGCACCCGCTGCCCACCCACGGCGGGATGATGGACAGCCACATCTTCCGCAAGGCGGCCTGGCGGTTGCCCGCCCTGGCCGACCTGGCGGTGCTCCGGTTCAACACCCGGGGCACCAGCAGCGTCCGGGGCACCAGCGAGGGAGCCTTCGACAACGCGGTGGGCGAGCGCTTCGACGTGGCCGCCGCGATCGAGTACGCCGAGTTCCACGAGCTGCCCAACATCTGGCTGGTCGGCTGGTCGTTCGGCACCGACCTGGCCGTCAGGTACGGCTGTGACCCGGCGGTGGCCGGGGCGATCCTGCTCTCGCCGCCCCTGCGTTTCTCGAAGCCCGAGGACCTGGCCGTCTGGGCGGAGTCGGGTCGGCCGCTGGTCGCGCTGGTGCCCGAGTTCGACGACTACCTGCGCCCCGACGAGGCCCGGGAACGCTTCGCGGTGGTGCCGCAGGCCGAGGTGGTCGGCGTGCCGAAGGCCAAGCACCTCTGGGTGGGCGACGCCGAGCGGGTGCTCGACGAGATCGTCCGGCGGGTGAACCCGGCGCTGCCGCTGCCCCTGCCGACCAGCTGGGACGGCCCGGTCGAGACCGGCAACGTCAGCGCGTACGCCGACCGTACGGTGGCCGCCTTCGCCGACACCCCGGTGCCGGGCCCCGCCACCGACTGAGCGAGCCGCCGTCGCCCCGGTACGGCGTGAGCCGTCGTCGCCCCGATGGGGCGCAAGCCGTCGTCGCCCCGGTGGGGCGCGAGTCGTCGCGGCCCCCGGTGGGGCCTCAGCGGCGTTCCTGGCGGGGGAGCACCACCTCGCGCAGGATCAGCTGGAGGGCGGCGACCACCGGGATGGCGATCAGCGCGCCGACCACCCCCATCAGGGCCACCCCGAGCAGCGCGGCGAGCAGCGCGGCCACCTCGTTGACCTGCACCGAGCGCCGCATGATCTTGGGGTAGATGAGGTAGTTCTCCACCTGCTGGTAGAGCACGAAGAAGACCGCGCAGGCGATACCGATCGGCAGCCCGGTGGCGAACCCGACCAGACTGACGATCACCGCGCCGAGGGTGGCCCCGATCTGCGGGATCAGGTCGGTCACCGCCACCACCACGGCCAGCGCGAACGGGTAGGGCAGCTCGACCACCAGCGCGAAGACGAAGGTGCTCGCACCGGCCAGGACCGCGATGCTCAGCGCCCCCACCATGTACGCGCCGACCTTGGCCAGGATCTCGTCGCCGATCAGGCTGACCCGCTGCCGGCGTGACCTCGGCACCAGGGCGTAACCGAGGTCGCGCAGCCGGTCGAAGTAGGCCAGGAAGTAGATCGTCAGCACCAGCACGGTGAGCACCCGGAAGATGGTCCCGAAGATCAACTGTGCGCCGCCGAGGACCCCGCCGAGCGCCCGGCCGACGGTGTCCGCGTTCGCCAGTTCCTGCACCCGCTGCATCACGTCGTACCGCACCACGAGGTCGTTGACCGTTCGGTTGCGGCGCAGCTCCTCGACGTAGCTGGGCAACTGGTCGATGAACTGCCCGGTCTGCGTCAACACCGGCGGCACCAGCGCCACCAACCCGGCGACGATCAGCAGGATCAGGGTCAGCACCACCACCGTCACGGCCAGGCCGTGCGGCAGCCCCCAACGCCGCAACCGGACCACGGCCGGGTTGAGCCCCACCGCCAGGAAGAGCGCGATCACCACCAGGACCAGGATCCCGTCGGCGTTGCGGATCCCCAGGAACACGGTGTACGCCAGCAGCACGCCGAGCGCGCCGGTGAAGCCGACCAGGAAACTGCTGCGGCGCAACGGTCGACCGGGCCGACCGAACCGCCCCGAGCCGAGGGCGGTCGATTCGGCGGACCGGTGGTCCTCCCGGTCGCCGCCCACCGCCACATCGCCCGGCCCGACCTCCGCTGTGCGGGTGACGCCGCCCCCGTGCCTGGTCGGGGCGTCGCCCGCCGGCCCGGCCGGGGTGTCGCCGTGCCCGGTCGGAGTGTCGCTCATCGGTCCCGTCATGGTGCCCCCCTGCCGGGTCGGGGTGTGGCCGCCTTGCTCGGTCGGGGTGGCGTCCGCCGGCCCGGTCGGGGTTCCGCCGTCCGGCCGGGTCGGTGGGGTCGACCGGCCGGGTCGGCCCGACGCCGGCTCCGGGCCGGGCCGGGGCGCCGGCAGGCCCCGGGAGGCGTCGTCCCGGGTCACGTCGTCGCGCGCCGGGTCCTGCTGTGTCACCGAGCCTCCCTGCCGTACCCGGACCGCCGCCGGCGCTCCGGTCTCGCTCCGGTGCCGCGCACCGGGGCAGCCCGCCCGGTCCAGGTTGCTGGACACCTACCGTACGAGCCCCTGCCCGCAGGGTAGTGGCCGCCCGCCGGCACCGGCCACCCGGCCCGTCGGGGCAGCCGACCCGGCCACCCGGCCCGTCGGGGCAGCCGACCCGGCCACCCGGCCCGTCGGGGCAGCCGACCGGCCGCCGCGGGTCACTCCGACTCGACTGTCACCGTGCTCGGTGTGGCGCTGCGTTCGTCGGTGGTCGGCTTGGTGGGCCGCTTGCCGTTCTCACCGGTGCTGGTGATCTTCGTCGGGGTGGCCTCCCGGCCGGCGGTGCCCGGCACCGCGGCGACGGTCGGCTCGCCGTCCACCCCGGCGCTGGCCGTCCCTCCGTCCACCGTGGTCACCGGCTCCGCCTTCGGTTTCCTGCCGTTGCCGCGGGAACCCGTCCCGGGCCGGCCGCCGTCCGGCACCGCCGCGTCGAGGACCGCCGGTGCGGTGGCGCGCACCCGGAGCTCGGTGACCTCCCGCTGGAGTTCGTCGTGCTCCTGCCGCGCCTGCCAGGTCTCCTGACGCAGGTCGGCCAGCTGCTGCTGGGCCTGGGCGATCTCCAGCATCACCCGGGCGAGCTGCTGCCGGCCCGCCGCCGCCTCCTGCTGGGTGGCGGCGAGGTGCTGCTGGGTGGTGGCCAGGTGCTGCTGGGTGGTGGCCGCGTACTCGTCGAACTGCCGGCGCGAGGCGGCGACGTGCTCGTCGGCCTGGCGACGCTTGTCGGCGGTCTCCCGCTCGGCCCGGTCGCGCAGCTCGGCGGTCTCCTGTTCCACCCGCCGACGCAGCTCGGTGGTCTCCTGCTCGGCCGTGCGGCGCAGCGTCGCCGCGTCCGCCTCGGCGGCCCGGCGGATCTCCGCCGCGCCCTGCTCGATCTCGTCGCGCCGGGCGGTCCACTCCCGCTCCAGCTCCGCCTGCCGGGCCTGGTGCTGCTGCGCCAACTCGTCGTGCCGGGCCTGGTGCTTGCGGTCCAGCTCGTCGCGGCGCTTGGCGAACTCCTGCTCGACGGCGGCGCGACGCTGGGCCAGCTCCCGGTCGGCGGCCTCCCGCCGACCGTTGACCTCCTGCTCCACCCCCGCGCGCCAGGCGCCCAGCTCCTGCTGCGTCTGGGCACGGGACTGCCGGACGTACTCCTCGGTCTCGGTGTGCATCCGCTGCACGTACGCCTCGGCCTCGGCCCGGCTGCGCTTTGCCGCCTCGGTCGCCTCGGTGACCAGCCGGTGCGCCTCCTGGCGGGCCTGGTTCCGGGTCGCCTTCGCCGCCTCGCCGGCGTCGTCGGTGACCTGCTTCGCCTCCTGCTGCGCCCTGGCGTGGGTGGCCCGGCTGGTCTCGGTGGCCGTCTCGGTGAGCCGCCTGGCCTCCTGCTGCGCCTTGGTGTGCACCTCCTTGGCGGCGTCCCGCAGGTCGGTGGCCTCCTTCTGGGCCTTGGCCAGCGCCGCCTTGGCCATCTCGCGGAGCTTGGCGGCCTCCTGCTGGGCCCGGCTGTGGATCTCCCGAGCGGTGTCGCGGAGCTGGGTGGCCTCCTGCTTGGCCTTCTCCAGGGCCTCCCGGGCGGTGCTCCGCAGCCGGTTCGACTCCTCCTCGGCGGCGGCGCGCAGCCGGTTCGACTCCTCTTCGGCGGTGGCGCGCAGCAGGGTCGACTCGTCCCTGGCGGTGGCGCGCAGCCGGCCGGCCTCCTGCTTGGCCGTACGCACGGCGGCGTCCGCCTCGGCCTTGCGGGCGCTCGTGTGCCGCTCCTCCTCGGCCCGCCGGGCGGCAAGCGCGATCTCGAAGTCCTTGAGTGCCCTGGCGGCCTGCTCGCGGGCCTCGACGATGATGTGCTCGGCGGCGGCCCGGCGGGCCTCGATCTCCTCGTTGGCGGCGACCAGGATGGCGTCCGCCTGCTCCTCGGCGAGGGCGAGGATCTGCTCGACCCGGGGGCCGAGATGTTTGAAGGAGGCCCGGTCCACCACGCCGACCTGCTTGCGCACCTGGGCGAGATCCCGCTGGAGGTGCTCGACCTGGCCGGCCAGCTTGTGGATCTGGGTGTACGCCTGTTCCCGCTCACCCGTGAGGGTGGTGATCTCGTGCTCCGCGCGAGCGACGTACCGGTCGACCTGTCGTTTGTCGTATCCCCGCAGGGCGGACTCGAAGCTGGGCTCCGTGGTCACATCCCCGCCGAGAGCGAACAGTTCCTCGCCGTGCGACATGCCCCCATCCTCACACGCATCCGGCCCTCCTGGGGCGATACGGACGCCGCTGTGGGGAGCTGTTTCACTGTGGTCGCGCGACAGGGTGTCACAGCGGGAAAACGGGCGCGGCGCGGGGGTCCACCGGTCTTCCGGTGTCCGCCCGCGCCGCGACACATGCCCCGTCGATGCAGTCGGTCAGCTGGCGGTCTCCGCGGTGGCCCGGGACTCGGCGTCGGCCTTGGCCGGCTCCGCCTTGGCCGGCGCGGCGGCCGGCTGCTGGGCCGGCACACCCGGCACGATCCCGGCCAGGCCGGAGAGCATCTGGCCGAGCTGGGAGGTGACCGCGTCCTTCTGGCGGGTGAGGTCCTCCACCTCGCGGCGGGCCGCCTGGGTGGTCAGGTCCGCCTCGGTACGCGCCTCGGTGAGCAGCCGCTTCGCCTCGGCCTTGGCCTCGTTGAGGGTCTTCTCGGACAGCGCCTTGGCCTTGTCGACGGTCTCGTTGGCGGTGCGCTCGGACTCGATCCGGCGGGCCTCGGCGCGCTGCTCGATCTCCTTGGCGCGCTCCTGGGCGGCCCGTGCCCGCTGCTCGGCCTCGCCGACCAGCTTCTGGGTCTGCGCCACCTGGGCGGCGTGCCGCTCCGACTCCTCGCGCTCGGCCTTCTCCCGGCGCTCGGCGAGCTGCAGCTCCAGGGCCTGGAGGTCCTTGTCCCGCTTGTCGCGGGCGTCGGTGAGCAGCTTGGTCGCCTCGGCGCGCTTCTCCTCGGCCTCCCGGGCCGCCTTCGCCCGCTGCTGGGTGATCTCCCGCTCGGCGGTGGCGCGCAGGGTGGCGACCTCACGCTCGACGGTCGACTTCAGCTCGGCCACCTCGTGCGCGGTGACCGTACGCAGCTGCTTGGTCTCCCGGTCGGCGTCGGCGCGCAGCGTGTCGGCCTCCCGACGGGCCTGCACCCGGGCCTCGGCGGCCTCCCGCTCGGCGGCGGTACGGACGGTGCCGGCCTCCCGCTCGGCGGTGGCCTTCATCGCGGCGGCCTCCGCGCGGGCCTTGTCGGTGATCTCCCGCGCCTCCAGCCGGGCGGCGGAGAGGATCCCCTCGGATTCGCGCTTGGCCTCGTTGCGGTGGTCGTTGGCCTGCTCCTCGGCCAGCCGGAGAATCTGCTCGACCCGGGTGCCGAGACCGGAGAGGGTCGGCCGGCTGTTCTCCTCGAGCTGCTTGTTGGTGTCGGTGAGCTTCTGCTCGAGCGCGGCCTGCCGCTGCTCGGCCTGGCGGAGCCGACGCTGGGCGTCGTTCATCCGCTGCTCGGCCTCGGCGCGGGCCTGCTCCGACTGGGTCAGCGCGGCCGTCATCCGGCCGAGGAAGTCGTCGACCTGGTGGGTGTTGTATCCGCGCAGGCCGACCGTGAAGTCCGGCTGAGAGTTCGCGTTATCGAAGAACGCGAGAGGGGAGGACTGCTGCTGGGGCATTGGGACATACTCGCAGACCCACCGGGGTCGTTCGCAAGAGCGGTGCCGAGCTTTCGTGTCCTCTTTACAGGGTCTGCCGGATCGTCGCCCCGATCCGGCCCATAGGGCGATCTTGCCAGGTCCCGGCAGTGCCCCGAGCCCTCATCGGGACGACGGAACACGTCACCTGCGGCCCCTTTACCACCACTCTCCCGAACCCTACTCCCACCAATCCCCCACCCCTCATGCCTCAGCCCCCAACCCCGCTCACCCGCGCCGCGCCCGCGCGCGCCCCACCGCTCGGTTGATCAAGAGGTTCGCGTCAGGCCGATCGGAAAACCTGACGTAAACCTCTTGATCAACGTCGACGGGCGCGGGCGGGCGGGCGGGGGCGGGGCGGGGGCGAGGGCGGGCGGTAGCGGGGGTGGGGGTCAGTGGGGGGTGGGGGCGGGTTCCACGAGTTCTATGAGGACGCCGCCGGCGGCCTTCGGGTGGACAAAGTTGACCCGGGAGTTGGCGGTGCCGCGCTTCGGGGTGTCGTAGAGGAGCCGGACGCCGCGTTCGCGCAGCGTCGCGCAGGCGGCGTCGATGTCGGCCACGGTGTAGGCGAGCTGTTGCAGGCCGGGGCCGTTGCGGTTGAGGAACTTGGCGATGGTCGACTCCGGCGTGAGCGGGGCGAGCAGCTGCACGCAGCCGCCCTCGGCGGTCGGGCCGACCGCCATCATCGCCTCGCGGACACCCTGCTCGGTGTTGGTCTCCTCGTGGATGCAGCGCATCCCGAAGGTGCGCTGGTAGAAGTCGATCGCGACGTCCAGGTCGGGGACCGCCACGCCGACGTGGTCGATACGGCGCAGCCCGATGTCTGTGACGCAGTCGGCAGCGGGCTCGACGGGGGAGTTCTCAGCCATGAGGCTAGTCTGGCCGAACAGCCGTTAAGGCGTACAGTTCGGTACCCCCTCGGAGGCAGGCAGTGGCATCGGTGATCGTCAGCGGCGCGCGGACCCCGATGGGCCGGCTGCTGGGCAACCTCAAGGACCTCCCGGCGACGAAGCTCGGCGGGATCGCGATCAAGGCGGCCCTGGAGCGCGCCGGGGTCGCCCCCGACCAGGTGCAGTACGTGATCATGGGCCAGGTGCTCCAGGCGGGTACCGGGCAGATCCCGGCCCGGCAGGCGGCCGTCGAGGCCGGCGTCCCGATGTCGGTGCCCGCGCTGACCATCAACAAGGTGTGCCTCTCCGGCCTGGACGCGATCGCCCTGGCCGACCAGCTCATCCGGGCCGGCGAGTTCGACATCGTGGTGGCCGGCGGCATGGAGTCGATGACCAACGCCCCGCACCTGCTGCTCGGCCAGCGCACCGGTTACAAGTACGGCGACGTCACGATCAAGGACCACATGGCCCACGACGGCCTCAGCGACGCCTGGGACTGCTGCTCGATGGGCGAGTCCACCGAGCGGCTCGGCGCCCGGCACGGCATCACCCGGACGGAACAGGACGCGTTCGCCGCGGCCAGCCACCAGCGGGCCGCGGCCGCCCAGAAGAACGGGCACTTCGCCGACGAGATCACCCCGGTGGTCATCCCGCAGCGCAAGGGTGAGCCGCTGGTGATCACCGAGGACGAGGGCATCCGGCCGGACACCACCGTCGAGTCGCTGGCCAAGCTGCGGCCGGCGTTCGCCACCGACGGCACGATCACCGCCGGCTCCTCGTCGCCGATCTCGGACGGCGCGGCGGCGGTCGTGGTGATGAGCAAGGCCAAGGCGAACGAGCTGGGCCTGACCTGGCTGGCCGAGGTCGGCGCGCACGGCAACGTGGCCGGCCCGGACAACTCCCTGCACTCGCAGCCGTCGAACGCCATCCAGCACGCCCTGAAGAAGGGGGGCCTGAGCATCGAGGACCTCGACCTGATCGAGATCAACGAGGCGTTCGCCCAGGTCGGCATCCAGTCCGCGCGGGACCTCGGGGTCAGCACCGACAAGATCAACGTCAACGGCGGGGCCATCGCGCTCGGTCACCCCATCGGGATGTCCGGCGCCCGGCTGGTGCTCACCCTCGCGCTGGAACTCCAGCGGCGCGGCGGCGGCACCGGCGCGGCGGCGCTCTGCGGCGGCGGCGGCCAGGGCGACGCGCTGATCATCCACGTCCCCGCCGACGCCCGGAGCTGACCGGCCGTCGAGCCTGGCAGTGAGGGTTGGCGAGCACCGCAGTCGTGAGTGAAGGTGACCCAGTGAGTGTCGAGAACGCCCCCACCGTGGCCGCCGTCGGGGTGCGCCGAAGTCGGGACGTACCGATGCTGGTGCGACGGGCGCGCGAGGGTGACCCCCGGGCGGTGGCCCGGCTGATCACCCTGGTCGAGTCCGGTGACGCGGTGCTGCCGCAGGTGGCGGCGGCGCTCGCGCCGTACGCCGGGCAGGCCCAGGTGGTCGGGTTGACCGGCTCTCCGGGGGTGGGCAAGTCGACCACCACCAACGAGCTGGTCCGGGCGCTGCGGGCGGCCGGGCGGCGGGTCGGGGTGCTGGCCATCGACCCGTCCAGCCCGTTCACCGGCGGGGCGATCCTCGGCGACCGGGTGCGGATGCAGGACCACGCCACCGACCCGGGCGTCTACATCCGGTCGATGTCCAGCCGGGGCCACCTCGGCGGGCTCTCCGCGGCGACCCCGCAGGCGGTCCGGGTGCTGGAGGGCGCCGGCTGCGACGTGGTGCTTGTGGAGACCGTCGGCGTCGGCCAGGCCGAGGTGGAGGTGGCCTCCCTCGCCGACACCACGCTGGTGCTGCTCGCCCCGGGCATGGGTGACGCGATCCAGGCGGTCAAGGCGGGCATCCTGGAGATCGCCGACGTCTTCGTGGTCAACAAGGCCGACCGGGACGGCGTTGACGCCACCGTCCGCGACATCCAGGGCATGATCGCGCTGGGCGAGCGTGGGCCGGGCGAGTGGCGTCCGCAGGTGGTCCGGTCGGTCGCCGCGCGCGGCGAGGGGATCGACGACGTCGCCGCCGCGATCGACAAGCACCGCGCCTGGCTGGAGCAGCACGACCAGCTCCGCCTACGTCGGGAGAAGCGGGCCGCCGCCGAGATCGAGGCGATCGCGCTGGGCGCCCTGCGCGCCCGCATCGGTTCCCTGCGCGACGGTACGCAGCTGAGCACGCTCGCCGCGAAGGTGGCCGAGGGTGCCCTCGACCCGTACGCGGCGGCGGACGAGTTGTTGGCCCAGCTCAGCTCCTGACCCACCGCCCCCTGCCCATCCTCGCTCCCACCCCGCCCCCACCGCGGCGATCATGGAGTTGTGGTGCCAGAAGAAAGCCGCGAAAGCAGGCATCCGCGGCACCATAACTCCATGATCGTCGGCTGGGGTGGTGGCTTGTAGGGTTCGGGGGTCATTGGGTGCGGGTGGGGGAGGGGCAGGGGTGTCGATGGATCACGAGGCGACGCAGGAGTTGTCGGTGACGGCGGACGCGGTGGCGGGCGGGACCACGCAGGTCTCCGACGAGGTGGTGGAGAAGATCGCGGTGGCCGCCGCGAAGTCCGTCCCCGGGGTGGCCGAGCTGGGTGGTGACGTGGCCCGGTTCTTCAACGCCGTGCTCGACAGGGTTGGGTTGGACCGGGTGGGCGACGCCCGACGGGGCTGCTCGGCGCATGTCACCAACGGCGCGGTCGTGGTCAACCTGGTCCTGGTGATCTCTGCAGGCCACCCGGTACCCCAGGTCACCGACGCGGTCCGGGCTGCCGTCACGGCAGCCGTCGAGTCGTACGGCCTCCGCGCCGACGAGATCAACATCCGGGTCGACGACGTAGCCTTGAGCGATTCAGGAGCATCCGTCGCCTGAGTGGCCGGGTGTGCAACGGCGAAGCCCCCTGTCTCCGCGAGGGAGGCCAGGGGGCTGCGTTGGTCCGGTCAGCTTGGTTGCAACTCGCGGATGTGCTGCTGGCTCGGCGCGAACCGTGGCCACTCCGCCGTGTTGCAGCCAGCCGCATGCAGGGCGGTGCGCAGGTCCATCATGAAGCCGGCACCAGCGATGTTGAAGTCGGCCGCCTCCACCGTCGTCTCGAACTCGGCGTACCGCTCGGTCAGTCTGGCGGCGAGGTCGACGTCCGCACGTCCGATGGCACCCAGTTGATCCATCACCTCGTCCAGGAACGCCTCGAACTGCTCGTCGGTGCCCTCCGGGTCGGAGAAGAAGGTCATCTCGGCAGCGAGACGAATCTCGATCTTCATTTGTCCTCCCAACAAGTCACTCGATGGAGCTGTGCCCGCATGTTCCGCAGGTAGTTTGGGTCAGATGGCGTCGTCGACATGGTCTTCATGCACTTGCACGGATTCGGGCACTTCAGCTTGAAGTGCTTGTTTCCCCCACCTGCGACGGTCCAACCGGCCCGCTCTGCCTCCTTCAGTAGATCCTCGTATGCACCGCCCTTAGCGTGACGTGGTCGTGTCACTGGGTAAACGCCTTCTCTGCTGCAATGGTGGCACGGGCGCTACGCCAGGGGAACCGCCATCCGGCTATGTCACGCTGAGTGGTGAAGCCTTCCTGGGCAGGGGTCTGGCCAGGCACTCTCTGTGTGCGGGCGATGGCATGCATAGATCAGCCTCCCTGAAGTCTGGCGAAGTTGGTCGGACATGGGCCTGCCCCAGGGCAGCCCGGCCGAGTGATGCCGGCGAGGTAGCAACCGCCGAACCCGGCAAGAGAGGCCATTATTCAGACACCAGGGTCGCAGTCGCAATATTCTTCCCTGTCGGGTAGCTGTCGCTCAGCCGGCCCGATGTCGGTCGACGGCCTACCGGCCGACGAGATCAACATGGCCGATGTGGTGCTGAAATTGGTTCAGGTGCATTAGCCGGCTGGGTGGTCTGAACGGGAAGCCCAGATGGTGGCCCTGTCGCAGTCCCCTGGATGGATTCCCTGTCTACGCGAACCGGTAAGCTCTTTCCTTCGGCGAGGGGCGACGGAGGCGGCGTGGGCGACCGGGTGATTGACAACCCCATCATCAACTCGCCCTACGAGGCACCCAGCCGATACTTCGATTTTGACCGGGACGGCATCACCGATCGGGTGCTCGATGGTCGCCGTCCGTCCAGCTTCTTCATTCCGGTGCCCCGGCCACGCAAGCGCGGCGGCCAGATGGAGCTGACCGTCTTCACCCAGGACGACATCACCCAGAACCGGCAGGTGAACGAGGTAGGACTTCGCGACGGTTGCCGAGCAGCGTCAGGTCGGCCGGCTGCCGATCCTCATGGTCCGGATGAACGCGGACCTCGCCATGGGCGACACGCTGCTCAAGAAGACCGGCACGGCCAACCTCTTTACGGTGTTCGGTGAGCCGGACATCGCCACCGACTCGACCCGGGACGGGCTGGTGGTCGACATCCGGGGAGTGGACGTCTACAACCCCACCACCGGCGAGCTACGCGGCGACGGCGGCACCGACGACATCGCCATGTGGATGCTCGACACCGCCTATGACGAGGAAGAGTTCTTCGTCCGGCACATCTACTTCGCCGGCAGCGAGGGCAAGCCGGATGCCCTTGATCCCTACACTCGACTGCGCAAGGCGCTCCGGAACGACATCGACGAGTCGGCGTGGGCGTCGCTCTACTCCACCCGCTCCCGCCCCTTCCCGCGCCCCGACTCCGGCAAGATCGCGGTAAAGGTCATCAACCACTACGGCGACGAGGTACTCAAGGTCTACGACGTCTGACGGATCAGGATGGTCGCCGCAGCAGCGGCCACCCTCTCGGTCGCTTGGGCCAGCTCGGTCCGGCGGCTCAGTCGTGTTTCGGTCGGATCAGTTCGACCTCGTCGCCCGGTAGCAGTTCCACGTCGCCCTGCGGGCCGTGGACTTCGAGGATCGGTACGCCCTCGTCGAGCTGCATGCTGCGCCGCTCCGCACCACTCGGCATCCGCGTGATCACCCTCGCGCCTCCCGCCAACTCCACCCTCCTGCGCTGTGGCAGATCGCGAACCCGTGTTCCGAAGGGTCGGCTGGTGGTGACCAGTCCCTCCGATCGCAGCAGCGCGATGGCCATCCGGACGGCGTCACGGCCGATCCCGTACTCCTGGCTCAACCGGGTCTCGCTGCCGACGCTCGACCCAGCCGGCAGGTCACCGGATTCGATCTGCCCCCGAAGGAGTTCGGCGAGCTGCACGTAGACCGGCGTGTGTGAGCGCGGATCGATGGTCATCCCGCAAGCCTTATGCCCCCGTTGCCGCCTTCGAACAAGGCTTCATTGCAATGATGGATTGTGGCCACGTTGAATCGTTGCTACTTTCTCTTGTGGCAACGCGTGCTCGTGAGGTTACGAAGGGTGTTCACTCCTTCGGGTTCGCTGGCTGGTTGAGCTGCTCCGCCGCCGTACTGCCGACGAGGGCTGCGGTCGCGGGGCGGGGTGGGTCCGCCCGTGCGAGGCGGGCGGGCGGACCCACCCCTTCCAGCCCGTGCGACCCCAATCCCTGCGACTGTGCGTCTTTGGATGGCGAACCCCTGTGGCAGTGAATTCCCAGCGACACAACCCAACCCCCAATACAGAGAGGTGGATCGTCGTGCGGTTGATCCTCCGTTTACTCGGTCGACCCGGGTGGACCCGGCACCCCCGCCGGCCGCGCTGCTACCGCTCGGCTGCCTACCGCCCGCTGCGGCCGTGGCAGGTGCGGGAGTGGCAGTTCCGCTGGACCCGATTCGGTCGGCGTGGGCTCGACCCGGCGGAGGTGCAGGAGTTCCTCGACCGGGTCGCCGTCGACCTGGCCGCCGCCTACCAGGCGCTCGGCGACAGCCGGCACGAGGCCGCCCGGGTTCGGGACGCGCTGCGCCGCTGGCAGTCCGCGCAGTTCCGGCAGCGGGTGAACGAGGGGTGGTACCGGTGACCGCCGGCCGGGAGCGGTTCGTCGTCCACCTGCCCGTGGTCGCCGTGGACCTGCCCGGTGCCGTCCGGCTGGCCCGGGTGCTGGCCCGCTGGGCGGGGGTGCTCGCCCAGGCCGACCCCGGCGAGACCACCGTGTCGGCGGAGGACGAGCAGGGCGTACACCATCGGGTCTTCTGTGACCTGCGGCTGGACACCGGCCGACGCTGCCTGCTGCGCGCCGACCACGACGGCCCCTGCTCCCGCCGACCGGCTACCGTCCGGTACGAGTTTCCTTAGCGATCGTTCAGGTTTTCGTTCTACACTCGGGGCTCGGTCGAGGACTCGAGGAGGAGCCCCGCGGATGAACGCCGACGAGATCGCCGCCGGACGGGCGCGCTGGCAGGCCCGGTACGACGCCGCGCGCAAGCGGGACGCGGACTTCACCACCCTGTCCGGGGCCACCGTGCAACCGGTGTACGGACCACCCGAGGGGACCGCGTACCCCGGGTTCGAGCGGATCGGCTGGCCGGGCGAGTTCCCGTACACCCGGGGGTTGCATCCGACCGGCTACCGGGGTCGGGCCTGGACGATCCGGCAGTTCGCCGGGTTCGGCAACGCCCAGCAGACCAACGAGCGGTACAAGATGATCCTGGGCGCCGGCGGCGGTGGGCTCTCCGTCGCGTTCGACATGCCGACCCTGATGGGGCGCGACTCCGACGACCCGCAGGCGCTCGGCGAGGTCGGGCACTGCGGGGTCGCGGTGGACACCGCCGCCGACATGGAAGCGCTCTTCGACGGCATCGACCTGGCCGGCGTCACCACCTCGATGACCATCTCCGGCCCGGCGGTGCCGGTCTTCTGCATGTACCTGGTCGCCGCCGAGCGGCAGGGCGTCGACCCGTCCCGGCTGGACGGCACGTTGCAGACCGACATCTTCAAGGAGTACATCGCGCAGAAGGAATGGCTGTTCGACCCCGAGCCGCACCTGCGCCTGATCGGCGACCTGATGGAGTACTGCGCCGCGGAGATCCCGCGCTACAAGCCGTTGTCGGTCTCGGGCTACCACATCCGCGAGGCCGGCTCGACCGCCGCGCAGGAGTTGGCGTACACCCTGGCCGACGGGTTCGGCTACGTCGAGCTGGGGCTCTCGCGCGGGCTCGACGTCAACGTCTTCGCCCCGGGGCTAAGCTTCTTCTTCGACGCGCACCTGGACTTCTTCGAGGAGATCGCCAAGTTCCGGGCCGCCCGCCGGATCTGGGCCCGCTGGCTGCGCGACGTCTACGGCGCCACCAGCGAGAAGGCCCTCTGGCTGCGGTTCCACACCCAGACCGCCGGGGTGTCGCTGACCGCGCAACAGCCGGTCAACAACGTGGTACGCACCGCGGTGGAGGCTCTCGCGGCGGTGCTCGGCGGCACCAACTCGCTGCACACCAACGCCCTCGACGAGACGTTGGCCCTGCCCACCGACGAGTCCGCTGAGATCGCCCTGCGCACCCAGCAGGTGCTGATGGAGGAGATCGGGGTGACCAACGTGGCCGACCCGCTCGGCGGCTCCTGGTACGTCGAGGCGCTCACCGACGCCATCGAGGCCGAGGCGGAGGAGATCTTCGCCCGGATCCGCCAACTCGGCGGCGACGGGCCGCACCGGATCGGCCCGATGACCTCCGGCATCCTGCGCGGCATCGAGGACGGCTGGTTCACCGGCCACATCGCCGAATCGGCCTTCGTCTACCAGCAGGCCCTCGAAAAGGGCGACAAGAAGATCGTCGGGGTCAACTGCCACACCGGTACTGTCGCCAAGGAGCTGGAGATCCTGCGTATCTCGCACGAGGTGGAGCTGGAGCAGCGCCGGGTCCTCGCCGGGCGTAAGGCCGCCCGCGACGACGCGGCGGTGACGGCGGCGGTGACCCGGATGATCGAGGTCAGCCGCACCGGCGGCAACATGATCCCGCCCATGCTCGACGCCGTCCGCGCCGAAGCCACCCTCGGTGAAATCTGCGACGCCCTACGCGCCGAATGGGGCACCTACCGCGAACCCCCCCGCTTCTGACCCCCACCCGCCCTCCCCTCTCCACCCTCCCCACCCTCTCCACTCTCCCCACCCTCCCCACACCCGCCCCCCTCACCCAACCTCCCTACTCGCCCCGCCCGCCGCACCCTCCCTGCGCCCCACCCTCCCCACCCGCCGCACCCTCCCATTGCCCCGCCCGCCCCCGCCCCCGGCCCCGCCCGCCCCACCCGCCCTACGGTCGATCATGGAGTTGTGGCGGCGGCAGATCCGGATAAAAGGGGCGCTGCGCCCACCGCAACTCCATGATCGACGGAGTGGGGGGTGGGGGAGGGTGCGGGGTGGGGGGAGAGGGGGAGGGCGCGGGGTGGGCGGGGAGGGGGAAAGGAGGAAGGGGGAGAGGAGGAAGGGCGAGGGGAGGGGAGAGGAGGAAGGGCGAGGGGAGGGGAGAGGAGGAAGGGCGAGGGGAGGGGAGAGGAGGAAGGGGGAGGGGGAGGTGAGAGTGGCAACTGTGGGCGTTGCGGCTGAGCTGAGAACGCTGGGGCTCGTGCGAGACTAGGTAACCATGAGCGACCCACGGATCACCTCGTCGATCTTCACCCGCGGCGCGGTCGACCTCAGCGCGCTGCGCGGCACCGCCCCGGCCAGTTCCCGTCCCGCCACACCGAGCCAGACCGGCGCACCCACCGGGGTGCCGGGTGGCCCCGCCGCAGCTGGCGGCGCCCTCGACGTGACCGAGGCGAACATCCAGGCCGAGGTGCTCGAACGATCGTTGACCACCCCGGTGGTGGTCTTCTTCGGCGCGGCCGGCTACCCCGACAGCGACCAGTTCGCCCCGGTGCTGGAGCGGTTGGCGGCCGAGGGCGCCGGCCAGTGGGTTCTCGCCCGGGTGGACGTCCAGGAGAATCCCCGGATCGCGCAGATGTTCCAGATCCAGGCGATCCCGACCGTCTACGCGGTCGTCGGTGGGCGGCCGATCGACGCCTTCCCCGGCGTGATCCCCGAGCCGCAGCTGCGCCAGTGGCTCGCCGCCGTGCTGAAGGCCGGTGGGGTCACCGTGGCCGAGCCGGAGGACCCGCGCCTCGACGAGGCCGACGACGCGTTGATGAGCGGCGACCTGGACGCCGCCGAGCAGGCGTACCGCAAGATCCTGGCCGAGTCCCCGGCGGACGCCGCGGCCGAGGCCGGGCTGGCCCAGGTCGGGGTGGCCCGGCGGGTCGCGGGTGCGGACCCGCAGGCCGCGCTGGCCGCCGCGCAGGCCAACCCCGACGACGTCGACGCGCAGCTGCTCGCCGCCGACATCGAGGTGCTCAGCGGGATGGCCGAGCAGGCGTACGCCCGGCTGGTCGGGCTGGTCCGCCGGAGCAGCGGCGACGACCGGGACCGGGCCCGCCAGCACCTGGTCTCGCTGTTCAGCATCGCCGGCCCGGACGACCCCGCCGTGGCCTCCGCCCGACGTGCCCTGGCCAGCGCCCTGTTCTGAACCCCTGACACCCGTGCGGGCCGGCCACCCGGCCGGCCCGCCGACCATCGAGGACGGGAGCCTGTGATGCGCCGAATCGCCGTCCTCGACGCGCCGACCAATCTCGGTCTGCGCCCGCCCACCGCCACCTCCGTCCCCGGCTGTGGCAAGGCCCCCGGGGCGCTGCGCGACCACGGCCTGCTGGCCCGGCTGGGCGCGCGGGACGCCGGCTGCCTCACCGCCCCCCGGTACGACCCGGGCGACTGGCGGCCCGGCGACGGGGTCTGTCACGCCCGGGAGATCTCCGGCTACTCGACGGTGCTCGCCGACCGGATCGGCGCGATCATCGACCGGGGCGAGTTCCCCCTGGTCCTCGGTGGGGACTGTTCGGTGCTGCTCGGTTCGGCCCTGGCCATGCACCGGCTCGGCGAGGCCGTCGGCGGGCGGATCGGGCTGGTCTTCGTCGACGGCCACTCCGACTTCCGGCACCCCGGCAACGCCTCGTACGTCGGTGCGGCGGCCGGCGAGGACCTGGCCCTGGTCACCGGGCGCGGGCAGGCCGACCTGGCCGCCATCGAGGGCCGCCGACCGTACTTCCGGGACATCGACGTGGTGGTGCTCGGCATCCGGGCGCAGGACGAGTACCGCCTCGACCTCCAGGCCGCCGGGATCACCACCCGACCGGTGCCGGCGCTGCGCGCCGAGGGGGCCGCCCGCAGCGCCCAGTGGGCGCACGAGCAACTGGCCGACTGCGCCGGTTACTGGGTGCACATCGACGTGGACGTGCTGGACCCGGCGGTGATGCCGGCGGTGGACGCCCCCGACCCCGGCGGGATCGCCTTCGCCGAGCTGGAGATCCTGCTCGCCGGGCTGGTGGACACCCCGCACTGCCTCGGTGTGGAGCTGACCGTCTTCGATCCCGACTACGACCCGGACGGCGCGTACGCCGCCGAGATCGTCAACACCGTCGTCGCCGGGCTGGCCCCGGTCGTCGCCCCGGACGCGGTCGCGCCCCGCCTGCTGCCACCCCGGGCGGCCCACCCCGACCCGGTCCCGGCGCAGCCGGACCCGAGCGGGAGCGCAGGGCTGGCCGGCGGCGCAGGGCTGGCCGGCGGCGCAGGGCTGGCCGGCGGCGCAGGGCTGGCCGGCGGCGCAGGGCTGGCCGGCGGCGCAGGGCTGGCCGGCGGCGCAGGGCTGGCCGGCGGCGCAGGGCTGGCCGGGGAGCCGAACCCGGCCTGGGAGTCGGGGCGGGCCGGGCAGTTGGGTCGGGTCGAGGGGCAGGACCGGGCCGGGGAGCCGGGCGGCCGGGCCGAAGGGGCGGGCCGGGCCGAGGAGCCGGTGGCCTGACCGCCGGGTCAGCTCAGGGCGCGGAGGAAGCGTTCGGCGATCGGGACGGCGCTGGCCGTGCTCGATCCACCCTGCTCGACGAAGACGGCGAACGCGACGTCCCCCCGCCAACCGACGAACCAGGCGTGGGTGTGCGTCGGGTCGTTGTCGTACTCGGCGGTGCCGGTCTTGCCGTACACCGGATCCCCCGGCACGTCGGCCAGCGTCCTACCGGAACCGGCGGTGACCACCTCGCGCATCATCGTCTTCAGCCCGGCCACCGACTCGGCCTTCAGCGGCGGGCCGGACCCGGCGGGCGCGGCCGGGGCCGGGTCGAGCACCAGCTTGGGCTGCTCCCACCGGCCGCGGGCGACGGCGGCGGTCGCCCCGGCCATGGCCAGCGGGCTGACCACTGTGGTGCCCTGGCCGATCGCCGCGGCGGCCTGCTCGGTCGGGCCGCCGCCGGTGGAGACCTTGCCGGTGAAGACGTCGGCGCCGAGGTCCCAGCGGCCCTCCAGGCCCAGGGTACGGCCGGTGGCGGCCAGCCCGTCCGGACCGAGCTGCGGGGCCAGCGCGACGAACGCGGTGTTGCAGGACTTCGCGAAGTCGGTCCGGAACGGCACCCGGCCGAGGACGAAGTCGTCGGAGTTCTTGAACGACCGACCGTCCACCACGCGGGTCTTCGGGCAGTCGACGACGGTCTGCGGGGTCACCGCGCCCCGGTCCAGCAGGCCGAGGGCGCTGACCGTCTTGAAGGTGGAGCCCGGCGGCACCTGGGCGGTGAAGGCGAGGTTCTCGCCGGCCGCCCCGGGGCCGTTGGCGGCGGCGAGCACCGCGCCGTCGCTGATCCGTAGCGCCACCACCGCCGACCGTCGCTTCTCGGCCCGCAACGCGGCGTCGGCGGCGTTCTGGGTGGCCACGTCGAGGCTGGTGCGTACCGGCTGACCGGCGGTGGGCTCCTGCCGGAACGCCTCGGTGACCACCGTGCTGCCCCCCTCGGGGGTGGGCCGGCGGATCTCCACGGTCGTCCCGGGGGCGCCGCGCAGCCGCTCGTCGTAGCGGCCCTGGAGGCCGCCGTGCCCCACCAGGTCACCCTTGGCGTAGAGGTCGGGGTGGGCGGCCAGGTCGTCGGCCTGCGCCTGGTCGACCGTGCCGAGCAGGGCGCGGGCGAACTCCCGGGTGGGGGCCAGGTCGAGCTTCTCGGCCCGGAACGTCGTCCCCGGCAGGTCGTAGATCCGGGACCGGATCTGCCGGTACGCCTCGTCGCGCAACGTCACCACCTCGACGAAGGCGTCGGGGTCGGCCGCGCTGAGCCGCTGCGGCAGATCGGTCAGGTCGACCGGTGGGCTGATCGGCGGCCGAACCGCCTTGAACGCCGCGTCCAGCCGGGCGACCAGGGCCTTGACGTCGCCGGCCTCGCTCGGCTGCACCCCGATCCGGACCACCGGCCGGGGCGTCACGATCGGTTGGCCCGCGCCGTCGAGCACCCCCGCCCGGGGCGCGGCGGTCCGCCGCAGCGCCAGCCGGTCGCCTCTGGCCAGCTGCTCGTGCAGCACCTGGGGCTCCCAGATCACCTGCCACTGGTCGCCGCTGTTCTGGCGCAACCGGACCGGCCGCTGGTAGGCCCAGGTCGCCCCGCCCGGCAGCGCCCACCGGATGTCGACCCGGGCGGTGGCCAGGTTCTTGGTGATCTCGACGTCACCGACGCGGTCCAGGGTGGGTGGGGTGGCGGCGAGGTCACCGGAGAGCTTCTTGATCTCCTCGGCGACGGTGGCGGCGGGCACCCTGGCCCCGGTGGCCTCGACGAAGCCCACCTCGTCGAGCTTGCCGGAGCGCCAACCCGCGAGGAACGCGTCCACGCTGTCGTCCAGCCCGTCGTCGCCGGAGCAGCCGACGAGGGTGGCCGCCGCCAGCGCGCAGGCGGCCAGGGCGGCGAGCCACCGCCGAGGGGGAGTGCCAGGGCGGCGGTACGGGTACGACAGGGGCATGGAGCTGCACCTTCCGGAGGGCGGGCTGCCCTGCACGCTAGTACGCGCCCGCCGCCGGCACTGCCCCGCGCCACCGGCCCGGCCGCCGGGGCGCACCTGACGGCTGCCGGATCCGGGCGCTCCGTGACCGCCCGGTGGGCGGATCGCGACGGGCCGGCGGCGGGCGGGGACGCGGACCCGCGGGTGTTCGGCGGCGGGCGAAGACGCGGACCCGCAGGTGTGATGAACATCCCGAGACGGGGTACTCGGCACCCGGCCGCTCGGGCATCTGCAACGGATGCCAGGCCAGCGTCTCGAACCGGACGTCCCACCGGTGGTCCGCCGACGCAGACACGCAACGGCAGGGCCTATGGTGGGGCGGCAGAGTGACCCACAACGCGGTGGGTCGTCGAGGGGAGTGGCACCGATGGACCGGCGTCCGGCGATCAAACCGGTACCCGACCTCCGGCAGGGCGACACGGGCCGGGACGACAGCTTCGATTCGGCGACCGACGGGGACAGCCCGCCCGCCGGGGACGGCTACGGTCGACTCGACACAGGCGTGACCGGGATGACCGGTTCGAGTATCGACACCCTCTACGACCTGGGGCTTCCGGTGGAAGCGCTCGGCGACGACGTGGAGGACGCGGCACTCGACGAGCCGGTGCCCAACGCGGAACGCCTGGTCGCCCAGGCGGTGGCGCTGGCCGGCGACGACCACGACGCGGCGACCCTGGTGGGGCGGTTCTGGCGGTTCGCGCCGGACGAGGAGCTGATCGGGTTCACCGCCGAGGAGATGCTCGACGCGGCCCGCGCGCACCGGGACCTGGCCCAGCAGCGGGTGCCGGGCGAGCTGAAGCTGCGCATCCACTCGCCCGACGCCGACCAGCACCACACCGTCGTCGAGATCGTCACCGACGACATGCCGTTCCTGGTGGACTCGGTGACCGCCCTGCTCAACGCGCACCACCTCGACGTACACCTGCTGGTGCACCCGCTGGTGGTGGTCCGGCGGGAGCCGCTGGGCCGGCTGACCGAGGTCTCCGCCGACGTGGAGCCGGACGACGCGATCGCCGGTGACCTGGTCGAGAGCTGGATGCGGATCGAGATCGACCCGGTCCGCGACGCGGACCAGCGCGACCAGTTGCGCCGCGAGTTGCAGCGGGTGCTCACCGACGTGCGGGAGGCCGTCGAGGACTGGCCCAAGATGCGTCAGCGGGCGCTGGCCCTGGCCGACGAGCTGGCCGCGGCCCGGACGGCGGACGACCGCCCGCCGGTGCCGGAGAAGGACATCACCGACTCGGTGGAGCTGCTGCGCTGGCTGGCCCACGACCACTTCACCTTCCTCGGCTACCGGGAGTACCGGCTGGTCGACTCCGGTGGTCAGGGCGGCCCGGCGCTGGAGGCGGTGCTCGGCACCGGCCTGGGCATCCTGCGGTCGGACTCGCCGGAGGCGCGGGCGCTGTCGTCGATGACGCCGGAGGCGCACGAGAAGGTGATGGAGAAGCGGCTGCTGATCATCACCAAGGCGAACTCCCGGGCCACCGTGCACCGTTCGGCCTACCTGGACTACATCGGGTTCAAGATCTTCGATGAGGCCGGCGAGGTGGTCGGCGAGCGGCGGTTCCTGGGCCTGTTCTCCACCGCGGCGTACCGGACCAGCGTGCGGGAACTGCCGGTGGTCCGCCGCAAGGTGGCCGAGGTGCTGGACCGCTCCGGCCTGAGCCAGCGCAGCCACTCCGGCAAGGACCTGCTCCAGATCCTGGAGACCTACCCGCGTGACGAGTTGTTCCAGATCAAGACCGACGACCTGTACCACGCGGTGGTCGGCGTGCTGCGGATGGCCGGCCGCCGGCAGCTGCGGGTGTTCCTGCGCCGCGACGCGTACGGGCGGTTCATCTCCTGCCTGATCTACCTGCCCCGGGACCGGTTCACCACCCAGAACCGGCTACGCATGCAGGACATCCTGCTGCGCGAGCTGAACGGCGTCGGGGTGGACTACACCACCCGGGTCACCGAGTCGATGCTGGCCCGGGTGCACTTCATCGTCCGGACCGACCCGAACCGGCCGCCGGGGGAGATCGACGCCGACCTGCTCGCCGAGGAGCTGGCCGACGCCACCCGGCTCTGGGACGACGACTACCGCCTGGTGCTGGAGCGCAAGCTCGGCGACGAGCAGTCGAAGCACCTGTTCACCCGGTACGCCGACGCGTTCCCGGAGGGCTACAAGGACGGGCACACGCCGTACGAGGCGATGAAGGATCTGGCCAAGCTGGAGCTGCTGGAGGAGCCCGGCCAGCTGGAGATGCACCTGTTCCGCAAGCAGTGGGCGCCCCGGCCGGGGCAGCGCGACACCGGCGCGGACGAGGCGATGGACGTGCGGTTCAAGGTCTACCGCTACGGCGAGCCGATGATGCTCTCCGCCGTGCTGCCGGTGCTGCACTCGTTGGGCGTCCGGGTGGTCGACGAGCACCCGTACGAGGTGGACCGGATCGACGGCCGGGTCTTCCTGTACGACTTCGGGCTGCGGCTGCCCGAGGGGCACCAGGAGCTGGCCGAGGTGCGCCCGCACGTGGAGAACGCCTTCGCCGCCGCCTGGCGGGGTGAGGCCGAGGTGGACGGCTTCAACGAGCTGGTGCTGCGCGGCGGTCTCACCTGGCGGCAGGTGGTGGTGCTGCGGGCCTACGCGAAGTACCTGCGGCAGACCGGGGCGGTGTTCTCGCAGGAGTACATGGAGCAGACCTTCATCGCGTACCCGCGGATCGCGGCGCTGCTGGTGGAGCTGTTCGAGGTGCGGTTCGCCCCGGACGGGCGCGACGCCGGGCAGCGCCGGGAGCGCAGCGGCGAACTGGTCGACGCGGTCGGCGTCGCCCTGGACGACGTGGCCAGCCTCGACCAGGACCGCATCCTGCGCGCCTACCTGACGCTGATCCAGGCCACCCTGCGGACCAGCTTCTACCAGAAGCGCGCCGACGGGCGGCCCAAGCCGTACGTGGCGTTCAAGCTGGACCCGCAGTCCATTCCGGACCTGCCGGCGCCCCGGCCCAAGTTCGAGATCTTCGTGTACTCGCCCCGGTTCGAGGGCGTGCACCTGCGGTACGGGCCGGTGGCCCGGGGCGGGCTGCGCTGGTCCGACCGGCGGGAGGACTTCCGGACCGAGGTGCTCGGCCTGGTCAAGGCGCAGATGGTGAAGAACGCGGTGATCGTGCCGGTGGGCGCCAAGGGCGGCTTCGTGCTCAAGCAGAAGCCGGGCGACCGGGACGAGGCGGTCGCCTGCTACCAGGAGTTCGTCGGCGCGATGCTCGACGTCACCGACAACATCGTCGCCGGGGAGATCGTCCCCCCGGCGGACGTGGTGCGGCACGACCCGGACGACCCCTACCTGGTGGTCGCGGCGGACAAGGGCACCGCCACGTTCTCCGACATCGCCAACCAGATCTCGGCGGCGCACGGCTTCTGGCTGGGCGACGCGTTCGCCTCCGGTGGCTCCGCCGGCTACGACCACAAGAAGATGGGCATCACCGCCCGGGGCGCCTGGGAGTCGGTCAAGCGGCACTTCCGCGAGCTGGGCCACGACACCCAGACGGCTGACTTCACCGTGGTCGGGGTCGGCGACATGTCCGGCGACGTGTTCGGCAACGGGATGCTGCTCTCCGAGCACATCCGGCTGGTGGCCGCGTTCGACCACCGGCACATCTTCCTCGACCCGGATCCGGACGCCGCGACGTCGTTCCGGGAGCGCAAGCGCCTGTTCGACCTGCCCCGCTCGTCCTGGGAGGACTACGACCGCGCGCTGATCAGCGAGGGTGGCGGGATCTACCCGCGTACCGCCAAGTCGGTGCCGCTCTCGCCGCAGGTGCGCGCGGTGCTCGGCCTCGACGACGACGTCACGCAGCTCAGCCCGGCGGAGCTGATGAAGGCGATCCTCACCGCGCCGGTGGACCTGTTCTGGAACGGCGGCATCGGCACCTACGTCAAGGCGTCCAGCCAGACCAACGCCGAGGTCGGCGACAAGTCCAACGACGCGATCCGGGTGGACGGCAGGAGCCTGCGGTGCCGGGTCGTCGGCGAGGGCGGCAACCTGGGCTGCACCCAGCACGGCCGGATCGAGTACGCGGCTGGCGGCGGCCGGATCTACACCGACTTCATCGACAACGCGGCCGGGGTGGACTGCTCCGACCACGAGGTGAACATCAAGATCCTGCTCAACACGGCGGTCGCCGACGGCGCGCTGGACGTCCCCGCCCGCGACGAGCTGCTGGCCCAGATGACCGACGAGGTCGCCGAGCTGGTGCTGCGGGACAACTACGACCAGGCGCGGGCGATCAACAACTCGCAGGCCCAGGCCGCCTCGCTGCTGCCGGTGCACCGCCGGATGATCAGCGAGCTGGAACGGGCCGGCCAGCTCGACCGGGCGCTGGAGGCGCTGCCCCCGGACGAGGAGCTGGCGGTACGCACCGAGTCCGGGTTGACCGCGCCGGAGTTCGCCGTGCTCCTGGCGTACGTGAAGATCGTGCTGGAGCGGGAGATCCTCGCCGAGGGCCTCGCGGACGAGGAGTGGACGACCAGGGTGCTGGTCGACTACTTCCCCACGCCGATGCGCGAGCGGTTCGCCGACCGGATGGCCCAGCACCGGCTGCGCCGGGACATCGTCACCACCGTCCTGGTCAACGAGGCGATCAACCGGGGCGGCATCTCGTTCGTCTTCCGGGTCGTCGAGGAGACGGCCGCGTCGGCGGCCGACGTGATCCGGGCGTACGTGGTGGTCCGGGAGGTCTTCGGGCTGCGGGAGCTGTGGGACGCCGTCGAGGCGCTGGACAACCGGGTCTCGCCGGAGCTGCAGACCAGCGTCTACCTGGACACCCGGCGGCTGCTCGACCGGGCGGTGCGCTGGCTGGTGAGCAACCGGCGCTCGCCGATCGACGTGCCGGCCGAGATCGAGCGGCTCCGCGACGGGGTGGCCCGGCTGCTGCCCGACCTGGAGGACCGGTTCCACGGCAGCGAACGGGAGTCGCTGCGGGCGCACATCGACGCGATGACCGCCCGGGGTCTGCCGTCCGGCCTGGCCGAGCAGGCGACCCGGCTGATGTACAGCTTCGGGTTGCTGGACGTGGTGGAGACGGCGCGCACCAGCGGGCGGGACGTCGGCGAGGTGGCCTCGGTCTACTTCGTGCTCTCCGACCGGTTCCGGGTGGATTCGCTGCTGTCGAAGATCTCCCTGCTGCCCCGGGAGGACCGCTGGCAGACGCTGGCCCGGATGGCGCTGCGGTACGACCTGTACGCCGCGTTGGCCGCGCTCACCGGGGAGGTGCTCGACTCCACGGCCGGCGACCTGTCGCCGCAGGAGCGGGTGCTCCAGTGGGAGCAGTCGAACGCCACCTCGATCCACCGGGCGCACCGGGCGATGGGGGAGTTCGACGAGTCGCGGGCCGACCTCGCGTCGCTGTCGGTGCTGCTCCGGCAGATCCGTACCCTGGTGCGGACGTCGGCGGCGGCCTGACGGTACGGCGACCCGCGCCCCCGGTTCGTCACCGGGGACGCGGGTCGGTGTGCTGCCTCGGGGTGCGGTGCCCACGCGGCGGTGGACGGGTGCCGGGTCAGGACGTCAGCGTCGCGAAGACGATCACGTTGTCCCGGTAGCTGGCGGCGCTCTCGTCGAACTGGCCGCCGCAGGTCACCACCCGCAGTCCGGGCCGGTCGTTCGGGCCGTACACCAGCTCGGTGGGGAACTGCTCCTTGGGGTAGGACCGCACCTCGTCGACGGTGAAGGTGGCCGTGCTGCCGTCGGCCCGGGAGACCGCGACGAGGTCGCCCGGCAGGAGCGCGCCGAGTTGGAAGAAGACCGCCGGCCCGAGCTTCGCCGAGTCGACGTGCCCGACGATCACCGCGTTGCCGGTCTCGCCGGGGCTGGTGCCGGGCTCGTACCAGCCGGCCCGCTGGGCCTGCTCCAGCGGGGGCACCTGGACCGTGCCGTCCGGGTTGGTGCCCAGCGGCATGATCTCCGCGTTCACCCCGATCTTCGGGATCGTGATGGTGGTGGGGGCGGACCGGGGCAGCGGGTCGGGGCCCGCCGGCGCGCCGGCGTCGGCCGGGATCCCGGCGTCCGGGTCGTCGACCGGCCCGGCGTCCGGGTCGGTGGCCGCCGGGGCGGTCTGCGGCGCGGCCTGGGCCGCCGGCTGCGGCGGACGCGGCGGGGGCGTGGTACGCAGGGACGCGCCGACGAGGCCGGAACCGGCCATGGCGAGCAGGACGACGACGGCCGCGCCGGCGGCTCGCCACGGTCTCCCGTGACGGCCGCCGGCCCGTGTCGCCGTCAGGTCAGCCGAGCTCATCGACCCGACGCCGACGCATCAGCACGATGCCGCCGAGGGCAGCCGCGCCGATCATGCCCGCCCCGCCGGCGACCATGCTCCGGTCGGCACCGGTGGTGGTCATCCCACCGTCGCCGCCGTCGACGTGCCCCCTCGGCAGGACGACGAGTTCGCCCTCGCCGCACGAGCCGTTCAGCTCGTACCGGCCCGGACGGGCGTCCCGGGAGACCTCGGCCTCGCCGTAGTAGACGAAGTCCTTCTTGTGCTCCCAGCCGCCCTCGTCCTTGCCGTGGTCGTACTCCTCGTCCTCGCCGTACCCGTCGTGGCCCAGCCAGTCGTCCTCGTCGGACTCCTCGCCGTAGCCCGGCTTGCCGTGTTCGCCGGACTCTTCGCCGGGCTTGCCGTGCTCTTCACCGGGCTTGCCGTGCTCTTCGCCGGGCTTGCCGTGCTCACCGGACTCCTCGCCGGGCTTGCCGTGCTCTTCGCCGGGCTTGCCGTGCTCGTCGCCCTTGCCCTCGTCGCCCTTGCCGCCGTGGTCCGGACCCTGGTCGGCGGCCATGAAGCCACCGCCCCGGCCGCCGGCCGGTGGCTGCCCGCCGTCGGCCGGCGGCTGTCCACCCTCGGCCGGCGGTTGCGGCTTGGGGCCGTTGTCGTCGGGGCCCTTGCCGTCAGGACCCTTGCCGTGGTCCTCGCCCTTGCCTTCTTCGCCCTTGCCGTGGTCCTCGCCCTTGCCGTGGTCCTCGCCCTTGCCGTGGTCCTCGCCCTTGCCTTCGTCGTCCTTCCAGTCACCGTGGTCCTCACCCCGGCCCTCAGCCGGCTTGAGCTTGACCTTGCCGGTGACCTTGGACCAGACGAAGGCGTGCTCCTGCGCCTCCGGGCAGATCTCGATGAGCTTGACCTCTTCGCCGGGCTTGACGACGTGCGGCTTGGCGAAGACCTTGCCGTCCCGGCTCTCGCCGTCGTGGTGACCGTCCGCGAACGCGATCCCCGGCGTGAATACCAGAAGGGACGCGCCACCGAGAGCGGCACCCGCGACGACCTTCCCGAGCATCTTGTTAGCCATGACCTGCGTCACTCCATCCCCTGTTGTCCTGAGCCCGACGACAGTCGAGCTATGACCAACGTTAGACGGTTTCACGACTTATTCGGGGAAAGATTCGTGTTTTCGGCTTTAACGATGGTGCGGGGCATAAGGGGGCTAGGGGGCTTGTGTTGGCATTTGCCACCCCGACGCGCGGTTGGTGCGCTGCCGGCCGAGCTGGGCGGGGATACCCTCGTCGGGGGCCGGAGTGCCGGTCCGGGCGTTGCGGGCAGGTTGCCGCAAGGTATCGAGCCATTGCCATGGAAGCGCTCCCATGCAAGAATCCCTACACGCGGTTCGGGGAGCCACACCGCGCACGGCAGAGGTCGAGGGCAACCGGTGCACCGGACGACATCGCCGCCGACCGGTCCCACGGGGCCGGTGCAGCTCGCCACCACCACGCCCGCCCCCCGGGTCGGGCACCCCCCGAGATGTCCCGTTGGCGCCGGGCTCGTCCGTACCCCAGGACGCTCACGCGCCACTTGCCGGTCCCCATGCGGTGCCGGTCTCGCCCAAGGAGTGCAAAAGGCATGAATCTGTGGAGAAGTATGTCCGCCCGACGCCGGGCGTTCGCCCTCACCGGGGCGAGCGTGCTGGTCGCGGGCGGGCTGGTGACCATCCCGGTCACCGCGGCGCAGGCCGCCACCCAGTGCAGCATCGACTACACCACCAACGACTGGTCCGGCGGCTTCACCGCGAACGTCACCATCCGCAACGTGGGTGACCCGATCAGCAACTGGACCCTCGGCTTCACCTTCCCCAACAGCAGCCAGCGGGTGACCCAGGGCTGGTCGGCCAAGTGGTCGCAGAGCGGCCAGAACGTGACCGCCACCAACGAGTCCTACAACGGCTCGCTGGGTCGCGGCGGCAGCACCACCCTCGGCTTCAACGGCTCGTGGAGCGGCAGCAACCCCAAGCCGACCTCGTTCACCCTGAACGGGGTGGTCTGCGGCGGTGTCACGCCGACGACGCCTCCGCCCACCACGCCTCCGCCGACGACGCCCCCGCCCACCACGCCCCCGCCGACCACGCCTCCGCCGACGACGCCCCCGCCCACCACGCCCCCGCCGGGGCAGAAGGTGGACAACCCGTACGCCGGGGTCAAGGGTTACGTGAACCCGGAGTGGAAGGCCAAGGCGGACGCCGAGGCCGGTGGCAGCCGGGTCTCCAACAACCCGACCGCCGTGTGGCTGGACCGGATCGCCGCGATCAACGGGACCCCGGACAGCAGCTCCAACGGCGCGATGGGCGTCAAGGACCACCTGGACGCCGCCCTCGCCCAGGGTGCCGGCTACATCCAGTTCGTGATCTACAACCTGCCCGGCCGGGACTGCTCGGCGCTCGCCTCCAACGGTGAGCTGGCCGCCGACGAACTGCCGCGCTACAAGGCGGAGTACATCGACCCGATCGCCGCGATCCAGAGCCAGGCCAAGTACGCCAGCCTGCGGATCATCAACATCATCGAGATCGACTCGCTGCCGAACCTGGTCACCAACACCTCCGGCAACGCCGGTGGCACGGTGCAGTGTGACGTGGTGAAGGCCAACGGCGCGTACGTCAACGGTGTCGGCTACGCCCTGGCCAAGCTGGGCCCGATCGGCAACGTGTACAACTACATCGACGCCGGCCACCACGGCTGGCTGGGTTGGGACACCAACTTCGGCCCGACCGCCGACATCCTGAAGACCGCCGCGGTCGCCTCCGGCAGCACCGTGAACAACGTGCACGGCTTCATCACCAACACGGCGAACTACTCCGCCCTGAAGGAGCCGTACGTCAAGATCACCGACACGGTGAACGGCCAGACCGTCCGGCAGTCCAAGTGGATCGACTGGAACTACTACGTCGACGAGCTGTCGTTCGCCCAGGCGTTCCGCACCAAGCTGGTCTCGGTCGGCTTCAACAGCAACATCGGCATGCTGATCGACACCTCCCGTAACGGCTGGGGCGGCACCGCCCGGCCCACCGGCCCGGGCGCGACGACCAGCGTCGACACCTATGTCAACGGTGGCCGTGTCGACCGCCGCTTCCACGCCGGCAACTGGTGCAACCAGGCCGGTGCGGGTCTGGGCGAGCGGCCGAAGGCCAACCCCGAGCCGGGCATCGACGCCTACGTCTGGGTCAAGCCCCCGGGTGAGTCCGACGGCTCCAGCTCGCTCATCCCGAACAACGAGGGCAAGGGCTTCGACCGGATGTGCGACCCGACCTACACCGGTAACGCCCGTAACGGCAACAGCATGAGCGGCGCACTGCCCAACGCGCCGATCTCCGGTGCCTGGTTCTCCGCTCAGTTCCAGGAGCTCATGAAGAACGCCTACCCGGCGCTCTGACGGACCTGCCCGCCGCGGCTGGAGTGAGGCACTGACGCGGTAGGGCGCACCCGGGCCCCCGGTCCGACCGAGAGGTCGGACCGGGGGCCCACCCGTGGTACCGGCGTCCCCGTGGGGTGATGGATGGCGCGCGGGCACGCCGTGGCACGGACCCGGCGCGAAGCCCGCAGCGGAGCCGGATCCGCCCGGCGCGACGCCCGCAGCGGAGCCGCATGCGCCCCGGCGCGGCAGCGCCCGCAGCGGAGCGGGATCCGCAGGGTCAGGGCACCGTCCGCTCCACCGCGGCCCGGCCCAGTTCGGCCAGGTCACGGCGAGCCCGTTCCAGGTTCGCGGGCGTCAGGTCCTGACCGCGTGCCATCACCAGGTCCTCCGGCTCCCAGGGCTGTTCGGCCCCGGTGCGGATCTCGTCCCCACCGGCCCCGGTGCCGGTGCCGGTCGCCCCGGTGCCGGCGGCGTACGGGTCACCGATCAGGTCCGCGGTCGGAGCGTCGGCCGCCGCCGTCGGGCCGTCCGGCTCGACGAACGACGGGTTCGCCGGGTCGACGCCACCGGCCCGGGTCATCCGTGGCACGGTGGAGTCGTCGTCCACCGCGGCGGCCACCTCCGGGCGCTCCTCCAGCGGTCGGTTCGGGTCGCGATCGGTCATGGTGCCGCCCTCCTGTCCCAGACGCGTTGCCGCGCCCCGGGTACCCCGTCCGGGCGACCCCATGCCGGGCGCGGATCAGACCTCCCGGGCCTCCTCGGCGGTGGGCGGCACGACCGGGCGCAGCCACTGCCAGGCCAGCATGAGCAGTCCGAAGACCAGCATCGCCAGCCCGGCCCACAGGTTGATCCGGACGCCCTGCGCCTTGTCGATCTCGGCAGCCGAGTCGAAGAGGCCGACCAGCCCGACGATCACGCCGTACGCGACGAAGAGGCCACCGATCACCCGGCGGATGTCGAACAGCCGGGCGGCGGCGGACCGCTTCCGTTCGTTCTCGGTCTCGGCGACCTGCGGGTCGTCCGCCCGCTCGCTGTGCTGGTCCATGGCCTACGCCTCCCTCTCGTGACGGACCGGGCTCAGAAGACCGGGATGTAGAAGAGCACGGCCAGCACCAGCGCGATCGCACCGAGCAGCACCGGCGACCGCCACCAGACCTGGTCCCCGGCGAGCACGTCGCCCTTCAGGTCGATCCCGCCCATCCCGTAGACCAGGCCGTGCAACTCCTCGGCCCGCTTGGGGCGGGTCAGTGGGGTGACCACCGCCGCCACCACGGCGACCGTGACGAACGCGATGCCCGCGCCCCAGAAGCTCTCCTCCAGGTCGGAGTTGAAGTGCACCACGCCGGCCTTGTAGAGCAGGTAGGTCGCCAGCGCGGCCAGCGTGCCCGCCAGCAGCGACCAGAAACCGGCCAACGCGCTCATCCGCCGCCAGAACATGCCGATGATGAACGTCGCGAAGAGCGGGGCGTTGAACAGCGAGAAGAGCGCCTGGATGTAGTTCATGATGTTGCTGAACCCGGCGGCGATGAACGCGGTGCCAATGCCGACCACCACGCCGACGACGGTGGCGATCCGGCCGATCCGGATGTAGTACTCGTCGGACCGCTCCCTGCGGACGTACGCCTGCCAGATGTCGTAGGTGAAGACGGTGTTGAAGCCGCTGATGTTGGCCGCCATGCCGGCCATGAACGAGGCGACCAGGCCGGTGACCGCGATCCCGAGCACCCCGTTGGGCAGCAGGTCGCGCATCAGCAGCGGGATCGCGTTGTTGTAGACCAGGTCACCGGACTCGGCACCGAGCCCCTTGACGGTGACCAGCGCGATCAGGCCGGGGATCACGGTGACCACCGGGATGACCAGCTTCGGGTACGCGGCGATGATCGGCGTACGCCGGGCGGCGCTCATGTTCTTGGCCGACAACGCCCGCTGCACCTCGGCGAAGTTGGTGGTCCAGTAGCCGAAGGAGAGCACGAAACCGAGCCCGAACACGATGCCCAGCCAGTGCGCGCCGAGCGGGTTGGCGGTGCTGCCGGTGCCCTCCCAGGCGTGCAGCCCGGCCTCACCCAGCTTGGAGTCGCGGACCGACGCCATCAGGCCGGACCAGCCGCCCACCTTGACCAGGCCGATGACGGTGATCGGCACCAGGCCGGCGATGATGACGAAGAACTGGAGCACCTCGTTGTAGATCGCGCCGGAGAGCCCGCCGACGGTGATGTAGGCCAGCACGATCGCCGCGCCGACGACGATCGCCAGCCAGAGCGGCCAGCCGAGCAGCGCCTGCATGATCAGCGCCAGCGCGTACAGGTTGACCCCGGCGATCAGCACCTGGGCCACCGCGAAGCTGATCGCGTTCAGCAGGTGGGTCGGGCGGTTGAACCGCAGCCGCAGGTACTCCGGGACGCTGCGGACCCGGGAGCCGTAGTAGAACGGCATCATCACGATGCCCAGGAAGATCATCGCCGGTACGGCGCCGATCCAGTAGTAGTGGACCGTCATGATGCCGTACTGCGCGCCGTTGGCGGCCATCCCGATGATCTCCAGGGCGCCCAGGTTGGCCGAGACGAAGGCCAGACCGGTCACCCAGGCGGGTAGCGAGCGCCCGGAGAGGAAGAAGTCGACGCTGGTACGGATCGCCCGGCGGGCGGCGAAGCCGACGCCCAGCACGGTGACGAAGTAGAGCGCCAGGATCCCGTAGTCCAGCGCGTTCATGTCGAGTCTGAGCCCGGCACCGTCCATCGCCCGCCACCCTTCCGCCGCGTCGTCGGCACTCGCCGGGCGCGCTATTACCCTCCGTGCGGGCTTTCATGCCGTCCGTCCGGGTCGATTCGGCGTCGATCCGGCGACGCCCCGGCCGGGAGTGGCTCCGGCCGGGGCGTCGCGTGTCGGTGTCGTCGGTCCGGCGCCGGTCAGCGACCCAGCACCCGGTCCAGGAAGTCGCGGTACTGGCGGACCGCCACCCGGAGCTGCTCGGTGTCGGCCTCGCCGGCACCCTGCCAGCCACCCAGCTTCTCCTTCTGCGCGGCGAGCGCCTCGGAGAGGGAGCGGATGGCCTCCTCGACGAGCGACTGCGCCTCGCCGGCGGCGGCCCGGGGGTCGTCGACGAACCGGAGCTGCACGTCGCGCCACCGGTCCCGGAAGCCCTGCGCGGCGTCCGTCTCGAACAGGGTGGCGGCGTCGCTGGGCACGTTCCCGGTGCCGGGTCCGTCGGTCTCCGCCGCGCCGCCGGCCGCCGCTGTCGCCGTCACCCCGGCGGGGGTCGGGTCCGGGTCGGCCACGACCGGGGTGGCGCTGCCGTCATCGGCCAGGTCGGTGGTGTCCCGGTCGGGCGTCGCCGGGGCGCCGCCGCCGGCCGTCCACCGGTCCCGGTCGTGGATCCGGTCCGCCGCGGTGGGGTCGGCCCGCTCGTCGTCGAACGGCCCGGTCCGCCCCGGAGCCCCGTCGCCGGGCAGCGCGGTGTGCTCGTCCCGGGCGTCCCGCTCGTCCTGCGCTCCGCCGGCCAGGGCCGACGCGGCGACCGCGTCGCCCACGCTGGTCGCCCCGAAGGCGGTCGGCAGCGGGGCCGGCTCGTGGAACTCCGGCCGCCGGTCCCCGTCGCGGTCGGCCACACCGTCGCGCTCGGCCGGGGCATCCCGTTCGCCCACGGCGTCCCGGTCGACCACGATGTCCCGGTCGCCGGTGCGCTCCCGGTCGTGCGCGTCGTCCCGGTCGACCACGGTGTCCGGGTCGTTCGCTCGGTGCCGGTCGTGCGCGTCGTCCCGGTCGGCGTCGTCCAGCGGGTACGGGCGGGTGCCGTCCCGGTCGTCGTCGGTCCCCGGCCCGTCGAAGGTGCCCCGGTCGTCGAGCGCGTCCTCGGGCGTCCCGGCGTGCCGGTCCCGGCCGTGCCGGCCGGTGGTGGCGTCCCCGGCGGCCGGCGGCGGAACCGCCACCGGAGTGGACCGGACGACCTCCGGGTGGTCGTTGTTGAGCTGCTGCTCGTCCTGGCGCATGGCGGTGGTCTCCTCAGCGGGTGGTGGCGTCCTGCGGGCTGTCCGGGTGCGGCTGCTGCTGGGGGCGGGGTCCGACCGGTTCCTCACCCAGCAGGTCGGCGAAGAGCGCCCGGTAGTGGACGACGGCCTGGCGGAGGTCCTCGGTGCCGGCCTCGCCGCGCTCGTTGCGCAGCCGGATCTCGTGCGCCTCCCGGTAGTGGGTCAGCGTGCGGGCGTGCTCCACGGAGAGGTGGGCGACCTGCTCGGAGAACTCGCCGGTCGGGTAGCCGCGATCGGCGATCAGCCGGCTGACCAGCTCGTCGGCGTCGGCGACGGTCTCGGCCGGGGCGTCGACGAAACGGACCTGGAGCTCCTCCCAGGCGGCGGCGTAGCGGGCGCGGTCCTGCGGGTCGAGCGGGGTGAGTTCCAGCTCCGCGTGGCGGCGCTCCCGCTCGCGCAGCTCCCGTTCGGCGGCGCCCCGGCTGTCCTGCTCCGCGACCACCCGGTCGTACTCCGGGCCGAACCGGGACCTCAGGGCACGTCGGCGGTTGGCCACCACGGCCACGGCGACCAGCGCCGCCACCACCAGTACGACGAGAACCAGTAGGACTATCTGCGTGGGCGACATGGCTCCTCCTTCGCCCCGGGGTATTCCCTCCCCGCACTGATCACCAATCCCGATCCGGCGAATTTCCTCCGCCGCCCGCCCACCGGAGCATGACGAACCGGGCACGGCGCCCGTCCGCGGGCGATCGGGTGACGAATGCCCGGCAGGTTTTTCCGCCGCTCCGCACGGACGGACGGCGGCCGTCGCGTGGGCCGACGGGCCGCCGCCGATGCCTGATCAGCCCGGCTGCGGCCGGCTCCGGTGTCAGGAACCGGGCGTTGCGGCACCAACGACGCAGCGGTGACGCCGGGGGACGCACGGTAGTGCTGGGCGTCAGGATTACGTATTCTGCCCACGGTGCCGCGCCGGTGCCCGGCGCCGATGCCGGACCCGCCCGGTCGGTGCCGGCGTCACCGCCGACACACCCGCCCAGGCGAGGATTCATGGACACCCGCGACTGGCCGATCCGCGCCAAGCTGACCGCCCTGGTCGTCACCCCGGTGGCCGCCCTGCTGGCGCTCTGGATCTTCGCCACCACGCTGACCTTCGGGCCGGCGCTGGATCTGCTCGCCGCCCGTACCCTGCTGGCGGACTTCGGCCGCCCCGGCGAACGGGTGGTGGCCGAGCTGCAACGCGAGCGCCGGGCCTCGGTGATCCAACTGGCCGGCACCGACACTCTGCCCGCCCTCGCCGAGCAGCGGCGACGGACCGACGAGGCGATCGTCGAGCTGCGTCGGCGGATGGATAGCGAGGCGCTCCGCGACGCGGCCGGCGACCTGCTCGACGCCCGGCTCACCGCGCTCGGGGCCGCTCTGGAGGCGCTGCCGGCCGGTCGGGGCTTCATCGACCGCCGACAGGTCGACCGGGCCGGCGTGATCGGCCTGTACAGCGGCATGATCTCGTCGGCGTTCCAGGCGTTCGCCGCCACCGCGGCCCTGCCCGACGCCGAGCTGAACCGGCAGGCGCTCGCCCTGACCGCGATCGGCCGTTCCCGCGAGCTGCTCGGCCAGACCGACGCGGTGCTGGCCGGCGCGCTGGTCACCGGCCGGTTCACCGAGGGGGAGCACCTGCGGCTGGTCCGGACCATCGCCAACGAGAGGTTCCTCGCCGAGACGGCCGTGGCCGACCTGCCGCCCGCCGGTCGGGCCGCCTACCAGCGGCTGGTGGCGGGGGAGGCGTTCGTCCGGCTGCGCACCATGCAGGAGCGGGTGCTGAGCGCCGGCCCGTCCGCCGCCCCGCCGGTCGACGCGCGGGAGTGGCAGACCAGTCAGGAGGCGGTCCAGCAGGAGCTGCGCGACTTCGAGCTGAGCCAGGCCGACCGGCTGGCCGAGCGCTCCGTGCCGGTCGCCGTGACGATCCTGGTCCGGCTCGGTGTCGCCGGGGTGCTGGGGCTGGCCGCGATCGTGGTCTCGCTGCTGGTCGCCTTCCGGGTCGGCCGGACGCTGGCCCGCCGGTTGACCGCGGTACGCGGGGCCGCGCTGGAGCTGGCCGAGCACCGGCTGCCCGACGTGGTGGCCCGGTTGCGCCGGGGCGAGCAGGTCGACGTGGCCCGGGAGGCCCCGCCGCTGTCCTACGGCGCGGACGAGATCGGCGACGTCAGCCGGGCGTTCACCGACGTCAGCCGGGTGGCGGTCCGGTCGGCGATCGACGAGGTGACGCTGCGCCGGGGGTTGAACGAGGTCTTCCTCAACCTCGCCCGGCGCAGCCAGGGGCTGGTGCACCGGCAGCTCGCCGTGCTCGACCGGATGGAGCGCCGCGCCGAGGATCCGGACGAGCTGGCCGAGCTGTTCCGGGTCGACCACCTGGCCACCCGGCTGCGCCGGCACGCCGAGGACCTGGTCATCCTGGCCGGGGCCGCGCCGGGGCGGGGCTGGCGACAGCCGGTCGCCCTGCTGGACGTGCTGCGGGGCGCGACCTCCGAGGTCGAGGCGTACGAGCGGGTGGACATCGGTCGGGTCGAGCCGGCCGGGCTGCTCGGCCGGGCCGTCGCCGACGTCATCCACCTGCTCGCCGAGCTGATCGAGAACGCCACCGCGTTCTCGCCGCCGGAGCGCCGGGTCGAGGTGACCGGGACGGCGACGGTCGACGGCTACCTGGTCGAGATCGTCGACCACGGGCTCGGGATGTCCCCGCAGGCCGTCGAGGACGCCAACCGCCGACTGGCCACGCCGCCGGAGTTCGACCCGGCCGACAGCGCCCGGCTCGGCCTGTTCGTGGTGTCCCGGCTGGCCGCCCGGCACGACGTCGGGGTCACCCTGCGCGCCGGGATGCCGGTCGGGCTCACCGCGCTGGTGCGCCTCCCGGCCGACCTGATCACCGAGGAACCGGAGATCTCCCCGCCGGCCCGGGACCGGCCGGCGACGTCGGTGTCCCGGCTGACCACCCTGCCCCGGCCGCCCCGCACCGCCCCGGACCGGGCGGAGCAGACTGCGCTGCCGTTCGCCCCGGCCGGTACCTCGTCGGTGGAGGCCGCCGTCGACGGTGACAGCCTGCCCCGGCGGGTCCGGCGGCGCGGGCCGGCGGCCCGGCCGCGTACCCCGGCCGGGCACGACACGCCCAGCGCCCGGTCGCCCGAGGAGGTGCGGCGGCAGATGTCGGCCCTCCAGGCCGGCACCGCCCGGGGACGCCTGGACAGCAGCGGCGTCCACCCGGTGTCGACGGCCCGGCCCGGCCCGGCCGGCGGCGACCCGGGGCGGGCCGGCGACGCCGGGCCACCCCTGCCGCCTTCCGGCGACGCCGGAGCATCCCCGCCGCCTTCCGGCCCGGCGGCGACGCCCGATTCGACCGCGACTGAGAGGGACGCCTAGTGGTGCACACGACACGGCAGAACGCCGACCTCGGCTGGTTGCTCGACGAACTGGTGGACCGGGTGCCGGCGGCCCGGCAGGCGGTGGTCCTCTCCGCCGACGGCCTGCTGCTCGGCGCGTCCGCCGGGCTGGAACGCTCGGACGCCGAGCACCTCTGTGCGCTGGCGTCGGGCTTCTCCAGCCTGGCCAAGGGGGCCAGCCGGCAGCTCGCCGCCGGGGGCGTCCGGCAGACGGTGGTGGAGATGGAGGAGGCGTACCTCTTCGTGACCGCCGCCGGGCAGGGTGCCTGCCTGGCGGTGGCCTGCGCGGCGGACGCCGACATCGGCCTGGTGGCGTACGAGATGGCGATGCTGGTCGTCCGGGTCGGCGAGAACCTGACCGCACCGACCAGAGCGGCGGCGGGGATCGCCGATGCGGGCTGAGCAGCCGGGTTCCCAGCACGAGTGGCTGGACGCCGCGGCCGGCCCGGTCGTCCGCCCGTACACCCTCACCGGCGGTCGGGTGCGGCCCGCCGTCGGTGGCTTCGACCTGGTGGCCTTCGTCCTGGCCGCGAGCAGTGTCGACCCGTACGGCCAGTCGGGTCTGCAACCGGAGCACCGCCGGCTGGTGGAGTGCGCCCGGCAGCCGGTGGCGGTCGTGGATCTCGCCGCCGACCTGGACCTCGCCCTCGGGGTGGTCCAGGTCCTCCTCGGTGACCTGATCGCCCGCGGGCTGGTCACCGTGCACCAACCGCCGGCCGCCGCCGGCCTTCCCGACGACGACATTCTCAAGGCGGTGGTCAGTGGACTACGTGCGCTCTGATCGCGACTCCTCAGCGGGCCGGCTCCCCCTGGCTCTCAAGATCCTCATTGCCGGTGGCTTCGGTGCCGGCAAGACGACGCTGGTGAGTGCGCTCAGCGAGGTACGGCCGTTGCAGACCGAGGAGGTGCTGACCGACGCCGGCATCGGCACCGACGACCTCTCCGGGGTGGAGGGGAAGTCGACCACCACGGTGGCGATGGACTTCGGTCGGATCACCATCACCGACGATCTCCAGGTCTACCTGTTCGGCACCCCGGGGCAGGACCGGTTCTGGTTCCTCTGGGACGAGTTGGCCTTCGGCGCGCTCGGCGCGGTGGTGCTGGCCGACACCCGCCGGCTGGCCGACTGCTTCCCGTCGATCGACTACTTCGAGCAGCGTGGCATCCCGTTCGTGGTTGGGGTCAACTGCTTCGAGGACACCCGCCGGTTCGGCGCCGAAGCGGTCCGGCAGGCGCTGGACATCGAACCGGATGTGCCGGTGGTGCTCTGCGACGCGCGGGACCGGCAGTCCGGCAAACTGGTGTTGATCTCGCTGGTGGAGCACGTGGCCCGGCAGCGCGGCGAACCGGTGCCGGTAGGCTGACCCGCCCGGCCTCCCGGCCCCGGCCCGGCGCTGCGTGGTGCGGTGGGGCCGGGCGGGCCGGCCGCCGGTGCGGCGGGGAAATCCGGGAATCAGGGGTGACGGCCGGCGATTCCGGGAAGCCTGGGGGTCGACGGCGCGGATCGACGGAGGGTGGTTCGGTGACGGGCACGATCGTCCACATCGGCGGTTACACGGCGGACATGGGTGGACGCGGGGAGGGTATCGTCGCCGCCCGGCGGGATCCGGAGTCGGGAAGGCTGACCCCGCTCGGCACGGTCGCGGTGACCCCGGCGCCGTCCTTCCTCGTGCGGCATCCCGCCCGGCCGGTGCTGTACGCGGTCAACGAGCTGCCCGAGGGGCAGGTCAGCGCCTTCGACGTCGACCCCGACGGCGGCCTGACCCCGCTGGGGGTGTGGTCCACCGGGGGCGCCGAGCCGGCCCACCTGGCGGTCGCCCCCGACGGCGGGCACCTCTTCGTCGCCAACTACGGCGGGGGCAGCGTCGCCGTCCTGCCGCTGGACGCCCGGGGGGTGCCCGGGGAGCGCACCGACCTGCTGGTCCACCAGGGGCACGGCCCGGATCCGGAGCGTCAGGAGCAGGCGCACTGCCACATGGTGTCGCCCGACCCCGGCGGCGGCCCGCTGCTCGCCGTCGACCTGGGCACCGATTCGATCTACCGGTACGACCTGGACGCCGTCACCGGCCGGCTCGTCCCGCGTGATCCCCGGGTACGGACGGTCCCCGGCACCGGCCCCCGTCATCTGGCCCGGCACCCGGACGGGCGGCGCTGCTGGCTCGCCGGTGAGCTGGACGCGACGGTGACCGCCTACCAGCTGACCGACGAGGCGACGCTGCACCAGCGGGGGCGGGTGGACGCCAGCGCGCGGACCGGTCACGTCCAGCCGTCGGAGATCCTGGTCGGGCCGGACGGCCGGTTCCTCTACCTGGGCAACCGCGGGGTGGGCACGGTGGCGGTCTTCGCCCTCGACGGGGAGCTGCCCCGACTGGTCGACGAGGTGGAGACCGGCGGGGAGTGGCCCCGGCACTTCGCGCTGACCGGCGGGCACCTCTATGTGGCCGACGAGCGGGCTGACATGATCCGGGTGTTTTGGGTCGACCCCGACTCGGGCGTGCCGTCACCGGTGGGCGAGCCGGTGTCCGTTCCCAGCCCGACCTGCGTGCTGCCCTGACGTACGGCCGTCTGACGTGCGGCCGCCCGGTTTGGACCGGGCCACGTCACGAGATGGCTCGATTACGCAGAGTGCCAAATTAGTGATCAACTGTTTCTCCTGCGTAACTTTCGTCCGAACGGTCATGGCAGAAAGCGAACGAGATACGCAAGATGGTCAGCGTGTCTGGCCGCCATCGCATGCGAACAAGTATCCGTGGAGCAGGCGCCGCCGCGGCGGCGACCGCGCTCGTCGTCGTGGTCGGCGGCTCCTGGGTCGGTTACCAGCAGTTGGCCGGACCGTCCTGTTCCGGTGAGATCCAGCTCGGCGTGGCCGCCGCGCCCGAGGTCGCCCCGGCCGTCGAGGGGGCGGCGGCCCAGTGGGTGGCCGACGGGGCGGCGGTCGGTGGCACCTGCATCAAGGTGAACGTCACCGCCTCCGAGCCGGTCGAGGTGGCCGCCGCGGTGGCCAGCAAGCACGGGGCCAGCCTCGCCGGGGTGGGGCAGGCGAGCGGCACCGCGGTCACCCCCGACGTCTGGATCCCCGACTCGTCGACCTGGCTGCTGCGCCTCAAGAGCGGCGGCGCCACCGCGTTCGCCCCGGGCAACGGGGCCTCGATCGCCCGCAGCCCGGTCGTGGTGGCCGTGCCGCAGCCGGTGGCCACCACCAAGTTCGGCTGGCCCGACAAGAAGCTCACCTGGAACGACATGCTGCGGGCCGTCCGCAGCGACAAGCCGCTGCGGGCCGGCATCGTCGAGCCCACCCAGGACGCCGCCGGGCTCTCCGGCCTGCTCTCCCTGACCGCCGCCGCCAGTGGTGGTGGCGGCGACGCCCAGCAGGCCACCACGGCCGCCCTGCGGGCGCTGGCCACCGGCCGTTCCGCACTGCGGCAGGACCTGCTGGCCCGGTTCCCGCGCTCCAACGACCCGACGTCCATCGCCAGCGCGCTCGGTGCCGCCGCGCTCTCCGAGGAAGACGTCATCGCGTACAACAACACCAAGCCGCCGATCCCGCTGGCCGCGCTCTACCTGGAGCCGTCGCCGATGCCGTTGGACTACCCGTACGCGGTGCTGCCCGGGATCGACCAGGCCAAGTCGTCGGCCGCGAAGGTGCTCTTCGAACTGCTCACCACGCAGGGCTTCAAGAACCGGCTGGCCGTCCAGTCGTTGCGCGCCCCGGACGGCAACTGGGGTGACGGCTTCAAGGCCCCGCCGGGTGCGCCGAGCCCGGCCGGTGGCGGTACGGCGGTGCCCCCGTCGGGCGGGACCGCCGCCGGTGGCCTGGACCCGGTGGCCATAGACCGTGCGGTCTCCGGCTGGTCGATCGCCACCCAGTCCGGGCGGATGCTCTGCGTCATCGACGTCTCCGGCTCGATGAAGACCCCCGTCCCGTCGGCCAACAACGCCAGCCGGGAACAGGTGACCGTGGCGGCGGCCAGCCGGGGCCTGAACCTGTTCGACGACTCCTGGTCGATCGGGCTGTGGACCTTCTCCACCGAGCTGGTCGGCTCGCGGGACTGGCGGGAGATCGAGCCGATCAACCCGCTCTCCGGCAACCGGGGCAAGCTGGAGCAGGGGCTCGCCGGCATCCGCCCGTCCAGCGGCGACACCGGCCTGTACGACACCATGCTGGCGGCCTACAAGAACGTCCGGGACGGCTGGGAGCCCGGCCGGGTGAACTCGGTGGTGCTCTTCACCGACGGCAAGAACGAGGACAAGAACGGCATCTCGCAGTCCGCTCTGGTCAGTCGGCTCAAGGAGCTCAACGACCCGGAGCGGCCGGTGCAGGTGGTCATTATCGGTATCGGTAGCGAGGTCTCCAAGACCGAACTCCAATCGATCACCAACGTCACCGGTGGCGGCGCGTTCGTCACCGAGGACCCGTCCAAGATCGGTGACATCTTCCTGAAGGCCATCGCGTTGCGTCCTAACGCACCCCGCTGAGCCCTTGCACAGTGCACATAGGCCACCGCATTCGGTGAGAATTGGTGCGGCGGTGGGATTTCTCCACCTCGGCGGCGAAAGAAAACTGACAGTAATGCGTCCGAAGCAATAGGTGAGCATCATTGTGGGGCAGGATGTCGGGAGCGCTCCGGCCGGCGGCCCTCTCCAGAGGTGAGCATCGGGCTCGGAGCCGACCAGTGTGATGTGGGGGAGGTTGGGTGACCTCGGCGACGCTGTCCACGCCTGTCCGCACCCCGTCGTCGGCGCCCGGTGGCCGGTCGACGGGTACCCGGTCCCGGGTGAGCCAACGGAGCTACGTACGAACGCTGGTGGTGCTGGACACCGCCGTGCTGTCGTTCGCCGTCCTCGCCGGCTACGCCACCCGGTTCGGCGACGCGGTGCCGCGCGGCTCCGAGATCCCGTACGTGCTGGTCGCGCCGGCCCTGGTGCTGGTCTGGCTGATCTCGCTGAAGGCGCTGCGCTGCTACGACGACCGGGTGCTCGGCTACGGCGCGGACGAGTACCGCCGGGTCAGCGGGGCCAGTTTGCGACTGGCCGGCGGGGTGGCCATCGCCGGCTACATCTTCGACGTCGGGGTCTCCCGGGGCTTCCTCGGCATCTCCTTCGCCGTCGGCACGGTGGGCCTGGTGGCCACCCGGTTCGCCGCTCGCAAGGCACTGCACCGGGCCCGCTGCCGGGGCGACGGTTGGTCCCGCCGGGTCCTGGTGGTGGGGGACACCGCGCACGTGCTGGAGCTGGTGCACACCCTGCGGCGGGAGCCCTACGCCGGCTACGCCGTGGTCGGCGCGTGCATCCCCGACGCCCTGCTCGCCCCGGTGCCGCAGCGGCTCAGCGACGTACCGGTGGTGGGCTCCCTGCGGGGCATCCCGGAGGCGGCCTGCGCGATCGGCGCGGACACCGTGGCGGTCACCGCGTCCGGTGAGCTGACCGCGACCCGGCTGCGCCGGCTGGGCTGGCAGTTGGAGGGCACCGGAATCGACCTGGTCGTCGCGCCCGCCCTCACCGACGTCGCCGGTCCCCGGATCCACACCCGGCCGGTGGCCGGTCTGCCGCTGATCCACGTCGAGGCGCCCGAGTTCCGGGGTGCCCGCAAGGTGGTCAAGGAGTTCGTCGACCGGTCCGCCGCCGCGCTGGCGCTGGCGCTGCTGCTGCCGCTGGTGGCGGTGATCGCGCTGGCCGTCAAGCTGGACAGCCGGGGGCCGGTGCTGTTCCGGCAGACCCGGGTGGGGCAGGGCGGCCGGGAGTTCGGGGTGCTGAAGTTCCGCACCATGGTGGTCAACGCCGACGCCCTCCTCGCCGAGCTGGTCGCCCGCAACGAGACCAACGGGCTGATGTTCAAGATGCGCGACGACCCGCGGGTCACCCGGATCGGGCGGCTGCTGCGCAAGTGGTCGCTCGACGAGCTGCCCCAACTGGTCAACGTGTTGCTCGGTCAGATGAGCCTGGTCGGCCCCCGCCCGCCGCTGCCCTCCGAGGTGGCCCGCTACGACGGCGACGTGGCCCGCCGGCTGCTGGTCAAGCCCGGCATGACCGGCCTCTGGCAGGTCAGTGGCCGGTCCGACCTGAGCTGGGAGGACGGCATCCGGCTGGATCTCTACTACGTGGAGAACTGGTCGCTCGCCGCCGACCTGACCATCCTGTGGAAGACCTTCGGCGCGGTGCTGCGGGGCCGCGGGGCCTACTGACCCCCGCCCCCGCCGCCCGGCGTCGGACCGGCCTTGTCCGGCGTCGGACCCGGCCCGGCCCGGCGTCGGAGCGACCCCGCCCGGCGTCGGACCGGACCCGCCCGGACCGGTTCACGGCTGCGGGCCGGTCCAGTCCAGGCAGACCACCACCGCGTCGTCGATCAGGTCACCGGCGACGAAGGCGCGCAGGTCGCCGATGAGCGAGCGGACCGCGTCCAACGGCGTCATCGGGCCGGTCCGCCGTAGGAAACGGTCCAGCGCCGTCTCCCCGTAGCGGACGTGCTGGTCGGTCGCGTCGATCACACCGTCGCTGAGCACGAAGAGCCGGTCGTCACGGCGCAGGTCGAAGCGCTGCGCCCGGTAGTCGGTGTCCTCGAACATGCCCAGCGGGAACTGCTTGTCCAGCGTCTGCTCGCTGACCTCGCCGCCCCGCAGCAGCACCAGCCTCGGCGAGCCGGCGTCCACCACCGTCAACACCCCGGAGGCCAGGTCCAGCTCCATCACCAGGGCGGACAGGTGCTGCTCGCCCCGGTGCAGGGCGTAGATCGCCTGGTCGGCCAGGGCAACCTGGTCGGCGAGGTCGAGCCCGCCCCGGCGCGCGTTGCGCAGGGCGTGGGTGGCCAGTGCGGTGAGCATCGAGGCGGCCACCCCCTCACCCGTGCCGTTGATGGTCGACAACCACAACCGGTCACCGTCGTCGGACCAGTCGAAGCTGTCCCCGCGCACCGCGTACGCCGGTTCGAGCTGGCCGGCGAGGCGGAACGAGGGCCGGTCCCGACTGCGCCCCGGCAGCAGCTCCCACTGCATCTCGGCGGCCAGGGTGAGCCGGCGGGCTCGGCGGGAGGCGCGGTAGACGTCGGTGCCGGCGGTGACCGCGGCCAGCTCGTGCCCCAGGGCGGTGGCGATGCGGGTCAGCTCCCCGACGGTCGTCCGGTCGTCCGGCACCGGGCTCAACCGCAGCACTCCGCGCCGTTCACCCCGCATCCCGACCGGGAACCAGCCGGTGCCGTCGACGAGCACCGGCTGCTGGTGGTCGAAGCAGCGCCAGGCCGGGTGGCCGGGTGCGGTCAGCGGCTCGCCGTCCCCGAGCGGCAGCAGCACCGACAGCCGGTAGTCGACCTGGAACAGCTCCACCCCGGTGATCCGGTGGGACCGTGCCAGCTCGTCGGCGAGCCGGTCCAGCAACAGGTCCGCCGGTGCCTCGGTCAGCACCCGGCGGGCCTGGGCCTCGCCTCCGCTGGTCATCACGCCTCCTGACAGCGTAGATCCCCTGGTAAGGGGGGTAGTCTCAAGCTCACCATGGCCGAAGAAAATGGTCCGCACGGACCAGACGTGAGTATGGTCGCCGAGCTGGACGCCGCGACGGGAGCCCTGCTGTCCGTCTGGGAGGCGGCCCGGGAGAGCACCACCAGCCGGCTGTCCAGCGCGCAGCTGCGCGCCGTCATGGCGGTCGAACGGCACGACGGGATCAACCTGCGCCGGCTCGCCACCCTGCTGGACATGCTGCTCTCGTCGGCGAGCCGGCTCTGCGACCGGTTGGTCGCCGCCGGCATGTTGGAGCGGGAGCCGGGTCGGGTGGACCGGCGGGAGATCGCCCTGCACCTGACCCCGGAGGCGGCTCGCCTCCTCGCCGAGCTGCGCCGGGACCGCCGGCAGCGGCTCGCCGAGGTGCTGGCCGAGATGAGCGGCGAGGGACGACAGGCGTTGCTGCACGGTCTGGTGGAGTTCGACCGGGTGGCGCGGGCGCGCAAGCGGGGCACCGGCCCGGTGGCCGACTTCCGGGCGGCGGCGTCCCCGCCGGTCCGTCCCCGCCGTTCCCCGGACGGCCCGTCGGCGGTCCGCTCGGCCTGACCCCGACGGAGCCGGTCAGGCACCGTCGGCCGCGCAGATGGCCAGCATCGCGATGTCGTCGTGGCTCTCTCCGCCCAGCCACTCGTCGACCAGGCGCAACAGCCGGTCGACCACGGTGCCGGGCGGCAGCCCGGAGAGGGTGGCGAGCGCCCGGCGCAACCGGTGCTCACCGAACATCTCGACCGCCGCCGCGCCGCCGCGGGCCTCGGTCACCCCGTCGGTGTACGCCAACAGCAGCTCCCCCGGGGCGAGCCGGACCTCGGCCTGGGCGAAAGTCGCCGAGGCGAACGCCCCGATCGGCATCCCGCCCACCCGGACCTCGACCACGCTCCCGTCGGCGCGCACCACCAGCGGGGACGGGTGCCCACCACCGGCGACGCGGACCAGCACACCACCGCCGGGCTCCGGCTCGGTGGTACCCAGCAGCAGGGTGGTGAACTGCCCGCGCCGGGCGGTGTCGGGGAAGTCGAACAGCGCCCGGTTGAGCAGTTCGACGAGTTCCCGGGGGCGCTGCTCGACCAGCCGCAGGGTCTGCAACGACTGGCGGACCCGCCCGGTGAGCACGGCCGCGCCGACCCCCTTGCCGCAGACGTCCCCGAGGGCGAACAGCGCGCCGCTGGCGGTGGGGAAGACCTCGTAGAAGTCGCCGCCGATCCGCAGGGTGTCCCCGGCGGCCCGGTAACCGCCGGCGAGGGTGACCCCCGGCACCCGGGGCAGCCGCGGCGGCAGCAGGCTGTGCTGGAGCACCCTGGCCAGGTGCGCCTGCTCGCCGTAGAGCTCGGCGGCGGCGATCGCCGACCCGGCGCGGGCGGTGAACTCCCTGACCAGGCCGATGTCGCGCTGGTCGAAGCCGGCCCGGTCCGCCCGGCGGACCAAAAGCAACGCGCCGACCGGCCCGCCGGCGCTGGGCATCGGGGCGACGAGTACGGCGTCGGGGCGGCCGAAGGTCGTCGGCAGCACGGTGCCCAGCGCCGCCGGGTCGGTGTCGAGCCAGGGAGCACCGGTGGTCTCGCCCCCGAGCGCCTCGCCGAGCCGGGGGACCGCACCGGCCAGCTCCGCGCCGCCGGAGACCTCGACCGGGCCGGGTTCGCCGTCGGTGTACCGGAGCCAGCTCGGCGGGTCTCCGCTGGCGTGCGGAGGGCGGTGCACGACCAGTGCGGCGTCTGCCAGGTAGGGCACCGGCAGGGTGACCACGGCCTGCAGCGTCTGCTCCCGGTGCAGGGAGAGGCCGAGCCTGCTGCCGGCGCGGGCCAGGAATGCGGTGCGGTGCCGTTCGGCGAGCAGCGCGTCGGCACGGGCCTGGTCGTCGGTGACGTCCCGCACGTACCAGGCGTAGCCACCGGCGGCCAGGGGGCGGCAGGTGCCCCGTAACCGGCGGCCGTGGTGCTCGGCGTCGAACGTCCCGGTGCCCTGGGCGACCGCCCGGGCGAGTGCCGGCACGCCGCCACGGGCCAGGTCGGTGCCGGAAGGCAGCTCCGGGAGCAGCCGTCCGGCCATCGCGTTGGTCAGGGTGACCCGGCCGGCGTGGTCGGTGGTGAGCACCGCCTCGGCGAGGCCGTCGAGCAGCTCACGGGCGAGTTGCGGGTCGTTCGGTGCCGGTCGGCCCGGTGGCGGGTCGGCCGGCGTACGCGCCGCCCGGGCGGCTGCGCTCACCGGATCGGCGGACCCGTCCCGGTGGGTCGCCGTCACCGCCGGTGGCCGGGCGCGTCGGCCTGTCGACCTTTGCGCATGCTGGAAGTGCTCTCCTCGGTGGAAAACCGTTGCCGGAGGGAAAGCGTACCGAGGCGGGGCGACGATCGCCCAGCACCCGGTGGGTTCAGCCGGGGCGGGACAGCCACCCGGAGGGGCGGGCGATGATCCGACGGACCACCGAACCGGCCCCGCCGACGGCGGCGGACTCGGCACCGAGCGCCGCCGGACGGACCGTCACCGGGGACCAGCCGCTGGTGAGCACCCGGTCGTCGAGTTCGGCCAGCACCGGCGGGCACAGCCACGGCGCGAGGGTCGCGTATCCGCCGCCGAGCACGACGGTGTCCAGGTCGAGCAGGTTCACCACGCCGGAGACGGCGACCCCGAGGGCGGTGCCGGCGGACCGGAGCGCGGCGAGCGTGGCCGGATCGCCGGAGCCGGCCAGGTCGGCCAGCCGGTGGGCGGCGGTGTCGGCGGGCAGGTCCGCGCCGGCCAGCCCGGCCGCCGCCAGCACGGCCTCCTGCCCGGCGTACGTCTCCAGGCAGCCCCGGGCGCCGCAGCGACAGGTGGGGCCGCCCGGATCCACAGGTACGTGGCCCAGCTCGCCGCTCCAGCCCCGCGAGCCCCGGAACAGCGCACCGTCGAGCACGATCCCGGCACCGATGCCGATCTCGCCGGAGACGTGCAGGAAACTCTCCGGTCCGCCCGGGCGGGCGTGCAGTTCGCCCAGCGCGGCGAGGTTCGCCTCGTTCTCCACCACCAGCGGCGGCACCCCGTCGACCGGGACGGTGAGGGCGGGGTGACCGGCGAGCAGGGCCGGCACGTCGACGTCCCGCCAGCCGAGGTTGGGGGCGAGCCGGACCAGCCCCCGGGAGTCGACCAGCCCCGGCACGGCCAGGGCCGCCCCGGCCAGTCCGAGCCCGGCGGCGTCGGCGACGGCGTGCGCCCGCCGGGCCAGGGCGACCAGGGCGGTGAGCGCATCGGCGGGGGAGAGGGGGCGCAGGTCGAGCCGGCGAACCTCGTGGTGCCGGACCGCGCCGGTGAGGTCGACCACGCAGGCGGCCAGGTAGTCGACGTTGACCTCGAGGCCGAGCCCGGCCGGGCCGGTGTCGCCGAGCAGCAGCCCGCGGGCGGGTCGGCCGGCGCCGGTGCGGGGTGCGGGGTCGGCCTCGGTGACCAGTCGGCCGGCGATGAGGTCGTCGACGACGGCCGACACGGTGGCCCGGGTCAGCCCGGTGTCGGCGGCGATCTCGGCCCGGGAGGGCGGCCGGGCGGTGTTGGCGATCCGCCGCAGCACCACGGCGAGGTTGAGTTCGCGCAGGCTTCCCTGGCGGACCGCGCCGGCGGTCCGGGTGTCGGTCACCCCTTGACAGTGCCACAGCCCGGCCATTTAATTCAACCACTGAACAAATTGCGTCACCACACCACCGCCACCATCATCACCGGAGGTCTGCCATGGCACCCCGTCCCACTCCCGCCGACAAGTTCTCCTTCGGGCTCTGGACGGTGGGCTGGCAGGCCCGTGACCCGTTCGGTGACGCCACCCGCCCCGAGCTGGACGCCGTCGAGGCGGTGCACCGGCTCGCCGAGCTGGGCGCGTACGGCATCACCTTCCACGACGACGACCTGATCCCGTTCGGCGCCGACAACGCCGCCCGGGAGGCCCAGCTCGCCCGGTTCCGTAAGGCGCTCGACGAGACCGGCCTGGTCGTGCCGATGGTCACCACCAACCTCTTCACCCACCCGGTGTTCAAGGACGGCGGCTTCACCAGCAACGACCGCGACGTCCGCCGCTACGCGCTGCGCAAGGTACTGCGCAACGTCGACCTCGCCGCCGAGCTGGGTGCCAAGACCTTCGTCATGTGGGGCGGCCGGGAGGGCTCCGAGTACGACGTGGCCAAGGACATCCGGGCCGCGCTGGACCGCTACCGCGAGGCCGTCGACGTGCTCTGCCAGTACGTCGTCGACCAGGGCTACGACCTGCGGTTCGCCATCGAGCCCAAGCCGAACGAGCCGCGCGGTGACATCCTGCTCCCCACCGTCGGTCACGCGCTGGCGTTCATCTCCGAGCTGGAGCGCCCCGAGATGGTCGGTCTCAACCCGGAGGTCGGGCACGAGCAGATGGCCGGCCTCAACTACGCCCACGGCATCGCCCAGGCGCTCTGGCAGGGCAAGCTGTTCCACCTCGACCTCAACGGCCAGCGGGGCATCAAGTACGACCAGGACCTGGTCTTCGGCCACGGCGACCTGATGAACGCGTTCGCCCTGGTCGACCTGCTCGAGAACGGCGGCCCCGGCGGCGGCCCGGCGTACGACGGCCCGCGTCACTTCGACTACAAGCCCTCCCGCACCGAGGACATCGCCGGGGTGTGGGCGTCGGCCGAGGCCAACATGGCGACCTACCTGCTGCTCAAGGAGCGGGCGGCCGCGTTCCGGGCCGACCCGGAGGTGGTCGAGGCGCTCGCCGCCAGCAAGGTCGGCGAGTTGGCCAGCCCCACGCTGGGCGAGGGTGAGGGCTACGCCGGGCTGCTCGCCGACCGGTCCGCGTTCGAGGAGTTCGACGTGGACGCGACGGCCGCCAAGGGCTTCGGCTTCGTCCGGCTCAACCAGCTCGCCGTCGAGCACCTGCTCGGCGCACGCTGAGGCGGGCCGGCATGCCGCTCGTCGCCGGGGTGGACTCGTCCACCCAGTCCTGCAAGGTGGTGATCCGGGACGCGGAGACCGGCGCGCTGGTCCGGCAGGGCCGCGCGCCGCACCCGGACGGCACCGAGGTCGACCCACGGGCCTGGTGGGATGCCCTGCTGGCCGCCGTCGAGGCGGCCGGCGGGCTGGCCGACGTGGTGGCCGTGTCGGTCGCCGGCCAGCAGCACGGCATGGTCTGCCTGGACGGGTCGGGCGAGGTCGTCCGGCCGGCGCTGCTGTGGAACGACACCCGGTCGGCCGACGCCGCCCGGGAGCTGATCGCCGAGGCCGGCGACGGGGAGGCCGGCCGCCGGTTCTGGGCCGACGCGGTCGGCCTGGTCCCGGTGGCCAGCTTCACCGCCACCAAGCTGCGTTGGCTGGCCCGGCACGAGCCGGAGCACGCCGACCGGGTCGCCGCCGTCTGCCTGCCGCACGACTGGCTGACCTGGCGGTTGGCGGGTGCCCCCGGCCTGGCGGCGCTGCGCACCGACCGGGGCGACGCCAGTGGCACCGGCTACTGGTCCCCGGCGACCGGTCAGTACCGACCCGACCTGCTGGAACGGGCGTTCGGTCGGGTCGTCGAGGTGCCCACGGTGCTCGGCCCGGCCGAGCGGGCCGGCGTGCTCGACCCGGCCGTGCTGCCCGGCGGCCCGGCGGCCCCGGTCGGAGCCGCCGGCCCCGGCAGCGGGGAGATCCTGCTCGGCCCCGGTACCGGGGACAACGCCGCCGCCGCGCTGGGCGTGGGGGCCGGTCCGGGCGACGTGGTCGTCTCGATCGGCACCTCCGGCACGGTCTTCGCGGTGGCGGACACCCCGGCCGCCGACGCCGGTGGCGCGGTGGCCGGCTTCGCCGACGCGACGGGCCGGTTCCTGCCGCTGGTCTGCACGCTCAACGCGGCCCGGGTGCTCGACTCGGCGGCGACGCTGCTCGGCGTCGACCTCGACGAGCTGTCCGCGCTGGCGCTGGACGCCCCGCCCGGGGCGGACGGCCTGGTCATGGTCCCCTACCTGGAGGGGGAGCGGACCCCGGACCGCCCCACCGCCACCGGCTCGGTGCACGGGCTGACCCTGCGCACCGCCACCCCGGCCCACCTGGCCCGGGCGGCGGTGGAGGGGATGCTCTGCGCGCTGGCCGACGGGCTCGACGCGCTGGTCGCCCAGGGGGCCACGGTCGAGCGGGTGATCCTGGTCGGCGGCGGGGCCCGCTCGGCGGCGGTCCGCCGGATCGCACCGCAGGTCTTCGGCCGTCCGGTGGTCGTCCCCCCGCCCGGGGAGTACGTCGCGGACGGCGCGGCCCGCCAGGCCGCCTGGGTCGCCCTGGGCGGGGAGCAGCCGCCCACCTGGGCGGTGCAGGACACCGAGGAGTACGTGGCGGAGCCCGTCCCCGCCATCCGGCAGCGGTACGCCGAGGCCCGCGACCACGTCCTCGACCGGGTCGCCCCGGCCGGGAAGCCCGACGAGGTGGGTGCGCCCGGGGAGTGAGTCCCCCGAACGACGTCGCCGGCCGGTGACCGACGCACGGGGGTCGGTCACCGGCCGACGACCGGGGCCGCCCCCGGTGGGCCGGTCCCCGGGGCGGTGCCGCCGGTCCGGCGGGGGCGCTCGCGGGGCCGGTGTCCCCACCTGGTTGGCTGCCCGACATGACCGGTAGCAGGTTCCCCCGGCGCGGGAACGCGGCGCACCGCATCTACAGCGTCGTGGTGTTCGTGGTGCTCGCCTCGCTGGACAACGTGGCGATCGGCCTGGTGCCCCCGTTGTACGGGCCGATCTCCGGGGCGCTGGGGGTGCCGCAGCGGATGCTCGGCCTGGTCACGGCGGTGAGCTTCCTGGTCAGCGCGGTCGCGGCGGTGGGCTGGGCGTACGTCGGCGACCGGGGCAACCGCAAGCCGCTGCTGATGGTGGGCACGCTGGTCTGGGCGGCGGGCACCGGTGGCAGCGCGTTCGCCACCGGGTTCCCGACCTTCCTCGCCGCGCAACTGGTCGCCGCGGTCGGGTTGGGCGCGGTCGGCTCGGTCGGGTTCTCCGTGGTCACCGACCTGATCTCGCCGCGTCGCCGGGGCCTGGTGATGAGCTTCTGGGGGCTGTCCCAGGGGGTCGGCACCCTGGCCGGCACGCTCACCGGCGGGCTGCTCGGTGCCGCCGACTGGCGACGCCCGTTCCTGCTGCTCACCGTGGTCGGCCTGGCCGCCACGGTGGCCTACCTGCTGACGTACGACATCCGGCGCGGGCAGAGCGAGCCGGAGCTGGCCGGGGCGATCGACGCCGGCGTCGAGTACGACTACCGGATCACCCGGGCCGACCTGCCGCGCATCCTGGGCCGGCGGACCAACCGGTGGCTGATCCTCCAGGGGCTCACCGCGCAGGCGGCGTTCGGCTCGCTGGTGTGGCTGCCGGTGCTGTTCGCCGAGCGGGCGCAGGGGCAGGGCTACTCGGCGGCGACGGCGGTCGTGGTGGGCAGCGTCTTCGCCACCCTCTTCCAGCTCGGCGGGGTGTTCTCCATCGTCGGCGGGCTGGTCGGGGACGCGCTGCAACGGCGTACCCCGAGGGGCCGGGCGCTGGTCGCGGCGGTGGGTGTGCTCGCGGCGCTGCCGTTCTACCTGGTGCTGTTCTTCGTGCCGATCCGGATCGACGTGCCCGACGGCGGCGGCACCGGCGCGGTGGTGGGTGCCGTGCTGGCCAGCGTGGTGACCGAGCCGACGGTCGGGCTGAGCCTGCTGACCGCCCTGGTGGCGTTGGCGCTGACCTCGGCGAACTCGCCGAACTGGTTCGCTCTGATCGCCGACGTCAACCCGCCGGAGCACCGGGGCACCGTGTACAGCCTGGGCAACCTGGTGAACGGGGTCGGCCGGGCGGCCGGCAACGGGCTGGTCGGGGCGGTCTTCCACAGCCTGCGGGCGGCCTTCCCGCCGCCGCTCAACTACGCCGTCGGGCTGGCGGCGTTCCAGCTCTTCTTCATCCCCACCGGGCTGATGTACTGGCTGGCCTCCCGCACCTCGCCGCACGACATCGCGGCGGTACGCGACCTGCTGCACGACCGCGCCGACCGCCGCTGAGCCCGCCGTCCGCACTCCGCCGTGCCGGCCGACCGGTCCGTGCCGACCGCTCCCGGTCGGTCCGTGCCTGACCGCACCGGCCCCGGACGAGCGTCGCGTCGTCCGGGGCCGGGCGTCGGTCAGTGGCGGACCCAGACCGTCACGTCGGTGGGCACCCGGCCGTCGGCGTCCAGCGGGGCGCTGCCGTGCAGCAGCTCCCCGGCCGGCGGCGGCACCGCGGCGGCGCCGAAGTTGGTCAGCACGGTCAGCCCGCCGTTGCGGAAGACCAGCGTCTCGTCGCCGGAGGAGAGCCATTCCAGGGTGCCCCGCCCCAGGCCGTGCTCGCGGCGCAGCCGCAACGCGGTGCGGTACGTCTCATAGGTCGAGCCGGCCACCCCCTGCTGCCGGTCCAGCGCGTACTCGGCCCACAGGGACGGCTGCGGCAGCCAGCTGGCGTCGGTCGGGCCGAAGCCGTACGACGGGGCGTCGGCCTCCCACGGGATCGGCACCCGGCAGCCGTCCCGGCCGCGCTGGGTGTGGCCGCTGCGTTCCCAGGTCGGGTCCTGCCGGGCCTCGTCGGGCAGCGTGGTGTGCTCGGGGAGCCCCAGCTCCTCGCCCTGGTAGAGGTAGGCCGAGCCGGGCAGGGCCAGCATCAGCAGGGTGGCCGCCCTGGCCCGGCGCAGGCCCAGCGCGGCGTCCGGCTGCGGGTCGCCGATGCCGATGCCGTTGGGTCGGCCGCCCTTGGCCGACAGGCCCATCCGGGAGGCGTGCCGGATGACGTCGTGGTTGGAGAGCACCCAGGTGGTGGGGGCGCCGACGGCGTCGGTGGCCTCCAGCGAGCGGGTGATCACCGCGTACTGGGCGGGGGCCGTCCACGCGGCGAGCAGGTACTCGAAGTTGAACGCCTGGTGCATCTCGTCGGGGCGGACGTAGCGGGCGATCCGCTCGGCCGGCTCCACCCACGCCTCGGCGACCAGGATCCGGTCGCCGTCGTAGGAGTCCAGCACCCGCCGCCAGTCCCGGTAGATCTCGTGCACGCCGTCCTGGTCCCACATGGGCGGGCGGGGCTTGTCCGCCTCGTTGCCGGAGAGGATCTCCTGCGGCTCCTCCCAGTTGGCCAGGTCGGCCTGCTTGATCAGGCCGTGCGCCACGTCCACCCGGAAGCCGTCGACGCCCCGGTCCAGCCAGAACCGGAGCACGTCGAGGAACTCGGCGCGGATCTCCGGGTTGTCCCAGTTGAGGTCCGGCTGGGCGGTGTCGAACAGGTGCAGGTACCACTGGCCGGGCCGGCCGTCGGGCTCGACGAGCCGGGTCCAGGCGGGACCGCCGAAGACGCTCTGCCAGTCGTTCGGCGGTTCCGCGCCGTCCGGGCCGAGGCCGTCGCGGAAGACGTACCGGTCCCGTTCCGGGCTGCCGGGGGCGGCGGCGACGGCGGCCTGGAACCACCGGTGCGCCGACGAGGTGTGGTTGGGCACCAGGTCGACGATGACCTTCAACCCCTTGGCCCGGGCCTCGGCGATCAGCGTGTCGGCGTCCGCCAGGCTCCCGAACAGCGGGTCGACGTCGCGGTAGTCGGCGACGTCGTACCCGGCGTCGGCCTGCGGCGACGGGTAGAACGGCGACAGCCAGACGGCGTCGACGCCCAGCTCGGCCAGGTGGCCCAACCGGGCCGTGATGCCGGGCAGGTCACCGATGCCGTCGCCGTCGGAGTCGGCGAAGGAACGCGGGTAGATCTGGTAGATGACGGCCTCGGTCCACCATCCGGGGGGCACGCCCACGGACTGGTCCTGCTGCCTCGCGTCGGTGTTCAGAGCCTTCTCCCTGTGTCGAGCCGGGTGTCGTGTCGAGCCGGTCGCGTCCTGCCGGACCGTGCGGTCGAATCCGTTCAGTGTGCCCGGGGCGGCGCGGTCGATTCCCGTACCACCAGTCGAGTGGGCAGGATCACCGGCGGGCTCGTCGTGGCGTCGTCGGCGCCGGCTCCGCGGGGGGTGGGCACCCGGCCGGCGTACGGCTCGACGGTGCCGGCGACCAGCGGGTCGAGCAGCAGTCGGGCGGCGAGCCGGCCCTGTTCGGCGGCGGGCTGGGCGATGGTGCTCAACCCGAGTACGCCGGACAGGTCGTGGTCGTCCACGCCGATCACGCTGACGTCCTGCGGAACCCGCAGCCCGGCGTCGCGCAGCGCGGTCAGCGCGCCCATCGCGATCTCGTCGCAGGCCGCGAAGATCGCCGTCGGCGGTTCGCCCCGGGCCAGTAGCTCGGTGGTCGCCTGGTTGCCGCCGGCGATGGTGAACTGCGACTCCATGTCCAGGCTGGGGTCGGGGCGCAGACCGGCGTGGCGCAGCGCCTCCTGGTAGCCCCGACGACGGTCGGTGTGGGTGGTGAACGCCAGTTCGTCGGTCGGATCGCCGGAGATGTGGGCGATCCGCCGGTGGCCGAGGTCGAGCAGGTGCCGGGTGGCCGTCCGGGCCGCCGCCACGTCGTCGATCCGGACGCAGGGCCAGCCGGGCACCGTGCTGCCGGAGCTGATCGTGATGCCGGGCAGGTCCAGCTCGGCCAGGGCGGTCAGGTCGGCCGGTCGCAGCGGGGTGGCGACCAGCATGATCGCGTCGACCCGCTTGTGCAGGTTGGCGGTGCGCAGCACCCGTTGCCGGACCTGCTCGCGCCCGCCGAGGTTGTAGAGCAGCAGGTCGTAGCCGGCCTGGTGGAGGAACTCCTCGACCGCCTCCACGACGGTGCCGAAGAACCAGCGGGTGATCCGGGGCACCACCACGGCGACCGTGCCGGTCCGGCCGCCGGCCAGCCGGGACGCGCTCGGCGAGACCGCGTACTGGAGCTGTTCGGCGGCGGCGAGCACCCGGCGGCGCGTCGCGGCCGACACCGTCGGCAGGCCGCGCAACGCCCGGGAGACGGTGGCGGTGGAGACCCCGGCCAGCCGGGCCACGTCGTCGATCCTCGTCACGCTGTCGTTCCCCCGCTCCGCGCCGACCTCCCGCCGCCACCCGGTGCTGCCGGGCGGCGGCGGGACGGCCGTCAACCCTTGACGCTGCCGGCGAGCAGGCCGCGCACGAAGAAGCGCTGCAACGACAGGAACACGACCAGCGGTACGACGATCGAGACGAACGCGCCGGCCGTGAGCCGCTGCCACTCGTTGCCCCGGGTGCCGGCCATCTCGGCCAGCCGGACGGTGAGCGGGGCGGTCTCGTTGCCGCCCCCGGCGAAGATCAGCGCGACCAACAGGTCGTTCCAGACCCAGAGGAACTGGAAGATGCCGAACGCCGCCAGCGCCGGGGTGATCAGCGGCAGCACGATGGTGCGGAAGATCTTGGGGTGGGTGGCCCCGTCGACCCGGGCCGCCTCCATCAGGTCCCGGGGGAGCTGCGAGACGAAGTTGTGCAGCAGGAACACCGCGAAGGGCAGGGCGAAACAGGTGTGCGCGAACCACACCTGGGCGAACTTCTGCTCGTCGACCAGGTTCCAGGCCGGCATCAGCTGCACGCCGGCCACGGTGACCCCGGTGGAGAAGAACTTCAGCAGCGGCACCAGGGCCATCTGCAACGGCACGATCTGCATCGCGAAGATCGCGATGTAGAGCCAGTCCCGCCCCCGGAAGTTGATCCAGGCCAGCGCGTACGCGGCGAGCGAGGCGAAGGCCAGCGGGAACAGCACCGACGGGATGGTGATGGCCAGCGAGTTGATGAAGTAGCTGGCCAGCTGCCCCGACGAGGAGGAGGACCCGAAGAGCACGTCCTGGTAGTTCTCCAGGGTGAACTCCGGGTTGGTGAAGAACGTCCACCAGCCGGTGGACTTGATGTCGGCCTCGGGGCGGAACGAGGAGACGAACAGGCCGAAGGTCGGGATCGTCCAGAGCAGCGCGATCACGATCGAGACCAGGGTGGCGGTGCGGCTGTTCAGCCGGTTGCGGACCCGGCCGGCCGTGGTGGTGGGCTTCCCGGCGGCCTGGGCGCCGGCTCCGACGGTGGGCGTGGCGGTGGTCATCTCAGCCCTCCCGCTGCTGACGCAGGTTGCGGATCTGGTAGATCACGATCGGGATGACCAGGATGAAGAGGAAGACCGCCAGGGCGGAGCCCTGCCCGTTCTCGCCGTACCGGAAAGCCTGGTTGTACATCTCGTTGGCGATCACGCTGGTGTCGTAGTTGCCGTTGGTGGCGGTCCGGACGATGTCGAAGACCTTGAGGGTGGCGATCGACAGGGTCACCACCACCACGATCAGCGCCGGCCGGATGCTGGGCATGGTGATCTGCCAGAACATCTGCCACGGGGTGACCCCGTCGAGGCGGGCCGCCTCCACGATGTCGCCGGGGATCGCCTTGATCGCGGCGGCGAGCACCACCATGGCGAAACCGGCCTGGATCCAGACCATGATGACGATGAGCAGGAAGGTGTTCAGCGGTGAGTCCAGCAGCCACTGCCTCGGCTCGCCGCCTAGGGTGACCACGATCTGGTTGAGCAGGCCGATCTGGTCCTGGTCCTCGCTGCGGTAGGCGTAGACGAACTTCCAGATGATGCTGGCCCCGACGAACGAGATCGCCATCGGCAGGAAGATCAGTGACTTGGCGACCGACTCGAACCGCGCCTTGTCCACCATGACGGCGTAGAGCAGGCCGAACGTGGTGGCCACCAGCGGCACCAGCAGCACCCAGATCAGGGTGTTGAGCAGGACCCGGACGATCGAGTCCTCGGAGAACATCCAGCTGTAGTTGCGCAGCCCCACCCACTCGGTGCTGCCGGAGTCCATGAACGAGAGCAGGACGGTCCGCAGCGCCGGCACCACCAGGCCGATGGTGAGCAGCAGCAGCGTCGGCAGCAGGAAGAAGAGCGCGAACAGCCCCTCCCGGGGCTTGCGCCGGCGGGGCAGGGGGCCACCGCCGGTCGAGGCGGCGACCAGCTGCGCCTCCCGACGGCGGGCGAACCAGGCCGGCACCACGTCGAGGAGCAGGAGCAGACCGCCCACCACCGCGACGAAAGCGATCAGCCCGTACATCAGCATGAGGAACTTCGGCTGTTCCTCAGCGAAGTCGAACTCCATCGACCCTCCCTCTCAAGGGCTCGGGATCAGACGGTGGCCCGGTCCGTGGGTACGGACCGGGCCACCGTCTCAGCTCACTTCCAGGTGGTCTCGATGCCGTTCAGCACCGTGTTGGTGTCCTTGCCGTTGATCCAGTCGACCATGCCCTTCCAGAAGGTGCCGTTGCCGACGGCGGCCGGCATCAGGTCGGAACCGTCGAAGCGGAACACGGTCTTCGGGTCCTGGAGGATGCCCACGGAGAGCTTGTCCACCGGGTTGGGCACGTTGGCCAGGTCGAGCTTCTTGTTCGCCGACACCCAGTCGCCGATCTTGGCGCGGCTGTTGGCGTACTCGCCGGAGGCGAGGTAGGTCTGCACCGCCTGGACCTCGGGGCGGTCGGTGAAGGCCGCGACGAACTCGCCGCCGCCCAGCACCGGCTTGCCCTTGGCCGCGTCGATGGCCGGGAAGTAGAACGCGAAGACGTCGCCGTCCTCGGCCACCTTGGTGCCCTCGGGCCACTGGTTGGCGTAGAAGGACGCCTGCCGGTGCAGGGCGCACTTGCCGGTGGTGATCGGGACGCCGGCCTCCTGGAAGGAGGTGGTGGCGATGCTCTTCACGCCGCCGAAGCCGCCGTTGACGTACTTGTCGTTCTTGAGGATGGTGCCGGCCCGGTTGAGCGCGTCGACGACCTGCGGGTCGTTGAACGGGATGCCGTGGGTGGTCCACTGGTCGTAGACCTCGGGGCCGGCCGTACGCAGCAGCACGTCCTCGATCCAGTCGGTGGCCGGCCAGCCGGTGGCGTCACCGGACTCGATGCCGGCGCACCACGGCTTGGTGCCGCTGGCCGCGATGGTGTCGGAGAGCTTGATCAGCTCGTCCCAGGTGGTGGGGGTCTGCCAGCCCTTCTCCTTGAAGGTCTTCGGCGAGTACCAGACGAACGACTTGACGTTCGAGCCCAACGGGGCACCGTAGAACTGGCCGTTGATGGTGGTGTACTTCAGCCAGTCGGGGGAGTAGTTCGCCTCGGCCTCGGCCTTGGTGGCGGCGGCGACCGGCTTGAGGTTGTTGCCGTCGACGAAGCGCTTGATCAGGCCCGGCTGCGGGATGAAGGCGATGTCGGGCGCGTTGCCACCCTGCACCCGGACGGGGAGCTGGGCCTCGAACTCGCCGGAGCCCTCGTGGTCGATCTCGACGCCGGTGCAGTCCTCGAACTGCTTCCAGGACTGGGCCAGCCGGTCGGCCTCGATGTCCCGGATCGACGAGTAGGCGGTGACCTTCTTGCCGTCGAGGTCGCCGTACTTCTCATATGCGGCGCACTCGGCCGAGCCCGCGTCGCTGCTCTTCTTGTCATTGCCGGTGCCACAGGCGGTGGCGCCGAGCGCCAGCCCCAGCACGCCGGCGATCGCGAGAGCCTGGCGTGATCTGGCAAACGCCATGCCGTTCTCCTTCCTTGCCGGCGCGCCCACAGGTGGGGGAAACCCGACGCCGGTCCGATGAGTCGTCCCCACATGTAAGCGCTTGCATCCCGATCGGTCCACCCCCTGGCGGACACGGCCCGGTAACAATCACGAAACCCCCTCACCGCTGCTGGGTGCGCTCCCAGTCGCCCGGGTCGGATCGCGGTGGCCAGCGGGTTCGGAAGCTTCCCATCGATGGAGATATCTGCCAAGCTCGGCACAGGTGATCGAAGGATCTCGACATCGGAGGTGTTGGATGCGTCAACGGTGGTGGAGCCTGACGGCGGCAGCCCTGCTGGTCGCCGGGGCGGTGGTCCCGGCGAGCCCGGCGTGGGCCGCCGCGCCCACGTTCAAGGTGCCGTTCCCCTGCAACCAGTCCTGGTCCGGCCAGACCCGCTCGGACCACAGCCCGGCGAACGCGATCGACTTCAACCGCACCGACGATCTCGGTGACCCGGTGGTCGCCAGCGCCCCGGGCACCGTCGACCGGGTGACCGACCTCGGCGGGACGAGCTACGGCAAGTACGTCCGGATCGACCACGGCGGCGGCTACACGACCTACTACGCCCACCTCAACGGCTTCAACGTCTCGGTCGGCCAACAGGTCGGCTACGGCAAGGTGATCGGCTGGGTCGGCTCCACCGGCGGCTCCACCGGCCCGCACCTGCACTACGAGCAGCGCCTCGACGGCGCGGACATCAAGGTCAAGTTCAACGGCACGGTCGCGCTGTACTGGGGCACCAAGACGTACACCAGCGGGAACGGCTGCTCCAGCGGCACCGGGTCGGGCACTGTCGACACCGCCGGCTCCCCGCTGACCGTGCGCTCCGGGCCGGGCACCGGCTACTCGTCGGTCGGCACGGTCGCCGACGGCGCCACGGTCACCATCGGCTGCCAGACCAGCGGCACCACGGTCACCGGCACCTTCGGCACCAGCTCGATCTGGGACCGGATCGGCTCCGGCCGGTTCATCGCCGACGCCTACGTCTACACCGGCCACGACGGGTACATTCCGAACGTGCCCCGCTGCTGAGACGCGACCCGTCGGGCCGGGGGCGGACCCGCCCCCGGCCCGACGACGACCCGGAGCGGCGGGTGGGCGGCGCCGTCAGCGGTTGAGCTGCCAGATCGAGAGGTTCAGCGCGGCGGCGAAGGTGACCCAGGCCCAGTAGGGCAGCAGCAGCGCCGCCGCCGGTCGGGAGACCCGCCGGAAGGCGACCACCGTCGCCGCGATCGCCAGCCACATCAGCACGATCTCGGCGAACGCCAGCCCGTACCGGCCGGCACCGAAGAAGAGCGGGGTCCAGATCGCGTTCAGCACCAGCTGGACCGACCAGGCCCAGAGCGCGGGGCCGAAGCCGACCCGCCGCCAGACCAGCCAGCCGGCGACCGCGATCGTCGCGTAGAGCAGGGTCCAGACCGGGCCGAACAGCCACGAGGGCGGAGCCCAGACCGGTTGCCGCAGGCTGGCGTACTCGTCGCTGGTGCCGGACACTCCCAGCCCGCCGATCGCGGCGGCGACGGCGACCGCCGCGCCGAAGCCGAGCAGCGCCCACCAGGTCCGCGCGGTGCCGGTCCGCCGGCCGCTCCGGGTTGTCTCCATGGTCAAGATATTTCCCGGGTACGCCGCCGCAAAACCGTCATCCGCGCCGGTCGCGGGTCACCGGCGGACCCCGGACGACAGAACGCCGGGACCGTCGGCACCGGAGGCCCCAGTCTGGGAGGACGAGGCTTCCGGGAGCGACGGTCCCGGCGGGTCAGGTGCGGGTACCGGCGTCAATTGAAGATGCTGACACCACCCGGGCCGACCAGAAGGCCTACCACGATGAGGACGATGCCCCACAGAATCTGCCGCCGGAACAGCGCGAGGATGCCGGCGACCACGAGGACGACTGCGAGAATCCAGAGAATCAGCTCCATGGCCGCTGAATACCCGGCCGTCCGATCCTGAAAACCTGCTTCTCAGTCGACCTGATCTCCCAGGTGGAAGACGCTGTACGCCTGCTTGATCACCGGATGGGCGACGTTGCGTACCCGTACCCCGCCGGGGGTGACCCCCCGCTCGGTGCCGGCGTGCGCGTGCCCGTGCAGGGCGAGCGCCGTCGGCGCCGAGTCGATCGCCTGCCCGAGCTGGTACGACCCGAGGAACGGGTAGATCTCCAACGGCTCGCCGGCCAGGGTGTCCGGCACCGGGGCGTAGTGGGTCAGCGCGACCAGCAGGTCGCAGTCCAGCCCGCGCAGCGCCTCGCCCAACGCCGCCGCGCTCTCGTTGCTGGTGCGGACGAAGGACTTCATCTCCGGCTCGCCGAAGTCGCTGGCGCACCGGCCGGCGAACCCGCCACCGAAGCCCTTGACCCCGGCCACGCCGAGCCGGCCGCCGGGGCACTCCAGCACCGTGCCGGTCCCCTCCAGCACCGTGATGCCGGCGTCCTGGAGCACCTTGACCACCTGCGGCACCTGGTCGCACTGGTGGTCGTGGTTGCCCAGCACGGTGATCACCGGCACCCCCAGGCCGCCGAACTCCTGGGCGACGCAGCGGGCCTCGGCCTCGGTGCCGTGCCGGGTCAGGTCGCCGGCGAGCAGCAGCACGTCGGCGCAGTCGGGCAGCTCCTCCAGGGCCGGGCGGAACCGGCCCAGCACGTCGGCGTCCAGGTGCACGTCGCCGACGGCGGCGATCCTGATCATCGGGTCCTCCTCACGGCAGCTCCTCCACCTGGGCCGGCGCCTGGGCGCGGATCACCCCGATGTCGCTGGTGACCGCCTCGTCCGGGAACCGTTCGGCCACCCGCCGCAGGATCTCCGCCCGCCGGTGCGGGCTCTCCACCTCGCCGGTGAGGACCAGGCCCCGCTCCCGGCGGACCACGGTGATCCCCTGCTCGGCGACGTCCGGGTCCTCGGCCAGCAGCCGCTGGATCGCCGCCTCGACGTACTCGTCCGGTGGGCCGGCGCTCTGCTCGGTCACGGGATCTCCTTCCCCTCGGGGATGCGCGCGTACGGCACCGGCGTGCCCCCGTAGGGGACGACGTCGAGCCGGTCCAGCAGCATCAGGAACGCTTCGGCGTACGGCGAGTGCTGGGTCTCCTTGCGGACCCGCTCCCAGTCGATCTGCTCCCGCAACGACCGCGCCAGCGGCAGCCCCCGGGCGAAGTCGCAGTAGTGCTGGGAGAAGCTGAGCAGCTTGTGCACCATCAGCCGGGTCGCCGACAGCACCGGCATCCGGATGGCGTCCACCGGGCGGACCACCGTGTCGGCCAGGGTCTCGTGGGTCACCGGGGTCTCCACCGGCCGGTGGATCAGGTCCACCATCCGCCCGTCGTCGTAGACCTTGACCAGCCAGTCCTCCGGGGGGCGCTCGGCGGTGAAGCCCTCGTCGGTCAGCGCCTGGAGGGCCCGCTCGACGTCCGCCTCCTGGAGCAGGAAGTCCACGTCGTGCTCGCTGGAGTGGCCGCCGTGCGCGTAGACGGCGAAGCTGCCGCCGAGGGCGAAGGGAATCTCGTTCTGCTTGAGCACGGCCGCGACCCGCTTGAGGGTGTGCAGGAGGCTGACGTCCCCGCGCTCGGCCATCTGGTCTCTCCTGTCGTGGATGGTCGGTGGGAAATGACGTTGCGTACCCGGCTGTCCGCCCCTCCACACCTGCGCCCGGCCGACGATCCGGTCACCGGGTGAGGAAAGCGGATCAAACAGACAGCGGGGAGCGCGGGTCGGATAGCCTGTGGAGGGTGGCCAGCACACGGCGCGCGACCGACCGTCCGGCCCGGCTGCGTCGTGTCGCGCTGATCGGCATCGACGGTTCGGGCAAGACCACCCAGGCTCACCGGCTCGCCGTCGCCCTCACCTCGGCCGGGCGGCCGGCCACCTACCACCGCAACGCCGGCGGCCGACGCTGGCTGGGCCGGCTCGCCCAGCGGTTCGGCCGGGCCGACCCGCAACTGCTGCTGGGCCGTAACGGGCTGCTCGCGGCGGAGTCCGTGCTGCGCTGGCTGGCCATCGCCGCCGCGCTGCTGAGTTGCCTGGCGACCGGTCGCACCGCGGTGATGGACCGCTACTCCGCCTGCCAGTACGCCAGTATCCGGGCGCACGGTGGGCAGCGCTGGGAACGGCTGGCCCGGGTCGGCTACCGGGTCTTCCCCGCGCCGCAGGTCACCTTCCTGCTCGCCGTCGACCCGGTCGAGGCCTACCAGCGGATCGAGCGGCGGGGTGAGGACCACGAGACGATGGGCTGGCTGACCGCCGCCGACGCGGCGTACCGGTCGCTGCCCGAGTACCCGGCCTTCGTGGTGATCGACGCCGGTGGCGGGCCGGACGAGGTGTCCCGGCGGATCCGGGCGCACCTGAGCCGGTGGCTGCCGCCGGAGGGGACCGGACCGGTGGTCGGCGGTCCACCGGACGGCGGCGGCGGTTCGTCCGCCGCGGAGCCCGACGACGTGGCCCGGGAGCCGGTCGTGGCCCAGGCCGGACCGTAGACCGGCCGATTCCACCGGACCGGCCGAGGTCGCCCGGGCCGGGGAAGTGGCACTCTGGGCCGGAACATCCCCACGTCAGGGGGATACTTCCGGTCGGATCCGCGTGGTCGTGGTTGACGCTCGCGGCTCATGAAAGTAAGTTTCATCCGTGGCGAATAGTCCGAAGATTTCTGCGAGTCACGAGCCGGGTGGGCTGATCGTCCACATCAGTGGCCTGCTCCCCTCGCTGTCCCCCGCCGAGCAGCGGGTCGCCCGGCTGGTCGTCGCGGACCCGGCCGATGCCGCCCGACGGACCATCACCGACCTCGCCACCGCCGCCGAGACCTCCGAGGCCACCGTCATCCGGTTCTGCCGGTCCGTCGGTATGGACGGCTACCCGCAGCTACGGATCCGCCTCGCGGCCGAGGCGGCCCGCCGGATCGAGCCGCCGGACGCCCGGGTGGTCGGCGGCGACATCCCGCCCGGAGCCGACCTGGCGCAGATCATCGCCACCATCGCCTTCAACGACGCGCGGGCGGTCGAGGAGACCGCCCAGCAGCTCGACCCCGCCGTCTGCGAGCAGGTCGTCGAGGCGATCGTCGGCGCCGGCCGGATCGAGGTCTACGGCGCCGGCGCGAGCGGCTTCGTCGCCTCCGACTTCCAGCAGAAACTGCACCGCATCGGCCGGGTCGCCTTCTCCTTCCCCGACGTGCACAGCGCGCTGACCTCCGCCGCGCTGCTCGGCAAGAGCGACGTGGCGGTCGGCATCTCCCACACCGGCACCACCTCCGACGTGATCGAGGTGCTCGAACAGGCCCGCTCCCGGGGTGCGGTGACCGTCGCGCTGACCAACTTCCCCCGGTCGCCGATCACCGAGGTCGCCGACTTCGTCCTCACCACCGCCGCCCGCGAGACGACGTACCGCGCGGGGGCGATGGCCAGCCGGCTCGCCCAGCTCACCGTGGTCGACTGCCTCTTCGTCGGGGTGGCCGCCCGGAACCGGACCCGGGCCCGCCGGGCGCTGGAGGTCACCGCCGAGGCGGTCCGCACGCACCGGGTGGGCGGCAGCCGGAGGCGGTCGTGACCGGCGGTCCGGCCGGGCCGGACGACGGGGTCGAGCGGCCCGCCGACGACAGCGTCGTTGAGCTGCACCCGGTGGTCCTCGTCGGTGCCCCCACCGAGCGGCGCAACCCGCGCAGCACCGACCTCGACCTGATGTCGACCCGGGACGTGCTCACCGTCATCAACGACGACGACCGGCGGGTGCCGGCGGCGGTGGCCGCCGTGCTGGACGAGATCGCGGTCACCGTCGACCTGGCGGTGACCGCGCTGCGCACCGGGCACCGGGTGCACTACTTCGGTGCGGGCACCTCCGGTCGGCTCGGGGTGATCGACGCCGCCGAACTGGTCCCCACCTTCAACTCCCCGGACGGCTGGTTCTGCGCGCACCTGGCCGGCGGCCCCGGCGCCATGTGGCGGGCCGTCGAGGACGCCGAGGACGACCTGCGCGGCGGCGCGGCCGAGGCCGCCCGCTGCGTGGCCGCCGGTGACCTGGTGGTGGGTCTGGCGGCCAGCGGACGCACACCGTACGTCCTCGGGGCGCTCGGCGCGGCCGGGGAGCGGGGGGCGGCGACGGTGCTGCTCTGCGCCAATCCGGAGGTTCGGCCCACGGTCCGCCTCGACGTGGTCATCGGGGTCGACACCGGCCCGGAGGTGGTGACCGGTTCGACGCGGATGAAGGCGGGCACCGCGCAGAAGCTGGTGCTGAACGCCTTCTCCACGGCCGTGATGGTGCGCCTGGGCCGGGTCTACTCCAACCTGATGATCGACATGATGGCCACCAACGCCAAGCTGCGGGGTCGCATGATCTCCATCCTGATCGAGGCGACCGGGTGTGGCGAGGAGGTCTCCCGGCGGGCCCTGCACGAGGCGGACGGCGACCTGAAGACCGCCCTCGTCTCGCTGCTGTCCGGGGCCGGGACCGACGCGGCCCGGTCGGCGCTGGCCCGCACCGCGCACCAGGTCCGTGGCGCCCTCGCCCTGCTCGCCTCCTGAACCTGTCGCCGGGCGGCCACCGGCCCCGGTGCCCGGCACGCCGCTCCGGCGTCGCCGCGCCTCCGCCGGGCGGAGTGACCGGAAACACCCCCGGCGGGGGACGTCCACCACGCCCCGGATTGTTGTTCGGGGCGTGGGGTAATCCAGGAGAGCCGGATGAACCAACCGGTCCACCGGCCCGTATCTGGCAATGACCAGGATCGCCGCCGGGTGGTGACGCGGGTCGCTGTGTCCCGGGATGTCGCAATGGTGCGGCGCTTCGGAATCGGCCGACGACCCCCGTGCCACCAGCGGTTGTCGCGGGTCGGCAGGGCGTCCCGAGCGGGCGCTGACAGCAAACGTGGACCGGGCTTTCAGCTGGTACTCAGGCATTCGTGACACTTTCGACTCACGACATGGAATCCCCGACCCGTCCCGACTGTTGTGCAGGTGTCAGCACCGGTGGGCAGCGTGGACGTTGCGGGGGAGGGCTGATGGACGTGGGGATGGCAAGGAACCGGGCAACCGGCGCGAGCGAGGGGACCGTGGACACCGTGGACAAGAACATCGGCATGCGAACCGACGAGGTCGCCGAGGAGCGCGACCTGGTCGGCGTCTACCTTCACGAGATCTCCCGGACGCCACTGCTGGACGCCGCCAAGGAGGTCGATCTCTCCAAGGCGATCGAGGCCGGGCTCTACGCCGAGCACCTGCTCGGTGAGGACCGCGTCCCTGCCGGCGTCGACCGGGAGGACCTGGATCGGCTGGTCGCCGAGGGTGAGCGGGCGAAGGATCTCTTCATCCGCGCCAACCTGCGGCTGGTCGTCTCGATCGCCCGCCGCTACGTGCGGTCGGGCATGCCCATGCTGGACCTGATCCAGGAGGGCAACACCGGTCTCGTCCGGGCGGTCGAGAAGTTCGACTACGAGCGCGGTTACAAGTTCTCCACCTACGCCACCTGGTGGATCCGGCAGGCGATCAGCCGGGCGATCGCCCAGCAGGAGCGCACGGTGCGGCTGCCCGTGCACCTGGTCGAGGACGTCAACCGGATGCGCAACGTGGCCCGCCAGCTCACCCGTGAGCTGGGCAGCGACCCGGAGCCGGAGCAGATCGCGGCGGCGCTCGGCGTCACCGTCGAGCGGGTCAACGAGCTGCGCCGCTGGTCCCAGGACACCGTGTCGCTGGACACGCCGGTCGGCGACGACGGCGACACCAACCTCGGTGACCTGGTCGCCGACAGCGACGCCCCGTCACCGGAGGACATCGTCCTCACCGGGCTGGAGCGGCAGCGCATCGAGGGTCTGCTGAACCACCTCGACGACCGCTCCGCCGGCATCATGCGGGCCCGCTACGGCCTGGAGGACGGGCGGGAGCACTCGCTGACCGAGGTCGCGTCGCGCTTCTCGCTCTCCCGGGAGCGGATCCGGCAGCTGGAGATCCAGGCGCTCGGCCGGCTCCGTGAGCTGGCCCGCGCGGAGGGTCTCCAGGCGGCCTGAGCTGGTATCAATGACGGCGAGCGGCCGGCGTCCGATAGGGGGACGCCGGCCGCTCGCCGTCGTGGTGGTGCCGGTCAGCGGACCCGGCCGTAGCCGGCGATGCTCATCATGTTCATCTTCCGCTTGAGCACGTTGCGACCGGCGCTCGGCGCGTCGATCACCTGACCGCCGCCGACGTAGAGCGCGACGTGCCCCAGCCCCGAATAGAACACCAGGTCACCGGGGCGCAACTCGCTACGGCTGACCCGGGAGGTGGCGTTCCACTGCATCGCCGCGTTGTGCGGCAGCCGCTTGCCGGCCGCCCGCCAGGCGGCCAGGGTCAGGCCGGAGCAGTCGTACCCGTTGGGGCCCTCGGCCCCCCAGACGTACGGCTTGCCGATCGCCCCGTACGCGTACCGGACGGCGGCACCGGCGCTGCCGGAGACGGCCGGTGCGTCGGGGGTGTCGGCGGAGCCGGAGCCGGAACTCTTCGGCTTCTTCACCGGGGCCTCGGTGGCCCGCCCGTACGCCGCCCGGCGCATCTCGTAGAGCTTCGCCAGGTCCTGTTCGATCCGCTTCTTGGTCTTGACCACCGCCCGGGACTGGGCGGCCTGCTTGGCCAGCGTGGCGTCGAGCCGGGCCTTCTGGTCCAGCAGCGCCCGCTGGTCGGCGGTGTACCCGTCGATCTGCTGCTGGCGGTGCCGGGTGAGCTGGTCGAGGGTGCCGAGCCGGTCGACCAGTGAGCCACCGGCCGGGTCGAGGATCGCCTCGGCGGTACGCAGCCCGCCGGTCTTGTAGGCGGTGGCGGCGATCTGGCCCACCGCGGCCCGGCTCTGGGCGGCCTGGGCCTCCAGCGGACCGATCCGCGCGTGCAGGCCGGCCGCGGCGGTCTGGTTCGTCTTGATCTCCTCGGTGAGCTTGTTGTAGGACTCGACGATCCGTTCCAGCTCCGCCGAGGAACTCTCGATCCGGGCGGTGAGGTCGGCGACCGAGGGCTCGGCCCGGACCGGCGCCGACGGGGCGACCAGGGCGGCCGACAGACCGACGACCGCCAGGGTGCGCAGCAGCATCCGTAAGGACGACAAGAGCGGAAGACTCCTCTCCCACCGGTCACCGGAGGATGCTGACGCCTCCGGTGACACCGGCCGGGCCCGTCCGGATGGACGGCCGTTTACCGTGCCGGCCCGCTCAACCTAACCCGTGACGGGAGTGACGCGCAGACAAAGCAGCGGCGAATGTTGCCGGAGCGGTCCGGCGTGTCGTTGTGGCAGGTGGCAACCGGCGCGGCGGGGGAGTGGTCGACGGGTCACTCCTGGGCGTTTGACGAGGAAGGTGGTTTTCGTCGTTCCAGGCGGATACCGATATGGATCGCGGTGGAAAAAAGTGATAAAACCGAAATGGTGGCCAGATGTCGGCGGCGTCGGTAGGCCGCCTCGCCGGAAGTGTCGGAAATCGGGGAGCGACCCGGGCGGTCCGGCAACAGAATGAAGCCTCGGCCGGGAATCCCGTCGCACGCGGGTGGCGTCGCGTGCGGGTCCACCCGGTTCCGTCGGCCCCTCGGAGGACGCCGTGCAGGCAGACCGCGCGAGCACCCGACCACCACGCTGGTCCCGACCCACCACGTTGCTGTACGCCCGGCCCGGGATCGTGGTGACCACCGAACGGTTCACCGCCGGCCGGAGCAGTTACGCCGTGGCCGACCTCACCCACCTGCGCACCGGACGCGGACCGCACGACCGGCTCGCCGCCCGGATCGTCACCCTGGCCGCCCTCGGTGCCGGCGCGACCGGCGTGCTGCTCGGCTTCACCGGCGGGCTGGAACGGCTCACCGCCGGGGCGTACCTGGGGCTGGGCGCGGTGTGCCTGCTGCCCGTGCTGCTGGTGCTGGCCGGGGACCGCTGGCGGCCCCCGCCCCACGAACTGCACGGCCACTGCCACGGCACCGAGCTGCTGCTGTTCAGCAGCGACGACCGGGAGCAGTTCGACCAGGTGGTCGACGCCCTGCGCCAGGCCCGCGAGCAGCACCGCTACGCCGACGCCGACGACCCGTCACCGACCGCCACCTACTGGCGGCCGACCCGCCGGTAGGCGTCGCTCAGCGGACGGCCGGCTCCGGGACGCGGGGACGCGCGCCGGTCGCCAGCTCCCGGGTCACCTTGCGCTCCGCCACGAACGACACGAACGGCACCGTGCCGGCGAGCATCACCAGCAGCATCCGCTTCAGCGGCCAGTCCACCCGCCGGCCCAGGTCGAAGGTGGCGGCCAGGTAGAGCAGGTAGAGCCACCCGTGCGCGGTGCCGACGACCGCCACCACGAGCGGCTCGTCGAACGCGTACTTCAGTGGCATGCCGATCAGCACCAGCACGGCCAGCGCCACGCCCACGATCCAGGCGATCACGCGGTACCGGGTAAGGGCTCCGCCCACCGTCGTCCGTCCTTCCGACCGGCCTCAGCCGGGATAGTCGCCGGGCCTCGCGCCCGGATTGGCGTTCAACCAGGTCAGATAGCGGTTGTACGCGGCCAGGTCGGCGTCGTCCGCGCCGTCGACCGGTGCCGCCGGAACCCGGGCGACCCGCACCGGGCGCCGTACCGCCGGGGTGGTCGGACCGGCGGTCGTGCCGGCCGGTGCCGGCCCGCCCGGCGCGACGGCCGGCGGGGGGACCGCGCGCGTGCCGCGCAGCGCGTGCCGGACCTCCCGCCACCAGACGAAGACCACGAAGCCGGCGAAGATCGGCCACTCCACCGCGTACGCCCAGCTCAGCGTGTTGCCGGAAGCGGCCCGGCTGATCTGCCACCAGCCCAGCGCCAAAAAGCCCGTCACCAGGACGACCAGGGCCACGTGGCGGAGGATCCACGCCGGTGTCCAGAGCCGCTTCATGCCGTCGAGGGTACCGGGACGGGCCGGCGTCTCCGACGCGACGTCGTAGTCACCGCGCCGGAGGGTTTGGTGCCACTCCGGCTGGGCATCCGTCTAGACAGCCAGCGCAGTCGAACCCGAGGGGGCGACATGACCGAATCACTACACCGCTCCGGCGAGGCCAGTCCCGAACAGCTGATGCCCGAGTGGGACGGCGACCACGTCCACCGCACCGACCCCGCGGTCCCCGGAGCCGACGGTGAGCTGATCGGGGTGGACCCGGCCGAACTCGACGAGGCCGACCTGATCCGCGAGCTGCGGAGCCTGCACCGCACCCGGCTGGACACCCTCCGGCACGCCGCCGACGCGGCGCTCGCCAACCACCTGCGCCGCACCGCGGAGCTGGAGACCGAGTACCTGGCCCGGCACCCCGGCCGCGAGGTCGATCCGCACCGGCTGCGGGACGCCTGATGGCTGTGCTCGCCGAGCGCGGCATGTCGGCGCCGCCCGAGGTGGTGTTCAGCACCGCCACCGACCCCGACCGGATCGACGCCTGGTTGCCCGCGCCGTTGCGGGTCGACGGCGCGGCCCCCGCCAGCCGCTCCGACGACGAGCTGAAGGCCCGCTGGGACGGCCCGGACGGCGCGGCCGAACTGCGGGTCGTGGCGGGCGACGCCGGGGGCGCCCGGGTCCGGCTGGAGCTGCCCGCCGGATCGGCCGCCGGACTGGCCGACGAGTCACTGGCCAACCTCGAACGCGAGGTCGCCGAGAACCTGACCGCCGGCTGACCCGCCCCGAGCGGGGCGACGGACATCCCACCGATGCGAACGACTGACCGAGGAGACCCGGTGACGGAGAGCGGCCTGAAGCAGAAGGTGACCCGGTTGCGCCAGGCGTACGCCCCGCACGAGCACCGGCCGCTGGGCGGCTACCTGGCCGCGATGGGCACCTACGCCGGGGTGACCGCGTCGATCGCGGCACTGGTCAGGGCGACCGGCCGACCGGTGCCCGAGCGGCCCGCCCCGGGCGACGTGGTGCTGCTCGCCGTGGCCACCCACAAGCTGAGCCGGCTGCTGTCCAAGGACGCGGTGACCAGCCCGCTGCGCGCCCCGTTCACCCGCTACGACCGCCCCAGCGGCAGCGGTGAGGTGATGGAGCAGGTGCGTGACCAGGGCAGCGCCACCCGGCACGCGATCGGCGAGCTGCTGAGCTGCCCGTTCTGCCTGGCCGTCTGGGTGGCCACCGGGCTCACCGGCGGCCTGGTGCTGGCCCCCCGGCTGACCCGGCTGGTGGCGACCGCGCTGACCGCCGTCGCGGCGTCCGACTTCCTCCAGATGGGCTACGCGATGGCCCAGCAGGCCGCCGAGGGCGGACGGCACGCCGAGGCGTGACCCGGGTACCGGAAGGGGCCGGCGGATCGTGTCCGCCGGCCCCTTTCCGTGTTCCGTCGCCGCTCAGGTGGGGGTGGTGCCGTGGTCCTCCCCGGCCCAACCGCGGGACGTCTCCGGTTCCCGCTCGTCGGCGTCCGCTCCGGTGATCACCTCGCGGTCGACGGCGGTCTGCTCGTGCTCGTTGGCGAAGTCCGGCTCGGGCAGGGTGTCCTGCCCCTCGGGGGGTTGGCCGAGCGCCGGCACCCGCTCGTGGTGCTCCTGCTGGTCGGACATCTCGATCTCCTCTCGCCGGCCGGGGCCGGTCAGCCCGCCGACCCGCCCAGCAGGTCGGCCACCTCGTCGACCGCGTACTCCCCCTCGGGGAGCGCGGCGACCCGGGTGAGCAGCTCCGCAGGCAGGTCCGCGCTGACCGCCGAGCGGTAGATGTCGGCCTGGCTGAGCCGTTCCTGGCCGTGGTAGATCTCGTCCAGCAACTCGTCGAGCTGCCGGAGGTCCGGCTGGTCGGCGCCGGGCAGGTCGCCGGCACCGGGCGCGGCCTGGGTCACGGGTGCGTCGTCGGTCACCCCGCCCTGCTACCCGGGGCCGAAACGGTCAAACCCGTCAGGCCGGGGTGGGCAGGGTGGCCCGGCGGGCACGGACGGCGGCACCGAGGTGCTCCAGCACCTCCGCGGTGGTCTCCCAGTCGATGCAGGCGTCGGTGACCGACTGGCCGTAGGTCAGCTCCCGGGTCGGGTCCAGGTCCTGTCGGCCGGCCAGCAGGAAACTCTCCAGCATGATGCCGACGATGCCGCGCTGCCCGGCGGCGAGCTGGGCGGCCACGTCGGCGGCCACCCGAGGCTGGTTGCGGTGGTCCTTGCCGCTGTTGGCGTGGCTGGCGTCGACCACCAGCCGCTCCGGCAGCCCGGCCGCCCGCAGCAGGTCCAGCGCCCCCGCCACCGACTCGGCGTCGTAGTTCGGCCGACCGCCGCCGCCGCGCAGCACCAGGTGCCCGTCGGCGTTGCCCCGGGTGTGCATGATCGCCGGGGTGCCGGAGACGTCGATGCCGGGGAAGACGTGCGGCACGCCGGCGGCCCGGATCGCGTCCACGGCGGTGCCGATGCTGCCGTCGGGGCGGTTCTTCATCCCGATCGGCATCGACAGGCCGGAGGCGAGCTGCCGGTGCACCTGGCTCTCCACCGTCCGGGCGCCGATCGCGCCCCAGGCCACCGTGTCGGCGATGTACTGCGGGGTGATCGGGTCGAGGAACTCGCAGCCCACCGGGAGGCCCAACCGGACCACGTCGCGCAGCAGCGCCCGCGCGGTCCGCAGGCCGGTGTTCACGTCGCCGGAGCCGTCCAGCGCCGGGTCGTTGATCAGGCCCTTCCAGCCGACCGTGGAACGCGGCTTCTCGAAGTAGACCCGCATCACCACCAGCAGGTCGTCGGCGTGCCGGTCGGCGGCCTCGCGCAGCCGGTGCGCGTAGTCCAGCGCCGCCGCCGGGTCGTGCACCGAGCACGGGCCGACCACCACCAGCAGCCGGTCGTCGGCGCGGTCCAGCACCCGGCCGACCGCGCGTCGACCGGCCAGCACGGCCGAGGCGAGCGGCGGATCCAGCGGCAGCTCGTGCAGGAGCAGGGCGGGGGTGGTCAGCGGCACGACACGGTCGATCCGCTGGTCGATGACCGCGCCGTTGTCCGGGGTGGGCCCGTTGTCCGGGGTCGTCACGGGGGGAGTCCTTCCGCCGACCGTGCCCGGGGCCGGTGCCCGGGTCGAGCCGGCTGCTCGTAAACAGAAGGGCAGGAAGCTGAAGGCTCCTGCCCGGCCGGCTCGAAACGCGGTGACGTCAGCTCATGGTGAGGTCACCGGCTCCGCAGCCGGCTGCCTAAACCATCGATACGAGCGCGTCACGCCGACCAGCGTACCCGACCGGAGGCAAGGACTCATCCGCTCGTCGGTCGACCCTCGCCTGACGTTCACCTCCGTCACTGCCACCGTCGGTAACTTCGGCGGCACCGCTCGCTTCCCCCGGAGGTTCCGATGGACCGTCGTACCGTCCTGCGCGCCACCGTCGCCGGTGGGGCCGCCGCCTTCGCCGGCAGCCTCTGGTCCGGCGCCGCGCTCGCCGCCCCGGCCCAGCCCGGCACCGGCCCCTACGGGCCGCTCGGCAGCGCCGACGGCAACGGCCTCCAGCTCCCCGCCGGCTTCACCAGCCGGGTGATCGCCCGCTCCCGGCAGACGGTGCCCGGCACCTCGTACACCTGGCATCCCGCGCCCGACGGCGGGGCCTGCTTCGCCGCCGGCACCGGCTGGATCTACGTCTCGAACTCGGAGGTCACCCCCGGTGGCGGCGCGTCGGCGGTGCGGTTCGCCGCCGACGGCACGGTCACCGCGGCGTACCGCATCCTCTCCGGGACCAACCAGAACTGCGCCGGCGGCGCGACGCCGTGGGGGACCTGGCTCTCCTGCGAGGAGACCAGCCGGGGCTTCGTCTACGAGACCTACCCGCAGGGCGGCACCCCCGCCGCGCAGCGCCCGGCGCTGGGCCGGTTCAAGCACGAGGCGGCGGCGGCCGATCCGGTCCGCCAGGTGATCTACCTGACCGAGGACGAGACCGACGGCTGCTTCTACCGGTTCCGCCCCACCGTCTGGGGCGACCTCTCCGCCGGCACCCTGGAGGTGCTGGTCGCCGGCGCCGCCACCGACGGCCCGGTGAGCTGGGCCCGGGTTCCCGACCCGGACGGCCTGCCGACGGCGACCCGCAACCAGGTCGCCGGGGCGAAGCGGTTCACCGGCGGCGAGGGCTGCTGGTACGCCGACGGCACCTGCTGGTTCACCACCAAGGGCGACAACCGGGTCTGGGCGTACGACGTGGTCGGCCAGCGCATCGACCTGGCGTACGACGACTCGCTGGTGACCGGTGGCGCCGCCCCGCTGACCGGGGTGGACAACATCACCGGCACCCGCTCCGGCGACCTCTACGTCGCCGAGGACGGCGGCGACATGGAGATCAACCTGATCACCCCGACCGGGGTGGTGACGCCGTTCCTGCGGATCACCGGGCAGTCCTCGTCGGAGATCACCGGGCCGGCGTTCTCGCCGGACGGCAGCCGGCTCTACTTCTCCTCCCAGCGCGGCACGTCCGGCGTCCCCGGCGGTGGCATCACCTACGAGGTGCGCGGCCCGTTCCGCTGACGCCGGGGATCCCGCCGTATCCGGCGTGGCGGACGGGTCGGCGGGGTAACAGGATCCGCATGACGTACGAGCAGAGCGACCAGGAACGGGTGGAATCCCGCGCCCACCTGCTGCCCGAGGAGGCAGCGGTCGGCAGCGACGACCCGCAGGCCCAGGCCGAGGCGATCCTCGCCGAGTCGGACCGCCGCTTGGCCGACCAGCGGGCCGCCCCCGACACGGTGCTGGAGCACCGCACCTCCGCCGAGACCGTCCCCCCGGTCGAACCCCCCGACTGACCCGCACCGACCGACCGTCGCGGTGCCGCCGGGCCACGCCCGGCCGGCACCCCGACGGGACGTCGCCGCGCCGACGTGACCGGGAGGTGACACGTCGCCACGGTCGCGCGGAGATCGGATAGCGTCGGGTCATGCCCGACAGCGGTTACCCCTGGCCCATCGAGACGACCCGACTGGACAACGGCCTGCGCGTGGTGGTGAGCGAGGACCGCACCGCCCCGGCGGTCGCGGTCAACCTCTGGTACGACGTGGGCTCCCGGCACGAGCCGGCCGGCCAGACCGGCTTCGCCCACCTCTTCGAGCACCTGATGTTCGAGGGCTCGGTCAACGTCGCCAAGACCGAACACATGAAGCTGATCCAGGGTTCCGGTGGCTCGCTCAACGCCACCACCAACCCGGACCGGACGAACTACTTCGAGACGGTCCCGGCCGAACACCTGGAACTGGCCCTGTGGCTGGAGGCCGACCGGATGGGCGGGCTGGTCCCCGCGCTGACCCAGGAGACGCTGGACAACCAGCGGGACGTGGTCAAGAACGAGCGGCGGCAGCGCTACGAGAACGTCCCGTACGGCGACGCCTGGCTGCGGCTGCTCCCGCTGCTCTACCCGCCCGGTCACCCGTACCACCACGCGACGATCGGGTCGATGGCCGACCTGAACGCCGCCGACCTGGCCACCTTCCAGGCGTTCCACCAGACGTACTACGCGCCGGACAACGCCGTGCTGACCGTGGTCGGCGACGCCACCGCCGCCGAGGTGTTCGCGCTGGCGCGGCGGTACTTCGGGGCGATCCCGGCACGCGGTGACATCCCCGCCGCGCCGGACGGGCACACCGTCACCGGCACCGGCCGGCCCGCCGTCGAGACGGTCACCGCCGAGGTGCCGGCCGCCCGGGTCTACGTCGCCCACCGCACCCACCCGTTCGGCAGCACCGGCTACGACGTGGCCACGGTGGCCGCGACCGTGCTCGGCAGCGGCCGGGGCAGCCGGCTCTACCAGCGGCTCGCCGACGGCGAACGGCTCGCCCAACCGGACCTGGTCGGCGCGTACGGGGTGGACCTGGCGCACGCCCCGGCACCGCTGATCGCGACCGCCACCGCCCGCCCCGGGGTGAGCGCGCAACAGCTCGCCGCCGGGGTCGCCGAGGTGGTCGACGAACTCGCCACCGTGCCGGTCACCAGCGCCGAGCTGGACCGGGCCAAGGCGCTGCTCAGCACCGCCTGGTGGCGGCAGATGGCCACGGTGGACGGTCGGGCCGACGCGCTCGGCCGGTACGCCACCCAGTTCGGTGACCCGGCGAAGACCGCCGACCGGCTGTCCGGCTGGCTGTCGGTCACCGCCGGGCAGATCGCCGAGCTGGCCGCCGACGTGCTCACCCCGGCCGACCGGGTGACCCTGACCTACCTGCCGGAGGAGACCTCATGACGCTGATCACCACCCGGCCGGGTCCGGGGAACGCCCGCCCGTACCGGTTCCCGACGGTGGTCCGGCGCGACGTCGCCGGGGGCCGGGTGGTCGCCGCGCACCTGCCCGGCCAGACTCTCGCCGTCGCGTTGCTGCTGCTCGACGCGGGTGCCGGCCGGGAGCCGGTCGGCAAGGAGGGGCTCGGCGCGGTGCTGGCCAAGGCGCTGGAGGAGGGCACCGTCCAGCGGGACGCCACCGGTTTCGCGTTGGCCCTGGAGGGCCTGGGCACCGAGCTGGCCACCGGGCTGGACTGGGACAGCTTCCAGGTCAGCGTGCAGGTGCCGGTGGACCGGCTGGTGGCGGCGGTGCGACTGCTCGGCGAGGCGGTGCGGACGCCCCGGCTCGACCCGGACGACGTGCGCCGGGTCCGCGACGACGAGGCGACCGGGCTGCGGATGGACTGGGCCAACCCCGGGCCGCGTGCCGACGCGGTGCTGCGCGCCGACCTGTTCGGCGCGGCGAACCGGTGGGGTCGACCGCTGTACGGCGATCCCGACTCGGTGGCCGGGCTGGACGTGGAGGACGTCACCGTCTTCCACTCCGAGTGGTTCCTCCGCCCCGGCACCCTGATCGTCGCCGGTGACCTGGACCGGCTCAACCTGGACACGCTGGGCGCGGCGGCGTTCGCCGGCACCGGCGGCGGTCCCGCCGAGCGGGGCGGCCCGATCGACGTGCCGCTGCCCGCCGGCCGGCGGATCATCCTGGTGGACCGGCCCGGGTCGGTGCAGTCCACGTTGCGGCTCGGGCACCCGTCGCCGCACCGCGCCCACCCCGACCACGTGCCGATGACGCTCGCCGGCACGGTGCTGGGCGGGGCGTTCACCTCCCGGCTCAACCACCTGATCCGCGAGGTGCGCGGCTACACGTACGGCATCCGGGGCGACTTCGCCTCGTCCCGCCGGTTCGGTCGGTTCGCGGTCAGCTCCGGGGTGCAGACGGCGGTGACCGCTCCGGCCCTGGTCGAGGCGGTCGGCGAGATCGCCCGTACCCGGGAGGGCGGGGTGACCGAGGACGAGTTGGCGGTGGCCCGTTCCTGGCGGGCCGGTCAGCTCTCGGTCGAGTTGCAGAGCCCCCGGGCGATCGCCTCGGCGCTTACCACCCTGGTGGTGCACGACCTGCCGGACGACTACCACGCCCGGTTGCGGGAGGAGCTGCTCGCCGCCGACGTGGCGCAGGTCTCCGCGGCCGCCGCCACCCACCTGCACCCGGACGCGCTGACCCTGGTCATCGAGGGCGACGCGGCGGTGATCCGCGACGACCTGGTCGCCTCCGGGCTCGGCGAGGTGACCGACCACGCGGGCTGACCGGCCCTCGGCGAGGTGACCGACCACGCGGGCTGACCGGCCCCGGGCGGGGTGGCCGGCCCTCGGCGTGACGGCCGGCCACGCGGGTCGAGTGGTTCTCCCTTCCCGGGGCGGTGTGATTCCGGTCGCGCCGCCCCGGGAGCGCCGGGCCGGACCGGCGGTGCGGATGCTGCGGCCGGACGGCCCGGTCGCGGGGGATCTTCCGGGGGTTCCGGGCGTACCGTCGGGTGGTTTGCGGGGCGGGCGGCCGGCACGGGCGGCGGGCGGTGGCCCGGGCGGTGGGAAAGGCTTCCCGTCGTGGGCCTGCGGCTGGGTAGCCTCGCGGGCATGAGGATCGGCATTGTGGGAGCCACCGGCCAGGTCGGTGGCGTCATGCGGCAGGTGCTGGCGGAACGCGAGTTCCCGGCGGAGCAGGTGCGGTTGTTCGCCTCGGCGCGGTCGGCCGGGCGCACGGTGGCCTGGCGGGGCGGCGAGGTCACGGTGGAGGACGCGGCGACGGCCGACTACTCCGGGCTGGACATCGTGCTCTTCTCCGCGGGCAAGGGCACCGCGAAGGAGCTGGCCCCCCGGGTCGCCGCGACCGGTGCGGTGGTGATCGACAACTCGTCGGCGTTCCGCACCGACCCGCAGGTGCCGCTGGTCGTCGCCGAGGTCAACCCGCACGCCCTGGCCGACCGGCCGAAGGGCATCGTCGCCAACCCGAACTGCACCACGATGGCCGCGATGCCGGTGCTGCGCCCGCTGCACGACGAGGCCGGGCTGGTCAGCCTGGTCGTCGCCACCTACCAGGCGGTGTCCGGGGCCGGCCTGGCCGGCGTCGCCGAGCTGGACGAGCAGGTCCGCAAGGTCGTCGAGGGGGCCACCGCGCTGACCCACGACGGGTCGGCCGTCGAGTTCCCCGCGCCGCGTTCCTTCGCCCGGCCGATCGCCTTCAACGTGCTCCCGCTGGCCGGTTCGATCGTCGACGACGGCTCGTTCGAGACCGACGAGGAGCAGAAGCTCCGCCACGAGAGCCGCAAGATCCTGGAGATCCCCGAGCTGAAGGTCTCCGGCACCTGCGTGCGGGTGCCCGTCTTCACCGGCCACTCGTTGCAGATCAACGCCCGGTTCGCCCGGCCGATCACTCCGCAGCGGGCCCGGGAGCTGCTGGACGGTGCGCCCGGGGTGGCGCTGTCGGACGTGCCGACCCCGCTGCAGGCGGCCGGTCAGGACCCGACCTACGTGGGCCGGCTGCGGGCCGACGAGACCGTGGAGCACGGCCTGGCGTTGTTCTGCTCCAACGACAACCTGCGCAAGGGCGCCGCGCTGAACGCGGTGCAGCTCGCCGAGCTGGTCGCCGCCGAGCTGCGCTGACCGGCCCCGGCCCCGGCGCGGGTGCGTTACCTGCGGGTCGGCGGCGGGTAGACGGCGGTGCCGACACCGAGAGGAGAGCGCCATGACGACGGTCGGAGAGTTCATGACGACCCGGCTGGTGACGATGGACGGCGACGACACGCTCACCGCCGCGGCGCAGGAGATGCGGAACAGCGCGATCGGCGACGTGGTGGTGACCAACGGTGACGACGTGATCGGCATCGTGACGGACCGGGACATCGCGGTCCGCGGCGTGGCGGAGAACCGCGACCCGGACCGCACCACGCTCGGCGAGATCACCAGCCGGGACGTGATCACGGTCAGCCAGCACGACGACGCGGTCGCCGCCGCGGACCTGATGCGTACCTACGCCGTGCGCCGGCTGCCGGTGATCGACGACGGCCGGCTGGTGGGCCTGGTGTCGATGGGTGACCTCGCGGTGGAGCGGGAACCCCAGTCGGTGCTGGCGGACATCAGCGCCGACGAGCCCAACAACTGACGCCACGACCACGACGCCGGCCCCCGGATCACCACGGGGGGCCGGCGTCGTCGTCCGCGCCGCCCGCCGTCTTTGTCGCCCGCCGCCCGCCGGCCGGGGGCGCTCACCCGATCCGGGTGAGGTTGACGACGGGCCGGCCGGGGACACCCCTGCGGTCACTGGCAGGCGGACAGGGGAGAGGCCCGATGGTGGACGCGACCACGAGGTTCTTCGAGGGCCTGGACCGGCGGGGTTACGAACCGCTGCTGGACAAGGCCGTCGGGACGCTGCGCTTCGACCTGCACGAGGGGGCGCACACCACCCACTGGCTGCTCCGGGTGGACCGGGGCGAGGTGGCGGTCAGCCAGGAGGACCGGGAGGCCGACACGGTCATCGGGACGACACCGGCGCTGTTCGAGGAGATGGCGGCGGGTCGGGAGGACGGCCTGGCGGCGCTGCTGCGCGGTGACATGACGGTGACCGGGGACGCCCGGCTGGTGGTGCAGATCGAACGGATCTTCCCCGGCCCGCCGGACGCCCAGGGGCCGCGTCGGCTCCACCAGCGGGAGGTGCGGTGATGGGACAGGGCAACACGGTCCGGATCCTGGACGGCAACACGTTCGTCGTCTCCGAGGAGACCGGTGACATCGAGGCGACGCCGAGCGAGCCGACCGGCCTGTTCTCCCTGGACGTCCGGTTCCTGTCCCGCTGGGTGCTGACCGTCAACGGGGAACGGCTCAACGCCCTGTCCTACGACGACCTCCAGTACTTCGAGGCGCGGTTCTTCCTGGTGCCCGGGATGGCCACCCACTATGTCGACGCCAAGCTGTCGATCATCCGGGAGCGCGCGGTCGGCGGCAGCTTCCGCGAGCAGCTGACCATCCTCAACCACGACGAGAAGGCGGTCGACCTGGAGGTCCGGATGGATGCCGGGGCCGACTTCGCCGACCTCTTCCAGGTCAAGGACGAGATCCTCAACAAGAAGGGCGAGCTGTACGCCGAGGCGGAGTCCGACCGGCTGCGACTGGGCTACCGGCGGGGCAACTTCCGCCGCGAGACGGTCATCTCGTCGTCCCGGCCGGCCCGGTACGACCGGAACGGCTTCGCGTACTCGGTGCACCTGGAGCCCAACGAGGAGTGGACCGCCGAGATCGACGTGCAGACCTTCGCGATCGGCCCGGGCGGGCGGGACCTGCGGCTGGGGGTGACGGTGCACGGCCACGAGCGGCTCGCCCTCCAGCACGACCTGGAGGAGTGGATCGCCAAGGCCCCCAAGGTCAACAGTGAGCACGACCAGGTGGCCGCCACCTACCGGCGCAGCCTGGTCGACCTGGCGGCGCTGCGCTTCGCGCCGCTGTCGCTCGGCGGCCAGACCCTGCCCGCCGCCGGCCTGCCCTGGTTCATGACCATGTTCGGCCGGGACAGCATCCTCACCTGCCTCCAGGTGCTGCCGTTCGCCCCGCAGCTGTCCAAGACCACCCTGCGGATCCTGGCGTCCCTCCAGGGCACCCGGTTCGACGACTTCCGCGACGAGGACCCCGGCCGGATCCTGCACGAGATGCGCTACGGCGAGACCGCCGCCTTCGAGGAGCAGCCGCACTCGCCGTACTACGGTTCGGTGGACGCCACCCCGCTCTTCGTCGTCCTGCTCGACGAGTACGAGCGGTGGAGCGGCGACGTCGCACTGGTCAGGGAGCTGGAACGGGAGTGCCGGGCCGCGCTGCGATGGATCGACGACTACGCCGACCTGGCCGGCAACGGCTACATCTGGTACGAACGGCGCAACACCGACACCGGCCTGGAGAACCAGTGCTGGAAGGACTCCTGGGACTCCATCTCGTACGCCGACGGCAGCCTGCCGCCGTTCCCCCGGGCCACCTGCGAGGTGCAGGGGTACGCGTACGACGCGAAGCTGCGGGCGGCCCGGATGGCCCGGGAGTTCTGGGACGACCCGGCGTTCGCCGACCGGCTGGAACGGGAGGCCGCCGCGCTGAAGGAGCGCTTCAACCGGGACTGGTGGGTCGCCGACGGGGAGTACTACGCGCTGGCCCTCGACCCGGACGGCCGGCAGTGCGACGTGCTCACCTCCAACATCGGACACCTGCTGTGGAGCGGGATCGTCGACCCCGACCGGGCCGAGCGGATCGCCGAGCACCTGGTCGGGCCGCGGCTGTTCACCGGCTGGGGCGTACGCACCCTCGCCGAGGGGGAGGTGCGGTACAACCCGATCGGCTACCACAACGGCACGATCTGGCCGTTCGACAACTCCTTCATCGCCTGGGGCCTGCGCCGGTACGGCTTCGCCGAGGAGGCCGCCGTGATCGCCAACGGCATCCTCGACGCGGCCACCTACTTCGACGGGCGGCTGCCCGAGGCGTTCGGTGGCTACCGTCGGGAGCAGACCAAGTTCCCGGTCGAGTACCCGACGGCGTGCAGCCCGCAGGCCTGGTCGACGGGGGCACCGCTGCTGCTGCTGCGGACGATGCTCGGCCTGGAGCCGCACGAGGGGCACCTGGCGGTGGAGCCGGTGCTGCCGGTCGGGATGGGCCGGATCGAGGTGCTGGACATCCCCGGTCGGTGGGGACGGGTCGACGCCTTCGCCCGGGGCCGCCTCGATCTGCACAAGCTGGCCGACTGACCGGAGCGCCGCCGGTACGCCGGCTGTGTCCCTGCGCCGGCTGTGTCCCTGCGCAGGCTGTGTCCCTGAAGCCGGCTGCGCCCCTACGGCGGTGTCGCTCACGCGGGGTAAAGTGCCCGGATGCCGGAACTCGTGTACCCGCCCGTGATCGCCACCGCCAAGACGCTGTTCCGGGTCCTCGACCTGCGGCTGACCGTCGACGGGAGCCACCACGTGCCCCGGACCGGTGGGGCGGTGCTGGCCAGCAACCACGTCAGCTACCTCGACTTCATCTTCTGCGGGTACGGGGCACACGCCTCGCGGCGGCTGGTCCGGTTCATGGCCAAGCACGACGTGTTCGCGCACAAAATCTCCGGCCCGCTGATGCGCGGCATGAAGCACATCCCGGTGAACCGTTCGGCGGGGGTCGGGTCGTACAACACGGCGGTGGACGCGCTGCGGCGCGGCGAGGTGGTGGGGGTCTTCCCGGAGGCGACGATCAGCCGGTCCTTCACGGTCAAGGAGTTGAAGAGCGGGGCGGCCCGGATGGCGCAGACGGCCGGGGTGCCGCTGCTGCCGGTGGCGCTGTGGGGCACCCAGCGGCTGTGGACCAAGGGCCGGCCGAAGACCCTCACCCGGCGGCACACCCCGATCACCATCCTGCTCGGCGAGCCGATGGACCCGGCCGCCTATCCGGACGCCAACACGATGACGGCGGAGCTGAAGACCCGGCTGAGCGCGCTGGTCGACCGGGCCCAGCAGGAGTACCCCGACAAGCCGTCCGGCCCGGACGACACCTGGTGGCAGCCGGCCCACCTGGGCGGCACCGCGCCCAGCCCGCAGGAGGCCGCCGAGCTGGACCGTCGCCCCCGCCGCTCCACCGCCTCCTGACCAGTCCCCACCGCGGCCCGGGTCGTCCGGCCGGTGGCTCAGCTACCGACCGCGGCCCGGTCGGCCCGGCTCAGCTACCGACGGCGTCCCGGCCGGCCGGTTGCGGGCGACGGTAGTAGTCGTCGCGGGACAGGAACTCCACCGGCAGGGAACCCGGCAGGGTCACCCGGGCCTCCCCGGTCATCGGGGCAGCGGTGGCCCGGCGGATCAGCACGTCCCGCTCCGGCGGTGCCAGCTCCACCAGCTCGGGGCGGGAGATCCGGAAGCAGGCCACCGTCCGGCGGATCAGCCGGGCCAGCTCGGTCACCGGGCCGAGCTGACCGCGGAGGGCCAGGGTGGGCTGCTGGATGGTCCGCAGCGCGTCGCAGACCACCAGCAGCTCCGCCTCCTGGGGCGGACCGTCCGTGCCGGACGAGGGGGTGGGCCGCAGCTCCAGCCGGGACGGCCACTGCCAGCAGACCTGCCCGCTGACCAGGCGGGGCAGCCGGACGTTCCGGCGGTGCCGGACCCCTGTCGAGTCGATCTTGCCGGCGACCAGCGCCAGGTCACCGGCGAGGCAGACGTACGCGAGGCGTCGGTCGGTGACGGTGACCGAGGCGGGCGCCGGCAACACCCACTGCCCGCGGGTGCCGGTCGGGCTGAGCAGGCAGCCGGCCACCGACGTGAGGTACCGGCCGAGCACCCGTTCACCGGGCTCCGGGACCACCTCGTGGTGCCTGTCGAGCACCGGGGCGAAGTTGTCCTCCGGTGCGTCGAACCGATGTGGTGCGATGAAGAACGGGGACATGTCCTCGCGCATCGTCACGACCTCTCCCCCGCGCAGTGGTCTTCGACGTTCAGCCTTGTCGACCGGTGACGCACTGTCATGACACCCGTTAGGGGGTCGGCCGGTCGGAGGACGCCTGTGACCGGTAGGTGCCGATCTCCTCCGGCCGGATGAGTCCGTCCTCGATCGCGCGGGCCAGCAGCGCGGCCTTCGTGGCGGCCGGGCGACCCGCACGGGTGTACTTGATCCGCGCCCGGTCGACATATTGTTTGACGGTGTGCTCGCTGATCTGCATCCGGCGGGCCACCGACGCCTTCGACATCGACTGGAACCACAGCAGCAGCGCTTCCCGTTCCTTGTCCGACAGGGCGGGCCGGTCCGGTCGCGGATCCCCCACCATCGCCCCGGCCAGGGTCGGCGGCACGTACGGGCGGTCGCTGGCGGCGGCCAGCACGGTCGCCACGCAGTGCTCCCGCCCCTCGTGCTTGGCCAGGAACGCGGTCGCCCCGGCGTCGAGCGCGGCGAGCATCGTCGCCGGATCGGTGTGTTCGGAGTAGACCACCACCCGGTGGCCGGCGGCGCTCAGCTCGGCCAGCTTGTCGAGCACCATCCGGCCGCGCAGCCGCAGATCCAGCAGGATCACGTCGGCCTGCGGCGCGGTGCGCAGCACCAGGTCGGGGTCGTCACCGGTGGCGAGCACCCGGAGCCGGGGCTCGGTGGTCAGCCACGCCCGTACCCCGTCGATCACCACCGGGTGGTCGTCCACGATCGACACCCCGACGGGCCGCTCCCCGCTCATGGCCTGCGCCATCGGGTCTGCGTCCACCTGATCTCCCCGTCCCGCTCGTGTAGGTGTTCCACCTGCTCGTCGTCGCCGGCCGTCCCGATCGACGGCCCGCTCGTCGCTCCCGGTCCGGCCGCTCGCGGGCCGGTCACGTCGGGGGCGACCAGGCTGACCGCCACCTCGTCCGGACCGGCCACCACGGTCAGCCGCGCCCAGCCGGTGGCGTCCGCCAGCGCGGCGGCGAGCGGATCGGCCAGCCGGCGCCGGACCTCCACCGGCAGCGGCGGCGGCGTGCCGACGGCGATCAGCTCGATCGGCAGGCCGTTGCGTTCGGCCAGGTCGGCGGCGGCCCGCAACTCGTGTAGGAGGGGGTCCGGCACGTCGTCGGCCTCGGCGATCAGCCGGCGCAGCCGGGTCGCGGCCAGCACGCACCGCCGCTGCACGAACGGGTCGGCCGGGTCGGCGCGACCGTCGGCCAGCTCCGCCAGCACCTGCTCGGCGGCCCCGCCGACCAGCGCCAGCCGGCTGCGGCGGTCCGCCCAGGCCCGTTCGGCGGCATCCTGTTCGGCGCGTACGGCCAGGGTCGCCGCCGCCGTGCCGGCCCGGTCCCGGGCGAGGGTGGCGATCACCGCGGCCCCGGTGAAGACCGCCACCGGCAGCGACGACGTGCCGTAGACGTACATCGTGAAGCGGGTCAGGTCGGCGGGGGCGGTCGCGCCGTCGCCGACGAGCGTGGCGAGCGCGATCAGCGCGTGACCGACCAGCAGGAGGATCATCCAGCGGATCGGGCGACCCCAGAGCACCACCACGAGGAACCAGGCCAGCCCGGTCCACGCCCAGTTCGCGGCGGCGAAGAGCTGCCGTTCGCCGGCCGCCGCGAAGACCGCCGCGTCCACCGCCAGCAACACCGTCGCCAGCGGCAACGCCGGTGGCAGCGCGCCGTGCAGCAGCCGGTGCGCGGCGTACCCGCCGACGAGGCCGGCGGTCAGCCAGCCCGCCGCGACCACCGCCGGCGCGGCCAGCTCGGACCACGCACCGAGCACGGCCGGCAGCCCGACGGCGGTGTGCCAGACCAGGGCGATGGCCACCGCCGCGATCCGGGCACCCCGGTCGGAGAACCGGGCCACGTCCGCCGCCGGCCCGTCCACTGCCGGCCCGTCCACCGCTGCCGGCCCGTCGACTGCCGGCCCGTCGACCACTGCCGGGTCCGCCGCCCCGGGCACCGGCCGGAGTACGCGGACCGGTGCCGGCGCGCGGAGGTCAGTCGACATGCGGCCATTCCAACCGGATCCGGGTGCCCTCGCCAGGGGCGGAGGTCACCTCCGCGCGCCCGCCGACGTCGGCCAGCCGGCCCCGGATCGACTCGCGTAGCCCGTACCGGTGGGCCGGGACGGTGGCCGGGTCGAAACCGGGACCGTCGTCGACCACCTCGACCACGACGCCGCCGTCTTCCCGACCCAGCCGCACGGTCACGGCGGCGTCCGGTGCGTGCCGGGCCACGTTGGCCAGTGCGGCGGCGGTGGCGTCGACCAGTGCGGCGGTCACCCCCGCCGGGGCCGAGCAGGGCGGCAACGTGGCGGTCACCCGCAGCTCGGGGTGGGTGTCGAGCACCGCGCGCAGGCCGGCGTCGACACCGGACGGGCCGACCGTGGCCCCGGACGACCCGCCCGCCGCTTCCGGGCCGGCGGCGGCCGGGGGAGGGCCGGCGAGGACGCCGACCGGGCCGGTCGACAGTGCGGACCGGGCGTTCGCGAGCCCGACCAGGGTACGCAGGTCGGCGGCGGCCCGTCGGCGCAGCGCCGCCGAGCCGGCGGCCGGCAGGGCACCCAGCCCGACCATGGTCAACGTGGACAGCACGGTGTCGTGCAGGTCCCGGTTCTGCCGCCGTTCCACCTCGCGGATCGTCCGGGCCAGCACCGCCTCCCGGCGCAGCCGCTGGAACTCGGTGAAGGCGGCGTCGGCCCGGCTGATCCACCGGCGCATCACCGCCGCCATCATCGCCGCGCACCCCGTCTGCACCAGCAGGGTCGCCGCGTGCGCGGACGCCTCGACGGTGTTGCCGGCGGCCGAGGTGCCGACCGCGTACCCGGCGGTGACCAGCAGGCCGGCGGGCACCGACCAGCGGACCGGGGCGGTGGCCTGCGCGTTGATCACGGTGGTGCTGGCCAGCACGGCGAGCCAGCTACCCTCGCCCGGCAGCACCTCCGGGGCGACCAGCAGCGGGGCCAGCAGGCTCGCCGCCACGGTGAGCGCGACGTCCCCGGCGACCATCCCGGGGCCGATGCCGACCCACAGCGCCCGCGCGGCGTAGAAGACCGACCAGCCGGTCAGCACGACCACCGCCGCCAGCAGCAACGGCACCCGGACCGGCGTGGTACGCACCGCCAGCGCGGTCACCGCGCCGAACAGGCCGCAGGTCAACCGGAGCATCGCCGGCAGGGTGGTGAAGATGAGCTGCAACGCGCCACCCGCCGGCCGATCCAGCAACGACGGTGACGAGGTCGGAGCGGAAACGGCCGACATCAAGGGAAGTGCGTCCTTCGGGCGGTGACCCGTCCGGGTCTGCTCGGCGGTGCATCGACGCCGGAGAATAACACGAGCAGCCCTAAATGTTCACCAATGGTATGCGGCGTGTCGCGTTGCGTCCGCTTCCCCGGGTCGTCCGTCGTCGCTGGTCAGTGGCGCAGCCACGCCAGGGTGGCCGCGGGTGGCTCACTGCTCCGCCCAGCCCGCCGGGTTGCTGAACGACTCCCGGGAGATGCCGGAGCCGGTCCGGGGCCAGTCGCCGAACCGCTGGTCGTGCAGGTGGGCGAAGAGGTAGCAGATGCCCTGGAGGTGGCCGTCGGGCACCGCCCGCGTCGGGTCGGCCCGGACCGCCTCGTAGAACTCCCGGCCCAGCGCCACGATGTGCCCCCGGCCGTAGAGGAAACCGTCGTCGGAGCCGTCGATCACCGTGTGCACGTCGGCCCGGTCGATGTCGTACAGCTTGCGCTCGACCACCCGGTCGAGGTCGGTGAGGTCGGGGCTGGACAGGTCGGCGCAGAGCTGGCCCAACTGGTCGAGGAAGGCGTCCCGCCAGGTGTCGAGCGCGGAGGCGCTGTCGTCGTCGGCGGCCGGGTCGCGGGTGAGCAGCGCCCGGCGCAGTGCGGCGGCCTCGGGGCCGAGCTGCTGCCAGGCGGCCTCCACCAGGCCCCAGAACCGGGCCTCCTCCTCGGCCGTGGGCAGGCGGTTCGCGGTCTCCGTGTCACTCATGGGCCGCACGGTAGCGGGCCGCCCCGACGTTTCCGCCCCCGTTCCCGGTGCGGGCAGGGTCGTTGCCGGTGCGGGCGGGGGCGTGCCGGTGGGGGAGTTGCCGGTGCGGGCGGGGCCGCCCGTTGGCGGGCGGCCCCGGAGGCACTCAGCGCAGCCCGTGGCGTGCCTGGTGGACGAAGGCGGACCAGGCGGTCGGGGAGAACCGCAGCGCCGGACCGGCCTGGTCCTTGCTGTCCCGTACGCCGATCACGCCGGGCAGGTTGTCGGCCACCTCGACGCAGTCGCCGCCGCTCCCGCCGCTGCGGGTGCTCTTGCGCCAGACGGCACCGGCCAGGTCGTTCATGCTCGCTCCTCGATGATCGCTGTGATCATTTTCTCTGATGCCGCCTCGTCCGCCGCGAGGGTCTCCAGGTCGACCCAGACGCGGTCGTAGGCGGCGACCTCTGCCGGCTTGTCCAGGTAGAGCGCGCCGGTGATGTTCTCCAGATAGACGGTAGTCGGCTCGGTCGATGCCCGCCCGAACGCCTGCGGGAAGTCCAGCAGGACGAAGGTGCCCGTCTCGCTGGCCAGCGGCGGGCCGGCGGTGAACGGGAGGACGCGCAGGCTGACGTTCGGCAGGGCGGTCATGTCGAGCAGGTGGCGTAACTGCCCGGCCATCGCCTGGCGGTCGGGGATGGTGCGCCGCAGCACCGCCTCGCTCAGCACCACCCTGAGGGTGGGCGCGCTGGGCAGCCGGCGCACCAGGACGTGCTGGCGCTGCATCCGTACCTCGACGAGCTTTTCCCGTTCCTCCGCGCTCATCGTGGGATTCTTGCGGCGGAATAGTTCTGCCGCGTACTCGCGGGTTTGGAGCAGACCCGGTATCAGTTCCGAGTCGTATCGGCGCATGAGTGCGGCAGACGATTCCAGGCCGACGTAGAGCGAGAACCACGATGGGACGACATCGCCGTAGGAATGCCACCAGCCCTTGGCGCGGGTCTCCTTGGCGAGGCCGGCGACGATCGACGTCATCTCTTCCGGCACACGGTACATCGCGCACATGGCGCGGGCGTCCACCACCCGGACCGGCACCAGGCCCTTCTCGATCCGCCACACCTTCTGCCGCGAGCAGTCCAACCCCTCGGCGGCGCTGTCCAGCGAGACCGAGGCGTCCTCGCGGAGCTGGGTGAGCAGCCGGCCGAGCTGCCGGCGGGGGACGGTGGAGCCGCTTGTTTCATCCGTCATGCAACATCACCGCACCGCTGGTGCAACAGCAGTTGTTTCTCCTCCGCTATTTCTCTCCTCCGTTCCTCGTGCGTCAAATCGACCCGACATTAGGGGGAGGGTGAGGTGTTGCGCAAGGTGTTGGTCGTGTCGCAGTGTGTGAATCACCGGACGGGGATCCGGGGGCGTCAGAAAAGGCGCCGACAATAGCCCGCTGTCCCGCTCGTTGCGAATAGCGCGCGGGCGGGGCGGCGCTATTTCCGGGGAAGGAAACCCGATGTGTGCCACCCATGAGGACCCTCTCGTCGCCGCCGCCCTGACCTTGACCCTGGTCCGACGGCACCGGCCGACCCGGAGCCCGACCCGGTGGCGCAGGGTGTGCCGCTGCGGCGCGGAGTTGCCCTACCGTGCGGAGTTGCCCTGCCGCGTCGGCCGCCGCGCTCTGCCCGGCCGCGCCCTGCTCGGCCGCGCCCTGCCCGGTGGCGGAGACCGGCCCGGGGTGGCGTCGTGACGGCCCGAGGCGAGGTGCCGCTGCTGGTCTGGCTGGCGTGGGACTGCCTGGACCAGCACCGGCGCAGCCGTTGCGGGAAGTGTGCCGAGGCCGGGTACTGCCCGGTCGCGGAGGCCGCCCGGCACCGGATCAGGCAGTGGCGCAGGTTCCGGCACGTCTGGGGGCGACGGTGAGCGCGCCGCTGCCCAAGGCGGGTGACCTGGTGATCGTGGGGCGGGCGGCCAGTGTGCAGTTCCTCCGGCCGATCAGTTGCCGGGTGATCCGGGTACTCGACTGGATCACCTATGACGGGTGGTGTTGGCTCGACGTCTACCAGCTCAACGCCAAGGGGGACGCGGTGGCCCGGCGCTCGATCTACGTACAACCGGCGGGGTTGGAGGTGGTGCAGCCCGCGCCGGTAGCTCGCGTGCCGCGCCGGGTGGGGGTGCCGCCCAACGTACGCCGGGGGCCTGCTCCGGCCGGGATGACGGCCGGCGGGCGGGGTGCGGTCGGGGTGCCGGCGGTACGGCGGCCCTCGGACGGCGGGCGGGGTGCGGCCGGTAGAGGGTGATGGAGCGTCAGGGTGTGTCCGCGCTGGCGAAGTGGGGCTCGGCCGCCTCCAGTCGGGGTACCCGCACGCCCAGCCTGCGGGCCTCGGCGAGGGTGTCTCGGCAGACCGCGCGCAACTCCTCGGGGTTGGCGTGGGCCTGCATCACCCTGCGCATCGGCGGGAAACGACTGAACAGCAGGGAGAGCGCCGGTGCCGCCAGCCAGATCGGCGCGGTGAAGGGCCGTAGCTCGGCGCGGTGCCGCCGCAGGTCGACGCCGCGTGCCTCGACGAGCGGTAGCAGCTCGCGGGTGGCGAGGATCGCCTCGCGTACGTCGGCGGTCGTCAGCATGGACAGCGAGCCCCGCCGCAGGCTCTGGGTGTGCAGGCCCGCGTTCTGGGCGAAGTGGACCGACAGCCAGCCCCGGAAGTCGGAGTTCTCCCGGATCCTGAGCCCCGCCCCGCGAAACACCTGGCGGACGGCCTGCTCACGGCCGGTCGGCGGCCGGTCCATGGTGCCGAGGAAGACCACGGGCAGCAGTGCCGCGCGCAGCACCCCGTCGTCGCCGAACCCGCCGCCCGCCCCGGGAAAGCCCCAGGCCACCTGGTCGGCGGGGAGGTGTGCCGTCGCGGTCGACGGCTCGACCCACAGGTTGTTGAAGACGAGCACCGTGGCCCCGCCCACCCGTGGCCCCAGGTAGGCCGCAGCCTCCGCGAAGTGGTAGTGCTGCACGCTCAGCACGATCAGGTCGAAGTCGTGGTCCGGCTCCACCGACTCGCGGTAGTGCACCGGCCACTTCTCGACGACCCGCTTGCCCCACGGCCGCCGCCGCACGTCGAGCAGGTCGAGGTCGATCGAGTCGCCGTACGCCGCCGCCCGCCCGGGTCGGACGTAGAACTCGACCTGGTGCCCGGCCTGCTCCAACGCCCATCCGTACGTCGCGCTGATCACGCCCCGGCCGAACATCAAGATCTTCACGCGCACCTCACCGGTATAATCGGAGGCTATCTCCACTTTCAAAATATGGAGACAGTCTCCACTTGTCAACGTGAGGCCCCGCATGACCGATGCCAAGCCAGTGCGCGCCGACGCCAAGCCGCTGCGGGCCGACGCGCGCCGCAACCGCGAGGCCCTGATCGCCAAGGCCCGCGAACTCTTCGCCGACGGCTGCTTCGACCTGCGCTTCGACGACTTCGCCAAGCTGGCCGGGGTCGGCACCGGCACCCTCTACCGGCACTTCCCCACCCGGGAAGCTCTCGCCGAAGCGGTCTACCGGGAAGAACTCCGGGCCATCTGCGACCGGGCACGGGAGTTGCAGGCCACGCTCCCCGCCGACGAGGCGCTGGAGACCTTCCTGCGCGGCTTCGTCGACCACCTCCACATTCACGAAGGGCTCGCCCGCACCCTGTCGACGCTGATGGCCACCCAGTCGGGCGTCGTGGCCGAGGGTGCCCAGGCGCTGGGGGAGGTCATCGACAACCTGCTGGGGGCCGCCGTCAGGGCGGGGAGCATCCGGGACGACGTGGGTGCGGGTGCGGTCATGATGGCTGTTCAGGGGATTTGTGCGGCGTACGGGCACCCGGCGTATCGGGCCGATGCGGAGGGTGTGGTCACCGTCGTGCTCGCCGGCCTCCGCTGCCGGGCGGGCTGAGGGGGGCCGCCCCTGGGTGGCTCTGTCGGTGGTCTGTTGGTCGAGGTGTCCCGGGTTTAGGGCGTGTGTCGAAGTCGGTCATAGCCACTCGTTGATGGCGGCGAGGTGGATATGGTGGCTTCGTAGCGGACGGCGAGTTTGTCGAATCGGGTGGCCACGGCTCGGTTGCGCTTGAGGCGGTTGATGCCGCACTCCACGGCGTGACGTTGCTGGTAGAGGTGCGGGTCGAAGGCCGGCGGCCGGCCGCCCTTGGACCCTTTGGCCCGCCGGTGGGCGTCCTGGTCGGCCTTGCTCGGGATGGTCGCGGCGATGCCTCGCTGGCGTAGGTAGGCCCGGTTCGCCTTCGACGTGTACGCCCTGTCGGCCAGGACCCGGTCCGGACGGGTCCTCGGCCGGCCAGTAACCAGGCGAGGAACACGGATAGCGGTCAGGACGGGGATGAACTGAGGGCTGTCACCTCGTTGCCCGGCCGTCAGCACGATCGCCAGGGGTTTCTGGCCCTGCTCGCAGCCCAGATGCACCTTCGTGGTCAACCCACCCCGCGACCGGCCGAGCGCGTGGTCTGCCGGCTCGACACTGACCCCACCAGGCGGTTCAACCTGCAGATCCCCCTTTTCCTCGCCCCGGCCGCATGCTGATGGGCCCGAGCGCTGGTGGAGTCCACGGACACGTCCCAGGTGATCCGCCCAGCCGCGTCGGCCAAGGCCTGCAACGCGACAAGCACCTGCTTCCAGGTCCCGTCACGCTGCCACCGCCGGAACAGGGCATACACCGCCGACCAGGACCCGTACTGCGGCGGCACGTCCCGCCACGGAGCACCCACCCGAATCCGCCACCGGATCCCATCGATCAACTGCCGCCTGGTCCAAGACGACGGTCGACCCGGCCGCTTCGGCGCTGGCAGCAACGGCTCCAGCACCGCCCACTGCACATCGGTCAGGTCGAACCGCCTCGTCACCGCTCGGGCACGCCGACCCGTCCGTCACGCTGAAGGTGTACGGGCACGTCCTCGACCACCAGGGCAGCGACGTGTCGGCCGCGTTCGCCGAGCTGCGGGCTACGGCTCGCCAGCAGGTAGCCGCAGCCACCCCGGCACCCGTTCAGCCCGCAGCGTCGACTACAGCGGGCGGCGTCGTTGACCTGGCCGCGTACCGCAGGCGCAGAGCGGTCTAAGAAACCTCTTGAGAAAACTTTAGAAGTTTGTCAGGATCTTCTAAAGCCTGAGGAGGTTCAGTGGCGAAGGAAGCGGTAGGGAAGACCCTCGATGTCCGGATCTGGCTCGATTTGACCGGCGGAGGACATGCCAACGAGCCGCGAATGCGGAGAGTGGTCGAGAAGATCCGACAGGCGGCGCTGGACGCAGCCGAAGAAGAGAGCTTGTCCGTCCAGGAGGTGGGCGGCGATTGGACCTTCTACTACCAGCAGTCCTGGGATGACATCGCCCCGCTCAAGAAGCGGGCCACGAAAGCCCAGTCGGCGGGCTAGCGCCCGAAGGGTTGGCATCGAGGCCGTCCGCCGCTGGTGGACGGCCTTCTTGCTGCCCAGAAAAGATCGCTGGACGGGCCTACTTCATCCATAGCCTTCAAGGCGTGCCGCCACCTGCGGCCTCCGCCGCCCCGATGAGGGCACGTCCAACGAGACAGGAGATAGGCGATGCTCGGTGATGTCGTCCACTACACCTTTGACGCCACGCAGGCGCAGTACGTCCGGATGCGCGGGGCGTCAACCGGCGTGACCCGCTTCCCCGGTGTCCCCGACCCGGAAGCCGGCACCACCCTCCCGGCCGAGGTCGTCCACGAGTACGGCGACGGGACCGTGGATCTGCGGGTGAGCCTGCGCGGTCCCGGCCTCCACTTCGTTCAGAACGTGCCGCAGGGCACGGCCGGGCAGCAGGGCCGTTGGGCGGTGGCCGCCTGATGGACACCAACGAGATGCTCCAGGAGTTCATCACCGCCTTCCCACAGGTCATCGGGGAGCACGTCCGGGCGCAGCTCGGGAAGCCGGTACAGCACACGCTGACCGCAGCGCAGGCGGAGCGGCTCAACCGCTGGCCCGGCCGCAGCTACTCGGCAGGACAGGTCGTGGAGGCCCAGATCTCCGGAATGAAGATTGGCGCCGACTCGGACGGAGCTGTTCGCGAGTACATCGATCTGCGCCTGGCCGGCGGCACTGAGCTCACCACCGTCCCGCGCCCGTGGACGGAGGAGCTGTGACACCCGCCGAACTGGAAGCCATCAGGACCAGCGACCCCGAGCGGTACGAGGCGCTGACCGGGCCGCAGCGTGACCGGCAGTTGGCGGCAGCCGCCGCGCGGCGGGGTGACCCGCTCTACAGCAGCGAGTACGATCCCTGCCGCCCCACGCCCTACGAGCGGCAGGCCAGGGCCGAACGCGAAGCCGCACGCGCGATCGGTGAACCCGAACCGCCGGTTTACGGAGGCAGGTTATAGAACTGATGTTCGATTTTGCGATGCGCCTAGGCTGACAACGAATCAGCCGCAGCCCCACTGTCGGAAATCTGAATCATTTTACTGCCTCTATGTCGCGGTGCTGCACTCCTTCCGAACCTGGGGCTAGCATCTTGCGATGAGGGTCGTTGCCTTCGTCGTCAAGTAATGACCGAAGTGGAGTGCGCACGAGTGGCGGAACCAACGAAGCGAGTGAGCGCTGACAATCCTGACGTTGCCGGGCCGGCACCCGACCCCAAGAGGCAGCGATCACGAGTGTCGCAGGAGGACGTGCCTAGCTACTCCCTTGAGCAGGCTCTCCGTGTGCCAAGAGCAATCGCGGACAACTATGCCTACAAGCCGACCCGGCCGCTGAGCGTGGCGGAAGCGATGCGGATGACCCCGTCGTCTGGGCCGTTCCGGATGATCACGGGTGCTGCAGTCGCATACGGACTGACGACCGGCGGCGCGAAGGCACCCGAGATCGGGATTACACCCCTCGGGATGAGGATTGTCCGGCCCACGAGCGAGGGTGATGACATAGCGGCGATGCGTGAGGCGTTGCTTCGGCCGAAGGTTGTCGGCGAGTTCCTACGTATGTACGACGGCGGTGCCCTTCCGCCGGAGGCAATTGGCAAGAATGTGCTCAAGGAGAAGGGCGTTCCGGCTGACCGAGTGGACGGCGTGCTTGAACTGATCGTTGAAGGGGCGCAAACCCTCGGCTTTCTGAAGGAGTGGGGTGGGAAGCGATACATCGACCTCACTGGGTCAACCGCCACGGCGGACCAAGCTGACGCCGCCGAGGTGGGGCAGACGGACGTGCCGCAAAACGATTCTGTGCCGGTTCCTCCGCAGCGCGACCCCTCGGAGGCGACCAGGGCGGCGGCGGGGACCGCGGGTGGGGTTTCGGTTGCGCCAGGCGTTCACATCAACATTGAGATCCACATCGCGGCCGATGCCTCTTCCGAGACGATCGAGGAGATTTTCCGAAACATGCGCCGGTACGTCCTGACCGGCGACGGGCAGGCTGATGACGTCCAACGGACGAGGTGAAGCACCCGACCCTGACCTGCTGCGGCGGTTGAGGGAGTTCCAGTTGCGAGTACGACAGTCGCGGCGAAGGGTCGACGCTGTCGTACCGGCTAGAGGACCGCTCTCCGGGCGGGACGCAGACATCCTCGCGCGGCTGCGGCACCACGCGCCCACATTGGCCGATTCCCTAGAGCAGGCGCTTAGGGACTTAAACGATCACACCAGGCTGAGCTACGTAGGACCAGCGGGCGAGGCGCGCGAGGTGATGCGGGCAACAGTCCAAATGTTCGCGCCGGACGACGAAGTCCGGAAGCAACCGTGGTATGTGGGGATTGAGCAGGGCGGCAAGCGGAACCCAAGCCAGACTGAGAGGGTTCGCTACGCCGTCCAGCAGCGCGGCGGTAATAAGGACCAGGTCAAGGGCGTGGACGAGCTCATCGACCAGTTAGTGGGCCAGATTGGACGGCAGACCTACTCGACGGGCAGCAGCGCTCTCCATGCAGGCACCATTCAGGCTAAGGTCCGCAAAATGATCGGTTGGGTCTTCGCGATCCTCGATGAAGTTCTCCCGGAGTGACGGGCCAGGACTCCATGCTGGCGGATGGCCGCGAACCCCAGGCATCGGGGCCGTCCCGCCATCCAGGCAGGGGCGGCCCGATCGCATTCAGCGCTGCTCGGCTGGCTCGTGGAGGATGTCCCCGTGCTCGTACCGGAGCTGCGTCAACAGCAGGCTCCCGAGGCCGAGCACGCCGAGGGCGTACCGCTTGGCGTCATCCCGGGTCTGAATCCGGTGCCGGTCAACGTTGCTGAGCGCTTGGGCGAAGCCCATCCCGAGGTACCGCCAGCCCTCCCGCTCGCTGGCCTGTCGGCCGAGCCGGTAGTCGCTGGCGTCGTCGAACACCTTCAGGTATAGAGCCTTGCCGACGAGGTTGTTGTCGTTCCGGTCCTGCGGGTTCCCTGCCCACGTCCGGACGTGGTTTTCAACAAAGATCGCCGTTTGGCTGGCGACCTTGCCCCACTCCCCGTCCTCAACCTCGGTCTTGATGTACGCCCAGAGCTCGGGGTCGTACGCGTGCTCATCCACCGGCTCGTCACCGCCGGTCAGTCCGAGTTCCCAGATAGCGGCATCTATGAGTTCGCACGCTTTCCTGACGCCACGCCGAGTTGCCTCCTGGAAGGCGGCGTCCGGAGTGAGATCCGTGAACACGCCGAGGCTGTACCGAACTTTGTCGAAACGGTCTACCAGGTTGTTGTCAGAGCCGAGCGCACGGACGAAGACCGCACGGGTCCGAGCCTTCCAGGAGTCGAACCCAGGCTTGCGGCCGAAGTAGTCAGCCTCAGCGGCATCCACCTTGAGCTTCTCAAGTTCGGCGATGGCGACAGCAGGGCGCATGGACGCGAGCCTACTTCTCCCCTGCGACATAGACCCCGCGCCCCGGCTGCCCCACGACCAGATCTCTGTCGTGCAGGAGCGAGACGGCGCGATACGCGGTGGCCGGGCTGACGTTGAACTGGTCGGCAAGCTCGCTCGTGCTGGGCAGCTTCGTCCCCGGCGTGAGCTCGCCGCTCTTGATCTTCGTGGTCAGTTCGTCGGCAATACGTCGATATTCGGCAGGTGCAGAGGGCATGGCTTCGTTCCCTTGGTTCGGCCCTGCCATCTGACCATGACCCAACCATCGTCAGCAAGTGATGCAAGAGAATCACGCGCCGTGGCTTTACCTACGTCAGATAGTGACGTAGCTTGCTCTGTGGCTGCCCTTGGTTCGGCAAACGAAGGTCAGCCCCGTCAGGGCGGCGTGGATCCCGTCGCCCTGACGGTCCACGTGGCCTGACCGCCTGGAGTGCTGATGAGTCGGATCCGCTATGAGGACTACCTGATAGCCACCGCGCTGACGCTGGCCCGCCGGCACCGACCGGTCTGGAGTTGGAAGCGCTGGCGCAGGGTGTGCCGCTGCGGCGCGGAACTGCCCTGCCGAGCCCGCCACCGCATCCCGATCAACCGTGGGCACTGGCCCGGCGGTGAGTCGTGATCGATGTCCGCCAAGTGCCGTTCCTGGTTGAGGTGGCCTGGTTCGTGATCGATGACCACCACGTGAAGCCCTGCCGCCGCTGCTACCCGGACGGCTGGTGCCCGCGCTACGCGGCAGCGCGTGCGCGGCTGCTGGTCTGGCGGCTGGCCGGTGATCCGCAATGAGCGCGCAGCTACCGAAGGCCGGCGACCTGGTGCACGTGACCCGCGCGGCCAGCGTGCAGTTCGTCAACCCGATCATGTGCCGAGTCATCCGGGTGCTTGACTGGATCACCTACGACCGGTGGTGCTGGCTCGACGTGTACCAATTGGACGCCAAGGGCGACGCGGTGGCCCGACGGTCGATCTTCGTGCAACCGGCCGGGTTACAGATACAGCGCCCCGCCCCCACGCCCCGCAAGCCGACGCGGTCGGCTGCCATCCCGAACGTGCGCCAAGATCGCCGCCCCGCCGGGGTGCCGGCCACTCCGCAGCGCCGGGCGGCGCAGGCTCGGCGTACGGCTGGCCACGGGTGACGTGGTGGGGCCGAGGTGGGTCCGGTGCTGGTCGAAGATCAGAGGCTAGGGTCGTTTCTCCTGGCAGATATGGGTGCGCCCGGCAGGATTCGAACCTGCGGCCTTGGGATTAGAAGTCCCCTGCTCTATCCGCTGAGCTACGGGCGCGCGGCGTACGTGTCGCGCCAAGAGGGTACCGCCGACCCCCCGCCGTACGGCGGAACGGGTCGCTTCCGGACACGCGTGATCAGCGTCGCACGGCACCCCCGGTCGGGGCACCCCTCATCCGGCTGGCGCGTCGGGCCGTACCCTCGGGTCGTGCTGCTGGAGCCGGATGTCGAGAACGAGGTCGCCTACGAGCTGTGCCAGCTCCTGGGCCGGGCCATCCTGCCGGTCGACGCGGCGGGCGACCCGGGTACCGCCTTCTTCCTCGCGCGTCCCGACGGCGAGTTCCTGCTGACCGCCGACGCCGTGGCGGGGCGGGCGCGGCGGCTCGGCCTGCGGCCCAGCGTCACCGAGCCGGCCGGCGTGGCCGGTGGGTCGGTGCCGCTGGCGGAGCTTGCGGCGCGGTGGGCACGTGACGCGCGGCTCGGGGTGGCGGTCCTGCCGACCGGCGGGCTGCACGCGTTCGCCGACGGGCAGGGCTGGCGGTGGCGGGTGCAGCCGGTGCCGGCCTCCGTGGCCGTGGGGGCGGACGACCTTGCCGGGTTCGGGGCCGGGCCGGTCACCGCGATCGTGTTGGCCCTCGGCGTCGGCGGCGACGGCAGCCGTCCCCTGGAGGTCGCCGTCGAGCGGGCCGTCCGCGACGACGACCGGCTGCGGGTCACCGCCGCGCTCCCCGCCGGCTATCTGGGCGCTCCCGTCTTCGGGGTACGCCCCGACGCCGCCGGGGAGCTTGGCCTGCGCTGCCTGGGCGTGGTGCTGCCCGCCGACGACGGCGGGACCGGACCCGGCCATCCGGTGGCCACCCTCGACCGGGTGCTCGCCGCGCTGCCCGCCACCTGAGTGCCGGCCGGCACCCGTCAGGCGGTCGGGAGGGCGCTGGCGGCCGGGGTCTCGTCGGCGCTGGGGGCGCGGGTGCCGGGCACCGGGGCTTCCGCGTCCGCCGGTGCGGTGTCGGCGGGGCGGGTCGGGCCGGCGCCCAGGAAGGCCTCGGCCCAGCGCCCGACCTCGGTGAAGACCTGCTCGCGTACGGTCGGGCCGGAGAGGACCAGGTCGTGCTTGCCGCCGTCGAAGCGGGCCACGGTGACGTGCCGGCCGAGCCGGGGTGCCCAGCGGACCATGTGCTCCACGTCCAGCACCGCGTCGGCCAGGGCCGCCGAGTCGTGCCAGCGGGTGCCCCGGAAGCTCCGGGTCGAGCAGGCCAGCAGCACCGGGACGCGGATGTCCAGCCCGGCGCGGAGCTGCCGTTGGGCGGTGCGGATCGCGGCCAGCCAACCGGCCCGCACCGGGAACCCGGCGAGCGGCTTCCAGGTCAGGTCGTACGTCCACTCGCCGCGATGGTCGGCGTGCAGGCTCTCGCCGTACACGGTGCCGAGGCCGAAGGGCAGGGCGCGGTGCGGCGCGCGACGGCCCAGCCGGGCGACGGCCGCCGCGAGGGGTCGACGGACCAGCCAGGGGGCGTTGATGTCGAAGAAGGGGCTGTTCAGGACGAGCCCGTCGACCAGGCCGGCGTCGCGGCGGGCGTGTGCCCAGAGCGAGATGATCAGGCCGCCGGTGGAGTGGCCCATGACGAGCAGGGTGTCGTGCCCGTCCCCGGCACGGATGATCTCTGCGGCGGCGTCCAGCTCGGGGAAGTAGTCGCTCAGGTCGCGGCAGAAGTTCGGGGTCTGGTGGGGCAGCAGGCTGCGGCCGTACTTGCGCAGGTCGAGGGCGTAGAAGTCCCAGCCCCGGGCGGCGTAGAAGTCGGCCAGGTGGGTCTGGAAGAAGTAGTCGACGAAGCCGTGCACGTAGAGCACCGCCCGGCCCGTCGGGCGGTCCGCCCGCCGCCGGACCAGCGTCGCGACCACCGGCCCCTCGTCGTCGGTGCCCAGGTCGATCGTCTGCCGCTCGTACGGCGGCCCCAGCACGTCCTGTTCCACAACCGCGACGCTACGCCCGTCGGCCTACCCGGCGGTAGCCCCGGCCCCGGCGGCGCGGGCGACGGCAGCGGTGGGGGTGGGGGCGACGCGGCGGTGCGGGCGACGGCGGCGGGTCGCCGGGGAGCGTCCCCGTCCGGTGGGTACGCGGACGGGGACGCTCCGGTGAGCGGTCAGGCGGTCTCGGCGTCCACCCGGTCGGCGTCGTTGTCGGAGTCGAGGTCCGGCAGCGGAGCGGGCACGGGCGGGGCGGCCATCTCCCGGATGTGCTTGTTGTGCCGGGGCTCCTGCCGGGTCTTGGAGTCGTTGAGCTTGCGGCGCAGGTCGTCCCGGGCGTCGTTGAGGGCGGCCCGCAGGTCCTCCTCGCTCGACGTGGTGACGATCTTCTGCCGGCCGGCGATCCAGCACTCCAGGGTGACCTTCTGCCCGCGGGCCTCCCGGTCCTTGACCGACACCTCCAGCTCGGTGGCGTCGGCGTGGAAGGCGGCCAGCCGGGCGTCCAGGGTGCCGAACTGCTCGACGATCCAGTTCCGGTCGCCCTGGGAGAAGCCCGCGCCCATCCGCAGACACTCGGCCACGGTCGCCGGGTTGGCCACCGCGCTCATCGCCGCCCCTCCCGCTCGGTGCGGACGGAGCCGGTCATGCGGAGCGGGGTCCGAATCATCAGCACTGCCTTTCTCGTCGGACGTCGTGCCTGGTGGCGCTTGGTTGATCAACTCAATACCCAGTCGGGGTCGACCTCACTCCGGGTGATGCCGCCTTCTCGACCCTGCTGTTCCCGATCCCACTGGCCTCCCTCGGTCTCTGGTGGTTTCAGCCTGGTCCGATCCCGGGGCCGCCTCCAGGGCCGGTCGGCCTAGCACACCGGGACCTTGATCAGGTTGTCGTCCACAGCCCGTCCGGTTGTCCACAGGACGGGGTCGGGTGTTCGCGCCGGCATGCCGCGCCGGGCCAGGCTCGGTCCCGAGTCGACTCGGCACCATATCCGCCGGACCCTGGAGAGGGAACGATGTTTGACACCTACGTAACGATCGTCGGCAATGTGCTGACCGCGCCGGAATGGCGTCGTACCGCCCAGAGCAACACCCTGGTCGCCAACTTCAAGGTGGCCTCGACCGCCCGCCGCCTGAACCGGGACAGCGGTCGTTGGGTGGACGGCAACAGCCTCCGCGTCCGGGTCAACTGCTGGCGCAGGCTGGCCGAGGGGGTGGCCGCCTCGATCATGGTCGGCGACCCGGTGGTGGTCGCCGGGCGGCTCTACACCCGCGACTGGACCGACGACGCCGGCAACCACCGGGTCCTCTACGAGTTGGAGGCGGTCGCGGTCGGGCACGACCTCTCCCGGGGCCGGTCCCGCTTCCTGCGCAACCGGCCGAGCATGGCCACCAGCTCCGTGGAGGACGACGAGACGGCCCACCGGGTGCAGGGCGAACCGACCGAGCCGGTGCCGCCGGGGCAGGCCCCCGCCGGGCCGGACGACCGCCCCCTGGACGACGACTTCGGGTTGTCCGGCTTCGGTTTCCCGCGCGCCGGCCACGATCTGCCCGGCACCGGGTACGCCCCGACGGTCGACCCGCTCGACGACGAGCCCGACGACGACCTGACCCCGCTACCCGACGACGAGAGCCGGCCGGATGACGAGGGTCGGCCGGGCGACGAGGGGGAGCCCGGCGACGACCGCCCGTCGGGCGGCCCGGCCGCCCCGACGCCGGCCGAGGTGGCCGGCGGCCCGGCGGGTCGGGGCCGGCGGGGCCGGGGCCGGGTGCCGGTCCCGGCCTGAGAACTCGGCCCCGCGCCGGGGAAGGGACGCGGGGCCGGGTTCGTACGGGCGGGGGCGGGGTGGCGACGGCGACGTGGCCACCCCGCCCAGGGGCTAGGCTGGCCGGCCGGAGGTGGTGCGGGTGGGGCGGCGCACAGCGGCGGCGAACGCGGTCGGACTGGTGGCCGGGTATGCGCTGGACAGCCTGCTCGGCGATCCCCGGCGCGGGCATCCGGTGGCCGGCTTCGGGCGGGCCGCCGGCATCCTGGAACGTCGGGTCTACCGGGCCGATCGCCGCGCGGGAGCGGTCTTCACCGCCGTCGCGGTGGGTGCGCCGGTGCTGCTCGGCGTGGCCGTCGACCGGGCCACCCGGCGGCACCCGGTGGCCCGGGTCCTGGTCGTGGCCGTCGGCACCTGGACGGTGCTCGGCGGTCGGACGCTGCGCCACGAGGCGACGGTGATGGGTAACGCCCTGCGCGCCGGTGACCTGCCGGCGGCCCGCCACCGGCTCGGGCATCTCTGCGGTCGGGATCCGTCCCGCCTCGACGAGGGCGAGTTGGCCCGCGCCACCGTCGAGTCGGTCGCCGAGAACACCTCCGACGCCGTGGTCGCCCCCCTGGTCTGGGGTGCCCTCGCCGGCCTGCCCGGCCTGCTCGGCTACCGGGCGGCGAACACCCTGGACGCGATGGTCGGGCACCGCTCACCCCGCTACGCCCGGTTCGGCACCCCCGCTGCCCGCCTCGACGACCTGCTCAACCTGCTGCCGGCCCGACTGACCGGGCTGCTCACCGTCGCCGCCGCGCCCAGCGTCCACGGCGACCGGGAGCGGGCCTGGCAGGTCTGGCGACGGGACCGCCACGACCACCCCAGCCCCAACGCCGGCCAGTGCGAGGCGGCCATGGCCGGGGCGCTCGGTGTCCGGCTCGGCGGCCGGAACGTCTACTTCGGACGCTCCGAGGTGCGGCCGTTCCTCGGCGACGGCCCGCGCCCCGAGGCCCGGCACCTGAAACGGGCCGCCCGGCTCTCCGGCCGGGTCGGCCTGGCCGCGCTCGCCCTGGCCGCCCTCTGGCCGCTGACCGGTGGCCGGCTGGTCGCCGCCACCGGCCGTAGCCTGCTGCGGCAACCGGTCCGCCGGCTCACCGCCCGCCTCGGCACCCCCGGCCGGGGGAGCGGCCGATGAGCGGCGGGCTGCTCGTCGCGGGCACCACGTCCGACGCGGGCAAGAGCGTGCTCACCGCCGGCATCTGCCGCTGGCTGCACCGGCAGGGCGTCGCCGTCGCGCCGTTCAAGGCGCAGAACATGTCCAACAACTCCGCCGTGGTGGTCGGCCCGGACGGGCGGGGCGGCGAGATCGGTCGGGCCCAGGCGATGCAGGCTGCCGCCTGCGGGATCGCCCCCGACCTGCGGTTCAACCCGGTGCTGCTCAAGCCGGGTAGCGACCTGGCCAGTCAGGTGGTGCTGCTCGGCGAGGCCGTCGACACGGTCACCGCCGGCAACTTCCGCACCCTGCGCCCGAAGCTCGCCGAGACGGCGTACGCGGCCCTGGCCGAGCTGCGGGCGGCGTACGACGTGGTGATCTGTGAGGGGGCCGGCAGCCCCGCCGAGATCAACCTACGGGCCGGTGACTACGTCAACATGGGGCTGGCCCGGCACGCCGAACTCCCCACCATCGTGGTCGGCGACATCGACCGGGGTGGCGTGTTCGCCTCGATGTTCGGCACGGTCGCCCTGCTCGACCCGGCCGACCAGGCCCTGGTCGCCGGCTTCGTGATCAACAAGTTCCGGGGTGACCTGGGCCTGCTCCGCCCCGGGCTGGACATGCTGCACCGGGTGACCGGCCGCCCCACCTACGGGGTGCTGCCCTGGCACCTCGACCTCTGGCTCGACGCCGAGGACTCGCTCGCCTACGGGCGGGTGCTCGGCCGACCCGCCGCCCCGTACGGCACCGCATGGCTCGACGTCGCCGTGGTCCGGCTGCCCCGGATCAGCAACGCCACCGACGTGGAGGCCCTGGCCACCGAGCCGGGCGTCCGGGTCCGGCTCACCGTCGAGCCCGCCGAGCTGGCCGCCGCCGACCTGGTCGTCCTGCCCGGCTCCAAGTCCACCGTCGCCGACCTGGCCTGGCTGCGGGAGACCGGGCTCGCCGAGGCGGTCACCGCGCACGCCGCCGCCGGTCGGCCGCTGCTCGGCATCTGCGGCGGCTTCCAGATGCTGGCCACCGCCATCCACGACCCGGTGGAGAGTCGGCGGGGCAGCGTCCCCGGCCTGGGCCTGCTGCCCATCGAGATCACCTTCGACCCGGCCAAGACCGTCCGGCCCGCCGTCGGCACCGCCGCCCCCGACGTCCCGGTGCGCGGCTACGAGATCCACCACGGGTACGTCTCCACCGCCGACCCGGCGCTGCCCCCGCTGCTGCACCACGCCGACGGTCGCCCCGAAGGAGCCCGGCTCGGCGCGGTTTACGGCACCCACTGGCACGGCGCCTTCGAGTCCGACGAGTTCCGCCGCCGGTTCCTGACCGGGGTGGCCCGGTCGGCCGGCCGGCACGGGTTCACCGTCGCCCCGGACACCACCTTCGCCGCCGCCCGCGAACGCTCCCTCGACCTGCTCGGCGATCTGGTCGAGGAGCACCTCGACACCACCGTGTTGTGGCGGCTCATCGAGGCCGGTCCGCCGGCCGACCTGCCGTTCGTGCCACCCGGTGCCCCACCCACCGCCTGACCGCGCCGCCGCCTGCCGGTCGGGCGTCAGAGACGGAGGTCGGCGGGCTGGTCGGACAGGGGCAGCCCGGCCTCCCGCCACGCCTGCACGCCGCCGGTCATGTCGGTGGCGTTGCGCAGGCCCAGCGCCTGGAGGCTGGCCGCCGCCAGACTGGAGCTGTAGCCGTGCCGGCACACCACCACGATCTCCCGGTCGTAGCCGGTCGCCTCGGGGATCCGCCACTCGCTGGCCGGGTCCAGCCGCCACTCCAGCACCGTGCGGTCGATGACGATCGCGCCGGGCAGCTCCCCCTGCTCACGACGTTGCCTCTCGGTGCGGGTGTCGACCAGCAGCGCACCCGCCCGTACCGCCTCGACCGTCTGCTGAGGACTCAACCGCCGCAGCCCGGCTCGGGCCTGTTCCAGCAGGGCGTCCACGCCGGGACTCATCACGTCATTGAGCACGTCCAGATCATGCCCCGGCACCCTGACCACCGCCCGACGAACAGCACTCCCCGCGGCGGAACCAGGCTCACGGGGGACACCCACTAGCGTCACCGGTGTGACGGTGGTGCTGGTCGAGGCGTACGCGACGCTGGCCCGGCGGGTGCTCGCCGGTCCGGCGCGGTTGGGGCGTACCCGACTGGTGGCCGTCGACGGACCCAGCGGCGCGGGCAAGAGCGCCTTCACCGCGCGCCTCGCGGACGCCCTCGCCGCGCTGCCCGGCGGCGGGCGGCCACCGGTGGTGCACACCGACGACCTGCTCGACGGCTGGGACGACCAGCTCACCTTCTGGACCCGCCTGGAGGAGCGGGTGCTCGCCCCGCTGCGGGCCGGCCGGGCCGGGTCCTACCGGCGTTACAGCTGGGTGCGGCGGGAGTTCCTGCCCCGCGAGGTGCCGGTGCCGGTCGCGCCGGTGCTGCTGCTGGAGGGGGTGAGCGCGGCACGGGCGGCGATCCGGCCGGAGCTGACCCTGTCGGTGCAGGTCACCGCGCCGGCCGGGCTGCGGCTGCGCCGCGCGCTGGACCGGGACGGGCCGCAGCTGCTGCCGGAGCTGCGGCGCTGGCACGCGGGGGAGGAGGCCCACTTCGCGGCCGACCGGACCGCCACCGCCGTCGACCTGGTGGTCGACGGGGCACCGACCCTGCCGCACGACCGCGACCGCTACTACGTCCGCCGCCGGGTGCCGCCTCCGGCCCAGGTCCCGGTTCCGGTCCCGTGAGCCGAGCCCGACCCTGATCCGGTCCCCCGGCTGCGGGTTCCCGCTCGCCGGGTACCGCCCGGTAAGGCCGGCATACGATGCCGGTCATGACCTCTCCGATCATGTCCGAGTCCGAGGTGCGGGCCGCCGTCGCGCGGGAGATGCCCGGCGTCCGTGCCGATCTGGAACGCCTCGTCCGCATTCCCGGCATCGCCTTCGAGGGCTTCGACCACTCCCACGTCGAGCGGTCCGCCGAGGCGGTCGCCGAGCTGCTGCGCGGTTGCGGTCTCGACGTGCGGATCGTGCGCTCCGGCGGTCAGCCTGCGGTGATCGGGACGCGGCCCGCCCCGCCCGGCGCACCCACCGTGCTGCTGTACGCCCACCACGACGTCCAGCCCGTCGGCGACCTGTCGCTGTGGGAGTCCGCGCCGTTCGAGCCGGTCGAGCGGGAGGGTCGCCTCTACGGGCGCGGTGCCGCCGACGACAAGGCCGGCATCATGGCGCACGTCGCCGCCCTGCGCGCCTTCGGCGACCAGCTCCCGGTCGGCGTGGTGCTGTTCATCGAGGGGGAGGAGGAGTACGGCTCCGACTCGCTGGAGCGGCTCCTCACCGAGCACCGCGAGGAGATCGCCTCGGACGTCATCGTGATCGCCGACTCCGCGAACTGGGACGTGGGCGTACCGGCCCTGACCACCTCGCTGCGCGGCCTGGTCAACCTGTTCGTCGAGGTTCGCACCCTGGACCACGCGGTGCACAGCGGGATGTTCGGCGGTGCCGTCCCGGACGCGGTGACCGCCCTGGTCCGGCTGCTGGCCACGCTGCACGACGCCGCCGGGGACGTGGCCGTCGCGGGCCTGGCCGGCCGCACGGGCGCTCCCGTCGACTATCCGGAGGACCGGTTCCGGGCCGAGGCCGGCGTGGTCGACGGGGTGTCGCTGATCGGCACCGGCCGGATCACCGACCGGCTCTGGACCAAACCGGCGGTGGCGGTGCTCGGAATCGACGCCCCGGCCACCGGCGAGGCACCGAACGCGCTGGTCCCGGCCGCGAAGGCCAAGCTGAGCGTACGGCTCGCGCCGGGTGACGACCCCCGGCGGGCGTACGACGCGGTCCGTGCCCACCTGGAGGAGCACGCGCCGTGGGGTGCCCGGGTGACGGTGACCCTGGAGAGCGGCGGCGATCCGTGTGTCATCGACGCCTCGGGGCCGGTGTTCGACGCCGCCCGCGCGGCGTTCCGGGCCGCCTGGGACGGGACCGAGCCGGTGGACATCGGCATCGGGGGCTCGATCCCGTTCATCGCCACCTTCCAGGAGATGTTTCCGCAGGCGGCGATCCTGGTCACCGGGGTGGAGGACCCGCACGCGCGGGCGCACGGCCCGAACGAGAGCCTGCACCTGGGCGAGTTCGCCCGGGTCTGCCTCGCCGAGGCGTTGCTGTTGGCGAAGGTGGCCGGGCAGCGGCAGCCGGCCGGTCAGGTCGCGGAACGGTAACTTCGGGGCCGATGTCGGAGTTTGCGGCGTGTCGGAAGACCACCTGGTATAGCCTTTCGAACATGCGTACGAACGACGTGATGACGCGGCTGGAAGCCGCCGTGAGCGCTCTGGGGGACGTCGACGTCTCCGCGTGGCCCGAGGACACGCTCAAGGAACAGCTCGGCGAGCTTTCGGCGGTGCTGGTCGCCCTGGACGGCGTGCTGTCCCGGGTCGCCGACGGGGTCCGCGCCCGTGGCCTGCGCGTCGAGGAGCCCGTCTCGGCCTGAGCGGGCGGTCCGGGGTGCACCCCGTCGCCGGGGTCGGCCCGGCCGGCCGTCCCGTGCGGACGTGCCCGGCCGGCGACCGGGCGGGGCGTGCCGTGCCCGGACAGGCAGACGGCCCGGGTACGGCAATGCCCGGGTGGTGTCGGGGGTGGCTGGCAGGATGAGGTGCGTGCGGTTCCTCGACCTGGCAGCCACCTCCGCGGCCGTCTCGGCCACCACCGGCCGACGCGCCAAGGTGGAGCTGCTGGCCGGTGCGCTGCGGGCGCTCGACCCGTCCGAGGTGGCGGTCGGCTCCGGCTATCTCGCCGGTGAGCTGCGCCAGCGGCAGACCGGCGTGGGCTGGGCCAGCCTGCGTGACCTGCCGCCGCCGGCCGCGGAGCCGACGCTGACCGTGACCGCCGTCGACGCGGCCGTCGACGGGATCGCCGCCGTGCACGGCCCCGGCTCCCAGGCCCGCCGCCGGCAGCTGCTCACCGCTCTGCTCGGTGCCGCCACCGCCGACGAGCAGCGGTTCCTGGTCGACCTGTTCCGGGGCGAGCTGCGCCAGGGTGCCCAGGCCGGCCTGCTCGCCGACGCCATCGCCCGGGCCGCCGAGGTGCCGGTGGCGGCGGTACGTCGGGCGCTGCTGCTCGTCGGTGACCTGCGGGCGGTCGCGGTGGCCGCCCGCACCGGCGGTGCCGCCGCGCTGGCCGGCTTCGGGCTCCGGGTGGGCCGTCCGCTCGCACCGATGCTGGCGTCGAGCGCCCCGTCGGTCGACGCCGCGCTCGCGGTCACCGGGGTGCCGGCGGTGGTCGACGTGAAACTCGACGGCATCCGTATCCAGGTGCACCGCTCCGGTGACGACGTCGCGGTCTTCACCCGCAGCCTGGACGAGATCACCGCGCGGGTGCCAGAGGTGGTCGCCGCGGTTCGGGCGTTGCCGGTCCGGGAGCTGGTGCTCGACGGCGAGGCGATCGGGCTGGACGCCGCCGGTCGCCCGCTGCCGTTCCCGCAGACCTCCAGCCGGGCCGCCCGCAGGTCTCCCGGCAGGGCGACCGTTCCCGCTGGTCCCGACCCGACCGATCCGGCCGCCACTGATCCGGCCGCCACTGATCCGGCCGCCACTGATCCGGCCGCCACCGATCCGGCCGACCTGGCGGTGCAGGCCGCCACGGACCCGGCCGACCCCGCCGTGCTCACGCCGTACTTCTTCGATCTGTTGCACCTCGACGGCGACGATCTGATCGACCTGCCCGGCCGGCAGCGGTGGACCCGGCTCGCCGAGGTGGTCGACGGGTCGTTGCTGGTGGGCCGGGTCGAGGTCGATGATCCGGGGCAGGCCGGTGCGGCGTTCGCCGCCGCGCTCGACGCCGGCCAGGAGGGGGTCGTGGTCAAGTCGCCGGACGCCCCCTACGACGCCGGTCGGCGCGGTTCGGCCTGGGTCAAGGTCAAGCCCCGGCACACCCTCGACCTGGTGGTGCTGGCGGTCGAGTGGGGCAGTGGCCGGCGGCAGGGTTGGCTGTCCAACCTGCACCTCGGTGCCCGGGATCCGCGTACCGGTGACTTCGTGATGCTCGGCAAGACCTTCAAGGGCCTGACCGACGAGGTGCTGCGCTGGCAGACCGAACGTTTCCTCGGGCTGGCCGTGGAGCGCGGCGACTGGGTGGTGCGGGTGCGTCCCGAGCAGGTGGTCGAGGTCGCCTTCGACGGCGTGCTCGCCAGCAGCCGCTACCCGGGCGGGGTGGCCCTCCGGTTCGCCCGGGTGCTGCGCTACCGCGACGACAAGTCGGCTGCCGAGGCCGACACCATCGACACGGTCCGCGCCCTGCACGCGGGGCGTTCCGCCGGCTGAGCCGGACACCGCGCGCCGGGCAGGTCACCCGCTGAACCGGGCACCGCACGCCGGCTGAGCTGTCGGAAGGTGCCTGCCGAGGGCGGTGCCGGCACCGTTCAGGCGGGGGTGGCGGGTTCGGCGGCCCGGTCGACGGGGAGTTTCGGCGCGTCCAGGCCGGCGGCGCGGCGGGCCTCCCGGCGGGCCACCCAGCCGTAGCCGAACAGCGTCATCACGGCGAACAGCCACCACTGGACGACGTAGCCGAAGTTCTGCCAGTTGTTCGCGTGCCCGATCGGCACCGCCCGGAACGCCGGATCGTTCGCCGGGGTCTGCTCGTCGAGCAGCAGGTACGCCCCGTGCAGCGGGTACGGCAGCTCCCGGGCCAGCTTGTCGACGGTCACCCGACGGGTCTCCAGCCGGCCGTCGCGCCGGTCGACGCCGCTGCCGCCGGTCTCGGTGGGGTGCACCCGGCCGATGACGGTCACCTCCCCGGTCGGCAGCGCGGGCACCTGGGGCACGGCCAGCGCGCCGCCGGGGGCCGGGGGAACCCAGCCCCGGTCGACCAGCACCGCCGTGCCGTCGTCCAGCACCAGCGGGGCGAGCACCTCGAAGCCGACCCGGCTCTCCACCGTCCGGCCCCGGACCAGGACGACGTGCGCGGGGTCGTACCGGCCGGTGGCGGTGACCCTGCTCCACTCGGCCTGCTCGGCGGGGGGCGGGCCGACCGTGCCCGCGCCGCCGGTCGGGGCGGGCAGGGTGGACCGCAGCGGCGCGGGCGTGCCCGCGGTGCCGGCGTCGATGCGTTCGTTGACCGCGGTGCGTTCCCGGTAACGGTCCAGCTGCCAGTTGCCGAGCAGCACCATGACGGCGGCGGCGGCCAGGGTCAGCGCGAGGATGCCCAACCAGCGTGGGGTCAGCAGGAACCGGTACACGGCACGAGGCTACCCGTATGACGGGCACCACCCTCCGCGACGGCCCGGGACCGGTCCGTGCGACGCCGGTTCGGCGGACTTCCGCCGCCGGTGCGGGCGGGTATGGTCACGCGAGCGGATCGCCGCCGGTGTTCCTCCCGGCCGTCCGCGCACCACTGTCCGTCACCACCGAGGAGTCGATGATGACCGCCGTGCCGCGCCTCGTGTTCAGCGCGCCGTCCTCCGGTCACGGCACCAACGCGCTCTCCGTGGGCCTGCTCGCGGCCCTCGCCGACCGGGGGCTGGACGTCGCCGGCTTCAAGGTCGGCCCGGACCACGTCGACGCCGCGTACCTCGGGCTGGCCGCCGGCCGACCCGGGCGCAACCTCGACCCCCGGCTGACCGGCGCCGACCAGCTCGGGCCGCTCTTCGCGCACGGCGCCCAGGGTGCCGCGCTGGCCCTGGTCCAGGGCACCATGGGCCTGTACGACTCGGTCGCCGGCCGTCCCGAGGCGGAGTCCACCGCCGCCGTCGCGACCGCGCTGCGCAGCCCCGTCGTGCTGGCGGTGGACGTGGCGGCGATGGGGCAGTCGGTGGCCGCCCTGGTGCACGGCTTCCGCTCGTACGACGAGCAGCTCTGGCTGGGTGGGGTGATCCTCACCCAGGTGGCGTCCGGCCGGCACGAGGCCATGCTCCGGGAGGCGCTCGACGACGTCGGGGTGCCGGTCTACGGCGCGCTGCGTCGCCACGAGCTGCCCCCGGTGTTGCCCGCCCGCCGGCACGGTGTGGTGCCGGTGCTCGCCCGCGACACGGAGGCGACCCGGGCGGTCCGCCGGCTCGGTGAGGCGGTCGCCGGCACGGTCGACCTGGAGCGCCTGCTCGCGCTGGCCCGCTCCGCCCCGGCGCTCTCCGTCGCGCCGTGGTCGCCGGCCCCCGGGGCTCCGGGCGGGGACGCGCCGGTGGTGGCGCTGGCCGGGGGGCCGGGCGGCAGTTACGGCCACCCGGAGGTCGCCGAGCTGCTCCGGGCCGCCGGGGCGCAGGTGGTCACGGTCGACCCGCTGCGCGACGAGGCACTGCCCGCCGGCACCCGCGCGCTGGTGGTCGGCGGCGCGCTGCCCGAGTCGTACGCGCGGGACCTGTCGGCCAACCGGCGGCTCTGCATCGCGGTGGCGGAGCTGGCCCGCACCGGGCGGCCGGTGATCGCCGAGGGCACCGGCCTGCTGTGGCTGGCCCGCGAGCTGGACGGCCTGCCGATGTGCGGGGTGCTGGACGCGATCGGGGCCAGCCGGGACGGCCTGGTGGTGGGCTACCGGGAGGCGGTCGCCCAGTCCGACAGCGTGGTCGCCGCCGCCGGGACGACGGTGGTGGGTTACAAGCAGCACGGTGCCGTGCTCACGCCCCGGTCGGGTCAGCGGGCCGCGTGGAGCTGGGAGGGCGGCTCGCCCGAGGGCTTCGTCTGGCGGGGCGTGCACGCCTCCCAGCTCGGCCTGCACTGGGCGGCGTACCCCGGGATCGCGACCCGGCTGGTGACGGCGGCGGCGCTGCCGTCGCCGGTCGAGGGTGTCGCCGCCCCGGCCTGACCGCGTCGCGTTCCGGCCGGGCGTCGCCTGGCGGGTCAGCCGACGATGGCGTCCGACGGTGGGGTGAACTGGCGGGTCGGGGTGCCCTTGAGGCCGTCCCGCAGAGTCTGGGCGACCGCGTTGACCGGGATCTGCGACTGTCCGTCGCCGACCGCGTTGAACGGGTTGTCCGGGTCGGCGATGAAGCTCGCCGCCGCCAGCTCCGGGGTGTAGCCGACGAACCAGGCCGACCGGGTGCTGTCGGTGGTGCCGGTCTTGCCGGCCACCGGGCGGCCCACCGTGCGGCGCACGCTGTCCGCCGTCGACCAGCCCCCGCAGCTTCCCTTGGCCGGGGTGTCCCCGGTGGGGCAGCGCGCCGCGTCGGTGGCGGCCCGCGCCGCGTCGGCGTTCACCACCTGCCGGCAGCGGGGCTTGGCGACCTCCCGTTCGATGCCGCCGGCGGTACGGTAGGTGGCCGGGGTGCCGTCCCGGTTGGTGATCGAGTTCACCGGCATCGCCTCGCAGTACCGGCCGTCGGCGGCGATCGCGGCGTACGCGTTGGCCATCTCCAACGGGGTGGCGTCGGAGACGCCCAGGGTGAACGCGCCCCACTTCTTCGCCTTGGCGGGTGACGCCTGCTCCTTGTCGACGTCGGTCCGCCAGCGCAGGCCCAACTGCTCGGCGAGGTGCACCCCCCGGTCCGCGCCGATCTTCTCCTCCAGCTGGACGAAGTAGGTGTTGACCGACTTGCCGAACCCGGACCACATGGTCTGCCGGCCGGTCATCGCCCCGCTGGCGTTGGACGGCGCCCACCCGTCGTAGACGGCGGACCGGTACCGGTACGGCGAGTCGAACGCGGTGGACAGCGGCATGCCGGCGTCGAGCGCGGCCAGCATCGGGAACATCTTGAACGTCGAGCCGGCCTGGTACCCGGGGAGGGTGCCGCCGCCGAGCAGCGGGGCGACCGTGTTCGGGTAGTTCGCCTTCGTCTTCGGGTCGGCCTCCGGGTTCGAGCTGGGGCCGTTGTCGCCGACGTCCAGGGAGTAGGTCCGGTTCACCGCCATCGCCTTGATCCGTCCGGTGCCCGGTTCGGCGACCACGATCCCGTTGGCGAAGGGGCTGCCGACCCGCTCCTTCGCGCCGACGTTCTTCTCGGCGGCGGCCTGGACCTTCGGGTCGAGGCTCAGCACGATCCGGTAGCCGCCCCGGCGCAGCTTGTCCATCCGTTCCAGCCGGTTCTCCCCGAACGCGGGCTGCGCGCTCCACCAGTTCTTCACGTAGTCGCAGGCGAAGCCCCAGGCGTTGTACGCGCCGGGGATCGAGGCGCAGTCGTTGGCCGGGGTGGTGGGTCGGGTCCGGATCGGTTCGTTCTTCGCCACCGCGGCGGCGTCCGGGGACAGGTAGTGGAGCTGGGCCATCTTGTCGAGCACGTAGTTGCGCCGGTCGGTGGCGTCCTTCTGGTCGGAGCTGAGCGGGTCGTACTCGGAGGGGGACTTGACCAGCCCGGCGAGGGTGGCCGCCTCGACCGGGCTGAGGGTGGCCGGGGTCTTGGAGAAGAAGATCTGGGCCGCTGCGTAGATGCCGTACGCCCGGTGGCCGAAGTACGCCGAGTTGAGGTAGCGCTCCAGGATCTGCTCCTTGGTCAGCTCCTTCTCGATGTCGAGCGCCATCCGCATCTCCTTGACCTTGCGCAGGCTGGTCTGCTGGGTGGCCTCCTGCACCTCCTCGGGTGTCTGCGCGCTGTCCCGCAGCGCCATCCGGACGTACTGCATGGTCAGTGTCGACGCGCCCTGGGAGACGCCGCTGGAGCGGGCGTTGGCCACGAAGGCGCGGGCGACGCCCTTGGGGTCGACGCCCGAGTGCTGGTAGAAGCGGTTGTCCTCGGCGGCGACGATGGCCTGCTGGATGTTCGGCGACATGTCCGACAACTTGGTGTACTGCCGGTACTCCTCGTAGAACATGGTCAGGATCGTCTTGCCGTCCGGGGCGTAGAGGTAGGACGTCTCGGCGGGCAGCGCGGTGCGCAGGATGTTCGTCTTGTGCTCCACGGCGTGCGCGGTGGCCTTGGCGCCGAGGCCGGTCACGGCGGCCAGCGGGTACGCCACGGCGGCGAGCACGACGCCGGCGATCAGCCCGGCGCGGAGGAGAGGAACGGAACGACCTGCGGCGGCAAGGGGTCGATTGCTCACCCGGTCAAGTTATGACATTTCCGAATCATTCATGAGAAGAATTCATGAACGCCGTCGGTGTCCCATCGGTGGCCGTGATGTGTCCCACGCCGGGTTCGGCTGTCCACCGCGCCGGCTTCCCGGCAGGATCGCGGTCATGCACGGGCAACCGACCGGCGTCGCGCCGACCACCACCGGCGAACCGGATCTCGCCCACCACGGGGACGTCGAGGCCACCCCCGGCCTGGTCGACCTGGCCGTCAACGTCCGCCGGGATCCGATGCCGGACTGGCTGGCCGCCCCGGTCACCGCCGCCCTGGCCGGGCTGGCCAGCTACCCCGACCCCCGACCGGCCCGGGCCGCCGTCGCCGCCCGGCACGGCCGCCCGCCGGAGGAGGTGCTGCTCACCGCCGGTGCCGCCGAGGGCTTCGTGCTGCTCGCCCGCGCCCTGTCCGGGGTCCACCGGCCGGTGGTGGTGCACCCGCAGTTCACCGAGCCGGAGGCCGCGCTGCGGGCCGCCGGACACCGCGTCGAGCGGGTGCTCCTCGACCCGGACGACGGCTTCCGGCTCGACCCGGCCCTGGTGCCGGCCGACGCCGGGCTGGTCATGATCGGCAACCCGACCAACCCGACCTCGGTGCTGCATCCCGCCACCGACCTGGCCGCGCTGGCCCGGCCGGGCCGGGTGCTCGTCGTCGACGAGGCGTTCGCCGACACCACCGGCGCGCCCGGTGTCCGGGGTGAGCCGGAATCGCTCGCCGGCCGGCGCGACCTGCCCGGCCTGGTGGTGGTGCGCAGCCTCACCAAGACCTGGGGCCTGGCCGGTCTGCGGATCGGCTACCTGCTGGGTGCGCCCGCCCTGCTGGAGCGCCTCGCCGCCGTCCAGCCGCTCTGGCCCGTCTCCACCCCGGCGCTGGCCGCCGCCACGGCCGTCGCGTCGCCGACCGCCGTCGCCGCCGAGCGCGCCATCGCCGCCCGGCTCGCCGCCGACCGCGACCACCTGGTGAGCCGCCTGTCGGCCCTGCCCGGGGTGCGCGTCGCGGGCCGCCCGGCCAGCGCCTTCGTCCTGATCCACCGACCCGGCGGCGACCGGGTACGCGAGGCGTTGCGCGACCGGGGCTGGGCCGTCCGCCGGGGCGACACCTTTCCCGGGCTGGGGCCGGACTGGCTGCGGATCGCCGTGCGCGACCCGGCGACCACCGACGCGTTCATCGAGGTACTGGCGGAGATCCTGGAGGCATGATGGTGGAGACGACGATCGCGGCGATCGGCCCGCCCGACAGGGCGGCGATGACGGCCGCCCGGGACCTCCAGGCCCGGCTCACCAAACCTGCCGGCTCACTCGGTGCCCTGGAGGAGCTGTCGGTACGCCTGGCCGGGCTGGCCGGGACCTGCCCGCCCCCGCTGCCCGAACCGGCGGCGGTGGCGATCTTCGCCGGTGACCACGGCGTGCACGCCCAGCGGGTCACCCCGTGGCCGCAGGAGGTCACCGCCCAGATGATCGGGAACTTCCTGGCCGGCGGGGCGGTGGTCAACGCGTTCGCCCGGCAGGCCGGCGCGTCGGTCACCGTGGTCGACGTCGGGGTGGCCACCCCGCTGCCGTTCCCGACCGTCGGCCCCGCCGACCTGGCCGGCGAGCCCACCGACGTGGCCGCCACCGTGGCGGGCGTGTCCGGCGACCCCGCCCACCGCAGCGGACCCGACCGGACGGCGTCGCGCCTGGTCGACGCGAACGTCCGGCGGGGTACCCGGGACATGACGGTCACCGCCGCGCTCACCCGGGACGAGGCGCGGGCGGCGGTCGAGGTCGGCATCCGGGTCGCCGGTGCGCTGATCGACGCCGGGGCGGGCGTGCTGCTCACCGGGGACATGGGGATCGCCAACACCACGCCGTCCGCCGCGCTGGTCGCCGTGTTCACCGGGGTCGACCCGGCCGGTACGACCGGCCGGGGGACCGGGGTCGACGACGAGACGTACCGGCGCAAGGTCGCGGTGGTGCGGACGGCCCTGGACCGGCACCGGCCCGACCCGGCCGATCCGCTGGGGGTGCTGGCCGCCGTCGGTGGCCTGGAGCACGCGGCGCTGGCCGGGCTGATCCTCGGCGCGGCGGCCCGTCGGGTGCCGGTGCTGCTCGACGGGGTGATCGCGGCCAGCGCCGCACTCGCCGCCACCGCCTTCGCCCCCGACGCGGTCGGCGCGATGGTCGCCGGGCACCGGTCCGCCGAGCCGGGCGCCACCGTGGCGCTGCGGCACCTCGGTCTCGACCCGCTGGTCGACCTGGGCCTGCGGCTCGGCGAGGGCACCGGCGCGCTGCTGGCGCTGCCGGTGGTCACCGGCGCGGTCCGGGTGCTGCACGAGGTGGCCACCTTCGACGCGGCGGGGGTCTCCGAGAAGTGAGCGCCAACCCGTACCCCCTCGGCCTGCGGCTCGCCGGGCGGCGGGTGGTCGTGGTGGGCGGCGGCGCGGTGGCCACCCGCCGGGTGCCCGCTCTGCTGGACGCCGACGCCGAGGTCCTGCTCGTCGCGCCCGAGGTGACCCCGGCGCTGCAAGCGCACGTCGACGCCGGGCGGCTGCACTGGCGACCCCGCCGGTTCGTCCCCGAGGACCTCGACGGCGCGTGGCTGGTGCAGGTCGCGGTGGACGATCCGCACGCCGCCGCCGCGGTCAGCGCGGTCGCCGCCGAACGCCGGATCTTCTGCGTCCGGGCCGACGACCGGGCGGCGGCCACCGCGTGGACGCCGGCGGTCACCCGGCACGGGCCGGTCACCGTCGCCGTGCTCGGCGGGGGCGACCCGCGCCGGGCGGTGGGCGTCCGGGACGCCGTGCGGGAACTGCTCAACGCGCAGGCCGCGGCCGGTGTCGGCCCGGTGGCCGGGGTCGGCGTCGGCCCGCCGGTGCCGGTCGGGTCGGGAGACGCGGTGACGCCGCCCGCCGGCCCGGTCGGGCGGGTGGCGCTCGTCGGCGCGGGACCGGGTGACCCGGAGCTGATCACGGTGAAGGGATGGCGGCTGCTGACCGAGGCGGAGGTGGTGGTCGCCGACCGGCTGGTGCCCGGACTCCTCCTGGACGAGCTGCGCCCCGACGTCGAGCTGGTCGACGCCGCCAAGATCCCCTACGGCCCGTCGCGGACCCAGGAGGAGATCAACCGGATCCTGGTCGACCGGGCGCTCGCCGGGAAGGTGGTGGTCCGGCTCAAGGGCGGCGACCCGTACGTCTTCGGCCGGGGCGGGGAGGAGTTGCTGGCCTGCGCGGCGGCCGGGGTGCCGGTGACCGTGGTGCCGGGGGTGACCAGTGCGATCGCCGTGCCGGCGGCGGCCGGTGTCCCGGTCACCCACCGGGCGGTGGCGCACGAGTTCACCGTGGTCTCCGGGCACGTCGCCCCGGACTCGCCGGCCTCCCTGGTGCGCTGGGAGGCGCTCGCCGGCCTGCGCGGCACCCTGGTGGTGCTGATGGGGCTGAAGAACCTGGCCGCCATCACGGCCACCCTGACCCGGCACGGCCGGGACGCGGCCACCCCGGTCGCGGTGGTCCAGGAGGGCACCACGGGCGCGCAGCGCAGCCTCCGGTCGACCCTCGGCACGGTGGCGGCGGACGTGGCCGGGGCGGGCCTGCGTCCGCCGGCCATCGTGGTGATCGGCGAGGTGGTCGACGCCCTCACCGGCTGACCGCCCGCACCCGGGGCGCGGCGGTGTCGCCTCCCGTGCGCCGAGGTGGCGGTGTCCCCGGCCGGGGACACCGCCACCTCGAACGCGTCCGGGCCGGGTTACTGCTTGAGCATGTTGTCCAGCAGCAGGGCGCAGCGGATCAGCCCGAGATGGCTGTACGCCTGCGGGTGGTTGCCCAGCCCCCGCTCGGCCAGCGGGTCGTACTGCTCGGGGAGCAGCCCGGTCGGGCCGGCGGTGTCGATCATCTGGGCGAACAGCTCCTCAGCGTCGGTGCGTCGACCGGTGCGCAGGTACGCCTCGATCAGCCACGCCGTGCAGATGTGGAAGCCGCCCTCCCGGCCGGGCAGGCCGTCGTCCCAGTGGTAGCGGTAGACGACCGGACCGCTGCGCAGATCCGCCTCGATCCTGAGCACGGTGGAGAGGAAGCGCGGGTCGTCCCCCGGGAGCAGGCCGGAGAGCCCGATCCAGAGCGAGGAGGCGTCCATGTCCTCGTCGCCGTACGCGACGCTGTACGCCTCGACCTCCTCGTGCCAGCCGTTCTCCAGCACGTTGGCGCCGATCCGGTCGCGCAGCTCCACCCACTCCGGCCGGTCCTCGCCGTCGTGCTGGCGTACCACGTGCAGGGCCCGGTCGACGGTCATCCAGCACATCACCTTCGAGAAGATGTGGTGCCGGGGTGGGAGGCGGGCCTCCCAGATGCCGTGGTCGGGCTCGTGCCAGCGGCGGCGGACCGCCTCGACCATGTTGTCCAGCACCCGCCACTCGTCGTCGCGGACCGAGCCCCGGGCGTCGGCGACGGCCGCGATCAGGTCGGCGATCGGGCCGAAGACGTCCAGTTGGAGCTGGTGGTTGGCGAGGTTGCCGACCCGGACCGGCCGGGAGCCGGCGTACCCGGGGAGGGTGTCGATGACCGCCTCGGCGCCCAGCTCGTAGCCGTCCACCGTGTAGAGCGGGTGCAGCCGCTCGGGGTGCCCGCCGGTGCGCTCGATGCAGCCGTCCACCCAGCGCAGCAGCGCCTCGGCCTCCTCGATCGAGCCGAGGTCGACCAGGGCCCGGGCGGTCATCGCCGCGTCCCGTAGCCAGCAGTACCGGTAGTCCCAGTTGCGGACGCCGCCCAGCTCCTCCGGCAGCGAGGTGGTCGCCGCCGCCAGGATCGAGCCGGTCGCCTCGTGGCAGAGCCCGCGCAGGGTGAGCGCGCTACGGGCGACCAGGTCCCGGGCGGTGGCGGGCAGCTTCAGCGAGGCCACCCACTCCTTCCAGGGCTGCTCGGCCTTGGCCTGCCGGTCGTGGATGGCGACCGTGTGGTCCTCCAGGCTGTGCGTGCCGAAGCGCAGCTCCAGCACCACCTGGCCGCCGGTGGCGGAGAGGTCGACCACGGCGTGCGCGGTCTCGTACCCGCCGTCGTTGCGGACCTGCCAGGTCACCCCGGGGGAGTAGAGCGCGACGGGCTCGTTGGAGCCGAGCACCAGCAGGCCGTCCTTCTTCGGCTGGAGCTGGGTGGCGACCTGCCCGAACTCGGGGCGCGGGGCGAACTCGACGCGGGCCCGGCCGGAGCCGCTGAGTACCCGGACCAGGGTGGAGTCGCCGGTGACGACGGCCGGGCCGTCCGGGGTGGTCTCCCGGGCCGGCAGGTCCAGCCAGTCGGTGACGGTGAGCCCGGACCAGCGGGTCTCCACGGTCATCGTGCCGTTGCGGTAGCGCTGGCCCAGCGGGATGCCGCCGCGCTCCGGCCCGACGGTGAAGTGCCCGGCCGGGCTGCCGCCGACCAGGTCGGCGAAGATCGCCGCCGAGTCGGGCTTGGGGTGGCAGAGCCAGCTCACCTTGGCCTCGGGGGTGAGCAGCGCGACGGTACGGCCGTTGGCCAGCATCGAGTGCCGTTCGATCGGCACCGCCCGCTCGCCGAAGAGCCAGTGCCGGCGGGTCTCCAGCAGCAGACCGAGGGCGCGGGCCGCCTCGATCGGCTCGGCCACCCGGTAGTGCGCCTGGGTGTCGCCGGGACCGATCTTGATGCCCAGGTCGGGTCCGTGCAGGTTGCCGAAGGCGTTCTCGTCGGTGACGTCGTCGCCGATGAAGAGCACCGCGCTGGCCGAGAGCTGGGTCCGGAGCTGGTCGACCGCGGTGCCCTTGTGGGTGGCGACCACCGACAGCTCGATGACCTCCTTGCCCTGGGTGACGGTGACGTCGTCCCACGTCGCCGGCCCGGCGCGGACGGCCTCGACGGCGGCGGCGGCGACCTGCGGGTCGACCCCGCGGGTGTGCACCGCGACGCTGGCCGGCTTGCGTTCCAGCCGTACCCCCGGGTGGGCGGCGGCGATCTCGCGCAGCGCGTCGCGCAGCCGGGTGCGGACCGCGACCAGCTCGGGGGAGAGTCGTTCGACGAAGCCGATGTCGAACTCGGAGCCGTGGCTGCCGACGAGGTGGATCTCGTTGGGCAGCCGGGAGAGCGCGGCCAGGTCGCGCAGCGCCCGGCCGGAGACCACCGCGACGGTGGTCTGCGGCAGCGCCGCCAGCGCCCGGACGGCGGCGACCGACTCGGGCAGCGGCACGGCCTTGCTCGGGTCCTCGACGATCGGCGCGAGGGTGCCGTCGTAGTCGCACGCGACCAGGAGCTGTGGTACGCGGGCGATCCGGCCGATCGCGGCGAGCAGCTCCGGGTCCATCGTCCCGGCGGCGGGGGTGACGATCTCGGCGGTGGGGGCGTTCACTCGACCTCCGTCCCCGGTGCGCCCAACTCGGTCAGAAAGGACTTCGCCCAGTGCCCCACGTCGTGGGTGCGCAGATGACGTTGCATGATCCGCATGCGTCTGCGGGCCTCCGGCTTCTCTACGTGTACAGCCCGCAGGAGGGCGTCCTTGACGGCGTCGGGGTCGTGCGGATTGCACAGGAACGCCTGGCGCAGCTCGGTGGCGGCGCCGGCGAACTCGCTGAGCACGAGCGCACCGCCCTGGTCGGCGCGCGATGCGACGTACTCCTTGGCCACCAGGTTCATTCCGTCTCGCAGCGGGGTCACCATCATCACGTCGGCCGCGACGTACATCGCGGCCAGTTCGGAGCGACTGTACGACTGATGCAGATAATGCACCGCCGGCACGCCGACCCTGCCGAATTCGCCATTAATCCGACCAACCTCGCGTTCCACCTTGACACGAAGTGCCTGGTAGTGCTCGACGCGCTCGCGGCTCGGCGTGGCGACCTGCACCATAACCGCGTCCGGAACTGTCAACTTTCCGTCAGCAAGAAGTTCGCGGAAGGCCTTGAGTCGAAGCTCGATGCCCTTCGTGTAGTCGAGCCGGTCCACGCCCAGGATGATCGTCTTCGGGTTGCCCAGCTCCTCGCGGATCTGCTTGGCCCGCGCCTGGATCGCCGGGTCCTCGGCCAGCCGCTCCATCTCCCGGGTCTCGATGGAGATCGGGAACGCGCCGGCCTTCACCTGCCGCCCGTCGACCTGGATCATCTGGCCCTCGTAGCGCAGGCCGAGCAGGTGCCGGGCCAGCCGGACGAAGTTCTGCGCGGCCAGCCGCTGCTGGAAACCGACCAGGTCGCTGCCGAGCAGGCCGCGCAGGATCTCGGTGCGGAACGGCATCTGCATGAACAGCTCGATCGGCGGGAACGGGATGTGCAGGAAGAAGCCGATCTTGAGATCCGGCCGCAGCTCGCGCAGCATCGCCGGGACCAGCTGGAGCTGGTAGTCCTGCACCCAGACCGTCGCCCCCTCGGCCGCCACGTCCGCGGCGGCCTCCGCGAACCGGGCGTTGACCAGCCGGTACGCCTCCCGCCAGCGGCGCTTGTAGGCGGGGGTCTCGACGGCGTCGTGATAGAGCGGCCAGATGGTCGCGTTGGACTGGCCTTCGTAGTAGCGTTCCAACTCCTCGGCACTCAACGGCACCGGGTGCAGTCGGATGCCCTCCAGGTCGAACGGCTCCGGGGCGGCGCCGGTGCCACCGGCCCAGCCGACCCAGGTGCCCCGGTGCTCGGCGAGGACAGGGTGCAGCGCGGTGACCAGCCCACCCGGGCTACGTCGCCACTGCCGCCCCTCGGGTGTGCTCACCTCGTCGACCGGCAGTCGGTTGGCCACAACGACAAAGGAGCTACGGACGGTCACGATCGGCCACCTCCGGGTGCTGACGGGTCCACCGCGATGAGCGTACTGAGCGTAGCTGCGGCCTCTGGGACCCCGTGCCGCAGTTACCTACCCTTCCCGCGTCGGCTGAACCCGTACCGTGATCTTGACGACACCCGCTCCCACCTGGCGGGCCGGACCGCGGCCGGGGCGGGGTGATGTGGGCGCGGCGGGCCCCACCTGTCAGGATTGACGGCGGCGTGCGCGTGGCCGGCCGCCGGCCGGCGGCGGATGGCGGTCGTCACCCGCGCCGCGCCGCCCACGACGACAACCGACGGAGGTAGCCCGCACCGTGGCCCAGTTCATCTACGTCCTGGAAAAGGCGCGCAAGGCGCACGGCGACAAGGTCGTGCTCGACAACGTGACGCTGAACTTCCTGCCGGGGGCCAAGATCGGTGTGGTCGGCCCGAACGGCGCCGGTAAGTCCAGCCTCCTCAAGATCATGGCAGGGCTGGACAAGCCGAGCAACGGCGAGGCCCGGCTGATGCCCGGCTACACCGTCGGGATGCTCGCCCAGGAGCCCCCGCTCAACGACGCGAAGACCGTGCTCGGCAACGTCGAGGAGGCGGTCGCCGAGACCAAGGCCAAGCTGGAGCGGTTCAACGCCATCGCCGAGCAGATGGCCACCGACTACTCCGACGAGCTGATGGAGGAGATGGGCAAGCTCCAGGAGGAGCTGGACCACCTCGACGCCTGGGACATCGACTCCAAGCTCGAACTGGCCATGGACGCGCTGCGCTGCCCGCCGCCGGACGCCGACGTCACCCAGCTCTCCGGCGGTGAGCGCCGCCGGGTCGCGCTGTGCAAGCTGCTGCTGGAGGCGCCCGACCTGCTGCTGCTCGACGAGCCCACCAACCACCTCGACGCGGAGAGCGTCTCCTGGCTGGAGCAGCACCTGGCCAAGTACGCCGGCACCGTCATGGCGATCACCCACGACCGGTACTTCCTGGACAACGTGGCCAACTGGATCCTGGAGCTGGACCGCGGCCGGACGTACCCCTACGAGGGCAACTACTCCACCTACCTGGAGAAGAAGGCCGCCCGGCTGGCCGTCGAGGGTCGCCGTGACGCCAAGATGAAGAAGCGGCTCACCGAGGAGCTGGAGTGGGTCCGCTCCAACGCCAAGGCGCGGCAGACCAAGTCGAAGGCCCGGCTGGACCGCTACGACGAGATGGCCGCCGAGGCGGAGAAGACCCGCAAGCTGGACTTCGAGGAGATCCAGATCCCGCCGGGTCCGCGCCTGGGCAACACCGTCATCGAGGCCAACCACCTCAGCAAGGGCTTCGACGACCGGCTGCTCATCGACGACCTGTCCTTCTCGCTGCCGCGCAACGGCATCGTCGGCATCATCGGCCCGAACGGCGTCGGCAAGACCACCCTGTTCAAGACCATCGTCGGGCTGGAGCAGCCGACCGACGGCCAGGTCCGGGTCGGCGAGACGGTCTCCCTGTCGTACGTCGACCAGAACCGCGAGGGCCTCAACGGCGACAAGACGGTCTGGGAGGTCGTCTCCGACGGGCTGGACCACCTCATGGTCGGCAAGGTCGAGATGCCGTCCCGGGCGTACATCGCCGCGTTCGGGTTCAAGGGGCCGGACCAGCAGAAGCCGACCAAGGTGCTCTCCGGCGGCGAGCGCAACCGGCTCAACCTGGCGCTGACCCTCAAGATCGGCGGCAACGTGATCCTGCTCGACGAGCCGACCAACGACCTCGACGTCGAGACGCTGTCCAGCCTGGAGAACGCGCTGCTGGAGTTCCCCGGCTGCGCGGTGGTCATCTCGCACGACCGGATGTTCCTCGACCGGGTCGCCACCCACATCCTGGCCTGGGAGGGCGACGACGAGAACCCGGCGAAGTGGTTCTGGTTCGAGGGCAACTTCGAAGCGTACGAGAAGAACAAGATCGACCGGCTCGGTGCCGAGGCGGCCCGCCCGCACCGGGTGACCTACCGCAAGCTGACCCGCGACTGAGCATGGCGGAGCGTTTCGTCTACCACTGCACCCTGCGCTGGTCCGACCTGGACGCGTACGGCCACGTCAACAACTCGCGCTTCCTCACCCTGTACGAGGAGGCGCGGGTGGCGTTGATGTTCGCCGGCGGCAAGGCGTGGGGGGTCGGCTCGTTCGCCGACGGGGTGGTCATCCGTCGACACGAGGTCGACTACCTGCGTCCGGTCGACTACGCGCTCGGCCGGGCCACCGCCGAGGCCGCGCCGACCGTCCGGATCGAGCTGTGGGTGGAGCGCATCCGGGCCGCCTCGTTCACCGTCGCCTACGAGCTGTACGACGGGGCGGTGCTGGCCAGCACCGCCCGTTCGGTGCTGGTCCCGTTCGACCTGTTCGAGAAGCGGCCCCGACGGCTCAGTGACGAGGAACGGGCCTTCCTGGAGGCGTGGGCCGTGGCCGACGGGTCGGCGTGACCGGCGGACCGGCCGCCCACCCCGGGGGTGGGGACGCCGTGGACTCCGGGCGCGGGGGCATTGCCGGCCCGGGCCACGAGGGTGTCGCCGACGCGGGGGCCTTCCTCGCCCGGCTGGTGCGTCTCGACCCGGCCGGGGTGGTCCGGATGCGTCCGCTGGCCGACGTCGGCCGTACCGCCCTGTGGGCCCGGTTGCCGTGGGACGTGCTGGTGGTCCGGACGGTGACCGGCCGGGCGCCGGCCGACGTGACCGTGGTCGCCGCCGAGCTGCTGGCCCGGTTGGCGGCGGCCGACCCCGCGCTGCCCCCGGCCCGGGACGACCGCTGGCGCTGGCCGCTGCCACCGGCGGCGAGCCGACCCGTCGAGGTGCTGCCCGCCGCCGAGCTGCGGCGGATCGCCGAGGCCGCGGCGGGCACCCTGCGCACCGCCGCCGCCGAGGGGGTGGGCGGTCGCGCGGTGGGGCAGCGGGTGCTGCGGGACGCGCTGCTCGACCACGTGGCGGTGACCGTCACGCCGGATGCCGCGCCGACCGAGCCGGTGGAGATCACCCAACGGTTGGTGCAGGGTCTGGTCCGGATGGGATTCCTCGGTCCGGCCGGGGCCGGCGGGGCGGGGGAGGTCCAGGTGCGGGTGGCCGGCCGTTGGGTCGGTCTGGTGGGGCCGTACGGAGCCGCCTGGTCGCGGAAAGTCTCGGATCTCGCAATTCGTCCGGCGCGGGATCAGCCGAAAGGATGACCCTGCATCATTCTTCCGGTCTGGTGCTGCCGTTGGGGGGGTGTCTCAACCCGGCTGTCCGGGTACCGTCCATCCTCGGATCCAACGCACCGTAGGCGATTGGATCCGCTGGGGAGTGAGGTGCGCGAGCGATGCCGTGGTGGTCATGGCGCCCTGGTCCCGCCGCTGGCGGCGACACGGAAACTCGAAGCGGGATCACGGTGGACAGTGTCCGGATGGGGCCACCGTCCCCCCGCCAACCGGCGGACGACTGCCCTGTCACCGAGCGACCGGCCGTGACCGACCGGCCGGTCTCCGTGGCACCGGTCACCCTGGCCCGGGTCTGTGACGCGCTCGACCTGCTCGACGTGCGTTACCTGGCCGACGGGGACGGCAACCTGCTGGCCATGTGGGAACGGCACGCGGTGCTGGTCACCCTCGAAGGCCCCGAGGACGAGATCCTGGTGATGCGGGCACGTCCACACGCGACCGTCCCGCCGGACTGGGCCGACCGGGCCTACCGGGTGGTCAACGAGTGGAACCACACCCGCCGGTTCTGCAAGGCCTACATCGGTGACCCGACCGAGCGCGGCCAGCTTCCCATCTACGCCGAGCTGCAGGTGCCGCTCGGCGCCGGGGCACACGACGCGCTGCTGGTGGAGATGCTGGACTGCGGAGCGGCGGTGGCCACCACGTTCGTCGACTGGCTGCACGACGAGGGCGCCCTGCTCTGAGCGGACGCCCGTCGGCCCGAACGGCTGACGAGGAGAGGGGCACGCCGCCCCGGGGCGGACCGGCTGACCCGCGTCGGCCCGGGGTGTCAGCCGGCGGCCGGGTCCTCCATGACGTTGACCATGAAGTAGGCCGAGCGCTCCAGGTAGTCCCAGAGGGCGGTGCCGGTCTCCGGCGGCAGCGCCAGCTCGTCCACCGCGCGCCGCATGTGGCGCAGCCAGGCGTCCCGCTCGGCCGGGCCGATCCGGAACGGCGCGTGCCGCATCCGCAGCCGGGGGTGCCCCCGCTGGGCGGAGTAGGTGGTCGGGCCGCCCCAGTACTGCATCAGGAAGAGCGTCATCCGCTCGGCGGCCGGCCCGAGGTCGCCCTCCGGGTACATCGGCCGCAGCAGCGGGTCGGTGGCGATGCCGGCGTAGAACCTGTCGACCAACCTGCGGAAGGTGGGCTCACCACCGACGGCCTCGAAGAGGGTCGTCGACGGAACGGGCCGGGGCTCGCCTGCGGAATTCACCGTTCCATCCTGCCAGGTGTGGCGGTGCCCCGACCGCCGCCCGTCCGCCGATCACGTCACAGCGTGCCGGTGACCGCTCCGCTCGCCGGCCCGGGCCGCCGCGGGTGAGCCGTCCGGCTGCGGACCGGTGGCGACGTTGGTCAGGTCGGCGGCCGCCACCGCGGCGTCGACGGTGGCCCGGTTCGGCCAGCGCAGCGCGGTGCACAGCATCAGCAGCACCCCCGCGGCGCTCCACACCCCGACCACCGTGGGCACCGAGAAGCGGTCGGCGAGCAGACCGGTGACCAGCACCGCGCCACCCTGGATCACCTGGATCCCGGTCGCCATCACACCGAAGGCGCGGGCCCGGTAGCCGTTGGGCAGTGCCCGCACGAAGAGGCCGTTCGCCGTCGGGATCAGACCCGCGACCGCGAAACCGCAGGCCGCCGCGAGCAGGGCGACCACCACCGGTGGGGGATTCAGCAGCGCCGGCACCAGGGCCAGCGGGGCGAGCACCGCGAGGGGCCGCATCAGGCTGAGCCGGCCGGCGGGCGACACCAACCGCCCCACGAGCAGGCCGCCGACGATGAATCCGACCGGATTGGCCGCCATGATGACGGCCTGGGCGGCACCGGAGTCCAGACCGTTGCCGGAGCGCTCCGCGGCCCAGGCCGCGGCCAGCCCCTCCGGCACGATCGAGAAGAGCATCGCGCTGAACACCAGCAGGCTGATCGCCCGCAGGACCGGGTTGCCGAAGACGATCCGGAAGCCCTCAGCGGTCTCCCGCAGCAGGTGGGTACGGTGTGCCTCGCTGAGCGTCGGCTCCCGGTCGCGGACGCCGAGCCGGACGAGCAGGGCCGACAGGCCGAAGGTGGCCGCGTTGAGCAGCAGCGCCGCCGTCGGGCTGAACACGGCGACCGCCGCCCCAGCCAGATAGCCGACCACCTGGGCGGCCTGGCTGGCGCTGGCGTTGAGCGACAGGCCCAGCACCAACCGGTCGCCGGTGAGGATCGCCGGCAGCAGCGCCGACCGGGCCGCCTGCCCGGGCGGGTTGGCGAGGGTGGCGGCGAAGAGCAGGGCCAGGATCGCCCAGACCGGCAGGTCGGGCAGCACGATCAGGGCGGTCAGCACCATCCGGATCACGTCGCAGGTGACCATCACCTGCCGGTGCCGGTGCCGTTCGGCGAGCGCGGCCAGCAGCGGACCGCCGACCAGCCACGGCAGGTAGCTGACCGCGAACGCGGCGGCGGAGAGGGCGACGGACTGGCTCTCCTGGTAGACCAGCACGGTGACCGCGGCCTTGGCGACGTAGTCGCCGATCCAGGACAGGACGCTGGCGGCGAAGACCGCACGGAACTCGACCCGGCCGAACACCTCACGGAAGGTGGCCGGTCGGTCCGGGCCGGGTCGCTGGTCGGACACCGTGGCCTCCATCGTGCCCCGACACCGGCCACTTGTGGTGGCCCGGCGGGGCGCCGTCGTCAGATTCGCGGATCAGCGATGACGCGATCACGCTCCCGGGAACGCGTGTACCGGATTCTGCCCGATCGTCTGACAACTGACTAGGGCGAACGGATTGATCGTCGCATCCCCGACTGAACGAACGGACGATACCCGAGGGGCCGGCCGGTGCGCGAGTACCGCCCATCGGGCCGCCGCCGTGGTGCGCCTGGCGCCCGTGACCTGCTACCGCCCGTGGGCGCCGCCGGGTCCGGTGCTGCCTGCTCCGGTGGTGCCGGGTCCGGTGCTGCCTGGTCCGCTGCCGGCTGGCCCGGGGGTGTCGGACGGCTCGTGGGTGCCCGTACCGGTGCCGGTCGGGGCGGGGGTGCCGGTCAGGGTGGCGTAGGTGGGGCCGGCCGAGGTGACCGCAGTGGCGCTCGGCGGGGTGGTCGGGGTGGTGAGGACGCCGTTGGGCGGCAGTCCCGGATAGAGCCGGGCCGCGGCGATCCGGGCGGTGATGCCGGAGTTCTCCAGCGCCTCGGCGAGCCGGCGACGCAGCTCCCGACCGACCGCGAACTGCCCCTCCGCCGTGGTCTTGACCACCGTACGGAGCACCGCGCCGTCGACCGTCATCTGCTCCACCCCCAGCACCTCGGGTGGCTCGACGATCTCCGGGGCCAGGTCCGGGTCCATCGCCACCGAGGCGGCGGCCGTCCGCAGCACCGCGTTGGCCTCCTCGGTGCCGGCGAACCCGATCGGCAGGTCGATCACGACCAGCGCCCAGCCCTGGCTCTTGTTGCCCACCCGGATGATCTCGCCGTTGCGGATGTACCAGAGCACCCCCCGGCCGTCGCGGACCGTGGTGACCCGCAGCCCCACCGACTCCACCACCCCGGTCGCCTCGCCCAGGTCGACCGTGTCGCCGACGCCGTACTGGTCCTCGATGAGCATGAACAACCCGGCGATCAGGTCCTTCACCAGGCTCTGCGCGCCGAAACCGAGGGCCACCCCGGCGATCCCGGCGCTGGCCAGCAGCGGGGCCAGGTCGAAGCTGAACTCGCGCAGGATCATCAGCAGGGCGATGCCGAAGACGAACGCGGTGACCATGCTGCGCAGCACCGAACCGATCGCCTCGGCGCGCTGGCGACGTCGTTCGGGGACGAACTCGGTCGGGTCGAGCGCGGCGCTGGGCACCCGCTCACGCAGCGGGCGCAGCAGGGTGGGCACCGACCCGTGCGCGGTGGTGCGGACCAGCCGGTTGATCGTCCGGTGCAGCGCCCAGCGGGCGACGAGCGCCAGCAGCAGGATCAGCACCACCCGCAGCGGCTTGAGCAGGATCCAGTAGCTGCCCTCGGCGAACCAGGCCGATCCGGTCACCCGGTACAGGTACTCGCAGGAGGTGCTGCCCAGACAGTCGGCGCCCGAGCCGCCCCCGGAACCCGGGCTGCTGCCCGGTGTCGGGCTCGGGGCGGCGGACAGGACGACGGACGACAGGCTGACGACGCTCACCCTGTCTTCGTACCGCAGGGGGCCGGACGGCCGACGGCCGACCCTCCACGCCCGTTCCGTCCCATGATCGTACGACGCCGAACCGGACATCTTCCTACACGGCGCGGAGCGTTCAGCGGGTACCCCGGATTAGTACGTGCAATCCCGGGTCCGATCAGGGACGATTGGCGCAGCGGATGACGGTGATCCCGCCGGAGCCGGTCGGTGTTCCCTGCTGCCCGAGGGTCGACCGGTGCTGCCAGCGGTGGGAGCGGCTGGACCGGGAGGGTGAGCACGATGCCTGACATACGACCCACGGTGGGCTCCGGCGCGCTGGTTCTCAACGCCACCTACGAGCCGCTGTGTGTCGTGTCCGTGCGTCGAGCCGCGATCCTGGTGCTCTCCGCCAAGGCGGTCTGCGTCGCCGACGGCGACGGCATCCTGCACAGCGCCCACGACGCGCTGCCCGTCCCCTCGGTGGTGCGGCTGACCCGGTTCGTCCGGGTGCCCTACCGCACCCACGTCGGGCTCTCCCGGCGGGCGATCTTCGCCCGCGACGGCAACCGCTGCGCCTACTGCCGGGGCCCGGCCGAGACCATCGACCACGTCTTCCCGCGCAGCCGGGGTGGCCGGCACGCCTGGGAGAACGTGGTCGCCGCGTGCGCCCGGTGCAACCACACCAAGGGCGACAAGACCCCGGCCGAGCTGGGCTGGCGGCTGCACAGCCTGCCGGCCGCCCCGAAGGGCACCGCCTGGCGGGTGCTCGGCCACCGCGCACCGGATCCGCGCTGGGCGGACTGGCTCGACCTGCGCGACCCGTTCCGCGAGGCCGAGGCGGCCTGACCGACCGCGCCGTCGGTCACGCCCTCGCGCCGCCGGGTCGGGCCGCCGTGCGGTGCCGCTGGCCTGGGCCGGGACCGGTGAGCCGGCCCGGGCCGGTCAGTCGGCCCGGACCAGGGTGGCGTAGACCACCAGGTTGTCGGCGTAACCGGTCGCACCCCCGACCCAGCGCCCGCCGCAGGTGATCAACCGCAGGCGGGGACGGCTGAAGTCACCGTAGATCTGGTCGACCGGCAACCGTTCCTTGCGGTACCGCTGGATCTCGTCGACCTCGAAGACGGCCACCCGGCGGTCGGCGCGGGTCACCTCGATCTCGTCGCCGTCGTGCAGTTCCTTGAGGCCGTGGAAGACCGCCGGACCGGTGGTGGTGTCCACGTGGCCGACGATCACCGCCGGGCCGTACTGGCCGGGGGTGGGGCCCTGGTCGTACCAGCCGGCCTCCTGGGCGCGGGCGGTGTCCGGGACGGCGATGCTGCCGTCCGGGGCGATGCCGACCCGGTGCACCGTCGCCCGGAGGTCGATCCGGGAGATGGCGATCTGGGTCGGTGGACTCCCGGACAACACCGGGAACTTCTTCGGCGGCGGGCGCAGGCCGGCGACGAACCGGTCCGGCAGCACGCTGCGCCCGGTGACCCGTTCCACCCCGAGCATCGTCACGATCAGCAGCATCACGGCGGCTATCGCCAGGACGGGCAACCCCGGCCCGCCTGAGGCGAACCGACCGCCGAAGGCCGGCTGCCGGGGCACCGGGCGTACCGGCCGGGCCTGGGTGACCGGGTCGGCGGTGGTCACGCTGGCGGAGAACGCCTGGCCGGCGACCCGGCGGAACCGGGCCGCGGCCCGGCGGGACCGGCGGTGGATCCGGGCGGCGAGCCGGCGGGACCGGCGGTGGATCCGGGCGGCGGCCCGCATGGTCCGGCGGGCCGCCGCCCGCAGCCGGCGGCCGGCCGGCCGGGACCGGCGGTGACGGGTACGGGCCATGGCGACCGGTGGTCAGGCACCGGGACGGGTCCGTCGGCGGTTGCCGCCGAAGACGCCGAGCCCGGCGGCCACGGCCACCACGGCGAGGCCGCCGACCAGCAGCAGTGAACCGGTGCCCCGGTCGCCCACCGTCCCGCCCCCACCGGTGGCCGGTCCCTTGCTCGGCTGCGCCATGTTGAGCACGGTCAGCATGGTCGAGGCGGTGCTGCCGTTGGGGCACCGCAGGTCGACCGGGTAGTCACCGGGCTGCTTGTTGCCGGCGATGGTGACCGCGCCGGTGAGGAAGCCGTTGTCGGGCCGCAGCACCACCCGCCCGAAGGCGTCCGAGTGCACGGTGGCCTGCTGGTTGTTGGTGTTGTCGCAGCTGGCCCGGACGGTGACCCGGGTGCCGGCCGGCGCGCTGTTCGGCGTGACCTCGACGAAGATGTTCTCGCCGGCCCGCGCTGCTGGTGCCGCGACCAGGACGAACGCCCCGACCAGGGCGAACATCGCCAGTACGGCGAGGACGGCGTGACGGTGCAGAGTGAGCCCCCGCATGATTCCCCCCTCCCGGCGACGGTGCGCCGGAATCCTGCGACGGGTGTGCGGGCCTGCATTCCCGCTGGCCGGGGGGCAAACCCGGAGTCAGCGTTGCCGGGGACCGAGGGCGGCCGGTCCGGGCGGCAACGGCGTGACCGGGTGCCACTGCAACGGGGTGGAGAGCACCATCGTGCTGGACGGCTGCCCGTACGGGGCGAGCCGGTCGATGACCGCCTCGAACTGCCCGATCGACCCGGCGGCGACCTTGAGCACGCTGCACGCGTCCCCGGTGATCCGGTGGATCTCCTGGATCTCCGGCCAGTCGACGACCTGCGGGTCGTGCAGGATGCAGCGGGAGCCGTAACAGGACATCCGGATCAGCGCCACCACCGGACGGCCGGCGCGGGCAAGGTCGACGTGGGCGTGGTACCCGGTGATCACCCCGGACTCCTCCAGCCGGCGGACCCGCTCGGCGACCGCCGGTGGGGACAGGTGCACCCGCCGGGACAGCTCGCTGAACGACAGCCGCGCGTCGGCCTGCAACTCGCGGAGCAGCGCCCAGTCCATCTCGTCCATCCGGCGACCTTACCGGCGGCAGGTCAGAATGCCGAAGCGCCTTCAGGAGTGAAAGTGATCGGTGGGTACCGCCGTCGAATCGGCATTCCGTCACCGGCCCACGCCGGGAGATCATGACGGGACCGGTATCCGGAGGAGGCGAGACGATGGAACAGACGGACCTGCGGGCGCGTACGCCGACCCCGGCGGTGCGTCCGGTCACCCCGCAGCAGCGTCGGGCGCGGGCCGCCCGCAACGGCGGCGAACCCACCCTGGAGTTCGCCGACCGGGTGCCCTACGACGCGTACGTGCACGCCAGCACCCTGCACACCCTCCAGCAGCCGCTCAGCTCCGATCCGGGCGAGATGTCCTTCCTGATGGTCAGCCAGATCATGGAGCTGTACTTCGGGCTGACCTGCCACGAGCTGCGGCAGGCCCGGCACGACCTGCGGGCCGATCGGGTATGGGAGGCGCTCGCCCCGTTGCGCCGGGCCGCCCTGCACCTGGAGGGGCTCAACGCCGCCTGGCGCGGGCTGCGCTGGATGACCCCCGCCGACTTCAACCGGTTCCGCAACCTGCTCGGTGAGGGTTCCGGCTTCCAGTCCGCGATGTACCGGCAGCTCGAGTTCCTGCTCGGGCTGCGCGACCCGGCGCTGATCCGCCCCTTCCGCCGGCAGAGCCAGGTCTACGACGAGCTGCGCGCCGCACTGGCCGTACCGAGCCTCTGGGACGAGGTGGTCGCCCTGCTCGGCCGGCACGGGCACGACCTGCCCGCCGAGCTGCTCGACCGGGACGTCGCCGTCGAGCACCTGCCGCACCCCCGGGTCGAGGCGGCCTGGCTGGCGGTCTACGACGACGACGGACCCGACAACCACCTGCGGCAGCTCGGCGAGGCGTTGGTCGAGGTGGCCGAGCAGTTCGGCGACTGGCGCTGGAACCACGTCAAGGCCGTCCAGCGCACCATGGGCGCGAAGGTCGGCAGTGGCGGGTCGGCCGGGCTGGCCTGGTTGCAGCGCAGCATGTCCCGGGTGGTCTTTCCCGAGCTGTGGTCGGCCCGTACCGCGATGTGATCCTCCCGACGGTCGGACCCGCCGCCTGCCGCGGCGGGTCCGACCGGTGGGGATCAGGAGTGCGGGCAGGTGTCCCGGTACTCCTCGATCGCGCTGCCCCGGGGAGCCGGGCAGAGGAACTGCTCGTAGCGGGTGTCGTCGTCGACGAACCGCTTCAGCCAGGAGATGCTGTACTTCGCCACCGTGACGTTCGCCGAGGTGGGCGCGGAGTGGCCGGCGGCGTTCAGCTCCAGGTACGCCTTGTCCAGGCTGGCCGGCAGGCTGGTGTAGAACGGCTCCGAGTGCGACGACACCGGCGCGGTCGAGTCGTTCTCCGCGCCGACCACCAGCGTCGGCACCCGTACCGACGACCAGTTCTTGACCGTGTGCCAGCCGGTCAGCGGGATGGCCGCCTGCAACGTCGGCCGGGTGTTGGCCGCCGACAGGCTGCCTCCGCCGCCCATCGAGTGCCCCATCACCGCGAGCCGGTTCCGGTCGATCCGGGTACGCACCGCGCTGCTGCCGGTCAGGTAGTCCAGGGCGGCGAGCAGCTGGGTGCCCCGGGAGGCCGGCTGGTCGTACACCGAGAGGGTGTCGATGGTGATCACCACGAAGCCCTGCGAGGCCAGCCGGGGGCCGAGCCAGGCGACGCTGGACTGGCTGGCGGTGTAGCCGGGGGAGATGGCCACCGCGCCGAAGGTGCCCTCGGCGGTGCTGGTGGGGTAGTAGACGGTGCCGCCCCGGAAGCCGCTCACCGCGGACGCGGCGACGGTGCTCTGGGCGATGGCGAACGGACCACGGGCGGCCTCGATGCTGCTCACCGTGGGGGCGGGACCGCGCTCGTACGGGTTGGCGGCGACCGCGGCGGCGCTTCGGCCGTCGCCGGCCGCGGCCGGCGCGCCCGGCGCGGCGAGCGCCCCGCCGCCGACCAGGGCGAGCGCCAGCAGGGGACGGGCGACCAGCCGGGGCCAGGGCCGACGGGGGCCGGACCGGGCGGGGTGGGGGTGCAGGGCGGGCACAGGTTGCACGGGTACTCCCTGGGGTGGCGGGACCGGACGCGACCGACCTCGGTCGATCGACTGGGGTCATCCTCCGCGCCCCGTCGCGCCGTCCGGCAATCCCGATCGGGTCATGTCAGCGGAAGATGGGGCGGACGCCACACCCACCCCGCCCGTGTCGCCCCAGCGCACCGCGCGCCGAACCGGCAGGATGGAGGCGCGCGACACCGGCAGGACGGGGCGCGCGACCCGACTCGTCGCCACCGCGAGGTCACTGGGACACTGGAGTGACAGGTGGGATCGGCACCCCGCAGGCTCGCGGGGGGCCGGCTCCGCTAACGTGAATGGCAGCGGACTCGGGAGCTCGATGCCATGCTCGTCCACCCGACCCGGAAGCTCTGGTCTCTCTTACCGCCTGGGGGCGTTGGGATTGTCTGTCACTGACACGTTGCTGATCTTCGTCGGCATCCCGGCGGCGGTGGTGCTGGTGATCGTCGGGCTGGTCTACGCCGCCAACCACGGCAGCGGCGGCGGCGCCAAGCGCTACCGCCCCGGCCGACGCTTCGACTTCACGCCCGTCTGGTTCCTGGGCCGCCCGGAGCAGCTGGCCGACTCGGCCGGCACCGCCCTGGCCGCCGGTGCCCAGGCGCCGGCGCTGACCAGCCACAAGCAGCAGCAGGCCGGCATCGAGGCGCCGGCCGGTGGAACCGGAGGCGCAAGTGACCGTTGGTGAGCAGGTCGACCAGGCCGGTACGGGCACCCCGCCCGAGGTGCTGGACGGGCCGTTCTCGACCCGCCAGCTGCTGCGGATCGACGAGGCGCTGCGCCTGGCCGACCAGGGCAGCGGCCTGGTCTTCTCGGTCTACGTCGGCGGCCTCGACGAGCCGGTCCGGGAGCACGCCGAGCGGCTGCACCGCCAGCTCGCCGAGCCGGACAGGTCGGTGCTGATCGCCGTGTCGCCCAACCAGCGCCAGCTCGAGGTCGTCACCGGCCGGTACGCCCGCAAGCGCATCCCCGACACGTACGTGAAGCTGGCCGCGCTGTCCATGGTGGCGTCGTTCGGCGGCGGGGACCTGGCCGGCGGCATCATCCAGGGCCTCGACCAGCTCGCCAGCCACGCCGGCCGGGGCTGAGCCCCACCCGCACGTCCCGAACAGCCCGGAGCCCGGCCCGCACCCCGCGGACCGGGCTCCGTCGCGTCCGTTGGTGCCGAAGCGGCCGGCTGCCGGTCAGCGGGGCCAGTCGCGGGGATCGAGTCGCATCGGCCACGGCTCGTCGACCGGTACCGGCTCATCCGGGCCGACGGTGCCGAGCAGGTTGTAGTGCACTCCCTTGACCAGGGTGTACCGGTAGACGACGGGACCGAAGTCGCTCCGCTCCACCCGCCAGTAGGCGGGAATGCCGGACTCCGCGTAGAGCGCCGGTTTGGTCAGGCGGTCGTGGCGACGGCTGTTGGGCGATTCCACCTCGACGACCAGAGCGACGTCCGACGGGTCGGCCCACATCCGGTCCCGGGGGGCACCCGGCCGGAGCACGGTGACGTCCGGGATGAGGTTACCGGCCGGCACCCGGACCCCGATCTCGCGGATCACCCGCCAGTCGGCGGGCGCGCTCTGCCGCAGCGCCATCCGGATGTCGTCCGCGAGTTCGTGATGGTACGGGCCGGCCGGAGGGGTCACGTGCAGACTCCCGTCGATGATCTCGTAGCGGTTCCCGTCCTCGGGCAGCTCGTACAGGTCCTGTTCGCGCCAGTCCCGCTCGGGTGGCCGCCACTCGTACGTCGGCTGTGCCATCGCTCACCTCCTCGGCCCACGATAACGGCCCGGGGCCGGCGTGGGCTCGCACCCGCGCCGGCCCCGGGCCGTGCACCTCGACGTCAGCCGCTGCGGGCGTCCCGGGCGCGGGCCTTCAACGCGCGGACCACCCCGTCGCGCCCCTCGGCCACCAGCCGGCGCAGCGGGGCCGGGTGGCCGTCCCCGGCGAGCCAGGCGTCGGTGGCCGCCACCGTCTCCTCCTCGACCAGATAGGCCGGGTACGCGAGCTGCACGAACTCCTGCGCCGGCTCGCTGTCCCGCTGCGCCCACACCTGCGCCACGGTGGCGAAGTAGCGCTCGCGGTACGGCGCGGTCAGCGCGACCTGCGCCGGGTGGGTCAGCCCCTGCAACAGCGCCCGGTTGCGCCAGTTCGGCAGCGCGTCGGCACCGGTCAGCAGGGACCACACCGCCGCCTTGTTCTCCTCGGTCGGCACCAGCGCGTGCGCGTACGCGGCCTCCCGCTCACCGGAGGCCGTCCGGTCGCCGGCCAGCTCCGCCTCGATCTCGGCGGTGCCGGCGGCCCCGTTGGCCACCAGCGACTGCAACACCGTCCACCGCAGTTCGGTGTCGATGGTCAGCCCGGCCGGCACGCCGGTGCCGGCCAGCCAACCGCGTAACGTCGCCAGGTCCTCGTCGGAGCGGGCCGCCGAGGCGTACGCGCGGGCCCAGGCGAGCTGGAAGCCGCTGCCCGGTTCGGCCGCCGCCAGGGTCGCCTTCGCGGTCCGCGACAGCGCGGCCCAGCCGGTCGGCGCCCAGGCCGGATCGGCGTAGAAGACCAGCGCGGTGCTGGCCTGCCGCAGGGTGGCGGTGACCAGGTTGATGTCGGCCTCGGCGGGCAGGCCGGCCAGCACCAGCGCCACGTAGTCGCGGGCGGACAGCTCGGCGTCCCGGAGCATGTCCCAGGCCGCCGTCCAGCACAGCGCGCGGGCCAGCGACGACTCGAAGCCGGCGATGTGCGGCACCACGGTGGCCATCGACCGCTCGTCGAGCCGCAGCTTGGTGTACGTCAGGTCGTCGTCGTTGAGCAGCAGCACGTCGGCGGCGGGCCGGCCGTGCAGCGCCGACAGCTCGGTCTTCTCGCCGGTGACGTCCACCTCGATCCGTTCCCGGCGGACCAGCCGGCCGTCGGTGAGGTCGTACAGGCCGACCCCGATCCGGTGGGTGCGCAGTGTCGGGTGGCCGGCGGGTGCCTCCTGCCGGACCAGCACCCGCTCGTAGCCGCCGTCGGCCCCGATGGTCACCTCGGGACGCAGGGTGTTGACCTGGGCGGTCTCCAGCCACTGGGCGGCGAACTTGCGCAGCTCCCGGCCGGAGGCCGTCTCCAGCTCGGTGAGCAGGTCGTCGAAGGTGGCGTTGCCCCAGGCGTACTTGGCGAAGTACGCCCGCAGCCCGGCCAGGAACGGCTCCTCGCCGACGTACGCCACGAGCTGCTTGAGCACGCTGGCGCCCTTGGCGTACGTGATGCCGTCGAAGTTGACCTCGACCGCCTCCAGGTCCGGCATCTCGCAGTAGACCGGGTGGGTGGAGGAGAGCTGGTCCTGCCGGTAACCCCAGTTCTTGCGGATCGACAGGAAGGTCGTCCACGCCTCGGAGAACCGGGTGGCGTGGGTGTTGCACCAGTGGCTGGCCCACTCGGCGAACGACTCGTTGAGCCACAGGTCGTTCCACCAGCGCATGGTGACCAGGTCGCCGAACCACATGTGGGCCAGCTCGTGCAGGATCGTGTTGGCCCGCTGCTCGTACTCGAAGTCGGTGACCTGCGAGCGGAACAGGTAGTGCGACTCGGCGTGGGTGACGCAGCCGAAGTTCTCCATCGCGCCGGCGTTGAAGTCGGGCACCCAGAGCTGGTCGTACTTGGGCAGCGGGTAGCGCACCCCGAACTGCTGGTGGAAGAAGTCGAAGCCCTGCCGGGTGACCAGGAACAGGTCGTCGGCGTCCAGGTGGGGCGCCATCGAGGCCCGGCAGAAGACCCCCAGGTCGATGCCGTCGTGGCTGTCCCGCACCTCGTGGTACGGGCCGGCGCAGAGCGCGGTGATGTAGGTGCTCATCCGCGCCGAGGTGGTGAAGTGGACGGTCTTGAGCCCCTCGCCGGCCGGCTCCTCCCGCTCGGCGGGCATGTTGGAGACCACCCGCCAGTGCGTCGGGACGGTGGCGTGCCAGGTGTACACGCTCTTGAGGTCGGGCTGGTCGAAACAGGCGAACACCTTCTGCGCGTCGGCGGTCTCGAACTGGCTGTAGAGGTACGTCTCACCGTCGACCGGGTCGACCGTGCGGTGCAGGCCCTGGCCGCTGTTGGAGTAGCCGAACTCGGCGTCCACCACGAGCACGTTCTCGGCGGCCAGCCCGGTCAGCGCCAGGCCCTTCTCGGCCGACCAGTCGGCGAGGTCCACCGGCTCGCCGTTCAACGTGGCCGCGTGCACCGACTCGGCGGCGGTCTCGATGAAGGTGCCGGCGCCGGGTTCGGCACAGCGGAACCTGACCTCGGTCACCGACCGGAAGGTGCGGCCCTCGGCCTGCACCGCGGTCGACAGGTCGAGGTCGATGTCGTACCCGGTGACCTCCAGCAGGCGGGCCCGCTCGGTGGCCTCGGCCTGGGTCAGGTTGCGCACTCCTGGCACTTTCGTCTCCATCCCACTCTCGCCGCCTCACGGCTGCGCCAGCCCCTGCCGGCCGCTCGTGGCGGCGACCCGAGCCGAGTCTTCCATGCACCGACCGTGCGGTGGTCGACGTCACGCTCTCATTCCGCTACCGATCGGTGCCGTCCGGGGTGAGGATCGAAAGGCCAGCCTGTCGGGCCTGCCGGCCGGCCTGGCCCGAGGAAGGGACCTGACCGTGACCGAACGTGTCGCCGTCGACATGTGGTTCGACCCGCTGTGCCCGTGGGCCTGGATCACCTCCCGCTGGCTCCTGGAGGTCGAGCAGGTCCGGGACGTGGAGATCAGCTATCACGTGATGAGCCTGGCGGTGCTCAACGAGGGCCGGGAGCTGCCCGAGCAGTACCGGGAGATGATGGAGCGGGGCTGGGGGCCGGTGCGGGTCTGCATCGCCGTCGAGCAGGCGCACGGCGGCGCGACCCTGGCGCGGCTCTACACCGCGATGGGCACCCGGATCCACCTCGGCAAGGAACCGCTCGGCCGGGAGATGATCACCGCCGCGCTGGCCGACGTCGGGCTGGACCCGGCTTTCGCCGACGCCGCCGACTCCACCGGGTACGACGAGGCGCTGCGGGCCAGTCACGAGGCCGGCATGCGGCCGGTCGGCACCGACGTCGGCACCCCCGTGGTGCACGCCCCCGGCCCGGACGGCGGCACTGTCGCCTTCTTCGGCCCGGTGGTCACCCCGACCCCGAAGGGCGAGGCCGCCGGCCGGCTCTGGGACGGCGTCCTGCTGGTCGCCGGCACCCCCGGCTTCTACGAGCTGAAGCGCTCCCGCACGCTGGGGCCCATCTTCGAGTGACCCGGCCCGGGGCGGGCCCGGACGACGGGACGGTTCATCTGGTGGACCGGCCCCGGGGTCGGCGTGATGGTGGGTGCCCGCGCCGGTAGCGTCAAGCCCCATGACGGTCGTGCATCCGATCACCCGGGCCTGGATCACCACTGGCGGCACCGGCGCGCAGAACTACGACGAGTTCGCCGACGACGCGGAGATCACCGCGATCATCGAGGCGAACCCGCACAGTGCCCTCGGCATCGAGATGCCCCACCGGGCGCCGGAGAGTCTCGGGAAGTCCTTCCTCGATGCGCTCGGCGACGCGGTGGCCCGGCTCACCGAGGCGAAGGCCGACGGCAGCTACACCCCGGCCGAGCAGGTCGTCGTCCTCTACCGGATCAGCGCCCCGGGCGAGGAGCCGGCGTACGGGCTGTTCGCGATGGTCGACACCGACCAGATCTCCACCAGCGCCGACGAGCCCGGCCTGGTCATCCGCAACGAGGACGTCTTCATCGCCAAGGTGCGGGAGCGGGTCGCCCTGGCCGAGGCGCTGGGTCACCTGCTCTCGCCCGTGCTCCTGTTGCAGACCGGGCGGGGCGACGAGCTGCACGCCGCGCTCGCGGCGGCGACCGACGCGGCGGGCGTGCCGGCGGCCACCGACACCGACCAGGCCGGCCGGACGCACGCCATCTGGCTGCTCGGCCCCGGCCCCGACCAGGACGCGCTGACCGCGCTGGCCGGCGGCGGCGAACTGGTGGTCGCCGACGGCAACCACCGCAGCCTGGCCGCGCAGACCGGCGGCTTCCCGCGCTTCCTCGCGGTGGTCACCACGCCGGCATCGGTCGCCATCCAGCCCTACAACCGGCTGGTCAGCGAGCTGACCAGCACCCCCGACGAGCTGCTCGACCGGCTCCGCGCCGCCGGGGCGCAGCTCGCCCCGATCGACGGCCCGGTCGAGGTCCCGGCGGCCGGCGGCACCGTGCACCTCCGGCTCGCCGGCCAGGGGTACGCGGTGACCCTGCCGCACGACGCCGACGCCGCCCGGCTGGAGAACCTCGACCACGCCCTGGTCGAACGGCTGCTGCTGCGCGACGCCCTCGGCCTCGACCCGGGCGACAAGCGGATCACCTACGTCGGCGGCGACTACCCGGCGAGCTGGCTCACCGGCGAGGTCGACGCCGGCCGGGCCGAGCTGGCCGTCCTGATCGCCCCGGTGACCGTGGACGACTTCGTCGCGGTGAACCTGGCCCGGGAGAAGATGCCCCGCAAGAGCACCTGGTTCACCCCGAAGGCGCGCGGCGGTCTGGTCGTCGCCGAACTGCCCCGCTGACCGTGTGACGAATCCGCCCCGGCACGCCGCCCCCACGGCGGGCCGGGGCGCGGCCCTGACAGACTGCCCGGTATGCGCGTCTACCTGGGATCCGATCACGCCGGCTTCGAGTTGAAGGTGCACCTGGCCAATCACCTGGCCAAGCAGGGATACGAGCTGGTCGACCTCGGCCCGCACGCCTTCGACCCCGACGACGACTACCCGACCTTCTGCCTGCACACCGGGGACCGGGTGGTGGCCGACCCGGGCAGCCTGGGCGTGGTCATCGGCGGCTCCGGCAACGGCGAGCAGATCGCCGCCAACAAGGTCGTCGGCGTCCGGGCAGCGCTGGCCTGGAGCGTCGAGACCGCCCAGCTCGGTCGGCAGCACAACGACGCCAACGTGGTGGCCGTCGGTGCCCGCCAGCACACCCTGGACGAGGCCGCCGCCATCGTCGAGGCGTTCCTCACCACCCCGTTCTCCGGCAACGAGCGGCACGGTCGGCGGATCGCCCAGGTGGCCGAGTACGAGCGCACCCGCGAACTGCCCGACCTGCCCTGACCCGCCCCCGGCACACCGACCGGGCCGGCCGCCGGCTGGCCCGGTCCCGGCCCGCCGCCCGGCCCGGGTGACGCCGGTCACCGTCCCGACCGGTCCTCCGGGTCAGGCCCGGTCACTGGCCCGAGCCGTCCCCGGTGACGCCGGTCACCGGCCCGAGCGGGGCAGGTCCTCCCGGGGCACCCAGTTCCGTCGGATGATCACCAGCCGTTCCTCGGCCTCGGCCAGGTCCCGCTCGGTGGGCCGGGCCGCGTCCCGGGCGCGCAGCGCCGCGCTCACCCCGACCTGCGACGAGCCGGAACCGACCAGCCCCCGCAGCCCCCGCTCGCCGTCCTCGCCGCCCGGGGCGGACCGCCGGGGTCGGGGCGCGGCAACCCCGTCGTGCACCTCCGCGGTGACCGCCGCCGGTGGCCCGTCCGTGCCGTCCCCCGGCTGGGGTGAGTGCCGTAACCGGCGTCGTCGCCGCTCCGCATCCGCCATCTGCCGACCGTACCGCCCGGCGGCCCCGGGCCGGGCCGGCCGCGGCGGTTTGTCCGCTCGCTACCCTCGAAGACGGTGGACCGGTCGACGGCCGGCACCGGTCATGGGGAGGAAACGAAATGGCAGACCAGACACAGCCGTGGGCCGAGCGGACCGTCGAGGTGCCGCCCCAGCCCGGTGTCGGGGTGCCGCCGCAGCGGGATCCGTTCCGCCGGGGCGTCGCCTCGGTGGGGCAGCCCCGGGCTCCGCGCACCGAGCCGTTCCCGGTGGTCGACCACGACGACTCCGGCTGGGCCGAGCCGGCCGCGCCGCGCCGGCCGATGAGCTGGCACGTCGAGCAGTTGCGCCGGGGCGGTGAGTGGAGCGCGGCCGGCGCGCTTTTCGCCTTCGTCTGCTGGGGCATCTGGGCCATCTCCGGCCGGGGCGACCTGGGCGCCCCGCTGCTCGCCTTCCTGCTCAGCCTGCTGGTGGCGGCCGGCCTCTTCGCGCTCTCCCGGCTGCTCGGCCGGGTCGTCCTGGAGCGCCAACTGGGCCGCGTCCGCCGCAGCGCACGCGGTGCCCACCTGGTGACGGGGATCTTCCTGGCCGGGGTCGGCATCGCCTACCTCCAGCAGACCCAGTGGGTGATGGACGCCTGGAACTTCGTCACCGGCAACTGAGTGCCCCCGGCCGCCGGTGACCGGCTGCCCCGCCCGTCGCTGATCGCCTGTCCCGCCGCCGGTGACCGACCGCGCCGCCGGCCGGGCGCGGGTGGTGGCCCGGTACGGCGGGCGGGCCGGGTGGTGTACCCGGTCCGCCCGCGTCCGGTCGCGGGCTGACCCACGACTCCGGTCGACTCCACCAGGCCGGACGCTGTCTTACCCCGCCGAACCCTCTTCATCCCCCTCCGCCGGGTGACCCCACACCCGCGTCGGTGCTGCCCACGGGCGGGGACGTGGTCGTATGACCTCATCAGTATGTTGAGCTTCGTCGATCTATCGCTCTAGGCTCCCGCCATCGAACCGGCGCTCCACCGGCGCCGCCGAGGGTTGGAGGCCCAGTGAACCGTTGGCGCAGTCTCATCGGCCGGACGGCCGCCGCGATGGTGGCGATCACCGCCGGGTCGCTCGTCCTGACCGCCCCGGCCACCGCCGCGCCCATCGCCGACCCCGCGCCGTCGGTCGTCGGCGGCACCCGGGCGGCCCAGGGCGAGTTCCCGTTCATGGTCCGGCTCTCCATGGGCTGCGGCGGGGCGCTCTACAGCCCCCGGCTGGTGCTCACCGCCGCCCACTGCGTGAACCGCACCGGCAACAACACCAGCATCACCGCGACCCTCGGCGCGGTCGACCTCCAGTCGAGCAGCCGGATCCAGGTCAAGTCCAACTACGTCTACCGGGCCCCCGGCTACAACGGCAGCGGCAAGGACTGGGCGCTCATCCGGCTCGCCACCCCGGTCACGTCGCAGGCCACCCTGCCCATCGCCACCACCACCGCGTACGACAGCGGCACCTTCACCGTCGCCGGCTGGGGCGCGGCCCGCGAGGGTGGGGCGCAGCAGCGTTACCTGCTCAAGGCCACCGTGCCCTTCGTCAGTGACGCGAGCTGCTCCGCCTCCTACCCCGGTGAGCTGATCGCCGCCGAGGAGATCTGCGCCGGCTACGCCAGCGGTGGCACCGACACCTGCCAGGGTGACTCCGGTGGCCCGATGTTCCGTCGGGACGCCGCGAACGCCTGGATCCAGGTGGGCATCGTGAGCTGGGGCGACGGCTGTGCCCGGCCCAACGCCCCCGGCGTCTACACCCAGGTGAGCACGTTCGCCGCGTCGATCGCCTCGGCCGCCGCCAGCCTCGGCGGCTGACCGGCCCGGCACCCGTACCCGTTTCCCGCCGCGCCACCGACCGTCACCCCGGCGGTCGGTGGCGCGACGGCGTCCGGTGCTCCGGCCGGCACCCGCACCGGCCGGCTCTCCCGCTCGGCTGTCTTCCGCTCAGCCGTCGCCGGCGAAGCGGTACAGCACGAAGTCGCGCTCGGCCCCGCACACGATCGTCGAGGTGTTCCACGAACACGACTCGCTGCGGACGCCCTGGAGCTGCCCCATCTCGGTCAGGTCACCGGCGGTCGACACCCCGGCGATGCTGCGGTCGTCCTCGAAGCTGCTCGGGGTCTCCGCGAAGACCAGCAGGTTGCCGGCGTCGACCCGGGCCGCCGTACCCTTCCGGTCGGCCAGCACCGTCTTGCCGGCCGGGTCGAAGAGGCTCACCGTGGTCTTCGGCGAATCCCGCCGGACGAGCAGGTGCTCACCCACCGGCACCAGGTCGCGGCCACCCGCCGCCGGCCACCGACGGCTGCCCTTGCCCTCGGTGGCGGCGACCACCTCGGTCCGCTCGGCCTCCCCGTCCGGCACCTCGAGCAGGCAGGCCCGGTGCTCGCCGCAGGCCACCAGCCCGGTGACCCGCCGCTGGTCGCCCGCGCTGTAGAGCACCGTCGGCTCGGCGAGGCTGCCCAGGTCGTACCCGAGGAGCTTGTACCCCCGGTCCTCCTCGACGAGGTACAGCCGGTCGGCGTGGGCGACCATCCGGTCGGTGACGTCGGCGACCCCGTCCCGGCGGCGCAGCACCTTGCCGCTGTTCATGTCGAGCACCCGGACCGACCGGTCGGCCCCCACCTGCACGAGCCGGTCGGCGTCCCCCCGCCAGGGGGTGCGTGGAGCGCCGTCGAACTGGGCGGGACCGGCCGCGCCCGCCCCGGTGCCGACCGGCAGCACCGTGGTCCGGGTGTCGCCGTACTCGCTGCGCGGGTTGGGCTGCTCCCACTGCTGCCTGCCGTCGCGCAGCCGCAGGCCGACCAGGCGGCTGCCGCCGCCGTCCACCCACACCAGGGTGTCGGCGGTGACGTGCACCGCGTCGTCCCCGTGCACCGGCAGCCGCCACCGTTCCCTGCCGGACCCGGCGTCGAGCACCACCACGTCCCGTGGCGTGCTGTCGCCGGCCGCGTCCGCGACGGCCAGCACCGCCCCGGGCACCGCCCGGACCCCGGTCCACCGCTGGGCGCCCGCCGCGATGGTGTTCCGCCACGCCTGTTTCCCGGTGCCGGCGTCGACCGCGACCACCGTCAACCGGTCGTCAGGGAGCTGATAGGCCAGGTACGCACGGTCGTCGGCCACGGCGGTGAACATCGCCGTCGGCCGGTCCCCGTCGGCGGCGGGCCGGGCCACCTCGGTCAGGATGTGGAAGTCGAGCGCCGGGTAGCGGTCCCGGGTGAACCAGAGTGCCGCCGCGCCCAGCACCCCGGCCAGCGCCAGGCCCGCGCCGAGCCCGATCCACCACCTCCGACGTTCGCGCCGCACCGGCCCCACCGGCTGGCCGCCGGCCTCCGGCGACGTCGGCGATCCCGTCCCGGGTACGCCCGGCCAGCCCGTCCCCGCCGGGTGTCCGCCCTGACCCGGCACGCCGACCGGCGTGGGAGCGACCGGTGTGGCCAGCAGCGTCCCGCCGGTCGCCGCAGCCGGCAGCGTGCCGCTCGGCCCGGCGGGGAGGGTGCCGCCCGGTGCCGCGGGAGTGCCGTCGTCCGGTCCGGTCGGAGTGGTGCCGGGCGGTCCGGCGGGCGGGGCGAGGGCCGCCGCGCCGGCCGGTGCGGGACGCCGGCTGCGGCGGGGCAGCGGCAGGTCGGTGAGCGCGCCCTCGGCCACCGGCAGCTCAGGCTGCTCCAGCACGGTCGGCGCGACGCCCAGCTCGGTGTGCAGCAGCCGGGCGACCAGCGGAACCCGGGACGAGCCACCGACCAGGAAGAGCCCGGCGAGCCGGTCCGGCGTGAGCCCCGCCTCGGCGATCACCTCGCGGGTACGGGCGACGGCCCGGGTCAGCAGGGGAGTGGCCAGCCGCTCCAGGTCCTCCCGGGTGAGTGGCACGGTGGCCTCCAGGCCGGGTACCGCGACCGGCGCGACGCTCACCCGGGACAGCATCTCCTTCGCCCCGCGTACGGCGTCCCGGAGCTGCTGCCGGTCCCGCCACTGGCCGGTCGTCTCCGGCCGGGTCAGCCGGCCCCAGAGCGCCGGCTGCTCCCCGCCGACCAGCTCACCGAGCCGGCCGAGCAGGGCCTCGTCGAGGTCGAGCCCACCGAGGTCGGCCATCCCGCCGGTGGCGATGACCGTGAATCCCGAGTCGCCCCACGGGTCGGCGCCCTCGTTGCGGACGACCGCCACGTCCAGCGTGCCGCCGCCGAAGTCGAACACCGCGACCGACTCGCCCACCGGCACCGGTCGGCGCAGCACCTCGGTGTAGTAGCGGGCCGCCGCGACCGGTTCCCGCAGCAGCCGGGTGCCGACCGGCACCGGGCCGGACATCGTGTGCTCGGCCGCCGACGGCCACCCGGCCAGGCTCAACGCGTCGTGCAGGACCTGTCGCCGGGGTGCCTGCCAGGCGGCGGGATAGGTGACCACCGCCGGGGGCAGGAAACCCACCGTCGCCACCGCCTGCTCGGCGATCGCCCACAGGGTCGCGGCGAGCAGCTCCGCCGGGGCGTACGACCGGTCGCCGAGGGGTACCGTCGGCTCGTCCACCCGACGCTTCGGGTTCGGCTCGTAGCGGGTCGGGTCCGCCTGGGCCAGCCGTTGGGCGTCCCGGCCGACGTGTAACCGGCCGTCGGTGTCGGCGTAGACCCCGGAGGGGAGGACCGGCTGGCCGTCGACGAGCAGCGGCCGGGTCCGCCCGTCCGGCCAGCGCAGCACGGCCACGGTGTTGGAGGTGCCCAGGTCGACCCCGAGGGCGTATCCGTCCTGCTGGCCTGCCATCCGTCGCTACCTCCGCCGGGACGAGGGGATGCCCGGTCCCGCATGGTACGTCTCCCGCGCCGCCCCGGGCTCCGGCCGGTCCGTCGCGGGGTGGCGGCACGGCTCGGGGGCGGCCCCGGCGGCCCGGACCGGAGTCGGCCCCGGCGGCCCGGACCGGAGTCGGCCCCGGCGGCCCGGACCGGGCTCAGCCCCGGCGGCCCGGCTCGCGGGGCGGGATCGCGTCGGCGTAGGAGCCGGCCGGCCCCGCGTAGCGCCTCCCGTCGCGGTACGGCCAGGCGTTCGCGGTGCAGCCGTGCAGGCCCAGCGTCTGCTGCTGCATCACCGGTGCGGGTCGGCCCCGCCCCGGGCACCGCTCGTGGCCGTGGCCGAGCCGGTGCCCGACCTCGTGGTTGACCACGTACCGCCGGTAGGTCTCCAGGCTCGCGCCGTAGCCCGGCACGCCCTTCACCCAGCGGGCCACGTTGACCACCACCCGGTCGCCGTTGCGGCACGAGGTGTAGCCGTCCGCGGCGTCCCCGCACAGCTCGTCGCGGGTGCCCGGGGTGGCCAGGTGCACGGTGAAGTCGGCGGGTCCGCCGGGGCCGACCCGCCACAGGCGCAGCCTCCCACCCGAGGCCCAGCCCTGCGGGGCGGTCAACGTCGCGCCGACCTCGGCCGCGAACCCGGCCACCGGCAGCCCCCGGATGTCCCGCTCCACCGCCACCCGGTACCGCACCAGCCGGCCGGTGCCCGTCGGGGCCGCCGGCTCCCCGGCCGCGACCTGCCAGCGGTTGCTCCCGTCCGCCGGATAGCTGACCGGGGCGGTCCCGGCCCGGCCCGCCGTCGTCCCGCCACCCGCCGCTACAGGTCCGCCGGTCGCCGCGAGCGGTACGCCGCCGACCGCTGCCGCAGGTCCGCCGCTCGCCGTCGGCCCGGCCGCCGCTGCCGGGTCGGCCGGTCCCGCCGCAGCCCGGTCCGCCGTCGTGGGCACCCCGCAGCCGGCCAACCAGCCGGCCACCAGCAGCGCCGCCGCCGGCCGTCGGAACCGGCCGCTGCCCCGGTGGGGGCTACCCTTCGTCGCCATGACGCTCCCTCCGCCCGGCGCCGGTCGGCGACGGGTAGCGGGAAGGACGGGCGGCCCGCCGCCATAGTTGATCCGTCCCGGACTCAACCTTTCGGTGGCCCGGCCCGTCCTGTGTGTCGTGAGATGCGGGAAGTGCGGGCCGGGATGCGGGAAGAGCGGGCATGGCCCGGGGTGACGCCGAGTTCGTCGAGTTCGCCCGGTCGGCCTCCGGGCGGTTGACGCATGCCGCCTTCCTGATGACCGGCAACCACCACCAGGCCGAGGACGCCGCGCAGACCGCGCTGGTCCGCACGTACGCGTCGTGGTCGCGGATCCGCGACGAGGACGCCTACGGGTACGCCCGGACGGTCCTGGTCAACCACCTCGTCGACGGGTGGCGGCGGCCGATCCGCGAGTACCCCACCGACGAGCTGCCCGAGCAGCGGCACGGTGATGTCGCCGAGGACGTCGCCACCCGCCGCTGGCTGCTCGCCATCCTCGGCGCGCTCAGCCCCCGCGAGCGGGCCATCGTCGTGCTCCGCTACTACTTCGACCTCCCGGAGGCGCAGGTGGCCCGCGAACTGGGCGTATCGCTCGGCACGGTGAAGAGCACCAGCTCCCGGGCGTTGCAGAAGCTGCGCGCCACCGGTACCCCGACGACCCAGGGCGCCCCCCGGTGAACGAGCTGGAGCAGCTCCGCCGGGCGATGCGGGCGACCGAGGGGCCGTACCACGACGATCTCGACCTGACCGCGATCATGCGCGACGGCCGGCGGCTGCGCCGACGCCGCCGGTTCGTCGGTGCGGGCGCGACGGCGCTGGTCACCGTGCTGGTGGCCGGCGGCGTCGGGTTGGGCGTGCGGTGGGTACGGCCGCCGGCCCCGGACCGGCCGCCCGTCGGCGGCGTCGCCGCCCCCACCGGTGCGTCCCCGGCCACCCCGCCGCCGCCGGGATCCGCCCCTACCCGTATGCCCCCGGCCACCCCGCCGGGATCCGTCCCCACCGGTGCGCCCCCGGCCACCCCGCCGGAAACCGATTCCCACCGGCGGCCGGTCGGCGACGTAGTGGAGACCGGCATCTGGTACGGCGGCGGCCAGCGGGTGTACTACATGGTGGCGGTCGACCTGCCGGAGGCGCCCGGGGTGCGGATCGGACTGATGGCCGGTCGCCGTACCCCCGCCGGGGACCTGACCGACGACATCGTCGTCAACGACGTGCGGGGCAGCGACCGACGACCGGGTTTCCACGAGATCGGGTACGACGACGCGACCCCCTCGGCGACCCGCCCGCCGGTGCCGACCTTCGGCTACTTCGTCGGTCCGGTGAGCCGGATCGTCGGCACCGTCGACGGTCGACAGGTCGAGGCCCGGCTGGCCCGGTGGAGCACCGACCCGGAACTGGTGATCTTCTGGTTCAACCCGGCCGACCTCGCCCCCGGCGTGCGCCTCGACGGCATCGTCGCCCGGGACCGGACCGGTCGGCCGCTCTGACCCGGCCGCCGACCGGGCCGGGGCGGCCGGGAGCTTGTACCGTCGCGGGCATGACAGGTGGCGACTGGTCGGACGTCCGGGGACGGCTCGCGCGGCTGGCTGCGACGCCCGGTGCCGGCGCGGTGTTCGGCTCCTCCGACCACGGGTGGGAGCTCGAACCGCCGCTGACCGCCGGGGAACTGGCCGAGGTGGAGGCGCAGCTCCAGGTGGAGCTGCCCGCCGAGTACCGGTCCTTCCTCCGGGAGGCGGGCCGGGGCGGCGCGGGACCGGCCTACGGGCTGTTCCCGCTGCGCCGGCGCGACGGGCGGTGGCAGTGGGAGGGCGACGGCGCCGACCTGACCACGCTGGAGGCCCTGGGGCAGCCGTTCGCCCACGTCGAGGCGTTCAACCCGGCCGACGGCCTCCCCGCCCACCCCGACGAGGACGACTACGACTCGCCGGAGGCGTTCGCCGCCGCGCAGGACGCCCACTGGGAGCAGCACGAGCGGATCGTCCTCACCCCGGAGCACTCGGTCGGCCTGCTGTACCTGTGCCATCTCGGCTGTGCGCTGCGGGAGGCACTCGTGGTCAGTGGTCCCGCCCGGGGCCGGATGTGGGCCGACGACATCGCCGAGGGCGGCGGCTTCCGGCCGCTGTACGACGACGACGGCACCCCGCTCGGTTTCGCCCGCTGGTACCGGCGCTGGCTGGTGGCCGCCGAGGGCGAGGCCGCATCCGGTGGGACCGACGTCCGGCAGCGCGCCTCGGCGCGGTAGGGGAACTCGGCGCGGTAGGGGAACAGGTGGCGGCGGCGGACCGCTGCGATCACGCCGCGCGGGTCTGCGGTCAGGTGGACGATGACCCCGTGCCGTCAGGGGGTACGGCCCCGGGCGGGTACTCCTCGGGCAGGGGCGGCCGGACGTGCCTGCGGTCCCTCGGATCGGCCGCCGCGTGCACGGCGAAGTTGCGGCGGGCGTCGAGCAGGCTCAGGTCCCGGTTGGGGCCGCCGCGTACCCGGTCGGCGTCCTGGTCGTCCTGACCGTCGTCCTCCCAGAAGCAGACGTCGCAGATCTCGAAGCAGCCCCGCTCGCCCAGGGTGAGATAGCCGCAGCACGGGCAGGCGTACAGCCCGGCCGCCGGCCCCCGGTCGACGAACGTCCCCTCGTCATGACGCGCCACGACGTCGAGCCTTCCACAGGACGCCGCAACGAGCACGGCCCAGACAGTGATCATGCCGCTGACCTGGGCTGGATGGTGTGGAGCGGGCGACGGGAATCGAACCCGCACCGTCAGTTTGGAAGACTGAAGCTCTGCCATTGAGCTACGCCCGCGTACGCCCGGCATCCCGGGACGCGCCGCCAGCCTACCCCCACCCCCGGCCCCCCGCGCACCGGCATTCCCACCCACCCCACCCCTCCTCCGCCCCTCCTCCGCTCCGCCCTCGCTCCGCCCTCGCCCCGCCCTCCTCCGCCCTCGCTCCGCCCTCGCTCCGCCCTCGCTCCGGTGATCAAGAGGTTTGCGTCGCTCCGGGGCGATCCCCGTGACGCAAACCTCTTGATCACCGGGGCGAGGCGCATCGGGCGAGGCGCACCGGGGCGAGGCGCATCGGGGGGAGGCGCATCGGGGCGAGGCGGTGGGGATGCCCCGGGGTACCGGGTGGGGCGCGACGGCATACACTTCTTTGGCCACGGGGTGTGGCGCAGCTTGGTAGCGCACTCGCTTTGGGAGCGAGGGGCCGTGGGTTCAAATCCCGCCACCCCGACTGCGTGCGCGTCCGGGTGACCCGGGACGACGCCGATTCCGCGCGGTACGCCGGGCGCTGCCGGGGCAGCGTCCCGGCTCGCCTACACTCGATGGGCACAATCACGCCCAGATCCAACCCGCCCAGACCCAAACTGAGATCCGTCAAGGAGTACGCCTGTGAAGAGCACCGTCGAGACTCTGAGCCCGACGCGCGTGCGGCTCGCCATCGAGGTGCCGTTCGTCGAGCTCGAGCCGAGCCTCAAGAAGGCGTACCGGGAGATCGGCCAGCAGGTCCAGGTTCCCGGCTTCCGTCGGGGCAAGATCCCGGCCGCCGTCATCGACCAGCGGGTGGGCCGGGGCACCGTGCTCAACGAGGCGGTGCAGGAGGCCATCCCGCAGAACATCCTCGCCGCGGTCCGCGAGCACGACCTCAAGACGCTCGGTCGCCCCGAGGTCGAGATCACCGAGTTCAACGACGGTGACTCGCTCAACTTCACCGCCGAGGTCGACGTCCGGCCGGAGCTGACCCTGCCGGACCCGGCCACCGTCGAGGTGACCGTCGACGAGCTCCAGATCGACGAGAGCGAGATCGACGAGCAGATCAAGAACCTGCGCGAGCGGTTCGCCACGCTGAAGACCGTCGAGCGGGCCGCCGCCGAGGGCGACTACGTGCAGATCGACCTGAACGCGACGGTCGACGGCGAGGACGTGCCGGGCGGGTCGGCGAGCAACATCTCGCACGAGGTCGGCAGCAAGCAGCTCCTGCCGGGACTGGACGAGGCCCTGGTCGGTCTCGCCGCCGGTGACGACACCACCTTCACCACCCAGCTGGTGGGCGGCGACTTCGCCGGCCGCGACGCCGAGGTGGCGGTGACCGTCCGTACGGTCAAGGAGAAGGAGCTGCCCGAGCTGGACGACGACTTCGCCCAGATGGCCAGCGAGTTCGACACCATCGACGAGCTCCGTGCCGACCTGCGGGAGAAGGTCAGCCGGGGCAAGCGGGTCGAGCAGATCTACGCCGCCCGGGACAAGGCCCTGGAGCAGCTGGTCGCGGCCGCCGAGGTGCCCGCCCCGGAGGGCGTCGTCCGCGAGGAGGTCGAGAGCCGTAAGCAGGCGATGGTCGACCAGCTGGAGCGGATCGGCGCCTCGATGGAGGAGTACCTCGCCGCCGAGGAGAAGACCGAGGAGCAGATCGACGCCGAGCTGGCCGAGGCGGCGACCGAGGGTGTCAAGATCCAGCTGCTGCTGGACACCCTGGCCGACGCCGAGGACACCCAGGTCTCCGACGACGAGTTCGGGCACGAGATCGTCCACCGGGCGCAGCGCGCCGGGATGGCCCCTCAGCAGTACTACGACCAGCTGGTCCGCTCCGGTGCCGCCGGCGCCGTCTTCGGCGACGTGCGGCGCGGCAAGGCGCTCGCCGCCATGATGGAGAAGATCACTATCAAGGACTCGGCCGGCAACGAGGTCACCCTCGACGCGCTGCGGGCCGAGAGCGAGCAGGCGCACGACCACGACCACGAGCACTGATCCACACCCGGTAGGCCGCCGTCCGCCCGTTGCGGCAGACGGCGGCCGAACCCCTTTTCCGGGTACGTCCCGAGCCAGCTGCGCTGAGAGCGAACAGTGCCGCGACCGGGAGTCGATCACCCGGTCGAGCGGTTAATGTCGGGGACGACGGTACGGAGAGCGAAGGGCTGCCATGACCGACATGCACATCCCAGCGAAGCCGCTCCGGGCGATCGAAGCCCGCGGTGGCGACACCATTGGCAACCTCGACGACTCGGTCTACAACCGGTTGCTCAAGGAACGCATCATCTTCCTCGGCAGCGAGGTGAACGACCAGGTCGCCAACCGCATCTGCGCCCAGCTGCTGCTGCTCGCCGCGGAGGACCCGGACCGCGACATCTTCCTCTGGATCAACTCGCCGGGTGGCTCGGTCTACTCCGGCATGGCGATCTACGACACCATGCAGTACATCGACAACGACGTGTCGACCGTGGCGATGGGCATGGCCGCCTCGATGGGTCAGCTGCTGCTCTGCGCGGGCACCAAGGGCAAGCGGTACGCCCTCCCGCACGCGCGGATCATGATGCACCAGCCGTCCGGTGGCCTCGGCGGCACCGCGTCGGACATCGCGATCCAGGCCGAGCAGATGCTCTACACCAAGCGGATGTTCCAGGAGCGGGTCGCCCACCACACCGGGCAGAGCCAGGCGCAGATCGAGGCCGACTCGGACCGGGACCGTTGGTTCACCGCCCAGGAGGCGATGGACTACGGCTTCATCGACAAGGTGATCATCGGAGCCACGCAGGTTCCGGATGGCGCCGGGACCTTGAGCTGAGGAGCTGACGATGACCGACCTGAGCCTGCCGCCCCAGTTCGCGGGCGTGCACAACCGTTACGTCCTGCCGTCGTTCGTCGAGCGCACCTCGTACGGGGTCAAGGAGTCCAACCCGTACAACAAGCTCTTCGAGGACCGGATCATCTTCCTCGGCGTCCAGGTCGACGACGCGTCCGCCAACGACGTGATGGCGCAGCTGCTGACGCTCGAGGGCACCGACCCGGACCGCGACATCATCATGTACATCAACTCGCCCGGTGGTTCGTTCACCGCCATGACGGCGATCTACGACACCATGCAGTACGTCCGGCCGGACATCTCCACGGTCTGCCTGGGCCAGGCGGCCAGCGCGGCGGCGGTGCTGCTGGCGGCGGGCACGCCGGGCAAGCGGATGGCGCTGCCCAACTCGCGGATCATCATCCACCAGCCGGCCACCGAGGGCGGCTACGGGCAGGGCTCGGACATCGAGATCCAGGCCCGGGAGATCCTGCGGATGCGTACCCAGCTGGAGGACATGCTCTCCCGGCACTGCAACCGCCCGATCGAGCAGGTTCGCAAGGACATCGACCGTGACAAGATCATGACGGCCGAGGAGTCCAAGGAGTACGGGCTGGTCGACACCATCCTGACCAGCCGCAAGAAGGGCCTGCTGGCCGCCAACGCGGCCCGCTGAGCATCATCGGGTCGGGGGTCGGCCGGGCGGCACATTCCGGCCGACCTCTGACACGCCCGTTTTGGGGGTCGGAGAAACCTCCGCCAGCGGGTAACGTCGGGTCCGTACGGCGTGGCCGGGTCGGACCGGCGGAACGGATTTCACCACGGACGGGCGCCCCGCGCCCGCGGTTCAGGGCCGGGTTCCGGTCGACGAGTGCAGGGAGAACGTAGGTGGCACGGATCGGTGACGGCGGCGACCTACTGAAGTGCTCGTTCTGCGGCAAGTCGCAGAAGCAGGTCAAGAAGCTCATCGCAGGGCCAGGTGTCTACATCTGCGACGAGTGCATCGATCTCTGCAACGAGATCATCGAGGAAGAGCTGGCCGAGTCGGGCGAAGTGAAGTGGGAAGAGCTTCCCAAGCCGATGGAGATCTGCCAGTTCCTCGACAACTATGTCGTCGGTCAGGACCAGGCCAAGAAGGCGCTCGCGGTCGCGGTCTACAACCACTACAAGCGGATCCAGGCCGAGGCGGCCAACGCCCCGGGTTCCGGCAACGACGCGGTCGAGCTGGCCAAGTCCAACATCCTGCTGCTCGGCCCGACCGGCTGCGGCAAGACACACCTCGCGCAGACCCTGGCCCGGATGCTGAACGTGCCGTTCGCGATCGCCGACGCCACCGCGCTGACCGAGGCGGGCTACGTCGGCGAGGACGTGGAGAACATCCTCCTCAAGCTGATCCAGGCCGCCGACTACGACATCAAGCGCGCCGAGACCGGCATCATCTACATCGACGAGGTCGACAAGATCGCCCGTAAGTCCGAGAACCCGTCGATCACCCGGGACGTCTCCGGCGAGGGCGTCCAGCAGGCCCTGCTCAAGATGCTGGAGGGCACGGTGTCGAACGTGCCGCCGCAGGGCGGACGCAAGCACCCCCACCAGGAGTTCATCCAGATCGACACCACCAACGTGCTGTTCATCTGCGGTGGTGCCTTCGCCGGTCTCGACCAGATCATCGAGTCCCGCACCGGTTCCGGCGGCACCGGCTTCGGTGCCCGGCTCCGCTCGGTCTCGGAGCGTTCCACCGACGACATCTTCAGCCAGGTGATGCCGGAGGACATGCTCAAGTTCGGGCTGATCCCCGAGTTCATCGGCCGGCTGCCGGTCATCACCAACGTGCGCAGCCTGGACCGCTCCGCCCTGGTCCGGATCCTCACCGAGCCGCGCAACGCCCTGGTCCGGCAGTACCAGCGGCTCTTCGAGCTGGACGGCGTCGAGCTGGAGTTCGAGCCGCCGGCGCTGGAGGCGATCGCCGACCAGGCCATGCTCCGCGGCACCGGTGCCCGTGGTCTGCGCGCGATCATGGAGGAGGTCCTCCTCTCCGTGATGTACGAGGTGCCGAGCAACCCGGACGCCGCCCGGGTGCTGATCACCCGTGAGGCGGTCCTGGAGAACGTCAATCCGACGATCGTGCCGCGCGAGTTCACCGGCCGGCGGGCCCGCCGCGACCGCGAGGAGAAGTCGGCCTGACCGGCCTCCGCACCACCGTTCGGCAGCACGGCCTCGACGCCCGGGGCCGTGCTGCTGCGTGTGCCGGGCGGCGACACCTGCGCTGAACCTGCCGTCGCCTTCCTGCGGACCGGCCCGTCACCCGCTGTTCCCGGCCGCCTTCCGCCCGTACCCTGATCATCATGCGTGTCGCCGTCTGTCAGCTCAACGCCCGCGACGACCGGCGGGCGAACCTGGCCGCCGCCGAGGCCCTGCTGGTCCGCGCCGCGGCGGCCGGTGCCGACCTGGCGGTCCTTCCCGAGTACGTCGACTATCTCGGCCGTACCGACGGGATGCCGGAGGCGGAGGGGGTGGACGGCACGGTGGGGACGTTCTTCGCCGAGGTGGCCCGCCGGCTCGGAATCTGGCTGGTCGCCGGCTCCTTCCACGAGGTCGGGCCGGACCCGGCGCACACCTGGAACACGTCGCTGGTCTTCGACCGGTCCGGCACGCTCGCCGCCAGCTACCGGAAGATCCACCTGTACGACGTGGAGATTCCCGGTCGGGTGTCCTACCGCGAGTCCGCCACGGTCGCCGCGGGGCGGGAACCGGTGGTGGTCGACGTGGAAGGCCTGCGGGTGGGCCTGTCCATCTGTTACGACCTGCGTTTCCCGGAGCTGTACCGCCGGCTGGCCACCGACGGTGGGGCGCACCTGCTGGTCGTTCCGGCGGCCTTCATGGCACACACCGGGCGGGACCACTGGGAGGTGCTGCTGCGGGCGCGGGCGATCGAGAACCAGTGCTTCGTGGCCGCCGCCGGGCAGACCGGTGACCATGATCCGGGCCGGACCTGTTTCGGGCGCAGCATGGTGGTCGACCCCTGGGGCACGGTCCTCGGCCAGGTGCCCGACGGGCCGGGCCTGACCGTGGTCGAGCTGGACCTCGACCGGTTGCGGACGATCCGGGCCGAGCTGCCCAGCCTGGCGAACCGTCGTCTCTGACCGGCTCGCTCGGTCAGGTCACGCGGAGCGGGTCCGGTGTGCCGGGTCTGTCCGGTCCCGGCAGGCACCTCACACGGAGTTGCTCGGCTGCGCGGAGTCCGTCCGTACCCGGCACGCCCGTCACCCGGCGTGCGTCGGTGTTGCGGGGCCGGTCAGCTCAGCAGGACGCCCGCGACGGCGAGCCCGATGATCGCCGCCGCCGTGACCAGCAGGGCGGTTCCCATCCTGGACGGCCCACGCCGGGCGAGCCGAACGACCGACAGAACGACGACGACGAGTACGACGGCCGCGATCACCAGCTGCCAGAAGGGCAGCAGGAGCCCCAGCAACGCGTCGTCGGCGAGGGTGGCCGTGGGGGATCGGGACGCCTCATCCATGGCAGCCACTCTGGCACGGATCGGCCACCTCGTCGTCGTTTCCGGTGCCCGGTACCGCACCGCGGACGACGGGGACGGTGGCCGGGGGCGCGCGGGAGGCGTGGCGGAGGAGCCCTTCACCTGGTACGGGGGACCGGGCACCCGCGGTACCGGACCATCAGGCACTTGCGGCCACCGGGCACCCGCGGCACCGGGCCACCGGGCACCCGCGGCACCGGGCCACCGGGCACCCGCGGCCCGGTCGCGCGGGTCGCAAAAGCGGTCGGTGCAGACCGGCACGCTGACAGTGATGATCGCTGATTTGCCTTCGGGTGGGGCGTCCGCGTAACTTCCTTTCTGCACACGGAAGGCCGGACGAACCGGCCGGAAGTGGGCATCAGGATCGTGGCGGAAGCGCCGAGCGATGCTGGAACCGGGTGGTGCGAAGTTTCCCAGAACTTGGGGTTGCGAACGCGAAGCCGACCGGGTAGATTACCAAAGCCGGCAGGGAGCCGGGCGAGCGTAGCGCGAGCGAACGCTGGCCGGTCTGCCGATCCCACGACAGTAACGACCGCCGATCACGGCGTGCGTAAAACGTGGAAATGGCTGAGTAGAACTGAAGGATCGCGAAAGCGAATTTGACAGTGAAAGCCAGTCGCAGTAACTTAGAGAAGTTGCCCCGGAAGGGAAGCCGCTAAAGCGGTGGCCGGACGGTGTGTGGTTGTTCTTTGAGAACTCAACAGGGTGCTTGATAAGCCAGTGCCAATTTGTTTATACCCCGTGCTGACTGGGCTTTCGGGTTTGGTTGGTGGGGATTCCTTTGGCAACATGTTGTTTGTTGTCGGGATGTGCTGTTCGACAAGATTTTTGTTGGAGAGTTTGATCCTGGCTCAGGACGAACGCTGGCGGCGTGCTTAACACATGCAAGTCGAGCGGAAAGGCCCTTCGGGGTACTCGAGCGGCGAACGGGTGAGTAACACGTGAGTAACCTGCCCTAGGCTTTGGGATAACCCTCGGAAACGGGGGCTAATACCGGATATGACCTTCTTCCGCATGGTGGGGGGTGGAAAGTTTTTCGGCCTGGGATGGGCTCGCGGCCTATCAGCTTGTTGGTGGGGTGATGGCCTACCAAGGCGACGACGGGTAGCCGGCCTGAGAGGGCGACCGGCCACACTGGGACTGAGACACGGCCCAGACTCCTACGGGAGGCAGCAGTGGGGAATATTGCACAATGGGCGGAAGCCTGATGCAGCGACGCCGCGTGAGGGATGACGGCCTTCGGGTTGTAAACCTCTTTCAGCAGGGACGAAGCGCAAGTGACGGTACCTGCAGAAGAAGCACCGGCCAACTACGTGCCAGCAGCCGCGGTAAGACGTAGGGTGCGAGCGTTGTCCGGATTTATTGGGCGTAAAGAGCTCGTAGGCGGCTTGTCGCGTCGACCGTGAAAACTTGGGGCTCAACCCCAAGCCTGCGGTCGATACGGGCAGGCTAGAGTTCGGTAGGGGAGACTGGAATTCCTGGTGTAGCGGTGAAATGCGCAGATATCAGGAGGAACACCGGTGGCGAAGGCGGGTCTCTGGGCCGATACTGACGCTGAGGAGCGAAAGCGTGGGGAGCGAACAGGATTAGATACCCTGGTAGTCCACGCTGTAAACGTTGGGCGCTAGGTGTGGGGGGCCTCTCCGGTTTCCTGTGCCGCAGCTAACGCATTAAGCGCCCCGCCTGGGGAGTACGGCCGCAAGGCTAAAACTCAAAGGAATTGACGGGGGCCCGCACAAGCGGCGGAGCATGCGGATTAATTCGATGCAACGCGAAGAACCTTACCTGGGTTTGACATGGCCGCAAAACTTCCAGAGATGGGAGGTCCTTCGGGGGCGGTCACAGGTGGTGCATGGCTGTCGTCAGCTCGTGTCGTGAGATGTTGGGTTAAGTCCCGCAACGAGCGCAACCCTCGTTCGATGTTGCCAGCGCGTTATGGCGGGGACTCATCGAAGACTGCCGGGGTCAACTCGGAGGAAGGTGGGGATGACGTCAAGTCATCATGCCCCTTATGTCCAGGGCTTCACGCATGCTACAATGGCCGGTACAATGGGTTGCGATGCCGTGAGGTGGAGCGAATCCCAAAAAGCCGGTCTCAGTTCGGATCGGGGTCTGCAACTCGACCCCGTGAAGTCGGAGTCGCTAGTAATCGCAGATCAGCAACGCTGCGGTGAATACGTTCCCGGGCCTTGTACACACCGCCCGTCACGTCACGAAAGTCGGCAACACCCGAAGCCGGTGGCCCAACCCTTGTGGAGGGAGCCGTCGAAGGTGGGGCTGGCGATTGGGACGAAGTCGTAACAAGGTAGCCGTACCGGAAGGTGCGGCTGGATCACCTCCTTTCTAAGGAGCACCATCCAGTGAAAGCTGGTATGGAGCCCGCGGCCTGCGGATGTCGGGTCGGGGTGCTCGAATGGCGGAGACACTGGTGAGTTTTTTCCTGGCAACGGCCGTGATGATCTAGTACAGCTGCTTTCGGGTGGTGGGAACGGTCGGGTCGGTGCGGCTGGGAAGGGACGGAGAGCACCCTGTTGGGTCCTGAAGGAACAATCCTCGTGGTTGTTTTTTCGGAGCCTTTGGATGAGCGGAAGCTTGTTGAAGGTTGCCAGGCATGGCCTGGCCTTGCATACCGGATTCTGTTCTGCCTGTGGGTGGGGTGGGGTTGCTGGTGTGGGGTCGTGGGGTTGTGGGTTGGTTGTTTGTTGAGAATTGCACAGTGGACGCGAGCATCTTTGTGGTCAAGTTGTCAAGGGCGAACGGTGGATGCCTTGGCACCAGGAGCCGATGAAGGACGTGGGAGGCCGCGATAGGCCTGGGGGAGCTGTCAACCGAGCTGTGATCCCAGGGTGTCCGAATGGGGAAACCTGGCACCAGTCATGTGGTGTCACCTGCATCTGAACACATAGGGTGTATGGGGGGAACGCGGGGAAGTGAAACATCTCAGTACCCGTAGGAAGAGAAAACAAATAGTGATTCCGTGAGTAGTGGCGAGCGAAAGCGGATGTAGGCTAAACCGGTTGCGTGTGATACCTGTCAGGGGTTGCGTGGTCGGGGTTGTGGGACCCTGCTGAACAGGCTGACACTTGTTCGAGGAGTTATCAAGTTGGTGGCTAGCCGAACAGTCTGGAATGGCTGACCGTAGGCGGTGAGAGTCCGGTAGGTGAAAGTTGCTGACCTTCTGTGGGTGTTCCCGAGTAGCGGCGGACTCCTGAAATCTGCCGTGAATCTGCCAGGACCACCTGGTAAGCCTAAATACTTCCTGGTGACCGATAGCGGACGAGTACCGTGAGGGAATGGTGAAAAGTACCCCGGGAGGGGAGTGAAATAGTACCTGAAACCGTTCGCCTACAATCCGTCGGAGCCTTGCGGGGTGACGGCGTGCCTTTTGAAGAATGAGCCTGCGAGTTAGTGGCATGTGGCGAGGTTAACCCGTGTGGGGTAGCCGTAGCGAAAGCGAGTCTGAAGAGGGCGTTGTAGTCGCATGTTCTAGACCCGAAGCGGAGTGATCTAGCCATGGGCAGGCTGAAGCGCGGGTAAGACCGCGTGGAGGGCCGAACCCACCAACGTTGAAAAGTTGGGGGATGATCTGTGGTTAGGGGTGAAAGGCCAATCAAACTCCGTGATAGCTGGTTCTCCCCGAAATGCATTTAGGTGCAGCGTCGTGTGTTTCTTGCCGGAGGTAGAGCACTGGATGGTCTAGGGGGCCTACAAGCTTACCGAAATCAGCCAAACTCCGAATGCCGGTAAGTGAGAGCGCGGCAGTGAGACTGCGGGGGATAAGCTTCGTAGTCGAGAGGGAAACAGCCCAGATCACCAGCTAAGGCCCCTAAGCGTGTGCTAAGTGGAAAAGGATGTGGGGTCGCATAGACAACCAGGAGGTTGGCTTAGAAGCAGCCATCCTTTAAAGAGTGCGTAATAGCTCACTGGTCAAGTGGTTCCGCGCCGACAATGTAGCGGGGCTCAAGCACACCGCCGAAGCTGTGGCACTCACATGATACTTCGTCAGGCATTTTGGTGTCTGGTGCAGGTGTGTGGGTGGGTAGGGGAGCGTCGTGCCGGGGGTGAAGCAGCGGGGTGACCTAGTTGTGGACGCGGCACGAGTGAGAATGCAGGCATGAGTAGCGAAAGAAGGGTGAGAAACCCTTCCGCCGGATGACCAAGGGTTCCAGGGCCAGGCTAATCCGCCCTGGGTGAGTCGGGACCTAAGGCGAGGCCGAGAGGCGTAGTCGATGGACAACGGGTTGATATTCCCGTACCCGCGAAGGAGCGCCCGTGATGAACCTTGCTGTGCTAACCACCTGAACTGTTGGCGGTCTTCGGACCGAGAATGGGGAGGCTGGGAACCTGGTGGGTAGTAGTCAAGCGATGGGGTGACGCAGGAAGGTAGCTGAGCCCGGCCGGTGGTTGTGCCGGGGTAAGCGTGTAGGCCGTGCCGTAGGTAAATCCGCGGTACACAGGGCTGAGACGTGATGCCGAGCCGATTCAGGTGAAGTCAGTGATCCTATGCTGCCGAGAAAAGCCTCTAGCGAGTTCTTAGCGGCCCGTACCCCAAACCGACACAGGTGGTCAGGTAGAGAATACCGAGGCGATCGGGCGAACTGTGGTTAAGGAACTCGGCAAATTGCCCCCGTAACTTAGGGAGAAGGGGGGCCGGAGACGTGAAGCCCCGTGCGGGTGGAGCGTTGTATGGCCGCAGAGAGCAGGGGGAAGCGACTGTTTACTAAAAACACAGGTCCATGCGAAGAAGTAATTCGATGTATATGGACTGACGCCTGCCCGGTGCTGGAACGTTAAGGGGACCTGTTAGCTCCTTTTGGGGGCGAGGCGGAGAACTTAAGCGCCAGTAAACGGCGGTGGTAACTATAACCATCCTAAGGTAGCGAAATTCCTTGTCGGGTAAGTTCCGACCTGCACGAATGGCGTAACGACTTCCCCACTGTCTCAACCACAGGCCCGGCGAAATTGCAGTACGAGTAAAGATGCTCGTTACGCGCGGCAGGACGGAAAGACCCCGGGACCTTTACTATAGCTTGACATTGGTATCTGAATGGGCTTGTGTAGGATAGGTGGGAGCCGGTGAAACCTGTACGCCAGTATGGGTGGAGGCAATCTTGAAATACCACTCTGGTTGATTTGGGTATCTAACTTCGGACCGTTATCCGGTTCAGGGACAGTGTCTGGTGGGTAGTTTAACTGGGGCGGTTGCCTCCTAAAGGGTAACGGAGGCGCCCAAAGGTTCCCTCAGCCTGGTTGGCAATCAGGTGTTGAGTGCAAGTACACAAGGGAGCTTGACTGTGAGACTGACAGGTCGAGCAGGGACGAAAGTCGGGACTAGTGATCCGGCACTTGCGTGTGGAAGCGGTGTCGCTCAACGGATAAAAGGTACCCCGGGGATAACAGGCTGATCTTCCCCAAGAGTCCATATCGACGGGATGGTTTGGCACCTCGATGTCGGCTCGTCGCATCCTGGGGCTGTAGCAGGTCCCAAGGGTTGGGCTGTTCGCCCATTAAAGCGGTACGCGAGCTGGGTTTAGAACGTCGTGAGACAGTTCGGTCCCTATCCGCCGTGCGCGTAGGATACTTGAGAAGGGCTGTCCCTAGTACGAGAGGACCGGGACGGACGAACCTCTGGTGTGCCAGTTGTCCCGCCAGGGGCACGGCTGGTTAGCTACGTTCGGAAGGGATAACCGCTGAAAGCATCTAAGCGGGAAGCCTGCTTCAAGATGAGGTATCCCATCCCACTTTGTGGGGGTAAGGCCCCCAGCTAGACGACTGGGTTGATAGGCCGGAAATGTAAGCTCGGTAACGGGTTCAGTTGACCGGTACTAATAGGCCGAGGACTTGACAACAAGGCTGCTACGCGTCCACTGTGCAACTCTGAACAAATACCAGACAACCCTCCGCACGCTGGGTGTGGGTGTGTGTGTTGTTTGATATGTTCATAAGGTTACGGCGGTCATGGCGGAGGGGAAACGCCCGGTTACATTCCGAACCCGGAAGCTAAGCCCTCCAGCGCCGATGGTACTGCACTCGGGAGGGTGTGGGAGAGTAGGACACCGCCGGACAATCACTGTGGAATGCCCACCCCTTTACGGGGGTGGGCATTCTGCATTTCCGGCCGGCTATCCGACGTCGACCCGCCGTGGACCGGGCAACCCCCGGTCCGCACACCGTTGCGGATCTGCCGCATCAGCCCCGGGTCTGCACGCCGTCGCGGATCTGGCGGAACAGGTCGGCCGACTCGTCGACGGAACGGTTGGCGAACATGCCCATCGCGACGCTGCCGTGATCGGCCCAGCCGCAGACCGCGAAGTCGCCTCCGTCGCCGCTGGTCCGCCCGCACTTCATCACACCGCCGTACCTCCCGGCAGGCACCCCGCGCAGGTCGGTCACCCGGCCGGTCTCGTCCGCCATCAGACCGAAGAGGCTGTCCAGGTCGCGTTCCGGCTGCCAGAGCAGGGTGGTGCCGCCGAAGAACAGCACCGCCCGCTTCTCGTCGGCGGGGTCGCTGTACACCGTGCCGACGCTGCGGTCCAGTTCGATGTCGGCGGCGAAACCGCTGCGCAGGTAGTCGGCGGTGCTGCGGGCCCGGTCCGAGTCGTCACGGGTGAGACCGGCCACCCGGTCGGGGGTGCCGAGCCGGACGTCCTTCTCCCGGGCGATCCGCCAGCCGGCGGTGCCCAGCGCGGCGGCACCGGCCAGGCCGACCACCAGGGCGACGGTCAGCGCGATCCGCCGCCGTCGGGACGCCGGACCCTTCGGCGGTGAGCCGCCTGCCGGGTCGTGGGTGCTCAGCGTGATCGGTTCGTCGGTCAGCTCGACCGGCTCCGGCCCCTCGACGAGCTGCCGCTCGGTGAGATGTGCGTCGGACATGTTCGCCACCGTACGCGAATGACCGGTGGCGCACGTCAGCTCCGCGGAAGCGCTCCGTAGACTTTTGCGGGTGACCGAGAGACTGGATGCCCGACGCCCCGACGCCCCGACCCTTGCCGGCCAGTACCAGCCCGGTGAGGTAGAGCAGCGACGGTACGAGCAGTGGGTAGCCGCCGGCCACTTCCGGGCGTCGGCGCAGAGTGACCGGCCGGCCTTCACCATCGTCATCCCCCCGCCGAACGTGACAGGCGTTCTGCACATGGGGCATGCCCTGGACCACACCGTCCAGGACTCCCTGGTGCGCCGCAAGCGGATGCAGGGGTACGAGGCGCTCTGGCTGCCCGGCATGGACCACGCCGGTATCGCCACCCAGAACGTGGTGGAGCGGCAGCTCGCCGGTCAGGGGTTGTCCCGGCACGACCTCGGCCGGGAGAAGTTCGTCGAGCGGGTCTGGCAGTGGAAGGCGGAGTCCGGTGGGGCGATCCTCGGCCAGATGCGCCGCCTCGGCGACTCGGTCGACTGGGACCGCGAGCGCTTCACCATGGACGAGGGCCTGTCCCGGGCCGTGCAGACCATGTTCAAGAAGCTCTACGACGACGGCCTGATCTACCGGGCCAACCGGATCATCAACTGGTGCCCGCGCTGCCTGACCGCGCTGTCCGACATCGAGGTCGAGCACACCGAGGACGAGGGCGAGTTGGTCTCGATCCGGTACAGCGACGACGTGGTGGTCGCCACCACCCGGGCCGAGACGATGCTCGGGGACACCGCTGTGGCCGTGCACCCGGACGACGAGCGGTACCGGCACCTGGTCGGCACCGAGGTCGAGGTGCCGCTGACCGGCCGGCGCATCCCGATCGTGGCCGACGAGCACGTCGACCCCGCGTTCGGTACCGGCATGGTCAAGGTCACCCCGGCGCACGACCCGAACGACTTCGAGATCGGCCAGCGGCACGACCTGCCCGCACTGACGATCATGGACGAGCGGGGTGTCATCACCGCGCCCGGCCCGTTCCAGGGCCTGGACCGGTACGAGGCCCGCCCGGCCATCGTCGCCGCCCTGCGCGAACAGGGCCGGGTCGTGGCCGAGAAGCGGCCGTACCTGCACGCGGTGGGGCACTGCTCGCGGTGCCGTACCACGGTCGAGCCCCGGCTGTCGTTGCAGTGGTTCGTCAACACCACCCCGCTCGCCAAGGCGGCCGGCGACGCGGTGCGCGACGGGCGGGTGAGGATCGAGCCGGCCGAGCTGGCCAAGCGCTACTTCGCCTGGGTCGACAACATGCACGACTGGTGCATCTCCCGGCAGCTCTGGTGGGGACACCGCATCCCCGTCTGGTACGGCCCGACCGGCGAGATCGTCTGCGTCGGCCCCGACGACACGCCCCCCACCGGCGAGGGCTGGCGGCAGGACGAGGACGTCCTGGACACCTGGTTCTCCAGCGGCCTGTGGCCGTTCTCCACCCTCGGCTGGCCGGAGCAGACCCCGGACCTGGCGAAGTTCTACCCCACGACCGTGCTGGTCACCGGCTACGACATCCTCTTCTTCTGGGTCGCCCGGATGATGATGTTCGGCCTGTACGCGATGGACGGCCGGCCGCCGTTCGCCACTGTCGCCCTGCACGGCATGGTGCGCGACCAGCACGGCAAGAAGATGTCGAAGTCGTTCGGCAACGTGGTCGACCCGCTGGACTGGATCGACCGGTACGGCGCCGACGCGACCCGGTTCACCCTGGCCCGGGGCGCGAACCCCGGCGGGGACGTGCCGGTCAGCGAGGAGTGGTGCCAGGGCTCCCGCAACTTCTGCAACAAGCTCTGGAACGCCACCCGGTTCGCGTTGCTCAACGGCGCGCACACCACCGGTCCGCTGCCTGCGGCCGACCGGCTCTCCACCGTCGACCGGTGGATCCTGTCCCGGCTGGCGCACGTGACCGCCGAGGTGGACGAGCAGTTCGAGGCGTACGAGTTCGCGAAGGTGTGCGACCTGCTCTACCACTTCGCCTGGGACGACGTCTGCGACTGGTACGTGGAGCTGGGCAAGCCGGTGCTCGCCGCGGGCGGACCGGCCGCCGACGCCACCCGCCGGGTCCTCGGGCACGTGCTGGACCAGCTGCTGCGGCTGCTGCACCCGGTCGTCCCGTTCGTCACCGAGGAGCTGTGGACCGCGTTGACCGGCGGCGACACCGTCGTGACGGCGGCCTGGCCGGTCGCCGACCGTACCCTGGTGGACGACGCCGCGGAGCGCGAGGTCGGCACCGTCCAGCGGGTGGTGACCGAGATCCGGCGGTTCCGCTCCGACCAGGGGCTGCGGCCCACCCAACGGGTGGCCGCCCGGCTGGACGGGCTGGCCGGGGCGGGCATCGCGACGCACGAGCCGCTGATCCGCTCGCTGGTCCGGCTGGACGCCCCGACGGACGACTTCCAGGCCAGCGCCACCCTCGCCATGCCCGGCGAGGTCAGCGTGGCGCTGGACACCCGGGGGTCGATCGACGTGGCCGCGGAGCGGGCCCGGCTCACCAAGGACCGGGCGGCCGCCGAGAAGGAGGTCGCGCAGGCCCGCGCGAAGCTCGACAACCCGGCGTTCGTCGGCAAGGCGCCGGAACCGGTGGTCGCCAAGATCCGCGACCGGCTGGCGGTCGCCGAGGCCGACCTGGTCCGGATCGACACCGCTCTGGAGGCGCTTCCCTCGTGACCGACCGCACCGACCGCACCGACCACACCAGCCGGCCCGGGGCCGGCGAGTTCGCCGCCGTCGACGCCGAGCTGGCCGCGCGCGGGTTCACCCGGATGCACTTCGAGCTGGACCGGATCGAGACGCTGCTTGACCTGCTGGGCAGCCCGCAGCGGGCGTACCCGTCGATCCACCTCACCGGGACGAACGGCAAGACGTCCACGGCCCGGATGATCGACTCGCTGCTGCGGGCCTTCGGCCTGCACACCGGTCGCTACACCAGCCCGCACCTGGAGACCGTCCGGGAGCGGATCAGCCTGGACGGGGAGCCGGTCGACGAGGCCCGCTTCGTCGCCACGTACCGCGAGGTGAAGCCGCTGGCCGACCTGGTCGACCAGCGGTCGGCCGAGCCGCTCACCTACTTCGACCTGACCACCGCGCTGGCCTTCGCCACGTTCGCCGACGCGCCGGTCGACGTGGCGGTGGTGGAGGTGGGTCTGGGCGGTGCCGAGGACGCCACCAACGTGCTCCAGGCCGGGGTGGCGGTGCTCACCCCGATCGGGTTGGACCACACCGAGTGGCTCGGCGACACCCTGGAGGACATCGCCCTGCACAAGGCCGGCATCATCCACTCCGGCGCGACGGTGATCGCCGCCGCCCAGGAGGAGGAGGCGGCCCGGCCGATCCTGGAACGGTGCGCCGAGGTCGGTGCCACCGTCGCCCGGGAGGGCGCGGAGTTCGGGGTGCTGCGCCGGGCGGTCGCCGTCGGTGGCCAGGTACTGACCATCCAGGGCCTCGGTGGGGTGTACGAGGAGGTCTTCGTCCCGCTGCACGGCGCGCACCAGGCGCAGAACGCCGCGGTGGCGCTCGCCGCCGTCGAGGCGTTCCTCGGGGCCGGGGCGAAGCGGCAGCTCGACATCGAGGCGGTCCGGGAGGGCTTCGCCTCGACCAGCTCCCCGGGGCGGTTGGAGAAGGTCCGCAACGCCCCGACGGTGCTCCTGGACGGGGCGCACAACCCGCACGGGATGGCGGCCACGGTCACCGCGCTCCAGGAGGAGTTCGCGTTCAGCAAGCTGGTCGGGGTGCTCGCCGTGCTCGGCGACAAGGACGCCGCCGGCCTGGTGGAGCTGCTGGAGCCGGTGCTCGACTCGCTCGTGGTCACCCGTAACACCTCGCCCCGGGCGATGCCCGCCGACGAGCTGGCCGAGCTGGCCCGGGAGGTCTTCGGACCGGACCGGGTGCAGGTGGCCGCCGACATGCCGGACGCCATCGAGGCGGCCGTCGCCGAGGCCGAGGCCGACGTCCCCGGGGAGTTGTCCGGGGTGGGGGTGCTGGTCACCGGCTCGGTGGTGACGGTGGCCGACGCCCGACGGCTGCTCAAGCGATGACCGGGCCGGGGCCGGACCGCCCGGACCCGGTCACCCCGGGCGACCGGTCGTCCCCGCCCGGGACGACCCGACCCGGGGACACCCGGCCGGGAGGAGCGCCGACCGGGGACCTCCCGTCGGGGGAGGCCCCGGCCGGGGATGGCGGGGCGTCGGCGGGGCACCCCGGGCGGCGTTCCGGGCTGCGTAACCCGGAGGCGGCCGTCCGTGGCCTCGGTGCCGGGACGCTCGGGCTGGAGGCGCTGGTCCTGCTGCTCGCCATCCAGCCGATCCGGGTGGTCGGCGGGGACTTCGGCGGCGCGGCGATCGCGGCCACCGTGGCGCTGGCCGTGGCGGCGGTGCTGCTGGCCGGGCTGATACGCCGCCGGTGGGCCTGGTCGGCGGGCACCGTGCTCCAGGGGTTGCTGCTGCTCGCCGGCCTGCTGCACTGGTCGCTGTTCGGCCTGGGCGTGATCTTCGCGCTGGTGTGGGCGTACGCGCTGCACGTGCGCCGGGTCATCCTCGGCTGAGCGGGTGCCGGGGTCATCCTCGGTTGACCGCGCGCCGGGTCGTCCCCGGCTGAGCGGGTACCGCCGGGTCGTCCCCGGCTGAGCGGGTCAGGCGTCGGCGCGTTCCCGCCACTGGGTCAGCGCGATGCCGTGCCCGTCCGGGTCGCGGAAGGCGGCGGCCCACACCTCCACCCGGGAACCCCGGTTGACCACCCGGGGCGCGTAGGTGAACCGCAGGCCGGTGTCCTTGAGCCGCCGGTAGGCCGCCTCGATGTCGTCCACCTCCAGGTTGACGTGGACCAGCCGGCGGCTCATCGGGGCCGCCCCGGTCACCTCGCGCAGCACCAGCCGGGTCGCCCCGGAGGCGAGCACCGCGTTGCCGGAGCCCCGGTCGAACTCCTCGAAGCCGAGCATGTCGCGGTAGAACTCCAGGGACCGGGCCAGGTCGGTGACCAGCAGGGTCAGCCCGACGCCACTGATCGGGGCGGCCGGGTCCTCCCGGTCGTCCCCGTCGTCCGGCGCGGTGGTCGGGTCGTACCCGAAGATCGCCTCGTCGAGCTCCGGGTCGAGCCGGCCCTCGGTGGCGGCGGGGGCGTCGAGGGGTACGTCGACCGGGTCGAGGATCGGCTCGTCGAACCGCTCCTCGGCGGGCGGGCGGGGGGTGGGCGCGGTGGTGACGGTGGCCCGGCGGGGCAACCCACCGGACGCCGGCTGCTCGACCACGGTGCCCTCCAGCACCACCGGACCGCCGGGCCGCTGGTGCACGACCACCGGCTTGCGGTCGTCGGTCAGCATCCCGAGGTCGTCCCGCAGCGACTCGGCCCGCGCCGGCTCCGGGCGGGACGCCGCCGGCCGCAGCGGGTCGGCCTGCGGCGGGTCGGCGGGCGGCGGGTCGGTGGGCAGCGGGTCGTCCCGGAACTCGTCCCGGAAGTCGTCGTCGGCCGTCCGCCCCGCCCACGGCGGTGCCTCCTGCTGGATGAGCAGGTCGTCGAGCGGCTCGGCCCCGGCGTACTCCGGCGGCAGGTCGGCCAGCGTGGAGGCCGACTCGGTGTGGGTCGGCACCTCGTCCCAGAGGACGCGGACGTGCCGCTGGTCGTCCAGGGCCACCCGGATCGGCAGGGTCTGCCCCAGCGACGGCCACTTCGCCACCGGCACCCGGGGCTCGATGATCTTCTTGGACCGGGGCGGCATGCCCGGCGCGTCGATCACGAGCTGAAGTTCGCACCGGCCGAAGGAATACTGGGTGGGCGGCTCGGAGGCGCTGTGCACGTGGCCGACGCCGACCACCCAGGTGCGCCCGCCGCCGCGCACGGTGCCCAGGGCGATGGCGAGCACCACCAGGGCCACCCCCAGCGCGACGATGGCCCAGCTGGTCATGCCCAGCCCGAACAGGACGACGAAGGTCGCCACGGTGCCGAGCACGGCGGCGATCAACTTTCGTACCGGCGCGATGGTGCGGTTCCCGCCATTCGCCACAGTGGACCTCCCAGGGGTCAGAGCCAGGCTAGGCCGGTCGGCGACCGAGGGAAAGAGCAGCCGCCGCGTCGGTGCCGGGACCGGGTCGCTAGGCTGACCGTACCCAGCCGAACCGCCATGCGCGCACAGGAGGAACCCAGCGTGTCCAACAGCAGCCCGGATGAGCGCACCCTCGTACTGATCAAGCCGGACGCGGTGCGTCGCGGCCTGGTCGGCGAGATCATCTCCCGCTTCGAGCGGAAGGGCCTGCGGATCGAGGCGCTGGAGACCCGGACGCTGGACGGCGGCTTCGCCGACCAGCACTACGCCGAGCACGTGGACAAGCCGTTCTACCCGCCGCTGAAGACGTTCATGACCAGTGGGCCGCTGGTCTCGCTGGTGCTCTCCGGCGACCAGGTGATCGACGTGGTCCGCGCGATGATCGGCAGCACCGACGGGCGTCGGGCCGCCGCCGGCACGATCCGGGGCGACCTGTCGCTGTCCAACCGGGAGAACCTGGTGCACGCCTCGGACTCGGTCGACAGCGCCAAGCGCGAGATCGCGCTCTGGTTCCCCGCCCTGGGCTGACCGTCCGCCACCCCGGTCACCCGCCGGAGCCGACCCACGGGGCCGGGCAGCAGGCGGAGCCGACCCACGGGGCCGGGCAGCAGGCGGAGCCGACCCACGGGGCCGGGCAGCGGGCGGAGCCGACCCTCCGGGCCGGGCAGCGGGCGCTACCGGGTGGGGCGGTCGCTGAAGGGGCGGCCCCGGCCGAGGGCGTCGGCGTACCCCCAGCGACCCCTGATGTCGAGCAGTTCGATCTGCCCCAGCTCCTCCGGCATCGCGGCGTCGACGGCGAGGTGGTCCTCGTACGGTTCGAGGCCGAGCAGCGCCCGCAGCAGCATCAGGGGTGCTCCGGCCGACGGCGCGTACGGGCTGTCGGTGAAGCCGTGCGGGACCGGGACGTGGGTGATGGCCCGGTCGTAGCCGGTGAGGTACGCCGGCAGCCGGCCCTGGAAGTGCCGGGCGGCGTCGAGCAGCCCGGTGGCGATCCGGCCGGCGTGTGCCCGGAAACCGGCCCGGCGCAGCCCCCAGGCGATCATCGAGTTCTCCCACGGCCAGACCGCGCCGGTGTGGTGCCCGAGCGGGTTGTACTCGGCCGCGGTGCTGGCCAGCGTGCGGATGCCCCAGCCGGAGTAGAGCGCCGGGGAGAACAGGTGCGCCACCACCTGCTCGGCGCGGTGGTCGGCGACGATGCCGGTACAGAGCAGGTGGCCCATGTTGGACGTCAGCGAGTCCAGCGGGGTGCCGTCGCCCTGCAACGCCACCGCGTAGTGGCCGCGTTCGGGCAGCCAGAAGTCCCGGTCGAACCGCTCCCGTAGCGTGGCGGCGTCGCGTTCCAGCCGGTCGGCCCAGGCCGGGTCGGCCCAGAAGCGGCGGGCCATCCGGGCGGCCCGTCGGCGGGCATCGTAGGCGTACCCCTGGATCTCGCAGATCGCCTGCGGGAAGGTGGCCGGGCGGCCGTCGTGGAAGCAGATCGCCTCGGCCGAGTTGCGCCAGCTCTCGTTCTGCGGCCCGGTGCGGGTGGGGTGGCGGGCGGACCAGACGTAGCCGGTGCCGTCCGGGTCGGCGTCGGTGTCGAGCCAGTCCAGGGCGGCCCGGACCTCGAACTCGAAGCGGCGTACCAGGTCCTCGTCACCGGTCCAGCGTTCGTACTCGTCGAGGAGGATGACGAAGAGGGCGGTGGTGTCGGCCGCGGTGAAACTGGCGGCCTCCGGGGTGTCGTTGAACGCGCCGGAGTCGCCGTAGCGGCTCTCCTGGACGATCTTGCCGGGCTGCTCGCCCCGGAACGGGTCCTGCCGGACGCCCTGGCTGAGCGCCAGGATGCGCAGCGTGTTGACCGCCCGGTCGGGCATGAAGGGCAGCGCCTGGAAGCTGCTGATCAGGCTTTCCCGGCCGAGCAGGGCCATCGACCAGGGCAGTCCGGTGGCGGGAAGGGCGGTCTGGAAGTTCAGCCCGGGGTAGTGCAGCGCGGCCAGGTCCCGGACGCCGTACTCGTACGCCTGCTGCAACGGTTTGTGGTCGGCGCGCAGCCGGGGCACCACGGCGGTCCGGTCGGCGATGTCCCGGCCCCGCTGGTGGTGGTTGCGGCCGACCGAGCTGGTCAGTCGTTCCCGCAGGTCACGGCGGTGCAGGTCGCGCAGCAGGGCGAGCACCCGCAGCCGGGTGGACCAGGTGTCGTGGGGTGCCATGGTGAACGTCCAGGTCAGGCCGCGTTCGTCGAACCGGGCCGGCGTGCTGGAGGTGATCACCGTCTCCCGGTGCAGGCCGCCCCGCTTGTAGTGCAGCCGGAGGGTGTCCTCGGCGACGGTGGCGGTCACCGGCCGGGACCGGCGGAAGCCGTCGCGCACCTCCAGCACCTCGGCGAAGTCCGCCGCCGCGTCGAGCCGGACGACGTAGCGCACCGGCTCCGGCGCGTAGTTGAACAGGGTGATCTCCTCTTCGAACTCCGGACCCACCCAGCGGTGGCGCAGCACGGAGGTGGTGGCGTTGACGTAGTGGGTGGGTTCGCCGGGCACCAGTCCGAACTTCGCCTCGTAGGTGGCGACGTCGTCGACGGAGAGCACCGAGAGGGGTTCGGCGTTGACGGTCAGCCGCCAGGTCGACAGGAACCGGGTGTCGAAGGAGAAGAGCCCGAGCGGGGTGGTCGGCTCGGTCAGCACGTCCCCGTTCTGGGCGCTGATCATGAACAGGTTGCCGGCGAAGACGCTGGTGGTCTCGTGCAGCCCGATGAAGTGGGGGGCGGTGTGCGGGACCAGATCGGCCGACGGGTCCGTCCCGGTGCTGTCGGCGGGCACCGGCAGCAGCCGCCGGAAGGTGAACAGCAGGGCGAGGTCGCCGACGACCGAGACGCTTCCCCGCAGCAGCATCGCCACGAGGTTGTCCCGCCCCGCCAGCAGCCGGGCGAACGCCGCCGGCCGGACCTCCACGGTGCAGTCGGGTCGGTCACCGGTCCGGGTGACCTGTGGCCGGCCGGCGGCGAGCCGGACGAACCAGGTGGCCGTCTCCCCGTCCTCGGCGGTGAGGTCGAAGCGGAGCAGCCCGGCGGGGGCGGCGGGCAACCGCCCCCGGCAGTCGGTGGTCAGACCGGCGAAGAACTCGTCGATCAACCCGTCCACCGGCCGCGCCCCCGTCCACCGTCACCCGCGCCCACAAAAAGGTCTAGGCGTGCTAAAAGGAACAATACGCCGCGACAGAATCGGGTGGGCGCGCTTAGGTGGAAGGAAGACCACGCTGCGTACACCTCGGGGAGGACTCGACGATGGACGGGCAGACGGCCGCCGGGATGCGGTACTGGACGCACGGGCACGGCCGGCGCGACACCTTCCTGCTGGTGCACGGCTGGTGCTGTGACCACGACTTCATGACCCCGCTGGCCCGGCACCTGGTCGACCGGGAGGCCCGGGCGATCACCGTCGACATGCCCGGCCACGGGGCCAGCCCGCCCCCCGCCGACGGCTACGGCGTGACCGCGATGGCGGACCGTCTGCGGGCCTTCGCCCACGCCCTGGACCTGCACCGGGTCTTCGTGATCGGGCACAGCCTGGGCGGCGTCTGGTCGCTGGTGGCCGCCGCCGGCGACCGGACCCGGTTCACCGGGTCGGGGCTGCTCGACTCCGCGGTGGCCGGGCCGCCCGGCGCCGCCGCCGCGATCGGCCAGGTGGCGGCCTCGCTGCGGGACGACACCTCGGGCGCGGTCCGGGAGTCGATCATCCGGTCCTACTTCCCGCCCTACTCCGACCCGCGCCTGGTGGAGCGGGTGGTGGCGGCCACGGCCCGACCCTCCACCGAGGTGGCGTACGCGCCGATCGCCGGGCTGGCCGACTGGATCGCCGCCGACGGGGACGGGACCGCCCTGCGCCGCTGGGACCGCCCGCTGCTCTTCGTGGGCAGCAACGCCCCGTTCGCCGACTACGCCCGGCTGGCCGAACTCGCCCCGCAGGCGTTCATCGGGCAGACCGTGGGCTCCGGACACTTCGTGCAGCTCCAGGTGCCGACCCAGGTGGACGCGATGCTCGACCGCTACCGGGAGGTCACCGGCTGACCCGTGACCGGGCGGCGGTCCGCCGGCCCGCGCCTAGAGGGTGTCCAGCGAGGCGCGGCGACGGGACTCCGCCTCGAACACCGTCAGCAGCCCGGCCGCCAGCACGGCGTAGCCGATCCCGACGGCCAGCTCGACGCCGATCGCCGGCAGGACGTCGGCCAGCGTGGCCCCGCCGGCCAGCCGCCGGGCCGCGTCGGCGGCATGGGTGACCGGCAGCACCGCGCCGACCGCGCGCACCCCGGCCGGCAGGTCGCCGGCCGGCACGTTCACCCCGGTGAACAGCAGCAGCAGCGCCACCGCCACGTTCGAGATCAGGAAGACGTCCCGGAAGCGCAGCCCCAACGCCCCCAGGGTCAGCCCGAAGAAGCCGCAGGCCAGCGACGCCGTGGCCAGGGCCAGCAGCAGGCCGGGCAGCGCGGTGGGCGCGATCCGCAGGTCGAGCAGGAGCGCGGCCACGGTGAGCGTGCTCACCGCGATCAGCAGACCGTTGCCGGCGTACGGCAGCACCCGGCCGAGGAAGATCGCGGTGCGGCTGCGCGGCGAGAGCAGCACGTGCCCGAGGGTGCCGAAGCGCCGCTCGTTGGCCACCGCCATGGTGCCGCCGAAGACGCAGGCCAGCGAGGCGGTGAGCACCGCGTTGCCGACGACGTAGAACCGGTCGTCGGCGACCCCGAACTCCCGCCCCAGGTAGGCGAAGAAGAAGAGCTGGAACAGCGGACCCACCAGCAGCGTGCCCACGAAGATCGACGGGGTGGTCCAGTTGAACAGGGCCCGGTAGGCGATCACCCCGCCGACGCCGACCAGCCGGAACAGCGCACTCACCGGGAACCTCCGTCGACCGGTCGGGGCAGGGCGGTCACCGGTGCCCCCTCAGGCCAGGGCCAGGGTCGCGGCGACCCGGGCCCGGTGCTCGACGTACGTCATCAACACCCAGCCGGCGGCCAGGCAGGCCAGGCTGATCGCCAGGCAGACGCCCAGCGCCGGCCAGACCGGGCCGCCGGCCGCGGCCTCGTGCACCGCGCGGGCGCCCCAGGTGGTCGGGAGCACCGCGGCGACCGGCCCGGTCCAGCCGGGCAGCGCGGTGACCGGCACGAGCATCCCGGACACCAGCCAGATCGGGTACTCCAGCATGTTCGCCAGCGCGTTGGCGTGCCGCAGCAGCACGAAGCTGGACGCCAGCAGCAGCCCGAACATGCCCAGCCCGGCGACGCAGCCGGCCACGGCGACCGGGAAGGCCACCGGATGGGCGAAGTCGAGCGGGATGCCGTAGAGCAGCCGGCCCCAGGCCAGCGTGGCGAGCATCGCGTACGTGCCGGTGATGCCGGTGGCGAGGGTGACCGGCAGCAGCACCAGCGCCGGCGACCGGGGCGCCAACATGATCATTTCCAGGGTGCCCTGCCAGCGCTGGTTCTGGATCGCCCCACCGGAGCCGAACAGCACCGTCGACCAGACCCCCATCAGGCCCGCGCCCACCGCCGCCTCCAGCAACCGGTCCGGCGCACCGCCGGCCCGGAACAGGTAGACCGCCAGGGTCGCCTGCACCACCGGGACGACCAGCGCGACGGCGATCTCGAACGGGGACCGGCTGAACTGCTTGACGTGCAGCAGCGCGCCGACCGCGATCATCCGCACGGTGTTCACGCCGGCACCCGCCCGTCCAGCGTCGCCGGCCCCGCAGCCCGGTTGACGATCGCCACGTAGGCGTCCTCCAGGGTGGGCTGCCGGGAGGTCACCCGGCCCAGCCGTACCCCGTCCAGCTCCCGCAGCACGGCGGCCTGCACGTCCACCCCCGCGTCGGACTGCACCCCGAGCAGCTGCGCCGCCCCGTGCACCGCCAGGCTCACCTCGCGGACGCCGGGCCTGGCCCGGATGGCGGCCACCTGTCCGTCGGTCACCCCGTACGCCTCCACCTCCAGCACCCGCCGGCCGTCGGCGTGGTGACGCAGCTCGGCGGGGGTGCCCAGGGCCTGGATCCGGCCGCCCGCGAGCACCGCGATCCGGCCGCACAGCTCGTCGGCCTCGGCCATGTAGTGCGTGGTCAGCAGCACGGTGGTGCCGGTGGCGGCCAGGTCGGCGACGGTCTGCCGCAGCTCGCGGGCGGCCACCGGGTCGACCCCGATCGACGGTTCGTCGAGGAAGAGCACCCGGGGCCGGTGCAGCAGCCCCCGGGCGATGTGCAGCCGCTGGCGCATCCCCCGGGAGTAGCCCTCGACCCGGTCGTCCTCCCGGCCGGTCAGCCGGACCAGCTCGAACAGCTCGGCGATCCGCCGCTTCTGCTCCCGGCCCGGGACGCCGTACAGCTCGGCGAAGTAACGCAGGTTGTCCCGGGCGGAGAGCCGGTCGTAGAGACCCCGGTCGCCGCCGAAGACGTACCCGATCCGGCGGCGCACCTCACGGGTCTGCCGGACCACGTCGAAGCCGCAGATCCGGGCCTCGCCTTCGGTCGGGACGAGCAGGGTGTTGAGCAGCTTGATGGTGGTGGTCTTGCCGGCGCCGTTCGGGCCGAGCAGGCCGAACAGCTCACCGTGGCCCACCGCGAGGTCGACCCCGGCGACGGCGTGCACCTCCCGGCGCCGGGGCCGTAACCAACCGGTCCGGCTGCGGTAGCGGCGACACAGCCCCACCGCCTCGATCGCGTGCTCACCCATGGCCGCGAATCTATGGGTCGGCGGGGCCGGCCGCACCCCCGTTACTCGGCGGCGGTGGCCCGCACCGGTCGAGTATCCTTGCCGGTACAGGCGACGACCCGGCCATCACCGGTGAGCCTCCGGAAGAAACGGTGGCGACACCCGAGTAGAACCGGACGGGGCGGCCCGTCACAGCCGGCCAACGAGCGGGCGGTCGATCCTGACCGTCAAGCGGGGTGGTACCGCGGGCCCGGCCCGGGGCGTCGACGACGGCGTACCTGACCAGGCTCGTCCTCGCAGACCACGACTGAGTGAGCTGCCAGAGGAGAGCGACCCCCGATGGGCTATCCGCTGCACGACCCGACCGCCGCCGGCGTCCCGGCGAGCCCGGACCTGCCCGCGGTCGAACGCCGTGTCCTGGAGCACTGGACCGCCGACCGCACCTTCGAGGCCTCGGTGGCGGCCCGGCCGGCCGGCGACGACGGCAAGAACGAGTACGTCTTCTACGACGGTCCGCCGTTCGCCAACGGCCTGCCGCACTACGGCCACCTGTTCACCGGGTACGTCAAGGACGTGGTGCCGCGCTACCAGACCATGCGCGGCCGGCACGTCGAGCGGCGCTTCGGCTGGGACTGCCACGGCCTGCCCGCCGAGGTGGTGGCCGAGAAGCAGCTCGGCATCACCAGCAAGGCGGAGATCCTCGACCTCGGGGTGGCCCGGTTCAACGACGCGTGCCGCTCGTCGGTGCTGGAGTTCACCCAGGACTGGGAGCGGTACGTCACCCGGCAGGCCCGCTGGGTCGACTTCACCAACGACTACAAGACCCTCGACCTGGACTACATGGAAAGCGTCATGTGGGCCTTCAAGACCCTGCACGACAAGGGTCTGGTCTACGAGGGCTTCCGGGTGCTGGCGTACTGCTGGCGGTGCGAGACGCCGCTGTCGAACACCGAGACCCGGATGGACGACGTCTACCGCGACCGGCACGACCCGACGCTGACCGTGTGGTTCGAGCTGACCCCGGACGAGCGGGCACCGGAGCTGGTCCGTGGGCCGGTGAGGCTGGGCGTCTGGACCACCACGCCGTGGACCCTGCCGTCCAACCTCGCGCTCGCCGTCGGCCCGGACATCCGGTACGCGGTGCTGGAGCGCGACGGCCAGCGGTACGTGGTCGGGGAGTCCCGGCTCGGGGCGTACGCCAAGGAGCTGGAGGGGTACGAGCAGGTCGGCTGGGTGACCGGCAAGGCCCTGGTCGGACGCCGTTACACCCCGCTCTACGACTTCCTCGTCGAGCAGGCCGGCCCGAACGCCTACCAGGTGCTCGGCGCGGAGTTCGTCACCACCGAGGACGGCACCGGGATCGTGCACCTCGCCCCGGCGTTCGGCGAGGACGACCAGAACGTCTGCAACGCCGCCGGCATCCCCACCATCGTCACCGTGGACGACCACACCCGGTTCACCGCGCTGGTCCCGCCATACCAGGGCGAGCAGGTCTTCGACGTCAACAAGCCGGTGATCCGGGAGCTCAAGGAGCGGGGGGTGGTGCTGCGGCAGGACACCTACACCCACTCCTACCCGCACTGCTGGCGCTGCGACACCCCGCTGGTCTACAAGGCGGTGTCGTCGTGGTTCGTCGCGGTGACGCAGTTCCGGGACCGGATGGTCGAGCTGAACCAGCAGATCGACTGGACCCCCGGCCACATCAAGGACGGCTCGTTCGGCAAGTGGCTGGCCAACGCCCGGGACTGGTCGATCAGCCGCAACCGGTTCTGGGGCTCGCCGATCCCGGCCTGGAAGTCCGACGACCCGAACTACCCCCGGCTGGACGTCTACGGCTCGCTGGCCGAGATCGAACGGGACTTCGGCGTCCGCCTGACCGACCTGCACCGGCCGGCCGTCGACGACCTGACCCGCCCCAACCCGGACGACCCGACCGGGAAGTCGGTGATGCGTCGGGTGCCGGAGGTGCTGGACTGCTGGTTCGAGTCCGGGTCGATGCCGTTCGCCCAGGTGCACTACCCGTTCGAGAACGCCGACTGGTTCGAGCACCACTACCCGGGCGACTTCATCGTCGAGTACATCGGGCAGACCCGGGGCTGGTTCTACACCATGCACGTGCTGGCCACCGCGCTGTTCGACAGGCCGGCGTTCCGCAACTGCCTCAGCCACGGCATCCTGCTCGGCTCCGACGGGCGCAAGATGTCCAAGAGCCTGCGCAACTACCCGGACGTCTACCACGTCTTCGACGCGTACGGCTCGGACGCGATGCGCTGGATGCTGATGTCCTCGCCGGTGCTGCGCGGCGGCGACATGGCGGTGACCGAGCCGGCGATCCGCGACGCCGTACGCCAGGTGCTGCTGCCGCTGTGGAACGTCTGGTACTTCTTCTCGCTCTATGCCAACGCCGACGGGCACACCGCCCGGCGGCGGGTGGACAGCACGCACCTGCTCGACCGGTACGTGCTGGCCAAGACCCGCGAGCTGGTGGAGACGGCCGGCACGCAGATGGACGCGTACGACATCTCCGGGGCGTGCGCCACCGTCCGGTCCTACCTCGACGCGCTGACCAACTGGTACGTGCGCCGCTCGCGGGACCGGTTCTGGTCGGGTGACGCCGACGCGTTCGACACCCTGTGGACGGTGCTGGAGACGCTCTGCCGGGTGGTGGCGCCACTGGCCCCGCTGACCGCCGAGGAGATCTGGCGCGGGCTGACCGGCGGACGGTCGGTGCACCTGACCGACTGGCCGTCGGCGCAGGATCTGCCCGCCGACCACGACCTGGTCGCGGCGATGGACGCCACCCGGGACGTCTGCTCGGCGGCGCTGTCGCTGCGCAAGGCCAAGGGGCTGCGGGTCCGGTTGCCGCTGCCGAGGCTGACCGTGGCCTCGCCGGTCGCCGACCAGCTGCGGCCCTTCGCCGACCTGGTCGCCGACGAGGTCAACGTGAAGGCGGTGGAGTTCTCCGGGCAGGTCGCCGACTACTGCCAGCAGGTGCTGACGGTGGTGCCCCGGGCGCTCGGCCCCCGGGTCGGCAAGCAGGTGCAGCAGGTGATCAGGGCGGTCAAGGCGGGGGAGTGGGAGCTGCGCGACGGCGCTCCCGTCGCCGCCGGGGTCACCCTCGCCGAGGGCGAGTACGAGCTGCGGCTGGTCGCCGCCGACGCCGAGCACTCCGCGCCGCTGCCCGGTGGTGAGGGCGTGGTGGTGCTCGACACCGGGGTCACCCCGGAGCTGGCCGCCGAGGGGCTGGCCCGGGACGTGGTCCGGGTCGTGCAGCAGGCCCGCCGGGACGCCGACCTGGACATCTCGGACCGGATCGTGCTGGCGGTGTCGGCCTCCGGGGACGTCCGGGCGGCGGTGTCGGCGTACACCGGGTTCGTCGCCCGGGAGGTGCTCGCGGACACGGTGGACTTCGTCGACGACCTGACCGGCTTCACCGGCGAGGTCGGCGACGGCGAGCCGGTGACGGTGCGCGTCCGACCGGTCTGAACGGTGCGGGGAGGACCCCGGGCCCGCGCTGCCCTGGCGTGCCCGGGGTCCTCGCCGATATCCGGAATCCAGTGGGCGGACGCGCCCACACCCGTTGGGTCGCGCGGGCGTGCGTCCGCTACCGTGACACCGCCTGTCACCGTACGACCGTCGGAGGACCCGTGCCGCTGCTCTACACCATCGGCAAACTCACCGTGGGCCCCACGATGCGGCTGGCCTTCCGCCCGGTCGTGGAGGGTCTGGAGCACGTCCCGGCGAGCGGCGGCGCGATCTTCGCGGGCAACCATCTCTCCGTCGCCGACGAGCTGCTGCTCGCCACCGTCGTCCCCCGGCACCTCGCCTTCTGGGCCAAGTCGGAGTACTTCACCGGCACCGGTCCGAAGGGCACCCTGTCCCGGGTCGTGCTCACCGGCCTGGGTGCCATCCCGGTCGAGCGGTCCGGTGGGCGGGCCGCGCTGTCGGCGTTCGACGCCGCCATCCCGGCACTGCGCGCCGGTGACCTGGTCGCCGTCTATCCTGAGGGAACCCGCTCGCCCGACGGGCGGCTCTACCGGGGACGGACCGGCACCGCCCGGTTGGCGGTGGCGGCCGGCGTGCCGGTGATCCCGGTGGGGGTGACCGGCACCGACAAGGCCCAGCCGATCGGCACCCGGATCCCCCGCCCCGGCCGGGGCAAGATCGTCATCCGGTTCGGCAAGCCGCTCGACTTCACCGGCCGCTCCGACGACCGCACCTCGCTGCGGGAGATGACCGACGAGATGATGGCCGAGATCCAGAAGCTCACCGGTCAGGAGTACGTCCCCCGGTACGCCCCCCGCCGGGTCGAGCCGACCGCGGGCGGGACGCCGGCCTGACCGGCGCACCACCCGTCGCGCCGACGGGTGGTGCCGACGCCGCGGTCAGCCCTGCTTCGGGGTGACGATCTGGGCGCGCATCCTGGCGAGCAACCGGGCGCTGTCGTCCACCGAGAGCCGGGTGAAGACCCCGGTCGCGCTGCTGCCGTGGTCGACCGAGGTGCAGACCACCACGTCGGTGCCGTCCGAGGACCCGGTCGCGCAGCGGTCGTACCGGCCCCGGACACCGCTGTCCACCGGCTGTGGCGTGCCGAGCCGGAAGGTGTCGGTCAGTCGCACCATGGCGTCGTCCGCGTCGGACTCCGGCCTGAGCCGGAAGCCGGTGTCACCGAAGACGATCACCCGTTTGCCGTCGGACGTGCCGTAGACCCCGGCGTAGACATCCTCGGCCAGCAGGTTCGCCTTGCGGACCTCGGTCTTGAGCTTCTCGACCTCGGGGCCCGAGTCCGCCCGCAGGGTCAGGTCGGCCACCTGGGCGGGCAGCGCGGCGTCGGCCGGGTACTGCTGCCAGGCCGGCCTGCCGAACCAGGCGGGGCAGCCGCAGCAGCAGGCCAGGGTGAGCAGCAGCACCCACGGCCAGCGCCGACGCTTGCGACGGACGTACCCCTTGGGGGGCCTGCCGGGGTTCGGCGGTGGCGGGGCGACGGGCTCCGGACGGCCCCGACGCTGCTTCGGTTGCCGGGGCGGCGCCGCCGGCCGGGCCTGCGGCGGTGGTGCCGGCCGGGCCTGCGGGGGCGGTGGGAGGGCCGGGCGGGCCGCCGGGGGCGGTGCCGGGTGGGCCTGTGGTGGTGGGGACACCGGCCGCGCGGTGGGCACCGGCGCGATCGGGTACGGCCGGGTCGGCGAGGGTGTCGCCGGAGCAGGTGACACCGCCGGTGGGTACGGCGGGGTCGGGGTGTGCTGGTGGGCCGGGGCCGGGTCGGCGGCGGACGGGTAGGGGCGGGTCGGCGGTGACGCCGGGTGGGGCGTCGGCGGCGGCAGCAGGGCCAGCTCGGGGTGGTGCAGGTCCCAGCCGCCGGTGTCCGCCCCCGCCCACGGATCCACCGGGGTGCGGTGTTCGGGCAGCTCCGGCGACGGGGGAGGCGGTGGCGGGGGCGGCGGTGCCGGGGTGAACTCGACCGACTCACCCCACCCCGGGCGGCGCGGTGGTGGTGCGGGCACAGCGGCAGAGCCGCTCCACCGGGGGACGACCGGCTCCTCCAGCGTCCGGTCGGGCCGCTGCTCCAGGCGGGTGGCGTCGGGGCGGGGTTCGATCCGGGTGGCGTCGGGGCGCTGCTCGATCCGGGTGGCGTCGGGGCGCTGTGCCGGACGGATCGGGTCGGGCTGAGCGGGTGTCGGCGGCTCGGGTGGTGCGCCCCGGCCGGGAACAGCGGCCGATCCCCGGGCCGGGGTGACCGGACCGGGTGCGACCCCGCGCACCGGACCGACCGGCTCCGGCGGGTGGCTCGGCACGACCGGCTCGGCCGGGACGACCGGTGTGACTGGATCGGCCGGTGTGACTGGCTCGGCCGACTCCGGCGGGTGGCTCGGCACGACCGGATCGGCCGGCTCCGGCGGGCCGGCTGGTGCTGATCGGTGGGATGGTTCAGGAGAGCCGGCCTGCCCGTCACTGCTGGTTTGTGCCGGGACGTCGCTGTTTGTCTGCCCCGGGTCGGGGTTGCCGGCCGGCTCCGGTGGGCGGGGCGGCTCAGCGGAGCCGGTCTGTTCCGGCGGGCTGGTGGGCTCGGTAGGGCTGGCCTGTTCCGGCGGGATGGTGGGCTCCGGCTTCGTGGCGGGCTCCGGCGCGGGGGCGGGCCGGACCGGGGTGGCCGAGTCGACGCCGGTGCCGGCACCGGCGGTGTCGCCCGACGGGTGCGCGGGGCCGCCCGGGTTCACCGGAGCGGGCGGTTCGTCCGGCCCAGCGGGGTCGCCTGATGGCGGTACCGGGAGGTCGTCCGGGGCGGTGGGGTCGCCGGGTGGCGGTACCGGGAGGTCGGGCGGCCCGGTGGTGACCACCGGATCCTGCTGCCGACCCGGGACCGGGTCACCCCCGTCGGCCGGCCGGTCTGCTCCCGGCTGCGGCTCCGGCATCGCGGCAATCTCCTCTCGCACCGGTTGCGAGGTTAGTACCGGGGCGCCACCTCGACCAATCGGCGGTCCCGCGCCCGCCCACCCCCGGCCCCGGAAAGTCCCGAACGCACCCCCGGCCCCGCAGCCACCTGACTCTTGCGGGCCACCCGAGCAACACATGATCGTCTACGCGTGGCCGACCCGACACGCCGGACGTTGTGTTGCTGGGGCGTAGGTGATCATGAGTACGCCCGTGCCGCGCCCGAGGGGAGAAGGAGAGAGCGGGGGAGGGGGTGGGGGAGGCGGGCGGTGCGACGAGCCGTCCGATGGTGGACGCGTACCCTTGGGCTCCATGAGTGTTCCGTCCACCACGCCGCGCCCGGCCGCGGCCATGACCGATGACGCGGTGGGTCTGTCGCCGCACCACGACTCGGAGCTGTCGGTCTGGCCCCGGCTGGAGGAGCTGCTGCCCCAGGTGACCAAGCCCATCCAGTACGTCGGTGGCGAGCTGGGCGCGGTGGTCAAGGACTGGGATGCGGCGACCGTACGGTGGGCGCTGATGTACCCCGACGCGTACGAGGTGGGCCTGCCCAACCAGGGCGTGCAGATCCTCTACGAGGTGCTCAACGAGCTGCCCGACGTGCTGGCCGAGCGGACGTACGCGGTCTGGCCGGACCTGGAAGCGCTGATGCGTGCCCACGGGGTGCCGCAGTTCACCGTCGACGCGCACCGTTCGGTGCGCCGCTTCGACGTGTTCGGGGTCTCGTTCTCCACCGAGCTGGGCTACACCAACCTGCTCACCGCGATCGACCTCGCCGGCATCCCGATGCGCGCCGCCGACCGTACCGACGCCGACCCGGTGATCGTGGCCGGGGGGCACGCCGCGTTCAACCCGGAGCCGATCGCCGACTTCATCGACGCCGCCGTGCTCGGCGACGGCGAGGAGGCGGTCCTGGAGATCACCACGATCGTCCGGGAGTGGAAGGCGGAGGGCTGTCCTGGTGGCCGGGACGAGCTGCTGCTGCGGCTGGCCCGCACCGAGAGCGTCTACGTGCCGCGCTTCTACGACGTGGACTACCTGCCCGACGGCCGGATCCAGCGGGTCGTGCCGAACCGCCCGGACGTGCCGTTCCGGGTGCACAAGCGCACCACCATGGACCTGGACGCCTGGCCGTACCCGAAGAAGCCGCTGGTGCCGCTGGCCGAGACGGTGCACGAGCGGTACGCGGTGGAGATCTTCCGGGGCTGCACCCGGGGCTGCCGGTTCTGCCAGGCCGGCATGATCACCCGGCCGGTCCGGGAGCGGTCGATCACCACCGTGGGGCAGATGGTCCAGCAGGGCCTGGAGTTCTCCGGCTTCCACGAGGTGGGTCTGCTGTCGCTGTCGTCGGCCGACCACTCCGAGATCGGCGACATGTGCTCCGGCCTGGCCGAGCAGTACACCGGCACCAACGTCTCGCTGTCGCTGCCGTCGACCCGGGTGGACGCGTTCAACATCGAGCTGGCGCAGGAGCTGTCCCGCAACGGCCGGCGGACCGGGCTGACCTTCGCCCCGGAGGGCGGGTCGGAGCGGATCCGCAAGGTCATCAACAAGATGGTGTCGAAGGAAGACCTGATCCGCACGGTGGTCACCGCGTACACCAACGGCTGGCGGCAGGTGAAGCTGTACTTCATGTGCGGGCTGCCCACCGAGACCGACGCCGACGTCCTCGAGATCGCCGACATGGCGCACGAGGTGATCCGGGCCGGTCGGGCGGCCACCGGCTCCAAGGACATCCGCTGCACCGTCTCGATCGGCGGGTTCGTGCCGAAGCCGCACACCCCGTTCCAGTGGGCGTCGATGTCCCCGCCGGAGGTCATCGACCACCGGCTCAAGCTGCTCAAGCAGGCGATCAACGCGGACCGCTCGCTCGGCCGGGCGATCGGCTACCGCTACCACGACGGCGAGCCGTCGCTGATCGAGGGCCTGCTCAGCCGGGGGGACCGCCGGGTCGGCGCGGTGATCCACGAGGTGTGGCGCGACGGGGGCCGGTTCGACGGGTGGAGCGAGCACTTCTCCTACCGGCGCTGGGTGGACGCCGCCGCGAGGGTGCTCCCGGGTTTCGGCGTGGACCTGGACTGGTACACCACCCGCGAGCGCGACGAGCTGGAGGTGCTGCCCTGGGACCACCTCGACTCGGGCCTGGACAAGGACTGGCTCTGGCAGGACTGGCAGGACTCGATGAGCGAGTACGAGCAGGACGACTGCCGGTGGACCCCGTGCTTCGACTGCGGCGTCTGCCCGTCGATGGACACCGAGATCCAGATCGGCCCCACCGGCCGCAAGCTCCTGCCGCTCACCCCGGTCACCGCGTTGAAGGTGCCCACCGGCGCCCAGCAGTGACCGTCGCCGGGGCGGGTCGGCGTGCCGCCCGCCCCGCGGCGACGATCATGGGGCTATCGTCACCGGCAGCCGGGCCGCGGGGACGCTCGGCCGGTTCGAGACCGAGGAGTACGACGATCAGCAGGAAACCACAGCCGGAGGGCGGGCAGGCGCCGGTCGTCCAGCGTGTCCGGATCCGGTACGCCAAGCGCGGGCCGTTGCGGTTCACCTCCCACCGGGACTTCGCCCGTGCCTTCGAGCGCGCCCTGCGCCGGGCCGCCGTGCCGGTGGCCTTCTCCCAGGGCTTCACCCCGCACCCGAAGATCTCCTACGCCAGTGCCGCCCCCACCGGGGTCGCCAGCGAGGCGGAGTACCTGGAGGTCGGCCTCCAGGCGGTGGTCGACCCGGAGCAGCTACGGCTCGCCCTCGACGCGGCCCTGTCGCCCGGCCTCGACGTGCTGGAGGTGGTGGTCGCCGCCGGGGGGAGTCTGGCCGAGCGGATCGAGGCGTCGTCCTGGCGGATCGAGCTGCCCGGGGTCGACCCGGCGGAGGCGGGACGGGCGGTTTCCGCCTTCCTGTCCGCCGAGGAGGTGCAGGTCGAGCGGATGACCAAGCAGGGCCGACGGACGTTCGACGCGCGGGCGGCGGTGGCGTACATCGATGTGCTGCCTCCGGTGGAGACGCCTTCCGGGGCGACGGACTCGTCGTGTGCGATACTCGAACTGGTCGTACGGCAGGTCACCCCGTCCGTACGACCCGATGACGTCCTTTCCGGCCTCCGCGTGGTGGCCGCCCTGGAGCCGCCGGTCTCCCCGAGGGTGATCCGGCTGGCGCAGGGCACGTTGACCGCGCAGGGTGCGATCGTGGATCCGTTGGAAGCGGACCGCGACGGGGCAGCCATCGGAGAACGCTGACCGTCGGTCAGGGTTCTGGCAGGCAGACTTCGGCGGTCGCGCACGTCGCGCGCCCGGCGGAAACACTTTGCGGCGATCCTGCGTGGCAGCGCTCACCCGCGCCCGGGGCCGCCAGAACTGGAGAACGTCCATGCTCGAGAACGAGCCCGAGGGCGGCGAACGGACCGGTTCCCAGCCGGCCGGCGACACCGCCGACACCACCATCGACGGCGGTCCGGGTGCGGGCGGCGCACCGCCGGCCGCCACGTCGCCCGGCGAGGGTGCCGCGGCACCTGCCGAGGAGGCCCCGGCGGCACCGACCCGGCGGCGGACCACCCGCCGACGGGTCGCGCCACTGAGTCAGCCGGAGCTGACCGGGGCGCCCGCCGAGGCCTCCGACAGCGCCGCCTCGGCGACCGACGAGTCGCAGCAGGCCGAGGTGATCGTCCCGGTCGCCGGTGAACTCGACGCCGCGCCGAAGACCACCCGGCGTCGCCGCAAGGCCACCCCGGCGAAGGCGGTCGAGGAGCCGGTCGTCGCCGACGGGGTGGAGGAGGGCGCCGCCGACCTGGTGGCACCGGTCAAGGCGACCCGTACCCGGCGTAAGAAGGCCGCCCCGCCGGCGGCGACCGAGCCGCCCGTCGAGGTGCCGACCGCGTCGCTCCCGCCGGCCGAGGTGCCGACCGCGTCGCTCCCACCGGCCGAGGTGCCGACCGGCCGGGTCACCGGCAGCCGCCGGGCCACCCGCCGGGTGTCGACCGCCGAGGTTCCCGCCGCGCCGGGGCCGTCCGCCGCAGCGGAGGAGCCGGCCGTGGAGGCGGCGGCCCCGACCGAGCCGACCGTCGTCGACCAGGCGGTGGAGGAGCCCGTCGAGGAGGCCGACCAGCCGACCGGGGAGGTGCCGCCCGGTGTCGCCGTGCCGGCCGCCGACGAGCCGGTGGAGCCGGCCGAGCCGCAGCCGCGGACCCGGCGGCGACGGGCCGCGATCGCCGCGCCGACGGTGCTCTTCATGGCCCCGCAGCCGGAGGAGCTGCCCACCTTCCGGGTGGTCGAGCCCGGCCCGGTCGTCGAGGAGCCCGTCGAGGAGCCCGTCGAGACCGGGCGGCGGCGTCGCCGTGCCCGCCGTGAGGCCGAGCCGGCCGAGGTCGTCGAGGTCGTCGAGGAGGAGCCGACCGGCGAGGCCGAGGAGGGCGTCGACGACGAGAGCGAGGACGAGGACGACGAGTCGGCCGCCGCGCGTCGCCGTCGTCGCCGGGGTCGCCGGGGCCGGGGCCGGGGCAAGGGCGGCGCGGACGACACCGACGAGGACGAGACCGAGGAGCCGGCCGCGGCCGAGGCCGAGGGCGACGACTCCGAGGACGAGGGTGAGGGCGAGGGCGACGGGTTGACCCGTCGTCGGCGGCGGCGTCGCCGTCGGGGCGCCGGGGACGCCGAGGGCAGCGCCGACGACGGCGTGCCCACGGTGGTGAAGATCCGGGAACCCCGCAAGGCCGTCGACGAGGTGCAGGGCGTCTCCGGCTCGACCCGGCTGGAGGCCAAGCGCCAGCGTCGCCGGGACGGTCGGGAGCAGCGCCGGACCCGCCCGCCGATCCTGAGCGAGTCGGAGTTCCTGGCCCGCCGGGAGGCGGTCGACCGGGTGATGGCGGTCCGCCAGCGCGGCGACCGCACCCAGATCGCCGTCCTGGAGGACGGCGTCCTGGTCGAGCACTACGTCACCCGCAACTCCTCCGGCACCATGGCCGGCAACGTCTACCTGGGGAAGGTACAGAACGTCCTGCCCAGCATGGAGGCGGCCTTCGTCGACGTCGGGCGGGGACGCAACGCCGTCCTGTACGCCGGTGAGGTCAACTGGGACACCAGCGGCCTGGAGGGGCGGTCCCGCTCGATCGAGCAGGCGCTGCGCTCCGGCGACTCGGTGCTGGTCCAGGTCACCAAGGACCCGATCGGGCACAAGGGCGCCCGGTTGACCAGCCACGTGGCGCTCTCCGGCCGGCACCTGGTCTACGTGCCCAACGGCAACGCCTCCGGGATCAGCCGCAAGCTGCCCGACACCGAGCGCAAGCGGCTGCGTGACGTGCTCAAGAAGCTGGTCCCCGACGGCGCGGGCGTGATCGTCCGGACCGCCGCCGAGGGGGCCAGCGAGGACGAGCTGGCCCGGGACGTCAAGCGCCTGCAGGCCCAGTGGGAGGACATCCAGGCCAAGGCGACCGCCGGCGGTGCCCCGGTGCTGCTGTACGAGGAGCCCGACCTGGTGATCCGGGTGGTCCGGGACCTGTTCAACGAGGACTTCCGCGAGTTGGTGATCGAGGGCGAGCAGTCGTACGGCATGGTCGAGTCGTACCTGTCGCACGTCTCGCCGGACCTGGTCGACCGGGTGCGCCGGTACGTCGGCACCGCCGACGTGTTCACCGAGTACCGGATCGACGAGCAGATCATCAAGGGGCTGGACCGCAAGGTCTTCCTGCCCTCCGGTGGCTCGCTGGTGATCGACCGTACCGAGGCGATGACCGTCATCGACGTCAACACCGGCAAGTACACCGGCTCCGGCGGCAACCTGGAGGAGACGGTCACCCGCAACAACCTGGAGGCGGCCGAGGAGATCGTCCGTCAGCTCCGGCTGCGCGACATCGGCGGCATCGTGGTGATCGACTTCATCGACATGGTGTTGGAGTCCAACCGTGAGCTGGTGCTGCGCCGGCTCACCGAGTGCCTGGGCCGGGACCGGACCAAGCACCAGGTGACCGAGATCACCTCGCTCGGCCTGGTGCAGATGACCCGCAAGCGGATCGGCGCCGGCCTGCTGGAGGCGTTCAGCGAGCCCTGCGAGTGCTGCAAGGGCCGTGGCCTGGTCATCCACACCGAGCCGGTGCCGGAGAAGCCGCGTGCCGCGACCGGCGCGGGCGAGCGGGTCAAGGCGGTCGCCTCGACGGTGACCACCCCGGCGGCCGAGCCGGCGGCCAGCGCGTCGTCGCGGCGGCGGGCCCGCAAGGCGGCCACGGCGGAGCGGGCGGCGGTCGAGACGACCGACCCCACCGACGTCGCGGTCACCGCACCGGCGGCCGACGCCGGCTACGACGACACCATGGGCTACGACCTGTCCCGGTACGAGACGCCGACGTCGCCCGCCCCGGCGGTGGCCGACGCTCCGGCCGGCGAGTCGGCCCGGCTCGCCGGGGCGGACGACCCGGACGCGGTCGGCGAGCACGACGGGGACGACGACGGTGGGGAGGGCGGCACCGGCCGGCGGCGCTCCCGCCGGGGTGGCGCCCGCCGCCGGACCCGTCCGTGACGGGCTGACCCCACCACGTGCCACCGGACCCCTCCCACCGCGTACCGCGGCGGGTGGGAGGGGTCCTGCCGTGCGGGTGACCGGCGATACGATCGCCGCACCCCCGGCTAGGAGAAGAACATGCGCCGCCTGCCCGTCGCCCTCGTGCTGACCACCGCCCTGCTGGCCGGTGCCGGCTGTTCGGCCGACCGGAGCGACGGGTCGGCCCCGGCCGACCGGCCGACCGGCACGGTGGCCCCTGCCAGCGTGGTCCCGTCCGCGGTGGTGAGCGGTTCACCGGCGGGTGGCAACGGACCGCAGGTGTGCGGCGTCGCCGAGGCCGCCTCGACCACCGCCGTCCGCACCTACGTCGAGGAACTCGGCAGGATGATCGCGGCGGTCGGCGCGAACGACAGCACGGCGGCGGACGCCGCCCGGAAGCGGGCCGAGGCGGCGTTGACCACCTGGCGGACGGTGTTGCGGCAGCAGTCCGGCCTGGCCACCGATCCCCAGCTGAAGACCCTGCTGACCGAGCTGGCCACCGAGCTCGGTCGGCTCGGCACCGACGTCGACTCGATCGACGAGACCGAGCTGGACCGGCTCCAGCAGCGGCTGGACCAGCTCTGCGCCCGCTGACGGCGGTCCGGGTCCGCCCGACCGGCGGGCGGCGTCCGCCGGGAGGTCCCGTCGGCCGGGGGAGGTGGCCCGGTCCACCGGGGGTCGGTTTGGGCGGCGGGTGGGGGATGGCGTACTCTTTCCTGCGGCACACTCTGGTGTGCCGAGTTCCCGCGTGCCCGCGCTGCCGGTGTCACAGCTACCCGGCAAGTTGCTATGGGAACGACCGCCAGCAGCCTCAACGACAGGGAGTCCGCCTCCGATGTACGCGATCGTCAAGACCGGCGGCAAGCAGTACAAGGTCGCCGAGGGCGACGTGATCGAGGTCGAGAAGCTCACCGGTGCCCCCGGTGACGCGGTGAAGCTCACCGCGGTGCTCCTCGTCGACGGTGACGACCTGGTGACCGATGCGGCGAAGCTCGCCAAGGTCGCGGTGTCCGGCGAGATCGCCGCGCACACCAAGGGCCCGAAGATCCGGATCCACAAGTTCAAGAACAAGACCGGCTACCACAAGCGCCAGGGTCACCGCCAGCCGTTGACCCAGGTCAAGGTGACCGGCATCTCCAGCGGGAAGTAGGTCGTCCTCCAATGGCTCACAAAAAGGGTGCGTCCAGCTCGCGTAACGGCCGTGACTCCGCGGCCCAGCGACTCGGCGTGAAGCGCTTCGGTGGTCAGGTCGTCGGCGCGGGTGAGATCATCATCCGGCAGCGTGGCACCAAGTTCCACCCCGGCGACCTGGTCGGCCGCGGCGGCGACGACACGCTGTTCGCGCTGGCCGCCGGTGCGGTCCAGTTCGGCACCAAGCGGGGTCGTAAGACCGTCAGCATCGTGCCGCAGTAGCTCGACAGCGAAGCGGGCCGCGGACCTGGAGGTCCCGGCCCGCTTCGCCGTTTCCCGCGCGGGGTGTTCCCGCCGGCGGGTGCTCCTGCCCCGCCGGGTGACCCCGGGTGGGGTGTTTTCAGGTGCGGAGCGTGACTCCGCTGGAAGGATTGGCGTCGTGACGACGTTCGTTGACCGGGTCGTCCTGCACATGCAGGCCGGCGACGGCGGGCACGGCTGTGTCTCCATCCACCGGGAGAAGTTCAAGCCCTTCGGCGGCCCGGACGGGGGCGACGGCGGGCACGGCGGCAGTGTCTCCCTGGTGGTCGACCCGCAGGTGACCACGCTGCTGGACTTCCACTTCCGCCCGCACCTGAAGGCCGAGAACGGCAAGGGCGGCGCCGGCTCGAACCGGGACGGCGCGAACGGCCACGACCTGCTGATCAAGGTGCCCAACGGCACCGTCGTGCAGACCCTCGACGGCACGGTGCTGGCCGATCTGGTCGGCGCGGGCACCACCTTCGAGGCGGCCCGGGGTGGGCGTGGTGGCCGGGGGAACGCCTCACTGGCCAACTCCCGGCGCAAGGCGCCCGGCTTCGCCGAACTGGGGGAGCCCGGCGACCAGCTGGACGTGGTGCTGGAGCTCAAGAGCGTCGCCGACGTCGGCCTGGTGGGCTTCCCGTCGGCCGGGAAGTCGTCGCTGATCTCGGTGATCTCCGCCGCCAAGCCGAAGATCGCCGACTACCCGTTCACCACGCTGGTGCCCAACCTGGGCGTGGTCCGGGTGGACAACCACACCTTCACCGTCGCCGACGTGCCGGGTCTGATCCCGGGGGCGGCCACCGGCAAGGGGCTGGGCCTGGAGTTCCTCCGCCACGTCGAGCGGTGCGCGGTGCTGGTGCACGTGGTCGACACGGCGACCCTGGAGCCGGGCCGGGATCCGCTGGCCGACATCGACACCATCGAGGCCGAGCTGGCCGAGTACGGCGGGCTGGCCGACCGGCCCCGGCTGGTGGCGCTGAACAAGGTCGACGTGCCGGACGGCCAGGACCTCGCCGACATCGTCCGCCCCGATCTCGAAGCACGTGGTTTCCGGGTGTTCGACGTCTCGGCGGCCACCCGGGTGGGGCTCAAGGAGCTGACGTACGCGATGGCGGAGCTGGTCGACGAGTCCCGCCGGGCCGCGCCGCCGGCCGAGCCGACCCGGATCGTGATCCGTCCCAAGGCGGTCGACGACGCCGGCTTCACCATCGAGGCGGCGGCGGACGGGTCGTTCACCGTGCGGGGCTCCCGGCCCGAGCGGTGGGTCCGGCAGACGAACTTCGACAACGACGAGGCGGTCGGCTTCCTCGCCGACCGGCTGGCCCGGCTCGGCGTGGAGGAGAAGCTGGCCAAGGCCGGCGCACACCCCGGCGACCTGGTCCGCATCGGTGAGCGGGAGTTCGACTGGCAACCGACCCTGTACGCCGGGGTCGACTTCATCCCCGGCAACCGGGGCACCGACGTCCGGCTGGAGGAGAAGTCGTCGCGCCCGGCGGCGGCCGAGCGGCTGGCCGCCCGCAAGGCCCGCCGGCAGCGCCCCGAGGACGAGTTGGTGGGTGCCGACGGCGACGACGTCCTGGGCGCCGACGGCGACGCCCCGGACGAGGGATAGCCCCTTACCGGTCGGGTCCGGGTCGTTTCCTGGAAACCTTCGCGAAACGGACCCGACCTATCGTGGGCTGATGCTGATCGAGCCCCGTCCCGCCACCGATCCGGAGGTCGACACGCTGGTCGCTGCCCAGCAGAGGGAGCTGCGCGCGGCCGACGGCGGGCTGGACGGTCAGGCCACGGTGGTCCACGACGGCATCCGCTATCTGGTGGTGGTGGACGGCGGCCGGGTGGTCGCCTGCGGCGGCCTCCAGTGGATCGACGCGGACACCGGCGAGGTGAAGCGGATGTACGTCCGCCCGGCGTACCGGGGGCGGGGGCTCGCCCGGCAGTTGCTCAGCGCGCTGGAGGACCTGGCCTTCCACCGGGGTCACTCGGTGCTCTGCCTGGAGACGGGCACCTACCTGCCGGCGGCGATCGGCCTCTACACCTCCTGCGGCTACCAGCCGATCCCGGTCTACGGTGAGTACGTCGGCAACCCGTACAGCGTCTGCTTCGCCAAGCGGCTGCCGGTGGCGGCCTGAGCCGTCGCCGGACACCGCGCCCTGCCCGGTGCGGGTCAGCCGGTCCGCTGGACGCCGGTGAGCACCAGGCCGCTGGGCGGCATCGTCGGCACCCGGGTCAGGTCCAGGTGCAGGTCCTGCGGCGGCACCTGGTAGTCCATCGCCCCGGTCAGCACCCCCACCGCCTGCTTCATCAGCTCGATCGTGATCCACTCCCCGGCGCAGCGGTGCCCGCCCAGGTGGTACCCGCCGCCCTGCGGCACGAAGCCGTACGGATCGTCGCGCCAGCCGGCGAACCGCTCCGGGCGGAACCGCTCCGGTTCGGGCCAGAGCTGTGGGTGGTGGTTGGTGCCGTACAGGTCGAGCAGCACCCGGCGGCCCGCCGGGAAGTGGTGGCCCTGCCAGTCGAAGGAGTGCCGGACCCGGGCCGTGGCGACCGGGAAGAACGGGTAGTAGCGGCGTACCTCCTGGACGAACCACTCGGTCGGCTCGTCACCGGCGCGGACCCGTTCCTGCCACTCCGGATGCTCGTGCAGGGCCAGGGCGGCGAAGACCACGTACCGGTCGACGGCCACGGTGGGCCGTAGCACGTTGATCAGTTCCACCGCGGCGATCCGGCGGGGGAGCAGCCGACCCTCGGTGTCCCGGTGTTCGGCGATCACCGCGAGCGCGCTGTCCGCCGGTGCGGTCAGGGTGCCCGTCCGGACCCGTTCCACCAGGTCACCGGCCCAACGCTCGGCCCGGCGGCGGGCGAACACGCCACGCCAGTGCCGCAGCCCCAGCGCGGCCGGTCCGTCGATCATGGCGTGCATCTGCGCGGTACGTCGGGCCACCTCGCCGCGGGGCAGCGGCACCCCGGCCCAGGCGCAGACGGCCCGCATGATGATCGGGCCGACCTCGTCGCGCAGCACCAGCGGCCCGGAGCCGGCCCAGCCGGCCAGCCGGGTGCGCCATTCGTCGGCGAAGAGCCGGCCGAGCCGCTGCACGGCCGAGGGCGTCATGATCGACATGAACATGGCCTTGCGGTCGGCGTGGCCCGGGCCGTCCAGCCCCTGCACGCCGCCCTCCCCGGTCAGCGTCCGCTGTCCCCGCTTCGGCGCCGCTCCAGCCCGCCGGAACCGTTCGACGTCGTAGAAGAGCTCCACCGCGGGCCGTCCGCGCAGGCAGATCGTCGGTTCCAGCATCAGCCGGGCGGTGAAGACGTCGCTGCCGTAGCGCTCGCACCGGGTGCTGATGAACCGGTAGCCCTCGCGCAGGAACGCCAGCGTGCTCTCCGGGCTGCGGTCGGCCGGGGTGGTGGTGGCCATCTGGCTCTCCTGACGGGCGCGACGGTGGGCGGACCCGGCCGACGGGTCGGCCGTGGGTGGTCTACCCGGGTATGGGGGGATAATTCCCGCCTGACACCCCGGATCGGGAACCCCCGGCCTGTCTGTCCCCCCGGCCCGTCTGTCCCCGGCCCGTCTGTCCCCCGGCCCGCCTTTGCGCCGGCCCCCGGGCGGAGGTGGTTGTCGCCCTGCCCGGGGGCCGGCGTCCGGCGCTCAGTCCAGGTCGAACTCGCCGTCCTGGGCGCCCGCGACGAACGCGTCCCACTCGGCCTGGGTGAAGACCAGCACCGGACCGTCCGGCTCGGCCGAGTTGCGCATCCCGATCAGGTCGTCCACGAAAGCCACCTCGACCGCGCTGTCGGAGGTGTCACCCTCGGCTCGCTGCCAGACCGCCCGGGACAGGTCGAAGTCGCCCTTGGGGTGCTGACCCATTGTTGATCCTCCATTGCCACGCGTATCGGGGAGCCCGGCCGGCTCCCCGTCGGGCAGGATAAGCGGATGCCGAGCCTGACCCGTGTAGAGGCGACCGCGCGTCGCGCGCTGATCGATGTCGCGTCCTATCAGGTGGACCTGGAGCTGACCGACGGCGACGACGGCTTCCGTTCCACGACCACCATCCGGTTCCGGGCCACCACCGGCGCCGCGACCTTCGTCGAGGTCCGGCCCGCCCTGCTGGAGGGGGTACGGCTCAACGACCGGGAACTGGACCCGGGGGCGCTCGTCGACGGCCGGTTCCCGCTCACCGGCCTGGCGGCGGAGAACACCCTCACGGTCACCGGCCGGATGGCGTACTCCCACACCGGCGAGGGGATGCACCGCTTCGTCGACCCGGCCGACGGGGAGACGTACCTCTACGCGATGTCCTTCCTGGACGAGGCGCCGAGCATCTTCGCCTGCTTCGACCAGCCCGACCTCAAGGCCCCGGTGACCCTGGCGGTGACCGCACCGCCACACTGGACGGTCGCCGGCAACGGCCCGCTCGCCGGCAACCCGGCCCCCGGCCGCTGGGAGTTCGCCCCCACCCCGCCGCTGGCCAGCTACCTCGTCTCGCTGATCGCCGGCCCCTGGCACGTCCGGCGGGACAGCCACGACGGCGTCCCGCTCGGCGTCTACTGCCGGCGGTCGCTGGCCGCGCACCTCGACGCCGACCTGGACGAGATCCTCACCGTCACCCGGCAGTGCCTGGACCGCTTCCACCAGCTCTTCGCCGAGCGGTACCCGTTCACCAAGTACGACCAGGCGTTCGTGCCGGAACTCAACGCCGGCGCGATGGAGAACCCGGGCCTGGTCACCATCCGCGACGACGCCGTCTTCCGCTCGGCGGTCACCGACACCCAGCGGGAGCAGCGGGCCACCACGATCGCCCACGAGATGGCCCACATGTGGTTCGGTGACCTGGTCACCATGCGGTGGTGGGACGACCTGTGGTTGAACGAGTCCTTCGCCGAGTACCTGGGCACCCGGGTCGCCGCCGAGGCGACCCGGTTCGACCGGGCCTGGACGACCTTCGCGATCCGCCGCAAGGCCTGGGGGTACGCCGCCGACCAGCGCCCGTCCACCCACCCGGTCGCCCCCGAGGAGGTCGCCGACGCGGCCCAGGCCCTGCTCAACTTCGACGGCATCTCGTACGCCAAGGGCGCCAGCGTGCTCCGCCAGCTCGTCGCCTGGCTCGGCGACGACGCCTTCCTGGCCGGGCTCAACCGGCACTTCGCCGCCCACCGCTTCGGCAACGCCACCCTGGCCGACCTGCTCGCCAACCTCGGCGCCGCCAGCGGGCGGGACCTCACCGGCTGGGCCGACCGCTGGCTGCGCCGACCACAGGTCAACACGCTGCGGACGGAGACCTCGGTGGACGCCGACGGCCGGTGGACCTCGGTGGCGGTGGTGCAGACCGCGCCGGAGGGGCACCCGGTGCTGCGCCCGCACCGGATCGCCGTGGGCCGGTACACCCCCGAGGGCGCGGTCGAGCGGATCGAGGTCGATCTCGATCCGGACGCCGACCGGGGCCGTACCGTGCTGCCCGAGCTGACCGGCCGGTCAGCTCGCGGGCTGCTGCTGCCCAACGACGGCGACCTCACCTTCGCCAAGATCCGGCTCGACCCGGCGTCGACGGACGCGGTCGCCACCGTGCTGCCCGGACTCGCCGACCCGCTGGCCCGCGCCCTGCTCTGGGAGGAGTCGCTGGACGCCGCGACCGACGGCGACCGGCCGGTGTCGTCGGTGGTGTCGCTGGTCACGGTGGCCCTGCCCACCGAGACCGAGGTCACCATCGCCGAGAGCGTGCTGGCCCGCAGCCGGAGCCTGATCGACCGTTACCTCGACCCGGCGGCCCGGGACGCGGCGCTGCTGCGGACCGCCGGGGCCTGCGCCGCCCTGCTCGCCACCGCCCCGGCCGGCGGCTCGCTGCAACTGGCCGCGGCCCGGGGGCTGCTCGCCGCCACCGCCGACGCCGACCTGCTGGCCGGCTGGCTCGTCGGTCGGGACGTGCCCGCCGGGCTGGCCGTCGACGCCGAGCTGCGCTGGTCGCTGCTGCGGCGGCTGGTGGTGCTGGGCGCGGCCGGCGAGGCCGAGATCGCCGCCGAGGCGTCCGCCGACCGCAGCGCCACCGGTGCCGAGCGGGCGACGCTGTGCCGGGCGGCCCGGCCCGAGCTGGCCGCGAAGGACGCCGCCTGGGAGATCATCACCCGGGACACCAGCCGGTCCAACCGGCTCGTCGAGGCGGCGGCGGAGGGGTTCTGGCAGCCGGAGCAGGCCGAGCTGACCGCCAGCTACGTCGACCGGTACTTCACCGAGATGCCGGCGGCGGCCCGGCGGCGTACGGCGTGGGTGGCCGAACAGGTCGCCCGGCTGGCCTTCCCCCGCTACGCCGTGGCGCAACCCACCCTGGACTCGGCCGCGACCCTGCTCACCCGGGACGACCTCACCCCCGGGTTGCGCCGGGCCGTCACCGACGCCGCCGACGACCTGCGCCGCGCGCTGGCCGCCCGGACGGAGCTGGCCGCCGCTGCCGCCGCCTGACCGGCGGGCGTCCCGGGTCGGCGGTACGGCCGCCCCGGCCCGGGCGCGGCGGGAGGCGGCCTACGATCATCGGGTGGCGGAAGAGATCAGGCGGATCGGCATCATGGGCGGCACCTTCGACCCGATCCATCACGGCCACCTCGTGGCGGCCAGCGAGGTGGCGGACCGGTTCGGCCTGGACGAGGTGGTCTTCGTGCCGACCGGTCAGCCGTGGCAGAAGGCGGACACCCCGGTCAGCCCGGCCGAGGACCGCTACCTGATGACGGTGATCGCCACCGCCTCCAACCCCCGGTTCCAGGTCAGCCGGGTCGACATCGACCGCGGCGGCCCCACCTACACCGTCGACACCCTGCGTGACCTGCACCACGAGTACGGTCCGACGGCGCAGCTGCACTTCATCACCGGGGCCGACGCGCTGGAGCGGATCCTCTCCTGGAAGGACCTGGACGAGATCTTCGCGCTGGCCCACTTCATCGGGGTGACCCGGCCCGGCTTCGCGCTGACCGACGAGCACCTGCCCGCCGACACGGTCAGCCTGGTGCAGGTGCCCGCGATGGCGATCTCCTCGACCGACTGCCGGGACCGGGTGGGCCGGGGGGAACCGGTCTGGTATCTGGTGCCCGACGGTGTGGTGCAGTACATCGCGAAACGGCGGCTCTACCAGCGGGAGTCACGCCCGGTAACTCCCACTTCGCCCCAGTAAGCGGCCAGAACTGGCAAGTCGTCTCCGCGCCGGGTGTGAGACGCTTGACGGGTCGCACTGTGGATCGAAGGAGAACGGTGACAGTTTCCGAACGCGCTCACGAGCTGGCGATGGCCGCCGCCCAGGCCGCGGCCGACAAGAAGGCGCAGGACATCGTCCTCATCGACGTGGGCGAGCAGCTCGCCATCACCGACGTGTTCCTGGTCGCCTCGGCCCCGAACGAGCGCCAGGTGATGGCCATCGTCGACGCCATCGAGGAGCGTCTACTGGAGCTGCCCGAGAAGGCCAAGCCGCTCCGCCGCGAGGGCGAGCGGGGTGGCCGCTGGGTGCTGCTCGACTACGTCGACATGGTGGTCCACGTCCAGCACACCGAGGAGCGCGAGTTCTACGCCCTCGACCGGCTCTGGAAGGACTGCCCCCAGCTCCCGTTCGTCGACCGCGACCTGGTCGACGCCGAGGCCGCCGGTTCCGCCGCCGAATGACCCGCCTGATCGTCTGGCGGCACGGCAACACCGACTGGAACGCCACCGGCCGGGTCCAGGGGCAGACCGACGTACCCCTCAACGACCTCGGCCGGGAGCAGGCCCGCACCGCCGCGCCGCTGCTCGCGGCGCTGCGCCCGGACGTCGTGGTCGCCTCCGACCTGCTCCGTGCGGCCGACACCGCCGCCGCGCTCGCCCAGCTCACCGGCCATCCGGTACGCCCCGACGCCCGGCTGCGGGAACGGCACTTCGGGCAGTGGCAGGGCCTCGCCCTGACCGACGCCGCCGAGCGGTTCCCCACCGAGTACGCCCGCTGGCGGGCCGGTGACCCGGATCCGGGAGCGGGCATCGAACCCCTCGACGACCTCGGCAAGCGCGTCGGCGAGGCGCTGCTGGCCGCCGCCGAGCTGGCCGACGGCGGCACGGTCGTGGTCGCCACCCACGGCGGCGCGGCCCGGCAGGGCGTCGGCCGGCTGCTCGACTGGGACCACTCCGTGCTGCGCAGCGTCGGCTCGCTGGCCAACTGCCACTGGACCGAACTACGGCGCAACGACGTCCGGGGCTGGCACCTGCGCGCCCACAACGTCGGCCCGATCGGCCGGCCGGCGCAGCCCGAACCGGTCTGACCCGTCCGACCGCGACGGGCCTGCCCGGCATCGGCTAGCGTGCCGGGCATGCCCGTCGCGGTCGTCACCGACTCCACCGCCTATCTGCCCCCCGAGCCGGCGCGGGCGCATCGGCTGACCGTGGTGCCGCTGACCGTCGTGCTCAACGGCGCGGAAGGGCTGGAAGGGGTGGAGACCTTCCCCGCCGACGCCACCCGGGCACTCGGCGGGCGGCGGGTCTCGGTGAGCACGTCCCGGCCGTCACCCGCGCAGTTCGTCACGACGTACCGGCGGCTGCTGGCCGACGGGGCGGACGGGGTGGTGTCGGTGCACCTGTCGGCCGAGCTGTCCGGCACGGTGGAGTCGGCCCGGCTGGCCGCCGCCGAGGTCGGTGACCGGGTCGCGGTGGTCGACAGCCGGGCCACCGGGATGGGGCTCGGGTTCCCGGCGCTCGCCGCCGCCACCGCCGCGGAGACCGGCGTCGACCTGGCCGGGGTACGCGCCGCGGCGTTGGCCGCCGTCGAACGGACCACCATCTACTTCTACGTCGACACGCTGGAGTTCCTGCGTCGGGGCGGCCGGATCAACGCGGCGGAGGCGCTGCTCGGCACCGCCCTGTCGGTCAAGCCGATCATGCACATGCCGGACGGCACGATCGTGGTACGCGACAAGGTGCGTACCGCCAGCCGGGGGATGGCCCGCCTGATCGACCTGGCGGTCGAGGCCGCCGCCGAGGCAGACGTGGATCTCGGGGTGCACCACCTCGCCGCCCCGCACCGCGCGGAACACCTCGTCGAGGCGCTCAGCGCCCGGCTCGGTGACCGCCTGCACGACACGTACGTCTCCGAGGCCGGCGCGGTGGTCGCCGCCCACGCCGGGCCGGGCCTGGCCAGCGTCGTGGTCCACCGCCGGCCGATTTGAGCGCGGGCGGGCATCGGTCGTTCGACCTGGTCGGACCGTCCCCACTGGGTCCGTCATAGCAGATTCGGCCATGATCAGGCGGTCGTCCACAGCCGACGCCGTCGTCCACAGCCGGCCGCCGCTGGGCTGACCGGGTGCCGTGCTCCGGCCTAGCCTCGCGCCGTGTCCGAGGATGACGAGACCATGGTGCGGCGACGGCTGTACCGGCTGACCGACGGGGTGTCGGCGCTGCGGACGGCGGGGCCGCCGGGTCAACCACCCGGCCCTGGCCGGTCCCCGGGTCGGCCCTCCGATCCTGGCCGGTCCCCGGGTCGGCCCTCCGATCCTGGCCGGTCCCCGGGTCGGCCCTCCGATCCTGGCTGGTCCCCGGGTCGGCCCCTCGGGCCGGGCGGGCTGGGCGATGACGTGGGCGGGTTGGCGATCCGCCCGCCCGCTCTGACCGCGGATGCCGATCCGGTGCCGGGGGGCGGGCTGCCCGGCCCCGGGGTCTTCGACCCCGGACGGCGCGGCGTCCGGGCATTGGCTGCCGTGGCGGTGGTCGTGGTGCTCGGTGCGGGATTCTGGGCCTGGCGGTCCCGACCGCAGGCCGAACCGGTCCGCCCGACGCCCACCGTGGCCGGGCCGGAGGCGTCCGGCGGTTCCGTCCCGGGGCCGGCCGGGCAGCCCACCGGTGAGGTGGTGGTGGCGGTGGCCGGCAGGGTCCGCCGCCCCGGGCTCGTCCGGGTGCCGGCGGGGGCACGGGTCGCCGACGCGGTCGAGGCGGCCGGCGGTGCCCTGCCCGGGGTGGACGTGGCACTGCTCAACCCGGCACGGAAGGTCGCCGACGGGGAGCTGATCCTGGTCGGGGTCACCGCACCACCAGGCGCGGCCGGGGAGGGCTCCGCCCCGGCGGCAGCGCCGGGCGGGGGAGTGCCGAGCGGCAAGGTCAACCTCAACTCCGCCACGTTGGCGCAGCTCGACACGTTGCCCGGGGTCGGCCCGGTGCTCGCCCAACGCATCCTCACCCACCGCGACCAGCAGGGCGGCTTCCGCAGCGTGGGCGACCTGCGCCAGGTCGACGGGATCGGCGACGCCCGGTACGAACAGCTCAAGGACCTGGTGACGGTGTGACCGGCGGCCCCGGCCCGGTGCCCGGCGGCACGCCGACCGCCGACCGGGCTTTCGACCTGCGGCTGGCCGGGCTGGCGGTGGCGGTCTGGCTGACCGCGCTGACCTGCCTGCCCCGCACCGCCCCGACGGCGGTCCTGCTCGCTTTCGGCGCCGCCGTCCTGGCCGCTCTGTTCGCCGCGCACCTGCTCGCGGTCGTGGGCACCCCGGCCGCCCCGGTCCGCCGGTACGGCTGGATCGCCGTCGCCGTGCTGCTCGGGGTGGTCTGCGGCGGCACCGCCACCGCGGCCCGCCTGCACGTCCGCGACGCCGCCCCGGTGCGCGCCCTGGTCGACGACCGCGCCCGGGTCACCGCCGACCTGGTGCTCCGCGACGATCCCCGCCCGGTGCGCGGGGCACCCGGCCGGCCGGCGACCCTGCTCGTCACCGCCGAGTCGACCGCGCTCACCGGCCCCGATGGCCACCGCCTGCGGGTGCCCGTACGCCTGCTGGTGCTCGCCACCGATCCGGCGTGGCGGGGCCTGCTGCCCGGCCAGCGGCTGACCGCGCAGGGCCGGTTGGCGTCGTCCCGCGGTGGTGATCTCACCGCTGCGGTGCTGACCGTGACCGGTCCACCGGTCCGGCGCGGGTCGCCGCCCTGGCTCCAACGCGCCGCCGGCACCCTCCGGGCCGGTCTGCACTCCGCCTGCGCGCCGCTCCCACCCGAGCAGGGCGGTCTGCTGCCCGGCCTGGTCGTCGGCGACACCAGTCGCCTGCCGGCCACCGTGGAGGAGGACTTCCGGGCCACCGGGATGACCCACCTCAACGCGGTGTCCGGTGCGAACGTGGCGATCGTGGTCGGTGCGGTGCTGCTGCTGGCCCGGTGGGTCCGAGCTGGTCCCCGGCTCGCGGCGGTGCTCTGCGGGCTCGCCGTGATCGGCTTCGTCGTCCTGGTCCGCCCCTCGCCCAGCGTGGTCCGGGCGGCCACCATGGGAGCGATCGGGCTGGCCGCGCTGGCCGTCGGGCGTCCCCGGGCGACGCTACCGGCGTTGGCCGCGGCGGTGGCCGTACTCCTGCTGCTCGATCCGGAGCTGGCCGGGGACGCCGGTTTCGCGCTGTCCGTCCTGGCCACCGGTGGACTGCTGCTGCTCGCCCCCGGCTGGCGGGACGGGCTGCGCCGCCGGGGCGTACCGGCCGGGTTGGCCGAGGCGGTCGCCGTTCCGGCGGCGGCGCAGCTCGCCTGCGGGCCGGTGGTGGCGGGCATCTCGGGCACGGTGAGCCTGGTGGCGGTGCCGGCCAATCTGCTGGTGGTGCCGGCCATCGCCCCGGCCACCGTGCTCGGGGTGGCGGCGGCGGTCGTCTCGCCGGTGTGGCCGTCCGGGGCGGAGTTCGCCGCCTGGCTGGCGAGCTGGCCGGTGTGGTGGCTGGTCACCGTGGCCCGGGTCGGCGCCCGGCTGCCGGCGGGCACCCTGCCCTGGCCGGGTGGGGTGCCGGGCGCGTTGCTGCTGGCCGGGGTGACGCTGGGGCTGCTGCTGGCCGTCCGCCGTCCGCTGGTCCGTCGGCTGGTGGCGGTCGGGGCGGTGGCGGTGGTGCTGGGTGTCCTTCCGGTCCGGTTGGTCGCTGGCGGCTGGCCGCCGGACGGCTGGGTGGTGGTGGCGTGCGCCGTCGGTCAGGGCGACGCCCTCGTGCTACCGGAGGCAGCCGGCCGGGCGGTGGTGGTGGACGCCGGGCCGGAACCGTCGGCCGTGGACGGCTGCCTGCGCCGGCTCGGGGTGCGCGAGGTGCCGTTGCTGGTGGTGAGCCACTTCCACGCCGACCACGTCGGTGGGGTGGCCGGGGTGGCCCGGGGGCGGCGGGTGGCCATGGTGCTCGCCCCGGCCATGGTCGAGCCGGTGGCGGGTCGGGAGATGGTGACGGCCGCCGCCGGGACGGCCCGGCGGGTGGTCCCGGCGGCCGGCTGGTCGTACCGGTCGGGAGGGGTCGACCTCGTCGTCCTCGGTCCGCCCTACCTCCTGCGGGGCACCAGGTCCGACCCGAACAACAACTCGCTGGTGCTACGGGCCACGGTGGCTGGTGTCCGGATCGTGCTCTCCGGGGACGCGGAGACGGAGGAGCAGCGGGCGCTGCTGGAACAGGTCCCGCCGGAGGCGCTGCGGGCCGAGGTGCTCAAGGTGGCCCACCACGGCAGCGCCTATCAGGATCCGGCCTTCCTCGACGCGGTCCGGCCGACGGTGGCGCTGGTGCCGGTGGGGGCGGACAACGACTACGGACACCCCAGCGCGGTGATCCTCGACCGGCTCACCCGGTCGGGTACCCGGGTGCTGCGTACCGACACCGACGGCGACGTGGCGGTGGTGCGCCGGGCCGATGGTCGACTGGCGGTGGTCGGCCGGGGACTGCCACCGGGTCGCCGATGACGGCGACCCGCAGTGACCTGCGGCGGATCGCGGCACTAGACCAACAATAGAGGCAAATGTCCATATTTGCGCTGAGTGCGGGGTGGGCCGTCGCCGCCGCTGTCGAGCAGGCACGATCCGTCGCCGGCCGTGCCAAGATGGGCGACGTGACCGGCGTCGACTTCGCTCCTATTCTGCTCGTCCTCGGCGACGAGGAGCTGCTCGCCACGCGCGCGGTGACCGAAGCCGTGGCGAAAGCCCGCAGCGTCGACCCGGACGTCGACGTCCGGGAGTACCAGGCCGGGGCGCTGACAGTCGGTGAGATCGCCGAGATGCTCAGCCCGTCGTTGTTCGGTGGGCGGCGGGTGCTGGTGCTCCGGTCCGCCCAGGACGCCCGCAAGGACCTGGTCGCCGCGCTGCTCGGGTACGCCAGGAACCCCGACCCGGACGTCCAGCTGGTGGCACTGCACCTGGGCGGGGGCAAGGGCAAGGCGTTCGCGGACGGGCTACGCGCCGCCGGTGCGACGGTCGTCCCGGCGGCGAAGGTGAAGGGGCACCGCGAGCGGGTGGCGTTCGTCCGCGAGGAGATCCGCCGGGGCGGGGGTAGATGCACCGACGACGCGGCCGACGCGCTGATCGCCGCCGTCGGTGCCGACCTGCGCGAACTGGCTGCCGCCTGCTCACAGCTGATCGCCGACACCGACGGGAGGATCGGTGCCGAGACGGTGGCCCGGTACTACCGGGGCCGGGTCGAGGTGAGCGGTTTCACCGTGGCCGACGCCACGATGATCGGCGACGTTCCGGCCGCGCTGGAGGCGCTGCGCTGGGCGTTGCACGTCGGGGTCGATCCGGTGCCGATCGCCGACGCCCTCGCCGACGGGGTCCGGACGGTGGCCCGGGTCGCCGCCGCCGGCCGGGGTGACCCCTACCAGCTGGCCAGCAGCCTCGGCATGCCCCCCTGGAAGGTCAAGAACGCCCAGCAACGGTCCCGGGGCTGGACGCCGGAAGGGCTGGTCGAGGCGATGCGGGCGGCGGCGGAGTGCAACGCGGCGGTCAAGGGCGGTGCCGACGACCGGGGGTACGCCCTGGAGAAGGCGGTCTTCTCGGTCGCTGCCGCCCGGCGGGGCAGCGCCCGGTGACCCGCCCCGCCCGCCCGCCGACGGACCTGGCCCGTCCGGTGACCGGGCACGGCCGGCGGGGGTGGTCGACCGTGCCGACGGACGACCAGCGCTACCGACCGCTCTACGCCCGGCTGCTCGGGCTGCGCTTCGTCAACCCTGGTGGGGTGCTCTGCTTCGTCTTCTTCGAGGGCGCGGTGGCGCTGGCGGTGCTGCTCGCCCTGGCCGAGCTGGTGAACTGGTGGGCCGTCCCGGTGCTGCCGCTGGCGGTGGCCGTCATGGTGAAACTCAACGACGTCGTCGCCGAGCGGGTGATCCACTCGGCGGCGTTGGTGCCGGAGCAGGAGCGGGACCGGTTCCGGCGGCAGGTCGAGCCGGTGATCGGCCGCGCCCGGGTGCCGACCACCCGCCCCGGCGTGCTGCTCACCACCGCGCGTGCGCCGTGGGAGCCGGCCGACCCCGCCCCCCGCGCACTTCCCGGCAGCACCGCTGAGGGTGCCCGGCGCGGTCACCGGCCGTCGTGGTGATCGATCGCCGGCTAGGGCGATGGTCACCGACCGTGGTGGTAATGCCGGCGGGATGATGGCGATCGGCGATGGTCACCGACCGCCGTCATGATGCCGGTGACGGTGTGGAGGCCGGCGTTGGTGGTGGTCGCCGGCCGAGGGGACGGCCGTGAGCCCCGGAGCAGCGCTCCGGGGCTCACGATCAGGTCTGGGTCGCTCGGTCAGGCCGAGAGCGAGCCGACGCGCTTCGAGATGGCCGACTTCCGGTTGGCCGCCTGGTTGGCGTGGATGACGCCCTTGCTGGCGGCCTTGTCGAGCTTGCGGGCGGCGTCACGCATCAGGGCGGTGGCCTTCTCGGCGTCACCGGCCTCCGCAGCCTCGTGGAACTTCCGGATGGCGGTCTTCAGCGACGACTTGACCGACTTGTTACGCAGCCGGCGCTTCTCGTTCTGCCGGTTGCGCTTGATCTGGGACTTGATGTTCGCCACGCGACAGCCTCGTCTTGATAGCTCGGTTTGGTCTGCAACTTCCGCGCGCGACGAGCATGCGTCATCGCCACGCGAAAACCCAGGCTACCAGGTCGCCGAGCGGAAGTGAAAACGCCCCCACCGGCGGCCGGTGGGCCAGCGCCAGGGCCTGTCGGGCCAGCGCCAGGCCGCCGGGCCAGCGCCACCGAGGCCCGGGCGGTGAGCGCCGGGCCAGCGCCACCGAGGCCCGGGCGGTGGGCGCCGGGCCGCCCCCTGTGGGTCAGCGCCAGCCCTGGCGGGCGGCGAGCCAGCCGAGCGCCTGCTCCCCGCTGAACCGCCGGTGCGCCCACAGCAGCGGGGACGCCCCTGCCGGATCCGGGACGGCGACCTGCCCGCCCGGTGACGTGCCAGCCACCGGGGGCGGGCCGGCGGCGGTGAGGTAGTAGCCGGCGAGCGCGGCCAGCGTCACGTCCAGGGCGTCGGGCGGAGCGCCGGCCGCTGCCGGGTGGGTGGCGAAGACCGCGTCCAGGTCCACCCCGGCGGCGTACCCGGTGATCAGGAGGCCGGCCAGGTCGAACCAGGCCGGGCCGTGGCAGAGCCAGTTCCAGTCGCAGAACCAGGCCCGCCCGGCCGGGTCCAGCAGCACGTTGTCCACCCGCAGGTCGCCGTGGACCAGGCCGGACGCGGCCGCCGCGTACCCGGGGAGCCGGGATTCCAGCGCGACGAGTTCGGGCAGCCGGTGGCGGGCCGGCGGGGGGAGCGGGGGCACCGGCTCGCGCCCGGCGGCCACCTCACCCCACCAGAGGATGTCGGTGCGGGCCAGGTCGGCCAGCCGGGGCAGGCCGAGCCCGGTCAGCGCGGGCGGCGGGGCGGCCAGCGCGGCGGCGACCTCGGCGTACCCGTCGAGCACGGCGGTCAGCTCGGCCGGTTCCCAGGGCAGTCGGGGCGTCCGCCCGTCCAGGGCGTCCAGGCCGACCGCGTACCAGCCGGCCGCGGCGAGCGCCCAGTGCGGCCGGGGGACCGGCAACCCGGCCGGCAACCGGTCCAGGACGGCCAGCTCCCGGGCGTACCAGTCGGCCAGGTGGCGCTGGCGGGCCAGATCGGCGGCCTTGACGAAGATCCGCTCACCGGTGGCCGTCTCCAGCACGGCGGCGAAGCCGCCGGTGAAGCCCGCGGTGGCGGTCCGGGCGGTGACCACCGTCGCGCCGAGTCGGGCGGTGACCGCCTGCCGGAGGTCGTCGGGCAGGTCACGCCAGTCGGGTCGCACGGCGGTCCGGTGGTACGGCGGCAGGGTGGCGGACACCCCACCATCGTGCCCGCTGCGGCCCGGCGCGGGCAGGGCCGGCGCGGGCAGGGCCGGCGCGACCCGGCGCGGGTAGGGCCGGCGCGACCCGGATGGGGTGGGTACGGCCCGGGGTGGGACGGGACCGGTCGGGGCGGGGTTCTGGGAGACTGCGGGGCCATGAGGACCGATGACTTCTGGCAGTTGATCGACCAGGCCCGCAGCGGGGCCGGGGGAGAGGCGGACGCGGTCGCCGCCCGTGCGGTCGCCCTGCTCGCCGAGCGCGCCCCCGAGGACATCGTCGGATACGCGCACCACCAGCAGCGGGTGCTGGCGGCGTCCTACCGGGTCGACCTGTGGGGGGCGGCCTACCTGATCAACGGGGGCGCCTCCGACGACGGGTTCGAGTATTTCCGGGGCTGGCTGATGACCCAGGGGCGGGCGGTCTTCGCCGCCGCGGTGGCGGCCCCCGACTCGTTGGCGGAGCTGCCCCGGGTCCGGTCGGCCGCGCTCAGCGGCGAGGAGTTCGAGTGCGAGGACATGCTGGCGGTGCCGTGGGAGGCGTACCGGAAGGCCACCGCGACCGACCTGCCGGCGGAACGGGACCGGGTGCCGGTGCCCGACCTCAACGACTTCTGGGACTTCGACGACGAGGAGGAGGCCCGCCGCCGGTTGCCGAAGCTCGCCGCCCTCTTCGTCGAGCCACCCGAGGAGTGAGCCACCCGGCACGTCGAGCCACCCGAGGAGTGACCGGACCGGTTCCGGAGCGACGTGGGAGCATAGAGGGGGCCGGCGGCGTGCCGGCCCGTCCACGTCAGCCGACCAGAACGGACCGCTGTGCCACCGACGCTCGATCCCGGCGCGAACGCTCCTGGTGCCACCGACCCGGCGCGCATCCGGAACTTCTGCATCATCGCTCACATCGACCACGGCAAGTCGACCCTGGCTGACCGGATGTTGCAGCTCACCGGTGTGGTCGACCCGCGACAGATGCGTGCGCAGTACCTCGACCGGATGGACATCGAGCGCGAGCGCGGCATCACCATCAAGAGTCAGGCCGTCCGGATGCCGTGGACGATCCGGGAGGGCGAGCGGGCCGGTGAGCAGGCCGTCCTCAACATGATCGACACCCCCGGCCACGTCGACTTCACCTACGAGGTCTCCCGGTCGCTGGCCGCCTGCGAGGGGGCGTTGCTGCTGGTCGACGCCGCCCAGGGCATCGAGGCGCAGACGCTGGCCAACCTCTACCTCGCGCTGGAGAACGATCTCCGGATCATCCCGGTGCTCAACAAGATCGACCTGCCGGCGGCCCAGCCGGAGAAGTACGCCGAGGAGCTGGCCCACCTGATCGGCGGCGACCCGGCCGACTGCATCAGGGTCTCCGGCAAGACCGGCGACGGGGTGCCGTACCTGCTCGACGAGATCGTCCGGCAGTTCGTCCCGCCGGTCGGTGACGCCGACGCCCCGGCCCGCGCGATGATCTTCGATTCGGTGTACGACGTCTACCGGGGCGTGGTCACCTACGTCCGGGTCATCGACGGCCGGATCGGCGCCCGGGACCGGATCAAGATGATGTCCACCGCCGCCGTGCACGAGCTGCTGGAGATCGGGGTCATCTCCCCCGAGATGGTCAAGGCCGACGCGCTCGGTGTCGGCGAGGTGGGCTACCTGATCACCGGCGTGAAGGACGTCCGCCAGTCCCGGGTCGGTGACACCGTCACCATCAACGCCCGGCCGGCGACCGAGGCGCTCGGCGGTTACAAGGACCCGAGGCCGATGGTCTACTCCGGCCTCTACCCGATCGACGGTTCGGACTATCCCAACCTGCGCGAGGCGCTGGACAAGCTCAAGCTCAACGACGCCGCGCTCGACTACGAGCCGGAGACCTCCGGGGCGCTCGGCTTCGGCTTCCGCTGCGGCTTCCTCGGCCTGCTGCACCTGGAGATCATCCGGGAGCGGCTGGAGCGGGAGTACAACCTCGACCTGATCTCCACCGCGCCGAACGTGGTCTACCGGGCCATCACCGACGACGGCCAGGAGATCGTGGTGACCAACCCGAGCGAGTACCCCACCGGCAAGATCGCCGAGGTGTACGAACCGATCGTGCGGGCCACCGTACTCACCCCGAACGACTACGTCGGCGCGGTGATGGAGCTGTGCCAGGGCCGGCGGGGCAGCCTGCTCGGGATGGACTACCTCTCGGCCGACCGGGTGGAGCTGCGCTACACCCTCCCGCTCGCCGAGATCATCTACGACTTCTTCGACCAGCTCAAGAGCCGTACCAAGGGCTACGCCTCGCTGGACTACGAGCCCTCCGGCGAGCAGGCGTCCGACCTGGTCAAGGTGGACATCCTGCTGCACGGCGAGCCGGTGGACGCGTTCAGCGCGATCGTGCACAAGGACAAGGCGTACACCTACGGCACGACGATCGCGGCGAAGCTGCGCAACCTGATCCCGCGCCAGCAGTTCGAGGTGCCGATCCAGGCGGCGATCGGCAGCCGGGTGATCGCCCGGGAGACCATCCGCGCCATCCGCAAGGACGTGCTCGCCAAGTGCTACGGCGGTGACATCAGCCGTAAGCGCAAGCTGCTGGAGAAGCAGAAGGAGGGCAAGAAGCGGATGAAGATGGTGGGCCGGGTGGAGGTGCCCCAGGAGGCCTTCATCGCCGCGCTCTCCTCGGACTCCGGCGACGCCAAGCCGGCCGGCAAGAAGTAGCAGGCCGGCCGTCGGCACGCGCCTGCCCGGTGTCGTACGGATGAATTTCGCTGCCCGCCGTGGCGCTGCGCGCGGGCCGGTGTGGGCCTTCTGAGCTGCGCGGAAATCAACGTGCGGCGAACCGACGCAGCGGTGTCGGATCGACGTGCGGCGACATGGGTGGTGCTGAGTCGGTTTGGTTTTCCGGCGGGTCGGGAACCTAGCTGTCACGACAGGAACCACACATACCGTGTGACTCAATCTTCAGGAGGAGGGCGACCGTGGAGTTCACCGTCTGGGGCATCATCACCGCGCTCGTTGTTGGTCTCATCGTCGGCGCTCTGGGCCGTCTGGTCGTGCCGGGCCGCCAGAACATGCCGATCTGGCTGCACATGCTGATCGGCGTGGGCGCCGCCCTGCTGGGCACCGTGCTGGCCCGGGCGATGGGCATCGCCACGGAGACCGCCGGCATCGACTGGACCGAGCTGCTGGTGCAGGTCGTCCTCGCCGCCATCGCCGTGGCCCTGGTGGCCGGCGTGGGTCGCCGCCGCGGCGTCAGCCACCGCTGACCAGTCGTACCGCATCCGCTCAGCGGGCGCCCGCACCCCTCGGGGTCGGGCGCCCGTCCGCGTCCGCGCCCGGGTGCCGGCCGGCGCCTGACGATCTCGACCGGATCGTTATCCGAGCCGGTTTGGAAATTCTCCGCTTCGGGAACCTAACGATCACCACAGCACCAACAACTCACCGAATGACATATCGAGAGAAGGAGGACGGTCGTGGAGTTCACCGTCTGGGGCATCATCACCGCGCTCGTCGTCGGCCTCATCGTCGGCGCGCTGGGCCGCCTGGTCGTGCCGGGTCGGCAGAACATGCCGATCTGGATGCACCTGCTGATCGGCGTGGGCGCCGCGCTGCTGGGCACCGTGCTGGCGCGGGCGATGGGCATCGCGACCGTCACCGCCGGGATCGACTGGGCCGAGCTGCTGGTGCAGGTCGTCCTCGCCGCGATCGCGGTGGCCCTGGTGGCCGGCGTGGGCCGGCGTCGGGGTGTCAGCCACCGCTGACCCGCCCGCCGGTCGCTGACCGGCCGCCACGTACCACCCAGCGGATGCCCGCCCCCGGTTCGGGGGCGGGCATCCGCTCGTCCGCGTCCGGCTGCCGGGTCCGACCGGCTCTGGCGGGGCTGCCTGAGCGACCCCCGGCTGCGATACCGTCGCCTCGCCGGACGCTCCCGGCGGGCGTCAGCGGCGGCCGGCAACGGTCCGTAGCCGGACGGGCACCACCCCCTGTCGTAAAGGAAATTTTCCTACTAGGGTGCGGCTGAGAAGGTTAGTGCCGGACGGTGCGAGGGAGAAGTGGCGTGAACAGGTGGAAACGGCTGGCTCCGGTCACCGCCGTCGTGGCCTCGGCCGCGATGGTGCTCGCCGGTTGCGGTGGTTCCGGCGACGACGAGGCCGCCGACGACAGCAAGCTGACGGTCTGGATGATGGGCGAGGGCAGCGCCGCCCAGACGTCGTTCCTCGACGACGTGGAGACCGAGTTCCGGCAGCGGCACCCCGACACCGACGTGGTGGTCCAGTACGTCCCCTGGTTGGAAGCGCCGAAGAAGTTCCAGGCGGCGCTCGCCGGCGGCGACGGCCCGGACGTCACCGAGCTGGGCAACACCGAGACCCAGGGCTGGGCGGCCCAGGAGGCGCTCGCCGACGTCTCCGGCCGCTTCGGCAGCTGGGCCGAGGGCAAGGACGTCCTGCCCGACCTGGTGCGCAACGCCCAGCTCGACGGCAAGCAGTACGGCGTCCCCTGGTACGCCGGCGTGCGTGCCGTCTACTACCGCACCGACTGGTTCGCCGAGGCCGGCGTGCAGCCGCCGAAGACCTGGGACGAGCTGGTCTCGGTCGCCAAGGCGGTGCAGGCCAGCAAGCCCGGCACCTACGGCATCGCCCTGCCCGGCAACTCCGAGCTGCCGTTCTACTCCTTCCTCTGGGGCGCCGGCGGCGAGATCGCCACCGACCAGGGCGGCACCTGGAAGTCCGGTTACACCAGCCCGCAGGCGCAGCGGGCGGTGAAGTTCTGGACCGACCTGGTGACCGTGCACAAGGTCGCCCCGCCCGCCGCCGCCGGCTGGAACGAGATCGACGCGCGGACCCAGTTCGCCACCGGCAAGGCGGCGATGGCCTTCGCCGGTAGCTGGCAGGCCGGTGCGATCAAGAAGGACAACCCCGAGATCGAGAAGGTCTGGGGCACGTTCCCGATCCCCGGCCCGGACGGCGAGCCGGCCCCGGCCTTCGCCGGTGGCTCCGACCTCGCCCTCTGGCGGGACAGCAAGCGGCAGGATCTGGCCTGGGACTACCTGACCGTGCTGCTGAACAAGAAGAACGCCCAGACCTTCGCCAGCAGCCTGGGATTCTTCCCGGTCTATGCCGACCTGGTACGGGGCGGGAGCTACGCCGACGACAAGCTGATGGCGGCGTTCGCCAGCACCATGCAGCGCACCCGGGTGACCCCGCTGACCCCGAAGTGGGTGGAGGTCAGTCGGACCAGGACGGTCACCCAGGCGATGAACAGCTCGGTGATCAAGGGGCAGAAGTCGGTCGAGCGGGCCACCGCCGACGCCGCCGCCGAGATGGAAAGCATCCTCAACGCCAAGTGAGCACCCTGACCGAGCGCACCCGGACGGACGCCGCGCGGGAGACCCCCGCGCGGCGGCGGTCCCGGGTGGACCGCCTGCCGTACCTGCTCCTGCTGCCCTGCCTGGTGGTGGTCGGGGTGCTGCTGCTCTGGCCGTTGGGCCAGGTGGTGGTGATGTCGTTCTTCAAGCTGGACAACGTCCGGCAGCTGCGCGGCGACCGGGAGTGGCCGTTCGTCGGGTGGGCCAACTACACCCAGATCCTCGGTGACCCGTTCTTCCGTACGGTGCTGCGTAACACGGTGCTCTTCGCGGCGGCGAACGTGCTGCTGACGATGGTGCTGGGCACCCTGGTCGGGCTGCTGCTGCACCGGCTCGGCCGCCGGATGGCCACCTTCGTGGCCAGCTGCGTGATGCTGGCCTGGGCCACCCCGGCGCTGACCGGCACCATCGTCTGGAAGTGGATCTTCGATGACACCTCCGGCCTGGTCACCTGGGCGTTCAACGCCCTGCCGGACAGGACGTCGCAGGCGCTCTTCGGCCGCACCGACTGGTCCGGCTACGGCTGGTTCAACGCGCCGCTGCTGTTCTTCGCGATCCTGACCCTGGTGGTGGTCTGGCACTCGTTCCCGTTCATCGCGGTGAGCGTGCTCGCCGGGCTCAAGAGCGTGCCGGACGAGCTGCACGAGGCGGCCCGGGTCGACGGGGCCGGGCCGTGGACGGTGTTCTGGAAGATCACCTTCCCGTTGCTGCGACCGGTCTTCGGCATCCTCGTGGTGCTCTCCACGATCTGGGACTTCAAGGTCTTCACCCAGCAGTTCGTGCTGGCCGGCGGCACCCAGGACCGGCCGACGTTCATGCTCTCCCTCTACTCGTACGCCGAGGCGTTCTCGCCGCCGCCCAGGTACGGCGTGGGTTCGGCCATCGCGGTCATCCTCACGCTGATCCTGCTGCTGGTGACCGGCCTCTACGTCCGGATGGTGCTCAGGCAGGAGGACGGGCCGTGAAGAAGGAGGACGGGCCGTGAAGAAGGAGGACGGGTCGTGAAGAAGGTCGCCCTCAACGGCGCCGGCCTGCTGGTGGCGCTGTTCGCCGCGTTCCCGGTCTACTGGATGGTCGCCACCTCGCTGAAGCCGAACCGGGAGATCTTCTCGGCCACCCCCCGGCCGGTGCCGGCGCACCCCACCCTGGAGCACTACCGGGAGATCCTCACCGGCAACCTGATCCCCGGCGTGACCTTCGCCGACTTCTTCGGCAACAGCGTGCTGGTGGCGGTGAGCACCGTCCTGCTCAGCGGCCTGGTCGCGCTGCTGGCGGCGACGGCGGTGGCCCGGTTCCGGTTCCGGCTGCGGACCAGCTTCCTGATCATGCTGCTGGTGGTCCAGATGATCCCGCTGGAGGCGCTGGTCATCCCGCTGTTCCTGATGATCCAGCGGCTCGGCCTCTACAACACCCTGCCCAGCCTGGTCCTGACCTACCTGGGCTTCTCGCTGCCGTTCGCGGTGTGGATGCTGCGCGGCTTCGTCGCGGCGGTGCCGAAGGAACTGGAGGAGGCCGCCGCGATCGACGGGGCGAGCCGGTCGCAGATCTTCCGGAAGGTCCTCTTTCCGCTGGTCGCGCCCGGACTGGTGGCGACCAGCATCTTCTCCTTCATCACCGCCTGGAACGAGCTGATCTTCGCGCTGACCTTCGTCAACGACCAGAGCCGGTACACCCTGCCGGTGGCGATGACGTTCTTCTTCGGCCGGGACGACACCGCCTGGGGTTCGGTGATGGCGGCCTCCACCCTGTTCACCCTGCCGGTGATCGTCTTCTTCCTGCTGGTCCAGCGGCGGATGGTCACCGGCCTGGTGGCCGGCGCCGTCAAGGGCTGAGATGGCCACCGGCCTGGTGGCGCGCCGTCAAGGGCTGAGGTGGCCACCGGCCTGCTGGCCGACGCCGTCGAGGGCTGAGGCGCACGGCGGCCGACCGCCGGGGGTCGTAGGCTGAGATCATGACGGGCAGGGTGGCGGCGGTGAATATCGGCGTGGTGACCGAGGCGCGGTGGGCGGGCGCCGCGAGCGGGCGCAGCGGCATCGACAAACGGCCGGTCGACGGCCCGGTGTCGGTGCGCGCCGACGGCGTGGCCGGTGACTTCATCGGCGAGCGTGCCCACCACGGCGGCCCCGACCAGGCGGTCTACGCCTACGCGCAGGAGGACGCGCGGTGGTGGGCGGCCGAGCTGGGCCGCGACGTCCGCCCCGGCGGGTTCGGGGAGAACCTGACCACCTGGGCGGTGGACGTGACCGACGCGGTGATCGGTGAACGCTGGGCGGTCGGGTCGACGCTGCTCCAGGTGACCAAGCCGCGTACCCCGTGCACCACCTTCGCCGGCTTCTGGGGGGTGCCCGACCTGATCAGGCGGTTCACCGTCGGGGCCAGGCCGGGAGCGTACCTGCGGGTGCTGCGGGCGGGCGTGGTCACCGCCGGGGATCCGGTCGAGGTGGTGGACCGCCCGGCGCACGGGGTGACCGTCGGCGAGGTGTTCCGGGCGATGAGCCTGGAGCCGGAGCTGCTGCCCCGGCTGCTCACCGCCGACGAGCTGCCCGGGCCGACGATGGACAAGGTCCGCCGCCGGTTGAAGGCCCCCGGCTGACCACACCGCACCGGCCCGCCACCGGGCTCAGGCCCGCCGCCGGCTTCAGGAAAACCGCCGGCTTCAGGAAAACCGCCGGCCTCAGGAGCGCCGCCGGTTTCAGGCCGGGTCGGCGAAGACCTCGGCCAGCACCCGGGCGCCGGTGGGCCGGTCGTCGGACACCTTCGCCCACCGGCCGTTGTCGGCGCTCCACTCCAGGCCGTCGAAGCGGACCCGCTTCACCCCGTGGTCGGGGGCGTGCGAGACCAGCCAGTGCGCGTACCGCCAGCCGTCGCGGGCGTCCGTCGCGGGCACCGTCACGTCGGTCAGCTCGGCCACCACACCGGCGTCGGGCAACCCCCAGTCCAGGGTGAGGCCGCGGGTCAGCTCGGCCGCCGCCGCCTGCCCGCGCATCACCGGGGTACGCCCGACCGTGCAGGCCACCGCGCCGGTCGCCTCGCCGAGCAGTGCCCGGGCCAGCACCTGGGACTCGTCCGCCCACTTCTGGTACGCCTTCGGGTACGCCGACCGCTGCACCGCCTGGGCGGCGTCGGTGACCTCCATCCGCTCCCAGCCACGGACCTTCTTCAACGCCTGGTAGAACCGCTTCGCCGCGTACCGTTCGTCGCGGATCTGGTCCGGGGTGCCCCAGCCCTGGCTGGGGCGCTGCTGGAACAGGCCGAGCGAGTCCCGGTCACCGTGGGCGAGGTTACGCAGCCCCGACTCCTGGTACGCGGTGGCCAGGGCGACCACCACGGCCTGCTCGGGCATCTGCCGCTGCATGCCGATCGCGGCGATGGTGGCCGCGTTGGCCATCTGCTCGGCGTCCAACCGGACGGTGCCGTCGGCCTGGACGGTGCAGCTACGGCCCGCGAGAGGAAGCCGCAGCTCCCCGTCGAGCTGTCGGACTCCCCAGCCTCCGACGATGGCGAACAACGCCACCACGACACCGGCTGCCACGAATGTCCGCGTCCGCACCCGCACCTCCTGTTTCGGCGTTCGCCTAGCGTACGTCGCCGAGTCGCGCTCCCGGGTCGGTCGACCGGTTCACGTTCCCGCGCGGAATCGGAAGAAACCAGGTCATTCCCGGGGCACCCAGGCCGCGTCCCGCTTCTCCCGGAACGCCGCCACCCCCTCCCGGCCCTCAGCCGACAGGAAGTAACCGGTGGACCGGGCGGACAGCTCGGCGACCTCCGCGCGCAGGTCGGTGGCGGCCGGCCGGCGTAGCAGCTCCTTCGTCCCCGCCAGCGCCCCCGGCGCTCCCCGGACCAGCGAGGCGCAGTACCGGGCCACCGCCGCGTCCAGCTCGTCGGCCGGCACGGCGGCGGTCACCAGGCCCACCTCGGCGGCCCGCCGGCCGTCGAAGGTGTCGCCGGTCAGGTAGAGCTCGGCGGCGGCCCGGGGGTGCAGCCGGGGCAGCACGGTCGCCGAGATCACCGCCGGGATCACCCCGATCCGCACCTCGGTGAAGGCGAACGTCGCCTCCTGGGCGCAGACCGCCAGGTCGGCCGCCGCGATCAGGCCCAGCCCGCCGGCCCGTGCCGGCCCGGCCACCCGCGCGAGCACCGGCTTCGGGCACTCCCGGACCGCCACCAGCACGTCACCGAGCATCCCGGCCGGTACCGACCCGCTGGCGTACGCGGCCGCCGTCTCCTTCAGGTCGGCCCCGGAGCAGAAGACCGGGCCGGTGTGGTCCAGCACGACCATCCGGACCGCGTCGTCGGCGACCGCCGTGGCGATCCCGGCCAGCAGCTCGGTCATCAGCGCGGTGGACAGCGCGTTGCGGTTGTGCGGGCTGTCCAGGGTGAGCGTGGTCACCCCACGGGCCGTGGCGACCCGCACGAGTCGGTCGGGAGAGGTCATGCCGGGCACACTAGTGGCCATGCCCGGCGTCCTTCCAGATGGTGAGACCGTTCCCGTCGACGGTGCGCTGCCCGGCACCGCGCTGCGGGCCGTCGGTGAGCGCGGTTTCGGTGTCTACCTGCACGTGCCGTTCTGCGCCAGCCGCTGCGGCTACTGCGACTTCAACACCTACACGGCCGCCGAGCTGGGCGGGGGCGTCGGCCGGGAGTCGTACGCCGACACGGTGCTGGCCGAGCTGGCGCTCGCCGCCCGGGTGCTCGGCGACACCCCGCCGCCCCGGGTCGACACGGTCTTCGTCGGCGGCGGCACCCCGACCCTGCTGCCCGCCGACGACCTGGCCCGGCTGCTCGACGGCATCGACCGCACCTGGGGGCTGGCCGCCGACGCCGAGGTGACCACCGAGGCCAACCCCGAGTCGGTCACCCCCGGATCGCTGAAGACCCTGCGGGCCGCCGGCTACACCCGGATCTCGCTCGGCATGCAGTCCGCCGCCGCCGGAGTGCTCGCGGTCCTCGACCGCACCCACCGCCCCGGGCGGGCCGCCGAGGCCGCCCGGGAGGCCCGTGACGCCGGGTTCGACCACGTCAACCTGGATCTGATCTACGGTACGCCGGGGGAGCGCGCCGAGGACTTCGCCGCCTCGCTCGACCAGGTGGTCGCCGCCGGGGCCGACCACGTCAGCGCGTACGCCCTGATCGTGGAGGACGGCACCCGGCTGGCCGCCCGGATGCGGCGCGGTGAGCTGCCGTACCCCTCCGACGACGTGGCGGCGGACCGCTACCTGGCCGCGGAGGCCGCCCTCGACGCCGCCGGCTTCTCCTGGTACGAGGTGTCCAACTGGGCACGCACCGAGGCGGCCCGGTGCCGGCACAACCTGCTCTACTGGACCGGCGCCGACTGGTGGGGCCTCGGCCCCGGGGCGCACAGCCACGTCGGCGGGGTGCGCTGGTGGAACGTCAAGCACCCCACGACGTACGCGCAGCGGCTCGCCGCCGGCCACTCACCCGGCCTGGCCCGCGAGGTGCTCACCCCGGACGAGATGCACACGGAGGACGTGATGCTGCGGCTGCGGCTCGCGTCCGGGCTGCCGTTGGCCGCGCTGGACGACGCGGGCCGGGCCGGTGCCGACCGGGCGCTCGCCGCCGGGCTGCTGGACCCGGTGGCCTACCCGCGGGGGCGGGCGGTGCTCACCCTGCGTGGCCGGCTGCTGGCCGACGCGGTGGTCCGCGACCTGCTGCCCTGAGCGCGCCACCGGACCGGCCGGCGGCGACACCGGGCCGACCCGGCGAGACGGCCACCCGTCGACCCGCACCACCGGCCCCGGCCGGGGCCGGCGCGCAGGCGGTACCCGGCCGGCCGGGGGAGCGGCCGGCCGGGGCTCACTTGATGAAGTTGGCGGACATCGGGTAGCGGTAGGCCTGACCCTCGTTCGCCTTCATGCCGGCGATGATCCCGAACAGGATCTGGATCACCACGACCGCGATGCTGGGCAGGAAGAGCAGGCACCAGCTCACGAAGAGCAGCACGAACGCGATGATCGACCAGAGGATCTGGAAGTTCAGCGCGGCCAGCGCCTGCGCCCGGACGGCGGGCGACTGCTGCCCGCGTACCAGGTAGGCGATCAGCGGGGCGACGAAGCCGAGCGGGCCGAAGCTGATCAGCGCACCGGCGGCCCCGCCGAAGTGCGCGACCAGCGCCCAGGTCTTGTCCTCGCTGTTGGCGTACCCGCCGGTCGGTGCGCCGTACGTGCCGGCGGTCGGATATCCGCCACCCGCCGGCGGGTAGCCGCCCGGCGGGCCGTAGCCGCCCGACGGCGGCTGGTCACCGGGGGGTGGGGGATACCCCCCGGGTGGGGGATAGCCGCCCGACCCCGGAGCACCGGACAGTGGTGCGGTGGGCGGCTCGTATGGCGAGCCCTGGCCAGCGGTCGGGTCCGGCGGGAAGCCGTCCCCCGCGCCGGGCGGGCGAGGTGGTTCAGTCATGCCGTCACGGTAGGGGCTGCCGGCAAGGGCGCACCAGAGCGACACTGGTGACGTTGGCCTCGACGCTCGGTCAGCGACCGGTCCGGCCGCCCGCCGGAGCCGGCCGGACCGACGGTCCGTCGTTGATCATCGCGGCGGCGGTACTGCCGACGTAGACTGGCACTCGCTACAGTCGAGTGCCAGAGCGGTTGCCGGGGCAGCGGCTGCCCCGGTCGACGTGCACCAGGAGGTGGGAGATGGGTCTCGACGACCGCAAGCTGGCCGTGTTGCGGGCGATCGTCGAGGACTACGTCGCCACGCAGGAGCCTGTCGGCAGCAAGACGCTGGTCGAGCGGCACCAGCTCGGGGTCTCCCCGGCGACCGTCCGCAACGACATGGCGGTGCTGGAGGAAGAGGGCTACATCCGGCAGCCGCACACCAGCGCGGGCCGGGTGCCCACCGACCGCGGCTACCGCCTCTTCGTCGACCGGCTCTCCCGGGTCAAGCCGCTCAGCCCGGCCGAGCGCCGGGCCATCGAGCGCTTCCTGGTCGGTGCGGTCGACCTGGACGACGTGGTGCACCGCACCGTACGCCTGCTGGCGCAGCTCACCCGGCAGGTCGCCGTGGTGCAGTACCCGTCGCTGGCCCGGTCGTCGGTGCGCCACCTGGAACTGGTGCCGATCTCCACCACCCGGCTGATGCTGGTCATGATCGCCGACACCGGGCGGGTCGAGCAGCGGCTGGTCGAGCTGCCCGCACCGGTTCCCGCCGACGACGTCACCGACCTGCGCCGGCTGGTCAACGAAAAACTGGTCGGGAGTCGGTTGTCCGACACTCCGCCGCTGGTGCAGGCACTGGTCGACGAGAGCGCGCCGCACCTGCGCGGCGCGATGACCACCCTCTCCACCGTGCTGCTGGAAACCCTGGTGGAGCGCACCGAGGAGCGGCTCGCGCTGGCCGGCACCGCCAACCTCACCCGGGGTGGCCTGCTCGACTTCCAGGGCTCGCTGCGACCCATCCTGGAGGCGCTCGAAGAGGAGGTCGTGCTGCTCAAGCTGATCGGCGAGGCGGAACCGAGCACCACCCGGGTACTGATCGGCGACGAGAATGAGGTGGACAACCTCCGCGCCGCCTCGGTGGTCAGCACCGGGTACGGCCCGGGCAGCACCATCGTCGGCGGGCTGGGCGTGCTCGGCCCGACCCGGATGGACTACCCCGGCACCATCGCCACGGTGCGTGCCGTGGCACGCTACGTGGGCGAGCTGCTGGCCCAGAACTGACCAGTCAGGGCCGACGGCCGGCTCCGGCCGCCGACCGGCGCAACGCGAGACGAACATGAGGACACGGAACGCAGTGGCCAGGGACTACTACGGCATTCTCGGGGTGAGCCGGGAAGCCTCCGACGACGAGATCAAGCGCGCCTACCGCAAGCTGGCGCGGCAGTTCCACCCGGACGTCAATCCGGATCCGGAGGCACAGGAGAAGTTCAAGGACATCAACGCCGCGTACGAGGTCCTCTCGGACGACCGGAAGCGGCAGATCGTCGACCTGGGCGGCGACCCGCTCGCCCCGGGCGGCGGGGGCGCGGGCGGCCCCGGTGGCCCCGGCGGGGCGGGACCGTTCGTCGGCTTCCAGGACATCATGGACGCCTTCTTCGGCGGCGCGGCCGGTGGCGCGCGGGGTCCACGCCCGCGTACCCGGCCGGGCGCCGACGCGATCCTGCGGCTGGAACTGGACCTGCACGAGACCGCCTTCGGCGTCGAGGCACCGATCACCGTCGACACCGCCGTGCTCTGCACCACCTGCTCCGGGGCGGGCGCCGCGGCCGGCACCCACCTGGCGACCTGCGAGGCGTGCGGTGGCCGGGGCGAGGTGCAATCGGTGCAGCGCACCTTCCTCGGCCAGGTGGTCTCGGCCCGGCCGTGCACCGTCTGCCAGGGCTACGGCACCACCATCCCGCACCCCTGCCCCACCTGCGCCGGCGACGGCCGGGTGCGGACCCGCCGCTCGCTGACCGTCAAGATCCCGGCCGGGGTCGAGGACGGCATGCGGATCCGGCTGGCCCAGCAGGGCGAGGTCGGCCCGGGCGGCGGCACCGCCGGTGACCTGTACGTCGAGATCCACGAGCGCCCGCACGACGTCTACTCCCGCAAGGGCGACGACCTGCACTGCCGGGTCACCGTCCCGATGACCGCCGCCGCGCTGGGCACCCGGCTCACCATCAAGACGCTGGACAGCGAGGAGACCGTCGACGTCAAGGCCGGCACCCAGCCCGGCAGCACACTGCGGCTGCGCGCCCGGGGCGTACCGCACCTGCGCGGCACCGGCCGGGGTGACCTCTACGTCCACCTCGACGTGCGGACCCCCACCAAGCTCGACGCCGACCAGGAGAAGATGCTGCGGGACTTCGCCAAGACCCGGGGCGAGGAGGTCGCCGAGCTGAGCAAGCAGGGCGGCTTCTTCTCCCGGATGCGCGACGCCTTCAACGGCCACGCCTGACCGCTCCGGTTTCCGGGTGCGCCCCGGCCGTGCCTGCCCGGCCCGGAGCCGGGTCGACCCGGGTGCGCCCCGGCCGGTTAGCCTGACCGTCGTGTCCGCGTCACTGTTCCTGGTCGAGTCGCTGCCCGCCGCCGACCAGTTCACCCTGGACGGCCCCGAGGGGCATCACGCCGCCACCGTGCAGCGGGTGCACGTCGGTGAGGAACTGCTGCTCGCCGACGGTCGGGGCGGCACCGCAGCCGCCGTGGTCACCGCCGTCGGCCGGGGCACCCTCAACCTCTCCGTCACCTCCCGGGGGTACGTCGACGCGGACGTCCCCCGGCTGGTCGTGGTGCAGGGCATCGCCAAGGGCGACCGGGGCGAGCTGGCGGTACAGGCGATGACCGAGGTGGGGGTGGACGAGATCGTGCCCTGGTCGGCGTCCCGCTCGGTGGTGCAGTGGCGCGGTGACCGGGGCGTACGGGCTCGGGCGAAGTGGGTGGCGACGGCGCGGGAGGCGACCAAGCAGGCCCGTCGGGCACGGCTGCCGGTGATCGCCGGGGCACCGGACGAGTCGACCACCGTGGTGGCCCGACGGATCGCCGGGGCGGCAGCGGCGTTCGTGCTGCACGAAGAGGCCGACGAACGTCTCACCACGGTCGAGTTGCCGGCCACCGGCGAGATCGTCCTGGTGGTCGGCCCGGAAGGCGGCGTCGCCCCGACCGAACTGGCCGTCTTTACCGAGGCCGGTGCCCGTCCGGTACGCCTCGGCCCGACCGTGCTGCGCACCTCTACCGCCGGCGTAGCCGCCCTCAGCGTCCTCGCCACCCGCCTCTCCCGCTGGTAACCCCACCCGCCCCCGGCTCCTCCCCGCCCGGCCTCGCCTCGTCTCCCGGCCCGGCCCCATCTCCCGGCCCGGCCCCATCTCCCGGCCCGGCCCCATCTCCCGGCCCGGCCCCGGCTCCTCCCGCCTGGCCCGGCTCCCCGCCCGGCCCCGCCCTCCCCGGTGATCAAGAGGTTTAAGTCACCCCACCACGCCCACTCCGCCCCAAATCTCTTGATCACCAACCATCGACGCCGACTGCCGCGAGGTAGCCCCGGTGATCAAGAGGTTTGGGTCGTCCTGAGGGCTTGAGGTTGACGTAAACCTCTTGATCACCGGGGAGGGGAGGGCGGGGAGGGGAGGGCGGGGCGTGCCGGGGCCGGGGGAGGGAGGGCGAGGGGGATGGGGTGGGGCCGGGGGAGGGAGGGGGATGGGGTGGGGCCGGGGGAGGGAGGGGGAGGGGGTGGGGCCGGGGGAGGAGGGGTGTGGGTGGGGGAGTGGGGGGAGTGGAGGTGGTACCTAGACTGGGTGGATGGGAGACGACTGTCTGTTCTGCCGCATTGTCGCCGGGGAGATTCCGGCCACCATCGTCCGGGAGACCGGCACCACCCTCGCCTTCCGCGACATCGGCCCGAAGGCGCCGGTGCACGTGTTGATCATCCCCAAGGAGCACTACGTCGACGTGGCGACGCTCGCCCAGGGCGACCCGGGGCTGGCCGGCGAAGTGCTGGCCACGGCCGCTGCGGTGGCCGAGGACGAGGGACTGACCGGCGACGGCTTCCGACTGATGTTCAACACCGGCCCGTACGGCGGCCAAGAAGTCTTCCACGTGCACGCCCACCTGCTCGGCGGTGCCCCCCTCGGCCCGATGCTGGCCCGGGACCTGGCGTGACCCCCGCCGGGCGGGGATCTCTGCAGATCGCCGGGCGCGGGCACGTGACGCCCGCCGGGCGCGGGCACGTGACGACCGGTCGGGCGGGGGACGTGACGGTCGAGGGTCGGGGCAGGTGACGGCCGGTGGCCCGGAATCCGGGGTGACCGCCGGGGCGGGAGTGGACGTCGCCGGGCCGGGCGTGCACCAGCGGATGGTGCGGATGGTGCAGCGGGTCCAGGCGCAGGCCAGGGTGCCCGCCCTGGCGGTGGCGTTGCACCGGGCCGACCGTCCGCTCTGGGCGTACCAGGTGGGCGGGACCGGCACCGACGCCGCGCTCGGCCCGGCGACCCGGTTCCGGATCGGCTCGGTCACCAAGACCTTCACGTCGGTGCTGGTGATGCAGTGCCGGGACGCCGGCCTGCTCGACCTGGACGATCCGCTGGGCCGGCACCTGGAGCTGCCGGCGCACGGCGAGCTGACGGTACGCCGGCTGCTGTCGCACACCGCCGGGCTGCAACGCGAGCCGTACGGCGACGTCTGGGACACCCTGCGTGCGCCGCAGCTGGACGAGCTGGTCGCCGACCTGTCCCGGGTCGAGCGGGTGCTGCCCGCCGGCCGTCGCTACCACTACTCCAACCTGGGGATGGCGCTGCTCGGCCGGCTGGTCGGCGTGCTGCGCGGTGGGACCTGGGCCGAGGTGCTGGCCGAGCGGGTGCTCACCCCGCTGGGGCTGGCCGACACCTCGGTCGACCCGGGGCCGTCGGCGGCGACCGGATTCCTGGTCGACGCGTACTCCGACGAGGCGCATCCGGAGCCGCCGACCGACTTCGGTGCGGTCGGCCCGGCCGCCCAGCTGTGGAGCACCGCCACGGACATGGCCCGGTGGGCGGCGTTCCTGGCCGACCCGGCGGCGCTGGACCCGACCGGGGCGGTGCTCGCCCCGACCACCCTGGACGAGATGCGCTGGCCGGTGACCACCACCGACGAGACCGCCTGGTCGGCGGGCTTCGGGCTGGGACTGATCCTGGTCCCGTACCCGGAGCGGGTGGTGCACGTGGGGCACGACGGGGCGATGCCCGGCTTCCTGGCCGGGGTCTACGGCCGGCGGGGCGGCGACGGTACGGCGGGGGCGATGGGCTGTGCGGTGCTCGCCTCCTCGGGCACCGCCGCCGAGGCGTTGGAGCTGCCGCACCGGCTGCTGGCCGCCGCCGCCGAGCACGATCCGGCGGACATCGTTCCGTGGCGTCCCGGTCCGGGTGCGCCCGGACCGTTGCGCGGGTTGCTCGGCCGGTGGTGGGGCGAGGGCTTCGAGTACGTCTTCTCCTGGCACGACGGGGCGTTGCGGGCCTGGGGAGCGGACGACCCGGCGGGCAGGCCGCCGGCGGTCTTCGCACCGGTGCCCGGCTCGGCGGACGTGTTCCGGACCGTCTCCGGGCGGGAGACCGGGGAGCTGCTACGGCTCACCCGGGACGCCGACGGGACGGTGGTCGGGATGCACTGGGCGACCTACCGCTTCACCCGCCGTCAGGAGACCTTCGACCGGTACGACTTCCGGGTCTGACGGCCCCGCGGGCCGGGCAGGTGGGCCGGGCGGGCTGGCCGGGAAGGTGGGCCGGGCAGGCGGGGCGACTGGGCGGGCCGCTGGACGGGGAAATGGACACGGTGCCGCCGGTGCGGAGCGGATACGATGGGGGTATCGTCCGCACGCCGCGCCAGTAGGGCACGGCGCGAGATGGAAGCAGGTGGCGCAGGGCCCCACGGCCCGATCTATGACCGGCACCCCACCTCCCGGCCCGCCCCGGGTGCAGACCAGGATCACGGTCCCCGACGCCAAGATCATGGTCAACCTGCTCGGCGCGGGCGACGAGATCCTCCGACTCGTCGAACGCTCGGTCACCAGTGACGTGCACGTCCGCGGCAACGAGATCACCATCACCGGTGCGCCCGCGGACAACGCGCTCGCCGAGCGGCTCTTCGGCGAGCTGCTCGAACTGATCGAGAAGGGCGAGACCCTGACCACTGACGCTGTCCGGCGTACCGTCGGCATGCTCGAACAGGGCGGCACCGAGCGGCCCGCCGAGGTGCTCACCCTCAACATCCTCTCCCGGCGCGGGCGCACCATCCGCCCCAAGACGCTGGGGCAGAAGACCTACGTCGACTCGATCGACGCGAACACGATCGTCTTCGGCATCGGCCCGGCCGGCACCGGCAAGACCTACCTGGCGATGGCGAAGGCCGTCCAGGCGCTCCAGGCCAAGCAGGTCAGCCGGATCATCCTGACCCGCCCGGCGGTCGAGGCCGGCGAGCGGCTGGGCTTCCTGCCGGGCACCCTGAACGAGAAGATCGACCCCTACCTGCGCCCGCTCTACGACGCGCTGCACGACATGCTCGACCCGGATTCCATCCCGAAGCTGATGGCCGCCGGCACCATCGAGGTGGCGCCGCTGGCCTATATGCGGGGTCGCGCGCAGCCGTACGACGCACGGGTGCTGACTCCGGAAGGTTTCCAGCCGTTCGGTTCGTTGCGGGTCGGTGACCTGGTCATCGGCTCGAATGGGACGCCCACGCCGGTGATCGGCATCTATCCGCAGGGGCCCAAGCAGGTCTACCGGGTCACGACCCAGGACGGTGCCTCCACCCTCTGCTGCGGTGAACACCTCTGGACCGTGGCCACCCCGGAGGACAAGCGGCGCGGCGGTCGGCGCACCCTCGAGACGCGCGAGATGATCGGCAAGGAGTGGCGGGGCCACGTCCGCCGGTACGAACTTCCGGTCGTGGCACCTGTGCAGCTCGAGTCGCAGGAGGTGCCGCTCGACCCGTACGCCCTCGGTCTGCTGCTCGGCGACGGTGCCATCTCGTCGCGGACCACCCCGGCCTTCAGCACCGCCGACCCGGAGCTGGCCGACGCGCTCGCTGCGGCACTGCCCGGCATCGAGCCGGTGCGCAAGAACGACTACGACTACGTACTCCGACACGTCGACGGTCACCGGGGCGGGGTGATCGTCGCCAACCCGGTGACGCTCGTCCTTCGTGAACTGGGTCTAGCCGGTGCGAAGTCGGCGACCAAGTTCGTGCCGGACGTCTACCTGCAGAACGGCGTCGACGTGCGGCTGGCCGTCCTGCAGGGGCTGCTGGACACCGACGGGGGGCCGGTCGTCCAGGCGGGGCGCACCTGTCGGGTGCAGTACTCGACGACGTCGGCCCGGTTGCGCGACGACGTCGTCTACCTGGTCCAGTCACTTGGTGGGGTGGCGACCTGGCGGGTGCGGGAGGCTGAGGGACGCACGCCCGGTCGGGCCAACGGGCATCCGGTTCCGCACCGCGCCGACGCCTACGTCGTGGAGATCCGGCTGCCGGCCGGTGTGCCGCCGTTTCGGCTGGCCCGCAAGCGCCAGCGGTACGACGAGCACGGCAGCGGACGGCCGATGCGGTTCATCGACTCAATCATCCCGGCCGGGGTGCAGGAGACGATGTGCATCCAGGTCGCGGCGGAGGACTCGCTGTATGTCACCGACGACTTCCTGGTCACCCACAACACCCTCAACGATGCGTTCATCATCCTGGACGAGGCGCAGAACACCACGCCCGAGCAGATGAAGATGTTCCTCACCCGGCTCGGCTTCGGCTCCAAGATCGTGGTGACCGGTGACGTCACCCAGGTGGACCTTCCCGGCGGGACGGCCAGCGGGCTGCGGGTGGTCCGGGAGATCCTGGCAAACGTCGAGGACGTGCACTTCGCCCAGCTCTCCAGCTCGGATGTGGTGCGGCACCGGCTGGTCGGGGAGATCGTCGACGCGTACGCCCGCTGGGACGAGCGGGAGAACCAGCAGGCGCAGGGCGTGCACGCCGTGCCGGGGCGGACCGCCCAGGGCGGCCGGGCCGGCCGGCGCCGCTAACCGAGCAGAGGAAGACAGTGTCCATCGAGATCGCCAACGAGTCCGGTGCCGAGGTCGACACCGACGCGGTGCTCGCCGTGGCCCGGCACGCCCTCGACGAGATGGGGGTCAACCCGCTCGCCGAGCTGTCAGTGCTGCTGGTCGACATCGGGTACATGACCGAGCTGAACCATCGCTGGATGGGCGGCGACGGCCCGACCGACGTGCTCGCCTTCCCCATGGACGAGGGCAGTGTCGACCACGGCCCGGGGGAGAGCGCCACGGCCGGCGGTGAGCCGGCCCTGCTCGGCGATATCGTGCTCTGTCCGGAGGTGGCGGCCAAGCAGGCGGCCACCGCCGGGCACAGCGCCGCCGACGAGCTGCACCTGCTCACCGTGCACGGCGTGTTGCACCTGCTCGGCTACGACCATGCCGAGCCGGAGGAGGAGCGGGAGATGTTCGCCCTCCAGGCCCGGCTGCTGGCCAGCTGGCGGTCGACCCGGTCCCGGTGATGGACATAGTCGCGGCCGGCCCGACCGCCGGCCTTCCCGATCTCCAGCTGATCTTCTTCGCGGCCGGGCTGGTGGTGCTCGCCGGTCTGATCGCGATGACCGAGGCCGCGCTGGCCGCGGTCTCCCCGGCCCGTGCCGCCGAGCTGGCCCGCGACGGTGCGCGCGGGGCGCGTACCCTCCAGGCCGTCGCCGGTGACGTGGTCCGCCACCTCAACCTGCTGCTGCTGCTCCGGCTGCTCGCCGAGCTGACCGCTACCACCCTGGTCGCCCTGGTGGCGGTGGACAGCTTCGGTGCCGGCTGGCGGGCGGCGCTGGTGACCGCCGGGGCGATGACCGTGGTCAGCTTCGTGGTGGTCGGGGTGGCCCCGCGCACCCTGGGCCGGCAGCACGCCTACGCGGTGGGCCGGGCGGTGGCGCCGCTGGTCCGTTGGCTGGGCCGGGCGCTCAACCCGCTCGCCTCGCTGCTGATCCTGATCGGCAACGCGGTCACCCCGGGGCGCGGTTTCCGGGAGGGGCCGTTCGCCACCCAGGTCGAGCTGCGCGAGCTGGTCGACCTCGCCGAGCAGCGGGGCGTGGTGGAGCACGGCGAACGGCAGATGATCCACTCCGTCTTCGCGCTCGGCGACACCATCGCCCGCGAGGTGATGGTGCCGCGCACCGAGATGGTGTGGATCGAGGAGGGCAAGACGCTCTCCCAGGCGCTGGCGCTGTTCCTGCGTTCCGGCTTCTCCCGGATCCCGGTGATCGGCGAGAGCGTCGACGACGTGCTCGGCGTGCTCTACCTCAAGGACCTCATCCGGCGTACCCGGGGTGGCGACCTGCGGGCGCACCAGACCCCGGTGGCCGAGCTGATGCGACCGGCCACCTTCGTGCCGGAGTCCAAGCCGGTCGACGACCTGCTGTCGGAGATGCAGGCCGCCCGCAACCACCTGGTCATCGTCGTCGACGAGTACGGCGGCACCGGCGGGCTGGTCACCATCGAGGACATCCTGGAGGAGATCGTCGGCGAGATCACCGACGAGTACGATGTCGAGCGCCCGCCGGTGGAGCACCTGGCCGACGGCGCGGTCCGGGTCACCGCCCGGCTGCCGGTGGAGAACCTGGGCGAGTTGTTCGACACCGAGCTGCCCACCGACGAGGTGGAGACGGTCGGCGGACTGCTGGCCCAGGCCCTGGGCCGGGTGCCGATCCCGGGTGCCGACGCCGAGGTGGCCGGCCTGAAGCTGGTCGCCGAGGGCACCACCGGCCGGCGTAACCGGATAGACAGTGTGCTGGTCAGCCGGGTGCCGTCGACCGGCGGCCCCGATTCCCGTGACCACCAGAACAGCGCCGAGGAGAGGCAACCCGCCGATGCCTGAGACACCCGCCGTGCCGGCCGCCCGGCCCACCCCGTCCGACCCGGCCGAGTTGAGCGCCGAGGACGGCAAGCTGGTCGTGCTGGCCCGTGGCGCCCGGGCCCGGGTGGCCGCCGTGGAGGGCGCGGCGGTCCGCGACCAGGACGGTCGGACGTACGCCGCGGCGAGCGTCGCACTGCCCTCGTTGACCGTGACGGCGCTCCAGCTCGCGGTGGCGTCGGCGGCGGCGGCCGGGGCGACCCGGCTGGAGGCGGCGGTGGTGGTGACCGAGGCGTCGACGCTGGACGGGGCGGGTCACGCCGCGGTCCGGGACCTGGCCGCCGACGCGCCGATCCACGTGGCCGCGCCGGACGGGACCGTCCTCGGCACGGTGGTCGAGTGACCGGGGTGGAGCAGCGGCCGTACCGGGCGGGTTTCGGGTGTTTCGTCGGACGGCCGAACGCCGGCAAGTCGACGCTGACCAACGCGATCGTGGGCACCAAGATCGCGATCACCTCGAACAAGCCGCAGACCACCCGGCACGTCATCCGGGCGGTGCTGCACCGGCCGGAGTCGCAGCTGGTGCTGGTCGACACCCCGGGTCTGCACCGGCCGCGCACCCTGCTCGGCGAGCGCCTCAACGACCTGGTCCGCACCACCTGGACGGAGGTCGACGTGATCGGCCTCTGCATTCCGGCGGACGAGCCGGTGGGCCGAGGCGACCGGTTCATCAGCGGCGAGCTGAGCGAGCTGAAGGCCACCGTCCTCGCCGTGGTCACCAAGACCGACCTGGTCGACAAGCGACGGCTGGCCGAGCAGTTGCTGGCGGTCAGCGAGCTGGGTGACTTCGCCGCCGTGGTGCCGGTCAGCGCGGTCTCCGGGCACCAGGTGGACACCCTGGTCGACGTGATGACCGGCCACCTGCCGCCGTCGCCGCAGCTCTACCCGGACGACATGCTCACCGACGAGCCGGAGCAGGTGCTGGTCGCCGAGCTGATCCGGGAGGCGGCGCTGGAGGGGGTCCGCGACGAGCTGCCGCACTCCATCGCCGTGGTGGTGGAGGAGATGATCCCGGAGGGTCAGCTCACCAAGATCTACGCCGACCTCTACGTGGAGCGGCCCAGCCAGAAGGCGATCGTGCTCGGCCACCGGGCCAGCCGGCTCAAGGAGGTCGGCACCACCGCCCGTAGGCAGATCGAGGAGCTGCTCGGCACCCGGGTCTATCTGGATCTGCACGTGCGGGTGGCGAAGGAGTGGCAGCGCGACCCGAAGCAGCTGCGCAAGCTGGGTTTCTGAGCCGGTCGGCGGCCGGGGGTAGGTCGGGGACTGATATGGGAATTTTCACGTCAGGGCCTCATTAGCAGCTGTTTCACAGGTCGGGTGCGCAGGGTAGGGGTCCTTCATCCCGCCCCCCACATAGATGCAGCCTGATGCGTAACCGATATCTGGACCTGCTCCGTTTCCTGGCCATCGTCCGGGTCGTGGTCTACCACGTCACCGGACTGGCCACGCTGACGCTCGTCTTCCCGGCCATGTCGATCATGTTCGCGCTGGCCGGGTCGCTGATGGCGGCGTCGCTGGACCGGTCCGGCGGGGCCGCGCTACGGCGTCGGCTGCGCCGCCTGCTGCCCTCGCTCTGGGTGGTGGCGATGGTCTTCGTGCCGGCCATGCTGCTCACCGGGCTGGTGTTCACCCCCCGGGTGCTGCTGTGGCTGTTCCCGGTCACCGACCCGCCGGCCAACTACTGGGGTGGGCTCGCGCTCAGCCCGATCTGGTACCTGCGGGACTACCTGTGGTTCGTGCTCGCCTCCCCGGCGGCACTGTGGCTCTTCCGCCGCGCGCCGCTGCCCACCCTGGCCGCCCCCTACCTGCTGCTGGTCGCGATCGAGGTGGGCATCCTGCCGACCACCTCGGCGGTGCCGCGCGACTTCGGTCTCTACTTCGGCGCCTGGCTGCTCGGCTTCGCCCACCACGACGGCATGCTGCGCCGGCTGGCCGACCGGGTGCTGGTGCCGGTGGCGGTGCTGCTGGCCGGAGCCGGCGGGGCCTGGATCCTCAGCCACCCCGGACCGCGCGGCTACGACCTCAACGACATCCCGCTGGGCAACGCCCTGTGGTCGGCGGCGTTCATCCTGGTGGTGATCGGTCGTGCCCCGGCCGCCGCCGCCTGGGTGGACCGCAACCGCGCCTTCGGCCGGCTGGTGACGTTCACGAACCGGCGGGCGCTGACCGTCTACCTGTGGCACATGCCCTTCGTGGTGGCACTCACCCCGCTGGTGGGCCTGGTGGGCTGGTCACCCCGCGACCCGTGGGGGCTGGCGATCCGGGTGGTGCTGGTCTTCCTGCTGGTCGGCGTGGTGACCCTGCTGGTCGGCTGGGTGGAGGACGTGGCCGCCGGCCGCCGCCCCGAGCTGGTCCCCGGTGGTCGCCCCGATCCGGCCCCCGGCCGTCGGTCGTCCCGGCCGGAGCCGGTGTCGCCCGGCCCGGCGGTGTCGCCGGACCCGGTGTCGCCCGGTGGCGAGCGGGCCACCGCCGTGCCCGGCCCCCGGGTGCCCGGACCGGGGGCCGTCGAGGCCCGGTGAGACACGTCGGCCGGCTCAGCGCTGCACGACGGTCACGTTCCCGCTGCCGGTCGCCAGGTCCAGCAGCAGCGGTGCGCCCGGGTCATTGGTGACCCCGATCTCGGTGTCCCCCGAGCCGACGTCCGCCTTCACCCGGTACCGGCCGGTCGGCACGGTCAGCTCGACGTCCCCGCTGCCCGCGTGCGCCCGCGTCGAGGCCGGCTTGGCCAGGGTGAGGGTGATGTTGCCGGAGCTGGTCTCGGCGGAGACCTCGCCGCCCAGCCTGGTCCCGGTGACGTCGCCGGACGACGCCCGCAGGTCGACCGGGCCGGTGACGTTGACCACCTCGATATTGCCCGATCCGGTCTCCACCCGCACCGGGCCGGTGACGTCGACGACCCGGATGTCGCCCGAACCGAGGGTGAAGTCGACCGACCCGGTCCTGCTGAGCTCCACCTCACCGGAGCCCGCCTCGCCCTGCACCCGTACCCCCGGCGGGGCGGTCACGTCGTACGACACCGAGCAGCGGGGACCGCACTCGGTGTCCAGCACCAACTCGTCACCGGTGATCTCGTACGTGGTGTCGGGTTGCTCCCCCTGGTAGCGCAGCACCCGCTTGACGCGTACCCCGGTGGCCGGACCGGTGGCGCGGACCGCCACGTCCCCGGAACCGGGCCGGACGGTGATCCGGGCGATCTTCGCCGGCTCGGTGGTGTCGAAGTCCAGCCGCCGGAACGCCAGCGTGTCGCACCCGGTGGCGAGGATGAGGGCGGCGGTCGCACCCAGGGCGACCATGCTGCGGGGATGAGCCATGCCCAGCAACCTACGACCGCCCCCACCTGCCGCACATCCGGGGCGAAGCGCCGGGCCACCCCGAGCCGACCCTGATTTCCCACCCCGAGGGAGAATGGCCCGATGGCCGGGTACCGCCGACAGCTCTACCGCGACGACGCGGTGGTGCTGCGTGTGCAGAAGCTGGGCGAGTCCGACCGGATCATCACCCTGCTGACCCGCCGGCACGGCCGGTTGCGCGCGGTGGCCCGGGGGGTACGCCGCACCACCAGCAAGTTCGGCGCCCGGCTGGAGCCGTTCGGCCACGTCGACCTCCAGCTCGCCGGTGACCCGAAGGGCAACACCGGCAGCTCGCTGCACAGCGTCAGCCAGGTCGAGGGCATCGACCTGTACGGCAAGCGCTTCCTCGGGGACTACCCCCGGTACACGGCGGCCAGCGCTATCGCGGAGACCGCCGAGCGCCTCACCCCGGTCGAGCGGGAGCCGTCGCTGCGGCTGTTCCAGCTCACCCTCGGCGCGCTCAAGGCGCTGTCCCGGGGCGAACACGCCACCACGCTGGTGCTCGACGCGTACCTGCTGCGGGGGATGACCCTGGCCGGGTGGGCACCCGCGCTGACCGCCTGCGCGGTCTGCGGCACCCCGGGGCGGCACCGGGCGTTCTCCGTGCCGGCCGGGGGTGCGGTCTGCCCGGACTGCCGGCCACCCGGCGCGGCCCACCCCGCGCCGGCCACCATCGACCTGATGTCCGCGCTCACCAGCGGCGACTGGCAGGTCGCCGACGCCACCGAGACCGGGGTACGCCGGGAGTGCAGCGGCCTGGTCGCGGCGCACCTGCAGTGGCACCTGGAACGCGCGCTACGCTCGCTGCCGCTGGTCGACCGGGGCGGCCCGACGGGCGGCGGTCCGGGGCGACCGCCCCGGGCCGGTGTGGAGGGTGGGCACGTCGGTGTGCAGGGTGGGGACAAGGAGATGACCGAGTGATCCGATCGTTGAGGGCCGGCCGGCGGGAGCCGGTGCCGCCGACGCCGCACCCGTCGGGCGCCCGGCCGCCGGTGCTGCCCGCCGAGGCGCTGCCGAAGCACGTCGCGGTGGTGATGGACGGCAACGGCCGCTGGGCCAAGGAGCGCGGCCTGCCCCGCACCAAGGGCCACGAGCAGGGCGAGTACAGCCTCTTCGACACCGTCGAGGGGGCGATCGAGCTGGGCGTGCCCTATCTGTCGGCGTACGCCTTCTCCACCGAGAACTGGCGGCGCTCGCCGGACGAGGTCCGGTTCCTGATGGGCTTCAACCGGGACGTCATCCGCCGCCGCCGCGACCAGCTCGTCGACCTGGGGGTGCGGGTGGTCTGGTCGGGGCGGGCCGGTCGGCTGTGGAAGAGCGTCATCGCCGAGTTGCAGACCGCCGAGGAGATGTCCCGGGGCAACTCGACGCTGACCCTCCAGTTCTGCGTCAACTACGGCGGCCAGGCCGAGATCGCCGACGCCGCCGCCGCGATCGCCCGGGAGGTGGCCGCCGGCCGGCTCGACCCGGACAGGGTCACCGAGAAGACCGTGGCGAAGTACCTCTACCACCCGGAGGTCCCCGCGGTGGACCTCTTCCTGCGCCCGTCCGGCGAGGAACGGATCTCCAACTTCATGCTCTGGCAGTCGGCGTACGCGGAGCTGGTGTTCCTGGACACCCTCTGGCCGGACTTCGACCGTCGCCACCTCTGGTACGCCTGCGAGCTGTACGCCCAGCGGGACCGCCGCTTCGGCGGCGCGCTGCCCAACCCGGTCGCCCCACCGCGCTGACCGGACCACGGTTGGTGATCTCACCGACGGGGTATCCCCTGGTGACCAGCCAATCGCGGAGGTGAGCACTCATGATTCAGAAGCGGATCGCACAGTGGGCGGTCATGGCGGTCGCCGTGCCGCTGGCCGCGGCCGGTGCCCGTCGGCTGAGCCACACCCTGGAGTCCCGGCGTGGACCCAGCGGGGTGAGCCGGATGCTGACCCGGGGCGCCGACGTGCTGCGCCCCCGCAAGGCCGCCCGGCGTCGCCGGTTCTGGTGACCACCCGGCACCGGCTTCCCCGGTGACCAGCGGTCACCACCGACCTCACGGCGAACGCCCCGCCACCCGGTTGTCACCGGGACGGCGGGGCGTTCGCGTGGCACTGGTGCGGGGCCGGCGGGGGACACCGCGGCACGCCGGGAAGGTGTGGTGGGTCAGCCGGCCACTTCGGCGCGGTCGGCGGTCGCCCACAGGGTGTGGAACGCGCCCTCCCGGTCGACCCGGTGGTAGGTGTGCGCGCCGAAGTTGTCCCGCAGGCCCTGGATCAGGGCCGCCGGCAGCCGCTCCGCGCGCAGCGCGTCGAAGTAGGCCAGCGACGAGGAGAAGGCCGGGGTGGGCACGCCGGCCCGCGCCGAGTCCGCCACCACCCGCCGCCAGCTCGGCACGCCGTCGCTCACCGCGTCGGCGAAGTACGGCGCGACCAGCAGCGTCGGCAGCTCCGGCTGCGAGTCGTACGCCTCCCGGATGCGGTCCAGGAAGCGCGCCCGGATGATGCAGCCGCCCCGCCAGATGGTGGCGGTGCCGCCCAGGTCGATGTCCCAGTGGTACTCGCGGCTGCCGGCCCGGATCTGGTCGAAGCCCTGCGCGTACGCGACGATCTTGCTGGCCAGCAGTGCCCGGCGGACGTCCTCGACGAAGGCGTCCCGGTCCTCGACCTGCCACTTCTCGCCCGCGTCGCCGAAGGTGCGGCGGGCCGCCTCACGCTGGCCGGCGTGCCCGGACAGCGACCGGGCGAAGGTCGCCTCGGCGATGCCGGTGATCGGGATGCCCAGGTCGAGGGCGATCTGCACCGTCCAGCGGCCGGTGCCCTTCTGCTCGGCCTGGTCGAGCACCACGTCGACGAACGCCTTGCCGGTGGCGGCGTCGGTGTGCGCCAGCACGTCGGCGGTGATCTCGATGAGGAACGACTCCAGCTCGCCGGTGTTCCACTCCCGGAAGATCTCCGCGATCTCCGCCGGGGTCGCGCCCAGCCCGGCCCGCAGCAGGTCGTACGCCTCGGCGATGAGCTGCATGTCGGCGTACTCGATGCCGTTGTGGACCATCTTGACGAAGTGGCCGGCGCCGTCGGGGCCGACGTGCTGGCAGCATGGGACGCCGTCCACCTGCGCGGCGATCTTCTCGAACATCGGCCCGAGCTTCTGGTAGGACTCCGCCGAGCCGCCCGGCATGATGCTCGGGCCGAGCAGCGCGCCCTCCTCGCCCCCGGAGACGCCGGTGCCGACGAAGTGCAGCCCGTGCTCGCGCAGCGTCTCCTCCCGGCGACGGGTGTCGGCGAAGTGCGCGTTGCCGGCGTCGACGACGATGTCGCCCTCCTCCAGCAGCGGCACCAGCTCGTCGATGACCGCGTCGGTGGGGGCACCCGCCTTGACCATGACGATCACCGCGCGGGGCCGCTCCAGCGAGCCGACGAAGTCCGCCAGGGACTCCGACGGCACGAAGGTGCCCTCGTCGCCGTGCTCGGCCACCAGGCTGCGGGTGCGCTCCGGGGAGCGGTTGTGCACCGCCACGGTGAACCCGTTCCGGGCCAGGTTCCGGGCCAGGTTGCGACCCATCACCGCCAGCCCGGTCACGCCGATCTGCGCCGTCGCCTGTTGCGTCATCCGTACCCGCCACCTCTCACGTCACCTGTGTGCTGCGACGGTATCGTGCGCGCCCGAGGGCCGGCAGCCGCCGTCCACCCAGTGTCACAGGGTGGTCGCGTCGGCACGCCGGCACGGTGCCGGGCGTCGGGCGGAAAAGCGGGTGCGCCGGCCGGCCGGGTCGGTTAGCGTGACGGCATGCGTATCTGACGCCCTTTCTGAGAGCCGACCCGCCGCCGTGGCCGCGGGTCCGCGTGCTCGGGCGTCCGCGTCTTCCACCGTCCCGTCGCAGGGGTGTCGGGTGGGCGGCGTCCGAGGCCGATCCCTGTCCGTCGCCCGCCCGCCCGCCGTCCGCGGGCCGGTGTGGTCCTCCGCACCCAGAAGGAGGCAGCGTATGCCCACCAAGCGCAGTCCGAAGAAGTCCCGCCGTCCCGGAACCGCCCCGCTGGAGGTGGATCCGGCGGTGCTCGCGGCGCTCACCGTGACGCCCGCGGATCCGGTCCCGCTGGCCGTCGCGCCGGCGCAGGCCGGCACCCGGTCGACCCCGCCGCCGCCGTCCCGGGCGCGGTCGGCCCGGTCGGTCCGGGCCGGCTCCACCACCGTCCAGGGCCAGAACCGCCGGTACGCCTTCCGGCGGAGCTGACCGGGCCACGGGCCGGGTGAGCGGTGCACGCCCGGCGCACCAGCGGTGCGCGGTGCACGCCCCGGAGCACCAGCGGTGTCCGGTCCGCCGTGACGCCGCTGGTGCGCCGGGGTGCCCGCCGTCGTGACGGTCAGCCGATCAGGGGGCGGAAGGTGCCGAGCGTCACGCTCACCGCGAGCGCCCCGCCGGCCAGCACGGCGGCCCCCACTATCAGCAGCCAGTCGGCCGGGCCGAACACCTGCCGGCGGGCCACCGTGCGCGGGAAACCGGCGTCGAAGCCCCGGGCGTCCATCGCCACCGCCAGCCGGGTGCCGCGCCGGATCGCGCCCACCAGTAGGGCGAACGCCGTCGAGACGAAGAGCCGCAGCCGGGCCAGCGGGTTGCGGCCGGCGTCCACCCCCCGGGCCCGGCGGGCCATGGTCAACATCTGCCACTCCAGCCCGAGCAGCGGCACCAGCCGGAACGCGGCCAGCGCGCCGATCGCGAACCGGGCCGGTGCCCGCGCGTTCTGGACCAGCGCGTCGGCCAGGTCGGTCGGATCCGTGGTGGCGAAGACGATCACGCCCGGTAGGGCCACCGCGAACATCCGCAGCACCAGGCCGAGCGCGGTGACCAGCACCCCCGAGGTGACCAGCAGCGGCCCGGCCGCCCACAGCACCGGGCCGGACCGGTCGGCGGCGAACAGGACCAGCGTGACCAGGACGCCGACCGCGCCGGCCAGCAGCGGCAGGGCGCGGCGGGCCAGCACCCGGTAGCGGATGCCGAACAGCGGCAGCAGCGCCAACTCGACGGTGATCGCGACCGCCGGTGCCACCGGATCGAGGCTGGCCACCAGGACGAACGAGAAGACCAGCCCGGCGGCCAGCTTCGCCACCGGGTTGCGCCGGGCCAGCGGCGCACCGGGCGTCGCGACGGGTCCGAGGCCGATCACGACCCCTCCCGGGCGGAGTGCAGGGTGACCGTCCGGTCGGCGAGCGCGGCCACGAAGTCCACGTCGTGGGTGACGCAGACGACGCCGTGCCCGCCGTCGCGCAGGTCGGCGAAGAGGTCGACCAGCTCGCCCCAGGTCCGGCGGTCCTGGCCGAAGGTGGGTTCGTCGCAGATCAGCAGCCGGGGCGCGGTGGCCAGGGCGGTCGCCACGCTGAGCCGGCGGGCCTCCCCGCCGGAGAGGGTGTACGGGTTGGCCCCGGCGAGCCGGGTCAGCCGCAGCCGCTCCAGCAACCCGTCGACGGTGGCCCGGACGGCGGTCTCCGGGCGGCCGGTCCGGCGCGGGCCGAGGGCCAGCTCGTCGCGGACGGTGCCGGTGACGAACTGGTGCTCCGGATCCTGGAACACCGAACCGATCCGGCCGGTCAGGGCCGCGGCCCGCCACCGGTGCGGGGGCGTGCGGGTGTCCCCGCCGGCCAGCGCGGCGGTGGCGGTGGACCGGCCGGTGCCGGGGCGGAGCAGGCCGCCGAGCAGCAGGGCCAGGGTGGACTTGCCGGCCCCGTTGGGGCCCCGGACGGCGAGCGCCTCGCCGGCGCGTACCACCAGGTCGGTGGGGGCCAGCCGGGGCGGCAGGCCGAGCCGGTCGACGGTGAGCAGCTCCGCGCCCGGCGGCCCGGCGGCCCGCCGGGGCACGGTGGGGTGGCCGGGCACCCAGACGCCGTCGGCGGCGAGCGCGGCACCGTGGGCGGCGAAGACCGCCTCCGGTGGCCCGTCGGCCCGGACCCCGCCGCCGGGGGCCAGCACCACCACCCGGTCGACCAGGGCGAGCGCGTCGGCGACCCGGTGTTCGACCAGGACCAGGGTGGTGTCGGCGTCCAGCGCGCCGGCCACCGCCCGGCGGACCAGCTCCGCGCCGGCCGGGTCGAGGTTGGCGGTCGGCTCGTCGAGCAGCAGCAGCCCGGGGCGCAGCGCCAGCACGCCGGCCAGCGCGAGCCGCTGCTGTTCGCCGCCGGACAGCGCGGCGGTGGGCCGGTCCCGGTGGTACGGGAAGCCGACCCGGCGCAGCGCCTCGTCCACCCGGGGCCAGATCTCGTCGCCGGGCACCCCCCGGTTCTCCAGGCCGAACGCCACGTCGTCGCCGCTGCGGGCCATCACCAGCTGGGACTGCGGGTCCTGGAACACGGTGCCGACCCGCTCGCGGGCCTTGGCCGGATCGAGGCCGTCGACCTCGACGGTGCCCTCCTGCTCGCCGGAGTCCGCCGGCAGCAGCCCGGCCAGCGCGGCCAGCAGGGTGCTCTTGCCGGCCCCGGAGGGACCGAGCAGCAGCACCCGTTCGCCGTGGTCGACGCGCAGGTCCACCCCGCGTACCGCCCAGGCCCGCCGCCCGGCGTGCCGCCAGCCGAAGCCGGCCAGCCTCACACTCGCCACGTCGCCGGCACCTCCATGGTCGCCAGGGGAGGGTCAGACCAGGCTGCGGTCACGCCCGGCGGGGAAGCGGTCCAGCACCCCGGTCTCGGCCAGCGCGCGGGTGAGGTACCAGCCGCCGAGCCCGGCGACCACGGCGGCGCTCACCACGGTCAGTGCCGCGTACGGCAGGCGGTAGCTGGTCAGCGCGTACTCCGCGTTCCAGACGAAGAAGTCGAACAGGGCGGCGCTCAGCCCGGTCAGCGCGCCGGCCAGCACCGCCACCGGCAGCCGGTACGACCGGTAGCGGAACGCGGCGAAGGCCAGCTCCGCGCCGAGCCCCTGGATCAGCCCCTGGACGATGGTGACCCCGCCCCACTCCGCGCCGAGCAGCGCGGAGACGGTGGCGGCGACGGCCTCGCAGAACAGGGCCGCCCCGGGCTTGCGGATCACCAGGCCGCCGAGGACCGCGGGGACCAGCCAGACGCCGTACATCACCGCCTGGCTGGCCGGTGCGGCGGCGAACGCCGGGTCGGCGGCCTTCCAGACCAGGCCCCAGGCCCAGAAGATGACGCCGAAGGCCACGGCGATCACGGCGGCGACCACGATGTCGATGGTGCGCCACCGGTTGCTGTCGGTGTGCTGCATGTCGGTACTCCCAGTCCAGCGAGCGAACCAGGAGAAGACGCACGCCGCGCCCGGTTGCTGCCGGACGGCGGCGCGGCTGGAGGTCGACCGAACTCCCTGCGCTGGCATTACCCAGATCAGGTTCGAGGGTCTGCGGGCGGTGCCCGCACTCTCAGCGCTGTGCGCTCCCCTGTCGGATGTGAAGTTGTCTCGGCAGACGCTAGCACCGACCTGCGGCGACGACCCAGCAGGCCACGGTTCCCGGCATTCGTCCCGGTCCGCCGGGCGTCCGGGTCCGCCGACCACCGGCGGGCGTCCGCCCGGGGTGCGGCACCGTCGGGGCTGGGTAGGCTGCCGGTCATGCGGGTACCGGCGCGGGGGCTGACGTTCGACGTTCGGGCGGGCGGCCCCGATGGTGGCGCGGTCGTGCTGCTGCACGGCTTCCCCCAGCACGGCGGGGAGTGGGACGCGGTGGTGCCCGCCCTGCACGCCGCCGGGCTGCGCACCTACGCCCCGGACCAGCGGGGCTACTCGCCCGACGCCCGGCCCGCCGGGGTGGCCGGGTACCGGCTGCCGGAGCTGGTCGCCGACGCGGTGGCGGTGCTGGACGCGCTGGGCGTCGACGCCGCGCACGTGGTGGGGCACGACTGGGGCGCGATCGTCGCCTGGGCGCTGGCCGCCCGGCACCCGGAGCGGGTGCGTACCCTCACCGCGGTCTCGGTGCCCCATCCGGCGGCCTTCGGGTACGCGCTGACCGCCGACCGGGCGCAGCGGGCGCGCTCGGCGTACATGGCGTTGTTCCGCCGGGCGGGCCTGGCGGAGAGGGTGCTGCTGGCCTGGCGGGGGGCGGTGCTGCGCCGGTTGCTGGCGGGCGTCGGCGATTCCGCCCGGGTGGCCCGGTACGCCGGGCCGATGCTGCTGCCGGGCGCGCTGACCGGGGCACTGAACTGGTACCGGGCGATGGCGGGGCGGGACCTGAAGGAGGTCGGCCCGGTGCCGGTGCCGACCAGCTACGTGTGGAGCGACCGGGACGTGGCGGTCGGGCGTACCGCCGCGCAGGCCTGCGCCCGGCACGTGTCGGGGGACTACCGGTTCGTGGTGCTGGCCGGGGTCAGCCACTGGATTCCCGACCGTGCCCCGGGGCCGCTGGCCGAGGCGATCCTGGCCCGGGTGCGCGGGGCCGGCTGACCTCTGCCGGACAGCGGGGTCACGCCCGATCCCGGTAGTGCCCGATCCCGGTAGTTGTGCTCGATCCCGGTAGTAGTGGTGCTCGATCCCGGTAGTAGTGGTATCCGTGCGGAGGGAGGCCACTACGACATGGATCGAGCACGATCTTGCGGAGCGGGGATCGTGAATCGGTTTCGGTCAGGTATCGATGGGGCACAGGCGTTGCTGCCGACGGGGACGCCCCCGCCGGCCGTACGTCTCACCCGGAGGTAGCGCGTGTCGAAGGAATCCGAGAAGCAGCGCTGGCAGCGCAACTTCGCCGATCTGCTCCAGGAGCTGCGGGTCGCCCAAACCGGCGTGCAGATCCTCTTCGCCTTCCTGCTGACCCTCCCGTTCAGCAACGGCTTCACCCGGACGAGCGAGTTCCAGAGGGACGTCTACATTCTCGCGTTGCTGTCCGCCGCCGCGGCCACCGCGATGATCATCTCGCCGGTCGCCTTCCACCGGGCGCTGTTCCGCCAGGGTCGCAAGCCGGAGCTGGTCCGCTTCGCCCACCGGATGGCGACCGGCGGCCTGGCCTTCATGCTGGTCGCCATGGTGAGCGCGGTCCTGCTGATCGCCGACTTCGTGCTCGACACCGGCATCGCCGTGGTGCTCACCGTGATCACCGGCCTGTGGTTCCTGACGTTCTGGGTGGTCCTGCCGTTCGTCCGGCGTAACTGGGGCGAGGACGACATCGACGACGACGATGACGACCCGGTGGTGCTGAACGGCGACTGACCCTGCGTGGGGTGGTGGATGGTGTGGGCCGGGGGCTCACCCGGGCCGACGGTGGCCGGGGTGAGCCCCCGACGCGTGGCGGGTGGCCGGGTCTCCGGCGTGTGGCGGGTGGCCGGCGCGTGGCGGGCCGGCGTGTGGCGGTGGCCGGCGCGTGGCGGCCGGTGTGTGTCGGCGGGTGCGTCAGCGGGCGACGGCCCAGGCCAGCACGGCCGCCAGGATGAGCCCGTTGAGCAGGGCCAGCACCAGGTACGCCTGCGGCGGGATCTTGCGTCCGCGCCGGACGAAGCTGACCAGCACGGCGGCGTACGCCAGCAGCAGCACGGCGATGACGATCAGGAAGTAGAGCACCGCACCACCCTAGACGAGCCGGTGCCGGTGCCCGGCGGCCGACCGTGACCGCCCCACGGCCCGGCGGCACCCACCCCGGTGCGTCGGATCCACCCGTCGTGGCTGATCAGGGGACGCGGTGCGCGGATCGGCATCGAGTAGTATCGATTATTATCTCTTCCTGCCCCGGGTGCGTCACCGGCCCTGCCCTCGTTGCCGGGCGCGGCAGCCGTCCAGCTGGGGGCGGGCCGGCACCAGCGACGAGGAGTGGACCATGAGAGCAGCGCGACGACGGGTCGCCGGACTGGGCGTGATCACGCTGGCGGTCCTCGCCGGCGGGGTGGCGGTCGCGGCCGGTGCCGGGGCGGCGGCGGCCGGCTGCCGGGTCGACTACAAGGTCACCAGCGAATGGCAGGGCGGCTTCGGGGCGGACGTCACCATCACCAACCTCGGCGACCCGGTCTCCGGCTGGACGCTCACCTGGGCCTTCGCCAGCGGACAGCAGGTCACCCAGGCGTGGAACGCGACGGTCACCCAGAACGGGACGGCGGTCAGCGCGAAGGACGCCGGGTACAACGCCGCCATCGCGACCGGGGCCGGCGTCAGCTTCGGCTTCAACGGCGGGTGGACCACCGCGAACCCGGTCCCCACCGCGTTCGCGCTCAACGGGGTCTCCTGCACCGGGGCGACGCCGACCGCCACGCCCTGCCCGCCACCGTCCACCCCGTCGACCCCCACCCCCACGCCGACCCTGACCCCGACGCCCACGCCGACGACGACCCCGACCCGGACGCCCACGCCCACCCCGACCCCCTCGACGCAGGCCAAGGTCACCGTGTGGCTGGCGGGCGACTCCACGGTCGCCAACCCCTCGTCCAGCGGCGTCTGCCCGGTCGGCTGGGGCAACCAGTTCGGCCAGTACCTCAACGGCAACGCGACGGTGGTGAACAGCGCGGTCGGCGGACGCAGCATCCAGACCTGGCTGTACGACCCGAACGTCACCACCACGATGAACTCGGCCGGCGAGTGCGTGGTCAGCCCGCAGACCTACTCGACCCGCTGGCAGGCCATGCTGAACGCCAACGGCGGGATGAAGGCCGGCGACTACCTGTTCATCCAGTTCGGCATCAACGACGGCAGCACCACCTGCAACCGGCACGTCGGCTCGGCCCGCTACAAGGAGCTGCTCGGGGTGATGGCCCGGGCGGCCCAGCAGCGCGGCGCGTACCCGGTCTTCCTCACCCCGGCCGCCGCGATCACCTGCTCGGGCAGCACCGCCGTCGGCAACCGGGGCTTCCTCACCGAGACGTTCGACGCGGGCCGGGCCAACAACGTCCCCGTCATCGACCTGCACAAGCTGAGCTACACGCTCTACAACACGCTGCGGCTCTGCCCCAACAACGGCGACTACAACTCGGGCGCGGTCGGCGCGTTCTTCTGCGCCGACCACACCCACTTCGAGACGGCGGGTGCCCGGCAGATCGCCGGCGTGGTGGCCACCGCGCTGCGCAACCAGCAGCTCGGTCTCGCGGCCTACCTGCGGTGACGGTACGCGGTCCGGCCGGACCGCACCGTGGCCGCCGGTGCCGTGGTCCGTCGCCCCCGGGCGACGGACCACGGGTGGCGGTCAGGAGAGCGCGCAGGCGGTGCCGTTGAGGGCGTACCCGGTGGGGCGGTTGTTGGTGCCGGCGACGTCGGCGAGGAAGCCGAAGCTGACCGACCCGCCGGCCGCGATCGTGCCGTTCCAACCGGCGTTGGTCGCCCGGACGGTGCCGCCGCTCTGCGTGTAGCTGGCGTTCCACGCCTGGTTGACCCGCTGGCCGTCGGCGAACGTCCACTGGAGCGTCCAGCCGTCGACCGGGACCGCGCCGGTGTTGCGGATCGTCACCTCGCCCTGGAAGCCACCCTGCCACTGCCCGGTGACCGCGTACCCGACGGCGCAGCCGGTGCCGCCGGCCGGCGGGGTGGTCACCGGGGGCGTGGTGCTGGGCGGTGCGGTGGTCACCGGCGGGGTGGTCACCGGGGGCGTGGTGGTGGTGGGTGGCACGGTGGTGGGGGTCGGCGTCGGGGTGGTGGACAGCTGCGCGGCGATGACCGGGGCGAGGCGGGCCGTGATCGCCCGGTGGCCGGCGTCGTTGGGGTGCACCGAGTCGCTGAGCCCGTCGGCGGGCAGCCAGCCGGTGGTGTCCACGTAGAACACGTTGCGGTCGCCGCCCCCGGTGACCGCCGTGACGGCGGCGGCGGTCTCGGCGGCGTACCGGCCGCTGAAGGTGCGCAGCGCGAAGATCGCCGCGCGCGGGTACCTGCCCCGCACGGTACGGATGAAGGTGGCGTACTGGTTCTGGAAGTCCGCGCCGCTCACCCCGTGGCTGCGGTCGTTGGTGCCCAGGTTGATCACCACGGCGTCCGCCTGGTAGCGGCTGAAGTCCCAGGCGGGGCTGTTCGCCGCGTACCCGGTGCGGAGGAACTGGGTGGCCACGCTGACGCAGCCGTCGGCGGTGGCCACCAGGCAGCCTCCGCCGTAGCCGAGCTGGGTGTGCTCGGTGCCGAGCTGCTCCCCGGTCAGCCACCCGTACGCGGTCAGCGCCGTCCGTGACGAGGTGGTGCCGAGGGTGATGGAGTCGCCGACGAACTCGATCAGCCGGGGCCGGACCGCCGCCGGCAGGGTACGCGCGCCGGAGTCGAGGGTGAGCCCCTGGAACACCGCGTCCCCGGTGTAGGAGCCGGCGACCACCCGGTACGACACCACCAGCGTGTGGTTGCCGGCGCGCAGCGGGGTGGGGGTCAGGTTCACCGTGCCGCTGACGTTGGTCAGGTACCGGAAGTCGGCCCCGTCGATGCTGTAGTAGAGGTCGATGGTGCGGCGTTGCCGCAGTTTGACGGTGGTGCCGGTGAACCCGGTCTTGAGGTAGGCACCGGCCCAGTTCGGCACGTACGCGGTGCTGTTGCTGCGGTCCCAGCGACCGACGAAGGCGATGTTCGCGTCGGTGGGGGAGCCGTCACCGGTGGCGGCGCTGGCCGGGGGCAGGCCGATGAGGGTGGCGGCCAGCACCGCCACCACCCCGGCGGCTCCCGCCGCGAGGATCGACCGACTGCGGGACACGGGCATGGGGACGCTCCCTCTCCGGGCCGTCCGTGCCGACGCACGCCGACGGCCTGCAGACCTAAGACATTTACCATCATCTAAGCCTGCGGGCCGGGGGGACACAACAGGTGACGGTGCCTAACGGCCGCCGCGCAGGCCGAGTCGACGCAGCTCCAGGGCGGCGAGCGCGTCGACGGTGGCGTCGTCGCCGCGCCGCCACGCCTGGGCCACGTCCGGATCGATCCTGGTCAGCCGGCGCAGCGGCTGGCTGGTCAGCGCGCGCAGCGCCAGCAGGTCCCGACCGGCCGGGCCGGCGGCGAGCGCCTTCGCCGAGGCCGCCCGACGCATCCAGCGCAGCCGCAGCGGCAGCCAGCCGAACAGCACCAGCCCGAGCGGGAAGACCAGCACCGCGACGCTCAGCGCCAGGGCGAGCTGGCCGACCAGCTCCTGCTGGTCACGGCCCGCCTCGGCCATCGCCCGGGCGGCGTCGGCGGCCTTGGTGAACGGCCCGGTCAGCTCGTCGCCGACCAGCGGCACCCGGCCCACCTTGCCGCCGGCGTCGGCCAGGTTGTCGGCGAGTCCACCGCCGGCCCCCTCCAGCTTCCGCCCCGGTACGGCGAGCTTCTCCACCAGGTCGTACAGCCACAGCGCGAAGCGGACCGCCGCGTAGACCCAGACGACGACGAGCAGGTCGGTGAGGAACTGACGGAGGGCGACCGGAAAACGGTCAGCGTAGATCTTCACGGCCGACAGCGTGCCACGACGCGGGCCGCCCGGCACCCCCCGTACGGCCGGCCGCCGGCTCGCCGGAAGGTGACGCCCCCTCCCCGGCGTGACTGACCGCGTCCGCCACGATGTGCGCGACGTGCTCGTCGACCAGGGCGTAGGCGATCTCCCGGCCGCGTCGGGATCCCCGCACCACTCCGGCGCCGCGCAGCACCCGCAGGTGCTGGGAGACCAGCGGCTGCGGTGCGCCGAGCTGCTCGACCAGCTCGTGCACGCACCGTTCACCCTGGGCCAGCTCGCTGACGATGGCCAGCCGGATCGGGGCGGACAGCGCCCGGAGCAGCTCGCCCGCGCCCTCGAAGGCGTCGTAGCCGTGGGTGCCGGTCACCCCGTAACGGTAACCAATACCGGTGACGACGCACCGGTCGGCGTCACCGGAGCACCACCTCGTGCGGCTCCGGCGTGCCGGCCACCACCGGGGCGGACCGGCGGCGCAGCACCCGCCAGGCAGCGGCGGCCAACGCCACCACCAGGAAGGACGCGATCGCCAGCAGCACCACCGAGGCGCCGGGGGCGGTGTCGGCGGTGGCCGCCACCCAGATCCCCGCCCCGGCGGCGAACAGGCCGAGCGCCATGGCCGCCGTCATGGTGCTGCGGAAGCCCCGGGTGACCTGCTGCGCGGTGGCCACCGGGACCACCATCAGGGCGCTGATCAGCAGCACGCCGACGGCGCGCATGGCGATGGTGACGGTGACCGCGGTGGCGACCGCCAGCAGCAGGTTCAGCGCCCGGACGGGCAGCCCGGCCACCCGGGCGTACTCCTCGTCGTGGCAGACCGCGAAGAGCGCCGGGCGCAGCGCCAGCATCAGCACCGCGATGGTCGCGCCGAGCACCGCGATGGTGGTCAGGTCGGCGGGAGAGGTGGTGGTGAGCGACCCGAACAGGTAGGCGTTGAGGTTGGCGCTGCTGGCGTCGGAGAGGCCGACCAGCATCACACCACCGGCGATGCCGCCGTAGAACAGCAGCGCCAGCGCCAGGTCGCCGGAGGTGCGCCCGCGGGCCCGGACCAGCTCGATGGTGACCGCGCCGAGGATTGCCGCGACCACCGCCACCAGCACCGGCGAGCGGTTGAGCAGCAGGCCCGCGCCGACGCCGGTGAGCGCGACGTGACCGATGCCGTCACCGATCAGGGCCAGCCGTCGCTGCACCAGGTAGATGCCGAGCGCCGGGGCGGTCAGCCCGATCACCAGCGCGCCGAGCAGCGCCCGCTGCATGAAGTCGTACTGGAAGAGGTCCATCGTTCAGCTGCTCCACAGCCCGGCGGGCTCCTCGGGACCGTGCGGGTGCACGTGGTCGTGGTCGGGCTCGGCGTGGTGCCCGGCCGGTTCCGGCACCGCGCCGTCGTGACAGACGCCGCCCTGGTGCACCACCACGGCCCGGCTGATCAGCGGACGCAGCGGCCCCAGCTCGTGGGCGACCAGCAGCACGGTGCCCCCGGTGCCGAGGAAGTCGTGCAGCGCCCCGGCGAACGCCTCCTGGCTGGCCGCGTCGACCCCGGCGGTCGGCTCGTCGAGCACCAGCAGCTCCGGCTCGCCGGCCAGGGCGCGGGCGATCAGGGTGCGCTGCTGCTGGCCGCCGGAGAGGGTGGCCACCGGGTCACCGGCCCGGTCGGCGAGCCCGACCGCGCGCAGCGCCGCGGCGACCGCGGCCCGGTCGGCGCGGCCGGGTGGGCGCAGCACCCCCCGGCGGGCCAGCCGCCCGGAGGCGACCACCTCCCGGACGGTGGCCGGCACGCCGCTGCCGGCGCCGAGCCGCTGCGGGACGTACCCGATCCGGTGCCACTGCCGGAACCGCCGCTGCGGGACGCCGAACAGCGTGACCGTGCCGGTGCCGAGCGGGACCAGCCCGAGCACGGCGCGGATCAGGGTGGACTTGCCGGAGCCGTTGGCCCCCAGCACCGCCACCACCTCGCCGGCGGTGACCGTCAACGAGACGTCCCGCAGCACCGGTCGGCCGTCGTAGCCGACCGAGGCGTGCCCGACCTGGATCACGGGTGTGGTCACGAGCACCCCAGGGCGGTACGGAGCGTGGTCAGATTCGCGCGCATCACCGAAAGGTAGTCCCCACCCCCGTCAGTGGAGAGCCCTTCGATCGGGTCGAGCACCGCGGTCTTCGCGCCGACCTCGGCGGCGATGGTCTCGGCGACCTTCGGGCTGACCAGCGTCTCGAAGAAGATCGTGGTGGCCTTGTGCTCGCGGGCCTCCCGGGCGACCTCGGCCAGCCGCTGCGGGGCGGGCTCGGTGTCCGGGGTGAGCCCGGTGAGGCCGATCTGCTCCAGCCGGTAACGCTCGGCGAGGTAGCCGAAGGCGGCGTGGCTGACCACGATCTCCCGGCGCTGGCAGGTTGCCAGGCCGGCGGTGTACTCGGCGTCGAGCTTGTCCAGCTCGCCGCGCAGTGTCCGGGCCCGGGTGGTGTAGTCGGCGGCCCGGTCCGGGTCGACGGCGCCGAGCCGTTCGGCGAGCTTGTCGGCGACGGTGGCCAGCCGGGTCGGGTCCAGCCAGAGGTGCGGGTCCTTGCCGCCGTCCTCCTCCTCGGCGTGACCGTCCTCACCCTCGTGGTCGTGTCCGCCGGCCGCCGCGTCGCGCAGCGGCACGACGGTGGTCACGTCGAGGGCCCGGTCGGCGGCGTTCTGCGCGACGGCCTCGTCCACCGCCGGCTGGAAGCCCTTGAGGTAGAAGACCAGCTCGGCGTCGCTGACCTGGCCGACCTGCCGGGGGTTGAGCTCCAGGTCGTGCGGTTCGGCGCCCGGCTTGGCCAGGTTGGTGACGGTGACCGCGCCGCCGCCGACCCGCTCGGCGACGTACTGGAGGGGGTAGAAGGCGGCGACCACGTCCACCCGGTCCGGGTCGGCTCCGGCCTGCGAGGTCGAGCAGGCGGTCCCGCCGGCCAGGACGAGCAGGGCGGTGGCGGCGGCGGTCAGGGCGCGGGGGAGGGTACGGGCGGTCATGTCGGCAACTGTCCGTGAAAACGAGAATGATTGTCAAAAACGCATGCGTGCATGTCAGAAGATCTTGACCAGGGCCACCGTGACCAGCAGCGTCACCATCACCAACCGGAGCACCCGGGTCTGCGGCGCCTGCACCGGCCAGGTGACGGCCAGCAGGTAGACCAGCCCGGTGGCCAGCGCCAACAGCAGCACCCCGCCGACCGGGCCGGGCGCGAAGAGCGCCACCAGCACCAGCGCCAGGGCGGCGAGGAACACCGACGTCGGGTTCACCCGGGCCAACCGGACCAACAGGGGGCGCTGCGTAGGCTGCATCCCACAGACTCTACGAGGAGGAACCCGGTGCTGGTCACCAACCGGTTCGTGGTCGCCGTCGAGGCGGCGGACGACTTCACCGTCCGGGCGCACGCCGCGCTGGCCGCGCTCGCCGCCCGCCCCGGCTACCGGCGCGGCGAGCTGCTGCGCGCCCTCGACGACCCCCGGCACTGGTGCCTGCTCACCGAATGGGAGTCGGTCGGGACCTACCGCCGGGCGCTCGGCGGCTTCGACGTCAAGATCACCGCCGTGCCGCTGCTCGCCGAGTCGCTCGACGAGCCCTCGGCGTACGAGACGCTGGCCGGCGCCGCCCCCGAGGGCGAGGTGGTGGTCGTGGAGAGCGATCGGGCCGCGCGTCCGCAGCGTTGAGCCCGGGGGCACTACCCTGCTCCTATGACCGCTCCCGGCCCGGCAGCCCCACCGCCGCACCCCGCGACACCCGGCCCGGGCGGCAGCCCGCCGCCGGCCGCCCCGGGCGTGCCCGCCCCGCCGGGGGCCGCGGGGACGTTCGACCCGCCCGGGGCCACCGGGATGCCCACCCCGACCGGTGACCCGGGGGTGCCCGCTCCGCCCCCCGGCCCGGGAGTGGCACCGCCGTTCGCCGCCCCGCCCACCGAGGGTGGCCGCAAGCGGCTCTGGCTGGGGCTCGGCGTCGGGGCGCTGGCCCTGGTGATCTGCTGCGGCGGCGGTGGCGCGGCGGCCGTCGGGCTGGTGGTCAGCAACGTGCAGGCGATCGAGGAACAGGGCCAGGCGGTCACCGACGACTACTACCGGGCACTGGTCGACAAGCAGTACGGCAGGGCGTACGAGAAGCTCTGCGACGACGCCCGGCGGCGGGAGTCCCGGGGCGAGTTCACCCGCCGGGTCGCCGAGGAGCCGGCGGTCGCCAGTTACCGGGTCGGCGACGTCGACCCGCAGACCCTGACCGTGCCCGTCGACGTCACCTTCAGCGGCGGCGGGCGGGGCACCCAGCAGGTCACCCTCGCCGCCGACCAGCAGACCGGCGGCATGGAGGTCTGCGGGGTGAGCTGAGCCGGCACCGGTATTCTGCTGGGTCCGGGGCGCTGCTGGTCGTACCGTTGTCCCGGACCGTCCGGTCCCACCCACCTCGAAGCCACGCCGACCGCCAGCCGGCGTAGGAGGAAACATGCCAGCCGACCGTATCGACGCCGTCGTCAGCCTCGCCAAGCGCCGAGGCTTCGTCTTCCCCTCCAGCGAGATCTACGGGGGCACCCGGTCGGCGTGGGACTACGGCCCGCTCGGCGTGGAGCTGAAGGAGAACGTCCGTCGGCAGTGGTGGAAGGCCATGGTCCAGCAGCGCGACGACGTGGTCGGCCTCGACTCGGCCGTCATCCTGGCCCGTCGGGTCTGGGAGGCCAGCGGCCATCTCGCCGAGTTCGTCGACCCGCTCACCGAGTGCCAGTCCTGCCACAAGCGGTTCCGCGCCGACCACCTGGAGGAGGCGTACGCCGAGAAGCACGGCAAGCCGCTGACCTCGTTGCAGGAGCTGAACTGCCCCAACTGCGGCAACAAGGGCACCTTCACCGAGCCGAAGATGTTCAACGGCCTGATGAAGACCTACCTCGGCCCGGTGGAGAGCGACGAGGGCCTGCACTACCTGCGCCCGGAGACCGCCCAGGGCATCTTCGTCAACTACAACAACGTGGCGACCGCGGCCCGCAAGAAGCCGCCGTTCGGCATCGCGCAGACCGGCAAGTCGTTCCGCAACGAGATCACCCCGGGCAACTTCATCTTCCGCACCCGCGAGTTCGAGCAGATGGAGATGGAGTTCTTCGTCGAGCCCGGCTCCGACGAGCAGTGGCACGAGTACTGGTTGCAGGAGCGTTGGAACTGGTACCTCGACCTCGGCCTGTCGGAGGAGAACCTGCGCTTCTACGAGCACCCCAAGGAGAAGCTCTCGCACTACTCGAAGCGCACCGTCGACATCGAGTACCGGTTCCGGTTCGGCGGCACCGAGTTCGCCGAGCTGGAGGGGGTGGCCAACCGCACCGACTTCGACCTGTCCACGCACAGCAAGCACTCCGGCGTGGACCTGTCGTACTTCGACCAGACCCGCAACGAGCGCTGGGTGCCGTACGTCATCGAACCGGCCGCCGGCCTGACCCGCGCGGTGCTGGCCTTCCTGCTGGAGGCGTACGACGAGGACGAGGCCCCGAACACCAAGGGCGGCGTCGACAAGCGCACCGTGATGCGGTTCGACCCCCGGCTGGCCCCGGTCAAGGTGGCGGTGCTGCCGTTGTCCCGCAACGAGGCGCTCTCGCCGAAGGCCAAGGGGCTGGCCGCCCAGCTCCGCAAGCGCTGGGTGGTGGAGTTCGACGACTCGCAGGCGATCGGTCGCCGCTACCGCCGGCAGGACGAGATCGGCACCCCGTTCTGCGTCACCGTCGACTTCGACACCCTCGACGACGACGCGGTGACCGTGCGGAACCGGGACACCATGGCCCAGGAGCGGGTGGCCCTGGACCAGGTCGAGCGCTACCTGATCGAGCGGCTGCCCGGCTGCTGACCCCGGTCGCCGTCGTGCCGGCCCCGCCCGTCCACGGAGCGGGGCCGGCGTGCGTTCCGTCGATCTCTGGCCGTCCGGTCCTTGAGCCGGTGGGTGGGCCGTGCCAGCATTCCCGGTGCTGGATCTCTACCGGGGGTGGGCATGACGGGTGCGGCGCGACCTGACCACGATCACTCCCCGGACCGTCGCCGGCTGCTGCGCCGGGCCGTGACGGTCGCCGTCGCCAGCGCGGGCACCGGCGTCGCCGCCACCGTCGGCCTGGTCGGCACCGCCCGGGCCGCCCCGGGCGACCACCTCACCATGGGTACGACAAACGACTCCGGCCCGGCGACCACCACGCTCGACGTCGGCTACGCCGGGCTGACCCTGCGCAACACCGCCGGTGCGCCTTTGCGGCTGGTGCCCGGCGAGCAGGTCTACCCGCAGGTGCAGGATGCGGTGGCCGGCACCGTCGCGGTGGACCCGGCGGGGGACCTGTTCGTGCGGGCCGGTCCGCCCGGCGGGGAGGTCGACAGTTGGCTGTGGACGAGCGAGTGGGCGACCACCTCGGTCCCGGTGCGGCCGACCCGGGTGCTCGACAGCCGGGATCCGGACCTGCGCCGCACCATCGTCTCGGGGGCCTCGACGCTCGACCCGACCGGCCGGCTGACCCCCGGCAACCCGATCGTGCTGAGCCTGGACCACCTGGTCCGGGACGGCCGGGCCGTCAAGGGCAACGTGACGGTGGTCGGGATGGCCGGTCCGGGCTTCCTGACCGCGTGGGGCAGTGGTGCCAGGCCGACCGCGTCGACGGTGAACTGGTCGGCCGCCGGTCAGATCCTGTCCAACTTCCTCTTCGCCGAGCTGGGCACCGTCGGCGGGTACCGCAGCGTGCTGACGGTGCAGGTCTCCGCACCGACCCATGTGATCGTCGACCTGACCGGTCTGCTGGTCGGCCACCCGGGCCAGGTCCCCGCGGGCACCGCCGCTGCCGCCGCCGCGCCCCCGGTGGAGCCGGCCCGGGTGGCGGTCGCCCCCGGTGAGCCGGTCGTCATCGGCGTGCCGAACAGCCCCGGCGTCACCACGCTGACCAGTGCCGCCCCGGACGGCGCCGCCACGCTGGCGCTGCGGAACCCGACCGGGGCGACCCTGGAGCTGACCCCGGAGGCCGGTCGCCGTCCCGGCATGCTGGACGTGGGCGTCGTCGGCGTCGACCCGGGCGGGCTGTACGTCGGCGACGGCAGCTCCGGCGGGCACACCGCGTACAGCACGGCGAACGCGACCATGCTGGTGCCGGTCCCGCCGACCCGGATCCTCGACACCCGCAGCGCCGCCGGTCGGTCCCGGCTGCTGGAGGGCGCCGCCCGGATCGACGCCCGGGGCCGGGTGCTGGCCGAGACGCTGCTGGTCGTGCACCTGCGCGGCCTCGTCGAGTACGGCGACGGGATGCTGGGGAACCTCACCGTGGCGGACACCACCCGGGGTGGCTTCGCCACGGTGTGGGGGACCGGCGGCCTGCCCGTCGCATCCACCGTCAACTGGTGGACCGCCGGCCAGCTGCTGTCCAACGGGGTGATCACCCAGCTCGGCGACTACGAGACGGTCGGCGGCGACCACTACCCGGATGTGGTCGGCATCCACCTCCAGAAGAGCGCGGCGGCGGTGGTCCTCGACCTGACCGGCCTGCTGGTCCACCACCCGGACTCCGCCGTCGGCGCCCGTCCGGGGCCGGCCCGCACCACCGCCGGCTCCGCCGGCCGCCGGGCGCGGGCCCGGGCGATCAGACAGGCCGCCGCGCCCGGCGCTCCGGTGGTCGGCGGGCAGACCAACGACGCGGGTACGGCCGAGACGGTGCTGGTCGGTGGCTCGGCGACGGCCCCGACGCTGGCGCTGCGGGGCACCGGCCCGATGCTGCGGCTGTTCCCCACGCCGGAGAGCGCCGTCCCGGTGGAGCTGCCGACCGGTTCCCTCGCCGTGACCCCCGTCGGCGATCTGGTCGTCGGTGGCCGGGACGGCCGGCGGGCGTACGTCCACACGTCGCGCTGGGCCAACCGGACGGTGGCCGTCCCCCCGGTGCGTCTGCTGGACACCCGGGCACTGGCCAGCTATTCCGCCAACGTCCTCGCCGGTGCCGACGGGGTGGTGTCGGGCAGGTTGCAGGCGGGCCGCACCCTGCACCTGACCCTCGGCCGCGTCCCGTCGGTGCCGGACGGGGTGGCGGTCGGTGCCTTCCTCAACGTCACCGTTGCGGACACGGTCGCCGGGGGAGTGCTCACCGCCTTCCAGGCGGGGGTGACCAGGCCGGAGACCTCCTCGCTGAACTGGTGGGGGCCGAACCAGGTCCTGTCCAACCTGGTGGAGGTGCCGCTGGGCGTCCACGACGGCGAGCCGTTCGCGTTCGCCGTCCACGTCCGGGCCGCGACCGCGGTGATCGTGGACGTCTCGGCCCTGATCCTGTCGCGTCCGGGCAGGGGCTACTGACCGGCGGCCGCCGTCGCGGTGTGGCTTCGCCCACCGTCGGGTCGGTGGACCGGCCACCGCGGGTGGGCGGTCCACCGACGGCATGGGATTCTGGGGTACGTGACCAGTCCCGCTGCGGTCCCGCGCCCGCTCACCATCGGCCCCCACCAGGTGTGGCCGCCGGTGGTGCTCGCGCCGATGGCCGGCATCACCAACGTCGGTTTCCGGCAGCTCTGCCGGGAGCAGGGCGGTGGCATCTACGTCTGCGAGATGATCACTACGATCGCGCTGGTCCAGCGGAACCCGAAGACCCTGCGCATGATCGCCTTCGGTGCCGACGAGCAGCCGCGCAGTCTCCAGCTCTACGGCACCGACCCGGAGGTCACCGCGGCGGCGGTGCGGATCGTGGTGGAGCGTGACCTGGCCGACCACATCGACCTGAACTTCGGCTGCCCGGTGCCGAAGGTGACCCGGCGGGGCGGCGGGTCGGCCCTGCCCTGGCGTCGCCGGCTCTTCGCCCGGCTGGTCCGGGCCGCGGTGGACGCCGCGTCACCCGCCGGGGTGCCGGTCACGGTCAAGATGCGCAAGGGCATCGACGACGACCACCTGACGTACGTCGAGGCGGGGCTGGCCGCCCAGGACGCCGGGGTCGCGGCGGTCGCCCTGCACGGGCGTACCGCCGCGCAGCGGTACTCCGGCACCGCCGACTGGGACGCCATCGCCACCCTCAAGCAGGCGCTCGACGTGCCGGTGCTCGGCAACGGCGACATCTGGGAGGCCGACGACGCGCTGCGGATGGTGGCCCACACCGGGGTGGACGGGGTGGTGGTGGGCCGGGGCTGCCTGGGGCGGCCGTGGCTCTTCGCCGACCTGGAGGCGGCGTTCGACGGCCGGCCGGAGCGCCGGCTGCCGACCCTCGGCGAGGTCGCGGTGACCATGCGGCGGCACGCCGAACTGCTGGTGGACCAGTTCACCGCCGGTTCACGCACCCCGGCCCGGGGCGAGCGGGACGGCTGCACCGACTTCCGCAAGCATGTCGCCTGGTATCTCAAGGGCTTCCCGGTGGGTAGCGGGCTGCGCCGGGAGCTCGCCATGATCGAGAGCCTGGCCCAGCTGGACGACCTGCTGGGCAAGCTCGACGCGGCCGAGCCCTTCCCGGTGGCCGCCCTCGGCCAGCCGCGCGGCCGGACGAACTCCCCCGGCAAGGTCTTCCTGCCCGAAGGCTGGCTGGCGAGCCGGGACGACGACACCGTCCCCGAGGGCGCCGAGCTGGACGACTCGGGCGGCTGAGACCACCGGCGGCGTCCCGGCCACCCTTCGGCGGCGCTGCCTGCCGGCCGTGCCGTCTCGTGACCGTGCTGCGCGGCGCCGCACGGCGAAGGGCCGGCCCCTCGGGGTCGGCCCTTCGCCCGTGCCGGGTGGGACGGGTCAGGAGGCGTAGCCGCGACTGGCGATCCAGTGGGCCAACTCGTCGACGTCGATCCGGTAGGCGGCGGTGTCCGGGTTGGCCGAGTCGGCGATCGTCACGACCCGCCCACCGTCGCGGTAACCGACGACGCTGATGTAGTGCCCGCCCTCGAAGGAGTGGGTGTTGCCGTCGGTGTCGGTGGCGGTGCCGGCGATGTTGGCGACCACGGCGCGGCCGTCGTCCACCGCCCGGACGATGTCGGCGCGCAGCTGCTCCACGCGCTTGCCGTCGACCTTGCCAGCCGGGATCTCGGTGCTCCGGTAGGCGTCCTTGCGGCCGGTCTCCTTGTTCAGGATCGGGGTGATGTCGTTGATGCTGTCCGTGCCGCTCTCGGTGGTGCCCATCTCCTTGGCCATGGCGTCCACGTCGATCTTCTTACCCTGGACGCTCAGCGCGTTACGGGCGGCGGCGGGGCCGCAGTAGTAGAAGTTCGGCTGGGCCGCGTAGTCGACCTTCAGCTCCCGCTCGTCGGCGGGCCGGCGGTCGGTCTGCACCACGGCGGCGGGCCGGTTGGTCTCGGCGGCGTGCGCGGCCAGCGCGGGGCCGGCGATGCCACCGGCGGTGACGGCCAGGCCGGCAGCGGTCAGCACGGTCTTACGCAGGATGTCGGTACGCATGGCGGGGGTGCTCCTCTGCATCTCGGGGGTCCACGCCCGGACACGTCCGCAGGGGGTGCGGGACGGGCATGGTCGCGCCGTGGGGCAGGTGAAGAGGTAGCTCGGACCGGCGGTTCGCGGGGTGCCGGCCGGGGATGTGTAACCGAGCCGGTGGCGCAGGCATTCCGCGCCCGCCCGGCCGGCTCGCTGGCGCAGCGCATCCGCGCTGGGCGCATCCGCGCTGGGCGCATCCGCGCTGGGCGCATCCGCGTCCGGGCCAGGCCGGCCGGGGGACGGGATCGCGCCGATGCCAGGTGTAACGACCCCGCCCGGCCGACGATTCCACCCTGCGGGTGACCCCCGTCACCCGGACCGTGGCCGATCCGCCAGCGCAGACCCCGCATCCGACGACACCGTCACCGACCCCCAATCCGGTCACTGAGCGTCATGGACCACACCCCCACCCCTGACCCGTCCCCATCCTTTGCTCTGCCGCCCTCGGCGCGACAGTCACGGCGGGTGTCTGGTGCGTATGTGGCGGCAGAGCAAAGGATGGGGACGGGGGTTGGTGGTGGTTGCTGGGGTTGGTGGGAACGGGCAGGTCAGGCCAATTCAAGGGGCGGAGGGGTTGGGTGGCCTGCTCGATGAGGTCGAGAATTGCTCACTCTGCGTAGTTGTGGGCGGTCTCCGTCTGGATGTGACGGAACGTGGTTCTGGGGCCATCGGGTCGGGGCCTGGGCCTGCCGGCGGATCGGAGAGGTACAGCAGCCGCCGGTCAGGAGGTGCGGGTGTCGTTGGCCCGTGGCACCGGCGCCGGCATCGGCTGCGGTGTCTCGGGGGCGGGTGTGTGAGCGGGTGAGGGCTGGTCGAGGGCGGGACTGCGGGGCGCGTCTGCGGCGGGGGGAAGGTGCCGGCTGGTTGCGGTGTGTGTGGGGCGGGAGGTGGGTGCGGTGCGGGGGAGGTGGCGGACGGGCGGTGCAGCCGGCCAGGGGATCTCCGGGGACGGGTGGAAGGCGATGCCGGCGGCGTGCCAGCGGGGGCCGTGGCCGGCGAGCCGGTCCCGGAAGCCGGCCCAGCTGCGGGTGGACGGGGTGGACCAGGCCACCTCGGCGAGGGCGGGCAGGCGGGGGAGGAGCAGGAACTCGATCTCGGCCATCGAGGTCACCGACTCGGTCCAGAGCGGGGCCTCCAGGCCGAGCACCGCCTCGGCGGGGACGCCGGCCAGGTGGGTCGCCGGATCCCAGTGGTACGCCCGGTGCACGTCGATCAGGCCCGCCCAGTCGTGTCCGAGCGGGGTGTCCGGGGTGTACTTCATGTCCAGGTACGCGTGGTTGCCGGGGGAGAGGATCAGCCGCGCGCCCCGCCGTACCGCCTCGGCCACGGTGGGGTCGTCGCCGTCGGTGCCCCACCACTGGAGCACCCGGCCGTCGACCTGCCCGGCGGGGGCGATCTGGTGCCAGCCGACCACGGTCCGGCCGAGCCCGGCGACGATCCGCTGCACCCGCTCCACGAAGCCGGTGTAGGCCACCCCCTTGACCTTGTACGCCTCGTCGCCGCCGATGTGCAGCCACGGCCCGGGGGTCGCCGCGGCCAGCTCGCCGAGCACGTCGGCGACGAAGGCGTACGTCCGCTCGTCGGCGGGGTCGACATGGCTGAAGCCGACCTCGGTGCCGGTGTACGGCGGCGGCGCGACCTTGTCCGGCGCGAGTTCGGGGTACGCGACCAGCGCCGCATTGGTGTGGCCGGGCAGGTCGACCTCGGGGACGACGGTGATGTGCCGGCGGGCGGCGTACTCGACGATGCGCCGGTAGTCGGCGGCCGTGTACCAGCCGCCGGGGCCACCGCCCACCTCGGTGCGCCCGCCGACGGCGGTCAGCCGGGGCCAGGAGTCGACGGCGATCCGCCAGCCCTGGTCGTCGGTGAGGTGCAGGTGCAGGTGGTTGAGCTTGTACCGGGCCAGGTGGTCGAGCACCCGGCACACGTCGTCGACCCCGAAGAAGTGCCGGGCCACGTCGAGCATCGCGCCCCGGTAGGGGAAGCGGGGTCGGTCGACGATCGTCCCGCCGGGTACCACCCAGCGTTCGGCCACCGGCGTCCGGCTCTCCACCGCCGTGGGCAGCAGTTGCCGCAGTGTCTGTACGCCGTGGAAGAGGCCGGTCGCGGTGTCGGCGGTGATCCGTACCCCGTCGGGGTCGACGTCGAGCCGGTATCCCTCCTCGTCGCCGGCCGCCGCCCCCGTCGGGCGGGGCGCTGCGGCAGCGCCCAGGGTGAGCTGTAGCGGACCCGGGGCGGTCGGCAGGTCGGCGACCGGGAGCGGGTAGCCGGTGGCCGGGCGGAGCAGCTCCGCGAGGTGCTCCGCGACCTCCCTGGCGGCCGGGTCGGCGCTCACCCGTACCGCCGCGTCGGCGGGGAGGACGAGGTCGGCGGCCGGCCGCGGGCGCACCGACACGGGCGCGGGCACCACGTCACCCAACCCGACGGTCGGCCGGGCGAGCAGCCGACCGGCGGCCTCCGCCGCGCTACGGGCCAGCGCGGTCGCGGACGGCGTCACCGTGGGCGACCCCTGCGGCGTGGCCGTCGCCGCCCCTGCCGGCGTCACGGTGGGCGACCCCTGCGGCGTGACCGGGGCCGGTGCGGCCAGCGGTGCGGCCGGGGGTGGGCCGGCGTCGGCCCGCCGCGGCTGCTCGGGGACGGGGGCGACGCCGGTACGTGGGGTGCGCGACACGGGGCGGCTCCGGGGGTGTATTCGCGAGGGATATGGCAAAGGTCAGGTTTGGCGAAACCGGTGACGTCAAGGGTACGAGGAGAAACCGGAATTGCGTGATCGTGCTCGTGGAAGCGTTCCCAGAAACCCGCGCGAACGCGGATAGTCGTGACGGCTGTGCCTATTGTCACCGAACGGTCCCGGGCCGCCCGATGTTCGCTTAACCTTCGCCCACCGATCGCTGACCAGGCCCGATGGCCGCAGGTTGGCCCCGGGGTAGGTCAGAACTGAACCTTCGTTAAGTGTCAATTCCGGCGCGCGTGGGAGGCTTCTGGTGACAGTGCAGGAGAAGGCTGGCGACAAGTACGTCTACGACTTCGCCGAGGGCAACAAGGAACTCAAGGACCTGCTCGGCGGCAAGGGGGCCAACCTCGCCGAGATGACCAACCTCGGCCTGCCGGTGCCGCCCGGCTTCACCATCACCACCGAGGCCTGCCAGGCGTACCTGGCGACCGGACGGGAGCCGGACGGGCTGGCCGGGCAGATCGAGACCCACCTGGAGGCGCTGGAACGTGGGATGGGCCGGCGGCTCGGCGACCCGCAGGACCCGCTGCTCGTCTCGGTACGCTCCGGCGCCAGGTTCTCCATGCCCGGCATGATGGAGACCGTCCTCAACGTCGGCCTCAACGACCGCAGCGTCGAGGGGCTCGCCCGGCAGGCGAGCAGCGCCGACCCGGACTCCTCCGGCAGCGCCGACCGGTTCGCCTGGGACTCCTACCGCCGGCTGATCCAGATGTTCGGCAAGACCGTCTGCGAGGTGCCGGGCGAGCAGTTCGAGCACGCCCTCGACGAGGCCAAGCGCGCCAAGGGCGCCCACGACGACCTCGACCTCGACGCCGACGACCTGCGCGGACTGGTGGAGACGTACAAGAAGATCTTCGCCGAGCACACCGGGCGGGAGTTCCCGCAGGAGCCGCGGGAACAGCTCGACCTGGCCATCCGGGCGGTCTTCGCGTCGTGGAACGCCGAGCGGGCGATCCTCTACCGCCGCCAGGAACGCATCCCCGCCGACCTGGGCACCGCCGTCAACGTGGTGGCGATGGTCTTCGGCAACCTCGGCCCCGACTCCGGCACCGGGGTCGCCTTCACCCGCGACCCGGGCAGCGGCGCGCAGGGCATCTACGGCGACTACCTGGCCAACGCCCAGGGGGAGGACGTCGTCGCCGGCATCCGCAACACCGTGCCGTTGCAGGAGCTGGAACGGCTCGACCCGAAGTCCTACCGCGAACTGCTCGACATCATGGCCCGGCTGGAGGGTCACTACCGGGACCTCTGCGACATCGAGTTCACCATCGAGCGGGGCAAGCTGTGGATGCTCCAGACCCGGGTGGGCAAGCGCACCGCCGCCGCCGCGTTCGTCATCGCCGGCCAGCTCGTCGACGAAGGCCTGATCGACCTGGACGAGGCGCTGCACCGGGTCAACGGGGCGCAGCTCGCCCAGCTCATGTTCCCCCGCTTCCAGCTCGACCACGAGTTCGAGGCGGTCGCCCGGGGCATCGGGGCCTCCCCGGGGGCCGCGTCCGGCGCGGTGGTCTTCACCTCGGCCCGCGCGGTCGAGCTGGCCGCCGAGGGGAAGTCGGTGATCCTGGTCCGCCGGGAGACCAACCCCGACGACCTCAACGGCATGATCGCCGCCCAGGGCATCCTCACCTCGCGCGGCGGCAAGACCAGCCACGCCGCCGTGGTGGCCCGGGGGATGGGCAAGACCTGCGTCTCCGGGGCCGACGGGCTCGAGGTCGACGTGCCGGCCAGGCGGTTCACCGTCGGCGGGCACACCGTCGTCGAGGGCGACGTCGTCTCCATCGACGGCACCACCGGCAGGGTCTACCTGGGCGAGGTGCCGGTCACGCCGTCCGAGGTGGTGCAGTACTTCGAGGGCAGCCTCGACCCGGAGCGGACCGACGACGCGCTCGTCCGGGCCGTACACCGGATCATGACGCATGCCGACACGCGACGGCGGCTGGCCGTGCGGACGAACGCCGACACCGGGGCCGACGCGGCGCGTGCCCGGCGCTTCGGCGCCGAGGGCATCGGCCTGTGCCGCACCGAGCACATGTTCCTCGGTGACCGGCGGGAACTGGTCGAGCGGCTGATCCTCGCCGCCACCGACGCCGACCGCACCGCCGCCCTCGCCGCTCTGCTGCCCCTGCAGCGCCGGGACTTCGTGGAGATCTTCCGCGAGATGGCCGGGCTGCCGGTCACCGTCCGGCTGATCGACCCGCCGCTGCACGAGTTCCTGCCCCCGCTGGAGCAGCTCGCGGTCAACGTCGCGGTCGCCCAGGAACGCGGCGAGGACGTCGCCAAGGAGGAGGCGCTGCTCGCCGCCGTCCGGCGTATGCACGAGGAGAACCCGATGCTCGGCCTGCGCGGCGTGCGCCTCGGCCTGGTCATCCCCGGCCTGTTCGCGATGCAGGTCCGGGCCATCGCCGAGGCGGCCGTCGCGGTCACCCGCGACGGCGGCACCGCCTGCCCGGAGATCATGGTCCCGCTGGTCGGCGCGGTCCAGGAGCTGGAGACGGTACGCGCCGAAGCCGAGAAGATCATCGCCGAGGTGGTCGGGGACAGCGGGGTCGAGGTGCTGATCGGCACGATGATCGAGGTGCCCCGGGCGGCGCTGACCGCCGGCCAGATCGCCGAGGCGGCGCAGTTCTTCTCCTTCGGCACCAACGACCTCACCCAGATGGGCTGGGGCTTCTCCCGCGACGACGTCGAGGGCGCGTTCTTCTGGCGCTACCTGGAACTGGGCATCTTCGGCATCTCCCCGTTCGAGTCGATCGACCGTGACGGCGTGGGCCGGCTGATCCGGATCGCCGCCGAGGAGGGCCGGGCCGCCCGCCCCGGGCTGAAACTCGGCGTCTGCGGCGAACACGGCGGCGACCCCGACTCGGTGCACTTCTTCCACGAGGTGGGGCTGGACTACGTCTCCTGCTCGCCGTTCCGGGTGCCGGTCGCCCGGCTGGAGGCCGGCCGGGCCGCCATCGAGACCGCCGGCTCCGACAGCCGCTGACCGCCCGCGACGCCCACCGGCCGCTTGTCGGTGGGCGTCGCGCGTCCGGCGTCTGGCTGTCCGGTGCCCTGTGCCCGGTGTCTGGTGCCCGGTGTCCGGCGCGGCTGGGCGTCCGCGTCCCGATGCCCGGGCTGTCCGGGCGCGTCGCGGCGTAACCTGGGTGCCCACGACCACGGGGTACGACCGGGAAGGGTGGCCGGATGGTGGAGTTTCCCGCCGCACCAGCCGCCGGGCAGGCGTCCGACGCCCAGGGGTTCGACGCGCAGGCGTTCGACGCGCAGCGGTGGGCCGAGGAGCCGCCGAAGGACACCGGCCACGGCCGGTCGCCGTACGAGCGAGACCGGGCCCGGGTGCTGCACTCGGCGGCCTTCCGCCGGCTCGCCGCGAAGACCCAGGTGCACGTGGCCGGGACCGACGACTTTCTGCGTACCCGGCTGACCCACTCGCTGGAGGTGGCCCAGATCGCCCGGGAGATGGGTGCCCGGCTCGGCTGCGACCCCGACCTGGTGGACACCGCCGGGCTGGCCCACGACCTCGGGCACCCGCCGTTCGGGCACAACGGGGAGGACACCCTCGACGGGCTCGCCGCGTCCTGCGGCGGCTTCGAGGGCAACGCGCAGACGCTGCGGGTGCTCACCCGGCTGGAGGCCAAGGTGCTCGCCCCGGACGGCCGCCCCGCCGGGCTGAACCTCACCCGGGCCGCGCTCGACGCGGTCAGCAAGTACCCCTGGCCCCGCCGCCCCGGGCTGCGCAAGTTCGGCGTGTACGGCGACGACCGCCCGGTCTTCGACTGGCTGCGCGCCGGCAGCCCCGCCACCCCGTCCGGCGTCGGTGTGCCCGGTGCCGGGGTGGCCGCCGGCGGGGACAGGGCCGGCGTGGACCCGTTCGACGGTGCCCGTCGCTGCCTGGAGGCGCAGGTCATGGACTGGGCCGATGACGTGGCGTACTCGGTGCACGACGTCGAGGACGGCATCCACGGCGGCTACGTCTCGCTGCGTCCCCTCCTGCACGACCCCGACGAGCGCGCCGCGCTCTGCGCCGACGTGGCCGCCGTCTACTCGGGGGAGTCCCCGGACGACCTCGGCGAGGTGCTGGTCGAGCTGCTCGCCGATCCGGCGCTCACCCCGCTGGCCGGGTACGACGGCAGTCACCGGGCGCAGGTCGCCCTGAAGGCCACGACCAGCGTCCTCACCGGCCGGTTCGTGGCGACCGTCGTCGGGGCCACCCGGGAGCGCTTCGGCCCCGGCCCCCACCACCGGTACGCCGCCGACCTGGTGGTGCCGCGCCGGATCAGGGCACAGTGCGCGCTGCTCAAGGGCATCGCCTGGCGGTACGTCATGTGCCGCCCCGACGCCCGCGCCCGCTACCTGCGACAACGCGAGGTGATCACCGAACTGGTCACCGCGCTCACCGACCGCGCCCCGGACGCCCTCGACCCGGTCTTCGCCCCGCTGTGGCGGCAGGCCGCAGACGACGGTGCCCGCCTGCGCGTGGTCATCGACCAGGTCGCCTCCCTCACCGACCCCGCCGCCCTGACCTGGCACACCCGCCTCACCTGAACACCCTCCACCCGCCCCACCCCACCCGCCCCCGCCTGCTCGCCTCGTCCCGCCTGCTCGCCTCGGTCCACCCGCCCCGCCTGCTCGTCCCGCCCGCCCCTCGCCCCGGCCCGGTGATCAAGAGATTTGCGTCAGGTGATCAAGAGGTCTGCGTCAAAGTTGATCACTAACGTGACGCAAACCTCTTGATCACGGGGGCCTGGCGGGGTGGGTGCGGCGGGGCGGGGGGAGAGGGGGAGGGAGGGAGGGGTGGGGGGAGGGAGGGGTGGGGGGAGGGAGGGGTGGGGGAGTTAGGGTAGCCTTAGTTTTATGGCGGAGCGCTCCAAGATGGTTACTGCGGCACGGGTGGTGCGGACCGGACGGCCCACCCCGCACCTGGTCCGGCTCGTTCTCGGTGGGGAGGAGTTGGCCGGGCTGCCGGTGGGGGATTTCACCGACCACTACGTCAAGCTGGTCTTCCCGCCCGAGGGGGTGGAGCTGCCGAGGCCGTTGGACCTGACGGCGGTCAAGCGGGAGCTGCCCCGGGAGCAGTGGCCCAGGCTGCGGGCGTACACGGTGCGGGCCTGGGATGCGGCGGCCGGCGAGCTGACCATCGACGTGGTGCACCACGGGGACGAGGGGTTGGCCGGGCCGTGGGCGGCGCGGCTGCGTCCCGGCGACGAGGTGCTGTTCGTCGGCCCGGGTGGGGCGTACGCGCCGGACCCGACGGCCGACTGGCACCTGCTGGTGGGCGACGAGAGCGCCCTGCCGGCGATCGGTGCCGCGCTGGAACGGCTGCCCGAGGGCGCCCCGGCGGTCGTCCTGGTCGAGGTCGCCGACCCGGCCGACGAGCAGGTGTTGCCCAGCCCCGGCGCGGTGGCGTTGACCTGGCTGCACCGGGCCGGTCGGCCGGTCGGCGAGGCCCTGGTCGCGGCCGTCCGGGAGCTGGAGTTCCCGCCCGGTCGGGTGCACGCGTTCGTGCACGGCGAGGCCACCTTCGTCAAGGAGCTGCGCCGGCTGCTGCGGGTCGAGCGGGGGGTGCCCCGGGAGGCGCTGTCGATCTCCGGCTACTGGCGACAGGGCATGGACGACGAGGGTTGGCGCTCCACCAAGCCGGACTGGAACCGGCAGGTCGAGGCCGAGGAGGCCGCCGCCGTCGGCTGAGCATCATCCACGGATCCGGAGATTGGGCGGAATCACCTGCTGCCGGGGTCATCGGCCGGGACGATACGACCATGGCTGAACGGGTGCGGGACGTCGGTACGCGAGCGGGCGGCAGACCCGACCCGGTGGTGCTCGCCCTGGGCGTCGGCGGGGTGCTGGCGGTCGTGCTCTGGGGGGTGTCCGCGCGCGGTTCGCTGGCCAGCTTCGGCGAGGCCGGGTTGGCCTGGGTGATCGGCACCTTCGGCTGGTTCTTCGTCGTCGCGGCGGATGCCTTCCTGGTGCTCGCGTTGGTCATCGCGGCCTCCCGGTACGGCCGGATCCGGCTGGGCGCCGACGAGGACCAGCCGGAGTTCAACACGGTGGCCTGGATCGCCATGATGTTCAGCGCGGGGATGGGCATCGGGCTGGTCTTCTTCGCGGTGGCCGAGCCGATCCAGCACTACGCCACGCCGCCGCCGGCCACCGGGGTCGCGGCACAGACCCCGGCTGCCGGGGCGGCGGCCATGCAGTACACGCTGTTCCACTGGACGCTGCACCCGTGGGGGATCTACGCCGTCACCGCGCTCGCGCTGGCGTACTCGACGTTCCGCCGGGGGCGGGACAACCGGATCTCGGCTGCGTTCCGTCCGCTGCTCGGCGCGCGGGCCGACGGGGTGCCCGGGAAGGCCGTCGACCTGCTCGCCGTCTTCGCCACGGTCTTCGGTTCGGCCACCAGCCTCGGGCTCGGCGCGCTCCAGGTGGCCGCCGGTCTGGACCTGGTGGCCGGGGTGCCGGACACCCGGGCGGTGGAGCTGATCGTGATCGGCGCGCTCACCCTGGCCTTCGTGGCCTCGGCCTTCTCCGGCCTGCACCGGGGGGTCAAGTGGCTGTCCACCACCAACGTCCTGCTGGCCGTACTGCTGATGATCTTCGTGTTCGTGGTGGGGCCGACGATCTACACGCTGGAGGTGCTGCCCGCGTCGATCGGCGACTACCTCAGCAGCCTGGTGTTCATGTCCACCCGTACCGGCGCGTTCTCCGACCCGGCGTGGCTCGGGTCCTGGACGATCTTCTACTGGGCCTGGTGGATCTCCTGGGCACCGTTCGTCGGCACCTTCATCGCGCGGATCTCGCGCGGGCGGACCGTGCGCCAGTTCCTGGTCGGGGTCCTGCTGGTGCCCAGCGGGGCGAGCGCGATCTGGTTCGCGATCATGGGCGGCAGCGCCCTGCGTACCCAGGCCAGCGGCACCCGCGATCTGGTGGCCGACGTCGGGGCGGGCAGCGAGCAGGCGCTGTTCGGGCTGCTGGACGCGCTACCGCTGGGGACCGTCACCAGCGTGCTGGCCATGGTGCTCATCGCGCTCTACTTCGTGACCAGCGCCGACTCGGCGTCGCTGGTGCTGGGGTCGCTCAGCTCGGGCGGCGCACTGCGCCCGCACCGCGTACTCGTGGTGCTCTGGGGGGTCCTGATCGGCGCGGTCGCCGCCGCGCTGCTGCTCGCCGGCGGCCTGGCCGCCCTGCAACAGGCGACCATCATGGTGGCGCTGCCGTTCGTGGTGGTGATGCTCGGGCTCGCCGTGGCGCTGCTGCGAGACATGGCCCGGGATCCGGCGGTCGACCTGCACCCGGACCGGGGCCGTCGGTCCGGCCTGGCCGCCGCGGTACGGGCCGCCCGGTCGTACGACGAGGAGAACCCGCCGCCGGTCACCCACTGGCTGCACCGGCGTCCCCGCTGAGTCGGGCGTTCGCCACCCGCCCGACGGATCGTCGGTCCGGCAGGGCAGGATGTAGCCCGAGGAGGTGGCGTCGGTGGCTGGCCGGATCCGGGACGAGGACATCGCGTTGGTCCGCGAGCGCACCTCCATCGCCGAGGTCATCTCGGACACGGTGACCCTCAAGTCGGCCGGCGGCGGAAACCTCAAGGGCCTCTGCCCGTTCCACGACGAGAAGAGCCCGTCGTTCAACGTCTCGCCGGCCCGTAACGTCTTCTACTGCTTCGGCTGCGGGGTCGGCGGCGACGCGATCAAGTTCCTGATGGACGCCGAGCATCTCAGCTTCATCGAGTCCGTCGAGCGGCTCGCCGACCGGGCCGGCATCCAGCTCCGTTACGTCGAGGGTGACCAGGCCGCCCCCCGGTCCCGCCCGCAGCAGGGGCAGAAGCAGCGGCTGGTGGCGGCGCACGCCGCCGCCGTGGAGTTCTACCAGTCGCAGCTCAGCACGGCCGGCGCCCGTCCGGCCCGGGAGTTCCTGGCCCGTCGCGGCTTCGACCGGGCCGCCGCGCAGCGGTACGGCTGCGGCTTCGCCCCGGACGCCTGGGACCTGCTCACCAAGCACCTGCGTCAGCAGGGGTTCACCCACGACGAGCTGGTCACCGGCGGGCTGTCCCGCCCGTCCCGCTCGGGCACCCTGATCGACCGGTTCCGTCGCCGGCTGATGTGGCCGATCCGGGACATCGCCGGTGACGTGATCGGGTTCGGGGCGCGGAAACTCTTCGACGACGACGACGGCCCGAAGTACCTCAACACCCCCGAGACGCCGATCTACAAGAAGTCGCACGTCCTCTACGGCATCGACCAGGCCAAGCGGGAGATCGCCAAGCAGGGCCGGGTGGTCGTCGTCGAGGGGTACACCGACGTGATGGCCTGTCACCTGGCCGGGGTGCCCACCGCTGTGGCGACCTGCGGCACCGCCTTCGGCGCCGACCACATCGGCGTACTGCGCCGGCTGCTGCTCGACACCGACGCGGTGGCCGGTGAGGTCATCTTCACCTTCGACGGGGACGCCGCCGGCCAGAAGGCCGCGCTCCGCGCCTTCGAGGACGACCAGCGCTTCGTCGGGCGTACCTTCATCGCGGTCAGCCCGGACAACATGGACCCGTGCGACCTGCGGTTGGCAAAGGGCGACCTGGCGATCCGCGACCTGGTGGCCCGCCGGGAGCCGCTCGTCGACTTCGCCCTCCGACACGTGATCAACCGCTACGACCTGGACACGGTGGACGGCCGGGTGGAGGCGATGCGCCGGGCCGCCCCGCTGGTCGCCAAGATCAAAGACCGGGAGAAGCGCCCCGAGTACGTCCGCAAGCTCGCCGGTGACCTCGGTATGGAGATCGAGCCGGTGCAGCGGGCCGTGCTGGCCGCCGCCCATGCCCCGGGCGAGCGGGAGACGGCCGACCCGCCCCGGGGCCGGACCCGTCCGGCCGCGCCGGCCGTGGACAGTCCGGAGTCGATGGTCGAGCGGGAGGCGCTGAAGCTCGCCCTCCAGGAGCCGGTCCTCGCCGGGCCGATGTTCGACGCGGTCGAGGCCGCCGAGTACCGGCACCCGGTGCACGCGGCGGTCCGTACCGCGATCACGGCGGCCGGCGGGGTGGCGGCGGCCGGCGGCGGCGCGGTGTGGATCGAGGCGGTCCGGGACGCCTGCGCGGACCTCGCCGCCCAGGCGCTGGTCAGCGAGCTGGCCGTGGAGCCACTGCGGATCGACGGCGAACCCGACCCGAGGTACGTCTCCAGCACCCTCGCCCAGTTGCAGTGGGGCTCGGTGACCGCCCGGATCCGGGACCTCAAGTCCAAGATCCAGCGGATCAACCCGGTCAACCAGAAGGACGAGTACTTCGCCCTCTTCGGGGAACTGCTCTCGCTGGAACAGCACGCGCGGGCACTGCGCGAGCAGGCCGCAGGAGGACTCTGATGGGACTGTTCGGCCGCAAACCCAAGCTGCCATCCACCGCCCGTCCCGCGCTGGCCGCCGGTGAACGGGTGCTCGCCTGGGCCGCCGTCACCGGAAACAGCGTAAGCACCACCGCCCCGGCCACCCCGGGTGCCGATGCCACCGCCCCGGCCACCACCGGTTCCGGTGTCGGCGTATCGGCCGCCCCGGGTGACGGTGCCGCCGCCTCGGCCGTCACGGGTGACGGTGCCGCCGCCTCGGCCGTCACGGGTGCCGGTGCCGCCGCCCCGGCCGTCACGGGTGCCGGTGCCGCCGCCCCGGCGAACACCGGTGCCGCCGCCTCGGCCGCCGAAGGTGCCGCTGCGCCGGTCACCACCGGTTCCGGTGCCGGGGTGCTGGTGGCCACCAACCTCGGGCTCTGGCTGCCCGGCCGGGAGGACCGGCTGGGCTGGCACGACATCCTCAAGGCCGTCTGGTCCGGGCGTGAGCTGACCGTCACGGTGGCGGAGACGGTCGCCGAGCGGGACGGCTACCAGGTGGTCGCCGACCGGCCCGCCGGGACGTACCTGCTGCTCGATCCGGGGGACCTGCCGCACCAGGTACGTGCCAGGGTGACCCGCTCGGTGGCGTACACCCAGCAGCACCCGGTGCCCGGCGGCTCGGGCCGGATCGCGGCCCGGAGGGTGGCCGGGGTGGACGGTCTGACCTGGACGGTCCGCTACGACCCCGGCACCCCGATCGACGCCGACGAGGTACGCGACGAGACCGATCAGCTCGTCGCCGCCGCCCGCGCCGCCACCGCTCCCGCCGACCTCTGACAGCCCCAGCCCGCCCGACGCGCCACCGGACGCTGGGTGGTGCACACCCGCCCCCGGGCCTGCCCGAGCCACCCCGCCGCATGGCTGGTGGTGCCGTGCCGGCCTGACCCGCGTCGACTGAACGGCAGGTGGTGCCGCCGAACCGCCGGCCGAGCGGTCACCGGCCGACCGGCGGGTGTCGGTCACCAGCATGCCGTCGACCCCTCGGGTCAGAGTAGATCTTGGAGGGAAATGGCCCCTCTGGGGGCGAGAATCTTCCAAGATCTATCCGCGCCGGGCTTGTCATCGGGTTCGTGCCCACGTCACGATGCGTTCGGTGAGGCCCTGCGGTGTTTCCCCGTCGTGCAGGGTGGCGAAATCGCTCATCGCCTCGCAGAGCAGGGTGCCGAGGTAGACCAGCAGGGCGGTCCGGTCCTCGCGGTACTCCCCGAGCAGCGCCAGCCGGGCGGCGGAGCACGGCCAGGCGGCCCCGCACACCCGGCAACGCCAGGAAGGGCGGGCGGCCACGTGCGGACGGTAACGGGGCATCACCGCAGCCCCGATCCGTCGTGCCCCGATCCGTCGTGGCCCCATTCGTCGTGCCCCGATCGGTGGTGCCGCGAGAGTCCGGTACACGGCCATAGTGGCAGTCGCATGGTCGAGCCTCCGTCCACGATGGAGAGGAGCGCCCGCCGATGTGGTCACCGGCGGACGCTCCCGGCCTGGTTCCGCCCGCCGTCCGATCCCGGGAGCGGTTCCGCTGGGTGACAGTCTGTCGATGCTGCGGCTACGGTGAGGGTTCCGGCCCGTCGACGACGGGGGCGTGAGCCGGTCGGTTTCAGCAGGTACGAGGATGTATGGAGGCTGTCCGTTGGAGCGCTCGTCGATGCTGGACCACTTCGCGGAGGAGTTACGGCTCGTACGGGCCACCCACGGCATGACCCAGGCGGCGCTGGCCGAGGCGCTGAGCTATTCGGGCGCGCTGGTCGCCAAGGTGGAAACCTGCGAGCGTCGGCCGAGCCTGGACTTCGCCCGCCGGTGCGACACGGTGTTCACCACCGACGGCCGGTTCGAGCGCATCCAGAAACGGATCAGCCGGGAAACCGTGGTGCCGTGGGCGCGGGACTGGACGGCGGTGGAGTCGGAGGCGGTGGCCTTCCGCTGGTTCGAGCCGCTCTATGTGCCCGGTCTGCTCCAGACCGAAGAATACGCCCGTGCCATTCTGACCGGTGCCGGGCTCTTCGGGGTCGACGAAATCGAACAGCAGGTGGCCACGCGCATCGAACGTCAGGTCGTGCTTACCCGGGACCGGCCGCCACTGCTCACTGCCGTCATCGACGAGTATGTGTTGCGCCGCCGGGTTGGTCAGCCGGAGGTGATGTGTGCGCAGTTGCAGCACCTGGTGAAGCTCGGCACCACTCTGCCGCGAGTCCGAATCCAGGTGGTGCCCCTGTCCGCCGGTGCCTATCCCGGTCTTGACGGCCCCTTGGTGATTGCCACCGCGCCCACCGGCGAGGACGTCGTCTACCTGGAGGGGCAGCGCCACGGTCAGGTGGTCGACCGCACCGACTACCTGCGGGAGGTGGTCGAGGTATGGGAGTCGATCCGTGGTGAGACACTTTCGCAGCAGCAGTCCATCGAGTTGATAGCGGAGGTTGCGGAAACATGGATCTGAGCGACGCTCGGTGGCGCAAGAGCACCCGTAGCAACGGCGGCGGCGGTGCCTGTGTCGAGGTGGCGGACAACCTGTCCGGCGTGGTGGCCGTGCGTGATTCCAAGGACCCGGACGGGCCGGTGCTGGCCTTCGGCCCCGCGACATGGCAGCAATTCGTGTCAAGCGTGGCGAGGCGCTATCGCAACAGCAGTTCCTCGAACTGATGTCGGAGGTGGCGGAGACGTGGATCTGAGCGGCGCTCGATGGCGATAGAGCACCTGTAGCAACGGTGGCGGCGGTGCCTGCCTCGAGGTGGCCGGCAATCTGCCCGGTGTGGTGGCGGTGCGGGATTCCAAGGACCGGTGTGGGTCGGTGCTGACTTTCGAGTCATCAGCCTGGCGTGCGTTCGTGGCGCGGGTGGGTGGCCGGTCCTGACGGTGGAGATTCGTGGCGTTGCGTTCCCGGGCAGGGCCGCCACTCCGGATTTCCCTCGGGCCGCCGTTTTTTGGGGAGAGTTGTTGTCGCTCCAGCGACAACAACTCTCCCCAAGCCTGCGGAAGCCCCCGGACCTTGGATCTTCACGGATCATGAACCTGGTCGGGACGGCTGATCAAGGGGCGCTCGGGATCAGCCGAATTCCATCCATGTTCTCGGATCTTGTGGCCGAGGCCCGGCGTTCGTGGCCTCGACCTGCCTCGGACCGGTCGTCGTCTGCCGGCGAGGTGACGGGTCTGTGCTGCCGGTTTAGTCGGCGGGGTCGGTGGGGCATGTCGGAGGGCGACATCCGCAGATCCCCGAGGAGGGGCGATGGCCTCCGACGAGACCCACGCCGACCGCGACGACGCGGCCACCGTGGCCGCTGCCCGGCGTGCCCGGGACCGGTCGGGTGACCGACCGGCCGGTGACCGCCCGTCGGGCGAGCGCGTGTCCGGCGAGTCCGTGTCCGGTGACCGGCCGCGAGGTGACCGGCGGGACGCGGACGTCCGTACCCGGCCGGTCGGTCCCGACGACGGCCCGGACAGCCCCGCCGACCTGCACCGAGCGGACTGGAAGGCGGCGCTCAAGCGCACCGGTCGGGAGTTCCAGGAGGACAGCCTGACCGACTGGGCCGCCGCCCTGACCTACTACGGGGTGTTGTCGATCTTCCCCGGGATGCTGGTGCTGATCTCGATCCTCGGCCTGCTCGGCGAGCGGGCCACCAGCGGGGTGCGGGACACGGTCGGCCAGGTGGTGCCGGAGGAGAACATCCGCACCATCATCGAGACCGCGATCGACCAGGCCGGTCAGTCCGGTGGACTGGCCAGCATCGCCGCGATCGTCGGTCTGGTCGCCGCCTTCTGGTCGGCCTCCGGCTACGTGGGCGCGTTCATGCGTGCCTCGAACAGCATCTACGACGTGCCGGAGGGGCGGCCGGTGTGGAAGACGCTGCCGATCCGGCTCGGGGTGACCGCCCTGGTCGGGGTGCTGCTGCTCGCGGCTGCGGTGATCGTGGTCTTCACCGGCGGGCTGGCCGAGCAGGCGGGCAGCGCCATCGGGCTCGGCTCCACGGCGGTGACGGTGTGGAACATCGTCAAGTGGCCGGTGCTGCTGGTGCTGGTCAGCCTGATGTTCGCCATCCTCTACTGGGCCTCGCCGAACGCCCGGCACGGTGGTTTCCGCTGGGTCAGCCCGGGTGGCGTGCTCGCGGTGCTGCTCTGGCTGCTCGTCTCCGGCCTCTTCGCGGCGTACGTGAGCAACTTCGGGTCGTACAACAAGACCTACGGCGCGCTCGCGGGCGTGATCATCTTCTTGATCTGGCTCTGGCTGAGCAACATCGCCATCCTGCTCGGTGCCGAGTTCGACGCCGAGCTGGAGCGGGGCCGAGCCATCGCCGCCGGTCACGACCCCGACGAGGAGCCGTACGTGGAGCTGCGGGACGACCGTAAGCTGCGCAAGAAGCGCAACGCCGCCCCCGGCCGCTGACGCCTCCCGACGTCGACCCGCCCGGCTGCGACGCCCATAGCCGCCGGCACCCCCTGACCGCCGACATGCCCGGCCGTCGGCACGCCCGGCCGCTGACTCCGCAGACCTCTTCCGCCCCGCCGCGCTCCCTGCGGCGGGGCGGAAGTTTGCCGCGACACGGCCTGCTCTGGTAGGGGTTTCGCCCCCGTCGCCGGCCCGGTGTGTGAGGGTCACCACCGGGGCGGTAGCAGGTCGTTGCGGGTGTTTCTCGTTCTGTCAACCTTTTCTTGATCCACTATTAGCTTTTGTTCGTTCGGACAAAAGTTGCCATCGGAACGACTGAAGGTATGGACACGTGCCTCGGAAGTCTCTTACTGTGTCGACCACAACACAACGGCGTGACGTGAATGTGAACCCTGAGGCGGAGGTGAGTCCCGTGCGGACGGCAGATCCCCTGCACGTGCAGCTCTTGCGGCTGCTCCGTGACGAGGGGCCCGCGTCCCGGGCCGAGTTGGGCGATCGGTTGCAGATGCCCCGCCCCCGGCTCCTCGCCGAGCTGGAACGCCTGGTCGGGCTCGGCCTGGTGGCCGAGGCCGGACTGGCCGCCTCCCGTGGCGGACGCCGGTCCACCCTCGTCGAGTTGAACCCCGACCTCCGGTTCGCCGCCGTCGACATGGGCGCCAGCTCGATCGACGTCGAGGTGGTCAACGGGCGGCTGGAGCCGGTCGCCGCGTACGCCGAGGCCGCCGACATCCGCTCCGGCCCGAAAGTCATCCTGCACCGGGTCAACGAGCTGCTGCACAAGGCCCGGGTGGACGGGGCGTACGAGCGGCTCAACGGGGTGGGCGTCGGCGTACCCGGGCCGGTGAGCTTCCGCGACGGGCTGCCGGTGTCGCCGCCGATCATGCCCGGGTGGGACCGCTACCCGGTGCGCGAACTGCTCAGCCGGGAGCACGGCTGCCCGGCGGTGGTCGACAACGACGTCAACATCATGGCGATCGGTGAGCGGCACGGGGGGGTGGCGCACTCGGTCGACGACTTCCTCTTCGTCAAGATCGGCACCGGAATAGGGTGCGGGATCTACCTCAGCGGCGACGTCTACCGGGGCACCGACGGCTGCGCCGGGGACATCGGGCACATCCAGGCCGACGCCGGGGGGCCGACCTGCTCCTGCGGCAACGCCGGGTGCCTGGAGGCCGTGTTCAGCGGTGCGGCCCTGGCCCGGGAGGCCGGCGTCGCCGCCCGTACCGGCAGCTCGCCGGCGCTGGCCGAGCGGCTCGCCGAGCGGGGCGCGGTGTCCGCCCGCGACGTGGCCGAGGCGGCGATCGAGGGCGACGTGGTCTGCATCCAGCTCATCCGCGACGGGGGTCGCCGGGTCGGGCAGGTGCTGGCCGGGCTGGTCAGCTTCACCAACCCGTCGATGATCGTCATCGGCGGCGGGCTGGCCCACCTCGGGCACATCCTGCTCGCCGAGATCCGCAGTGTGGTCTACCGCCGGTCCCTGCCGCTGGCCACCGGCAACCTACCGGTCGTCCTGTCCGAGCTGGGACCGCGCGCCGGTGTCGCCGGTGCGGCCGTCCTCGCCAGCGACGTCGCCTTCGGGGAGGCATCATGAGCAAGCAACCGACCTCCCCCACCGGGGACAAGGCCGCCGCCGGGGACAAAGCCGCCGCCGGGGACAAGGCCCCGCTGGTCGAGGCACCCGCCGATACCGTCGCCGGTGAGGTGGTGCTGCGGCTGACCGACGTGGTCAAGACCTTCCCCGGGGTGCGCGCCCTGGACGGCGTGCAGCTCGAGGTGCGCGCCGGTGAGGTGCACTGCCTGCTCGGGCAGAACGGCGCCGGCAAGTCCACCCTGATCAAGGTGCTCGCCGGGGTGCACCGGCCGGACTCCGGGCAGGTGGAGTGGCGCGGCGAGCCGGCGCACTTCACCAACCCGCAGGCCGCCATGCGTGCCGGCATCGCCACCATCTACCAGGAACTCGACCTGGTGGACGACCTGTCGGTGGCCGAGAACGCCTTTCTCGGCCACGAGCCGAAGGTCGCCGGGTTCGTCCGGCGGGGGCTGATGGCCCGGCGTACCCGGGAGATCCTGAGCCGGCTCGGCCACGGTGAGATCCCGCCCGGCCGGATGGTCCGCGCGCTGCCGGCCGCCGGCAAGCAGGTGGTCAGCATGGCCCGCGCGCTCTCCCACGAGGCCCGGCTGATCATCATGGACGAGCCGAGCGCGGTGCTGGCCCACGACGAGGTGGACAACCTCTTCCGGATCATCCGGGAACTCACCGCCCAGGGCATCGCGGTCATCTACATCTCGCACCGGATGGAGGAGATCCGCGAGATCGGCGACCGGGTCACCGTACTCAAGGATGGCCGGACCACCGCGGCGAACCTGCCGGCCCGGGACACCCCGACCCGCGACCTGGTCGCCCGGATGACCGGCCGGAACATCGAGTACGTCTTCCCGGACCGCCCGACCGCGCCGACCGCCGGCGACGAGCTGCTGCGGGTCGAGGGGCTGAGCCGGGCCGGTGAGTTCGCCGACGTGTCGCTCAGCGTCCGCCCGGGTGAGATCGTCGGCATCGCCGGTCTGGTCGGCTCCGGCCGCTCGGAACTGCTGGAGACGATCTACGGGGCCCGCCGCGCCGAGTCCGGCACCGTCCGGATGGCCGGCAGGGCACTGCGTCCGGGCAGCGTCGGCGCGGCCGTCCGGGCCGGCATGGGGATGGCGCCGGAGGAGCGCAAGAGCCAGGCGCTGCTGCTCGGCGAGCCGATCCACCGCAACGTCACCCTGGCCACCTTCACCCGGTACGCCCGCCTCGGCTTCACCAACGCCGGGCGGGAGCGCAAGGAGGCGGAGCGGATCGCCGACGACCTCCAGCTGCGGCCCAACGACGTGCGCCGGGCGGTACGCACCCTGTCCGGCGGCAACCAGCAGAAGGTGGTGGTCGGGCGCTGGCTGCTCGGCGACACCCGGCTGCTGCTGCTCGACGAGCCGACCCGGGGGGTGGACGTGGGCGCCCGTGCCGAGCTGTACCGGGTGATCCGCGGGCTGGCCGCCAAGGGGGTCGGCGTGCTGCTGGTCTCCAGCGAGGTGCCCGAGGTGCTCGGTCTGGCCGACCGGGTGCTGGTGATGCGCGAGGGCCGGATGGTGCGCGAGGCGCCCGCCGGCGAACTGGACGAGAACACCGTGCTCGACCTCGTGATGGCGGGGTCTCTGATGGAAGGCGCGCCGGCATGAGCGAGCGCAGTGAGCATAACGAGGTGACCGCATGAGTGAGTCGACCGGTACCGCGACGCCGGACCGGCCGGCGGACCTGCCGGCCCAGTCTCCGCCGGTCGATCCGGCGGTGACCGAGTCGATCAAGGAGAAGCCCAGGACGGGCGGGTTGTCCTTCTGGGCCGGCGACGGGGGCGAGGGGGCGAAGCGCAACCTCGGCCTGATCGGGGTGCTGGTGGTGCTGGTCGTGATCGGCGCCGCCACCCGCTGGGACCTCTACTCCAACCCGGACTGGGTGTGGGGCAACACGCTGACCATCCTCAAGCTCGCCTCGGTGGTCGGGGTGGTCACCGTCGGGATGACCTTCGTGATCATCGGCGGCGGCATCGACCTGTCGGTCGGCGCGATCGTCGCCCTCGCCGGGGTGTGGGCGACCACGGTCGCCACGCAGAGCTACGGCGCGGGCGGCATGATCTTCACGGCGATCGTGGTCGGTGTGGCGGTCGGCCTGGTCAACGGCATTCTCATCTCGTACGGCCGGCTGGTGGCGTTCATCGCCACGCTGGCCATGATGGTCGCCGCCCGGGGTCTGGCCGCCCAGATCTCCGGCAAGCAGACCCAGGTGTCGAGCAACTCCTTCATCAACGGTATCGCCAGCACCGACCTGCTCGGCATCCCGCTGCTGGTCTACATCCTGGCCGCCGTGGTCGCCGCCGGGTGGGTGCTGCTCAACCGGACCACCTTCGGCCGGCGTACGGTCGCCGTCGGCGGCAACCCGGAGGCGGCCCGGCTCGCCGGCATCAACGTCCGGCGGCACACCCTGCTGCTCTACGCGCTCTCCGGCCTCTGCTGCGGCATCGCCGCGATCATGCTGACCGCACAGGCCAACTCCGCCCAGGCGGCCATGGCCAACCTGTACGAGCTGGACGCGATCGCCGCGGCCATCATCGGCGGCACGCTGCTCAGCGGCGGCCGGGGCACCATCGTCGGCTCCCTGCTCGGGGTGCTGATCTTCTCCACCATCACCAACCTCTTCGCCATCAACGGCCTCTCCACCGAGGCGCAGAACATGGTCAAGGGCGGCATCATCGTCGGCGCCGTCCTGATCCAGCAGGTGCAGTTCCGCAGCGTCAGCCAGTTCTTCAGCCGTAACAAGATCACCACTGCCTGACCCGGACGCGTCGCCCCACCGGGCGCGTCCCGCCCCTCCGCAACACCGCATTCCGGCGGCCGCCGACGGTGGCCGGGATCAGTACGCCCCTTTCACCCCACCATCCGTCATTTCAGGAGGTCGTCATGACCCACCCCCGTGACCTGTCCCGTCGCCGGTTGCTCTTCGGCGGCGCGGCGGTCGGCGCCGGTGTGCTCCTCGCCGGCTGCACCAGCAACGAGTCCGCCCCGACCGCAGCGCAGACCAAGGCGGCCGACAACGCGCAGAGCGGCAACAGCGCCCCCGGCAAGAAGGTCACCATCGGCTTCTCCGCGCCGGCCGCCGACCACGGCTGGATCGCCGCCATCACCAACAACGCCAAGGCGCAGGCCGGCGCGTACTCGGACGTGGACTTCAAGACCGTCGAGGCCGGCGCGGACGCGGCGGCCCAGCGGGCGGCGCTGTCCACCCTGGTCGCCCAGAAGCCGGACGTCATCGTGGTGCTGCCGCACGACGGCAAGGAGCTCAACGCCTTCGGCCTGGAGGCGATGAAGGCCGGTATCCCGGTGGTCAACCTGGACCGGGCCTTCCCCGACGCGCTGGCCTACCGGCTGCAGATCATGGGCGACAACTACGGCATGGGCGTGGCCGCCGCGAACTTCATCGTGGCGCAGCTCAAGGCCAAGGGCGTCAGCAACCCGGTCATCGGTGAGATCCCCGGCATCGACTCGCTGGAGCTGACCCAGCAGCGCTCCAAGGGCTTCGCCGACACCCTCGCCACGGCCGGCTTCAAGGTGGCCAACCGGCGCCCGGCGGAGTTCACCGCCGACTCCGGCCAGCAGGCCGCCACCGGCCTGTTCCAGGCGCTGCCGAAGATCGACGCGGTCTGGAACCACGACGACGACCAGGGCATCGGTGTCCTGGCCGCGGTCAACCAGGCCAACCGCAAGGAGTTCTTCATGGTCGGCGGCGCCGGCTCGAAGAAGGCCATGGAGGACATCCAGGCCGACAACACGGTGCTGAAGGCGACCGTGACCTACAGCCCGTCGATGGCCTCCTCGGCCATCTCCCTGGCCCGCCTGATCGGCCAGGGCAAGGGTATGTCCGACCTGGTGGAACTCCAGGTGCCCAAGGAGATCGTGCTCGCCTCGGAGACGATCACCAAGGAGAACGCGAGCAACTACCTCAAGCTCGGGTTCTGATACACGGGGGGAGACCCACCTTGTCCACTCACCACAGCGAACTCCGGGTCGGCATGATCGGATACTCGTTCATGGGCGCCGCGCACTCACAGGCGTGGCGCACCGTGAACCGGGTGTACGAGCTGCCCGCCCGGGTGCGAATGGCGCAGATCTGCGGCCGGGACGCCGCGAAGGTCGCCGAGGCAGCCGACCGGCTGGGCTGGGACACGCACACCACAGACTGGCGTGCCCTGGTCGCCTCGGACGACATCGACGTGGTCGACATCTGCACACCAGGTGACAGCCACGCCGAGATCGCCCTCGCTGCGCTCGCCGCCGGCAAGCACGTGATCTGCGAGAAGCCGCTGGCCAACACGGTGGCCGAGGCGCGGGCGATGACCGCCGCCGCGGCCACCGCCGGTGCCGCCGGGGTCCGGTCCATGTGCGGGTTCAACTACCGCCGGGTGCCCGCCGTCGCCCTGATGCGGCAGCTCGTCGCCGAGGGGCGGCTCGGGACGATCCGCCACGTCCGGGCGACGTACCTCCAGGACTGGATCGTCGATCCGCAGTTCCCGCTGGTCTGGAGGTTGCAGAAGGACAAGGCGGGCTCCGGTGCCCTCGGTGACATCGGGGCGCACATCATCGACCTGACCCAGTACGTGACCGGGCAACTGGTCACCGGGGTCAGCGCGGTGACCGAGACGTTCGTCAAGGAGCGCCCGTTGCCGGGTGCGTCGAGCGGCCTGGCCGCGCAGGTCGACGGCAGTGCGGCGGAGACCGGCACGGTCACCGTCGACGACGCCGCGATCTTCGTGGCCCGGCTCGACGACGGCGCGCTGGCCACGTACGAGGCGACCCGGTTCGCCACCGGCCGCAAGAACGCCCTCCGGGTGGAGATCAACGGTTCGCTCGGCTCGGTGGTGTTCGACCTGGAACGCCTCAACGAGCTGGAGTTCTACGACGCCTCCCGGCCGGCGACCGAGCAGGGATTCACCCGGATCCTGGTCACCGAGGCGGAGCACCCGTACATGTCGGCGTGGTGGCCGCCGGGCCACATCATCGGCTACGAGCACTCCTTCACGCACGAGATGCGCGATTTCGTCGAGGCGGTCGCCAACGGCGTCGACCCCACCCCGTCGTTCGCCGACGCGTTGCAGGTCCAGCTGGTGCTGGACGCGGTGACCCGCTCGGCGGAGGCCGGTTCACAGTGGACCGACGTCGAGCCGGCACTGGCCGCGCTCGTCGTCTGACCAGCCACCTCCGCCGTCGACCGGCGAGGGACCGGCCGCGGTTGCGCCCCGCGGCCGGGCCGGGGTCGACAGCGGAGGGCGTGCACCGGGCCACCCGGCCCGGGACACGCACCCGATGGCCGTCCGGTGCGGCCGGACCGGGATTCCCCGGTCGCACCGGAGGGCCGCGAGACATAGATAATGGTGATTCCGGGTACCGCTGTGGAGCCCGGACCGCCACACCATTCGTCCGGTCGAGGGCGCGCCGCCGCCGTCGGCCGGATGCGGGGAGACAGGGCCGAGACGCCGAACCGGCCCTGCCTGCCGGCCCCGCCCGCACGCCGTACGGGAGCCGGGTGTGGCGTCGACGCCGCCGACGTCGACGCCGCACCCGGCACCACCCCGGACGACCGGGCGGGCGGGGCCACCCGTGCCCCGGCGGTACGACTCGACCGACAGCACGTTCCGCCCGACGGAAGGAGCACCATGCGTACGGGTGTCTGGCTGGTGGGAGCGCGCGGTTCCGTCGCGACCACCGGCATCGTCGGGGGGCTCGCCCTGCGGGCCGGCCTCACCGGCCCCACCGGTTGCGTCACCGAACTGCCCGACCTGCGGGGACCGGCCCTGCCCACCTTCGCCGACCTGGTCTTCGGCGGCCACGACGTGGCCACCACCCCGCTGACCAAGCGGGCCGAGGCGCTCGCCGCCGCCGGGGTGCTGCCCGGCCGGCTGGCCACCGCGCTCGCCGCCGACCTGGCCGCCGTCGAGGACGACCTGCGGCCCGCGCCGACCGGTGGCAGCCAGGCCGAACGGGCCGCCACCATCACCGCCGACCTGACCGCCTTCCGGGAGCGGCACCGGCTGGACCGGGTGGTGGTGGTCAACGTCTCGGCCACCGAACCCGCCCCCGCCGCGCACCCCGGCCACGCCGACCCGGACGCCCTGCGGGCCGCGCTCACCGGCCCGGACGAGGTGCTGCCGCCCAGCTCGCTCTACGCGTACGCGGCCGTCGAGGCGGGCTGCCCGTACGTCGACTTCACCCCGTCCACCGGGCTGCGCCTGCCGGCGCTCGCGGCGCTGGCCGCCCAGCGTGGCCTGCCGTACGCCGGGCACGACGGCAAGACCGGGGAGACCCTGGTCAAGTCGGTGCTCGCGCCGATGTTCGCGATGCGTCACCTCGCGGTGCGGTCCTGGTCCGGGGTCAACCTGCTCGGCGGCGGCGACGGGGCGACCCTGGCCGAGCCGGGCGCCAACGCCGCCAAGGTGGACAGCAAGCAGCGGGTCCTCGGCGAGACGCTCGGCTACGTGCCGCAGGGCGGCACCCGGATCGACTACGTGGAGGACCTGGGCGACTTCAAGACCGCCTGGGACCTGATCACCTTCGCCGGCTTCCTCGGCACCGGGATGCGGATGGAGTTCACCTGGCACGGCTGCGACTCCGCGCTGGCCGCCCCGCTCGTGCTCGACCTGGCCCGGCTCACCGCCGCCGCGCACGCCGCCGGCCGCGCCGGACCCCTGCCCGAGCTGGCGTTCTTCTTCAAGGACCCGATCGACTCGCCCACCCACTCGCTGAGCGAGCAGTGGCAGCGGCTGGTCGACTTCACCCGGGAGCTGCACGCCGGCGGTGCCGGGTGACCAGCCTGGCCGACCTGGCCGAGCTGGTCCGGGCACCGGCCGCCCTCTCGGTACCCGGGGACCTGGTGGCCGGGGCGGCGGCGGCCGGGGTGCTCGGCCCGCGTACCGCCGGGCTGGCCGGCGCGTCGGTGCTGCTCTACTGGGCCGGGATGGCCGCCAACGACTGGGCGGACCACCGGCTGGACGCCGAGGAACGCCCGGAACGGCCGATCCCCAGTGGCCGGGTCAGCCCGGTCGCCGCCGCCGGGGTCGCCGCCGGGCTCACCGCCGCCGGCCTGAGCCTGGCCGCCGCCGTGGGCGGTCGCCGGGCCGCCGCCGTCGCGCTCCCGCTCGCCGCCACCATCTGGGGGTACGACCTGGTGGCGAAGAACACCGCCGCCGGCCCCGCCGTGATGGCCGCCTGCCGGGGGCTGGATGTGCTGCTCGGCGCATCGTCCGGGCGACCGGTCCGGGCACTGCCGGCGGCGCTGACCGTCGCCGCGCACACCTGGACGGTCACCGCGCTGTCCCGGCGGGAGGTGACCGGGGCCGACACCGCGCTGCCCCGGCGTACCCTCGCCGGCACCGCGCTGGTCGCGTTGGCCGCCACCACCCTGCCCCGGCCCGCCGCCCCGACGCCGGCCCCGCGTCGCCGCACCGCGTCGGTCGCCGCCGCGCTGCCGGCGGCGCTGGCCGGCTGGTACGTGGCCCGCTACGGCGGCGCGCAGGCCCGGGTGGCGGCCGAGCCCACCGCCGGCCGGGTCCGGGCGGCCGTCGGCGCGGGGATCACCGGGCTGCCCTCGTTGCAGGGCGCGCTCACCGCACGGGCCGGCGCCGGACTGCTCGGCGCGGTGGTCGCGCTCGCCGCGCCGCTGGGCGGCCGGCTGGCCCGGAAGCTGTCCCCGACATGACCGCCCCGCAGCCCACCGCCCCGCAGCCCACCGCCCCGGCGGCCGTGGACCGGCTCCGGTTCGGCTACGGCACCAACGGCTTCGCCAACCACCGGCTCGACGACGCCCTGACCGTGCTGGCCGACCTCGGGTACGAGGGGGTCGCGCTCACCCTGGACCACGACCACCTCGACCCGTACGCGCCGGGGCTGGCCCGCCGGGTCGACGCGGTGGCGCGGCGGCTGGCCGCGCTCGGTCTCGGCGTGGTGGTCGAGACCGGTGCCCGCTACCTGCTCGACCCGTGGCGCAAGCACGCCCCGACGCTGCTGCACGACGACCCGACCGGCCGGATCGACTTCCTGGAACGGGCCGTACGGGTCGGCGCGGACCTCGGCGCGGAGGCGGTCTCCTTCTGGGCCGGGGTCCGGCCCGGCCACGTCGCGCCGGAGGTCGCCCACGACCGGCTGGTCGCCGGGTGCGCCACGGTGGTGGCCGCCGCCGACCGGGCCGGGGTGACCCTGGGCTTCGAGCCGGAGCCGGGGATGCTCGTCGAGGACATCGCCGGCTGGCGGCGGCTGCGCCACGCCCTCGGCGACCCGGAACGGTTCGGCATCACCCTCGACATCGGACACTGCCGCTGCCTGGAGTCGTCGACCGTGCCGGAGTGCGTGCTGGAGGTCGCCGGGCACCTGGTCAACGTGCAGATCGACGACATGCGCCGGGGGGTGCACGAGCACCTGGAGTTCGGCACCGGCGAGATCGACTTCCCGCCGGTGCTGCGCGCCCTGGCCGACGCCGGCTACCGGGGGCTGGTCGCCGTGGAACTGCCCCGGCACTCGCACGCCGCACCCACCGTGGCGGCCCGGTCGCTGGACTTCCTGCGTACCGCCGCCCGGCAGGCCGGCCTCGACCCGGGCACCCCGCCGGTGCCCGTCGGGGCCGACCGCAGCACCGGGGTGGACTGACCACCGTCCACCGCGGCACGGGTGGACCGACCACCGTCCACCGCACACACCTGGGGAGGGGAGACGGATGACACCGGATCGACTGCGGGCCGCGCTGGAGGGCGTACCCGATCCCGACTGGCTGGCGACCGCGCTGCGGCGCGTCGCGGCCGAGCCCGGCGCGGTGGCGCGGTACTTCCCGGCCGCCGGCCGGCGGTGCGGGCGGCACGAGCTGCCGGGCGCACCGGGCTGGACCGCCGACGAGGCGGCCCGGACGCTGCTGCTCGCCGCGCTCCCCGCCGACCAGGCCGCCGGGCGGGCCGAGGAGGTGTACCGGTACGGCGACGCCGCCGAGAAGCGGGCCGTGCTCAAGGCCCTGCCACTGCTGCCGATCGACGCGGCCGGGGTGCCGCTGCTGCACGACGCGATCCGCACCAACGACACCCGGCTGGTCGCCGCCGCGCTCGGCCCGTACGCCCGGCACCTGACCGCGGAAGCCTGGCGGCAGGCGGTGCTCAAGTGCGTCTTCATCGGGGTGCCGCTGGCCGCCGTGGCCGACCTGGACGACCGGGCCGACGGGGAGCTGGCCACCATGCTCGCCGCGCTCGCCGCGGAACGGCACGCCGCCGGTCGGCAGCTCCCCGCCGACGCCACCGCACTGCTCGACCGGCTCACCATCAGAGAGGCGTGACATGCGCATCTTCGACCCGCACATCCACATGACGTCGCGGACCACCGACGACTACGAGCGGATGGCCGCCGCCGGGGTCCGCGCCGTGGTCGAGCCGGCCTTCTGGCTGGGGCAGCCGCGCACCAGCGCCGCCTCCTTCGCCGACTACTTCGACTCGCTGATCGGCTGGGAGCCTTTCCGGGCCGGGCAGTTCGGCGTCCGGCACCACGCCACCGTGGCGTTGAACCCCAAGGAGGCCAACGACCCGCGCTGCCGTCCGGTGCTCGACCTGCTGCCCCGCTACCTGGAGAAGGACGCCGTGGTCGCGGTCGGCGAGATCGGCTACGACGACATGACCCCGGCCGAGGACGAGGCGTTCGCCACCCAGCTCGCCCTGGCCGTCGACCACGACCTGCCCGCCCTGGTGCACACCCCGCACCGGGACAAGGCGCGCGGTGTCGAACGCAGCCTCGCGGTGGTCGCCGAGAGCGGCATCGCCCCCGGCCGGGTGGCGCTGGACCACCTCAACGAGGTGACCGTCAAGCTGGCCCGGGACAGCGGCTGCTGGCTGGGATTCTCCATCTACCCCGACACCAAGATGTCGCCGCCGCGGATGGTGGAGCTGCTGCGCACCTACGGCACCGAGCGGATGCTGGTCAACTCGGCCGCCGACTGGGGCCGCTCCGACCCGCTGCTGACCCGGGCCACCGGTGAGGCGATGCTGGCCGCCGGATTCTCCGACGACGACGTCGACCTGGTGCTCTGGCGCAACCCGGTGGAGTTCTACGGGCAGTCCGGCCGGCTCGACCTGACCGCCCTGGACGCCCCGGCCGCCGGCACCTTCGAGGGCAACTCGATCCTGCGCGGCGGCGACTGATGCGGCTGCGGCACGCCGACGGCAGCACCGTCCACCTCGGCTACTGCACCAACGTGCACCCCGCCGAGGACACCGCCGGCATCCTCGCCCAGCTCGACACGTACGCCCTGCCGGTGCGGGAGGCGCTCGGCACCGATCTGCTCGGCCTGGGGCTGTGGTTGGCCGCCCCGGTCGCCGCCGAGCTGGCCGCCGACCCGGCCGCCCGTCGCCGGCTGCGCGCCGAGCTGACCCACCGGGGGCTGGAGGTGGTCACCCTCAACGGCTTCCCGTACGCGGCCTTCCAGGCCCCGGTGGTCAAGGGGGCGGTCTACCACCCGGACTGGACCACCGGCCAGCGGCTGCGCTACACCCTCGACCTGGCCCGGGTCCTGGCCGACCTGCTCCCCGACGACGCCGCCCGGGGATCGGTCTCGACCCTGCCGCTGGCCTGGCGGCACCCCTGGGACGCCGGCCACGCCGAGGCCGCCCGCCGCCGGCTCGACGCGCTCACCGCCGGCCTGGCCGAGGTGGAACGCGACACCGGCCGCCCGGTGCGGGTCGGGTTCGAGCCGGAGCCGGGGTGCGTGGTGGAGAGCAGCGGGCAGGCCGCCGCGCTGCTGGCCGACCTCGACCCGGACCGGCTCGGGATCTGTCTCGACCTGGCCCATCTCGCCTGCGCCTGGGAGGAGCCGGTGGCGGCGCTGGCCCGGCTGCGCGCCGCCGGCCTGCCGGTGGTCAAGGTGCAGGTGTCCGCCGCGCTGGAGTCGGCCGACCCGGTCGCCGACGCCGAGGCGCTGGGCCGCTGGGTGGAGCCCCGGTTCCTGCACCAGACCCGCACCGCCGGCTGCGCCCACGCCGCCGACCCGGCCGACCCGGCGTACGCCGCCGACGACCTGGACGCGGCGCTGGCCGCACGGTTGCCCGGGGCGTGGCGGGTGCACTACCACGTGCCGCTGCACGCCCCGCCCGAGCCGCCGCTGACCTCGACCCTGCCGGTGCTGCGCGCCGCGCTGGCCGCGCTGCTCGGCGGCCCCACCGCCGGCTGCGACCACCTGGACGTCGAGACGTACACCTGGGGGGTGCTGCCGGCGGCACGGCGGCCGGGCACCGACGCGGAGCTGGCCCTCGGGATCGCCGCCGAGCTGGCCTTCGCCCGCGACGAACTGGTCACCCTCGGCCTGACCCCGGCCGACGGTGCCGTTCCCGGCCAGCCACCGGCCGACCGTGCCGTTCCCGGCCAGCCACCGGCCGACCGAGCCGTCCCGACGACCCTGGGAGTACCACGATGAGCGAGCAGCCCCGACCCGGGACGAGGTCCCACCGCCGTGCCGGGCGCAGCGGGGTGCCGGCGTGAGCCGCCGGCTGGTGGTGCTGGACGTGGTCGGGCTGACCCCCCGGCTGCTGGCCCACATGCCCCGGTTGCGCGCCGTCGCCGAGCAGGGGTTCTCGGCCGAACTGGGCACCGTGCTGCCGGCCGTCACCTGCTCGGCGCAGGCCACCCTGCTCACCGGTGAGCAGCCGTCCGGGCACGGCATCGTCGGCAACGGCTGGTACTTCCGCGACCTCGGCGAGGTGCTGCTGTGGCGGCAGCACCACGCGCTGGTCGGCGGGGAGAAGGTGTGGCAGGCGGCCCGCCGGGTCGAGCCCGGCTACACGGTGGCCAACGTCTGCTGGTGGTACGCGATGGGCGCGGACGTCGACTGGACCGTCACGCCCCGCCCGATCTACTACGCCGACGGGCGCAAGGAGCCGGACTGCTGGACCGACCCGCCGGAGCTGCACGACACGCTCACCGACGCGCTCGGCACCTTCCCGCTGTTCACCTACTGGGGGCCGGGCGCGGGGCTGACCTCGTCCCGGTGGATCTGCCGGGCCGCCGAGCGGATCCTCGCCGACCAGGCCCCCGACCTGACCCTGGTCTACGTCCCGCACCTCGACTACGACCTGCAACGCTTCGGCCCGTCCTCGCCGCAGGCCGCCGCCGCGGCGGCGGAGCTGGACGCGGTGCTCGCCCCGCTGCTGGACGCCGCCCGGGCCGCCGACGCGACAGTGGTGGCGCTGTCGGAGTACGGCATCACCGACGTCTCCCGCCCGGTGGATGTCAACCGGCTGCTGCGCACCGAGGGGCTGCTGCGGGTCTACACCCAGGACGGCATGGAGTACCTGGATCCGTGGACGTCCCGCGCGTTCGCGGTCGCCGACCACCAGATCGCCCACGTCTACGTGAAGGACCCGGCGGACGTGGCGACGGTGGCGAAGCTGTGCGCCGGGCTGCCCGGGGTGGCCGAGGTGCTCGACGCCGAGGGCAAGGCGGCGGCCGGGCTGGACCACGAGCGGGCCGGTGAGCTGGTGCTGGTCGCCGAGCCGGACTCCTGGTTCACCTACTACTACTGGCTGGACGACGCCCGCGCCCCGGACTTCGCCCGGAACGTGGAGATCCACCGCAAGCCCGGGTACGACCCGGCGGAGCTGTTCTTCGACCCGGCCGCGCCGGGTGCGGCGAAGCGGCGGGCGGGGGTGGCCCTGGCCCGCAAGAAGCTCGGCATGCGGTACCTGATGAGCGTGGTCGGCCTGGACGCGGGGGCGCGGGCGGTCCGGGGGTCGCACGGCCGGCTGCCGGCGGACCCGGCGGACGGTCCGGTGCTGCTCTGCTCCGACCCGTCGCCCGCCCGGGACACCTTCGCCGCGACCGAGGTCAAGGCGTTGCTGCTGGAGCTGGCCGGGTTGGGTGGGGCCACCGCCGCGGCGTCGGCGGCCGGGCCGGCACCGTCGGGTACGCCGGGTGCGGGAGCTGCCGGTGCGCCGTCGTCGACGCCGACCGGTCCGCCGGGCGCGGAGGACCGACGGTGACGGTCATCGCCGCCCCGACCGACGCCAGTGAGCTGCGGACCCGCTTCGACGCCGAGCTGGTGGCCTTTCTCGACCGGCAGGGGCCGGACTGGCCGGACGGCGCTCCGCGGGGCATCTTCACCGCGCTGCACCGGTTCGTGCTGGCCGGCGGGAAGCGGCTGCGTCCGCTGTTCTGCTACTGGGGTTGGCGGGGGGCCGGGGGCATCGACGACCGGCCGATCGTGGTGGCCGCGGCGGCGCTGGAGCTGTTCCACGCGTTCGCGCTGATCCACGACGACATCCTGGACGGCAGCGACCACCGCCGGGGTTCCCCGTCGGTGCACCGGGTCTTCGCCGAGCTGCACACCCGGTCGGCGTGGCGCGGCGACCCGGAGACCTACGGCCGGAACACCGCGCTGCTCTGCGGGGATCTCTGCGCGGCCTGGTCGGACCAGATGTTCCACGAGTGCGGGTTGACCTCCGCGCAGATCTGGCAGGGGTACCGGGTCTTCGCCCGGATGCGGACCGAGGTGATCGCGGGGGAGTACCTGGACCTGGTCTCGGGGGTGGGGGACGGCTCGGTGGCCAGTGCGCTCACCGTGATCCGGATGAAGGCGGCCCGGTACACGGTGACCCGGCCGTTGCAGATCGGTGCGGCGCTGGCCGGGGCCCCGGCGGAGCTGATCGCCGCGCTGGTCGACTTCGGCGACCCGCTGGGGGACGCGTTCCAGCTCCGCGACGACGTGCTGGGGGTCTTCGGTGACCCGGCGGTGACCGGGAAGTCGATCCTGGACGACCTGCGGGAGGGCAAACCGACGGTGATGATGGCGTTGGCCCGGGACGCCGCCGACCGGGGTCAGGCGGCCCGGCTGCGCGACCTGTTCGGCAATCCGGAGCTGGACGCGGCCGGTGGCGCCGAGCTGCGGGCGATCATCGAGAGCACCGGGGCGCGGGAGCAGATCGAGCGCCTGATCCGGGTCCGTGCCGACGCGGCACGGGTCGCGTTGGCCCAGGTGCCGCTGGCGGAGCCGGCGCGGGCCGCCCTGGCCGCCCTGGCCGACCAGGCCGTGCACCGCCAGCACTGAGTCACCCGGCCCGGGCCGGATCTTCCGTTGCGGTGCCGACTACTGCTGTCGCGGTCGAAACTTTCCACTCGGGAACCGAAAGTCCCTGGTGGTCCGGCAGAAGGTATGGACATCGAAATAGATAGGCCTTAATGTTCGTGGCATCACGAGTGTGTTTCGTCGAGGTGAACCGGCGGCGCGGCGACCTATCGACGAGAAGGGCCTTGCGGCGGCGGCTCGCGCCCCGGCCGAAGGGCAGGCTCGGCCGACCGGCACTCGGCCGACCCTGCCACGTCTCCACCACCACCCAACACCACCACCCCCCGGCATCCGGCGCGGCGGCGCGGGCTCCGCCCTGGCCGTGATCCGTCAGGAAGGGACAGCCCAGCAATGTCCACAAAGGACGCAACCACCCACCGTCCCCGACGATGGCTCTCCTCCGCCGCCGTGCTGCTCCTGGCCGCCACGGCCGGCACGGTCACCGCCACCACCGGCCCGACCGCCCTCGGCGGACCCGCCCCGGCCGCCGCGCACACCATCAACGCCAGTGACTTCCAGCAGGTCGAGCTGGCCCGCGGGGTCAACGAGATGGGCGAGCCGATGTCGCTCGCCGTACTGCCGGACCGCTCCGTGCTGCACACCGCCCGCAACGGCACCGTGCGTCGTACCGACTCCGCCGGCGTCACCCGGGTGATCGGCAGCATCCCCGTCTACACCCACGACGAGGAGGGGTTGCAGAGCCTCGGGGTCGACCCGAACTTCGCCACCAACCGGCACATCTTCCTCTTCTACGCGCCGCCGCTGTCCACCCCGGGCGGCGACGCGCCCGCGACCGGCAGCAACTGGTCCGCCTGGCAGGGCGTGAACCGGCTGTCCCGGTTCACCCTGAACGCCGACTTCACCATCAACCAGGCCAGCAAGGTCGACGTGCTGGACGTCGGGACCGACCGGGGCATCTGCTGCCACGTCGGCAGCGACATGGACTTCGACGCCGCCGGGAACCTCTACCTGTCCACCGGCGACGACAGCAACCCCTTCGACTCCGCCGGCTACTCGCCGCTGGACGAGCGGACCAACCGCAACCCGGCGTACGACTCGCAGCGCGGCGCCGGCAACACCAACGACCTGCGGGGCAAGCTCCTGCGGATCAAGATGAACCCCGATGGGACGTACTCGATCCCGAGTGGGAACCTGTTCCCCCCGGGCACCGCGAAGACCCGCCCCGAGATCTACGCGATGGGCTTCCGCAACCCGTTCCGGATCAGCGTCGACAAGGCCACCGGCGTCGTCTACGTCGGCGACTACGGGCCGGACGCCGGCAGCACCAACGCCAACCGGGGCCCCTCCGGTCAGGTCGAGTTCAACCGGGTCACCGGCCCGGGCAACTACGGCTGGCCGTACTGCACCGGCACCAACACCACGTCCGAGACGTACAACGAGTGGAACTTCGCCACCAACTCCACCGGCCCCAAGTACAACTGCACCGGCGGGCCGACCAACAACTCGTTCCGCAACACCGGCCTGACCACCCTCCCGCCGGCCAAGCCCTCCTGGATCCGGTACGGCGGGGACGCCGGCAGCCCGGCCGCGTTCGGCGGCGGCTCCGAGTCGCCGGCCGCCGGCCCGGTCTACCGGTACGACCCGAACAACCCCTCGGCGACGAAGTTCCCGCAGAGCTTCGACGGGCAGTTCTTCGCCACCGAGTTCGGTCGGGGCTGGGTCAAGCCGATCCACGTCAACGCCGACGGGTCGCCCGGCACCATCGACAGCTTCCCCTGGGTGGGCAAGCAGGTGATGGACTCCGCGTTCGGCCCTGACGGGGCGTACTACCTGCTCGACTACGGCACCGGCTACTACAACGGTGACGCCAACTCCGCCCTGTACCGCTTCGACTACGTCGGTGTCGGCAACCGGGCACCGGCGGCCCGGGCGAGCGCCGACCGGACCTCCGGCCCCGCACCGCTGACCGTGAACTTCTCCTCGGCCGGATCCGCCGACCCCGAGGGCGGGGCGCTGACCTACTCGTGGGCGTTCGGCGACGGCACCACCTCCACGGCGGCCAACCCGACCAAGACGTACACCACGGACGGCTCGTACACCGCGACGCTCACCGTGCGGGATCCGCAGGGGGCGACCGGAACCACCAGCGTGACGATCAACGTGGGGAACACCGCCCCGACGGTCAGGATCAACAGCCCGGGTGACGGCTCGCTGTTCTCCTTCGGGGACACCGTGCCGTTCAGCATCACCGTCACCGACCCCGAGGACGGCGCGGTCGACTGCACCAAGGTCAAGATGACCTACGTGCTCGGCCACGACCAGCACGGTCACCAGATCTCCTCGGTCGACGGCTGCTCCGGCACGATCACCATCCCGGTCGACGGCGAGCACGACGACGCGGCGAACATCTTCGCGATCTTCGACGCCGAGTACACCGACGCCGGTGGGCTCACCACGCACACCCAGTACACCCTCCAGCCCCGGCACCGGCAGGCCGAGCACTTCAAGACCTCGTCCGGCGTGACCCTCTACGACAAGACCCCCGCCGAGGGCGGCAAGACCGTCGGCAACATCGAGAACGGGGAGTGGATCGGGTTCTCCCCGTACCAGATCGGCAACGTCACCTCGTTCACCGCGCGGGTCTCCTCGGCCGGTGCCGGCGGAACCCTCCAGATCCGCGCCGGCTCGCCCACCGGCACCGTGCTCGGGCAGGCCAACGTGCCGGTCACCGGCGGCTGGGAAACCTTCACCACCGTCACCGGTACGGTGTCCGGCGCACCCACTGGCACCACCACGCTCTACCTGACCTTCGCCGGTGGCACCGGACTGCTCTACGACGTGGACGCGTTCACCCTGAACACCGGCACCGTCCCGCCGCCGACCAACGGCACCGGGCCGATCAAGGGGCTGGGCGGCAAGTGTCTGGACGTGCGTAACGCGGCCACCGCCGACGGCACCCAGGTGCAGATCCTCACCTGCAACGGTGGGGCCGGGCAGACCTGGACGGTGACCCCGAACGGCCCGATCAAGGCGCTGGGCAAGTGCCTGGACGTCAACGGCGGCGGCACCGCCGACGGTACGAAGATCCAGCTGTGGACCTGTACCGGTGGCAGCCCGCAGGTCTGGTCGTCCCAGTCCGACGGCACCCTGCGCAACCCGGCGTCGGGCAAGTGCCTGGACGTCTCCGGCAACAACTCGGCCGACGGCACCGTGGTCCTGCTCTGGACCTGCAGCTCCTCCGCCGCCAACCAGAAGTGGACCCTGCCCTGACCTGCCGGGCGCGGGACCGGCGGTGTCCGGTCCCGCGCCCCCCGGCGTACTGGAGCACGACATGAGACTCTTCCGACCCCTTCTCGGCGCGGCCACCGCCGTCCTCGCCGCCCTCGCCTGCACCGC